>NZ_JAATON010000002.1:0-130707 GCF_011882165.1 Croceivirga sp. JEA036
GAAAAGTTTGTGTTCAAAACCCACTTTTTCATACTTCTTTTTTCGGCAGGGTGTTTTTTTTGATTCTTCCATAGATTACTAAATATGATAACTTTTTTAGTCAACCTATTTCAGGACGATGCGTACATCAATGGTGTAAGAAACGGTAGCGTCTAAATAGGTTTCTTGTACCGTACCATCACCAATATTATCGTTAACCAAGGAAATACCATATCCAACCCTGCTATTACGTATTGGAGAGTGTAGGTTAAGTGTAAAGGTTTCTGGTGCACCTTCTAAACCAACCCATTGAGACCTATAAAGTGCAGCCGCTGTAAGTTGCCCTCTGGAACCTGCATAAGCAGGGTTTACAGACAACGTATTAAACATGTATTGCGTGTATTGTGCATCTTGTTGCGCTTTTACAGCTACAACGGTCATTATTAAAGCTAGTGTGGCTAAAAAATTCTTTTTATTTATCATCTTAGAACTAATCATCTAAATGTTATTTACTGATGTATAAGTAGCTGTTATCTATAATTCTCTCACCATTGTTGGCATCGTACTCAAAAATGTAGTAATAGATTCCAGAAGGTAGGTAATCATTAACGCTTAACGTAGAGCGACCTCTTGACCTACCATCAAAAATATTATTAACATTATCATAATCTTCCCCTTCATATACCAAGATTCCCCATCGGTTATAAATTTGAAGTTTATTATTCTTAGCATTATTGATACCTCTAATAAATAAGAAATCGTTCTTTAAATCGTTGTTCGGGGTTACCAACTGGTTTACTTCAACTTCACCATCATCCACTGTTTCTGGTTCAATATCTGGATCTAAATAATCTGGAGTACCATCATTATCCCAATCATCATTGGTTGGGTCTCCATCGCCATTTGCATCTTCGTCTGGAGTGTCTATGCTATCGCCATCGTCATCCAAATCGCGATAGTTAACGTCTTCCGTACCATCCGTATCTGGTAAATCGTTCGCTGGGTCTTCTATCTCATCGTTAACATCATAACCATCATTTACATCACTACCCTCATAGCCATCGTCTAAACCATCATTGTCTGTATCTACTCCAGTGTAAGTATTGTCTGGCTCGCCATCATAATCAAAGTCGTGACCTTCATTACTGTCTGGCACCAAATCATTATCACTATCATCATCTAAATAATCTGGAGTGCCGTCTTGGTCGGTGTCTTCTGGTGTAACACCTTCGTTGCCTGTCCCTTCATAAGCATCGTCCAAACCATCATTATCAGAATCTTCACCACTTGGTGGCAGGTAACCTTCTGTAGGTTGACCTTCTACATTGTCTGGAATACCATCGTCATCACTGTCAATGTCTAAACTGTCTGGTCTGCCATCGTTATCCGTGTCGATAGTTCCGTCTCCTTCTACGGTATCTAATATACCATCATTATCATCATCTAAATCCACCACGTCTGGTACGCCGTCACCATCCGTATCTGGACCGTTGTCTGGGTCTAAGTAATCCGGGGTACCGTCTTGGTCTGTATCATCATTGGTTGGGTCTCCATCGCCATTTGCATCTTCGTCTGGTGTGTCTATGCCATCGCCATCGTCATCCAAATCGCGATAGTTAACGTCTTCCGTACCATCCGTATCTGGTAAATCGTTCGCTGGGTCTTCTATCTCATCGTTAACATCATAACCATCATTTACATCATTACCCTCATAGCCATCGTCTAAACCATCATTGTCTGTATCTACTCCAGTGTAAGTGTTGTCTGGTTCGCCATCATAATCAAAGTCGTGACCTTCATTACTGTCTGGCACCAAATCATTATCACTATCATCATCTATGTAATCTGGGGTACCGTCTTGATCGGTGTCTTCTGGTGTAACACCTTCGTTGCCTGTCCCTTCATAAGCATCGTCCAAACCATCATTATCAGAATCTTCACCACTTGGTGGCAGGTAACCTTCTGTAGGTTGACCTTCTACATTGTCTGGAATACCATCGTCATCACTGTCAATGTCTAAACTGTCTGGTCTGCCATCGTTATCCGTGTCGATAGTTCCGTCTCCTTCTACGGTATCTAATATACCATCATTATCATCATCTAAATCCACCACGTCTGGTACGCCGTCACCATCCGTATCTGGACCGTTGTCTGGGTCTAAGTAATCCGGGGTACCGTCTTGGTCTGTATCGTCATTGGTTGGGTCTCCATCGCCGTTGGCATCTTCGTCTGGAGTGTCTATGCCATCGCCATCGTCATCCAAATCGCGATAGTTAACGTCTTCCGTACCATCCGTATCTGGTAAATCGTTCGCTGGGTCTTCTATCTCATCGTTAACATCATAACCATCATTTACATCACTACCCTCATAGCCATCGTCTAAACCATCATTGTCTGTATCTACTCCAGTGTAAGTGTTGTCTGGTTCGCCATCATAATCAAAGTCGTGACCTTCATTACTGTCTGGCACCAAATCATTATCACTATCATCATCTATGTAATCTGGGGTACCGTCTTGATCGGTGTCTTCTGGTGTAACACCTTCGTTGCCTGTCCCTTCATAAGCATCGTCCAAACCATCATTATCCGCATCTTCACCACTTGGTGGCAGGTAACCTTCTGTAGGTTGACCTTCTACGTTGTCTGGAATACCATCGTCATCACTGTCGATGTCTAAACTGTCTGGTCTGCCATCGTTATCCGTGTCGATAGCTCCGTCTCCTTCTACGGTATCTAATATACCATCATTATCATCATCTAAATCCACAACGTCTGGTACGCCGTCACCATCCGTATCTGGACCGTTGTCTGGGTCTAAGTAATCCGGGGTACCGTCTTGGTCTGTATCATCATTGGTTGGGTCTCCATCGCCGTTGGCATCTTCGTCTGGAGTGTCTATGCCATCGCCATCGTCATCCAAATCGCGATAGTTAACGTCTTCCGTACCATCCGTATCTGGTAAATCGTTCGTTGGGTCTTCTATCTCATCGTTAACATCGTAACCATCATTTACATCACTACCCTCATAGCCATCGTCTAAACCATCATTGTCTGTATCCACTCCAGTGTAAGTGTTGTCTGGTTCGCCATCATAATCAAAGTCGTGACCTTCATTACTGTCTGGAACCAAATCATTATCACTATCATCATCTAAATAATCGGGAGTGCCGTCTTGGTCGGTGTCTTCTGGTGTAACACCTTCGTTGCCTGTCCCCTCATAAGCATCATCCAAACCATCATTATCAGAATCTTCACCACTTGGTGGCAGGTAACCTTCTGTAGGTTGACCTTCTACGTTGTCTGGAATACCATCGTCATCACTGTCGATGTCTAAACTGTCTGGTCTACCATCGTTATCCGTGTCGATAGTTCCGTCTCCTTCTACGGTATCTAATATACCATCATTATCATCATCTAAATCCACAACGTCTGGTACGCCATCACCATCCGTATCTGGACCGTTGTCTGGGTCTAAGTAATCCGGGGTACCGTCTTGGTCTGTATCATCATTGGTTGGGTCTCCATCGCCATTTGCATCTTCGTCTGGTGTGTCTATGCCATCACCATCGTCATCCAAATCGCGATAGTTAACGTCTTCCGTACCATCCGTATCTGGTAAATCGTTCGCTGGGTCTTCTATCTCATCGTTAACATCGTAACCATCATTTACATCACTACCCTCATAGCCATCGTCTAAACCATCATTGTCTGTATCTACTCCAGTGTAAGTGTTGTCTGGTTCGCCATCATAATCGAAGTCGTGACCTTCATTACTGTCTGGAACCAAATCATTATCACTATCATCATCTAAATAATCGGGAGTGCCGTCTTGGTCGGTGTCTTCTGGTGTAACACCTTCGTTGCCTAAACCTTCATATGCATCGTCCAAACCATCATTATCCGAATCTTCACCACTTGGTGGCAGGTAACCTTCTGTGGGTTGACCTTCTACGTTGTCTGGAATGCCATCGTCATCACTGTCAATGTCTAAACTATCTGGTCTGCCATCGTTATCCGTGTCGATAGCTCCGTCTCCTTCTACAGTATCTAAGATACCATCATTATCATCATCTAAATCCACAACGTCTGGTACGCCATCACCATCCGTATCCGGACCGTTGTCTGGGTCTAAGTAATCCGGGGTACCGTCTTGGTCTGTATCGTCATTGGTTGGGTCTCCATCGCCATTTGCATCTTCGTCTGGTGTGTCTATGCCATCGCCATCGTCATCCAAATCGCGATAGTTGACGTCTTCTGTACCATCCGTATCTGGTAAATCGTTCGCTGGGTCTTCTATCTCATCGTTAACATCGTAACCATCATTTACATCACTACCCTCATAGCCATCGTCTAAACCATCATTGTCTGTATCTACTCCAGCGTAAGTGTTGTCTGGTTCGCCATCATAATCAAAGTCGTGACCTTCATTACTGTCTGGAACCAAATCATTATCACTATCATCATCTAAATAATCGGGAGTGCCGTCTTGGTCGGTGTCTTCTGGTGTAACACCTTCGTTGCCTGTCCCCTCATAAGCATCATCCAAACCATCATTATCAGAATCTTCACCACTTGGTGGCAGGTAACCTTCTGTAGGTTGACCTTCTACGTTGTCTGGAATACCATCGTCATCACTGTCGATGTCTAAACGATTAGGGATACCGTCACTATCTGTGTCCAAATCAGAACCAAAAACTGTAGTTTGAGGATTTTTAAAATTACTTAGACAACCGAAATCAATTCCAGATTGCCTAACAATTGTTTTAAAATTATCATTTCTAGCTGTTTTAACTCCAAACCTAAAAACAAAGGATGAAATTACATTATATCTGACAGCAATATTAACTGAAGGGTTTGAATTTTGAATACCTATGTATTCAGTGGTCCCACCAAAAACAAGCAATCCTCCTGCTGTATAATTTAAATCTACCTCGGTAGGTGAATCAAGAGTAAATGCATTAGGTGTGTCAAAGCGATTATATTCTTGATAGTCAGAGTTTCCGTCAATATCTATAAAATTTGCAACTAATCCCTCTATTATAGCTGGATTGTTGGTTTCCTTATCAACTAGGGTAATTCTTAAATCTACATAAGGATTTCTTATTGCGTTTGAAAATTCAAACTGTATTTCTGGTTTAAAAAATTCAGAATCTAAAGAATTGTTATCAATAGTCTCAATTCTTCCGTTTATAATAGCTTCAATTTCTATTAAAGCATCTAACTCTTCATAAACATTTTTAATCCTATATATAGCCCCTTCTTGGTTTGCATTTCCACTTTCCAATTCTGGATTCTGACTAAAATTCAAATTGGGAATTTTTTTACAATCATAATCGCTAATAGTAATACTAGATTCGTTTTGGTCTGGAATCCCATCATTATCCGAATCAAAATCCAAATAATCTTTGACTCTATCTAAATCCGTATCGATTGGTTTTATGCCAAAACCGTATGCTCCCTCGTATGCATCGTCTAAACCGTTGTTATTAGCGTCTGAACCAGAAGGAGCAATATAAGCTGACGTTAGTTGTGCTTCTACATTGTCTAAAATTCCATCGTTATCAGAATCCACATCTAAATAATCAGGAATGCTATCGTTATCACTATCATTGGGATTAGTAGATGGGTCGTTATCACCATCTAAATTAAAATCCTCAACAGAATTTAGAATACCATCATTATCGCTATCCAAATCATTATTAATGGTAAAAATAACTGGAGATATATTCCGATTAACAAAACCAAAGACAGATAAAGTAATAACAAACAGACTTAAGCTTAAAAGAATAGTTCTTTTGCAAGTGGAGTAACGTAAGCCAAATAATGTAGACATATATGATAATATTTTTAAATATTACCATGGCTTAATAGGTGCCTTAAAGGCTATAAGTACATGCAAGAATCTGGGACAATTCTTGTTGCATATATACAAGTAATGGGATTATTCTCCCATTTTACTCGATTAAATGCAACATTTAAACATTAAAAAACCTGTTCCTATAATAAAACAATTCTGGGGGAATATAGTAGATGGTCTCGTTAGTGTTGGCACGAAAATACTACCTTATTTTTAATCCGCACATGCTTAATTTTTGTTTTTTTTCATAGAAATATTAACATTAGGACACCTTGTCTGAAAAAAAGACACTTATAATTTTAAACTATTTTTGCAGAAATTTTTTTAAATGAATTTTGAAAGAGAAATAAATAAAAGAAGAACGTTTGGAATTATCTCTCACCCAGATGCTGGTAAAACTACCCTAACCGAAAAGTTACTACTTTTTGGTGGTGCCATACAAGAGGCTGGAGCGGTTAAAAACAATAAAATTAAAAAATCTGCTACCAGTGATTTTATGGAAATCGAACGGCAAAGAGGAATCTCTGTTGCTACTTCCGTTCTTGCTTTTATTTACAAGGATAAAAAAATAAATATTCTAGATACTCCGGGACACAAAGATTTTGCCGAAGATACATTTAGAACATTAACCGCAGTTGATAGTGTTATCGTAGTAATTGACGTTGCAAAAGGCGTAGAGGAACAGACCGAAAAATTGGTTGAAGTTTGCCGAATGCGCAACATACCAATGATAGTTTTCATAAATAAATTAGACCGTGAAGGTAAGGATGCGTTTGACTTGCTAGATGAAGTGGAGCAAAAACTTGGACTTAGCGTAACTCCTTTAAGTTTTCCTATAGGCATGGGATTTGATTTTAAAGGCATTTACAATATTTACGAAAAAAACATCAACTTATTCAGTGGTAATAACAAATCTAACATTGAAGAAACGATAGCATTTGATAATATTGATAGTCCTGAACTAGAAAAGATTATAGGTGAAAAAGCTGCAGAAGCTTTAAGAGAAAACCTAGAATTAGTAGAAGGTGTTTATCCCTCTTTTGATAAAGAGACCTATTTAAAAGGCGAGCAACAACCAGTTTTCTTTGGTTCTGCATTGAACAACTTTGGCGTAAGAGAATTGTTAGACTGTTTTATTGAGATTGCCCCCCCACCAAGACCTAAAATGGCAGAAGAACGTTTGGTAAAAGCCAACGAAAAAGAATTTTCTGGCTTTGTATTTAAAATACATGCCAATATGGATCCAAAACACAGAGACCGGTTAGCTTTTATAAAAATTGTATCTGGAACATTTGAAAGAAACACTCCATATTTACATGTTAGACATAATAAAAAGCTTAAATTTTCTAGTCCAAATGCCTTCTTTGCCGAAAAGAAAGAAATTGTAGACATATCATTCCCAGGAGATATTGTTGGTTTACACGATACTGGCAACTTTAAAATTGGTGATACCCTTACGAGTGGAGAAGAGTTGAATTACAAAGGAATTCCTAGCTTTTCTCCAGAACATTTTAGATATATAAATAATGCAGACCCTATGAAGGCGAAGCAATTGTTCAAAGGCATAGATCAATTAATGGATGAAGGGGTAGCTCAATTATTTACTTTAGAAATGAATGGTAGAAAAATTATTGGTACTGTTGGCGCTTTACAGTATGAAGTTATTCAATACCGACTTGAGCATGAATATGGTGCCAAATGCACCTATGAAAATTTCCCTGTTCATAAAGCTTGTTGGGTAGAAGCTACCGAAAAGAATGAAGAATTTAACGAGTTTAAACGAGTAAAACAGAAGTTTTTAGCAACAGATAAACAAGGTAAATTAGTATTCTTGGCAGATTCTCAGTTTTCTTTGCAAATGACGCAACAGAAGTATCCTACAGTGAAACTCCATTTTACATCTGAATATAAATAATGTAAACGAAAAATTTGAAAATATAACAATAGAAAAGCCCCGCAATGCGGGGCTTTTTCTTTTATGCTTCTCCTGTAGGACCAAAATTTAATGGTATAGGAGGTTGCTCATAATCTTTAATAGTTCCATGAGCATTTTCAAATCGTCTTACATTATCATTTAATGCTTTTAAAAATTTCTTAGCATGCTGTGGAGTTAAAATAATTCTACTTTTTACTTTACCCTTAGGCGCACCTGGCATTAAACTAATAAAATCGACCACAAATTCTGATACTGAATGATTTATAATTGCGAGATTAGAATAAGTCCCTTCTGCAATTTTTTCATCTAACTCAATATTAATTTGTTGTTGTTTCTGATCCTGCTCAGCCATTTATCTATTAAAATTTAAACTCTTCTTTACGAGCCATTATCTCATCATATTCTTCTTTAGATCCTACTATTATACTATCATAATCTCTCATGCCTGTACCAGCTGGAATCTTATGACCTACAATAACATTTTCCTTAAGACCTTCTAACGTATCTACTTTACCATTAACCGCTGCCTCATTTAAAACCTTAGTTGTTTCTTGGAAGGATGCCGCAGAGATAAAGGATTTAGTTTGTAAAGATGCTCTTGTAATACCTTGTAAGATTGGCGTGGCTGTTGCAGGAACGGCATCTCTTGCAGCTACCAAATTCTTATCTGCACGCGTTAAAAGAGAATTTTCATCCCTTAATTGTCTAACAGTAATAATTTGACCAGCTTTCAGGTTATCAGAATCTCCTGCATCCTCAACCACTTTCTTACCAAAGATTTCATCGTTTTCTTTTATAAAGTCATCTTTATGAACCAACTGGTTCTCTAAGAAAATAGTATCTCCTGCGTCTTGAATTCTTACTTTACGCATCATTTGTCTTACAACTACCTCAAAGTGTTTATCATTGATTTTTACACCTTGTAAACGGTAAACTTCTTGAACCTCATTCACCAGGTATTGCTGTACAGCAGATGGCCCTTTAATTTTCAAGATATCTTCTGGAGTAATTGATCCATCAGATAATGGCATACCAGCTCTAACATAATCATTCTCTTGAACAAGAATCTGATTAGATAGTTTAACCAAGTACTTTTTAATTTCTCCTAATTTAGACTCAATTATAATCTCACGATTTCCACGCTTAATTTTACCAAAAGAAACTACACCGTCTATTTCAGAAACAACAGCCGGGTTAGAAGGGTTACGCGCTTCGAACAATTCGGTTACCCTTGGAAGACCACCCGTAATATCCCCTGCTTTTGCAGACTTACGTGGTATCTTAACCAAAATCTTACCTTCTTTAATTTTCTCTCCATCATCTACCATGATGTGTGATCCAACTGGTAAGTTGTAAGAACGTAACACATCTCCTTTACCATCTTTAATAAGTAACGTCGGTATTAGTTTCTTGTTTCTAGATTCAGAGATAACTTTTTCTTGGAATCCTGTCTGTTCATCTATCTCAACTTGGTAAGTAATCCCTTGCTCAATATTTTCATAAGCAATTTCACCAGTAAATTCAGAGACGATAACACCATTATATGGATCCCAAGTACAAATAGTATCACCTTTAGATACTTTAGCACCATCCTTAATACTCAATTGAGAACCGTATGGAATGTTGTTTGTGCTTAATGTAATACCTGTTTTCTCGTCTATTATTTTAATCTCAGATGTTCTAGAGATAACGATGTCAACTTTTTCACCTTCAGCATTTTCACCAGTTACTAAACGTAAATCTTCAATTTCCGCTCTACCAGCAAATTTAGCTTCAAGTCTATTTTCTTCTGAAATGTTACCTGCAATACCACCTACGTGGAATGTACGTAGCGTAAGCTGTGTTCCAGGCTCCCCAATAGACTGAGCAGCAACTACACCCACAGCTTCACCTCTTTGCACCATTTTGTTGGTTGCAAGGTTCCTACCATAACATTTAGCACAAATACCTTTTTCTGCCTCACATGTTAATGGCGAACGCACTTCCATTTTATCAATTGGCGATGCATTAATTTTCTTAACAATGGCGTCATTAATTTCTTGACCTGCAGCCACAAGTAATTCTTCATTCAAAGGATTGTACACATCGTGTAAAGAAACTCTACCAAGGATTCGTTCTCCAAGAGATTCTACCACCTCTTCGTTCTTACGTAAAGCTTCAACCTCAATACCTCTTAACGTACCGCAATCCTCTGAATTGATAATTACATCCTGAGATACATCTACTAATCTTCTCGTTAGATATCCTGCATCCGCAGTTTTAAGAGCAGTATCTGCAAGACCCTTACGGGCACCGTGTGTTGAAATAAAATATTCAAGAATTGATAGCCCTTCTTTAAAGTTAGAAAGAATTGGGTTCTCAATAATCTCACCACCGCCTGCGGTAGATTTTTTAGGCTTAGCCATCAATCCACGCATACCTGTCAACTGTCTTATCTGCTCTTTAGAACCCCTTGCTCCGGAATCAAGCATCATATATACAGAGTTAAAACCTTGTTGATCCTCACGAATACGTTTCATAGCCAACTCTGTTAGCATAGCATTAGTAGAGGTCCAAACATCAATTACCTGATTATAACGCTCGTTATTGGTAATAAGACCCATGTTATAGTTCATCATAATACCATCTACCTGCTCATTTGCTTCAGCAATCATTTCATGCTTTTCTGCAGGGATAATAATATCGCCTAAACTAAAGGATAAACCACCCTTAAATGCAAAAGTGTATCCCATGGTTTTAATCTTATCTAAGAATGCCGCGGTTCTTGGAACATCAGTGACTGCTAAAATGTCACCAATGATATTACGTAAGGCTTTCTTAGTTAGTACTTGATTGATAAAACCTGCTTCTTCTGGCACCATTTGGTTAAATAATACCCTACCAACAGTAGTATCTACAATCATTGTAACTAACTCACCTTCTTCATTAAAGTCTTTAGTTCTTACTTTAATACCCGCATTAAGATCAACCTTCTTCTCATTGAAAGCAATTTCTACTTCTTCTGGTGAATAAAAAGTAAGCCCTTCACCTTTTACCGTAATAGTATCATCAGAAACTCTCTTTTTGGTCATATAATACAGACCCAGTACCATATCCTGAGAAGGTACCGCAATTGGAGAACCGTTAGCAGGATTTAGTATGTTCTGAGAAGCTAGCATTAATAACTGTGCTTCTAAGATTGCTTCTGGCCCCAAAGGTAGGTGGACTGCCATCTGGTCACCATCAAAATCCGCATTAAATGCAGTACATGCTAGTGGGTGCAAACGTATGGCTTTACCTTCAATCAATTTAGGCTGGAATGCTTGAATACCTAAACGGTGTAATGTGGGAGCACGGTTCAAAAGAACTGGGTGACCTTTCAATACATTCTCCAAAATATCCCAAACTACTGGCTCTTTTTTATCAATAATTTTCTTAGCCGACTTCACTGTTTTTACAATACCACGTTCAATCAGTTTTCTGATAATGAATGGTTTGTATAACTCTGCCGCCATATCTTTAGGCAAACCACATTCGTATAGATTCATTTCTGGACCTACTACGATAACAGAACGTGCTGAATAATCCACACGTTTACCTAATAAGTTTTGACGGAAACGACCTTGCTTACCTTTTAAGGAATCTGACAATGATTTTAAAGGTCTATTAGATTCAGTCTTAACAGCAGAGGCTTTTCTTGTATTATCAAATAATGAATCTACTGCTTCCTGAAGCATTCTTTTTTCATTTCTAAGAATTACTTCTGGAGCTTTGATTTCCATCAATCGCTTTAAACGATTGTTTCTAATAATTACCCTTCTATACAGGTCATTTAAATCTGACGTTGCGAAACGACCACCGTCTAACGGTACTAATGGACGCAATTCTGGCGGAATCACCGGAATTACCTTCATAATCATCCACTCTGGTCTATTTTCACGATTCTCTTGTGATTCACGCAAAGCCTCTACAACTTGAAGTCTTTTTAAGGCTTCTGTTTTACGTTGTTTGGAAGTCTCTGTGTTAGCCTTGTGACGCAATTCGTAAGAAAGTTGCTCAAGATCAATACGCGCCAATAAATCGATAAGACACTCAGCACCCATCTTAGCGATGAATTTATTTGGGTCGTTATCTTCTAGATATTGGTTTTCTACAGGAATGGATTCTAAGATGTTTAAATATTCTTCTTCTGTTAAGAAGTCCATTTTATTCAACTCTTCTCCTTCCGGACCTTTAGCAATACCAGGCTGGATTACCACATATCTTTCATAATAGATAATCATATCCAATTTCTTGGATGGTAAACCTAATAGGTATCCTATTTTATTTGGTAAAGAACGGAAGTACCAGATGTGAGCTACAGGTACCACTAAGTTAATGTGACCTACTCTATCTCTACGTACTTTTTTCTCTGTAACCTCTACCCCACAACGATCACAAACAATACCTCGGTAACGAATACGCTTATACTTACCACAAGCACACTCATAATCCTTGACAGGACCAAAAATACGCTCACAGAAAAGTCCGTCTCGCTCAGGTTTGTGCGTTCTATAGTTTATAGTTTCAGGTTTTAAGACCTCACCTCTAGATTCTGCCAAAATAGACTCCGGAGAAGCCAGACCGATGGAAATCTTATTAAACCTTTTTTGTGTGTTATTATCTTTTGCTCTAGCCATGATGCTATAAAGATGAAATGTTTAACTATGTTCTCTTAAAAATAGTTTCTCAACTATAAAATTACTCTTCCAATCTAATATCTAAGCCCAAGCCTTTAAGCTCATGCATCAATACATTGAAAGATTCTGGCAACCCAGGTTCTGGCATGGTCTCACCCTTAACGATAGACTCATACGTTTTAGCCCTACCGATAACATCATCAGACTTCACTGTCAATATCTCACGTAAGGTTGCAGAAGCACCGTAAGCTTCCAACGCCCAAACCTCCATTTCTCCAAAACGCTGACCACCAAATTGTGCCTTACCACCAAGTGGTTGCTGCGTGATTAACGAGTATGGACCAATAGATCGTGCGTGCATCTTATCATCTACCATATGGCCTAGCTTAAGCATGTAAATAACACCTACTGTTGCTGCTTGATCAAAACGCTCACCAGTACCACCATCATAAAGATGTGTATGCCCAAACCTTGGAACACCAGCTTTATCTGTAAGTTCATTAATTTGGTCTAAGGTAGCACCGTCAAAAATTGGCGTACCATATTTTTGACCCAATTTAAGACCAGCCCAACCAAGAACTGTTTCATAAATCTGACCAATATTCATACGGGATGGTACCCCAAGTGGATTAAGTACAATATCTACTGGTGTTCCGTCCTCTAAGAATGGCATGTCTTCCTGACGCACAATTCTTGCAACAATACCCTTATTACCGTGACGACCAGCCATTTTATCACCTACTTTAAGCTTACGCTTTTTAGCAATGTAAACTTTAGCCAATTTCATGATACCTGCAGGTAATTCATCACCAACAGAAATGGTAAATTTATCTCTCCTAAGGTTACCTTGAAGGTCGTTTAATTTAATCTTATAGTTGTGAAGCAAGTCTGCAACCAAAACGTTAGTTTCGTCGTCTGTAGTCCATGTTCCGCTCACCAAGTGCGCAAAATCATCTACAGAATTCAACATCTTAATCGTATACTTCTTCCCTTTCGGCAATACTTCTTCTCCCAAGTCATTTTGTACACCTTGAGATGTTTTACCGTTTACCAAGTGGAATAACTTTTCTATAAGAACATCTTTAAGTTGTTGGAATTTAACCTCGTACTCCAATTCTAACTTAGAGATTGCCTCTTTATCTTCAGAACGTTTTCTCTTATCTTTAATAGACCTAGAGAATAACTTTTTATCAATTACCACACCTCTTAAAGAAGGGGATGCTTTTAAAGATGCATCCTTAACATCACCTGCTTTATCTCCAAAAATAGCACGTAATAATTTCTCTTCTGGAGTTGGGTCAGATTCGCCTTTAGGCGTAATCTTACCAATTAAAATGTCGCCTGGCTTAACTTCTGCTCCGATACGAATCATACCATACTCATCCAAATCTTTTGTTGCTTCTTCCGAAACGTTTGGAATATCGTTAGTTAATTCTTCGGCACCTAATTTAGTATCTCTAACCTCTAAAGAATATTCATCAATATGTATAGACGTAAAGATGTCTTCCCTTACAACTTTTTCTGAGATTACAATTGCATCCTCAAAGTTGTACCCTTTCCATGGCATGAAGGCTACCTTCATATTCCTACCAAGAGCTAACTCTCCTTTTTCTGTGGCATAACCTTCACAAAGTACCTGTCCCTTTTTAACCGAATCACCTTTTCTTACGATAGGTTTTAGGTTAATGGAAGTACCTTGGTTCGTTTTACGGAACTTAATCAGATTGTAAGATTTATAATCATCATCAAAACTGATTAACCTTTCTTCCTCGGAGCGGGTATATTTTATGATGATTTTTTGTGCATCAACATAATCAACAATCCCATCGTCTTCAGCATTGATTAATACTCTTGAGTCTTTAGCAACTTGTGCTTCTAAACCAGTACCCACGATTGGAGACTGTGGACGCAATAATGGCACTGCTTGGCGCATCATGTTTGATCCCATCAAGGCACGGTTCGCATCATCATGTTCTAAGAAAGGAATTAAAGATGCTGAGATGGAAGCAATTTGGTTAGGAGCCACATCCGTATACTGGATTTCTGCTGGGTCTACCACAGGAAAATCTCCTTCTTCCCTTGCAATTACTTTATCAGTATCTATAGTACCATCATCTTTTAAAGGAATATTTGCTTGCGCAATTTTCATTCCTTCTTCTTCCTCCGCACTTAGGTAAATGTGATTATGAACATCTACTCTACCTTCTTCCACTTTACGGTAAGGAGTTTCTAAGAAGCCCATTTGATTCACTTTGGCAAATACTCCTAATGAAGATATCAAACCAATGTTTGGACCTTCAGGAGTTTCTATAGGACAAAGCCTACCATAGTGCGTATAGTGAACGTCACGCACCTCAAAACCGGCTCTTTCTCTAGAAAGACCACCAGGCCCTAAGGCAGATAAACGTCTCTTGTGTGTAATCTCTGCTAATGGGTTGGTCTGATCCATGAACTGAGACAACTGGTTAGTACCAAAAAATGAATTAATTACAGAAGACAATGTCTTTGCATTAATCAAATCTATTGGGGTAAACACCTCGTTATCACGTACATTCATACGCTCACGTATGGTACGAGCCATACGAGCTAAACCAACACCAAATTGAGAAGACAATTGCTCCCCTACAGTTCTAACACGACGGTTAGATAAGTGATCAATATCATCAATCTCCGCTTTGGAGTTAATCAACTCAATTAAATACTTGATAATTGTAATGATATCTTCTTTGGTCAAAACTTGTTTGTCCATTCCAATATCCAACCCAAGCTTTTTGTTCATTCTGTAACGCCCTACTTCACCTAAGTTATAACGTTGATCAGAGAAGAACAATTTGTCTATGATTCCACGTGCAGTCTCCTCATCTGGCGGTTCTGCATTACGTAATTGTCTATAGATATGCTCTACCGCTTCTTTTTCTGAGTTGGTAGGATCCTTTTGTAAAGTATTGTGGATGATGGCGTAATCAGACTGACTATTGTTCTCTTTATGAAGAAGAATAGTTTTTACATCAGCATCTAAAATTTCGTCAATATGCTCTTTTTCAAGAATGGTATCACGATCTAATACGATTTCGTTTCTTTCTATAGAAACTACCTCTCCTGTATCTTCATCCACGAAATCCTCGTGCCAAGTATTTAACACCCTAGCAGCAAGTTTACGACCAAGCACCTTCTTTAATCCGGCTTTAGATACTTTTACTTCCTCCGATAAATCGAAAATTTCAAGAATATCCTTATCCCTTTCAAAACCTATAGCTCTAAAAAGTGTAGTTACCGGTAATTTTTTCTTTCTATCAATATATGCGTACATAACGCTATTGATATCTGTTGCAAACTCTATCCAAGAACCTTTAAAAGGAATTACCCTAGCAGAATATAATTTTGTACCATTAGCATGAAAAGACTGGCCAAAAAACACACCTGGTGAACGGTGTAACTGAGAAACAACTACTCTTTCTGCACCATTAATTACAAAGGTACCGCTAGGAGTCATATATGGGATAGTACCCAAATAAACATCCTGTACAATTGTTTCAAAATCCTCGTGTTCTGGATCCGTACAATATAATTTTAATCTTGCCTTAAGTGGCACACTATAAGTTAATCCCCTTTCAATACACTCTTGTATGGAATATCTAGGTGGATCAATGAAGTAATCTAAGAACTCTAATACAAATTGATTTCTTGTATCGGTGATTGGAAAATTTTCCATGAAGGTATTATACAAACCTTCGTTGCCTCTCTCGTCAGATTTAGTCTCAAGTTGAAAAAAATCTTGAAAAGATTTAATCTGAATGTCCAAGAAATCCGGGTAATCCGGTATGTTCTTAGCCGATGCAAAGTTTACTCTTTCAGTCTGATTTGTGAACATCTATGGACGAATTTTATAGTGAAATCTCTAAACAGGTTACGTGCACCATTACACGTTGCTTTATAAAACGGGCTAAGGTCTTAACCGATTTACGGTAAGACCTTAACCTCAATATTATAGTTTTTGCTATTATTTAAGCTCAACTTCTGCTCCAGCTTCTTCCAAAGAGTTTTTGATACCTTCTGCTTCGTCTTTAGAAACACCTTCTTTAATAGCTTTAGGTGCGCTATCAACGATTTCTTTAGCGTCTTTCAATCCAAGACCAGTTAGTTCTTTCACCAACTTAACTACAGCTAATTTAGAAGCTCCAGCCGCTTTAAGGATTACATCAAACTCGGTTTTCTCTTCTGCAGCAGCAGCATCACCACCACCAGCACCACCAGCAGCAACAGCAACAGCCGCAGCAGCAGGCTCAATACCGTACTCTTCTTTTAAAATATCAGCTAATTCGTTTACCTCTTTAACGGTAAGATTAACCAACTGTTCTGCAAAATCTTTTAAATCTGCCATTTTTCTATCGTTTAATAAATTTTTAAAATATAAAGGTTTTAGTGCGTACTAATTATTTCTCTGAAAGCGTTTTTAAGATACCAGCTAGTTTTCCGCCACCAGACTTAAGTCCAGAAATAACGTTTTTAGCAGGAGATTGTAACAATCCGATAATATCTCCAATAACTTCTTCCTTAGATTTGATGCTTACTAATGCATCAAGGTTTTCATCACCTACATAAACAGCCTCTTCTACAAAGGCACCTTTTAAAATAGGTTTTGCTGCTTTCTTTCTAAAGTTTTTGATAAGTTTAGCAGGCGCATTACCAGTATCTGATAACATTAAGGAAGTATTTCCCTTAAGTACACCTGGAAGCTCACCAAATTCTTTATCAGAAGCCTCCATTGCTTTTGCAAGCAACGTATTTTTTACAACTGCTAATTTAATATTAGCTTTAAAACAAGCTCTTCTTAAATCTGAAGTTTGCACTGCATCTAGACCAGAAATATCCGCCAAATAAATGATGGAGTTTTCCGCTAACTGAGCAGTCAAATCTTCAATTACGGTTGCTTTTTCTTCTCTTGTCATTGTTTTGAATTTGAGCTACTCGTTATTAAACTGCTTTTGGGTCTAGTTGAACACTTGGACTCATTGTACTACTTATATAGATGCTTTTCATATAAACACCTTTTGCAGCAGCTGGTTTTAATTTCACCAAAGTATCAATTAGTTCTTTAGCGTTACCTGCAATTTTATCTGCAGAGAATGAAACTTTACCAATTGCAGCATGTACAATACCAGTCTTATCAACTTTAAAATCGATTTTACCACCTTTAACATCTGCTACCGCCTTACCTACTTCCATAGTTACAGTACCAGTTTTAGGATTAGGCATTAAACCTCTTGGACCTAAAATTCTACCCAAAGGCCCTAATTTACCCATAACACTAGGCATAGTTACAATAACGTCAACGTCTGTCCAACCACCTTTGATTTTATCCAAATACTCATCCAAACCAACATAATCAGCGCCAGCCTCTTTAGCCTCCGCTTCTTTATCTGGCGTTACTAAAGCTAAAACTTTAACATCCTTACCAGTTCCGTGAGGCAACGTAACTACCCCACGTACCATTTGATTCGCTTTTCTTGGATCAACACCCAATCTTACTGCTAAATCTACAGATGCATCAAAGTTTGCATTTGTAATCTCTTTCACTAAAGCAGAAGCTTCTTGTAAAGAATACAACTTATTCCTGTCAATTTTAGCTTGAGCTTCTTTTTGCTTTTTCGTCAATTTTGCCATTCTAAATTGCTTTTTAGATTAAAAAGGTTTAGTTCCTGAAACTTTTAGCCCCATTGAACGCGCAGTACCAGCAACCATCATCATTGCAGACTCAATAGTAAATGCGTTTAAATCTACCATTTTCTCTTCTGCAATGCTTCTTACTTGGTCCCAAGATACTGACCCCGATTTTACCCTGTTAGGCTCGCCAGATCCTTTTTTAATCTTAGCAGCTTCCATCAATTGAACGGCCGCAGGTGGTGTTTTTACAACAAACTCAAACGATTTGTCTTTGTAAACGGTGATAACAACAGGCAATACTTTACCCTGCTTGTCCTGTGTTCTAGCATTAAATTGCTTACAGAACTCCATGATGTTAACACCAGCAGCACCTAAGGCGGGTCCAACCGGTGGCGACGGATTCGCAGCACCTCCCCTAACTTGTAGTTTTACAACCTTATCTACTTCTTTTGCCATTTTATATAATTAAAATTTTAATTGTGTTTATTGGAAGCACACAATTTACTTGTAACAGCTCTTACTCTAAATTTTCTCAACTTGCATATAACTTAACTCCAATGGTGTTTTTCTACCGAAAATTTTAACCATTACTTCAAGCTTACGCTTTTCCTCATTAATTTTTTCAACAGTACCGTTAAATCCATTAAAAGGACCATCTATAACCTTAACCGTCTCACCAAGAACAAAAGGAATGGCAACATTATCTGTATTCACAGCTAACTCATCAACCTTTCCTAACATTCTATTCACTTCAGATTTTCTTAGAGGAACAGGATCACCACCTTTAGTTTCCCCTAAAAAACCTATCACATTGGTTATAGATTTAATAATATGCACCATTTCCCCACCTAAATTAGCCTTAACCATTATGTATCCCGGGAAATAAGTACGCTCTTTATTTATTTTTTTTCCGTTTCTGATTTGAACAACTTTTTCAGTAGGCACCAAAACCTCCTCTAGATAATCCGAAAAACCAGCACGTTCTACTTCATTCTCTATGTAGCCTTTAATTTTATTCTCCTGACCACTTACAGCCCTAACTACATACCATTTCTTTTCTAAAACCTCTGACATTGACCTCTATTTTTTCTTTACAAAAAATGAATTCACTCCTACAGCAATAGCCAATACCAAAAGCACATACCAAACTATACGTAAAACACCCCAAAAACCAGAATCTAATAAGGCGGAATAATAAGAACCATCCACCAACTTGCCAGTAATTGCATCAGAAAAGAACATATCAATTCCCCACGTAGTTAAAGCAAACAAAATGGAAAATACCGCTACAACCACCATTAAGTTAGATGCCTGCTCACGGCTTAACCATGTTACATTATTCTTAAGTTCTTCCCAAGATTCTTTTACGTAAGTCAACATACTTAAAACTTTAATCGCACGGGAGGAGAGACTCGAACTCCCGACACCTGGTTTTGGAGACCAGTGCTCTACCAACTGAGCTACACCCGTATTTACACTGAAAGGTATCCTGTTAAAACAGAACACCCCTTCGTGTAAATTATTTTATAAAATAAATTAATCTAAAATTTCAGTTACCTGACCAGCACCTACTGTTCTACCACCCTCACGGATTGCAAAACGCAAACCTACGTTTAATGCGATTGGCTGAATCAAATCTACAGTAATTGTCAAGTTATCACCTGGCATTACCATCTCCACTCCATCAGGAAGATTAATGTTACCAGTTACATCTGTAGTTCTTACGTAGAACTGCGGACGATAGTTATTATGGAATGGCGTGTGACGGCCACCTTCTTCTTTTTTCAAGATATAAACCTCTGCCTTAAATTTAGCGTGTGGCTTTACAGAACCTGGCTTACAGATAACCATTCCTCTCTTGATGTCAGACTTTTCAATACCTCTCAATAAGATACCAACATTATCACCAGCCTCACCTCTATCAAGAATTTTACGGAACATCTCTACCCCAGTAATAGTAGAAGACAATTTCTCTGCACCCATACCAATGATATCTACAGCATCACCTGTGTTAGCAACACCAGTCTCGATACGACCAGTTGCTACAGTACCACGACCAGTAATTGTAAATACATCCTCGATTGGCATTAAGAAATCCTTATCAACATCTCTAGCAGGTAATTCAATCCACTCATCAACAGCATCCATCAAACTCATTACCGTGTCAACCCACTTTTGCTCACCATTTAAAGCACCTAAAGCAGAACCAGCAATAACAGGACCATTATCCCCATCATACTCATAGAAAGAAAGTAATTCTCTTACTTCCATTTCTACCAATTCTAATAACTCCTCATCATCAACCATGTCAACTTTATTCAAGAAAACAACGATTCTAGGAATACCTACCTGACGACCTAATAAGATGTGCTCACGTGTTTGAGGCATAGGACCATCTGTTGCAGCTACAACCAAGATAGCACCATCCATCTGAGCAGCACCAGTTACCATGTTCTTTACGTAATCCGCGTGACCTGGACAATCAACGTGCGCATAGTGACGGTTAGCAGTTTGATACTCTACGTGGGAAGTGTTAATTGTAATACCTCTTTCTTTCTCCTCTGGAGCGTTATCAATAGAATCGAAGCTTCTAAGCTCAGAAAGACCAGCGTTAGCTAATACAGTTGTAATAGCAGCAGTCAAAGTTGTTTTACCGTGATCCACGTGTCCAATAGTACCTATATTAAGGTGTGGTTTGGAACGATCAAATGTTTCCTTAGCCATTTTAAATGATTTTTAATCTTAGTTTATATTAGTGTCAAAATCGTTTTGGAGCCAATGACGGGATTTGAACCCGTGACCTCTTCCTTACCAAGGAAACGCTCTACCCCTGAGCTACACCGGCGTAAAGTGTTGAATCAACTACCTTTTTCAATAGCCCCCCAAAATTGGAAGAGTTACCCTAAACAGGGATTGACTTAGAGCGGGAGACCGGGTTCGAACCGGCGACATTCAGCTTGGAAGGCTGACGCTCTACCAACTGAGCTACTCCCGCATTATTAATTATCAATATTTCAAAAAAACTCTGCGAAAAAATTTTTCTTCAGAGCAAATCTTAAAACCGCGCTTTAAGATTTAGTGGGGAGAGCAGGATTCGAACCTGCGAAGACATAGTCAGCAGATTTACAGTCTGCCCTCGTTGGCCGCTTGAGTATCTCCCCGCCTTGTGTTTTCAGTATTTCAGAGCCGATAGAGGGACTCGAACCCACGACCTGCTGATTACAAATCAGCTGCTCTAGCCAGCTGAGCTATATCGGCAATTTTGCACTTAAATTAGTCACAAAAAAAGCCCGCTATTTCTAACGGACTGCAAATGTAGAGATATTTTTATTTAAACAAAACTTTTTGCAAAAAAAATTATCAGGCATGTGCCCTAAGTTTTTGTTTCTTCTTTACCAATTGTCTTTCTAAAGAACTACACGCATTATCCACAGCCTCTTCAAAAGACTTACATTGTTTTTTTACAATTAATTGATCCCTTGGGATTTGCACTTTAATTTCTACAATTTTGTTCTCCTTTGCACTTGTGTTTTGGACTTTTAAATACACATCAGAACTAATTACTTTATCATAAAATAAATCTAGCTTATCCAATCTATTTTCTATAAAATTGATAAGCTTTTTGTCTGCAACAAAGTTTACGGATTGCGCATTTACCTTCATAAAGTGATTTTTTAAAGCTCGTAAGAAATACGAGCGGGTTAAACATAAAAGGAGGCCTTACTCCTTGCTTCTAGGATGGGCAGTCTTATGAATCTTCTTTAATTCTGCAATACTATTGTGCGTGTACACTTGCGTTGAAGCCAAAGAAGCATGCCCTAACAACTCTTTCACAGCATTTAGATCAGCCCCTTGGTTTAAAAGATGAGTAGCAAATGTATGCCGGAGCATATGCGGACTCTTTTTTACCTTAGGCGAGACCAAACTAAGATACTTATTTATAACCCGATAAACAAGAGTTTCGTATAATTTAAGACCCTTTTTTGTAAGAAATAAAAAGGCATAATCTTTGATGACAGGAAGCCTGTTTCTCGCCTCTAAGTACTCTTCTATAGCATCTTTAAGAGTGGGCAATATAGGTACAAGCCGCTCTTTTTTACGCTTGCCTAAAACTTTTAAATTACCTGTTACACCATTGTAATCTACGAGCTTTATTTGCACCAACTCTGCCCTTCTTATTCCAGTTGTATACAGCAGGTTTATTATTAAATAATCTCGTTTACCCTCAAAAGTATTTGGATATTCTATCTGATCTAGAACTTGTGACATTTCTTCTTTTGAAAAAGGAACCTGTACTTTCTTAGGAATTTTTAATGACTTATGTTTAGCGAATGGTGTATCAGTGCGTGCTTCTATCTTTAAAAGAAACTTAAAGTATGCTTTTAAAGAAGATAACTTTCTATTAATACTCCTGGCAGACAATCCAGATTCTATTAAAAATACAATCCAACTTCTTATAACTGCATATTCCAACGTAAGTAAATCTTCTTCCATTAACCCACTCTGAGCTAAGAATGTGCTAATATCATTCTTATAGGCCACAACAGTATGCTTGGCATACTTTTTTTCTAACTGCAAATAATCTAGAAATGCGGATACAGACATGATTTAAATTTACGTCAATCTAAATGGTACAAACAAAAAAATCCCGCCTTTTGGGCAGGATTTTAATATTATTTTGGAAAAACTACAGTTCTTCTTGGTCTCTAAGACTTTGGATATACTGTGCTTTTTGTATTTCCGCTCTACGTTTTACAGAAGGCTTAGTAAACTGCTGACGGCTTCTTAATTGTCTCATTGCTCCGGTTCTATCGAACTTACGCTTAAAACGCTTTAGCGCTCTATCAATGTTTTCTCCTTCTTTTACTGGTATAATTAACATTAGCTACAACCTCCTTTCTTTTATATTTTGGACGGCAAATATACAAATGTATTCCTATGTACAAAGAAAAAAATCATTTTATTATAAGTTATTAGTTTGTAGGCTTTTTATATTCTTTTTTATCGATTATGATTTTTGATAAAATTTCTTTTAAAATTTCTGAAGTACCACCACCAATGGGCCCCAATCTACTATCTCTTAACATTCTTGCAAGAGGATAATCTTCTATATAGCCATATCCACCCAAAAATTGCAAACAATTATACATTACTTCATCTGCAATTTGAGTGCCTTTTAATTTTGAAATGGTAGCCTCTTTAACCATATAGCTACCCTTTTGCATTTGAGCTACTACATGGTAATTGTAGTGTTTTATCAATTCTACCTCTGCTACCATATCTACTAAACGATGACGCAGGGCCTGGTATTGATTGATTGACTTACCAAAGGTCTCCCTTTCTCCCATATATTTTAAAGTATACTCCAAGGCAAACTCTGACCTAGCATGCGCATTTATCCCCATAACCAAACGTTCCAATGCAAAAGCCTCCATTATATAAACAAAGCCTTTACCTTCTTCCCCCATCAAATTGCCAACTGGCACTTCTACATTATCAAAAGCCAACTCCGCTGTATCAGAAGCACGCCAGCCTAGTTTATTTAATTTATTAGCAGAAACACCCTTTGCATTTCTATCCACCAATAACATACTAATCCCTTTATTACCTGCACTTGGGTCTGTTTTAGCAGCCAAAACAATGTAATCCCCATAAACACCATTGGTAATAAATGTTTTAGAACCATTAATGACGTAGACGTCCCCTTTTTTAACAGCAGTGGTACGCATACCTGCAACATCACTACCACCAAAAGGCTCGGTAACCCCTAGGCATCCTATTTTTTGACCCATGACACTAGGCTCTAGGTAACGTTTTTTTTGGTCTGGGTTTGCTATTTTATTTAAATAGGTCATTGCCAGATACTCATGAGCCCACATAGCAGCAGCAAAACCACCCGAGTTAATTTTCTGTAACTCTTCTAAAAAAATAGTGGTGTAAAAAAGATTTAACCCTAAACCTCCATATTCCTCTGGGGTATTGAGCCCAAAATAGCCCATTTCTCCAAATTTTTCCCAAATAAAACGGTCAATAGCTCCGGTTTTTTCCCATTTCTCTATATGAGGTACGACTTCTTTTTGCAAAAAGTCTCTTAGGCTCTCTCTAAACAGTTGGTGTTCTTCTGTAAAGTAGACACTATTCATAGCAATTTGTTTATAGTGACAAATATAAGGCTATTCTATCTAGTTTCTCTGATGGAAAACCGTGAAGATTTTTTAGTTCTTGGTAGGATTTGAACACTCCATTGCGCTCTCTGTATTGCACAATTGCCCATGCCGTTTTTTTATCTATATAAATTAATTGCACCAACTCCTCGTAGGGTGCGGTATTAATGTTTACAGGGGTAATACTTGGCTTTTTTAACACCTTAAATCTTTGAATAGCTTTTTGCGCTACCTCTGGAGGCAACCCATAAACATCCATAAATTGTTCTTCTGTTACAAAGCCACCTAATTTATCCCTAAACTTAATAGTTCTAGCTGCAAGTTTCTCCCCTATACCCTTAACCTGCATTAAATCTTCTTTAGTCGCCAAGTTAATGTCTATTACGGTTTTAACGTTGCTCAATGTTGGGGTCAATTCCTTATTTGATGCTTGCCCCCTTTTTTTCGTCTTCCATTTCGGAAACCTTAAAAAAGGCAAACTTCTTTTTAACATTGAATCTGATATACCAGAAACGATTTGAAAGTCTTCCGGACTATTCATAAAGCTATCCTTAGCTCTAAATCGGATTATATTTTCTAATTCACCAGAGGATAACCCTAAAACATAAGCTTTGTAATCCGAAATGTAATTAGGATTAAAAGGATACAGTTTTAAAGTGTCTTTTTGTTTCGCTAAGGCCCGTAAACTATCTAGTTCCTTTTGTAACTCCTGATTTATTATTAAGGATGAAGGTTGTGATTGTGTTCCATAATTTATCCATAGCCACTTTGCTCCAAGTATAAGGATTAACAGTAAGAGCAAATAAAAAATCCCACTTCGTTCTTGTTTAGAGAACCGAAAGTGAGATTTACTATTTTTCATAAGTATTTACGCCAAAAGGATTACTCCTCTATAGCATTCAACTTTAATTTTATAGCATCCATGTAACGTTTTAACTCTGCTTTTACCTTAGGAGCTAGGATAACTATACCAATCATATTGGGGACCATCATACCAAAAATCATGGCATCAGAAAACCCGATGACTGAGTTTAAACTAGCAGATGCACCTACAATTACAAATAAGCAAAAAATGATTTTATAGGTATATTCGGTCTTTTTATTTCTACCGAATAAATAAGCCCAAGCTTGATAACCATAATAAGACCAAGAGATTTGTGTACTAAATGCAAATAATACAACAGCAATTGTCAACACATATGGAAACCAGCTAATTACAGACTCAAATGCACCTGAGGTTAATAATATAGCTTCCGCATCATTCAAGGATGCGTTTTCTGGATTTACATTACCGGTTATAATTAGTACCAAAGCGGTCATTGTACATACTAAAACTGTATCTATAAACGGTTCTAATAAGGCCACCAAACCTTCGGATGCCGGATACTTTGTTCTCACTGCGGAATGCGCAATAGAAGCTGAACCAACCCCTGCTTCATTAGAAAAGGCAGCTCTTCTGAAACCTTGAATAAGTACACCAACAGCTCCACCTACAATACCTTCTGGAGCGAAAGCTCCATTTATTATTTCGCCAAAGGCCCATCCAATCAAATCGTATTTAGCAATAAGAACAAATAAAGATGCTCCTACATAAATAACAACCATAAATGGAACAATTTTATCTGTAACCTTAGCAATAGACTTAATACCTCCGATAATTACAATACCAACCAATACAGCCATAACTAGACCAAAAACCCATCTATAACCATACAAGAAAGACTCCGTACCGCCTGTCATATTTTCAAATAATTGCACCGCTTGGTTTACTTGAAACATATTACCACCGCCAAAAGAACCCCCAATACACATAACAGCAAAAGCACCAGCTAAGACCTTACCAAGTGTTTTATTTTTTAGTCCTTTATTTAAGTAATACATAGGTCCGCCAAAAACAGTACCGTCTGCACCAACGTCTCTATATTTGACTCCCAAGGTACATTCCACAAACTTGGATGCCATCCCTAAAATACCAGCGACTATCATCCAAAAAGTTGCTCCTGCTCCACCAATAGATACTGCTATTGCCACACCAGCAATATTACCTAAACCTACAGTTGCTGAAAGCGCCGCAGTGAGTGCCTGAAAGTGAGACACCTCACCATCAGAACTTTCATCTCTTATAGTATCTAATATATCGCCATCTACTACAATTTCATCTTTGTTATCTGTAAGGTGTTTATCAAGGCTGTCTACCTTATTCATGTCTACACCCCCGGCAATCCCGTCTTCTCCATATAGGTTTTTGGCTCCATATTTTTCAATGTCTTCATATTTACCCATCACTACTTTAATAGCGACCCAAACTCCGGTAAAATTGATAAATCTAAAATAAAATGTAAAAAAGCCCGCCCCGAGGATTAAAGGGAATAACACCCAATAAATTTTTATATTCTCTGTAAACGGTATTTGGTAGAAAATGAAGTTCACAAACCATCCGGTTAAATCTCCGAATACTTTATCGATTTTTTCATCTATACCCTTCTCTGCAGCATCTTGAGCAAACGTCATGGCGGGTAATAAAAAAGTCATGAGCGAAAGAAGTCTGTACTTCATACTTATGTTAATTTGGTTTAAATTTTTTGTTAGGTCACAATATCCTAAAAAATTACAACTCAATCAAATTTAGTTGTTATTTATCCGCCAATTTCAAACATTTGGTTCAGTTTTTGTATTTGCTCTGGTCTACCTAATACAATAACCTTTCCCTTTGGTTCTAGTTGTTGGTCTGCTTCTGGATTAATGATGTAATTTCCTTGTGGATCTATGTAACCAATTATTGTACATCCCGTTTTTCTTCTTAAATCTAAATCTCTAATGGATTGGCAATCTATTTGGTCTGTAAAATCCGTAATCTCTACCTCTTCTAAATTAGTAGTATTTTCACCCTCTATAGATAGTTTATCCATAAATGTGATTAAATCTGGCATTACTACCAGACTTGCCATGTGGTCACCACCAATTTTGTCTGGCATAATTACCTTATCTGCACCGGCAAATTGCAATTTTTTAACGGAATTAACTTGAGACGCTCTACTAATAATAAACAAGTTTTTATTTAATTGCCTTGCAGACAGCACCACAAAAAGATTTAGAGCATCGTCTGGCAATGCTGTAACTAAATATTGCGCTTTTTTTATGCCTGCAGCCATAAGAGCTTCATCATCATTTACATCGCCCTCCACAAAAAGTATTTCATCTTCAAAAGCTTCTATCACAGCATGGTCTTTTTCTATAACAACAAAAGGCTTTTTATAGGCCTTTAACTTTTCCGCTGCTTGTTGACCATTACGCCCATAACCACAGACAACCACATGATTCTCCAAACTATTAATTTTGTTCATTACTTTTTTCTTTTTTAATAATTGAAGGGAATTTCTACTTAGAATATATTCTGATATTACAGAAATAGCAAAACCAAAAATAAACACGCTAGCAATGATTAAAAAGACAGTAAATATCTGTGCATTTGTATCTAAAGGTCTTACTTCTGAAAAACCAACAGTAGTTACCGTAATAATGGTCATGTAAATGGCTTCTATCCACGTATACCCTGCCATGATACGATAGCCAAAAACCCCAATAATAAATATAACACACATTAAAGTAAGTGCTATAGCGAGTCTGGATCTAAATAATTTAATCATAAATTATAAATCAAAGACGGAAGTTCTCTTGGTATATACAAGGTCCTTAATCTTTAACCAAAAAGCAATAAATAAATACAGTGCAAAACCAAAACCGAGTGTTACAAAGGTTAGATAGATAAAAGTTGTACGTACCACTCTTGCCCTAATACCTATTAGGCCAGCTATGCGTTCACAAACTTCAAAGCCCCGCTTTTGAAAATAATAAAGTAAATCGTAAAACCATTGCATGGTTAAAATTAGCTATTTCTTCTTAAAAGTTGGTGCCCAAGCGCACATTGCAAGCATTTATTTTTAACACAATACTTGTGATACAATTGTAAATTTGCTTGTGAATCCAATGCATTTTCTACTGGAACACCCAAGTTTTTATAGTTGGTATTTATAGTATTTTTCTCTGATGACAAGCTGCGCATTTGTACTATTAAAACCTCTGGCTGTAACTTACCTAAATGCTTCTGATAAGCAAATTTTACTGGTATTAAAGTGTTAATGACCAACAAATCTATAAATGTCTTTGATATTTTTTTTCTTCTATGCGTTGATACTTTACCAAAGTTATAATGTGTATTCCAATAGTCAGATGCAGCAACTTCTTTAAAAACTGAGGTATCTACACCTGCTCCATCCGTAATTACTTTTCTAAAAATATTTTGGGTTTTGTGATACAACTGAGCAAGCTGTGCCAACCTGATGGTAGGAAAATTAGAAGGACGAAGCCCAAAGAACTCTGGCTTGGCAACCTGACTTTTTAATTGAAATTTAATTTTTAAAAAATTATACTCATTAATCAGCTGCTTTTCGTAAGAATGGACACCTTCTAATCCATCTAATAAGCCACTAACCCCTAAAAGCAAGGCTTCTAACTGTAAAATGTTAGGCGCTACTTTACGAATAATTGAAAAATCAATTGCTTTACCTAATTCCAAAAACGCATTGCCATTTCTATTTAAACCAAAATTCTTGAGCAGCATGCAGAAAAGCACTTTTTCCCAATCGTTTTGAGAATCTTCTAATAACTGAAAAAGTAAAGCCGATTTATCTTGTAAACGCTCTATGTATAACCTTTCTTGCCAATTCTTTATAATGAAAGAATCTATTTGCAATAACTGGGATTCACAATTAATAAAAGACTTTTTGGTGTTTCGTAGCAAGTTATTATAAGAATTTAAAAACTCCTTATCCACTATTGTTTTCAATTCCAAAACCGGAATACTAGAGCCATCTTTTCTAAAGACTTCAACATCATTTTCCCAAACTACATGTAAAATCACATTGTTGTACCGCAAGTCGGCTTCGTGCCCATGTATGTACCAATCCGAAGATTTTATATGCATTTCTACATTGCCAGCCCATACTTGTCCACCAATATTAAGTTTTGCATTAAAAAAATCAGGGCCAGCAAATAGATTTAAAGTACCACTTTGGTACACCTCTATTGGCTGACCCTTTTCTGTAGCAAGGCTTTTGCCTCTTAACTTATTATTTTTCCAAATAAAATGAAGTAAGTCTTCTCGCATACTGCTAATATACAGCAAACTACAAGCAACATGGCTTCATCAAAAAAAATAAGATTAATCTTCTACTACCGCTCCCTGCCAGTTCATAAACCCACCTTCTAAATTAAAGGCGCTTTTAAATCCAGCATTTTCCATTATAGCGCATGCTTGTCCACTTCTGTTACCAGAACGGCAATACACATAATAATTTTTACTTTTATCTAACTTTTCAACTTCTGCCAAAAAATCAGGACCTAAATAAAAATCAATATTTGTAGCACCCGGTATGTATCCTTCTTCTACTTCTTCTGGTGTTCTAACATCTAGTATAAACGCGTTGGAATCATTCTCCAACTGTTCTTCCCATGCTTCTTGAGATAAGTTTGCCATATGTTTTATTTTAATCTTGAGAATTAATTAGGCTAAACGCCGTTAATGTTTAAATTTTAATTGAACAACCTATTGCCTTAGTTGTTGTTACTTCTATTTGTTTACCGGCCAGCATAGCATTTACCGCATCTTCTACGTAGCGGTCTTCTACCAGTGCAGCATTTTGGTAATTATCATCAATAGCACCTATGTAACGCACTATATTACCATTCTGTGTTTTTTCTAACAAGAAAACATGCGGCGTTCTAGTAGCTCCGTATAGCGGAAAAACTTTTTGTCCTTCATCTACTAAATATGGATATTCCATTTCTTTTGCGTCTGCCCTCGCAATCATTTCTTTAAAACTTTCACCAGGTTCCACCACTGGGTTATTTGGATTTATAGCGATAACGGGTACATCTTTTGGCGCATATTTTGTGTGTAATTCTATAATACGGTCCTCGTAAGCTTGTGCATATGGGCATGTATTGCACGTAAAAATGACTAAGAAACCTTTAGCTTCTGGGTAATCTACCAAAGAAACCACTTTACCATTAACATTTTTTAGAGAAAAGTCAGATGCTTTATCTCCAATCTCGTACCCATTTTGAGCCCATCCTACCGCTACAAAAAGCAATATTAACAGGTTAATAAATAACTTTTTCATAATTCTTTTTATCTAGTTTTAATAAATTCGTTTAGAACTTCAGTTAACCTATTATAAGATAAACCTTCTTCAAAAAACAAACGTTTATCCTTGTTGTATATTAATGTAGCTGGTATGCCACCACCCCAATTTTCATTCACCTGCGGCATCCAATCATTCATCTTTGTGTCATCCAGAATAACCACTCTGCCTTTTAGTTTATGCTCTTCCACAAAAGGCACCAATCTTTTTTTCCACATATTAGGCATATCAAGACTCACTAGAATTAATTCTACGTTGTTCTCTTTTTGCTCTAAATATACTTTTTCAAAATCTGGTAATTCTGCTATACATGGTTTACACCAAGTTGCCCAAAAATTTATAATGTATGTTTTATCATCTTCCTTATGAAGCAAAGGTTTTAATCCTTCAAAATTATAAATAGGAAAACCTACACCCTCTCCAAAATCTTCATTCTTTTCTAAATTATTTGTAACCTCATCCTTCTTGTTTTTACAAGAACTCAACCCTACAACCAAAAAAATCAGCAATATTATCCTCATCCTAACCTAATTAAGGTCCTAAAATTAAAAGCCCTATAAAGCCTACCATTCTATTTTAACACAAAATTAGTGCTAAAATAATCTTTTCCATTCAAAAAGAATATACATTTGTATATACAATTATTGTAAATACATGAATGTTGAAAAGCTAATAAAAACTTCAAAAGAAATACCAATAAAACAACGTAGCATTATACACCTACAGATGGTGAGTAATATGATTACGGAACAAATTAACAATGCTTTAAAACCTTTTGATGTTTCTCTACAACAATTTAATGTGCTTCGAATTTTAAGAGGTCAAAAAGGAAAACCAGCCAACCTATCTACCATAAGTGAGCGCATGGTATCTAAAATGAGTAATACAACCAGATTGGTAGACAAGCTGATTAAAAAAGAATATGTAGAAAGGCAAGTATGCGCTAGCAACAGACGAAAAGTTGAAATACGCATAACAAAGAATGGTTTGGCCGCTTTAGAGGAAATTGACAAGGTCCTCTTAAACAAAGAAAATGATTTAACTAAAAGTTTTACGGACGAAGATTTAAAACAATTAAATAATCTATTAGATAAATTTTAGAATGAGTGATATTTTAACCCTCTTAAAATGGCGTTACGCCGTTAAAAAGTTTGATGATACAAAAAAAGTTTCTCAAAAAGATTTAGAGCAAATTTTAGAAGCCATACAACTAAGTGCATCCTCTTATGGTTTACAACCTTACGAAGTATTTGTGGTGACCGATGCAGAACTTAGACAAAAATTGCAACCTGCTTCCTGGGGACAATCCCAAATTGTTGATGCTTCTCATCTACTAATTTTTGCAAATAAGACTAACGTAGATGACGCTTACATAGATGCTTATTTAGAAAATGTAGGTGCCATAAGAAACCTACCTACTGAAGCGCTTACTGGCTATGCTGATTTTATGAAGTCTAAAATAAATGAGCTCTCTGCTGAACAGAAAAATATTTGGACCGCAAAGCAGGTATACATCGCTTTAGGCAATGCGCTAGATGCATGTGCTGCATTACAAGTAGACAGCTGCCCTATGGAAGGGTTTGACAACGCCACATACAATGAAATCTTAGATCTCCCTTCTAAAGGTTTAAATGCAACGGTAGTTTTACCAATTGGCTATAGGTCTACAGAAGACCAAACTCAACACTACGAAAAAGTACGTAAATCAAAAGAGGACCTTTTTACATTTATATAAATTAATACATTTTTAATAGTAAACACATGAAAACTACATTATTAAGTTTAGCACTAACATTAGTATTTGGCGCCGCCCTAGCAAACCCAATCGATGGTAAAAAACCTGTAGACACAGAAAAAAGCAAAGTAACATGGAAAGGTTACAAGGTAACTGGATCGCATGAAGGCACCATTTCTCTAAAAGAAGGATTTTTATCTTTTACAGATGATAAATTAACTGGTGGAGAATTTGTTGTTGATATGACCACCATAAACACCACGGATTTAGAAGGTGACATGAAAGGTAAACTAGACGGGCATTTGAGCTCTGCTGATTTCTTTGGTACAGAAAAGCACACCAGTTCTAAATTGGTATTTAAAAGTGTAAATGCTACAGGTAAAAACTCTTACGAAGTAATAGGAGATTTAACCATTAAAGGTACTACAGAACCTGTAACTTTTGATGTTTCGGTTTACGGCAGCAAAGCCACTGCTACTTTAAAGGTAGATAGAACAAAGTACGACATCCGCTATGGTTCTGGTAGCTTTTTTGACAACTTAGGAGATAAAACAATTTATGACGAATTTGATTTGGTTGTTGATTTGGTATTCTAATGAGAACTAATTATCCATGAATTTAAAAAGCCCACTCTTTTTGAGTGGGCTTTTTTCCTATACACCTCACCTACACTTTTGCACCACTCATCTACAGTTATAATTGCCTTATCCTGTTAGCTAACAAAAAATCATAGGGTATTTAAATATTTGTAGCAGATAAAACCAATAACTATGCTACAAAATACAGATTACAACTACCACTTAGCTAATGAGTCTTTAACACTACAACAAACACCTGTGTTTTTTAATGTGTACGATAACAATTTTGAGACGATTGACCGCTCCAAATATCCATGGCATCTAAAATTAATAATCACTTCTGAGTTCAATCCATTTCAAATTCAATCGTTTAAAAATGAAATGGATGTTCAGCATCACATAGAAGAATATCTGACAGCAAACATATCTAGATTTACAATATTTACTAAACTAGCAGCTGTTTTTGATAATCATGGTAATATTGTATACCATTGGTATTTGCAAGACCCCGTTATCAATGTAAATTTTGAAGAGATACAGGACATTAGGGAAATAGAAGTCAGTTTGTATAGAGATAACAATTGGCATAGCAATGATTATCTTATAAGCTATTTAGAAAAGGACAAACAATTTTTGCAAGACGCACAAGATGCCGATAATAGTTATGGCATTTAAGGAGATTAATTAAAATGTTGGTCAATTAAATTTTCATTGCTATATTTACGGCAATGAAAATGTTTACAAAAAATAATTGGTGGTGGAGTAACTTACGAATAACGTCGTGAGCTAGTCCTACCTATAACAATATTAGAAAAAGGCTTGTCATCACGACAGGCCTTTTTCCATTTTACATCACAACTAAAATTTTAACAGCATACCGCAAAGAACCCTAAAAATGAAACAATTTGAACTTAAAACACACTACAAGCAAATACTGGCAGACACCATTACGCCGGTAAGTGTGTATTTAAAAATTAGGGATAAGTTTCCTAATAGCATATTATTAGAAAGTAGTGACTACCACGCCAACGATAATAGCTTTTCTTACATCTGCTGCAACCCTATTGCACATATTAAGGTAGAAAATGAAGTTTTAGAAAAACAATATCCAGATGGCACCATTTCCGTAACCAATATTACCCCAGAAACGGATGTTGTGGCAGAAGTAGATGCTTTCGCAAAAAGTTTTAAAGCGCCAGAACATGATTTCAAATTTATAACCAACGGGCTGTTTGGCTTTATGGCGTATGATGCTGTAAGATATTTTGAAGATTTAGCACTTAGAAAAAAAGATGATTCCGTAAATATTCCAGATATCTACTATGCGGTATACCAGAATATCATTGCCATTAACCACTTTAAAAACGAAGCCTATTTATTTGCCCATTGTTACGAATCTGAAAACAACTTAGAAGAGCTAGAGCGTTTGTTCAACATCAGAACTTTTGCTTCGTACAATTTTAATCGAGTTGGCGCTCCTATCTCTAATCTAGAAGACGTTGAGTACAAAAAACATGTAGAGATAGCCAAAAAACATTGCCAAAGAGGAGATGTTTTTCAATTGGTTCTATCTAGACGATTCACCCAAAAATTTAAGGGAGATGAGTTTAACGTATACCGTGCGCTACGCTCCATAAATCCATCCCCGTACCTTTTCTTTTTTGACTATGGCGATTTTAAAATCTTTGGAAGTAGCCCAGAAGCACAGCTTATCGTTAAAGATGGTAAAGCAGAAATTCACCCCATAGCCGGTACGTACAAGCGTACAGGCAACGATGAAAGAGACGCAGAACTAGCCAAAAAGCTAGCAGCAGACGACAAGGAAAACAGCGAACATGTAATGCTGGTAGATTTGGCCCGTAACGATTTAAGTAGAAACGGCAATACGGTAAATGTAGACACTTATAGAGAGGTACAATACTTTTCTCACGTTATCCATTTGGTTTCAAAGGTTACTGGGATGAAAAAAGAGGATATACCAACTTTAAAAATAGTTGCAGACACTTTCCCAGCAGGTACTTTAAGTGGCGCGCCCAAGCATATGGCCATGCAGCTCATAGAAAAATATGAGAAAACCAGTAGAGGCTATTATGGTGGTGCAATTGGATTCATGGATTTTAGCGGCAACTTTAACCATGCCATTATGATTAGAACGTTCCTAAGCAAAAATCACGAATTGTATTACCAAGCTGGCGCCGGTTTGGTTGCTGCATCTAACCCAGAAGACGAGTTACAAGAAACATACAACAAACTTGGTGCTTTAAACAAAGCCTTAGAAATTGCAGAAACTATCTAAGATGAAGAAAGTATTAATGATTGACAATTACGATAGTTTCACCTATAACCTAGTGCACTATCTAGAAGAATTGGATTGCGAGGTAATTGTAAAACGAAATGACCAATTAACCCTGGAAGAGGTTGCTGATTATGAATTAATTGTGCTTTCTCCAGGCCCTGGTATCCCAGACGAGGCTGGTTTGTTAAAACCTATTATTGAAACGTACGGGGCCACCAAAAAAATATTTGGGGTCTGTTTGGGGCAACAAGCCATTGGAGAAGTTTATGGTGGTAGCTTAGTGAATCTAGACCAAGTTTACCATGGTATTGCTACAGAAATAGAAATTACGGGAGAAGACTATATTTTTAAAGGATTACCTAAGAAAATACAAGTTGGCAGATACCATTCTTGGGTAGTGAACAAAGAATTACCAGAATGTTTGGAAGCCACCTCTTTTGATGAGAATGGTCAAATTATGTCCCTAAAACATAAAACCCATGATGTTAGAGGGGTTCAGTTTCACCCAGAATCCGTTTTAACTCCAGAAGGTAAACAAATGTTGCAGAACTGGTTAGTAGGTTCATAGCAAGGTAAAAAGATATAAATAAGGTCATTTTATAGGAGCTACGTAACTCCAATTTTTGACATGCAATTGAAGTAATAGCTAAAAGCAAGTTCCGCCCTAGCGGAAAAAAAGTAAAGTGAATGAAAGAGACACTAAATAGATTAATTAATCACGAAATCTTGTCAAAGGACGATGCCAAACAAATCTTGGTCAATATTGCTAAAGGCGATTATAACACCAGTCAGATAGCGGCTTTCCTAACTGTTTACATGATGCGTAGCATCACCATAGAGGAATTAGAAGGTTTTAGAGACGCCTTGTTAGAATTGTGCGTTGCTGTGGATTTAAGCGATTACAATCCCATAGACCTTTGTGGAACGGGCGGAGACGGCAAAGACACATTTAATATCTCTACTCTAGCCTCATTTGTTACCGCTGGTGCGGGTATTCATGTAACCAAACACGGTAATTATGGGGTTTCTTCCAAATGTGGCAGTAGTAATGTCATGGAGTTTTTAGGCATTAAGTTTAGCAATGAAGCCGATTTTCTTAAAAAATCCATGGAGGAAGCGGGTATTTGCGTACTCCACGCTCCTTTGTTTCACCCAGCCATGAAAAATGTTGGTCCAATCCGTAAAGAATTGGCCGTTAAAACTTTTTTTAACATGCTAGGCCCCATGGTAAATCCTGCCTTTCCTAAAAACCAAATGGTAGGGGTTTTTAACCTAGAGCTAGCGCGTATGTACGGCTATCTGTATCAAAACACGGATAAGAATTTTACGGTATTACATGCGTTAGACGGTTATGATGAGATTAGTTTAACAGGTGCTACCAAGACCATTTCTAATGGTACAGAAAGCATGCTAGAACCCGTAGATTTTGGTATACAAGCGGTAAAAGCTTCGGAAATTGTTGGTGGTGATGATGTTGCGGATTCTGCTCAAATATTCCTGAATATTCTTAAAGGCAAAGGTACAGAAGCACAAAATAATGTGGTATGTGCCAACGCAGGTGTAGCCATTGCAACGGTAGAGAATTGCACGCCTAAAGAAGGTTTTGAAAGAGCAAAAGAATCGCTTTTAAACGGCAAGGGACTTTTGGCTTTAAACAAGTTAAGGGCATTGAGTAATTAGTGATTACTGGTTGATGCTTTAAATAATTGTTTAATAAAGCTAGATTCTCAAATTCTTTTTCGTCCATAGAAAAAGAAGAAATAAATAAAGAAAACATGAACATCCTAGATAAAATAGTTGCTGACAAGAGAAAAGAAGTCGATTTAAAAAAAGGGTTGATTCCTACTACCCAATTGGAAAAATCCGTTCTTTTTAATAGAACAGGTTCATCCTTGTCTACGGCCTTAAGAAATAGCCAATCTGGTATTATTGCAGAACACAAAAGACGCTCGCCCAGCAAGCAGACCATAAACCAAAATACCAATGTAGGTATGGTTGCCAAAGGTTATGAAAATGCCGGCGTGTCTGGTATGAGTGTACTTACGGATATAAAATACTTTGGAGGTTCTATTGAAGATTTGTTGCTAGCTAGAGCATGTGTTACCATGCCACTGCTTCGCAAGGAATTTATGATAGACGAGTATCAGGTTTTAGAAGCCAAAGCACACGGCGCAGATGTTATCCTTTTAATAGCTGCAGTGCTTTCGCAAAAAGAAATTAAATCACTATCAGAACTTGCAAAAAGTTTAGGAATGGACGTATTGCTAGAAGTACATAATGAGGCAGAATTACAAAAATCCATCATGCCTAGTTTAGATATGTTGGGCGTCAATAACCGTAACCTAAAAACCTTTGAGGTTAGCTTAGAAACCAGTAAAAAACTTGCTACACAAATACCAGACGATTTTGTAAAAGTCTCTGAAAGCGGTATTAGTTCCGTAGCTGCCATAAATGAGCTAAAACAATACGGTTATCAAGGTTTTTTAATAGGTGAAAACTTTATGAAAACCGAAAATCCAGGGCAAAGCGCCCTAGATTTTATTAATGCTTTACAAAACGTGTAGGCCATGAGACTAAAGGTTTGCGGAATGAAATATAACCCCAAAGAAGTAGCGGCTATAGCACCAGACTATATGGGATTTATATTCTATGATAAATCGCCTCGTAATCTTGTTGGGGTTATCCCTACAATCACCAGAAAGGTGAGCAAAGTAGGTGTTTTTGTAAATGCATCCATAGAAGAAATTTTAAAAAAAGTAAGCCTACATGGGTTGCAAATGGTGCAATTGCACGGGCAAGAACCACCAGAATTATGTGAGCGCATAAGAAACCTCAACATTAAAGTAATTAAGGTATTTGGTATTGCAGATAGCTTTGATTTTTCTGTATTGAAACCGTACGAGGACGTGTGCGACTATTACCTTTTTGATACCAAAGGGAAAAATCCCGGAGGCAACGGTTACACGTTTGATTGGGAAGTCTTGGAGAACTATCCGTCTACCAAACCCTATTTTTTAAGCGGCGGTATAGGATTAGAAAATATAGATGAAGTATTAACCTTTTTATATCGGCCAGAGGCCAAATACTGTTACGCCATAGATGTGAACAGTAGGTTTGAAACCAAACCTGGAAAAAAAGACATTGAAAAACTAATAGCATTTAAAAAAAGAATTGACGATGAAGTATCACGTAGATGACCGCGGATATTACGGTGATTTTGGCGGCGCATTTATTCCAGAAATGCTCTACCCCAACGTAGAAGAGCTACGCCAAAATTATTTAAAGTTGATGTACGAAGATGATTTTCAAAAAGAATTTCATCAGCTTTTGAAAGACTACGTGGGCCGTCCTAGTCCATTGTATTTCGCCAATCGTTTATCAGAAAAATACAATTGTAAGGTTTATCTAAAACGAGAAGATTTAAACCATACCGGGGCACACAAGGTTAACAATACCATAGGTCAGATTTTAATGGCCAAAAAACTGGGTAAAAAACGCATCATTGCAGAAACTGGCGCTGGCCAACATGGGGTAGCTACGGCAACGGTTTGTGCCTTAATGGGGATTGATTGTGTGGTGTATATGGGAGAGATAGATATTGCAAGACAAGCACCCAACGTAGCCCGTATGAAAATGCTTGGCGCTACGGTAAAACCTGCATTGTCTGGGAGTAGAACCTTAAAGGATGCTACCAATGAAGCTATTAGGGATTGGATTAACAACCCAGTAGACACCCACTACATAATTGGTTCTGCCATTGGTCCACACCCTTACCCGGATATGGTTACCAGATTTCAATCGGTAATATCCGAAGAAATAAAATGGCAATTAAAAGAAAAAGAAGGACGCGAACTTCCAAACTATGTGGTAGCCTGTATTGGTGGCGGTAGTAATGCTGCTGGTACGTACTATCACTTTTTAGATGAAGAAGAAGTAGGCATTATTGCAGTAGAAGCGGCTGGTAAAGGTGTAAATTCTGGTGAAAGTGCCGCTACTTCCAAATTGGGTAAAGAAGGTATTATTCACGGTTGTAAAACACTATTAATGCAAACGGAAGACGGGCAAATTACAGAACCCTATTCTATCTCTGCAGGTCTAGATTATCCCGGGGTTGGGCCTTTGCATTCGCATTTGTACAAATCTGGACGGGGCGAATTTTACTCGGCTACAGATGATGAAGCCATGGAAGCGGGCTTAGAATTAACCCAACTAGAGGGTATCATCCCCGCTATAGAAACCTCTCATGCCTTAGCATTATTCAAGTATAAAACGTTTAAACCAGATGATGTAGTGGTCATTAGTTTATCTGGACGTGGGGATAAAGATTTACAGACGTATATAGATTATTTTAAACTGTAGTTATACCCACTTAAGATTTCGGGAACAAAAACTTAGGAATTAAAAGGCAAACCTTCATACCTAAAACTATTTTAGATGAATAGAATAAACCAAAAATTACAAGAAGAACAAAAGTTACTTTCTATATATTTCACTGCTGGCTATCCAAAATTAGAGGATACCGTAACGGTTATTGAAGAACTGGAAAAATCCGGGGTAGACATGATAGAAATTGGACTACCGTTTAGCGACCCCTTAGCAGATGGCCCTACCATACAAGAAAGCTCTACCGCTGCTCTTAAAAATGGTATGACTACGAGCAAACTTTTTAAGCAATTAAAGGATATCAGAAAAACGGTATCCATTCCTCTGATTATTATGGGGTATTTTAACCCAGTTTTGCAATATGGTGTAGAGGCGTTCTGTAAAAAATGTGAGGAACTGGGGATTGATGGACTCATACTCCCAGATTTACCTTTAGATGTATATTTGGAAGAATATGAAGCAATTTTTAAAGCACACGGTTTAATCAATGTGTTCTTAATAACGCCACAAACTAGCGAAGCTAGGATTCGCCAGATAGATGCAGCTTCTGAAGGATTTATTTACATGGTAAGTTCTGCAAGTACCACGGGTGCTAAAAGCGGATTTGGAAACGAACAAACAGAATACTTTGAACGAATTGATGGTTTAAAGCTTAAAAACCCTCAAGTAGTTGGTTTTGGTATAAGCAATAACGAAACGTTTACGGCTGCCACTTCTAGAGCTAAAGGGGCTATTATTGGCTCGGCCTTCATAAAACATTTAACCACTCACGGCACTACTGAAATTGATTCGTTTGTGAAGGGGATTAGGTAATAACCTAATACCCCGGATTCTGAATAATATCAGGATTGTAATTAATTTCAATTTGTGGAATAGGCCAAATGTACTCATGAGATTGATATTGTTTGGCCCTTTCTGGATAGTTATCATTGAAAGCATTAATTGCTTCTTCTAATAAACCATTCCTTATCAAATCACTTTTGTAAGCACCTTCAAAAGAAAATTCTAATCTTCTTTGCTTTAAAATTTCATTTAAAAATGCCTGTTGAGTTAAACCCGCTTGTAATATTGTACTTGGTCCTGTTACAGACCTACTTATTAACCTTTGTAGTGCATCATAAGCGCTCTGTGAAGGACCATTAAGACTGTTCTCCACCTCTGCATAAGTCAATAAAACATCTGCACTTCTTAAAATTATTAAATCCATATCCGAGGAATTATAAGTAGGAGGACTAACAAAGTTTTTTATATTTTTCAAAGGTCGCCAATCATCAATATTGTCGGCATTTACTTGAGTATCATTTTCTAACTTAAAAGTCGCTATATTTTCGTTAAAACGTTTATCTGAAATTTCAAGTGGAAAGTTAACTGGACTGGCAGGTGAATTACCTTCCATAAAATAGTCAGAAATATATCCGGAAGTTATTTCTATAGCATCAAGATTTGTATATCCTAGCGGTCCATATATCACCCCTACACTTCTACCTCCCAAATCGGAATTTACATCAACATTTACAGCGAATAAAACCTCATCACTTAGAATATTAGAGGTTTCAAATACATCTCTATACTCATCTTCTAAAATTACATCTGGTAATAAATCAACTAGCAAACTTTTAGCTTCAGTCAATTTATCTGTTTCAAAATCTGGAAAGCCAGCTACATTCATGTAATGTTTAGCCAACAATAACTTTGCAGCATTCACATTTGCTACATACTTGCCATTATTACCTTCTTCTAAACTAGAAATCACAAAGTTTAAATCCGAAATAATCAAATCTTTAATCCCATCCCTATCGTTTACAAAAGGACCTTCTACGGTTGTATCTTCCGTAACTAGAACTGGATTTCCATATAGTACTAATAAATTAGAATAAACTAAGGACCTCATAAATCTCAATTCAGCCAAAATAGCAGGAGTTTGTTTTCCTGATTCTGAATAATAGTTATTATCTAAGACAGTTTTTAAGGTTTGATTAATCTGATACATAAATTGATAGTGATTATTCCAAACCTCTTCTACGACAGGATTATTTGGTGTCAATTGAAAACTATCCACTTCTTCCAATACTTGATTGTATGTGTTTTTATATGTAATAGTTCCAGTGCCCAAATCTCCCCAAATCCAATTTAAATCACCAAATTCAGTAGTATATATGAGTTTTAAACGGTTGTACATAAACTCTAAAAGAGAGTCGATTTCTACTTCACTCTCCCCAATCGGATCAGCCCCCTTTAAAATTGTTATTTCTATAGAAGTTGTAGCACCAGCGGTGACTATTGCACTTTCGTAACTGTACACAAAGTCTTCATTATAATTTTGAGAATTTTCATCAATTTCCACCAAAACATCATAACTTCCTATTAAAAGGTCGGTAAAAGTTGCAACCCCATTAGTATCAGTTTTTTTTGATTCCTTGGTTTGCAATAATGTTACGATAGCATTTGGTTCACGACTATCTTTTGATACTTGCACCGTAACTTCTAAGTTCCCACTTTCTACCATTTCAACATCCACCGTTTCATCTTTTGAACAACCAGCAATTATAAATATTGAAATAGCTATAACTAGTTTAAATACTAGCGTAAAAGAAAAAGACTTCATTGATGAGAATTTATTATGGTAAGTTTAATTAGATTTACAACTAATGTAAAGCGTATTTATGAGAGTTTTAAATTTCCTTTTACTAATCTTACTTTATGTCCCAATAGCCGCCCAAGATTCTACAAAAGTAAAATCTGAGGTTGCCCTTGCCATTACAGATTTACGTGAATTTGTAGCCATACCCAATGATGCCCTAAACCCAGATGATATAGACAACAATCTCTTTTGGTTAAAAAAACAGTTTGATAAACGTGGATTTAATTCGGCTATCTTAGACACAGAAGGTTTACCGCTATTTTTTGCCAACACCCCAATGAAAGATGGCAAAACCACCATCTTATTTTATATGCATTTAGACGGCCAAGGTGTTGATGCCAATAAGTGGGACCAACCAAACCCGTACAAAACGGTTCTTAAGAAACCTGTTGAGAATGGTTTTGAAACTGTAGATTTTTCTGCGCTAAATGAGGATATAAATTATGATTGGCGCCTGTTTGGCCGTTCTACCTCTGATGATAAAGGACCCATAGTGATGTTTTTGCATGCCTTGGATTTACTTAAAAAAGATGACAAGGAATTTCCGTACAACATCAAAATTATTTTAGATAGCGAAGAAGAAAAAGGTAGCAAAAGCCTTCCTAACGCGGTAAAGCAATATAGAGAACTACTGGCTGCCGATTTTTTAGTGATTTCAGACGGGCCAAGCCATGGCTCTGGATTACCTACTATGGTTTACGGTTGCCGCGGTATAACCACATTAAGTTTAACTACCTACGGACCAATAAAACCCCAACATAGTGGCCATTATGGAAACTATGCTCCCAATCCTGGATTCCAGTTAGCCCATCTATTAGCAAGTATGAAGGATACGGACGGCAAAGTGACCATTCCTGGGTACTATGATGGAATTTTTATAAATGATGACATCCAAGCAGTTTTGAAAAAAGTGCCGGATGACGATGCTGTAATCAAAGAAAAACTTCAGTTTAAAACAGCGGAAAAAGTTGGCAGTTATTATCAAGAGTCTTTACAGTTCCCTAGTTTAAACATTCGTGGTCTAAGCTCTGGATGGACAGGCGATGCCGCCAGAACTATTGTTCCAGAAAGTGCTACGGCCGAATTGGACTTACGCTTAGTACCAGAGAGTAATGGCAACCGACTAAAAAAATTAGTAAAAGAACACATTGCCAAACAAGGCTTTAAAGTCCTTGACCACGTACCTACAAATGCGGAGCGTTTACAATTTGACAAATTGATTACCATTACCGAACGTGGGGTTACCGATGCTTTTCGTACAGATTTGGACAATACTTACGGGGTGTTCCTAGCCAATACCCTACAAAGCACCTTTGGGCAAGATGTGGTACAAATACGCATAATGGGTGGTACAGTCCCTATTTCGCCATTTATAAACGAATTAAAGATTCCAGCTTTTATTGTTCCTATGGTAAATCCTGATAACAACCAGCATAGCCCAAATGAGAATTTAAAAATTGGACAATTGGCCTACGGAATTCGTGCTTTTTACAACATACTAAGCACACCCTTGCAATAATAAATAGACTTTAAAGCGTTGAATCTTGCCTAAGGTTAGCGCTAAAGCAATTATTTGTAACGCATTAACACCCAATAACATAGTTTTAGAAGGCTATTAACGGAGTTTAGCTCAAGCTTTTAGTACATTCTCAATAGTTATTAATTTAAAAAAAATACTATGGGAATTATTGAAGATAAGAAGAAGTTTAAAAGAAGAGTAGAACAAACAAATCCTACCAACCCAACTGGGAATACCAACATCAAAACTAACGATTTTGATATTGACGAGGATACCGTTAAAAAGCAACAGAACAAAGGATAATAAAACCCCTTTTTGTGCATAAGAAAGCCCCTGATTTCTCAGGGGCTTTTTCTATATTTTAAGCCGAGTTTCTACTGGCATTAATATTACCATAGAGACTACGTGTCACTATCTTCTCATACAACTCTTTATATTCAGAATCTTTGGTTATATGGAAGAGCGCATTCTGCTGAATTACCAATAACGGCAGAACAATTTTCTCACGAATCTTAACGGATTCTCTAGAAACCGCCTCGTCTTCCATTAAGATTTTATGTCCAGAAATTTGCAATAGCATCTTTTTAGACAATTCAAACTCTTGGTGTAGAATCTTCCAAAAATCACCGAACTCCTTATCCTCCTTCATGTAACTGGTTAAATTGAAGTTGGTTTTTGCCAAAGACATCATACTATTCATCATCAAGGCTCTAAAGAAAGGCACTTCTTTGAACAGCTTTTTCACATCGTTCATCTTACCTTCTTCTTTAAGCTGTGCAATGGCCGTACCCAATCCAAAATAGCCTGGTACATTTTGCTTTAACTGGCTCCAAGAACCAACAAAGGAAATCGCCCTAAGGTCAGATAACGTCAGTTGCTTTTTATTACCACGTTTTCCTGGTCTACTACCAATATTTGCCTTGGTGTAATATTTTAACGTACTTCTATGCTCCAAATAAGGTATAAACTTTTCATGTTGTTTTAACGCGTCATATTTATTAAAACTAAGCTGAGAAAGTTTTTCTATTAACCTACGTTGCTCCCCAGAAATTTTGTGTTCTTTTCCAAACAGGTTGTTGCTTAGCCCAGCGGTAAGTAATTGTTCCGCATTGTGTTTAAACTGCTCTTTGGTACCAAACGTACTTGTAATGGTTTGTCCTTGTACGGTTAATTGAATTTCATGGTTGGCAACATCCTTGGTTTGTGCGGCATAGAAACGATGTGTTTTACCACCACCACGTGCTGGCGGTCCGCCTCTACCATCAAAGAAAATAGCTTTGATGCCGTTTTTCTTACACACCTTACTTAAAGTTTCTTTGGTTTTTAAAATAGACCAGTTGGCTTTTAAATACCCGCCATCTTTTGTACCATCAGAGAAGCCCAACATAATAGTATGTACGTCTTTTCTACGTGCTAGGTGTTCTTTGTACATTGGTATATCAAATAGGGCTTGCATTACTTCTTCAGAAGCATCCATTCCTTTCATGGTCTCAAACAACGGAACAATATCAAAAGTTATATCCTCTGCTTTCCAACCACACCATCTAAACAAACCAAAAACGAATAGTACGGAAAAAATATCTTCGCTATTACTTATGATGTAGCGATTACAGCCTGCCTCTCCATTTCTATTTTGTATTTCCTTTAAGTGAGAAATATTAGTCAGGGTTTGCACCACAATGTCTTCCGTAAAATCGCTCTCATTTACAGTGATATCTTTTTTAAGCAAACAATTAATTAATTCCTCCTGCGATAATTCTTCAAGACTTTCCTTAATTACACCATGCTTTTTAAGTACCTCTGTGACTGTTAAGTAATGTTTACTATGGTCTTGGCGAATATCTAGCGTTGCGAAGTGCACTTTAAATATGTGCACCTTATCTATCATCTTAGTTAAATCTTCTAAATATAACCCATGATAATCATTAACAAGTACATCTTTAACCTGCTCTAGACTTTGGATGATTTCTTCATAGCTCACCAAAAATTCAGTTTGGAACATAGCCTTATAGAGCTTATCACTTAACAATTCTAACGGCTCAGCCAACCCACGGAACGTTAGTTTTTTCCGTAGCACTTTAATGTCATTATAATAACACTTCATTAAAGTAAGGCGCAATTCGTCTGCTACTTTTTTGGTGATATCTTCTGTTACATATGGGTTACCATCCCGGTCTCCGCCAGGCCAAAAACCTAATTTTATAATGTCGTAATTATCAAATTTCTCATCCCTAATACTCTTTTTAATGTCTTGAAACATTTCTCCAATAGCATCGTAATACGTATTTCTAAGGATGTGGATAATGTTTTTTGCTTCGTCTAAAGGCGTAGGCTTTCTGGAGTTTACCAGAGAAGTTAATCCTAATTGCTGCAAAGTGGTATCAATATCATTAATACGGTTATCTTCTATCATTTTTCTTAATTCTGAAATGATATCTAGAACCGCCGGTGTATAAAATTGGGTTGGGTGCGCCGTAAGTACTATTCTTGCACTAAAAGTAGATAGCTTTTTAGAGATTTTATCCCAATTCTTATTTTGGTCTACCAGCTCAAAATAATCTTTAATTCCAAGTGAGTTGGTATATTTTTGCAATTTTGGAAATGCGGCATCTTCTACACTATCATACAACACCACTTGGCGTTCTACGTACTGTATAATACGAAACATGAAATCTATTCGTTGTTTCTCGTCTGTAATTCCTGCAACGCCAGTAAAGAAATTTTCTAATATTTCTTCTGGTTTTTTACCCGCATTTAAGCCTTTCTCACACTGCTCAAATAACAAAGGAACAAGGGTTGCTACATTTTCCATGTCTGCATAAGGCAGACTAAGAAATAGGCTATTGTAGATATTGTATCTGTTGGTGACCGACTTTTGAAATTCTGCCAATCGTTTTGTTTGCCGCATTTTATTCATATAGCTGGATAAAATTTTAATTATGAAACCCTTCAAAGGTCGTTAAATAAGACCATTTAAACCATGGATTGCTGTACTATAACAATTTGTTAGCACCACCATACAAACCTAACAATAGCACTTGCTTTTATAAAGTATATTTATTTTTTTACTTTTAGATTGATGCAGTTTAAGGATTTAACCTTACAATATGATGCTAAAAGAACTTTGCATATTGGAGTACGCGAAAATCTAGAGTATTAAAACTTGGATTTTTACGCTTTAATTCTTTGTACAATGGCAAGCTGCCCACTGCCCTGTTAGCAGTACCGCTAGGAGCTGTTAGGCTAACCGTTTGTATATTTACTTGTGTGCTTGGGTGTACAAACTGATGTATTCTAGGCACCGAACTATCCACTACTTGTAGTCGTAAATTATTTGTCTTAAGCAATCTCCTAAAAAAATACTCGGGACCATTTTTGCTATTACCACCGGTAAAAAGTAGCGTGTTTACCGTAGTATATTCTTTCAAATACCCCAATAAATCTCTCAATTGCACATTTTGCATACCAAGGTCAGAGGCATCCACTTTTTCTCTTTCTGCACTCGCAACAATATCACAAACACCAATCTTCTGCTCACGTAAAAATTCTTTACGCTGTTGTACGGCCGCTTCCGTAGTTTCAAACAATAAATCTAAATGAAAAATACGGTCTAAAATTGGCCAAAGTTGACCATCTCTACTGCCATAACAAAAATCCACATCGCCTTCTTTTAAAAGCCCCGTTGTAAATCTCGGTGGTGGCAATGTCCCAACAATTAATTTTTCTACACCCTTGAATAAGAAAGGTGGATAAGGATGGGTATGTAAAAAGGGCTTAGACAATGGTACAGGTTTGTCCTAAAAATACAAGAATAATTCTGGGCCAGAAAAACCGACCCAGAACCAATATTACTTTAAAATAAGTACAAGGTCGTCACCATTGACCAAAGTACCGCTAGGCAATTCAACACGGTCTACAACACCCTCTTCCGGAGCTGTAACCGTTGTTTCCATTTTCATTGCTTCTATAATGAACAAAGGCTGATTCTTTTTAATCTCTTGCCCATTTTTAACTAGTACATTACTTAGTAAACCTTGCAATGGCGAGCCAATTTCTTTGGGATTATTAGCATCTACCTTTTTGTTTTCTTGCTTGTCTACCTTTATACTCTTGTCTTTAACAACTACATTACGTAATTGCCCATTGACTTTAAAAAACAAATTGACATTACCACTAGAATCTGGCTCGCCAACAAGCATAAGTTGTACTAAGATGGTTTTACCTTTATCCATCTCTATCATTATTTCTTCCCCAATCTCCATTCCGTAGAAAAAGTTTTTGGTAGGAATAACCATAACATTACCATATAAGAGATGGTGCTGGTAGGCATCTTCAAATACTTTTGGATACAACTGATATGACAAGAAATCTGTCATCTCTAATTCCCGTCCCATTCCCTTGGTGTACTTGGCCTGAAACACTTTAAATTCCTCATCAAAATCTACAGGTTCCAAATGTGCATTGGGCCTATCCGTATATGGTTTTTCATCCTTTAGAACAATCTCTTGTAGACGTTTAGGAAAACCACCTGTAGGCTGCCCTAAATCGCCTCTAAAAAAACTCTTTACGGACTCAGGAAAAGAAATGCTATCCCCTCTTTCTAATACGTCTTTAACAGAATATCCATTGCTGATAAGGTATTGCGCCATATCACCCACCACTTTAGAGCTTGGTGTTACTTTAATAATGTCTCCAAAAAGTTCGTTGACCTCAGCATACATTTTAGTTACCTCCGGAAATTTATTCTCTAACCCTAAAGCTATAGCTTGCCCTTTTAGATTGGAATATTGTCCGCCAGGAATTTCATGAGTATACACTTCTCCTGTTCCTGCTTTTAATCCAGATTCAAATGGATAATAATACGTACGAACGGTTTCCCAGTAATTAGAATACTCTGCCAATTTTTCACGGTTCATTTTATTTTCACGTTCCGTAAAGCGAAGCATCTCTAACATAGAATTGAAGTTTGGCTGTGCTGTTAAGCCAGATAAGCCCCCAAGTGCCACGTCTACAACGTCCACACCTGCTTCTATAGCTTTTAAATACATGGCTGCTTGTACAGAAGAAGTATCGTGGGTATGTAAATGTATAGGAATATTTAGTTCTGATTTTAATGCAGAAATCAACTCAAACGCAGCTTGAGGTTTTAACAACCCTGCCATGTCTTTTACGCCTAATATATGTGCACCGGCATTTTCTATATCTTTAGCCAACTGCACATAATACTTTAGGTCATATTTAGATTTTTCCGGATTCAAGATATCGCCCGTATAACAAATAGAAGCTTCTGCCAAACCACCCGTATGCTTACGCACGTGTTCAATACATGGCGCTATGGATTGCATCCAATTTAGCGAATCAAAAATTCTGAAGACATCCAAACCTGTTTCCCAAGATTTTTCTACGAATTTTGCAATTAAGTTATCTGGATACGCCTTGTAACCCACGCCATTAGAACCACGAATAAGCATTTGCGTTAATACATTAGGCATCGCATTTCGCAGCAATGCTAAACGCTCCCAAGGGTTTTCTTTTAAGAATCTAAGGCAAACATCAAACGTAGCTCCACCCCAAATTTCCATGGAAAAGATTTCTGGATGATTCTTTGCATAACCTTCTGCCACTTTTAGCATATCTATAGTACGCATTCGTGTGGCTAATAAGCTCTGGTGCGCATCTCTAAAGGTAGTATCTGTAAAATGTACTTGCTTTTGGTCTTTAAGCCAATTAGCAAAACCTTCTGGACCTAATTCTGTTAATAAGTCTTTGGTACCTTTAGGGTAAGGTTGGTTTTTAGGGAAACTCGGTATTTGTGGCTTTGTAAAAACGCGGTCCTTATCTACTTTTTTAACATCTGGATTGCCATTTACTATAGTTTCTGCCAAATAACCTACCAACTTATTGGCACGGTTTCTAGACTCTCTGATTTTAAATAAGCTGGGTTCGTTCTTAATAAAGTTTACCGTTACCTCTCCCTGTCTAAAGGTAGGATGTAATAGAATGTTATCTAAAAACGGAATATTAGTATTTAACCCTCTAATTCTAAATTCTGCCAATGCTCTACGCATTTTTCTACAACAGCCATCTAAGGTTCTACTAGAAGCAGAAACTTTTACCAACATACTATCAAAAAATGGCGAAATACGGACCCCTTGGTAAATACTACCTGCATCTAAGCGTATGCCATGCCCAGATGCACTGCGGTATGTAGTAACAATACCATAATCTGGCTTAAAATCGTTGGTAGGGTCTTCCGTGGTTACCCTACATTGCAAAGCATAACCAGTGGCTACTACAGAGGCTTGGTCTTTAATTTTTATTTGCTGGTCTGCCAATTTATAGCCACCAGCAATAAATAATTGAGCTTTAACCAAATCTATTTTGGTAATCTCCTCTGTTACGGTATGCTCTACTTGTATACGAGGGTTTACTTCTATAAAATAAATGCTACCATCTTCGTCTACTAAAAATTCTACCGTTCCAATGTTATTGTAATCTACCGCCTTGCAAATTTTTATGGCATACTCGTATAATTTATCTCTTGTAGTTTGTGGTAAGCCTAAAGAAGGCGCAAACTCAATAACCTTCTGATATCTACGCTGTACGGAACAATCGCGCTCAAATAAATGCACCATGTTCCCATGCGTATCTGCCACAATTTGCACCTCTATATGCTTTGGATTTTCTACAAACTTTTCTAAGAAAACAGTATCATCTCCAAAAGCTTTCAAGGCTTCTCTTTGCGCTTCTGGATAGCCTTTTCTTAAATCGTCTGCAGTACGTATTACACGCATGCCCCGGCCACCACCGCCAGAAGCCGCTTTTAGCATAACAGGATAACCAATTGTATCTGCTTCTTCTAGAGCAATTTCTAGAGTAGTTAAATCTTCACTACTACTTTGGATAATGGGCACTTGTTGAGATACTGCTACTTCCTTAGCCGTAATCTTATCACCTAATGCTTTTAATACCGAAACTTTTGGCCCTACAAAAATGATATTATTATCTGCACATTTTTGAGCGAATTCTGCATTTTCTGACAAGAATCCGTATCCAGGATGTATAGCATCTACACCGTTAGCTGTTGCGATATTGATGATAGCGTCTATATCCAAATAAGGTTTTAAAGGCTCATCATCTTCCCCAACTTGATACGCTTCGTCTGCCTTGTACCGATGCAGAGAGTATCTATCCTCATAAGTATAAATACCTACAGTTTGCAATCCGATTTCTGCACATGCTCTAAAAATACGGATGGCGATTTCACCGCGATTCGCAACAAGAACCTTTTTAATTTCCATTGATTTTCTTAAATTTTAGAATTAGTTAATAGTTAGTGTATGTGGTATAGTATAATTCTTTAAGTAATGAATATTTTTCACAAAACTATCATTTAAACTAAAAAAATCACAAACTAAAACGTTGTAGTGCCATTAATTTATGATGATTATAAAAAAATAAATATTAGTTTACGTGTAGGTAAAAGGGATGTGAATATAAGAGAAGATAAAATTACCGATAAGTGTTTGGCGCAGGAAGAAAAAAGCTCATAGTAGAGATAACCATCGTAGAAAAATACAGGTTATACTATTAATATAGGATTAATCAATTTTAAATTGAAACTGCAGTTCCCCTTCATCCGAAATAGACAACTCGTAAGTATAAACTCCTAAAGGAAGAGAATCTGTCTGTATTTCTGGAACAAAACGTAAATCTAAAGAATCTGCAACTACGTGTACTGTGTCTTGTTGGTAAGCCCTTACTACTTCTTGATAATCAGAATAACCACCTGAAACAACATTTTCAAAAACTAGTCGCTCATCCCCAACGGTAACCGTTGTAAAATTAGTAGAACTACTATTTTGAATACGCAGATCTACACCTTCTAAATTATCATCCCTATCATTACATGCTGCAATGGCTGCAACAACTACCAATGACAAAATAAGCTTTCTCATAGTTTTCTATATACTATAAGAACGGTATAAATTGCAATTTAGTCTACCGGATAAATGCAGGTTCATTAGGTTTAAGGGTATGTTCTTGGCTAAACTGGTATCCATCATAGTCAAAGCCTTTTAATTGGTCTAGCGTTTCCACATCATTATCTATTATATAACGCACCATAGAGCCTCTAGCTTTTTTTGCATAAAAGCTAATAATCTTCAATTTATCATTCTTCCAATCTTTAAATACCGGAGAGATTACAGGTACTTTTAAAGTTTTAGTATCAATTGCTTTAAAGTACTCGTTGCTTGCTAGATTGATAAATAATTCGTCTTCTACCAACTCGTCATTCAAATGCTGTGTCAGCGTTTCTTTCCAAAACTCATACAAATTCTTTTTGCGCCCTACTTTTAACTGAGTACCCATTTCTAAACGGTAAGGCTGCATTAAATCTAAAGGTTTTAGAATCCCATATAAGCCAGATAAGATGCGAAGTTTTTGCTGTAGAGCATCTATTTTGTTTTCTGGAAGAGTATATATATCTAATCCTTGATACACATCGCCATTAAATGCATAAACTGCAGGTCTTGCATTCTCCGGAGTAAAAGGTGTAGAAAACTGTTGATTGCGTTCCCAATTAAGTTGCGCCAAACTATCACTAATATGCATCAACTCTGATAAAGCGTTTGGTTTTTTCTTTGCCAATACCGAGTTTAACTTACTTGCTTCTTCTAAAAATACAGGTTCTGTGTGTTTACTAGTGGGCAACTGTGTTTCAAAATCCAATGACTTTGCAGGAGAAATTACAATTTTCATAGTGTCTAAACTTTGGGTAAAAATACATTGCTTTTTAAAAAGACAAAATGCTTGCTGCAATGCTCTTTTCAATAGCAGAATTGAAAATCTTTATGATTCTTCTATACTGTTTTTGCTGTAGGAGCGCCATTTTTCTATGCACGCTTGCATATCTGCCGGTATTTCAGAATCAAATCTTAGCGCCTTTGCTGTAGTAGGGTGTACAAATCCTAAAGTCTTTGCGTGTAAAGCTTGTCTTGGTAATAATTTAAAGGCGTTGTCTACAAACTGTTTGTATTTGGTATAGGTTGTACCCTTAAGTATTTTATCTCCGCCGTAACGCTCATCATTAAATAAAGGATGACCTAGATACTTCATGTGCACCCTAATTTGGTGTGTTCTTCCTGTCTCTAATTTGCAAGACACTAGGGTTACATAACCAAATCGTTCTAAAACTTTATAATGCGTTACCGCTTCTTTACCAACATCGCCTTCTGGAAAAACCATCATTTGCAATCGGTTTTTTGGATTGCGTGCCAGATTCCCTTCTATAGTGCCTTGATCTTCTACCACATTACCCCAAACAAGGGCTACATACTCCCGTTCTGTAGTTTTATTAAAAAATTGCTCTGCCAGATGCGTCATAGCATGTTCTGTTTTAGCTACAACTAGCAATCCAGAAGTATCTTTATCAATACGGTGTACCAACCCCGGTCTGCCAGAACTATTATCTGGCAAATTTTCAAAGTGATAAACTAAAGCATTAATTAAAGTGCCAGAATAATTTCCGTGTCCAGGATGCACTACCATCCCTGGTTCTTTATTGACGACCAAAACCTCATCATCCTCATAAGCAATATCTAGCGGAATGTTTTCTGGGGTTAGCAAAAATTCATACGGCGGATGCTCAAATAACACTTTTACAACATCCCCCGCTTTAACTTTATAATTTTGCTTAACTTGAGTGTCATTTACCCAAATGTTTCCTGTTTTAGCAGCTTGTTGAATTTTATTGCGGGTGGCGTTTTCTATAAAATTCATTAAAAACTTATCCACTCTTAGTGGTTCTTGTCCTTTAGAAGCTACAAACTTATGGTGTTCGTATAAATCGTCTTGGTTAGGCCCAAAATCTTCCTCTTCTTCCATATACATTATTGGTCAGACTCCGTAGCTAAAATCTCTTCTGGGATAGTACCGTTACCACAAATAAGCTCCACTTTGGAGGTTTTTGGCAATTTTTCTCCAGGACTTATATCTTTTCCCTTGTATTTTACACGGTATACCATGTCTTTACCAAGTTCGTCTATGTAGGTTACACGTTGCACATCTAAACCAACTGCACGGAGCATGGCAGTAGCGTTTCTGCGAGTAACTTGTATAATTTTAGGCACAGATACTTTTTTATAACCAGAAGGGTTTACCGTAAAATATATTTTTCTGTTATGTTTTACTTTGGATCCAGCCTTAGGGTTTTGTTCTAATATGGAAAATCTTGGATATTCTGGGTTATAATCGGTAGAATCTAAAACCTCATAACGCAATCCTGCTTCTTCTGCTGTTTTACGCATATCCATCACAGACATTTTAGAAAAGTCTGGCACCTGTACAAACTCGCCATGATTGGTAGTGCTTTTTAACCAGCCTAAGATTACAAACACTAATAACACTATTAACACCAATGCAATAGCCAACTGTATTAAAAACGTCTTGCTTTTTAAAAAGTCAATAAAATCCTTCATAAGAAGTTGTTTGCGGACAAATATAGAAAAACGCCCTCTTTTTTTATTTACTTTGCCACCACATTAATTCTAAGGAATGAAAATAAATATAGCTGTTGTCATGGGTGGTTTTTCTAGCGAAAAAGAAATCTCCATGAAAAGTGGAAGTGTTGTAATGAAGCATTTAGACACTACCAAATACAATACCTACGGCATTGTTATCACAAAAAATTCTTGGTATCACCAAGATATTAGTGGCAAAAAGTATGAGATTGACAAACACGATTTCTCTTTAGAATTACCTAGTGGCAAGATTACTTTTGATTGTGTTTTTAACGCCATCCATGGTACTCCAGGAGAAGATGGCCTATTACAAGGATATTTTGAGCTACTACAATTACCACAAACCGCCTGTAATGCGTACCAGGCGGCTCTAACTTTTAATAAACGTGATTTACTAAGCACCTTAAAACCGTATGGAATTAAATGTGCTAAATCTTACCCTTTAAACGAAGGAGACGTTATAGATGTAGAGGGTATTGTAGAGACAGTAGGCTTACCATGTTTTGTAAAAGCAAATAAGGCAGGTAGTAGTTTTGGAATTTCTAAAGTACATAAGAAAGAAGATATTGCTATCGCGATTGTAATGGCGTTTAAAGAAGATGATGAAATTATAATAGAGTCTTTTTTAGAAGGTACAGAAGTCTCTGTGGGCGTAATTACGTATAAGGATGAAATTAAAGTACTACCAGTTACTGAAATAGTTTCTGAGAACGATTTTTTTGACTACCAAGCTAAATACGAAGGTAAATCTCAAGAAATAACGCCAGCAAGAATATCAGATATTCAGCTACAAAATGTGGCCAGTGTAGCCACCAAAATTTATAAAGTATTAAAACTAAAAGGGTACACCAGAAGTGAATTTATTTTTATTGGGGACCAACCTTATTTATTAGAAGTAAATACGACACCTGGATTAACAGAAGAAAGCATTTTACCGCAACAAGCACAAGCTGCAGGCATAAGTCTAGCTCAACTTTTTGAAAGTGCAATTACAGAGGCTTTAAAGTAGAGAATAATCGTTACTTTTAAGCCAACGATTTACAACAAATGAGACGCGCTATATTTCCAGGGTCCTTTGACCCTCTTACCTTAGGACATTATGATATTATCCAAAGAGGTATTACCCTTTTTGATGAGTTAATCATTGCTATTGGTATTAATGCAGACAAAAAGTATATGTTTAGTTTAGAAGAGCGTCAGAAATTTATAGAAGAAGCGTTTAAGGACCAACCCAAAATAAAAGTGCTGACCTATGAGGGTTTAACAGTGGATTTCTGTAAAAGCATTAATGCTAATTTCATTTTAAGAGGATTGAGAAATCCTGCTGATTTTGAGTTCGAAAAAGCTATTGCTCACACCAATAGAAAATTATCAGAAATAGAGACGGTTTTTTTGCTCACCTCTTCTGGCAAGTCTTACATTAGTAGTTCTATAGTTAGAGATGTAATACGAAATGGGGGAAATTATACAGGGTTGGTACCAGATACCGTTCGCTATACAGCTCAACCTTAGTTAACAACCATTCACCTATAGCATATCTCCTTTCAATCAGAATGAGCAGGATTTAAAGGAAAAACCACATTTTTTTGTAGCTACACAACAAAAAGTCTTTTCTGTAGTACTATATTTATAGTATTGTAAGAAATTTCTTGTATTTGTGCGATTAACACCAAACACTTTGAAAGCTACTATTAACTCTTATTCCATAAAGGAATTGCCTATTATGATGGCAATGATTAACACTGATGGCGTGTTAGTTGAAGCCACCAAAAAGTGGGCAAAATTCTATGGTTTTAAGGGAGATTCTTTTATTGGCTTGCACTTAACAGAGATATTTAAGGGGGAGCAATGCGAGCAACAGAAAGAAATTTTTGAAGACGTACTTAAAGGAATTCACAAACAAGGTATTTGCGACCATAATGAGCACCAATATTTTAAATGGGATTTCTCGCCTTGGTTATCTGATGACATGGAGCTTTTAGGAACAGTTCTAAAAATTGAAGACATTACCCAAGAACTACAAACTAATCTTAAATACGATAAGCTAGACAATTTACTAAACATACAAAGCGAAATTTCTAAAGTGGGTATTTGGGAGTACGACATGTTCTCTAAAACCATTACATGGTCTAAAACCACTAAAGATATTTATGATGTACCTTTAGATTTTGAACCCACCGTAGAGAACTTCATTAAATTTTATGATGGTGAAGAAGCCAAAGAATCCATGAAAAACCTATACAAAACCAGTGCAGAAATAGGGATTACTTGGCATAAAACCATGAAAATTAATAGCGCCAAAGGCGTTAAAAAACATATTATAACCGCGTGTAGGCCAATAACACAAAACAAAAAAGTGGTAAAGCTCGTGGGAACCGTGCAAGATGTAAGTGAACAAGTAAATGCAAAAATACAGATTGTAGAAAACGAAAAGTTATTACGTACGCTGATAGACAGCCTACCTGTTAGTATCTATATTAAAGATTTAGAATCTAGAAAGGTTATGATTAACCAACAAGAATGTAAATTTTTTAATAAAACGGAAGAAGAGATACTAGGAAAAAATGATTTTGACTTATTTGAGCCAGAACTAGCACAAATTTTAAGGAAGGAAGACCTTGACGTAATGGAAAGCAAAGAGCCTATGTTGGGCAAAAGGTTTACCTACCGCAATGCCACAGGAGAAAGCTTATCTTTTTTAACCTCTAAGTTGCCACTACTAGATATTAAAGGAAGAGTAAAGGGTTTAATAGGTATCAGTTTAGATATTTCTGATGTGGTAAGTAAAGAAGCAGAACTGCAAGAGTTAATTAAAGTAACTGCGGTTCAAAATAAAAAGCTTCTCAATTTCGCCCATATTGTTAGCCATAATATCCGTTCGCATTCTGCCAACTTTACCATGCTATTAAATTTCTTAAATATTGAGAGTGATGGTATAGAGAAGCAAAAATTAATGGACATGTTAACGGAAACAGCTAGCAAATTATCAGAAACCTTGGAACACCTTAATGAAGTTTTAGAAATTAATGCCAATTTAAAATTAGAGAAGGAGCCTATAAATCTCTATGAAGCTACCATCAAGGCACTTAATAATTTAAGGACACAAATTTTAGATTCCGACATAAATGTAAAGGTTACCATAGATGATACTATTGTAGTACAAGCTGTTCCACAATATCTAGAAAATATCATCACCCAATTTATAAGCAATAGCATAAAGTATAGACATCCAGATAAGCCATTGGTTATAGACATAAAAAGTAGTATTACTGAAAGTAAAGTACTCCTTAATGTTACAGATAACGGCTTAGGATTTGACATTTACCAACATCAAGATAAGTTATTTGGTATGTATAAGACGTTTCATGATAATCCAGATGCAAAAGGCATCGGTTTATTCATTGCTAAAAACCAAGCAGAAGCTATGGGAGCAAAGTTAGCGGTATGTAGTGAAATTAATGAAGGAGCAACATTTAGCATCATTTTTAAACATGGAGAACAATAAAGTATTTATAGTAGACGATGATATGATTACCGTCTTTGGACTCAAAAAAATATTAGGCAAATTTCAACTTGCTATAGAAATAGATGATTTTGGCAACGGAGCTGATGCGCTTGCTGCTATTAAACTAATTATTGAGCAAAATAAAAGCATTCCTAACCTTATTTTCCTAGACATAAATATGCCTATCATGGATGGATGGACATTTTTAGAAGAATTTATAGCCCTACCTATAGATAAGCTCATAAATATTAAAATTATTACCTCCTCTATTGATAAGGCTGACCGGGATAAATGGCATTATTTCTCAGAAAACACCAAGCATCGTATAGATTTTCTTACGAAACCTATCTATAAATTAGACATTAATGATTTGTCTGTATTAAATATGGCTTCGTAAGGCATAATAGCTAATTTAGCGTCACAACTCTTTAATTTTTTTAAATGAAATTGGTTTGGCGCTCACTTAGTTTAATTGTTTTTTTGATTCTTATTGCTTGTGATGAACAAACGGAAAAGAACGAGCAAACGTTTAAAACCACCTTTGAAAATAGCGGTGGAACGGAAACTGCCACCTACCAGGAGGTCATAGATTTCTATTTAAATCTAGCTAAAGAATACCCAGAAATACATGTCCAAAACATTGGTGCTACAGATAGTGGCAAACCCCTTCATTTAGTTACTTACAATCCCGATGGCAACTTCAACTTTAAAAAACTTCAGGAAGACAAAACCATTTTACTTATAAATAACGGTATACATCCGGGAGAAAGTGATGGTATAGATGCCTCTATGATGCTTTTTAGAGATTTAGCTAATAATAAAATACCTACTCCTAAAAATACCATTCTAACAACCATTCCAGTTTACAACGTGGGTGGTATGCTCAACAGAAATAGTACTAGTAGAGCCAATCAAAATGGCCCCAAGGCATACGGGTTTAGAGGCAATGCCCGTAATTTTGATTTAAACCGGGACTTTATAAAAATGGACACCAAAAACGCCGCTACTTTTGCCACAATATTCCACATGGTAAAACCAGATGTTTTTGTTGATAACCATGTAAGTAATGGTGCAGATTATCAATATACTTTAACACATTTATTTACCCAACACAACAAACTTGGAGGTGCCGCTGGCGATTTTTTACATAGCACGCTAATGCCACAATTAGAACAAAAATTAGCTGTACATAAATGGGATATTACCCCTTATGTAAATGTATTTAACAAACCTCCAGAAACTGGTTTTTCCCAATTTCTGGATAATCCAAGATACTCCACCGGGTACACCACCCTTTGGAATACGTTAGGCTTAATGGTAGAAACACATATGCTAAAACCTTATAAACAACGGGTAGAAGGAACATATGAGCTTATGAAACAATTAGTAGTTCTAACAGAGGAGCATCACAAAAAAATTAAAAATCTGCGAAAGGAAGCTCAACAAACAGCTTTAACCTTAGAGAAATATCCTTTGCGTTGGGAACTAGATTCCACCCAAGTAACTACCCTAAATTTTAAAGGCTACAAAGCAGACACCATCGCTAGCGCCATAACAGGCTTTAATCGATTAAAGTATAACAGAGATTCTACGTTTACCAAGCAAGTTCCTTATTACAATTATTATAAAGGCACAGAAGAGGTAGAGGTACCAGCGGCTTACCTTATTAAAAAGAGTTGGAGCACTGTTTTAGAACGCTTGTCACAAAATGGTATTAGCTATCAAACCATAGCAAAAGATACTGTTTTAGAGGTAGAAGCATACAAGATTGCTAGTTATGAAACTTATTCTAATGCATATGAAGGTCATTATCCTCATTACGACACCAGAGTGACCAAGAGCTCCAAAAGCATAGCCTTAGAAAAAGGAGATGTTTTGGTTAAAACCAACCAATTAGGAGTACGATATGTGTTAGAAGTTTTAGAGCCTACCGCGGTAGATTCTTTTTTTAATTGGAACTTTTTTGACACGATTTTACAGCAGAAGGAAGGATTTTCTCCCTATGTATTTGAGGATACTGCCTTAGAAATTTTAGAAAATAATTCTATCCTAAAAGATAGTTTAATGGCCAAAAAACAACGGGAACCAAGTTTTGCCAATAACTGGTATGCGCAATTAGACTATATTTTTAACCATTCTCAATTATACGAAAGAGCACACTTAAGTTATCCTATTTATCGTGTTACAAAAGGCAAATACAATTTAGAAGGGTTAATCCAATAAGTCAGCATCAAACAACAATTTGATGTTTTCGTAGGTATTTTTGAGGGCTTTTCGTGTCTTACGAGGCCCTTTCCATTTTACTTTGCTAATACCCTCTTCTTGCTGAGGAACGAGTTTTTTATCATAATTCGTAGACATATGGTACCAATAGGTCCGCTTTAACTTAAACTTTCCTTTTCGCTTAAAAACATGGTAGGTAGTTTGTAAAAAATCGCCTAAAACTAAATTAGCTACTCCAGTTTCTTCTTCTACTTCTCGTAATGCCGCATCCTCAATACGCTCTCCTTCTTCTAACTTGCCCTTAGGCAAATCCCAAACACCATTTCTAAATATAAAAAGTACTTTGCCCTTAGGATTTTTAACCAATCCACCAGCAGCATCTACAAAAGGTATTTCTTTTGTAAATTCTGACAGAATTGCTCCGTTAGGATCTAAAAGATAAGTTTCTTTTAAGGTACCATCTAAATAGTGCTGAAGAACATCTTGTATTTTAATTTCCTCTATATTAAATACCCTTACCGTTGTATTTTTGGGTTTTTTATTGGTTAAATAAAGGGGCGCTTCATTCACAAAAACTTTATACATTTGCCGCATGATTTTGGATAAGAACAGTGCTAAAAAAACTGCCGAACTTTTGCTGCAAATTAATGCAATTAAGTTGAGTCCAGAAAACCCCTTTACTTGGGCATCTGGCTGGCAATCTCCCATCTATTGTGACAATAGAATTTTACTCTCTTACCCTAAAATACGTAATTACGTAAGGGAAGAAATGGCAAAACAAGTTGAAAAATTGTATGGTAAACCAGACGTTATTGCTGGGGTAGCTACTGGCGCCATAGGTATAGGCATTTTAGTAGCAGAAGCGCTAGGTTTGCCTTTTGTCTACGTACGTCCAGAACCCAAATCTCATGGTAGACAAAACCAGATAGAAGGGTATTTAGAGAAAGGTAAAACGGTAGTAGTAATAGAAGACTTAATCAGCACAGGTAAGAGCAGTTTAAATGCTGTAACTGCCTTAGAAAACGCAGGTGCAGAAGTAAAAGGCATGCTTGCTATATTCACCTACGGATTCCCCGCTGCTGCAGAAAACTTTAACGCTGCAGAGCTTGAACTGCATACATTAAGTGATTATCATCATTTAATTGAGCAAGCATCAGAAACCCATTACGTTAAAGAAGAACAACTAAAAACCCTTTTAGAGTGGCGAGAAGCCCCTGCTAATTGGAAACCCTAAGCATTATGCATATAGAGACCCCTAAAAAAACCGTAAATCAAAGTGCGGAACAAGTGTTTATCTTTTTATCAGACATCAAAAACTTTAAAGTTTTAATGCCAGATAATATTGACAAATTTGAAGTGTTAGACGAAAACACTTTTAAGTTTGCTTTAAAAGGTATGCCAGAGATTATTTTAAGATTAAAAGAGCAGATTCCTAATTCTAAAGTAATTCTAGGAGCCGCCTCTGACAAATTACCATTTACCTTAACGGCAGACATCGAAGAAATAGCGACCAGTAAAAGTGAAGTTACACTAAGTTTTGAGGGCGAATTTAACGCAATGATGGCTATGATGATAAAAAAGCCTATCACCAACTTTATGGACACTCTTACCACAAACATGGATAAAATAGGTCAGTAAAACAATTGCACCTCCTTAAAGGCATAGTCTTTTATACTATCGTCTTCTAATTGCAATTGCAATCTACCCTCTAGGGACACTCCTAAAATTACAGCACTAAATTGTTTTTTATGGGTGTCCTTAAAGGTAGACACCGTCCCTCTTCTAAATAATAAATTTTCATACTCCTTCTTTAAGAATTCGTATTTAGATACAGGATAGTCTGTAATACACTCCTTTAAATTTTTAATGAGGATTTGTAGTACTTCTTCTCTATCCTTTTCCTTGCCAGTTTGAAGTAAAACAGAAGTTGCACTGGGCAAATTGTTAAAAGATTCTTGATTTACATTTAAGCCAATACCAATAATCGATTTTTTAATATGGCCAGTTTGCAATAGGTTTTCTATGAGAATTCCACATATTTTTTTATTGCCTGCCATAATGTCGTTAGGCCATTTTACCCTGACACGCCCAACTGACAGGTCTTTCAAGGTCTTTGCTATTGCTAAAGACACCACACAATTTAAATAAAAAAAATCCTCTACATGCAAAGCATCAAACTTCTTTAACACACTTAATGTTAGGTTTTTAAAGGGTTCAGACTGCCATATATTTCCTACTTGCCCCCTTCCTTGAGTCTGTTCATCACAAACTACCAGAGTAAAATCTGAAACGGGGGCATCCAAAACAAGTTGTTTTAAATACAAATTGGTAGATTCCGTGGCACTAAGTTTGATTATTTGCATGTGGTTCTCTTAATTGCAGTTTCAATGTTATGTTAAAAACTCAATTGAGCAAAACAAAAAAATAATAACTTTGTAAAAATTTAAAATTATTGGATGCAGAAAAACAAAGCTAGTGCAGATGAACTGATTGCCTTAATCATCGCAGGTATAGAAGATGTAAAAGGAATAGATATAAACCTATTAGATTTAAGAGAAATAGAAAATACGGTTTGCGACTACTTTGTTATCTGTAACGGAACATCCAACACCCACGTCAACGCCATAGTATCTTCCATTCAAAAAACCGTAAGTAAAGCCATTAAGGATAAACCATGGCATATAGAAGGTTCTGATAATGCAGAATGGGTACTAATGGATTATGTTAATGTTGTTGTTCACGTATTCCAAAAGCATGTTCGTGAGTATTACGATATAGAAGGTCTTTGGGGAGATGCCAAAGTAACTATGGTCGAGAGCAGCTATAATTAAAAAAGAATGGCTAGAGAAAACAATTCCAACACACCCAAAAAACCCCGTTTTAGTTCTTGGTGGATATATGGTGTAATCATTGCCCTAATTTTGGGCTTTCAATTTTTTGGTAGTGCAGCTTTTTCCAACACAGAGAAAACTACAACATCAGAAATGCAAGAGTTTTTACGTAATGGAGATATTGATAAAATTGTTATCATCACCAACACTCGTAAGGCTAAAATATTTTTAAAGCAAGAGGCGCTAAGCAAAGAAATACACAAAGGCGTGTCAGAAAAATCTTTAATTCCGTCTGCAGGTATGGTGCCGCAGTATATTTTAGATTACGGAGATTTACAAATTTTTCAGAATGAAATTTCAGACATCAAAAAAGAAAACAATTTAGATACTATTGTTGAGTTTGATACGGAATCTAACATTTTTGGAGATTTACTATTGTCTCTACTTCCCTTTGTTTTAATCATTGGAATTTGGATTTATCTAATGCGTAGAATGTCTGGAGGCGCCGGTGGTGGTGCTGGCGGTCAAATATTTAACATTGGCAAGTCTAAAGCTAAGTTGTTTGATGAAAAAACAGACACTAGAACTTCTTTTAAAGATGTAGCTGGTTTAGAAGGTGCTAAAGAAGAAGTACAAGAAATTGTGGAATTCTTAAGAAACCCAGATAAATATACCTCTTTAGGAGGTAAAATTCCTAAAGGAGCCCTTTTAGTTGGCCCTCCTGGAACAGGGAAAACTTTACTTGCAAAAGCAGTTGCGGGTGAAGCTAAAGTGCCTTTCTTTTCATTATCTGGTTCTGATTTTGTAGAAATGTTTGTAGGTGTAGGAGCCTCTAGAGTAAGAGACCTATTTAAACAAGCAAAGGATAAATCGCCTGCTATCATTTTCATAGATGAGATAGATGCTATTGGTAGGGCAAGAGGTAAAAATAATTTTACAGGTTCTAACGATGAGCGCGAAAATACCTTAAACCAGCTACTGACCGAAATGGATGGTTTTGGCACCAACACTAACGTAATTGTATTGGCTGCTACTAACCGTGCAGATGTTTTGGATAAAGCTTTAATGCGTGCTGGTCGTTTTGATAGGCAGATTTATGTAGACCTTCCGGATATCCGGGAACGTAAAGAAATATTTGAGGTTCACCTTAGACCTATTAAAACAGCAGAAACATTGGATTTAGATTTCCTTGCTAAACAAACTCCTGGATTCTCTGGGGCTGATATTGCCAACGTTTGTAATGAAGCTGCTTTAATTGCTGCACGTAAAGAACGTAAAGCGGTAACTAAGCAAGATTTCTTGGATGCCGTAGATAGAATTGTTGGTGGTTTGGAGAAAAAGAACAAAATCATTACTCCAGAAGAAAAGAAAACAATTGCTTACCATGAAGCAGGCCACGCTACCGTTAGTTGGATGACAGAACATGCTGCTCCTTTGGTAAAAGTAACCATAGTTCCAAGAGGTCAGTCTTTGGGTGCTGCCTGGTATCTTCCAGAAGAACGCCTTATTGTTAGACCAGAACAAATGTTAGACGAAATGTGTGCCACCATGGGCGGTAGAGCTGCAGAAAAAGTAATGTTCGATAAGATTTCTACAGGAGCTTTATCTGATTTAGAAAAGGTAACTAAGCAAGCTAGAGCAATGGTTACTATCTATGGTCTTAATGACACTCTTGGTAATATTACCTATTATGATTCTTCTGGTCAAAATGAATACGGTTTCTCTAAACCTTACAGTGAAGAAACTGCGCAGAAAATTGACACAGAAATATCTAAAATCATTGAGGAGCAATACCAAAGAGCTATTAAGCTTTTAATTGATAATAAGGATAAGCTTACAGAGTTAGCAGAGCGCTTACTAGAAAAAGAGGTTATTTTTAAAGACGATTTGGAGAAAATTTTTGGCAAGAGACCATTTGACAAAAATGAAAATAATGATAGTAACACTCCTACAGAGGAAACTATTAATGAAACTCCTAGTATTTAAGAGTAAACCATCAGAACAGACATTACAAAGTAATTGCGTCATTGTCCCCAAATGAACGATACTTAACTTATAGGAATACTTATTTCATGGGCATATTTGATAGACTTTTTGGCGGTGGCAAAAAAGTATCCAAAGAAACATTGGAAACTCGTGGGGAACATATGCCCGATATCAGGATTCCCGCAGACGAAAAATTTACCATCTATTTTAAGAAAAACGGAGGTAAATTTATTTACTGTGAAAATTTTGATGAAGTACAAGAAGCGTTACAAAATATACTTGCAGAGAATAACTGGCAAAACAGTCATTTTTATACCTTAGACAAACGTATTAATGAACGTTTTGCCACAGAACGCATAAAATTTACTGCCAATAGAAACGACTCTGATATCTTTTTTACCACCTGTGAACATTTAATTGCTCATGATGGCTCTATACTAGTCTGTAGCAATCAAATCATGGAGAAAAAACTAAAAGAATTACCCTCGAACATAATAATATTTGCTACTACAAGCCAAATGGTAGAAAATATTAGCGAGGCGCTCAAAGTAATTAAAAAACGCTATCCAAAGCAACTCCCAGATAATATTACTACTATTAAACATTTTATCCCTTCTGCAGAAAACAAAAATGATTTTCTTTCTTACGGCAGTACATCAAAAAATGTATATCTTTTGCTCTTAGAAGATTTTTAGATTGATGAAAGAACTGCTGAGAAGGTCCATTACCGGGATTGTTTACGTCTTTTTATTACTTGCCGCCATCTTTTTAAGTTCAGATGCGTTCGACTTTCTATTTATGGTATTTGGTTTAGGTTGCTTGTACGAGTTTAAGCGATTAGTAAAAATACGTGGATACTACGTATTTGTTGCCTATTTGGCATTATGGTGGCTGTATATCTATTTTATCACCGATATGCTGCCAATCTATGGTTTGCTAGGGGCAACCTTATTAGTAGACCTTTTTCTTTTGGTTTACCTTTTTGCCGGAAGAGATTATAAATTAAATGATGTTTCTAAATTTCTTTATGGTATCTTCTATATTGGCGGCGGATGTATTTTTCTAACTTTAATACCTTACAGATTAGATGGTTTTGATGAATTACTAATAATGGGTGTATTCATCATTATATGGGTAAATGATAGTTTTGCTTATTTAGTAGGAAAATCTTTGGGAAGAACTAAATTATTTCCTTCAATTTCTCCTAAAAAAACTGTGGAAGGTTCGCTAGGAGGTTTTATTTTTGCACTGCTAGCTGCCTACTTGTTATCATTATTAGATACCAGTATTAATAGTTTTGAATGGTTAATACTTGCTGTAATTTTAGTAATAAGTGGTAATCTAGGTGATTTATTGGAATCTAAATTTAAAAGACGCGCTGGTGTAAAGGATAGTGGCGCCATACTACCCGGTCATGGAGGTATCCTAGATCGTTTAGACAGTTTGGTATTTGCAGCTCCTTTTGCCTACGCTACCCTAACGGTATTTGCATATGTTTCATAAAGAAGGAAGAAAAATAATTTTTACAACCTTAATTTTAGTTATTGCAGGCATACTTGCAGCACAATACTACATTGGGTTAGAGTGGCTACGCTATGCACTTCAAATTGGGTTACTTGTTATTTTAATTTTAATTCTTCAGTTTTTTAGAAATCCTAAAAGACCAGTAACTCCAAATTTTGATGAAATTATAGCTCCAGTTGACGGGAAGGTTGTGGTTATAGAAGAGGTTGAAGAAACAGAATATTTTAAGGAGAAAAGAAAACAGGTATCTATTTTCATGTCTCCTGTTAACGTACATGTAACAAGATACCCAGCAAGCGGAACAATTTCTTACTCTAAATACCATCCAGGAAAATATCTGGTAGCGTGGCACCCAAAGTCTAGTACAGACAACGAAAGAACAACTGTAGTCTTAAAAACTCCAAAGTTTGGTGAAATTTTATACCGACAAATTGCGGGTGCTCTAGCCCGTAGAATTGTGAACTATGCCGTAGAAGGAGATAGTGTTATGCAGGGAGAGGATGCAGGATTTATAAAATTTGGTTCTAGAGTAGATGTATTTTTACCGCTAGATGCCAAGGTTTGTGTTAAATTAAATCAAACCGTGAAAGGAGCTAGAACCTGTATAGCAATGCTTGCTGATAAGGATGAGTGATGAAAAATTACATAAAGCTTTTAATGATGCGGTAAATTTGGTCAACAGTTACACCAAACCACTACCAGCAGATTTACTATTAAAGCTTTATGCATATTATAGAATAGCCAACGATAATTACAACCATCCCGGAAGCCGAACACCACTCATAAATGCCTTTAAAGCCAATGCATTAATCCAAGCTAAAAATCTAAGTAAGGAAGAAGCTATGGAAAGTTATATTGCTTTAGTAAACAAAGAGGTTAAAAAGTTTATTGGCTAACCACAGTATTTTGAATGCTTTCCTTTTTCTCAATAAAAATAAAGTAGTAAGCTGCTGCAATACAAAATAGTAAGTACCCAATTAAATAGGTGCTATTGACTGTCATTTGAGCGGGCAATTCAACCCATTTTTGTAAACTTAGAATACTAGTAATTCCTAAAATTCCCCGTATCAATTCCATATAGAAACCGTATTTACTATTGTCCATTACTGCTGTATACCCAAATACACCAAGGAAAAGAATTCCACCTAAAACGAGTAGGTTTCTAAATCCTAAAATACTATAGTTATCAAACATATACATTAATAACATTGTAGTCGTAAGCAACTGTAAAACCGCATATATTTTTAATAAAGTAGAATTATAAGGATAATACTTATTATAAGCATATACATCTTTAATAGAATTTATAGGATACTTAATCCTTACATCTTTTGGTCGCCAGCCTGTGGGCATAAACCAAATTCTAAACTTATCACGGAAGCTACGAGTACGATAAGCATCTAAACACAACCGCCAAAAATGCTGAAAATTAATTATTACAGGATTCCAAGTTTTCACAGGTTTTAACACCCCAAATTTTGGAGGAACATTGTCCAATTCCTCTTGAAAAGTACCAAACATACGGTCCCAAATACTTAAAATTTGTCCCAAATTTTTATCTATGTATTCCGGATTTATAGCATGATGCACTCTATGCTGGGATGGTGTTACCAAAATATATTCTACCCAACCCAACTTACCAATGTGTTGCGTATGGTACCAAAACTGAGCAAATAAATGTAATGGTGCCAACAATGCAATGACCTCATTAGGCACCCCCATAATTGCTGCAGGAATTAACAATAGCGCATAATAGCCAAATATATTGGCTATAGGTTGCCTCAAAGCACAGGACAAATTAAACTCTTCACTACTATGGTGTATTACATGCTGATTCCAAAATATGTTAACAGCATGGCTCAATCTATGATTCCAGTAGCCCGCAAAATCAATAGCCAAAAAAGCAATTACCCAAACCACCCACGTAGTTTTAATATGGATAATCGCTAAATATTCAAGTAAAAATGGATAACTCACCAAAACCACAATTAGTCCTAATGAATCCTTGATAATATTGGTTAAGCCAGAGCTAAGGCTACTAACCGTATCCATTAAAGTATATTTCTGATTTTTTACAATATAGCCATAGGCTATTTCAATTAACACCAAAACCACAAAGAAGGGTATGGCATACAAAAGAGCTTTTGCGTAGGTTTCCATGAAATAAATTTAAACAAAAAAGTAAATTATTTTCAAATAAATAATTTAACTCCATTTTATTTACGCATTTCTTAAAATAAAACCTTTTCCGTGTACATTCTCTATTTGCACATTTTCTTCTTTATCTGTAATTTTTATAAGAGACTCTTGCTTGCTTAAAAAAAACCAGTTAACAAAACTATCTTGAAAAACCTAGAATTTAAAAAATTAATCAGCTAATCGGCTGTATTGTAGATAAACATTACAATCTTTTCTGCATTTATAAATCCTTGGCCATGTGTAGCATCCCATTCTTTAGAAAGGTTCATTTTTTGCACTTGCTCTAAACTCTTACCGCTATTCCTAGCGTCTACAATACGTTTGCGTAATGTCAGAAGCACATGCTTATAACTTTCTAAATCTTCTATATTAGAAACTGGACCGTGTCCTGGTATTATTTTAGTAGTACTATCTACCATACCTAAGGCCATGGTAACGTTAGCAATTAATCCATCTATATCTCCACCCGAATTGATATCTATATAAGGATACCTGCCACTAAAGAAATTATCTCCCATATGGAGAACGTTTTCTTCTGGAAAATAATAAAACACATCACCATCTGTGTGTGCATTGTTAACCGCAATGGCATGCATAACACTGCCATTACCTAAATGCAGGTTTAAATCTTTATCAAACGTTATTACCGGTAATGCTTTTTCTGGAGACGCTTCTGTGATTCTTCCTTCACCTCTATTTTGTTTGGTTCCCATTCTAACCCTAACATTTTCATGAGCAATGATTACCGCTCCACTTGCAGCCAAATTTAGATTTCCTCCTGTATGATCACCATGCCAATGGGTATTTAAAACAAATTTTATTGGTTTTTCGGTAATCGTTTTAACATGTGCAATAATTTTATCTGTCAACGGCCCAAATTGGTCGTCTATTACAAAAGCCTCTGTCTCCCCAATTGCCAGCCCAATATTACCTCCTGCACCAAATAAGGCGTACACGTTTGCAGACAATTGTTCTGAGGTAATTTCTACATCACTAAAATCCCGTTGCGCCATTGCTATTTGCATTGCAATTAAGGCTACCAATAATCCTAATATTCTATTTCTCATACCAAATGCTTTTATCTTTTAAATTTACCCAATTATTCGTTTTAAAAATGCCTCTTTGTAGGCTCTGCCTATTGGTATTTTATAACCCTCTCCCAAATAAACCAGATTACCGCTTATCCGCTCTATCTTTTTAAGATTGATGAGATAGGATTTATGCACCTGCATAAAATAACTTACCGGTAGTTGTTGCATCCAATATTTCAAAGTTTCATGAGAAAGCAGCTTGTTTGTATTTATATACAACTCTGTGTAATCTGCATCGGTATGGATATAACTAATATCCTCTGGATTAACCTTAACTAATTCGTGCCCAGTTTTTACAAAAAAAGAATTTTCGCTTTGATTCCGATTCAAATTTTCAGCTACAGGTGCAATAACTTCTTGCCGTTTAGGCACTTTATTCACAGCTTGAACAAAACGTTGAAAGGAAAATGGTTTTAGTAGATAATCTATCACATTCAAATTATACCCTTCTAAAGCATACTCAGAGTACGCTGTAGTTAAAATTACGTGAGGTGTCTGAGTTAAACTTTTGAGCATCTCTAAACCAGACATTTTTGGAAGGTTTATATCTAAAAACAGAACATCTACAGCGGTAGAACGCATAAAGTCCATAGCTGCAAGACTATCAGAAAAGGTTTTAATTAGATGCAAAGAGCCTTCTTCTTCTATAAATTTTTTAAGAATACGCTGTGCAGGGGGTTGGTCTTCTACTATAATACAATTCATACCACTATTATAATTGTTGTAATTCCATTATAACTTCGACAAAATATTCTGATTGATGTTCTTCTATTTTTAAATCGTGCTTATCCGGATACAATAATTGAAGGCGCTTTTTAACGTTCACCAAACCAATACCTTTGGCTACGGTATCCTCTGCTGTAGCTTTTTCAAAATTATTCCTCACACTAAAGTGCAATTTATTGGCCTTCATCCAGACATCAATTTCAATTTTAATATCCTTAGACTGCCCCGCTTGGCTGTGCTTAAATGCATTTTCCACAAAAACTACCAATATTAAAGGGGCAATCTTAAAATCATAGGACATATCTGTGACCTTAAATTGCACCTCTCCCCGTTCTTCTATTTGTAATTTATACAGTTTAATAAAATTTTCTAATTGCTCAATTTCTTTACCCAGTGGTACGTATTGCTCCTTAGACTCGTACAACATATACCTTAGTACACCGCTCATTTCTAGGATTATTTCTGGGGTTTTTGTAGAACCTTCTAAAGCATAAGAATATAGGTTGTTAAGATTATTGAACAAAAAATGAGGATTTATTTGGGAGCGCAAAAACTGCAATTCACTTTCTTGCACTGCACTTTGCAATTGGTTTATTCTTTCTTCTTTCTGTAAAGCATCCCATGCAAATTTACCACTGGCTAATATGGTCATGATTGGTAATACACCGAATAAGGATAAGAATACTCCAGGAAAGGTATTAGCTCTTTTAGTATCTGGATAAAGCCAAGGTTCTAAAATTTTTTCTTCTATAACTATCAAGATGACTAAGAACACAATAACACCTAAAAAAAAGTGCAGATATTTTTTCTTGTACAAATAGTTTGGCATTAGCACATAGCTGATTATAACCGTAGCAATTGCATACATTAAAAAAAACCATACTCTATCTGGACGTATAGCTTGGTCGCTCCAACTATACGTAAAGAATACTAGTACCACTATATGTAATAGCAGCTGAAATAGAATTTCTTTTTTAGTTACTGTCATTCCACTTAAATAAATTCCCCTAAAAATAAGGGTACATAATTGTGTATAGCTACAAATATCATTTAAACAACAGAATTAAGCCTGTAAACAACAATCATCCTTAAAGTTATCCTAAAAACCGTTGGTGAACAGTCTAACCATGTCGTTTGGAGTGAAAAACTACACGTTCTTTAGAGCTTTTTGGAATTTTGTAATCGTAAACTAAAAAACTGTTCATGAAAACACGTTGGCAATTATATCTTCTGTTATTTTTTAGCTTCTCTATTTTTTATCCCTTACAGGCTCAACAAAGCACCACCATCAAGGGAAAAGTAGTTGAAGAAGGTAGTAACTATCCCGTTGCTTTCGCTACAATAATGATTGGCAATCCTAATACCAAATCTGCTATTACGGGTACTACGACTTTAGAAGACGGTACGTTTGAGTTTACTTTTACCGCAAGTAACTATTTTATTGAAGTAAGTTTTATTGGCTTCAAGAAAAAGACTATTGCACAGCCCAATAACAATCAATCAACCATAGATTTAGGAACTATAACCTTAATACAAGATGCACAACAGCTCCAAGAGGTGGTTGTTGCAGGAGAAGTTTCGCAAACTGAATTTAAGTTAGACAAACGTGTTTTTAATGTTGGCAAAGATTTGAGTACTACTGGGGCTAGTGCTTTAGACGTGCTTAATAATGTACCTTCTGTAAATGTTGATATAGAAGGCGCCATAAGCCTAAGAGGAAGCTCTGGAGTACAAGTGTTAGTTAACGGAAAACCAAGTATCATGGCTAGCGATGAAAACAACGCTTTAGGTACTTTAACTGCTGATATGATAGAGCGTGTAGAAGTAATTACCAACCCATCTGCAAAATATGATGCTGAAGGTACTTCTGGCATAATAAACATCGTCCTTAAAAAAGAAGAACGTAAAGGACTCAATGGTTCTTTATCTGTAAATACTGGCGCACCCAACAACCATAGTATAGGACTCAGTTTAAATAGCCGTAGTGAAAAATGGAATCTTTTTACTCAATTGGGCGCTGGTTATAAAGAAATGCCGAACGATACCGAGAGCATAAATACCGACTTAACAGATGGTAGCCGTGTTACTTCCGTAGGTGAAGAGTTTAGGAACGAGACATTCTACAACCTCATCTTAGGTACAGATTACTTCATCAACAAAACAAGTGTAATAACATTATCTGGCAATGTTTCTTACGAAGAAGAAGATCAGCCCTCTACTACTTTATTTGGTGCTTTTGATGGTGAAAATAACCTATCATCTCAATGGGAGCGTACAGAGACCACGGATGCCGGCAACCCTAAATTTCAATATGAATTCCAGTATAAAAAAGACTTTGAAGACAATGAGGAACACGATTTACTATTTAGTGCCTTAGGAAACTTTTTTGGCAAAGACCAAACCTCTGACTTTACAGATGTTACCCTTTCTGGTGAGGACAGAGATAACCAACAAAAAACTAGAACCGACTTTAAAGAATCTGTTTACACCTTTAAATTAGACTACACCAAACCCTTTACAGGTGCTTTAACTATGGAGACGGGAGTACAGTACGTGATAAACGATGTAAGTAATGATTATGAAGTACAAAACTTAGAAAATGGCTCATTTGTAACGGATACTGGATTGACCAATATATTTGAGTATAACCAAAAAGTTTTAGCAGCTTACGGTACAACAGCTTACGAAGCGGAAAAATGGGGCATTAAAGGAGGGTTGCGCGTAGAGAACACAGCCCTAAACACCTTGCTTGCTAATACTGGAGAGATTAATGACCAAAATTACACAGACTTTTTCCCAAGCGCCCATGCCTCTTATAAATTTACAGATAGAATTTCTATCCAAGCTGGGTATTCTAAAAGAATATATAGACCAAGGTTGTGGGATTTAAATCCGTTTTTCAACATCAGAAATAATTTTAATATTCGACAAGGAAATCCGGACCTTTTACCAGAATATACAGATTCTTATGAGCTTACTTCTATATTTTTTGTAGGCAAGACAGCCATGAATTTTGGCGTGTTCCATAGAATTACAAATGATGTAATTGAACGTATAAGTCTGTTCGAAAATAACGTAAATACTACCATTCCAGAAAATGTGGGTACTAGCAATGCTACAGGTATTGAATTTAATACCAAGTACAGCCCTACAAGTTGGCTAACATTCAATGCTGATTTTAATTATAGTTATTTAGACCGAAATGGCACTTTTGAAGATAATGTATTCGATTTTACTACAGACCAATGGTCTAGTAAAATAAATTCCAAATTTAAACTACCTCTAGAAATAGATTTTGAAGCCACAGGAAATTACCGCAGTAGTTTTGAAACCGTACAAGGAGAACGTGCCGATAACTGGTTTATTGATTTAGGAATCCGTAAAAAATTATTAAAAGGTAGAGCCGTACTAAGCATGAGTGTACGAGACCTTTTTGCTTCTAGAAATAATGAAGTAAGCATTGCACAAGCAGATTATGAGGTATACAATTACAGCCAAAGAGGGCGTTTTATTGCCTTTGGCTTTAGTTATGGTTTTGGCAAAGGAGAAGCCATGCAATACACTGGTGGTAGAAGAAGATAAAGGTTAGCACACTAACTAGTTTGCATAGAATTGTTCTATTTGTTTTTTGCAAAACATAACAAGCAGTAAATAAGCTATTAATCTAAATTTGCTTCTTACCTTTATCGCTTTTTTTGCTAAAGCCAATACTCTTTTGAAGAAAGCCGTACTTTTTATGCTCTTGAGCACGCTGTCCTTTACCGGGATGAACCTAATGATTAAACATCTAGAAACTATTCCTACCTTTCAGATTGTATTTTTCAGGGCTTTAGGCACCGTTGTTCTTGCCTCCATTTTTTTATTGAAAAACGGAATTAACTTTTTGGGCAACAATAGAAAATTGTTGGTTTTCAGAGCGTTCTTTGGGGTTACAGCCATGACCTTGTTTTTTATGTCTTTAAAAGAACTAGAAGCTGGCACGGCTGTATCTATACGCTACATAGCGCCTGTATTTGCATCTATCATAGCTGTTTATTTCTTAAAAGAAAAACTAAGAGCTATACAATTATTACTGTTTGCAATTGCATTTGCCGGAGTTATGGTGATTAAAGGGTTTGACCCCAACATCAATTTAAAAGGATTGGGCTTAGCCTTAGCTGCTGCTTTCTTCACGGGTTTTGTATACATTTTTATTCGTAAAATTGGCAAGGGAGATCATTATATGGTTATTGTAAACTATTTTATGTTTTTCTCTCTAGTTATTGGGGGAATATTAGCCATTAATGTTTGGGTAAATCCAAATACTACGCAATGGGCTATGCTTTTAAGCTTAGGCATCTTTGGTTATTTTGGCCAAATTTACATGACGCAAGCATTTCAATTAGCTAAAACCAACGTGGTGGCTCCTTTAAAATATATGGAAGTTGTTTTCACCATCTTAATTAGCTTTACATGGTTAGGTGCTAAATACACTACACTAAGTTTAGTAGGCGTGACCATGATAATTAGCGCACTTATTGTAAATACGCTACTTAAAAAAGCAGATTAAAAAATCCGCCAGAGGGTAACTAGCGGATTTTAAAAGTATTAATTTGTTAAGAAACGTACTAGCCCAAATTGGCTAAACTCTTTTCTAAAGTTTCAATTTTAGCCTCTGCATCCGCAGCCTTTTTACGTTCTATCTCTACCACCTTTTCTGGCGCATTATTTACAAAACGCTCGTTACTTAATTTTTTCTGTACAGATTTTAAAAAGCCTTTAGTATACTCTAATTCTTGCTGAATTTTCTCTTTCTCTGCTTCTACATCTATAGCCCCAGCAATTGGAATAAAATACTCGTTACTCTTAACCCTGAACGTCAAAGCTCCCTCCACAGAGGCATCTACCGTAGCGATACTTTCTATATTGCCCAACTTCTGGATAATAGCATTCATACTTTCCGAAGTACCGGACTGATTTAAAATAGACAGCTCTAATACCTCTTTATTAGGAATATTTTTGTCCTTACGTATGGTTCTAATACCAGCAATTACCTCAGCAGCAAAGGCAAATTCTTCTACAATGTTGGTATCAAAAGTCTCCTTAGATGGCCATTTTGCCACACAAAGTGCATCTTTGGCATCGCGTTCCGCAATATGTTGCCAAACTTCCTCTGTTAAAAATGGCATAAAAGGATGCAATAACTTTAGGTTGTCTTCCAAAATGCCAATGACCTCATCAAAAGTTTTCTGGTCTATGGGCTGTTGGTAAGCTGGTTTTACAATTTCTAGTAACCAGGAACTGTAATCGTCCCAAACCAATTTATAAATAGCCATTAAAGCATCGGAAATACGGTATTTGCTAAAATGGTCCTCAATTTCTACTAGTACCTGTTGGTAACGGGCTTTGTACCAATCTATACCTATACGTGCTGCTTCGGGCTGGGGAATATCTGCTATTTCCCAACCTTTAACCAATCTAAAGCCGTTCCAAATTTTATTGGCGAAGTTAGAACCTTGCTGGCATAAGGCTTCATCAAACAATAAATCGTTCCCTGCGGCAGAACTCAACAGCAAACCCACACGAACACCATCTGCACCAAACTGTTCAATCAACTTTAAGGCATCTGGTGAGTTACCTAGAGATTTGGACATCTTTCTACGCTGTTTATCGCGTACCAACCCGGTTAAATATACGTTCTCAAACGGTCTTGCATCTCTAAACTCGTACCCAGCCACTATCATTCTAGCCACCCAGAAAAACAAAATGTCTGGTCCGGTAACCAAATCGTTTGTAGGATAATAGTATTTAATTTCTTCGTTTTCTGGCTCTAAAATGCCACCAAAAACACTAATGGGCCATAACCAAGAAGAAAACCACGTGTCTAAAACGTCTGGGTCCTGTTTTAAATCAGCTAGGGTTAACGCAGTATTTCCAGAAGCCTCTTTTGCTAGTTGTACTGCTTCTTCCGCAGTTTCTGCCACTACAAAATCTTCTTTACCATCGCCATAAAAATAGGCTGGTATTTGCTGTCCCCACCACAATTGTCTAGAGATATTCCAATCCCGAATATTCTCCATCCAATGGCGATACGTGTTTTTAAACTTATCTGGAAACAATTTTACATCGCCAGACTCCATAACCGCTTCTAAACCTGGTTTAGAAAGGTCTTCCATTTTAAGGAACCACTGATCAGACAGGCGAGGTTCTATTACCGCTTTGGTACGTTCAGACGTACCTACTTTGTTTACGTGTTGTTCCGTTTTTACCAAAAAGCCTCTTTCTTCTAGCTCTTTAGCAATCTCTTTGCGCACTACAAAACGGTCCTTACCTTCATAATGCAAACCAAAAGAGTTTAGACTGGCATCCTCATTAAAGATGTCTATTACTTCTAAATTATGCTTGTCTCCAAGGTTTTTATCGTTCTCATCATGTGCAGGTGTAACCTTTAAACAACCGGTACCAAACTCCATATCTACATACGCATCTTCTATTATAGGAATTACCCTACCAGAAATTGGTACAATAGCCTTTTTCCCTTTTAGATGTGTATATCTTTCATCATTTGGATTGATACAAATAGCCGTATCTCCTAAAATTGTTTCTGGCCTTGTGGTTGCGATGGTTACTTTTTCATCTGACCCCTCAATTTCGTAAGCTAAATAATACAAAAGTCCATTACGCTCTTCGTAAATCACCTCTTCATCAGACAAGGTCGTCTTTGCTTCTGGATCCCAATTTACCATTCTATAGCCACGGTAAATTAGTCCTTTTTTATAAAGGTCTACAAATACTTTGATTACAGAGGCAGACATATCATCATCCATGGTAAATTTGGTACGTTTCCAATCACAAGAACAACCCAGTTTGCGTAATTGTTTTAAGATAACACCACCATATTCATTGGTCCAATCCCAAGCGTGCTTAAGAAAGTCTTCCCTAGATAGCGTAGCTTTATCTATGCCTTCTGCTTTAAGTTTGGCCACTACTTTAGCTTCTGTGGCAATAGATGCATGATCCATACCTGGCACCCAACATGCATTTTTACCTTGTAAACGGGCTTTTCTAATCAATACATCTTGTATGGTATTGTTTAGCATGTGCCCCATATGCAATACTCCCGTAACATTTGGCGGTGGTATTACTATGGTGTACGGCTCCCTGTCATCTGGTGTAGATGTAAAAAAATCTTGGGATTCCCAGTACGAATACCAGCGCTCCTCTACCCTATTGGGCTCATATTTGGATGGAATTTCCATTTTCGGTATGATTATTGTTTATACAAAAATGGATTGGTCAACTATAAGAAAGCCACAACAAATTTTAACATATAGCTTTCCAGATTTACCAATCCGCTGAATACGAAACAAAAATAAGTAACGTTATTACATTACAAAAGAATTTTGGAGGTAGGTTTAAATCCCCTACTTTTGAATTTACCCAAAACTAAAAAAATGAAGAAAGTATTACTTTTAATGTTTGTTGGTCTTTTGGCCATGAGTGTAAAAGCCCAGGACAAAACAGCGAAAATTGAATTTAAGTCGGAAACGATTGATTATGGTGATATTGAAAAAGGTAGCGATGGTGTTCGCGTTTTTAAATTCACCAACACCGGAGATGCTCCTTTGGTAATCAGCAATGTTAGATCTAGTTGTGGTTGTACAATTCCCAAAAAGCCAGACGCACCTATTTTACCAGGTAAAGAAGGAGAAATTCAAGTTAAATATGACACTAAACGTGTAGGGCCAATTAGAAAGGCTATTACCGTAACTTCTAATGCAGATACACCAACTAAAGTTTTAAAGATTAAAGGAAACGTAAAAGCAGAAGGAGCTAAATAATAAGGTAACACACTTACCGTAATTAGAAAGCCTTGACAATTGTCAAGGCTTTTTATTTTCAAAAACATCTTTTAAAACAAAAGAAAAATGCTGGTCTCTATTGTACCGTTCTATCACCATCTTAACCCGTTTACCCTTTTTATTATTCAGCATTTGTAATACTTCTTGCAACTTATAACGGTGTACACGCTTATTATTCACCATTAAAATTACATCTCCTTCTTGCAGACCCGCTCTTTCTGCTGGGCTCCCTGCACGTATACCAGACACTACAATCTCTGGCACTAAACTAAGCTTAGTCCTATTCTCCATGACAATTTGTACATTCCCAAAAGAGTCGTTATGCTCGGCATCTACAATACCCCTAGCATCTGCAATACGCTCAGAGATATACCTTACCCCGTTATGCTGTATGGACAAACCAGATAAATTGTATTGGTAAGGCATATTAAAATTTCCGTTTTTGACTAAACTTAATTTTTCATTGCGATAATCAAAAACCAAATTAAACCGCTTTAAGACTTCTCCTCCTAAGCTCCCATTTCTATCTTTAAGATTATTAAGTGCTAAAAATGAAGTTTTATACGGAAAGGCTGTTTTAGTTTCACTCAAAAAATATTCTCCCATACGAATACCTTTAATCTTAGAACGCTTTCCATAAATTGAACCACTAAGACCTTTACCCAAAAATTCTTCAAAACTCTTTTTAGGAACTTCTAAGCCTTTTATAGTGTCTTTAAAGAGCCATAATGCATCACTACTTCCCGTATCTACCAATAATTTTACAGGTATTTCTTTATCATCATTGCGCACTACACTACCTTTTACATAAGCTTTTTTAGCCTCTATTGCTAAGGGGATTGTTTTATACTTTTTCTTGTAGTACGGATAGGTATTAGGACGATATAGTTTTAAAACAGAAGCGGCATAATTTACTTCTACCACAAAATCTTTAAATATATCATACCCGATAATACCGTGCACAGGCGTACCCAAGCTAGGAGAAAGATTTAAATCCTTATCCATCACCACAAAGAGGGATTGGTCATAATTAACCGCTTTGCCAAATTTAACCGTATTATGTACAGAACGCAGCGCTTCTATAGGCTCGCCTTCTCCTAAACCTCTGAGGGTTATGGATGAAACATTATTAATTTGAATGGAATCTTGATCATTTAAATTAAAAAGTATGGGTGAACTTACCCCGCTATCTAATATAAATTTTAATGGCGCCCCATTAATGGTGACCGGTACCAATATTAGATTGTTGACTTGCTCAAACTTTATCCGCTCAAATTTTTTCTTTTTCGCAAAGCGATATGTTTGCCCCAACGTATGGGTAGTTGTACACAAGAGCAACAAGCCAAGCACATAAAAATTCCTCAAAACATTACCATTTAAACGGTTACACCCTAATAAGTTACTAAAAAAAAGCTGTTATTGACATTAATTTAACAATTAAGCAGGTGTTTCATTCTGAATTATTTAGTTGTGATATCGTATCCATTTCGCCATTTTTGCAGAAAAATTAGAGCATGCCAAAAATTTCTATTAAAGGAACTCAAATGCCTTCCTCTCCCATACGTAAATTGGTACCGTATGCAGAAAACGCCAAGAAAAAAGGCACAGAAGTAATTCACCTAAACATTGGCCAACCAGATATTAAAACTCCAGAGGTTGCTTTAAACGCTGTAAAAAATATGAATCTGGATGTTTTGGCCTATAGCCGTACCGAAGGTTCTGAGGTATACCGAGAAAAAATTGCAGAATACTACGCGCAACATGATGTTACGGTAACTGCCCAAGATATTATTGTTACTACTGGTGGTTCAGAAGCTTTATCTTTTACCATGGGCGCTATTATGGACCCAGAAGACGAGTTAATAATTCCAGAGCCATTTTATGCGAATTACAATGGTTTTGCTACAACCAACGGTGTTACCGTGGTTCCCATTTTATCTGCTATAGATAATAATTTTGCACTACCTCCTATTGCTGAGTTTGAAAAATTAATTGGCCCAAAAACCAAGGCTATTTTAATTTGTAACCCTGGCAATCCTACGGGTTACCTTTATACAAAAGAAGAAATAGAACAGTTAGCTGCATTAGCCCTAAAACACGATTTGTTTTTGGTAGCGGATGAGGTATACCGTGAATTTGCGTACGATGGCAAAAAACACCATTCCATATTAAGCATCCCAGGTCTAGAACAACATGCAATTATGGTAGATTCTGTTTCTAAAAGATACAGTATGTGTGGCGCAAGAATTGGTTGTGTTGTTTCTAAAAACAACTCAGTTATGACTGCTATTTTAAAGTTTGCACAAGCAAGATTGTCACCACCTACCCTTGCACAGATTGCCAGTGAAGCAGCATTAGAAACTCCAAAAACCTACTTTACAGAAGTAATTACAGAATACGTTTCTAGACGCGATTTGTTAGTTAGCGAATTACAAAAAATTCCTGGTGTAAAAGTTGCAAACCCTAGTGGGGCATTTTATTGTATTGCAGAATTGCCAGTAACAGATTCTGATGATTTTGCACAATGGCTATTAGAACATTTTCAATTGGATGGGGCTACAGTTATGGTGGCACCTGCAGCAGGTTTTTATGCTTCTGCCAATACGGGTAAAAACCAAATAAGAATTGCTTATGTACTAGATAAGTCAGAATTATTAAAAGCGGTTAGTATCTTGCGAGAAGGTTTAAACCAATACAACGCTGAGTGAATATCTTAGAAAATATAGCATTAAAACCCTACAATACCTTTGGTATAGCAGTAAAGGCTCGTTTTTTCTTAGAGATAAACAGTCTTTTGCAACTACAAAAGGCACTTCAACTTTCTGCTTATCCAGATAAATTCATCATAAGCGGTGGCAGCAATATGCTCCTAACAAAGGATATAGATGCCCTTGTGCTACATATAAACCTGAAAGGTATAACGGTAGTAGAAGAAACGGAAAGTGAAGTTGTTATAAAGGTAATGGCGGGTGAAAACTGGCATGAGTTAGTACAATGGACTTTAGCACAGGACTACGGTGGCTTAGAGAATATGTCTTTAATACCCGGAAACGCTGGTACAGCTCCAATCCAAAATATTGGTGCCTACGGGGTAGAATTAAAAGATGTTTTTGTGAGTTGTGAGGCTATGCGTATTGACAACCAAGAATTAGAAGAGTTTACCAAGGAGGAATGCCAATTTGGTTACCGTGATTCTATCTTTAAAAACAAAGCAAAGGGATCTTACATCATAACAGCAGTTAAATTAAGGCTCACTAAAGGGCAACATCAACTTTTTACCCATTATGGCGCTATAGAATCAGAATTGGATGCCATGGGAGTCGTTACCCCAACAATACAAGCCATTTCGGAAGCTGTAATTCGTATTAGGCAAAGTAAATTACCAGACCCTAAAGAAATTGGCAATAGTGGTAGTTTCTTTAAGAACCCCATAGTATCACATAAAAAATTTAATGCCTTTATAAAAAAATTTCCAGATGCCCCCTTCTATGAGGTTGGAGAACAACAATATAAAATACCTGCTGGCTGGCTAATTGAGCAAGCTGGTTTTAAAGGCAAGCGTTTTGGAGATGCTGGGGTCCATGCCAAACAAGCTTTAGTTTTGTTAAATTACGGAAATGCTACAGGCATGGAAATAGTACACCTTGCACAACGCATACAAAAAACAGTAAAAGAAAAGTTTGGCATTGAGATAGATGCAGAAGTAAATATTATAAAATAACCCCAGCAACAAAGAACGTCACTGGGGTTATACCAAACCAAACTAACCAAAAATTTAATATCTAAACGTAACTAACATCTTAAATGCGTTACTGTACAATGTATTTTTTACTTTAGCGCTATTGGATATACGGAGGAAAATCTACTTTGGATTTCGGAAAGTGATTTTTTTTCTGATTTTTTTTTCCAACCTATGAGCACATTACTTGAGAAGCATATCATTGAACTGCTGCAAGAACGAGATGAAAAAGCTATTTCGCTCTTATATGACAACTACGGAGACACCTTATACGGTGTAGCCTTTAAGGTTGTTAAGGATGAAGACCTTGCACAAGACGTGGTACAAGAAAGTTTTATAAAGATTTGGAAAAAATCTGATTCTTACGACCCTTCCAAAGCTAAATTATTTACTTGGTTATTTAGAATTACCCGTAACACTGCTATAGATAAATTAAGAAGTGTAAACACAAAAGCAGATAAAGAAATCCAAATAGACGTTTCTGACGTATATAACTTAGGCGAACAGAGCATTAGACCAGAGTTTTTAGATGTAAAACAACATCTAGACCAGATTGAAGAAAAATATCGTATTGTTCTAGAGGCTTTATTTTTTGAGGGGATGACCCAGCAAGAAGCGAGTGATGAGTTAGATATCCCGCTGGGCACTATAAAATCCAGACTCAAAATAGGCTTACGAGAAATGCGTAAAATTTATGGCAACTTGGCTATAATGCTCCTTTTAAATATAATGTCATGAAAGAAAAAATACACCACTTTTTAGAAAGCGACCTATTAGAAAAATATCTTTTAGGAGAAACTACTACTTTGGAAACTACTCAAGTAGAAAGATACATAGCCATGTACCCAGAAGTTCGCAAGGCCTATGATGAGTTGCAAGACAACCTAGAAGCCTACGTAAAGTTGCATGCAATTAAAGCTCCAGAAGGTTTAAAAGAAAGCATATTACATAAAGTTAAAAAACAAGGCAAGGGTAACTTTAAATTCTATAAGATGGCCATTGCAGCTAGTTTAATTGCTATGATTTTTGGAGGTGCCACCTTCTTCTTTTACAATCAGAACCAAGATTTGATAGAAAAAAATACCATTGTAAATAATAAAATTAAGGATTTGGAAATGGACATGCGTGTTCAATTAGAAGACTTAAGAAATCAATACATCGTCCTAAACAACCCCAACACCAAGCGTTTAGATGTTAGAGGCAATAAAAAAGCAAAAGAATTAAAGGCGTTGGCGTATATAAATCCTGTTAAAAAATTATCCTACATCAATGTAAGCCATTTGCCTCAGTTACCAGAAGACCAGTGTTTTCAAATGTGGGCAGAAGTGAACGGTAAAATGGTGAATCTAGGTGTGATAAAACAGTTCGATGATAAGGAACAGCTATTAGCGCTACCCTATGCAGACCAAGCTGTAGGTTATATCACTATTGAACCAAGAGGTGGCAATGCAGCTCCAACAGTAGAAAATATTGTTGCAAACATAAACTACTAATAACCTAAAGTAGTCTTAAGCCATTATTGTTTTTAATTAGGGTTTAGTACCTTTGTAACAGATTAATTAGTTATGAAGTTAGTTCTACTTACAATTGGTTTAATGGCACTTGCATTTGCAGGAATTGCTATTAAAATTTGGGGAAAGAAAGACGGTAAATTTGCAGGCACTTGTGCAAGTCAAAATCCATTTTTAAACAAAGATGGGGAGGCCTGTGGCTTTTGCGGTAAGCTACCAGATGAACAAGACTGTAAAAAAGACAGCGTAGCACAAGCTTCCTAATCCTTTCTTTACTTTTATTTGAGCGCTACAGCATTTAACCTTTTAGAGACTATACAACAAGCAAAAGCAGGCCAACAACTTGCCTTTAGTCAGCTCTTAGACCATTTTTGGAATCAAGTGTATGGGTTTCAATTGCAGCGTACTAAAAATGAAAATGACGCGGAAGACATTACCGTGCAAACCTTTTCTAAAGCATTTGATAAAATAGCCCAGTTTGATGAGTCTTATGAATTTGGCACTTGGCTTATCGCCATATCTAAAAACATTCATGTAGACCTAATCCGCAAGAGAAAGCGTAATGTTTTGGATGAAAGTGACGGTAAAGGGGACGAAGTGAATTCGGTATTAGACGATAGTCCCACCGCAGAAGATGCCTTAATCACTGAACAAAATTTAGTATCGCTCTTAGCAGACATTAAAAAGCTAAAACCACATTATCAAAAAGTTATTCATTTACGTTTTTTTAATGAAATGAGCTACGCAGAGATTGCTAAAGAGCTTAACGAACCTGTAAATCGTGTTAAGGTTAAGCTATTGCGCGCCAAAAAACTTTTAGCAGAAATTATCACCAATAGTAAAGAAGGATAATGCTCCCTTTCTCTTGGAACCATTTCGTATATTTGTAAGCTAAATTACTGTTATGGCAACTACAACAGAAACACATGTAATTCCACCTAAAAAAGGAAAACCAAAATGGTTACGTGTTAAATTACCAACAGGTAAAAAATACACACAGCTAAGAGGTTTGGTAGATAAGTATGACTTGCATACCATATGTACCTCTGGTAGCTGTCCAAATATGGGCGAATGTTGGGGAGAAGGTACGGCCACCTTCATGATTTTAGGCAATGTTTGTACACGCTCCTGTGGTTTTTGTGGTGTAAAAACAGGGAGACCAGAAAGCGTTGATTGGGAAGAACCAGAAAAGGTTGCCCGTTCTATAAAAATTATGAACATTAAACACGCAGTGCTTACTTCCGTAGACCGTGATGATTTAAAAGACATGGGTTCCATAATTTGGGCAGAAACGGTGAACGCTGTGCGCCGTATGAATCCAAATACTACCATGGAAACCTTGATACCAGATTTTCAAGGGATAACGACACATTTGGACCGAATTTTGAGTGTGGCACCAGAAGTAATTAGCCATAATATGGAAACGGTAAAACGATTAACCAGAGAGGTACGCATACAAGCTAAATACGAAAGAAGTTTAGAGGTTCTAAAATATTTAAAAGATAATGGCGCTAACCGTACCAAATCAGGAATCATGTTAGGTCTTGGAGAATTAGAAGAAGAGGTTTTAGAAACAATGGAAGACCTTAGAAAAGCAAATGTAGACGTAGTTACCATTGGTCAATACTTACAGCCATCTAAAAAACACCTACCTGTTAAGGAATTTATATTACCAGAACAATTTAAGAAATATGAAGAGGCAGGTCTAAAAATGGGCTTTAGACATGTAGAAAGTGGAGCTTTGGTACGCTCTTCTTACAAAGCGCATAAGCATATAGACTAGCCGCCAATTCTATAGCATGAAAAAAATAAGAATTGGAATCAACGGATTCGGTCGTATAGGTCGTACATTATTTAGACTATTAGATCAGCATCCGCATCTCCAAGTTGTCGCTATTAACGATTTATCAGATGCCATTACTCTTGGGCATTTGTTAAAATATGATAGCATTCATGGGGTTTTTAATCAAGACATTACAGCTACGGATAACCACCTTTCTTACAAAGGCAATAAGATTCCTGTTTTAAATGAGTCCCACCCGTCTCACATCAATTGGGCAGCGCACCAAGTAGATGTTGTGGTAGAAGCTACTGGAAAATTTAAGACAAGAGAAACCCTAGAATATCACTTGGTAAATGGCGCTAAAAAAGTAATTCTGTCTGTACCGCCCCAAGATGACCAGCTAAAAATGGTGGTTCTAGGTGTTAATCACGACTGTCTTACCGCAGAAGATAACATAATAAGTAATGCTTCTTGTACCACAAATAACGCTGCTCCAATGATTAAGGTGATAAATGAGCTATGCGGTATAGAACAAGCATACATTACTACAGTACATTCGTACACCTCTGACCAAAGCTTGCATGATAAACCGCATAGGGATTTAAGACGAAGCAGGGCAGCAGCACAATCTATTATACCTACTACAACTGGGGCCGCAAAAGCCTTGACAAAAATATTTCCAGATTTGGCAGATGTTATTGGGGGTTGTGGTATTCGCGTACCTGTACCCAATGGTTCGTTAACTGATATTACATTTAATGTTAAAAAATCGGTTTCAATAGCAGAAATTAACGAACGTTTTAAAAATGTTTCTGAGAACGAATTAAAAAATGTAATTTTCTATACCGATGAGCCCATTGTTTCCATCGATATAAACAATACTTCCTATTCTTGTACGTTTGATTCTCAAATGACTTCAGTAATAGGTAAAATGGTTAAGATTATTGGATGGTATGATAATGAAACTGGATACAGTTCCAGAATAATTGACCTAATTAACTTACTGAATAGTAAAGGATATATTAAACATTGAGAACAGCCCTAGACCAAAGTATTACAAAAGCCTTTTGTCTTTTATTTTTCTGTTTTAATACGGTAATTGCAAATAATGCAACCACGGTAAACCAATCTACGTCTTTACCACATCTTTACCAGCAAGCCTTAGATTACACCCACCAAGACCGTTTAGAAGAAGCTTTGGAAACACTGCAAAAAGCGGTAGACCTAGCAGAAGCTCAAGAAAGTCAGCAGCAATTATTAGATACTTTTCATAAGCTTGCTCTTCTTTATTTAGAGTTTAATGACACAGAAACTAGCCTGTTTTATTGGGACCGCGCTGGAGCACTACTTAAAGAGATTGAGTATCCATACGGGGAGGCTGTACATAAATTAATTAATGCCATAATTGAATATAGAAAAGGAAACTTTTTTCAATCGCTACGCTCCTTAGACGAAGCCAAAAGATTGAGTAATGACAAAAATCTTTTAAATAATATTTTACTGGCAGAGGCTAATACGTATGTTGGTTTAGGAAAGTTAGAAGAAGCTACTAAAAATTACAATGCGTTAATTGTTAACTCTGACAATTACGAACAAGCCTACTTAGCTACTTTAGCCAATATTGGTCTTGGCAAAATTCTTAAAGAAACAGAAGACATTGAAGCGGCTATTAGACATGCAGAATCTGGAATGGAGCTGGCAGAAAAAAATCAATTTTTTGGAGAGATTATAAATGCAAGCAAACTACTCACAACGCTATACACCATCCAAAACGAACCCAATAAAGCTCTATTATTTACTCAAAGACAATTGGCTTTAAAAGATTCTGTTTACACCTTAAAAAAACTAGAAACAGAAGCCAACAAGGCAAACAAAATTAAGTTTGACCAACTGGCGAAATCGGTTTCTGATTTACAAGAGAAAAATGAGGAGTTGAGTGCTTCTGCCAACCGTTCAGAAATAACAGCTATCTTAACTTCTGCATTTTTAACCATTATCTCTATTTTGGCAGTTTCGCTGTATAGAAACAATCAAATTAAATTAAAAACCAACGATTTACTACAAACTAAGAATGACGAATTAGAACAGGCCAGAGATGCGGCAGTATCGGCTATGGAGGCTAAAACTAATTTCTTATCTACAGTAACCCATGAGCTACGGACTCCCTTGTATGCGGTAACAGGACTCACCCACCTACTCTTAGAAGAAAATCCGCAAGAACACCAAAAAGAACACTTACAGTCCCTTAAATTTTCTGGGGATTACTTGTTAAACTTTATTAATGATATTCTACAGATTAATAAAATTGATGCTGATAAGTTAGAGCCCTTACATATTGATTTTAAACTAAGAAAGGTAATTAATGATGTCATAGATCCCTTACAGCAGAATGCAAAAGATTCTGGAACACAAATTAACGTGCTTTACGATAGTAAAATACCAACCACATTATTAGGAGACCCTTTAAAGCTATCTCAAGTATTTATGAATTTGATAGGCAATGCTTTAAAGTTTACTAAAAACGGTAAAATAGATGTAATGGCTAGGATACAACAGAGGTCTCCAGACACCATAAAAATATACTTTGAAGTAAGCGATAACGGAATTGGTATTTCTGAAGAACAACAGAAAAACATCTTTGATAGTTTTGAGCAAGGCTCCATACAAATTAACAGAGAATATGGCGGCACAGGTTTAGGCCTAACCATTGTTAGGAGTTTGCTAGGATTATTTAATAGTGATATTCAGTTAAAAAGTAAGTTAGGCGAAGGCAGTACGTTCTCTTTTGTACTCGATTTTAAGATACCAGAAACGGTACAAGAAGAACCTGCATTTGAAGTTGCCGCGGAAGAATTTGAGTTTGATGGCTTACACGTGCTAGTGGTAGAAGACAACAAAATAAACCAAGTTATCACTAAAAAAATGTTGCTTAAAAAAGGGATTACTTGCGATATTGCTAATAACGGTGTAGAAGCTATTGATCATGCAGAGAATAATGAGTATGCCTGCATTTTAATGGATATACACATGCCTGGAATAAGCGGAACCGAAGCTACCAAGCAAATACGAAAATTCAATAGTAGTATTCCTATAATTGCGCTGACCGCAATTTCTATGGAAGATAGCCTAGAAGAGTTTTATGAAGCAGGTTGTAATGCGGTAGTAACAAAGCCCTTTAAACCAGAGGTATTTTACCAAAAAATTGGAGAAAACGTTTTTGGTAGTAAAGTATAAGTCTAGTTAAATCTCACTTTTTAAATAGGCAAGCAATTGTGCATCCCCACCATCCATAAATTGATGCGCTACAGGCAAGTACCATAAGTCTGCGATTTTGTTTTTTAAACGTACATAATCCTTTTCTGTAGTCAAAATAGTGCCTTTGGTTTGCAATACCGCAATTTCTTTGGTCGTAAAATTATGATGATCATTAAATGCCACATGGTCAAACTTCAACCCTAATTCCTTCAAATAAGTTATCAATGGTCGCGGGTTTGCTATCCCTGTGACCAAGGTAAAAGGCTGTTGTTTTAAATGGGTCAATGGTTTTTCTGTAGTTTCACTCTTAATAAGGTCACTGTACTGTAAAAAACTAAAAAGGACTTGCTGTTCAGCAGTTGGTTTTAATTTAAGCTCAATCGCTTTTTTTTCAGCATCAGAAAGGTTTTCAGGGCATTTTGTTACAATAATTTTGGCTGCATTTTTAGCTACGTATTTGGCGTCTCTAAGATTTCCGGTAGGCAGGTACCAATCATCTATGTATAAATCTCCGTAAGCCGTTAGTAATAATCTTACCTTGGGATGCACTTTCCGGTGTTGGTAGGCATCATCTAACAAAATAACATCAGGGTTGTCCTTTTTTATCAATCTATCAATACCATTTCGCCTATCCGCATCCACAGCCAATAGCATCGGCTTAAATTTCTGGTACATTTGGTAAGGTTCATCGCCCAAAGTAGAAACGGTACTACGCTCATCTGCCAAAACATAACCCGAGCTAGCTCTTTTATAACCTCTACTTAAAACAGCCAAACGGTAATGTTCTCGTAAATTTTTAATTAGGAATTCTGTCATTGGGGTTTTTCCCGTGCCACCAACACTTAAGTTGCCTATACAAATTATGGGTGTAGTATAGCGTTTAGAGGCAAACCAACCTATGTCATACATCCAATTACGAATGTGTACTACAAGCGCGTATACCAAAGAGAACGGAAATGCTATTTTACGAAGTAAACCCACGAGGGCGAATTTATAATATTTTATCTTAGTCCTCTTAAAAAGTACATGATGACGGTTAAGGAAGTTTCGCATATTTTAGAACAACTAGCACCATTAGGGCATGCAGAAGATTTTGATAATGTTGGCTTATTGGTTGGCAATCCCATGCAAGAGGTCAATGGAATTTTGGTGACCTTAGACACTTTAGAAAATGTGGTAGACGAAGCTATCGCTAAAAAATGCAATCTAATCGTAAGCTTTCACCCCATTATTTTTAGCGGTCTAAAAAAGATTACTGGCAAAACCTATGTAGAACGTGTGGTTATGAAGGCTTTGGAACATTCTATCGCCATCTATAGTATGCACACCGCCTTAGACAATAGCCCCATAGGTGTAAATGCAAAAATATGTGAGGTCTTGGGTGTAGAAAAACCGAAGATTTTAATTCCTAAAAAAAGGGCAATTAAAAAATTAGTAACCTACGTTCCAAAAAGTCATGCCCAACAAGTTACAGATGCTTTATTTGCTGCGGGAGCTGGAGCACTTGGCAATTATAGTCATTGTAGTTTTAAAACAGAAGGTCAAGGCAGCTTTTTAGCCACTGAAGGTGCCAACCCAACACTAGGTACAATAGGTACTTTGCATGTAGAAGAAGAACTACAAGTAAACCTAACCTTTGATGCTATTCTAGAACCTAAAGTTCTAAACGCCTTAGTTCAAAGTCATCCTTATGAAGAAATTGCTTACGAGGTAACCACATTAGATAATAGTCATCAGCATTTAGGTATGGGTATGGTAGGAGAACTCCCAAAACCCATCCCGGAAACCGAATTTTTAGCCCTTTTAAAGGAAAAAATGAATGCCGCCGTGGTAAGGCATAGTGCTTTTTTAGGAAAAGCAATAAAAAAAGTAGCCGTTCTTGGTGGGAGTGGCGCTTTTGCCATTGGAGCAGCAAAAGCTTGTGGGGCAGATATTTATATTACGGCCGACCTAAAATACCACCAATTTTATGAGGCCGAAGGGCAACTAGTACTGGCAGATATAGGACACTTTGAAACAGAGCAGTTTACAAAAAATCTTTTAGTAGAATTTCTTAACAAAAAAATTCCTAATTTTGCGGTCACTTTATCGGAGAGTATTACTAATCCCATCAAGTATTATTAAAATATATGGCAACAAAAACTGAAACAACCGTAGAAGAAAAATTAAGGGCATTATATGACCTACAACTTATAGATTCTAGGGTTGATGAAATAAGAAATGTTCGTGGCGAACTTCCTTTAGAAGTAGAGGATTTAGAAGACGAGGTGTTGGGACTTAAAACTAGGATAGACAAGTTAAAGTCTGATGTAGAAACGGTAAACTACGAAATTACTGCCAAGAAAAATTTGATAGAAGAAGCAAAAGCTTTAATCAAAAAATACGCTGAGCAACAAAAAAACGTAAGAAACAGTAGAGAGTTTAACTCTTTAAGTAAAGAAGTAGAATTCCAAGAATTAGAGATTCAGTTAGCTGAAAAGAATATTAAGGAATTTAAGGCTCAAATAGAGCAAAAGAAAGAAGTAATTTCTAAGACTAAAGAAAATCTTTCTGAGCGCGAGGCACACCTTAAGCACAAAAAAGGAGAGTTAGATGCCATTTTGGCCGAGACAGAAAAAGAAGAAGCTGCACTTCTTAAAAAATCTGAGGAGTACGAATCTAAGATTGAAGACAGATTGGTACAAGCTTACAAAAGAATCCGTACCAATGTTAAGAACGGTTTAGCCGTTGTACCCGTAGAAAGAGGTGCTTCTGGTGGTTCTTTCTTTACCATACCACCACAGGTACAGGTAGAGATTGCTTCTAGAAAAAAGATTATTACAGATGAACATAGTGGTCGTATTTTAGTAGACCCTGTTTTAGCAGATGAAGAGCAAGAAAAAATGCAAAAATTATTTGCTAAGCTTTCTTAATACGCTTTCTAAAAGAAATTAAAAAGCCTTCCAAAATTGGAAGGCTTTTTTTATGCTAAGTCTGCAGCTGCTATCAACCGCAGTATAGTATCTGTGACTTTTTCACTTTCCCATTCTTCTTCTATATTGGGGAGTTGCATTACGTGTTGCATAATACGTTCTTGGGCATCTCCTAGTTCTAAAGCTTCTGCATAAGGTCTGTTAGAAAAGGTAACCCTGCTGTAAACGGGTGTCCATTTATCTGGATGTTCCGCGGCAAACTTTTTTTCTATTTTCTTCTGGAGTAAAAACATAGGGTTGGCGGTTTTACTACTCATTTCTATAAAATTACGGTAGCTTAACTCCGCAATAGCATCCGCATTTGGCTTGCGTTTCTTTTCGTACTGTTTAAAAATTTGTTCCCAGTCGTCTCCATTCGCTTCTATCAGTTGGTGTAACTCATAGATATCCTCAAAACCGGCATTCATCCCTTGCCCGTAAAACGGTACAATGGCGTGGGCAGAATCCCCTACCAAGGCTACTTTATCCCAATACGTCCAAGGAAAACATTTCATAGTCACCATTGCACTCGTAGGATTTTTAAAAAAATCTTTAGTTAAATCTTCTATCTCTTTACGTACGTTAGGAAAGTATTCTTTAAAAAAGTCTTTAGCCTCTTGTTCTGTGGTTAAGGTTTCAAAAGATACATCCCCTTCAAAAGGTAAAAACAGCGTACACGTAAAACTACCATCTAAATTGGGCATGGCAATTAGCATAAACTTACCTCTGGGCCAAATGTGAAAGGAATTTTTATCCAGTTTATGGCTGCCGTCTTCATTGGGTGCTATGGTGAGCTCTTTATACCCTACATCTATAAAATCTTGAGAATAATCGAACCTACTTCTACGCTGCATTTTATGGCGAACTCTAGAAAATGCCCCATCACAACCAAAAATATGGTCATAGGCATATTCTTTCCATTCTCCTTTTTCCGTTTCGCCCGTATAGATTTTTGCTTCTGGCAGGTTTACATCCCAAACTTTTTCATTGAATCTAAATTCCACGCCGTTCTCTTCTGCTAAATCTATCATCTTACGGTTTAAAATACCTCTAGAAATAGACCAAATAGCCTCGCCTTCTTTCCCGTATTTTTGGTAATAAACAGGTGTGTCATTTACATGCATGGCTCTTTGGTAGAGCGGAATTGCAATTTTCTTGATTTCATCTTCTAAACCAACTTCTCTAAGCGCCTGCCAGCCTCTATTGCTCATTGCAAGATTGATAGAACGCCCAGAAAACTCCACCGTTCTAATATCTGGTCGCCTGTCAAAAACAGTAATCTGGTGTCCTTTTCGTTTTAAATAAATAGCCAATAGCGAACCGACTAATCCTGAACCTATTATGGCTATATTTTTTGCTGCTTGCTGCTTCATTTATTCCTGTTTATGAGAGCGGAGTTTAATTAATCGTTAAATGTAAGAACAAATAATAACATGGTATTGGCAAAGATTTATTTTGTTTAATATATTTTTGTTTTAATTAAACATTTTAAGCCATTGCATTCAAAATCCCACTTACCTACTAAAATTTGTCCTGTTTGTAACCGGCCATTTAGCTGGCGTAAAAAATGGGAACGTAATTGGGAGCATGTAAAATATTGTAGCAAAAAATGCAGCAAAAACAAAAACAAAAATCAGGTACCGGGCTAGTCTGGTTTAGGAACGACTTGCGAGTTACAGACCAACTTTCGTTGGTAAAAGCTTGCGAGCACACTAAAACAATAGCCGTTTATTGCTTGGACCCATCGCTATTTAAAAAATCTTCCTTCGGTTTTACAAAAATGGGGAAATACCGCGCCAAGTTTTTATTAGAGTCGCTTGTAGATTTAAAAGCGCAGCTCAAAGCATTGAACATTCCTTTATTTGTTGTCCTTGAAAGTCCAGAAACGTATATCCCTGCCTTAGTAAGCAAACACCATATAACAACCATTTATTTGCAGAAAGAGTGGACTAAGGAAGAAGTGGATAGTCTTAAGCAAGTAAAGGAACAACTTACAGAGAACGTGACCTTGTATGAGTCGTACTCGCAATTTTTATTTCACCCAGACGATATTCCCTATCCTAACTTTGATACCATCCCTAATGTTTTTACGGCTTTTAGAAAAAAGTGCGAAAAATATGCTACGGTTAGAAGACCAATTTCCGAGTGCAGTCCAAAGGACCATTCTAATTACTTCATCACAGAAAACAACCAAATTCCTACGCTAAAAGATTTAGGCTATTCTGACTTTGAACCCAACTTAAATACAGCCTTTCCCTTTAGTGGTGGCAGTACTGCAGCCAAAGAGCGTATTGCTCATTATTTTTATAAAACTGAAAATTTAGCCCATTATAAGGAAACAAGAAATGGACTTTTAGGAATAGATTACAGTTCTAAATTATCTGCTTGGTTGGCAAATGGAAGTATTTCTGCAGTAGAAATCTACTGGGAAATTCAAAAATTTGAGAAAAGCGTCATCAAAAATCAAAGTACCTACTGGTTATTTTTTGAATTGGTTTGGCGCGATTATTTTAAATACGCTAGCCTAAAATACAACGACCGTTTATTCTATTTAAGTGGTTTTATGGACAGGACGTATGATTGGCACCTGAACGATAGAAAAAAGCAACAGTGGATAGATGGAAACACTCCAGATGCCTTTGTAAACGCCAATATGATAGAACTTGCCAAAACTGGTTGGATGAGCAACAGGGGAAGACAAAACGTTGCAAGTTATTGGTCTAAAACTTGGCAACAAGATTGGCGTATTGGGGCAGCTTATTTTGAAGAGCAACTAATAGATTATGATGTACATAGCAATTGGGGCAATTGGCAATATGTTAGCGGCATAGGTAACGACCCCCGCAATCGAAAATTCAATACCAAATTGCAAGCAGAACGCTACGACCCACAAAACACGTATCAAAACCTTTGGCTACATGAAAATTAAAACGATACGATTGGTCTTAGGAGACCAACTTAATAGTAAGCACAACTGGTTTAGTAGTACGGATGACAGCGTACTTTACCTGATGGCAGAAATGCGCCAAGAAACAGACTATGTAAAACATCACATACAAAAAGTGGTTGCCTTTTTTATGGCGATGCGCAATTTTGCAGAAGAATTAAGCACAAAAGGGCACCAGGTAAAATACTACAAAATTAATGATGAGGATAATCCTCAAAACTTAAATGAATTAATAACGCAAGAAGTATCCAAACACCAAGCGGCTTCTTTTGCCTATCAATTGCCAGATGAGTATAGGTTAGATCAACAATTACAAAACATCTGCAAGGAGCTTAATTGCGATACCAGTGTAGCGGATACTGAACATTTTTATACACAACGCAAAGACCTAGAAGAATTTTTTAAAGGAAAAAATAACTTGCTGATGGAAAGCTTTTACCGCATGATGCGTAAAAAGCACCATATTTTGATGGCAGCAGACCAACAACCAGAAGGTGGCAAATGGAATTTTGACCATAGCAATAGAAAAAAATGGAACGGAGAACCCCAAATTCCGCACGAAAGGGGATTTAGAAAAGACGCAACTAACCTGTTAGCAGAGATTGAAGCCGCAGGCATAGTTACATTTGGTAACATTCCAGATAATAATTTAAGCTGGCCTACCTCTAGAGCGGACAGTCTTGCTGTACTCAATCATTTTTGCAAAGAGTTACTGGTACATTTTGGAGATTATCAAGATGCATTACACACCCAGGAGTATTTTCTATTCCACTCTCGCCTTTCTTTTGCCATGAATAGTAAAATGCTTTCTCCAAAAGAGGTTATAAACAAGGTATTAGATAGGTATTATGATGAGGACCAACAGGTAGCTATTTCTCAAGTAGAAGGTTTTATAAGACAAATATTGGGTTGGCGAGAATATATGAGGGGTATTTATTGGAAAGAAATGCCAAACTACGCCAATCTGAACAAATTAGACAACACCAACAAGCTACCTGAATTTTTCTGGACAGGCAATACAAAAATGAACTGTCTAAAGCATGCTATTGGTCAGAGTTTGGATACAGCGTATGCACACCACATACAACGCTTAATGGTTATTGGTAATTTTTCATTACTAGCACAATTACACCCAGACCAAGTAGATAATTGGTATTTAGGCGTTTATATAGATGCGATAGAATGGGTAGAAATTACCAACACCAGAGGCATGAGTCAGTTTGCAGATGGTGGTATTGTGGCTACCAAACCCTATGTAAGTAGTGCCAATTACATAAATAAAATGGGCAATTACTGCAAAGGTTGTCATTACAAACCCACTAAAAAAACGGAAAAAGATGCTTGCCCTTTTAATGCCTTGTATTGGAACTTTTTAGACGACAAAAAAGAGTATTTTAAAGACAATCAGCGAATGGCCATGATGCTAAATCTATTAGAAAAGAAAAATGCATCGGAACTTGCCCAATTAAAAGAGCGGGCTCAAGAAATTATTAAAAATCCTGATAATTTTTAGACAAAACATCCAAAACGTACTTCCATACGTATATAAGTTGAACTATTCCGCGAGAGCGTCTATATATAGAAAGACCTTCATAAATTGTTTATGAAGGTCTTTTCATTTTTAAACGGTAAACTTTACTACTCTAAGATGCCGTCTACAATTCCATATTCTAAAGATTCTTTGGCATCCATCCAGTAATCACGGTCAAAATCTTTCATTACTTTTTCAAAAGATTGCCCACAATTATCTGCTAAAATCTGTGCCCCAATTTCTTTGGTCTTAATAATTTCTCTTGCCTGTATTTCTATATTAGACGCTTGTCCTTGAGCGCCACCACTAGGTTGGTGAATCATAACTCTGGCATGGGGTTGTATAAACCGTCTCCCCTTTTCACCCACAGATAACAAAATAGACCCCATAGATGCTGCTAGTCCCGAACAAACGGTAGAAACCGGACTCTTAATTTGCTTTATAGTATCATAAATAGTGAAACCAGAAGTAACATAACCCCCAGGACTATTGATAATCAATTGTATTTCCTCGTTGCTGATCATATCTAAATACAAAAGTCTATCTACTACATGTTTGGCAGAATCGTCGTTAACCATTCCCCAAAGGAAAACCTTTCTGTCTTCCAATAATTTCTCTTGTATAAGATCTTGTACTTTTCCTTTTTTAGCACTCATAATATAAACTATCTAGACTTCAAAATTAATTAAAATAATCCGCTTTACAGTAACTAAAATCACGCTAATAATTTTTCTTTCCTACAAATTCCTACACAAATTCTTATACCAAACGTTAACCACAAAGAGCAACTGATTCACAACAAATTAATACCAATTTTAACATTTATCCGTTAAGAGATTTTGTGATTTTAACGAAATAAACCACACAAACACCGTGTATTTTATCGATTAGGTAACGGGCTGTTTAATTTTATACCCGAATTGAAACCCAAATCAATTTACACAAGAACAAACAAACATAACCCCTATGGGAAAAAATTACATCGCTAAAAATTACGGGCTAAGACTTGCTATCTTAGCAATATTTTCGTTGCTTACACAACAATTTTTAGTTGCGCAGCTACAAACACCTTTCTCTGCTAGGTATTCAGAAACCATAAATGGGGATGTTACCATGATTGCCAATACTGTACTTTCTAGAACAGCTACTGGCGATTATAATGGAGAAAATGGAAATCACAATTTCAAAGACAATGTCTTTGTAGATATTGACTCTGATAATTCCACTTTTAATTCGTCCAATGCAGAATTTAAAAATCCATTACCAAGAGTTAGCTGCTATAATTTTAAAAAAGTACTACTCTATTGGGCTGCTGCGGATAAAGAATATCAAACAACGGCTACAGATACCATTGCAGGTACAGGAGGAGCAGAGCCTAACTGGAATTTTAGACAAGTAAAATTAAGGCTTCCAGGAGAATCTACATATAGCACTGTTGATGCAGATGAAGTAATTTTTAGGGGTAGAGACACCCACTTTGTAAACGACCCTTACGTTTGTATTAAAGATATTACTGCAGAGGTAGATGCTTTGGCAGACCCTTTTGGTATTTATCAAATAGCTAATGTAAAAGCTACAGAAGGTAGGTTGCAATCCCATTTAAATAATAGGACAGGTACCTCTGGTGGTTGGCAAATTGTTTTTGTGTATGAAAACGAAACTTTAAACCTTAGAAATGTTACTCTTTTTGATGGATATGTACATACCACACAAACAGAAGGCGAAACGGAGTTTACCTTTTCTGGTTTTCAGACCGTTCCTAGTGGACCAGTAAATGCGGATATTATTTTTGGGGCCTTAGAAGGTGACCGAGATATTACTGGTGACCGTTTTCAAATATTAGACACCAGCAACCAATGGTTCGAAATGACAGAGGGCTTGGGTGCAAACGTTGTTCGTGATACCGCCAATTTCTTTAATAGTAGAATCACCTTAAAGAATACAGATTTCTTAGATAGAACACCCGCAAGTACCAATACATTAGGATTTGACGCAGGGATTTTTGAATTAAAAAATAGAGCTAATAACATTATTGGCAACAACCAAACTTCGGCTAGATTAAGGATTACCTCTACTCAAGAAACCTATGGTGTATATTTAACGGGACTAAGCATAGAAGTTTTTGAGCCTAACGTTGGCTCCATGCAGTTAACTACGGAAGATAACAATACGTTCTTAGAAGCTGGAGACAACCCCATATTACGTTTAACGGTGAACAACACAGGTAATGATGATGTTAGAAACTTGGTCATCACAACCACCTTACCAGAACAGTTAGATTTTATTGGGGACGCTAGTAGTCCCGCTGGTACTACGTACAGCTTTAATGCAGCCACAAGAGTACTAACAATAGCTGTACCTGATGGAGCTACTGATATTACTTCTCCTAGCTATAATTTAGATTTTGAAGTACACGTAAAAGACCCCTGCCCTGGTTGTTTAGATAATTTTGCTTTGCAGGCATCTGCAACCTATACCGGTGCTATCAATTCCACAGAAAAGACCAGCGTTAGTTCTGGCTCCTTTGATGATTGTAATTTACCCAATTACGACCCCACACAATTTACCATCAAACCAAATATTAGAATAACAGACGGTGCTGCAGAAGAAGGAAATACCATTCCTATTACGGTAACATCTAGCCATGTATTGAGCAATCCCGTAAGTTTTGAAGTTAGTTATAGCAATGACACCACTACAGATGATGATTATACCAGACCTGCCAATGTAACCATACCTGCCAATGCTAGTTCTGCTACTGTGGGTATTGTTGCCATAGATGATGATTGGGCAGAAGCCACAGAACAAACCTTTGAAGTAAGTATTGGCAACCCTACTAGTGACGTTACCTTAGCGGATGACAATGCCATCGGAACCGTAATAGATACAGATATAGCTTATATAGTTGGGGGGAACTTTAGTGCAACTGAAGGTGATGATATTCAATACCGTTTCTTCTTATCTACAGGTCAAAATTCTGACGGCCGCACCTATGTAGGTATAGAAGACGAATATTTTTTAGATGCATTATTTCAAGAAAAAGCAAATTCCACAGACCCCGCTACAGATGGAGCCGATTTTAATGGCTTTTCTACCACAGTATCTTTTCCTGCAGGTTCTTTAGCAGGTTCAGAACTTTTTATTCCGGTACCTACAATAGACGATAACATTTTTGAGCCTACGGAAGAATTTGAAATTGTAAAGTCTTATAATTCCGCTGAGAACACAAAATATGGAACGGGGCCAAGAAGGGTAAGCATTAATCTAGAACGCAGTGTTTTACGTATTTTAGACAATGACAATTTTGCTCCTGGCCTAGGGATTAGTGTATCTGATTTTAATGTCCCAGAAAATGTGGGTACTGCAGAATTTGTAGTTTCATACAAAGGACTTACCATTCAAAACGGTTTTACCATAGATTATGAAGTAACCAATGGAACAGCTGTTCGCCCGGGAGATTACACAATAGATGCAAATGCATATACAGGTACGCTTACCTTCCCTGCAAACACTCAGAATGGAGATACCCAAACGGTTACACTCAATATAATTGACGATTTACTACTAGAGCAAGACGAAACCGTAAACATTAGATTATTGAATCCATCTAATGTTCTTATTCCTCTAGTAGATGTTAATGGTGTAGGTACAATAGAAGACAATGAAACCTTTGGAGCTAATCAAGGTTTATTTGCAGAAGGTTTTACGGTTCCAGAAAATGAAGGCACAACCAACTTTACCATTCGTTATACTGGTCCTGATGTACAAGATGCTTTTGATATAAATTATGTAATTGCCAATGGTACTGCAACCACACCAGCAGATTATACGGTAGCTAATGCTACTGGCACAATTATATTCCCTGCGGGCACAAGAGCTAATGATACTATTAACCTTCCGGTAACTATTATTAATGATAATATAATTGAAGGTCAAGAGCAACTTACGTTAACCATAAACACTACCAATCCGTTAGTGCCCATTAACGATGCTACCGCCAATGGTATCATCAATGATGATGACAGTACGGGTACCGAAGGTCTTTCTATTGTACAAACCGATGTTATCGTGACCGAAGGTTTGGGTGTAACCGCTACTTTTGATGTAACCTTGACTGGAGCGTATGCTTCTGGTTTCGATGTAGATTTCTCTACCGCTTTTGGTACGGCCACCGCCACCGACTTTACCCCTATCAACAACGGAACTATCACCTTTGCTGGTAATAATGGCGAGGTACAACAAATCGTGGTGTCCATCTTGGATGATGCTATCATTGAACCGCAAGAAGCGTATACCGTTACCTTGAACAGCACTACCAATCCGTTAGTGCCTATTAACGATGCTACCGCTAACGGTATCATCAATGATGATGACAGCACAGGCACCGAAGGTCTTTCTATTGTACAAACCGATGTTATCGTTACGGAAGGTTTGGGCGTTACGGCTACTTTTGATGTGACTTTAACTGGGGATTATGCTTCTGGGTTTGATGTAGATTTCTCTACCGCTTTTGGTACAGCTACCGCCACCGACTTTACGCCTATTACCAATGGAACTATCACCTTTGCGGGTACAGATGGTGAAGTACAACAAATCGTGGTGTCCATCTTGGATGATGCTATCATTGAACCGCAAGAAGCGTATACCGTTACCTTGAACAGTACTACCAATCCGTTAGTTCCTATCAACGATGCTACCGCTAATGGTATCATCAATGATGATGACAGCACGGGTACCGAAGGTCTTTCTATTGTACAAACCGATGTTATCGTGACCGAAGGTTTGGGTGTAACCGCTACTTTTGATGTAACCTTGACTGGAGCGTATGCTTCTGGGTTTGATGTAGATTTCTCTACCGCTTTTGGTACAGCTACCGCCACCGACTTTACGCCTATTACCAATGGAACTATCACCTTTGCTGGTAATAATGGCGAGGTACAACAAATCGTGGTGTCCATCTTGGACGATAATATCATTGAACCGCAAGAAGCGTATACCGTTACCTTGAACAGCACTACCAATCCGTTAGTGCCCATTAACGATGCTACCGCTAATGGTATCATCAATGATGATGACAGCACAGGTACGGAAGGTTTATCTATAATACAGACCGATGTTATCGTGACCGAAGGTGTGGGTGTAACCGCTACTTTTGATGTAACCTTGACTGGAGCGTATGCTTCTGGTTTCGATGTAGATTTCTCTACCGCTTTTGGTACGGCTACCGCCACCGACTTTACACCTATCGCCAATGGAACTATTTCTTTTGCGGGTACGGATGGTGAAGTACAGCAAATTGTGGTGTCCATCTTGGATGATGCTATTATCGAAGCCCAAGAAGCCTATACCGTTACCTTGAACAGCACTACCAATCCGTTAGTGCCTATTAACGATGCTACCGCTAACGGTATCATCAATGATGATGACAGCACAGGCACCGAAGGTCTTTCTATTGTACAAACCGATGTTATCGTGACCGAAGGTTTGGGTGTAACCGCTACTTTTGATGTGACTTTAACTGGGGATTATGCTTCTGGGTTTGATGTAGATTTCTCTACCGCTTTTGGTACAGCTACCGCCACCGACTTTACGCCTATTACCAATGGAACTATCACCTTTGCGGGTACAGATGGTGAAGTACAACAAATCGTGGTGTCCATCTTGGACGATAATATCATTGAACCGCAAGAAGCGTATACCGTTATCTTGAACAGCACTACCAATCCGTTAGTGCCTATTAACGATGCTACCGCTAATGGTATCATCAATGATGATGACAGCACAGGTACGGAAGGTTTATCCATAATACAAAGCGATGTTATCGTAACTGAAGGTGTGGGCGTGACCGCTACTTTTGATGTGACCTTAACTGGGGATTATGCTTCTGGTTTCGATGTGGATTTCTCTACCGCTTTTGGTAGCGCTACCGCCACCGACTTTACGCCTATCACTAATGGAACTATCACCTTTGCCGGTAATAATGGCGAGGTACAACAGATTGTTGTGAACATTATAAACGATGATATCATTGAACCGCAAGAAGCCTATACCGTTACCTTGAACAGTACTACCAATCCGTTAGTGCCTATAAACGATGCTACCGCTAATGGTATCATTAATGATGATGACAGCACAGGTACAGAAGGTCTTTCTATCGTACAAACCGATGTCATCGTAACCGAAGGTGTGGGTGTAACCGCTACTTTTGATGTGACCCTGACTGGAGCGTATGCTTCTGGTTTCGATGTAGATTTCTCTACCGCTTTCGGTACGGCCACCGCGACAGACTTCACCCCTATTACCAATGGAACTATTTCTTTTGCGGGTACCGATGGTGAAGTACAACAAATCGTGGTGTCCATCTTGGATGATGCAATTATCGAGGCCCAAGAAGCCTACACCGTTACCTTGAACAGCACTACCAATCCGTTGGTGCCTATAAACGATGCTACCGCTAATGGTATCATCAATGATGATGACAGCACAGGTACAGAAGGTCTTTCTATCGTACAAACCGATGTCATCGTAACCGAAGGTGTGGGTGTAACCGCTACTTTTGATGTGACCTTAACTGGAGCGTATGCTTCTGGTTTCGATGTAGATTTCTCTACCGCTTTCGGTACGGCTACCGCGACAGACTTCACCCCTATTACCAATGGAACTATTTCTTTTGCGGGTACCGATGGTGAAGTACAACAAATCGTGGTGTCCATCTTGGATGATGCTATTATCGAGGCTCAAGAAGCCTACACCGTTATCTTGAACAGCACTACCAATCCGTTAGTGCCTATCAACGATGCTACCGCTAATGGTATCATCAATGATGATGACAGCACAGGTACGGAAGGTTTATCCATAATACAAAGCGATGTTATCGTAACTGAAGGTGTGGGCGTGACCGCAACTTTTGATGTGACCTTAACTGGGGATTATGCATCTGGTTTCGATGTAGATTTCTCTACCGCTTTTGGTAGCGCTACCGCCACCGACTTTACGCCTATCACTAATGGAACTATCACCTTTGCGGGTAATAATGGTGAGGTACAGCAGATTGTTGTGAATATCATAAACGATGGTATCATTGAACCGCAAGAAGCATATACCGTTATCTTGAACAGCACTACCAATCCGTTAGTGCCTATCAACGATGCTACCGCTAATGGTATCATCAATGATGATGACAGCACAGGTACAGAAGGTCTTTCTATTGTACAAACCGATGTTATCGTTACGGAAGGTGTCGGCGTGACCGCTACTTTTGATGTGACCTTAACTGGGGATTATGCTTCTGGTTTCGATGTAGATTTCTCTACCGCTTTCGGTACGGCTACCGCGACAGACTTCACCCCTATTACCAATGGAACTATCACCTTTGCGGGTAATGATGGTGAGGTACAGCAGATTGTTGTGAACATATCAAACGATGATATCATTGAACCGCAAGAAGCGTATACCGTTATCTTGAACAGCACTACCAATCCGTTAGTGCCTATTAACGATGCTACCGCTAATGGTATCATCAATGATGATGACAGCACAGGCACCAAAGGTCTTTCTATTGTACAAACCGATGTTATCGTGACCGAAGGCTTGGGTGTAACCGCTACTTTTGATGTTACCCTTACTGGAGCGTATGCTTCTGGTTTCGATGTAGACTTTAGTACCGCTTTCGGTACGGCTACCGCGACAGACTTCACCCCTATCACCAATGGAACTATCACCTTTGCCGGTAATGATGGTGAGGTACAACAGATTGTTGTGAATATCATAAACGATGGTATCATTGAACCGCAAGAAGCCTATACCGTTATCTTGAACAGCACTACCAATCCGTTAGTGCCCATTAACGATGCTACCGCTAATGGTATCATTAATGATGATGACAGCACAGGTACAGAAGGTCTTTCTATCGTACAAACCGATGTTATCGTTACGGAAGGTGTGGGTGTAACCGCTACTTTTGATGTGACCTTAACTGGGGATTATGCTTCTGGTTTCGATGTAGATTTCTCTACCGCTTTTGGTAGCGCTACCGCCACCGACTTTACGCCTATCACTAATGGAACTATCACCTTTGCGGGTAATAATGGTGAGGTACAACAGATTGTTGTGAACATATCAAACGATGATATCATTGAACCGCAAGAAGCGTATACCGTTATCTTGAACAGCACTACCAATCCGTTAGTGCCTATCAACGATGCTACCGCTAATGGTATCATCAATGATGATGACAGCACAGGTACGGAAGGTTTATCCATAATACAAAGCGATGTTATCGTAACTGAAGGTGTGGGCGTGACCGCTACTTTTGATGTGACCTTGACTGGGGGTTATGCATCTGGTTTTGATGTAGACTTTAGTACCGCTTTTGGTACGGCTACCGCGACCGACTTTACCCCGATAACCAACGGAACTATTTCTTTTGCGGGTACCGATGGTGAAGTACAACAAATCGTGGTGTCCATCTTGGATGATGCAATTATCGAGGCCCAAGAAGCCTACACCGTTACCTTGAACAGTACTACCAATCCGTTAGTGCCTATAAACGATGCTACCGCTAATGGTATCATTAATGATGATGACAGCACAGGTACAGAAGGTCTTTCTATCGTACAAACCGATGTTATCGTTACGGAAGGTGTGGGTGTAACCGCTACTTTTGATGTGACCCTGACTGGAGCGTATGCTTCTGGTTTCGATGTAGATTTCTCTACCGCTTTCGGTACGGCTACCGCGACAGACTTCACACCTATTACCAATGGAACTATCACCTTTGCGGGTAATGATGGTGAGGTACAACAGATTGTTGTGAATATCATAAACGATGGTATCATTGAACCGCAAGAAGCCTACACCGTTACCTTGAACGGTACTACCAATCCGTTGGTGCCTATAAACGATGCTACCGCTAATGGTATCATCAATGATGATGATGATATTCCTGGAACTACCGGATTATTTATCAATGATATCACCGTTAATGAAACAGACGGCACAGCTACCTTAGCAATTACTTTAGTTGGTACGGTTCAAGATTCGTTTACTGTAGACTTTAGCACTTCAGACAATACAGCAACCGCTAGTGAGGATTATACAACAACAGCAAACACCCTAACCTTTGTTGGGAATGAAGTTGACCCAATCACCATAACAATACCTATCCTAAATGATGTATTGTTAGAAGAGGAAGAAGATTTCCATGTCGTTTTATCCAACTTAAGCACAACAGTAATTCAAATTAACAAGGCAATAGGAATTGTAACTATTATTGATGATGAATACGATACTGATGGTGACAACGTACCAGATATAACAGATTTAGACGATGATAATGATGGTATCCTAGATGCTAACGAGGGAGACACTACTATTGACACCGATGGTGATGGATTTGCGGATAGTATCGACATCGATTCGGATAACGATGGTATTCCAGACAATGTAGAAGCGCAAACCACTGATGGTTATGTACCACCAACTGGTAATGATTCTGATAACGATGGTTTAGATGATGCTTACGATACCAACGATGAAGGACTTGTCCCTGTAGACACCGATGGCGATGGTTCGCAAGATGTTATAGACCTAGATTCTGATAACGATACTGTTCCGGATAATAACGAAGGGAACGATTTTAATAACGATGGCCAACCAGATTGGACCTTTACGGGTACCGATACCGATGGTGATGGCTTGGATGACGGTTACGAAGGCAGTGATGTAAACGATGGCTTTGATGTGAACGATGAGATTGACGACCCTGCCAACGATTTACCCAATACGGACAACCAAGACGATGTTAATTATCGTGATGTAGATGATGATGGTGACGGTATCCCTACCATGGACGAAGATGCGGACAACGATGGCGACCCAACCAATGATGATACCGATGGGGATGGCATTCCAGATTACCTAGACCCAACGGATACAGACGGAGACGGTGTTCCTGATTATGTAGATTTAGACGATGATAATGATGGTATCCTAGATGCTAACGAGGGAGACGGTGCTACAGACACAGACAATGATGGCTACCCAGATAGCAGAGACATTGACTCGGATAACGATGGTATTCCAGACAATGTAGAAGCGCAAACCACTGATGGTTATGTACCACCAACTGGTAATGATTCTGATAACGATGGTTTAGATGATGCTTACGATACCAACGATGAAGGACTTGTCCCTGTAGACACCGATGGCGATGGGGCCCAAGATTTCATCGACCTAGATTCTGATAGCGATACCGTTCCGGATAATAACGAGGGGAACGATTTTAACAACGATGGCCAACCCGATTGGACCTTAACGGGTACCGATACCGATGGTGATGGCTTGGATGACGGTTATGAAGGCAGTAATGTAAACGATGGCTTTGATGTGAACGATGAGATTGACGACCCTGCCAACGATTTACCTAATACGGACAATCAAGACGATGTTAATTATCGTGATGTAGATGATGATGGCGATGGCATCCCAACCATGGACGAAGATGCGGACAACGATGGCGACCCAACCAATGATGATACCGATGGGGATGGCATTCCAGATTACCTAGACCCAATGGATGATAGATTTATGGACCCGAATTTTGAGGACATGACCATCATTTGTGGAGAAGAAGTACCTGCCATACCAGAATTAGGAGATATTGGCGGTTGCAGTACCCCTGTGGTTAACTTTACAGAAGAAATTGTTACGGTAGCAGACACCGATGATTATATGATAGAGCGAAGATGGGAAGTAGCTGATGACTGTGGCAACACAGCCACATTTACGCAGACCATTTTTGTAATGCAGCCACAATTAGAAGAAGTTTATATTGATGTTTGTGTGGAGGATGAAGTTGTAGACCTTATCAATTATTTACCACAGGGCTTTGATACCAACGGAATCTTTACCGTAGTAGAAGGCGAAGTGATTTTAGAAGGCTCGCTATTTAATCCTGCTAATTTAGCATTAGGAGAATATAAAATAATGTACGCATCAGATAGTGGTGATTGCAAGTATTATGTAGATTTTATAATTACTACAAACAATAATTGTGTGCCTTGTACTAGAGACCAAATAGAGGTTTCTAAAGCCGTAACACCAAATGGTGATGCTATTAATGATGTTTTCGAAATTAAAGGAACCGAGTACTGTGGGTATACTTTTGATGTTCTCATCTTTAACCGATGGGGAGATAAGGTATATGAGTCTAGAAACTACCTAAACGATTGGGGAGGCACATCACCAAACAATGCTTACGGTAGTAGAGGAACTGTACCAGCAGGAACGTATTATTACATTATAAAAATAAATGAACAGCCAGAAATGCAACCCATCAACGGTTACATTTACGTTGGCACAGAATAAAACATACAACTTGGAATCAGCACCTTATAACGATGATTTTGACAAAGAACGAAAATAGAATCAATTAATCGGTGTAATTCGTTTTTCGTTATAAGATGCTGTTTCTTTGTTATCACAATGCCCCCGAACCTAACAAATTAAAGAACTAACAACGAGTGTTATGAATACCATTTTTAAGGGTATAACTGTATTGAGCCTGCTCTTCTTTTCTAATATAAAAGGACAGCAGTTACCACAATTTACACAATACATGTTCAACACAACCTCTATTAACCCTGCCTATGCGGGTAGTAGAGAGAGTTTGAGTTTTACGGCTTTACATCGTAACCAATGGGCCGGTTTAGAAGGCAACCCTAGAACCAGTACATTTTCTTTGCATACCCCTATGCGTAATGAAAAAGTAGCACTAGGATTATCTTATATTAATGACCATTTGGGAGACCAAAGTACGCAGTTTATTTATGGTAATTTTTCGTACACTATCCCAATATCCTGGGAAGCCAAACTTTCGTTTGGTTTAAATGGTGGTTTCACTAAATACGATTTATCAAATCCTGATGTAAACGACCCCTTCTTTAATCAGAATTTTAATGTTTGGGACCCTAATTTTGGTGCGGGCATGTACCTAACTACCAACAGATGGTATGTTGGTTTTTCTGCCCCTAGAATTTTAAATACAGATGTAAACGAAGGAGAGTTTGAAGCTTTAGAACGAAACAGCTACTACGGTATTGCCGGTTTGGTCCTAGACCTATCTTTAGATATAAAATTTAGACCTTCTGTAATTACAAAATTTACCAATGGAGCACCAGCTTCTTATGATGTCACCTCTAGTTTTTTGTTTTACGAAAAATTCTGGCTAGGTGCATCTTATCGCTTTAACGATGCCTCTAACTTTGGAGCTTTTGCAGATTATCAAATCAGTAAAAATTTAAGAATAGGCTATGCCTATGATTTACCAACCTCCCTCACCAGACCCTACACTGGTGGCACACACGAGGTGATTTTAATATTTGAACCCAAACTAAATAAGAAGGAAGATTTATACCGTTCCCCAAGATACTTTTAAGATGAATTTTAACAAGCACCTACTTAGTCTGCTACTACTGGTAGCCTGTATTTCTAGTATATACGCTCAACATCCACTACAGCGCAAAGCGGATAAATATTTTGGCACCTTCTCTTACGCAAAAGCCATTCCTTTATATGAAGAGATGGTAACAGAAGGTATAGATATAGAACACGCGCAAAAAAGATTAGCAGAATGCTATTTATTGCAAAGAGACTATGAAAAATCGATACCCTATTTTGAAAGATTTATTCATAAATCTGGTATCTCTAGCAGCCATTATTTTAAATACGGCATGGCACTTAAAAGTGTGGGTAGGGAAAAAGAAGCTGCGGAGTGGTTAAAACTTTACAAAAAGACAAACAAGAATGATAAGTTAATAGACCGCTTTTTAAAAGATGGTAATCTAGCATCTGTTGTTTTTAACAGTAGAGAACGCTATGATATACAACCTGTTAAATACAATAGTCAGTTTAATGATTTTGGCGCTATAAAATTTGGAAATACAATCTACTTTAGTAGTAGTCGCCCAGATTCTGATGACGAACGAGTTTATGATTGGGACAACCAACCATGGCTTGATCTCTTTTTTATAGAAGAAGGTGGTGCTTTTGAACGGATGACAGAATACATTCCGCAACGAATCAAAGGAGATATCAATTCTAAGTTTCACGAAAGCTCCATTGTTTTTTCCACCGATTATAAAAATGACACCATAGCCTACTTTACACGAAACAATTATTTTGAAGATAAAGAAGGTTTCTACGTAAAAAAGATTAAGGAGAAACATCTGGTTCAAAAACAAAACAACTTAAAAATATTTGTCGCCGAAAAGGATGGTGAAGAATGGCGCGTAGCCAAAAACCTAAAAATAAATGCAGACCACTACTCCACCGGTCATCCATCTGTCAACGAGAACAGGACAAAGTTATACTTTGCATCAGACAGGCCTGGAGGATATGGCGGTACGGATATCTATTATTGCGATATTCATCCACGAGGTGGAGTAGGTCAACCCATTAACGCAGGACCAATCATCAATACAGCAGGTGATGAGATGTTTCCCTTTATCAATAATGAAGGTAAACTGTTCTTTGCCTCTGATGGTCACGTGGGTTTTGGAATGCTAGACATATTTGCCACAATTACCGATGAAAATGGTGAAGTCACAGACGTAATTAACCTAGGAAAACCGGTGAATAGCGAAAAGGATGATTTTGCATTTTTCTCTAATGAAGATGGAACGGAAGGCTACATCAGTTCTAACAGAGATGGTGGTAAAGGAGGTGACGATATTTATAAATTCGATTTTACACCATCTTTATATGTAGATGGTTTTGTATACGATGCGGTAAATGGTAACCCACTCGATTCGGTGGTGGTAAAACTTACGGATATCAACACAGGGAATTTCATCAAACAAGTAAAAACAGATGGCCGTGGTTACTACCGTATGTTCGTAAATCGTGGTTCCAAATACAAATTGGTTCTTAACCGCATTACCCACCCAGAAAAGAAGGTCACCCTAAACCTGACCAATTTACCCAACAAGCAGAAAAAAGTTCAAAAAGATGTGTATTTAGAACCTGTGTTAGATGTAAAAATATTAGCTGGCTTGGATAAAATTTATTTTGATTTTGATAAATCTTACATACGCCCAGATGCAGCTAAAGAATTGGATAAAGTGGTAAAATTGATGGTAGAAACCTATCCCTATATGACAATTAAGCTAGAATCACATACAGACGGCGTTGGTAGTCATGAATATAATGATAAACTATCTGAGGCTAGAGCAAAAGCCACCTATGAGTATTTGGTAGCTAATGGAGTGCCTGCCGAACGCATACTATCTTACAAGGGCTATGGAAAAAGGCAGCCAGTAAATGATTGTAAAACAAGGTGGGATTGCCCTCCAGAAATACTGGAATTAAATAGAAGGTCTGAATTCCCGATAATTAACATATTTAAACCAGACCATCTTAAAGCCTTAGACCCTACAACGCCCGATAAAAAGTCAAAAACCAAATAAAAAAAAGCCTCTTAAAAGAGGCTTTTTTTTATTCTATAATAATTACTTTCTTTTCCACCACTTCCTTTATAGGGAGTACTACTTTACCCTCTTCGGTTTTTAAAGTCATAGACATATTGTCTATAGCGACAATAACACCTTCTAATTTACCTACTATCACTTTATCCCCTACCATATAGGTTTTTCTGGCGTAAAACATTTTAAGAACATCTGCAAAAACCTCCCTTGAACCCAAACCAAAGCCTAAAGCTGCTGCAGCTAAAAAGGCTCCTAAAATTAAGGTGAAATTACTGGTGATTATATCAGTCTGTATGCCTGCTTGGTTTAATGCCGTAATCGATACAAAAAAGGCGATAAGATAAAAAAGCGTATTGCTAATAAATTTTGAACCGCCTACACCCATAGAATCAAACAAAGCCAAAGTAGCTTTTTTTACAGTGGTGGCGATATACAAGCCAGCAGCTAAAATTAAAAGCGCGCTAAATAAGGTTGGTAAATAGGCAAAAATTGCGACAATTCCATCAGATACAGCTTTAAGCCCTAACACTTCAGAAATGACGGTCGCAAACATTAAAATTAAAAGTACTTTTACAATACCTAGTATAATTTTTGCTAAATCTACTTTAACTTCTTTATCTCCAAAAAAATTAGCCTCTGTAACTTTTTGAGAAAGCGCATCTATTTTCGCTGCTTTAAGTACTTTCTTTAGAATGAACATGATTACCTTAACCACTAGCCAAGCAAAAATGAGCCCTAAAATCCCCAATACTATCTTTGGTAATAGTTGCACCGCACTGGAGAAAATATCGGATAAGCTATCCTCTAGTACTTTTTTATATTTTTCCATGAGTTGTATATAAATTGAATGTTGATTGGTTTACTTACGTTTATTAGTCCGTATCATCCCAGAAATTACAGAGGCATAATTAGAGCTTACTAAAACGGCCATATCTAGAATAAGTTTTGCAATGGCAATATCATTCATAACCTTTTTCCGCATCTCAGGAGGAACCTCCCGCAAATTGCGGTTAAGCTGTTTAAAAGGGTTATCTGTTTGGTCTGCCATTTTATCTTATCCTAAGGTATTATAAATTTCTAAAAGCTTGGTCTTAGCCCGTTTTAATCTCATTTTTACGGCACTTTCTCCAAGCTCTAACAAATCACTCAACTCCTTAACAGACGCACCATCTTGGTACTTTAAGAGTAAGATTGATTTATTTTCTGGACTAATCATTTCTAAAGCTTTGGCTAATTTGTTAGCCTTAAGTTCGTAGATACTTTCGTCTGGCACATCGTCTTGTGCTAATTTATACTCCGTGTCTTCCATTGCCACGGATTGGTCACTCATCTTCCGTTGTTTGTCTCTATTTACATAATTAACACAAAAGTTATACGTAAAAGAATACAACCAGGTAGAAAATTTAGACTTGCCCTTAAAAGAAGCTAATTTTACAAAAAGCATCAAAAAAATATCTTGGGTCAAATCTTCCGCTTCGTCATCAGAACGGGCAAAACCGTAACATTTGTTGTAGACCATTTTAACATAACGATCATACAATACTCCAAATAACAAGGTGTCATTATTGGCTACAATTTTAGCTACTAGTTCTTCGTCACTCAAATCCTTATACGCATCTTCTCTACCACTACCATTTCTGGTTTGGTTTATAAGTATGAGAAACAAGCGTTTAAGAAAAGTCACTTAGATTTTTTTAAAATAATCGGCAATATAGTTAATACTGGGTATCTTTAAACAAAAATTAAGCTATGAAATACGGTATTGGTACGCTGTTTGTTGTTATTTGCTTTTTAATTATTAGTTGTAAGAACAACACTTCAAAAACAGAAGAAACTATTCCTGAAGCTCCGGAAATAGAGGAAAAACACCTAACCTTACCAGAAAAAATAGCTGTAGCACATGGCTTTGAAAACTGGAAAACTATTGATCAACTGGCTTTTACTTTTAATGTTGATCGTAATGAAAAACATTTTCAGAGAAGCTGGATTTGGAATATAAAACAAAACACAGTAACCCACATTAATGGTACCGATAGTTTAACCTATAACCGAAAATCCATGGATAGTGTTGCCTATAAAACCAATGCTGGTTTTATCAATGATAAATTTTGGTTATTAGCACCCTTTAATTTGGTATGGGACCGTAAGAACTATACTTATACCCACAAAGTCTTAGATACCACCCCAATTGGCAAACATCCTATGCAAAAACTCACTGTAGTATATGGGAATAAAGGTGGCTACACTCCAGGTGATGCCTATGATTTTTATTTTGGAGACGACTTAATTATTCGTGAATGGACTTTTAGAGAAGGAAATCAAGAAAAACCCAGCATGAGTACCACTTGGGAAAATTATAAAGAACAAAACGGTATTAAAATTGCACAAGAATATAAAGGTGCGTCTAAAGATTTTAAACTCTATTTTGATGGAATAAAAGTAAATGGCACAGCACTTGATGAGTAATTTTTTATGAAATCTTCTACGCTGTTAATTGTGCTATTTTTTGGTTATTTAGGCTTTTCCCAAAACCAAAAACTTGGCGTTATTTTAGACCAACAAACAAAACAACCCTTAGAGTTTGTAAATATCTATACCACTGGCGATTATACCCTTTCTAATGCGGATGGCCGTTATTTTATCAACAGTTATGCAGATAGCATACAGTTTAAGTTACTCGGATATGAGATTAAGAAACTTAGTTTTGCTCAACTAAAGGATACCGTTTATTTAAAAAACCAAGCGCTAGAACTAGAAGGTGTTACAGTAAGCAACCTAAAAACAATGTTCCAAAAAATAAGGGACAGTATTAAGGTCAATTACCAATTTAAACCCTACCAAGAAAATTTCTTTTTGCGCGCTACATTGAGACGAAATGGAAAGTTAGTACGCATCCAAGATATGCAAGGTAATCTGTGGCGTAAAACGTTATTGTACAACAAAGAAATTCAACTAACTACTAAAGATTACCAGGTGCAATTAAACCATATGCGCAAGGTTGGCATGGTTAAAGACACTAGTAATATCTATTTTATTTTTCCAACTTTTTATGGAATACTTACCAATTTTGCCCGGATAAAGGCTGTAGAAAAAGCACATAATTTCAAAAAGATTCCTTTTGAAAGCGGAGATAGATTAAGGTATGAATATGCTTCTAAAAATGCAGACACTACTAAAACAGAAGGGCATTACATTATTAACCTCAAAAATAACGCAATTGAAAAATTTCAATTAAAACAAACAATCACTAAAAATCAGAATAAAGCTCCCTACAGCACTGATAATTGGTTAAAATACAAAACTTTGGAGCACTTTGTAGAAGTATATTTTGAACCAGACACAAACACCCATCTTTATACGTTAAAAAAAGCAAAGCAAAGACAGATTGTGGAATGTATAGATACTAGAACAGACACAAAAACACTGTTTGAAGCTGAATTTATATTGAGTAACTATAATCCATTTAACACCAAAAAGTTTAAGAAAAATGTAAGTGCTACTAGAGATATTTTTAAACTTAAAAAAAACTATGACGCTGCTTTCTGGAAAAACCAAGAATATCTCTTGTTAACTAAGGAAATGGAAATATTTATAATGAATATGCAAGCTAAAGCTGTTGAATTTAAGGTAAAAACAAATCTTGACTAATCGGTTTTTCGCTTGGTAAAAGCTATCAGGAACACTAACACCGCACAACACAGAAGTAGTGTAAAACTAAATTTTAGATTAAAAGTCTCTGCTAAATACCCCAGCAACACCGGGCCAGATAAAAAACCTAGATATCCACAACCTGCAATCAATGCTACTCCTTGACTAGAGGGGACACTATTTACCTTACCTCCTATTCTAAATAATTCTGGCACCATAGCAGAAAAACCAAGCCCTGCAAATCCAAAGCCTATAATAGCTAAAATAGTTGTTGTTGTTAATACGAGTACAAAACCAAGGATACATAAAATTGCCCCTAACATTAATAACTTGTAAGACCCCAGAGACTCGCTTATACCGTCTCCTAAAAATCGCCCTAAAGTCATGGTTGCGGAGAATGCTAAAAAACCAGCACCTATTAAGTATGTTGGCGCAAGGGTTATTTCTTTCAGATACAACCCACTCCAATCTACAATAGCACCTTCACTGCCCATACTAACAAATGCAACTAAACCTAATAGAAATAAAGGTTTAAACATTTTTATATTAAAAGTTTGATTGTTTTTAGTAGCAGCAGTAATATGAATATAATGCTTACGCATGTTATAACTTACCCATAAAATAAGGACTACACTCCCTAACATATGATACATAGGATGCGGAATTATCGGAATTAAAAAACTAGTAAGTCCTACTAAAATACCACCTAGACTGTAAAATCCATGGGCTGCTGACATTATACGAATTCCATCTTTTTTTTCAATTTCTGTCACCAAGGTATTCATTGCTATATCTGTAAACCCATTGCTTGCCCCTAAAAAAAATAACGCAATACATAGCAGACCATAATTTGGTGCAATTAGGGGAAACATCGCAAATAAACTAGAACATAGAATAGAAACCCAAGTAGCCCTACCTACTCCAAGTCTAGCAACCAGTTTAGAGGCTATAGGAAATACACTAAACACCCCTAATGACAAAAAAAACAAAGCAAATCCTAAATCTGCCTTACCAATAGCTAGCATTTCCTTTACCGTAGGTATGTAAATGGCCCAAGTACCAAACCAAATATTTAGGCTAGCAAAAACAAGAGCGGGAGCTAAATATCTTGGATTAGAAAGTATGAGTCTTAGTGATTTCATAAGGTGTTGCAATTAAACTCTTACAAAGATTATCTATTTAAAAACAGAAGTTTGTAAATTATCTCACCACTTCTATAACAATATATTCCTAAACATCTTACTGCAAAACACAAATAGCTAATTTTATACTATGAAACCCATAGTAGAAGCCATTAAACCAAATATTGGCGCCTCCATAAAATACGCCCATTACACCATTGATAATGGTTGCAATTCTGTTGGATGGCATATCCATCCAGAATTGGAATTAGTTTATATCAAAAATGGTTCAAAAAAAATACATATTGGAACTACAGAAACCACCTACACAAACGGATTACTCATTTTAGTTGGAGGTCATATTCCGCACGAAGATTTTAGTAATTATGACTATCCCAATAATACTGAAACGGTCATACAATTTGATGCTGCGTTTGCAAAAGAGCAAATAATATCTTTTCCAGAATTTAAAGCTATCAGTAAAATGCTGCTCTCTTTGCAATCCGCATTACTATATTCTGATGCAACGCATGCTATGGTAGCACCCTATTTTAAGGCGATGTTAGGCCAAGATAGCACAGAACGATTATTAAGCTTGTTAAGCATATTCAATATACTTTCTAAAGCAGAACCACAAAAAATTTTATCTCCTTTTGAAACTTCTGCAAATACCAACCTGCGTAATGTAAAACAATTAGAGTTGATTTTTAATCATGTAAACAAACATTATCAACAACCCATCAGTAATGCAGAAATGGGACAATTATTAGGGATGTCTCCAAATTCTTTCTGCCGATTTTTTAAAAAGATGACAGCACAAAATTTTAAAAAATTTCTAAATACCTATCGCCTTAAAAAAGCAAACGAATTACTCCAGAAACAACCAATTTCTGTTAAAGAGGCTATGTACCAAACAGGCTTTAACAGTCCTTCTTACTTTAGCAAAGAATTTAAAAAACAATTTGGCTATTCGCCAACCAAGATTCCATGACTCTATTTGCCCAGTATTCCTGCTTTTAATATTTCGCCAAAATTATACATGTCCTCATAAGAGCAATAAAAAGGAGCCGGCGCTAATCTGATCACATTGGGTTCTCTCCAATCCACAATTACGCCGTTTTTCATCAAATAATCGAACAACTCTCTACCTTCTCCATGTAGAAAAACCGAAAGTTGGCATCCACGAGCTTCGGGAGTAATAATTTCAAAAGTACTTTCTACCTGCTTGTCCACTTCGGTTAGAATAAACTCCAAATACGCTGTTAGCGTCTTCTGTTTTGCTAAAAGCGCTTCCATACCTACCTCTTCAAACAACTGTAAGGAAGCAAGGTAAGGCGCCAAAGATAAAACAGGAGGGTTACTTACTTGCCAGGCATCTGCAGTAGCAATGGGTTCAAACTCGGGTTTCATTAAAAAGCGAGTTTCTTTTTTGTTACCCCACCACCCTTCAAACCTTGGAATAGCTTTGGTGTCTAAATACTTTTCGTTCACAAAAATTCCAGATGCATTACCCGGACCACTATTCATGTATTTGTAGCTACACCAAGCAGCAAAATCTACTTGCCAATCGTGTAAATGCAATGCTACATTACCAACGGCATGTGCCAAATCCCAACCTACAAAAGCACCTTGTGCTTTCCCTGCTTTGGTTATTTCTGCCATATCAAAAACCTGTCCGTTGTAGTAATTTACTCCGCCGATAAGGACCAAAGCCAGCTCATCCCCAACTTCATTAATTTTTGCTATAACATCTTCTGTACGCCATGCATGTTCTCCTTCTCTTTTCTTTACCTCTACAATGGTATCTGCAGGATTATATCCATGAAATTTAACCTGACTCTGCAATAAATATTGATCAGAAGGAAAAGCTTTCTCCTCACAAATAATTTTAAAGCGTTTTGCAGTAGGTCTATAAAAACTAACGAGTAAAAAATGTAGATTTACCGTTAACGTATTCATCACAGAAACCTCTTCTGGTCTTGCCCCAACCACTTTTGCTAAAGGTTTCGCCAAACGTTCATGGTAATCCCACCAAGGCTTTTCTGCATAAAAATGTCCTTCTACAGCCAACTGCGCCCAATCTTGCATTACATCATCTACATAATCTGTGGCCAATTTAGGTTGCAAGCCCAAAGAATTACCTGTAAAGTAAATAACTTCCTTATGGTTTACCTTAGGATAAGTAAAGTGGGCTCTATAAGATTTTAGTGGGTCATTTGCATCTAATTCTTGTGCAAACTCCAATGTATTTTTAAACTTCATAGCTTTTTAATCTTCTTTTAATCGTAGTCTCATTTCATTAATGTGGCTAGCAAAACCGCTTTTTTTATAAGCGTTCACCGCAGGGCTATTTTCTTGGTACACGGTTAAACGCAGCTCTAGCAAACCTTGCATTTTTGCCCATGCTTTCAACTCGTGCATTATTTGTGCATTTAAGCCTTTACCTCTAAATGCAGGTAAAGTGTACATAAATCCCAAATAGGCGTACGCCTCATGGTCCAAATAATGTCTAGCCTTTTTAGGCAATGCGTAACCAGAGGATACAATTTGCCCCTCTACCTCTGCAACTACTACTTTTACATCTTCTCTCTTAATGTAGGCTTCCAAATCGTAATAAGATATAGGATCTGGTTTTATGGTGGAATCAAAGGGGCGTTCTGCCGCAATTAATTCTTGCTCAAATTGTTTTAAGATTACAAGGTCTTCTAGTTTTGCATCTCTAAGAATAACGTTTTCCATTGCCTAAAATTAACCCTTATTTGGCTAATTTTGCCAAAACGATTGCATGCATTTTCTATCTTCTGTATTGGAAAACTATATTGCTGATAACTCGGCTCCAGAACCACAAGTCCTCCAAGATTTAAGGCGAGAAACCCATATTAAAGTTATACAACCCCGTATGCTAACTGGGCATTATCAAGGCCGTGTCTTAAGTTTATTCTCTAAATTAATTAGTCCTAAACGAATTTTGGAAATAGGCACTTACACTGGCTATTCTGCTATTTGCCTTGCAGAAGGCTTATCCAAGGATGGACATTTACATACTATTGATGTTAATGAAGAACTGTATAGCATACAGCAAAAATATTACAAACTTAGTGGAAATGAGGCTTCCATAACACAACACGTAGGGGATGCTTTAGATATTATCCCCCATTTGGAAGAGGTATTTGATTTGGTTTTTATTGATGCAGAAAAAAAACAATATGATGCCTACTTTGAAGCCGCGTTACAAAAATGCAGACCAGGTAGTGTAATACTATCAGATAATGTTTTGTGGTCTGGTAAGGTGGTAGAGCCAGTTAAAAAATCTGATAAAGCTACTCAAGTATTATTAGAGTATAACAAAAAGTTAGCGACGGACCCGCGTGTAGAAACTGTATTGTTATCCGTTAGAGACGGCCTTACGCTGAGCCGCGTTAAGTAATATATTGTGAACTCGGTAAAACAACCAAGCAGAAAACGTACCTACAAGTGCCCCAACTAAAATGTCTATAGGAAAATGCACCCCAACAAAAATTCTGCTAAAACAAAATAGAATTGGCCAGATGTAAAACAGTATAGTCCAGTTATAAAACTTTCTAAGAAATAAAAATACTAAAGTGGTAATAGAAAAAGAGCTAGAAGCGTGCCCAGAGAAAAAACTATAATCCGATGGCTTTCTTAATATTCTAATTATCGTATTAATTGCCTCATCATTATTGGGCCTTAAACGTGCAACTGTTTCTTTGGTTAAATCCGTAACTGTAGTAATAAAAAGCACTAATAAAAGCACGGTTATTGTTTTTAAAAATGCTTCCTTTTTATCGTACTTTAAAAACATCAGAATAAAAAAGAAAATGAATAAAGGTGTCCATGTTTTAATATCTGTGATAGCAGACCAAAAACCATCATAACGGTCCACTCCCAAGCCATTTAAATACACAAACACATCCCTATCCCATTCTAAAAGCTTTTCTAACATAAACTATTTTCCGCTTCGCTTTATGGCACCGGTTACCTCATCTACATTTTTCTTTACCTCGTCTATCTCTTTTTTAATATCCTTAGTAAAATCGGCATCCATGCCATGGTTTTCCGCACTTTTTTGTATTTCTCTCTTAATATCATCGGTTGCATCTCTTAATTGGCGCATTCCCTTGCCCAATCCTTTTGCTATACCTGGAATCTTATCCGCGCCAAATACCATGACCACGATAAACATGATAAAAAATATCTCCGCTCCGCTAATAAATAACACATGCATGATACAAATATAAAGAGAACTAAGCAGCAAAAATAAAAAGGCCCAATGAAATCATTGAGCCTTTATACATTATTTTAAGTGGAAATTATTCTCCTCTTACTTTTTCTTTAAATTGATCAAAATCTGACTTCTCGTCTTTTTGTGGCCAAGCGTTATTAGTAGTATCTATATCTGCAGTTTCTAACTTAGGATCTACAACTATACCTACCAATTCTTTTTGAGAAGACAATACACGCTTTACTTCTGCATCATTCTTTCTCCAAATTTCTGGTGGATAGGTAACATTTTCCTTGCTACCATCTGCATACGTATACTCTACAATTAACGGCATTGGTATACCACCTGGCTTCGTAAAGGTCACCTCATAAAAATATTTAGGCTCTTTTACTTGAGCACGTTCCGCTTCCGTCATATTATCCATCATAAACTCTTTCAAGTTTTTAGAAATTTCTGAAGGAGCTTTATCCTTAAGGTTGCTATCCATTTCTTCACTCTCTGCATCTGCTAAATAAACTAGTGGTGGCAAGTCTGCCTCTGTTAAACCACGAGCATCCATGTATTCTTGCATTTGCTTGGTAACTTTGTTAGATACATAGTATTTTTTAACACCACCTACCCCAATATCTACATAATCTGTAGTGTAGAACCAGCTTCTCCAGAACCAATCTAAATCTACCGCAGAGGCATCTTCCATAGTTCTAAAAAAATCTTCTGGCGATGGATGTTTAAACATCCAACGTTGTGCGTAAGTTTTAAATGCATGATCAAATAACTCCTTACCCATTACGGTTTCTCTTAGAATATTTAATGCTGTAGCTGGCTTAGCATAGGCATTAGGACCTAATTGATAAACGTTTTCTGGGTTAGACATGATTGGAGAAATGTATTTTTGGTCTCCTGCCATGTACGGTACAATTTTTTCTGGCGCACCTCTTCTAGAAGGGTAATTATCATTTGGAGCAACATCTTGCGGATAATTTTTACCGTATTCTTGCTCTGCCAAATACTGCATAAAGGTATCTAAACCTTCATCCATCCAACCCCACTGACGCTCATCAGAATTTACAATCATTGGAAAAAAGTTGTGACCAACCTCATGTATAATCACACTAATCATCCCATATTTAGTTCTATCAGAATACGTACCATCTTCATTTGGTCTACCATAATTCCAGCAAATCATAGGGTATTCCATACCTTGGTTTTTGGCATGTACAGAAATAGCCTTATGGTAAGGATAATCAAAAGTATGCTTAGAGTAGGTATGTAAAGTTTGCACAACTGCTTTAGTAGAAAAGTCTTCCCACAACGGGTTGCCTTCTTTTGGGTACATAGAAACCGCCATTACATCACGGTTCGCCAATTTTACGGCTTGCATATCCCAAATAAACTTTCTGGAAGTTGCAAAACCAAAATCACGTACCATTTTACCTGGTTCCGTTTTAAACTTCCAAGTTTTAGTTTTTTCTGCAAAGCTACCTTCTTTGGCTTCTGCTTCTGCTTGAGTTACGATGATAACAGGCTTATCATAAGATTTTTTAGCTTGTTCGTAACGCTTCATCATTTCTTTGGTAAATACCTCTTTTCTGTTTTGCAAAACCCCAGTAGCATCTAGCACATGGTCTTCTGGTACTGTGATATTTACTTCATAATTACCAAATGGCAATGCAAATTCACCGCTACCCCAAAATTGATGGTTTTGCCATCCTTCTACGTCTGAATATACCGCCATTCTAGGGAAAAACTGTGCGATTACATAAGCACGGTTACCATCTTTAGGAAAATACTCGTAACCAGAACGCGCACGATTTACGGTATGGTCTGGAATATTGTACCACCACTTAATGCTAAAAGATATATTCTCGCCACTTTTAAGGGCCTGCGGAATATTTATACGCATCATGGTTTGGTTAATTGTATAAGATAATGGCTTACCGTTGGCATCTTTTACCCAATCTATATTAAAACCACCATCAAAAGGTTCCGTTACAAAGCTTTCTGCAAAATTACCAGGAGTGTAAGCAAAATTTACGCCGCTACCATTTCTTAACGGAGATTTAGAATCTTTGGCACGTACGTTTTGATCTAATTGTACCCATAAAAACTCCAAATTGTCTGGAGAGTTATTGGTGTAAGTAATTGTTTCTTCTCCGTAAATTTTTGCATTCTTGTCATCTAAAGTAATGTCCATCTTGTAGTCTGCCTGCTGTTGGTAATAGGCAGGTCCTGGGGCACCAGATGCAGAACGATAGCTGTTTGGTGTGGAGAATTCTTCGTAAAGTTGTTTAAATCGGCTTTGGTTGTAATGGCCGGGTTCACGTTCTTGCTTTTCCTCACTTTCTTGTGCTATACCTACAAAGGCAAGCATAAAAAGTAGGCTAGCAAAACCATACTTGAGTTTATTCATTTTTTGTCAGTTTTAAGTTTGAAAAATACTGCTTTTTACTCATTAGCTTAGGCAGCATCAGAGTTTTAACATTCCTTTAGTATCTGACTTTATTAGGACAAAGCTTTTCTTTTGGTCTTTCCATTTTACATGAACCAAATTTTTTTGGTCATCAAACAAATCTGTCAGTATTTCATTCGTCACCGTGAGCGATGTGTGAGAGTCTAAGTTAACATCGGTAACTTCTATATAACATATAGCTACATCTGCATCGTACTTTTTACCCAAATACTTGTAGGTTACTTGGTGACCATCAATATCAATTAAAAACTTAGTTCGTAAATACTTCTCTAAGTATTCCTCTACTAGCGGGTTTTCTTTTTGGGTCGCTAATTCACCTTTAATCCCATAACGTTCTTTCAACACATTTTCTAAATCATCTATAAAAATACGCGTGGTAATTTGTAAAGCGTTATCCTTTTCTGAGTGATTAATATTAGTGACACTTACGTAAAATTTGTGCGCAAAAGACATTCCGATAAGCGCTACTAAAACCAAAAGTGGCAATACTAATCTTTTTGTTCTCATGTTAATATTCATCTTAGATTATTAGTTTTTTTTTGATGATTGATGGCAAGATACGTGTTCTAAATCTACAAATATCTTACTACTCTTGGATACCGTTATTTTCTCTATATATTGCACTTTTACGCTGCATATAAGCCCATAATTTTAATTGGTCTTTACGCGCTACCAATTGCTGAAATTCTGGGTCTACTTCACAGAAATACATAAAATCGTTTACCTTATTAGTGGGTATCTTAAATTCCGTTTGGAATATACTATCAATATACATTTCCTTGATTCGCTCTGTTCTAGCAAAACGTTTGTCGATGGCTACTCTGTTTTTGAGCATCTTAGTCCGACCCGTTATCCAATTAAGTATTGGATTAAGGGGAACACCAGCTCCTCCAGATGTAGCTTCCTTCAGTAAACGTTCGCTCTGACTAGGAAATACGGCGTTTGCATTAGGCAAGCCCAATGAATATTTATCTACTACTTTAGTATTGAGCGTACCTACATCTTTACTTAAATCGCCAGACAAGCCAAAAGGTCTAACCACCACCTCTCTAAGCTCATTTACAAAGGGCTCCATGGGCACGGTAACGTAAGAAGTATTCATTAGCAACTTATTAACTGACACAACTTTACGTTTTAGTTGCACGGAAGAGAACACCAAAGTATCGTCTTCTTTAACCGCAATAGAAAAGTTGCCATCAAAGTCGGTAATCGTTGCTTTTTGGGAACGCAGGTTTTGTATGGTTACCCCAGTAACATCTTCTTGTTCTGCAATAACCCTTCCATTTAAGGTCTTCTCTTGTGCAGTAACGGTAGTTACCCACATTACCAAGAGGGTAAATACACTAGTTTTTAGCAGTTTCTGCTTTAAAGTTCTTGCTTTGGGTAACCAAAAAGTCGATAAGCTGAAATTCATTCTCTTTCTTTAACAGGGATTGGGATGGTATTTTATCATCACAATACACCAAAAAAGCATCTATTTGTTTTTGGGGCAAGCCCAAGTCTACCACAAAAAACTCATCATCATACACATGGCGTAACACCTCACTTACTTTTAAGGGTGTACCCTCACCTGTTTCTTGATTTTTAGCATTAAAGATGGCTTTAAAAATATTGACAAAATTTATGCCATCTTTCATGCCTCTTTCAATCTGGGATTGCGCCACATTCTCTACTTCTGTGGTACGGTCTATTTCATATTCGTATTCCTGAAATTCTTCATTCTTTAACTTAACATATTGTTCTGAATTCTCTGGCCCTACAATAACCTCATCTAACTCGGTAACCTTTTCTTCTACCTCTACCACTAAACGGCCATTGTTCAACATCTCTTGCGTTATTAACACCACCTCTAATTGGTAATTTACGGCTGTAAACACCAGCTGGTCGCCCACCTTTACCTCAATGGCAAAGCGTCCGCCTTCATCAGTAATGGTTGCTTTTTGGCTGTTGGTATTTATAACGTTCTCATTCACCACGTTGGTGCCACGGTAGATCACCTGTCCGCGTAACCATTGGCGGGTAGCCTCCTGAGCTTGTGCAGGCAATAATGCCATGGTGATTAATATCAGTAAAGCGTATTTTCTTAGCATAACAATGTATTGTGGTGTTAAAGAAAGTGGTTTAGATAATTAAAATAAAATTAGTCACATCTAAACTTTTGTTAATAAATTAGTTTCTTGAATTTATTAGACAAATCAAACTGAATTTCCACGTAAGATTATCCTTTCACCTAAGTCATTGGTATTTTACCGTAGAAAAGCATGCAGACTAAGATTTACGTCTATTTTTGTTTTTGCCTAAAATCTATATGAAAAAAGTTCCACAATGAAATTATTAGTTACTTCTTTATTAGTTGTATTTGGAGTGGCCACAACCTTAGCACAGGTTAAAATTGGCAACAACCCACAAAATATTAATGCTTTTTCACTCTTAGAATTAGAAAGCACAGATAAAGCCTTAGTAATCTCTAGGGTAAATAATAGTCAGATGCAGGGAATGACTCCCTTACGTGGAGCATTAGTATTTAATACAGATGAGGCTTGTGTATTTCATTACACTGGAACAGAATGGGAGAGTCTGTGCCAAAACACAACAAATACTAGTTTTGAACTATTAGAAAATGATTTAGTGCTTACAGACAGTGACGGAACGGAACTAAGAGTTTCTCTAAGTGGCGCAATAAATCCTAATTTTACAACAGTACCTACGGAACCAAGACAAGCACAAACCATAGTAATTACACAAGATGGTGATAATTACAATTTTGAAATTTTTCAGGTTCCAGGTAGTCTTATTGCCAACAATTCTATCTTAGGAAGCAAGATAGCAGATGAAACTATTGAAGGTCGCAGTTTAAATAGTGAAGCAGTAACTAACAGAGTTTTGGCATTAAATGCAGTAACTACAGATAAAATAGAAGACGGCACCATCCTTGCTGCAGACCTAGCAGATGGTAGCGTAACAGATAATAAATTAGACAAGGCCAATATTCCCATAAGCGGTTTTGGCGCCGCAAATGCAGCTGTTGACCTTGGTGGTCAAAGCATTACAAACCTTGCTGACCCTACCAACTTGCAAGATGCTGCTACCAAAAATTATGTAGACAACTTAGCAACAGGTTTAAGCACGCTAGCAGATGGAACTATTTTTGTGGGTGATGCAGCTAATACAGCACAAAGCGTTAGTATTTCTGGTGATGCCAACTTAGACAATTTGGGAGAACTTACCATAACGGATAATGCCATAACTACTACCAAAATTTTAGACGGCAATGTTACTCCAGAAAAACTAAGTGCAGGGACGGCGGGCCAAATATTAGTTTCTGATGGTTCCGTGGCCAATTGGCAAGACCCTGCAGTTATTGCGGTCACTACAGATGGTACTACTATTGTGGGGGACGGGGATGCAACAGCTATTAGTGTTGCCAATGACGGTATAACTACAGACAAAATTTTAGACGGTGAAGTACAAACAGCGGACATTGCCAATGGTAATGTAACCCCAGAAAAATTAAGTGCAGGCACAGATGGGCAAGTACTAATTGCCAATGGTGGTTTAGTAAATTGGCAAGATAATACCGCAGCCAACGTAGCCGTAGATGCCGCCGCAATTACCAACCTAGATGCTATTAATGTACAAGACGCTCTGGCCGAATTGCAGGGCGATGTAGACGGACTTACCTTGGCCGGAGGTGCAGATGGTGTTATCACCAACGTTGAGCTGAATGCTGCTAACGAATTAGAATTTACAGGTAACAATGGTGGGTTTAACGGTTCTGTAAACTTAGATGGTTTAGCAAATACGGATGAGCAAGACCTTAGTCTTGCAGGTAACACTCTTAATATTTCTGGCGGAATTGGTGTTGATCTTACACCAATCTTAGGCGGTGCCAATACAGATGAACAACAATTAACACTTGAGCCAGGTAATTTATTAACACTTACAAATGGTGGCACTCCAATTGACCTTACTCCATTTTTGGATAATCAAACTGCTACAGAAGTTCCATTTACAACGTATCTAACTATAAATGGTGCAAATGCACAACTGGCTCTTCAACAATTGAAAGATGAGTTGGATGCGGCAATTTTAACGGGTGGTGGTGAAGTAAACACTGGCTCCAATCAAGGAACAGCAGGTGTTCCAACTTTTATTCAAAAAAATGGAGCAGATTTGGAATTTAGAAGTATCAATGCTGGTTCTAACAAGATAATTATAACCGATGATGTAGCTAATAATGAAATTGATATTGACATTGATGAAACACAGTTAACTATTACGGAGGCTCAAATATCTGACTTAAACCATACGGTGAATACGGATAACCAAAACGATTTTGAAGTACTGTTGGCCACCCCTACTGATTTTGATGGAGACCTAAACAATGAAACTACAGTACAAGGTGCATTAAACGCTATTGCCGCAATTAGCTCGGATGACCAAAACGATTCTGAAGTATTATTGGCTACCCCTACCGATTTTGACGGAGACCTTAACAATGAGACTACAGTACAGGGTGCATTGAACGCCATTGCCGCAATTAGCTCGGATGACCAGAACGATTCTGAAGTACTGTTGGCTACCCCTACCGATTTTGACGGAGACCTAAACAATGAGACTACAGTACAAGGTGCATTAAACGCTATTGCCGCAATTAGCTCGGATGACCAAAACGATTCTGAAGTATTATTGGCTACCCCTACCGATTTTGACGGAGACCTTAACAATGAGACTACAGTACAGGGTGCATTGAACGCCATTGCCGCAATTAGCTCGGATGACCAGAACGATTCTGAAGTACTGTTGGCTACCCCTACCGATTTTGACGGAGACCTAAACAATGAAACTACCGTGCAAGGTGCATTGAACGCCATTGCCGCAATTAGCTCGGATGACCAGAACGATTCTGAAGTACTGTTGGCTACCCCTACCGATTTTGACGGAGACCTAAACAATGAAACTACCGTGCAAGGTGCATTGAACGCTATTGCCGCAATTAGCTCAGATGACCAAAATGCAGATGAAGTTGTTGTTGTTGGTGCTAACCCAACAAATTATGCCCCAATAGGAGGCACCAATGTGCTAAGCCACTTAAACGGTATAGACGCTGCCCTTGCAACCGCTACTGTATCTGGTACTGAAGGCTCAATATTCTTTGCAGATACAGACGGTACTGTTACAGATGAAAATGCACAACTTTTCTGGGATAATGCTAACGATAGACTTGGGGTAGGCACAAATACACCAGAAAGCAAATTACAAGTAGATGGCTTAATAAGGGCGACTGGATTTAGAGGCGCAAGTAATGGTTCAAATAACACTCCTACTTATCGTTTTTCTGAAGATGCAAATACTGGTATTTATAACCCAAGCCCAGACAATTTAGGTTTCGTGACCGGAACGAATGAAGCCATGCTTATTGATGCTACCCAAAACGTCATAGTAAATCAAAATTTACAGTTAGACGGCACCTTAACCGATAATGATGGAAACGTAGGTACTGATGGTCAAATATTATCTAAAAATGGAGATGGAGACGTAGTTTGGTCAGATAATGCAGCTATTCCAAGCGGGTTAAACCAATACAGCATCCCCTTTGTAAATGCTACAGGAGACGGTTGGGAAGAAGCCGTAAATATAAATGGTGGCCAAGGATTCTATTGGAGAGCTGATAAAAGATCTGCTAATGGGAGTAATACAGGAACTAAATACGGTGCATTGTTCATTGGCATAGATCAAAATTTTGGAAAAGAAACCAATCATGCAAAAGTTCAAATAGCAGACAATGCCCCCGGTCTAGGTTATGCATTACAACTAACAAATTATAGAGCTGCAGACGGCAATAATAACTCAACAGGTATACTATTCTCTACTGAACAACAAGGAACTTGGGGTAAAGGAGCTTTGGTATATCAAAGAAATTTTGCAACTCCAGGCTATGCCAGAGGTGATTTTCACTTCTTGCAAAATCAAGCAGGTGATAATACAGTGCCAGATATAGCAGACGCAGTAATGACCATTAAAAATAATGGCAATGTAGGCATCGGAACCACAGCACCGGAAGAAAAGCTTCACGTAGTGGGTAACATAAGAGCTGAAGGAGGAGTCTTTCAATCTGTAACAAATACCATTCAACCAATACCCGACTACGTATTCCAAAAGCACTTTTTAGGCAGCTCTTCGCTTAAAGCAGACTATGAGTTTAAAAGTTTAGCACAAATAGAACGCTTTGTAAAAGAAAACCACCATTTACCGGGGGTAACCTCTGCTAAGGAAGCACAAGCTAATGGGGTTTGGAACTTAAGCCAATCTAACCTGCAAAACCTAGAAAAAATAGAAGAGCTGTTTTTGCATACTATAGCCCAAGAAAAAAAGATACAACGTTTAGAGGCAGAAAAAAAAGCCCTACACCAAGAGGTAGAAAGTCTTAAAAAAGACATGGCACAGATAAAAGCTGTATTGTTAGACCTAAAAAAGTAATCCTATGCATAAATGGTCACTTATTGGAGCGCTATTATGGGCTAGTACGGGATGCTCCCAAACCGCTCTTAACAATACGGGTAATTTACAATTGCATGCAGGTGCAGCAGTAGGCATCCACACCAATGCCAACAACAATGGCACTATACAAGCAGATAACTTTAGCTTGCTTGGTGCATATGGAAACCAATTGTATAGCTTTACCGGGAGTAATCCATTCAATACATTCGATTTTGAATTAGCCAATGATGCTGGATTGGTTTTACAAACCCCATTAATTATACGTAATAACCTAAACTTTATTAGCGGCCAGCTATTTACCCCACATACAGACCCCACCATTACAGCTTCTTTTTTAGTAGATGCCTTTTTTAATGGAGAGAGTAATTCCAGTTTTGTAGATGGTTTTGCAGAAATAAAAGATAAAGCAGACTTTTCTTTCCCTGTAGGGGATCAAGAGCAACTGCGTCCTCTATTAATAAACTCTAATGGTGTTAATAGTACAGCAAGTTGTGCATATCTATTAGAAAACCCAACCGCACCTATTAGCGTAGATTTTTCATTAGACACCAATAATACAGTTAATGATATAGGTGATGTGTCCACCACTGAGTTTTGGATTTTAAAAGGAGCTATTTCATCTACTGTTACCGTAAGTTGGAACACCAGAAGTCAACTAGCTGCTATGGCCACGGAAGTAGAAGATATTGTTTTGGTAGGATGGTCAAAAGCTGCTGGTCGTTGGACAATCATTGGTAATAGCGCCACAAGCGGAAATTTAAACGAAGGCTTTTTAGTATCTAATAGTTTTATTCCAAATGATTTTGAAGCCATCACCTTTGGCACCACACCTATACCGACAGATACTTTTGCTACCAATTACCCAACGTTAGGAAACTATTTTGTTTCGCCCAACGGGGATGGGATTAATGATGTATTGTCTTTTGACGATTGGGACCAAATAGAAGGCAGCAATGTGCTACATATCTATAACCGATTTGGACAGAAAGTATATACCAAAGAGAACTATTTAAATAACGAGTTTAATGGGTTTTCTAATATAGATAATTTTGTCATCAAAAGAGAAGAAGGTCTACCAGATGATATTTATTACTACACCGTATCCTTACCAGATATGGATTTAAACTACCAAGGCTTTTTCTACTTAAAACGATAATCTATACTCTAGCAAGATAAAGCAACATTTAAAAAGCTTACCACAAGTTCTTCTTATTTTGTAAGAATAACACTTCTTTTTACAACATATTTTCTTCATTACATCGATGTAAGACCTATTTTTTCAGTCTAAATACATCAAAATACCATCTGCAATGAAGAAAATAATACCGTTATTGCTTGTTCTTGTTAGCTTATCATCATTTGCTCAAGTTAAAATTGGTGAGGATATCACTACGATAGATGCCTCCTCTTTATTAGAATTAGAGAGTACTACCAAAGCTTTAGTATTAACCCGGGTTAGCAATCAGCAAATGAATGCTATCTTTCCATTAAACGGAGCTTTAGTTTATAATACAGATACCCAATGTGTGCATTATTTTAATGGTACGGCATGGGACAATTTATGTGATGGAACTTCCAATGGTCCTGCTGCAGCATTGACTGACAACTTAGATGGTACGTTTACATTTACCAGCGCCTCTGGTGTAGAAACCACTTTTTATGGTGAAGCACAAAATATAAGCACCTTAGAAGCTACAGGGCCTAATGAGTTCACCTATACAAACGAATTGGGAGAAAAAACAATACTTGCACTATCTGGCAACAGTTTTTCTGGAAGCTATGCTGATTTGACAGATATCCCAACCAATTTAGATACCGATTCTACGGACGACTTTAGTGGAGCATTCACCGACTTAACTGGCGTTCCCATAAACCTAGACATTGACAGTACAGACGATTTTAGTGGTAGTTTTGATGATTTGACCAATGTGCCTGCAGATATTGCTGATGGTGATGATGATACGACATACACTGCAGGTGCTGGTCTTAATCTTGTGGGTACCGAGTTTTCGGTTAACAATACAACCATTACTCCAGCTTGGGCTAACATTACGGGTATCCCTGCAAACTTAGATACGGATTCTACAGACGATTTTAGTGGGGCTTTTGCCGACTTAACTGGTGTTCCCGTAAACTTAGATATTGACAGTACAGACGATTTTAGTGGTAGTTTTAATGATTTGACCAATGTGCCTGCAGATATTGCTGATGGTGATGATGATACGACATACACTGCAGGTGCTGGTCTTAATCTTGTAGGTACTGAGTTTTCCGTCAATAATACGACCATAACTCCGGCTTGGGCTAACATTACGGGTATCCCTGCCAATTTAGATACCGATTCCACCGACGATTTTAGCGGGGCTTTTGCCGACTTAACTGGTGTTCCCGTAAACTTAGATATTGACAGTACAGACGATTTTAGTGGTAGTTTTAATGATTTGACCAATGTGCCTGCAGAT
>NZ_JAATON010000002.1:130805-813119 GCF_011882165.1 Croceivirga sp. JEA036
GTAGTTTTAATGATTTGACCAATGTGCCTGCAGATATTGCTGATGGTGATGACGATACGACATACACTGCAGGTGCTGGTCTTAATCTTGTAGGTACTGAGTTTTCAGTCAACAATACGACCATTACTCCAGCTTGGGCTAACATTACAGGTGTTCCAGCAAATTTAGATACCGATTCCACCGACGATTTTAGCGGGGCTTTTGCCGACTTAACAGGCGTTCCCGTGAACTTAGATATTGATAGTACAGACGATTTTAGTGGTAGTTTTAATGATTTGACCAATGTGCCTGCAGATATTGCTGATGGTGATGACGATACGACATACACTGCAGGTGCTGGTCTTAATCTTGTGGGTACCGAGTTTTCGGTTAACAATACAACCATTACTCCGGCTTGGGCTAACATTTCGGGTATCCCAGCCAATCTAGATACCGATTCCACCGATGACTTTAGCGGGGCTTTTGCCGACTTAACTGGCGTTCCCGTAAACTTAGATATTGATAGTACAGACGATTTTAGTGGTAGTTTTAATGATTTGACCAATGTGCCTGCAGATATTGCTGATGGTGATGATGATACGACATACACTGCAGGTGCTGGTCTTAATCTTGCGGGTACCGAGTTTTCTGTAAACAATACAACCATTACTCCTGCTTGGGGTAACATTACAGGTATCCCAGCCAATCTAGATACCGATTCTACCGATGACTTTAGTGGGGCTTTTACCGATTTAACTGGCGTACCAACGGGCTTAGCTGATGGTGATGACGATACGACATACACTGCAGGTGCTGGTCTTAATCTTGTAGGTACCGTGTTTACGTTAGACAATGCAGCTGTATCTAACATTTCAAATTCTAATTTAACACTACCTAACGGAATCGTTAGAACCTTAGATTTGAACGGTAGCGATATTGCTTTCACAGGAACTGGTAATGTGGGTATTGGTAATGCTGCAAATCCTCCAAGGAACAAATTAGATATTGCAGGTGAAATTCGTTCAGAAGGGATAAACCTAACAGATGGTACAGCAGCTCATCCTTCATTCAATTTTGCAAATGACACCAATGCCGATACGGGTATTTATCGCCCAGCAGCAGATGAATTAGCAATAATAACAGGCGGATATGAAGCTTTGCGCGCAGACGAATACAGTACTGGGAACACACAAATAATAGTTCAAAATCGCTTGGCGGTAGGCAAATCAACAACAGACAATACTGGTTACTCAGGCCCCAATACACATAGTACATTAGAAGTAAGTGGCTCTATGGCCACAGCTATTACAGTAACCACAGGCAACATCACTTTAGATGAGACACACCATACTATCATCTTAGGAGGTGCGCATAACGTTACCCTACCAGACGCATCTACTTGTACTGGGAGAATGTATGTAATTAAAAACACCATTGCTTTAACCGCAAGTATATCTACATATGAGGATTTGCTAGGAGTAAGTGTAACGTTAATCCCCTATCAGGGTGTCATTTGGATACAGAGTGATGGAACCAAATGGCAATTAATCAACAAATTGTAAAATGAAGCAACTTATCATCATAATTTTGGGGTGCTCTTTTTTACATGCCCAAGAAACGCTCAGAAATGATGGAGGTCTAAAGGTTTTTGAAACCGGTACTCTAGGCGTGTTTCATCATATGGAAAATCATAGCGACTCTAAAAATCAAGGTTTAGTAGGATTTTATGGTTCAAAGGCGCAGGAAATATCAGGTTCCTTACCATTACATGTTTTTGATGTAGAGTTGATGAATAGCCGTGGTTTATTTTTAGCCAACGCGATGCATATTGAAAACAATTTGAATTTTGTAGATGGCAATGTAGATAGTGATGGAACTTTAGAGAGTCCTTTGCTTTGGTTTAAAAATGATGCTTTTCATACAGGTGCATCTGCCAAAAGTAAATCCATCACCTACACCGGAGGTCTTAACATTTCAAATTTAGAAATGCCTTTAGGTACAACAGAGTTTTATCGCCCTATTCAAGTATCTTTTAACGAATCTGGACTTACGCTACAATGCAAATATTTCTACAAAAATGAAAATTGGCCAAACACAGATAATTACAACAGTGTTTCTAAAGAAAATGCTATTAACCAAGTTGATAACACAGAATACTGGGAATTACATAATGCTATGGGTGCGATACAAGTGCAACTGTTTTGGGATGCTGTGACTACTCCGAACTATATTTTAGACAACACCAATGACGTTGTAGTAGTAGGCTGGCACAAAACGGAACAAGAATGGCATCATCTAGGAGGGCTAGAACATCAAGGCAACTCCACAAAGGGTAGCCTAAAATCCTATATTTTTAACGCCCCAGACTACGCTGCAGTTACCTTAGCAATTGCTCCCACATCAAAAAACACGCTAACTCCTAATTCGCAATTTATTTCTCCTAATGGAGACGGCATTAACGACTATCTTACTTTTGAGGAAATAGAAAACATACCCGAAAACCTTTTAGAGGTTTACAATAGGTACGGTATTCTAGTGTATACATTAAACAATTATTCGGCAGAATTTTATGGTGTAGCCAATGTAAAAGGCGCAATAACTAGAGGTAAAGGATTAGCATCTGGCATCTATTATTATGTAGTTACAGACCAAAGTAATGGTGAAAAATATCAAGGATTTTTTTACTTATCACCACTAGAAAATCAATAAAATAAGATATCAGCTAAAATATATAATCCATCCATTGCGTTAGCTATAGCAACGTAACGTTTACAAATTCATGCAAAGACGCGCCTTTATTCAAAAATCTAGTTTAGCAGCTACTGCCCTACTCACAGTACCGCATTTCCCTTACAAACAAGGACCTCTTTATTCTACAGAGGAATTAATGGGCAAAGCAGATTTAGAATTGTTTGGTAAGGGCATCAATCTAAGAAAAGAAGCCCATGACGCTTTTGTAGCTATGCATAAAGGGGCGGAAGCAGAAGGTTTCAACATTAAGATGGTTTCTAGTTATCGTAGCTACGCAAGACAAAAAGCAATTTGGGAACGGAAATATGTAAAATACACAGACCAAGATAACATGGAACCCCTAGACGCCATGGCTAAAATTATAGAATACTCTACTATACCTGGCACTAGCAGACATCATTGGGGTACAGATATAGATATCATAGATGCTAATGCAAAAGTGAGTGGAGACGTTCTAGTACCCAGTAAATTTGAAGAAGGTGGTCCCTTTGAAGGTTTAAAACAATGGTTGGACAAATGTGCTAATGACTATGGCTTTTATTTGGTATACACAGACAGCTATTTTAGAAAAGGTTTTAAATATGAGCCTTGGCATTATAGTTATGCTCCTACAGCTAAGCCGATGCTAAAACAATACCGCAAGCTTAATATCTTAAAAACCTTGTCGGAAGCAGATATCTTAGGAGCTCAACATTATACCAGAGCCTTTTTATTAGATTACATCCATAACAACATTCTAGACATTAACCCAGAATTATTATAGCTTCTTTTTTGTAACTTTCCGCCTACTATAACACAACCATTATGAGAAGTAGAGGAAGTTGGAAAATTCGGATTTTAATTGGCTTAGCTATTGTAGCCTTTGCCTATTTTAACAAGTGCAGTAATACAGAAACCAATCCATATACAGGTAGGGAACAGCATATTACCATGGAGCCACAAGAAGAAATTGCCATTGGATTACAAAGTGCTCCGGAAATGGCACAGCAACATGGTGGGCTATATCCAGACCAAAGAATGCAAGCCTTGGTAGATGCCGTTGGAAAAAAACTGGTGCAGAACAGTGTTGCCAGAGAAACCCCGTACCAATATGATTTTCATCTATTAGCTGATGACCAAACCATAAATGCATTTGCATTACCAGGTGGACAATGCTTTATAACTTATGCCTTATTTTCTCAATTGAATGAGGCACAACTTGCTGGCGTATTAGGCCATGAAATTGGCCACGTTATTGGTAGACATTCTGCGGAACGTATTGCAGACAGTCAATATTGGCAACAGGTATCTATGGGGGCGTCTGTAGGAGCAGATGCAGGAAGCATTATAGGTGCCATTGGCCAAAATACCTTATTAAAAAATGGTCGTGGGGACGAGTTAGAAAGCGATGAGCTAGGAGTGTTAATGATGATACAATCTGGTTACGACCCCTATGAAATGATTGAGGTAATGAAAATTTTAAAGTCTGCTGCAGGACCTAACAGAGTGCCCGAATTCCAGAGTACCCACCCAGACCCAGAAAACAGAATTGAAAGGATTAAAGAAGCTATTGAAAAATATCAAGGAGCTTAAAAAAGAGTAAGAAACGTTGGTTTCAAAGATTTAGTATAGCTAAAATCGAGTAAATGTCGCCTTTTAACGATCATTTACAATATTCCATCGAATTTGCGTACCTTTATGTGACCAAATCGAGACATAAAATAACTTAACCCCTTGTAGCTTAACATTAAAAAACTACAACATGGGGACACTATTGAATTTTAAGAACGCATATTTTGGCGCATTTGAGAACGTAAAGCCAGAATTTTTAGTGGTGCTTTTAAAGGCATATTCGGTATTTAGTGCTGTAATGATATTTATGGCGATGTATGCATTTGTGTATAGAGCGATTACTGGATTTCAATTTTAACACTATTTCCTTTTTACGAGAACACTTAAGGAAACAAAAAACCCGATGCATTGCATCGGGTTTTATAGTTTTTGAAACTCCTATTAGCCTTTTTTCTCTAATACTTCTAATACAGCAGAAGCGTCTGCCAGTTCTGCATATTTTTTCACGGTAAAACCTTGGTCACAACGCTTATTAAGGTTGGCACCATTTTTAATTAATACTTTCATTATTTCTGGCCTGTTGTAACGTGCAGCGTAATGAGCCGGAGTTTTGCCTAAGGACTTCTGGTTCACATCTTCTCCCATTTCAATCATTTTCAGCACCATTTCTTTATCGCCTTTAATAATTGCTTTACAAAAAGAACTTACATTTACATTTGTTAATGTATTCCATTTCATTATGGGAGCAGAATCAGTAGTTCTAGCTTCCACATTACTTACAACAGCCATAAAAGCCATTGCCACTCCCAAAGTTAAAATTCGTTTTTTCATGATGTTTTGATTTATTGATTAATGAATGTAATTGATATATCAAAGAGACTATATAATCCCTTAAACGTTACCATATTAACAGTTATATAACTAAACTTTAACAGCATCGCAATTTTTGCCTGTAATTATTGTTAAAATAGCATTACGGAAAACCATAAAATAACTAGGGGTTGTCCTTAGAAGGCTTTATTTTTGGAGCTCAATTACAACAGACATGAACAAAAAAGCAATCTTGATGATTTTGGATGGCTGGGGAAAATCTCCAGACCCTAAAGTTTCTGCCATAGAACAAGCAAATACTCCTTTTATTGACAGTCTTTACAGCACCTATGCCAATGCCAATTTACTTACCGATGGTATGCATGTGGGTTTACCAGAAGGCCAAATGGGTAATAGTGAAGTAGGCCATATGAATTTAGGAGCAGGTAGAATTGTATATCAAGATTTAGCTAAAATTAATAAGGCGGTTGCAGAAAATACTTTAAAGGACGAAGTTGCTCTTAAAGAAGCTTTTACCTACGCCAAAGAAAACAACAAAAATGTACATTTTCTGGGCCTTGTAAGTAATGGCGGCGTACATAGCCACATAGACCATTTAAAGGCTTTAATATCTGCTGCCGATAACGCTGGCGTTCCGCAATCTTTTGTACATGCTTTTACAGATGGTAGAGATGTAGACCCCAAGAGTGGTTTAGGTTTTTTACAGGATTTAGAACAATTTATTAGTGATAAAAAAGCTACAATAGCTACCGTTATAGGTCGTTATTTTGCCATGGATCGTGACAAGCGTTGGGAGCGCGTAAAAAAAGCTTACGACGTTATCGCAAAAGGAATTGGCACTTCTTACGATAATGTAACTACGGCATTGGAAGCTAGTTACGAAGCAGGCAAAACAGATGAATTTATTGAGCCAATTGTTTTAAATGCCGGAGGAACCGTAAAAGAAGGAGATGTAATCATCTTTTTTAATTTTAGAACCGACCGTGGTAGAGAATTAACCATGGCTCTGAATCAGCAAGATTTTCCAGAGCAAGACATGAAAATGTTAGACCTGTATTACGTTACTTTAACTAATTATGATGAATCTTTTAAAGGGGTTAAAGTTGTTTATGACAAGGACAACATTCCAGAAACCTTAGGAGAGGTTCTTGCCAACGCAGGAAAAAAACAAATCCGTATTGCTGAGACAGAAAAATACCCACACGTTACCTTCTTTTTTAATGGTGGCCGGGAAGAACCATTTAATGGTGAACAACGTATTCTGTGTCCTTCCCCAAAAGTAGCGACCTACGATTTACAACCAGAAATGAGCGCTTATGATATACGTGATGCTATTATTCCTGAGCTACAAAAAGGGGAAACCGATTTTGTATGTTTAAATTTTGCGAATCCAGACATGGTTGGGCATACTGGCGTTATGGAAGCTGCTATAAAGGCGTGTGAAGTTGTGGATGAATGCGCAAAAGATGTAATCACCGCCGGTTTAGCAAACGGCTACACTACCTTGGTCATTGCAGATCACGGTAATTGTGACACCATGATTAATCCAGACGGTAGCCCAAATACAGCTCACACCACCAATCCTGTGCCTTTAATTTTGGTAGATGGTGAACGTAAAGCAATTAAAGATGGGGTTTTAGGCGATATTGCCCCTACCATTTTAGACATTATTGGCGTAGCGCAACCTGCAAGTATGACTCAGAAGTCCTTGATATAATTTTATGAAAAAAATTCTTGTTTACCTTTTATGGGCATTACCTGCTTTGGGTATTGCCCAAGAACTAAATGCTCCTAATGGAGCATTTAATTTACAGTTTAGTTTGGCAGATGGCACACCAACCTATGAATTAAGCTTAAACGGCACAACAATAATAAAACCGAGTACGCTTGGTTTTGAGTTGAAAGACACTGAACCTTTATTAACGGGTTTTAGCATTGTTGACACTAAAACTTCTTCTTTTGATGCTAGCTGGAATCCAGTTTGGGGAGAAAACAAAACTATTCGTAATCATTATAATGAATTACTGGTACAACTTAAACAAGACAAGACCCAACGCTTACTTAATATTCGGTTTAGGCTGTTTAACGACGGTCTTGGTTTTAGATACGAGTTTCCAGAACAAGACAAACTCACTTATTTTGTAATTAAAGAGGAGGCTACCCAATTTGCTATGGCAGGTGACCATAAGGCATTTTGGATTGCAGGTGATTATGATACTCAAGAATATGATTATACCACCTCTAAATTATCAGAAATTGAAGGTTTAATGCAACAAGCTGTAACACCAAACGCTTCACAAACTCCAATAGGTAAAGCTGCAGTACAAACCGCATTGATGTTAAAAAGTGATGATGGAGTATACATTAACGTGCACGAAGCCGCTTTAGTAGATTATGCCTGTATGCATTTGGAATTGGATAGCAAAAATCTGATTTTTCAATCGCACTTAACACCAGATGCAAAAGGCGATAAAGGCTATATGCAAGCTCCTAGAACAACACCATGGCGTACGGTAATTGCGAGTAAAAACGCAGGAGATATTTTGCTGTCTAACATCACCTTAAATCTTAACGAACCCACTGCTATTGAAGACACCTCTTGGATAAAACCTGTAAAATATATTGGCGTTTGGTGGGAAATGATAACAGGTAAAAGTTCTTGGGCCTATACAGATATACCAAGCGTTCAATTAGGTGTCACAGATTATAGCAAACTAAAACCTAATGGAAGGCATGCTGCAAATACGGCCAACGTAAAAAAATATATTGATTTTGCTGCAACACATGGATTTGAGCAAGTTTTGGTAGAAGGTTGGAATGAAGGTTGGGAAGATTGGTTTGGAAAATCTAAAGATTATGTTTTTGATTTCCTTACCCCCTACCCCGATTTTGATGTAGAAGGCTTAAAAACATACGCAAAAGAAAAGGGTGTAAAATTGATGATGCATCACGAAACGTCTGGCTCTGTACGCAACTACGAAAGACACATGGACAAGGCCTATCAATTTATGGTAGACAATAATTACAATGCGGTAAAAAGTGGTTATGTTGGGGATATTTTACCAAGAGGAGAACATCATTATGGACAATGGATGATTAACCATTACCTGTATGCGGTTAAAAAAGCTGCTACCTATGGTATAATGGTTAATGCACATGAAGCAGTGAGACCTACAGGACTTAGTAGAACATATCCTAATCTAATTGGTAATGAATCTGCTCGTGGCACGGAGTACGAATCTTTTGGCGGCAACAATCCAGACCATACCACCATACTACCGTTTACGCGCCTTATTGGCGGGCCCATGGATTATACGCCCGGAATATTTGAGCCAGATGTAAGCCAGTACAATCCCAACAACAATTCATGGGTAAACACCACCATAGCTAGACAATTAGCTTTGTATATAACCATGTATAGCCCATTGCAAATGGCTGCAGATTTACCAGAGACCTATGAAAAACATTTAGATGCTTTTCAATTTATAAAAGATGTGTCGTTAGATTGGGATCAGTCTTTGGTATTAGAGGCAGAACCTGGTGATTTTGTAACCTACGCCAGAAAAGAAAAAGGGAGCAACAATTGGTTTATAGGTAGAACTAATGATGAAATACCACGTATTTCTAGTATTAAATTCAACTTTTTAGACAAGGGGAAGGATTACATAGCCACAGTCTATCGTGATGGTAAAGATGCTCATTATAAAAAGAACCCAAAAGCATACAAGATTGAAAAGTATAGGGTAAACTCCTCCTCTAAAATAAATATTCCTTGTGCCGCTGGTGGTGGTTATGCCATAAGTGTGATGGAAGTTACCCAACCTAATGCCCTAAAGGGCTTAAAGCGACTATAATTAATAAGGTAGTTCTTTAAATCTATTAATCATCTTATCTTTGCGCCATGATTAAAATCAAGACGGCAGAAGAAATTGAGTTAATGCGCGAAAGTGCGCTTATGGTATCTAAAACCTTAGGAATGTTAGCCGCTGAGATTAAGCCAGGGGCTAATCCGCTTAAGTTAGATAAAATGGCGGAAGAATTTATTCGTGATAATGGTGCTATTCCAGGGTTTTTAGGAATGTATGATTTTCCCAACACGCTTAACTGGAGCCCTAACGCGCAAGTTGTTCATGGGATTCCAAATAATGAGGAACTAAAAGATGGTGATGTAATCTCAGTTGATTGTGGTGCTATCAAAAATGGATATTACGGTGACCATGCCTATACCTTTGAAGTGGGAGAAGTAGCTCCAGAAACTAAGAAATTGCTAAAAGTAACCAAGGAATCCTTATACGTTGGTATTCGCGAATTTAAGTCTGGCAACCGTGTTGGTGATGTTGGCTTCGCTATTCAAAAATATTGTGAAAGTCATGGCTACGGTGTAGTTCGGGAACTTGTTGGCCACGGTTTAGGAAAAGAATTGCACGAGGACCCACAAATGCCAAACTACGGCAAAAGAGGAAGAGGTAAAAAGTTTGTAGATGGTATGGTCGTCGCTATAGAGCCTATGATTAATATGGGCACAAAGCGTATTAAACAACTTAGAGATGGTTGGACTATTTTGACAGCTGATGGGCAACCGAGTGCACATTTTGAGCATGACGTGGCTATTGTAGATGGTAAACCAGAACTTCTATCCACATTCCAGTACATCTACGAAGCACTTGGTATTACGTCTGACGAGGAAGATGAGTTTCGTGCTAAAAAATTGACGTTGTAGGTGTCTAAACTTTTTAAGTATTTTCTAAACCTTATTCCTAGACCTTGGCTCATAAAATTAAGCTACTGGGTTAGGCCAATCATAGCACTTGGCCTCCGTGGTAACAGATACACCGACCCCATTGACGGAAAAAAGTTTAGAAAATTCTTACCCTATGGGTATGAAGCTCCAAGAGAAAATGTTTTATCCCCTTCTACCCTTTCATTAGAACGCCACAGGCTTTTATGGTTATTCTTAAAAGAACGCACCAACTTTTTTAAGGCATCGTTAAAAGTGCTCCACTTTGCTCCGGAACAAGCGTTTTATCATCGGTTTAAAAAGCAAAAAAATCTGGATTACACTACCACGGATTTATTATCGCCTTTGGCGGATGTAAAAGCCGATATCTGCAATTTACCTTTTAAGGATAATGAGTTTGACGTTATTCTTTGCAATCATGTTTTAGAGCACATCCCTGATGACCATAAAGCTATGAGCGAATTATTTAGAGTGATGAAACCTGGCGGATGGGGTATATTTCAAATTCCACAAGATACCAATAGAGCGAAAACCTTTACCGATGATACAATCACTGACAAAAAAGAACGTGCCCGTATTTTTGGGCAGTATGACCATGTACGAATTTATGGTTTAGATTATTTTGACCAATTACGCTCGCATGGATTTAAGGTTGAAGCCATAGACTACACTGCCGATTTATCGTCAGTAATGGTAGACCAATTTCGCTTAGCGAAGGGAGAATTGATTCCTTTTGTTCGCAAACCTAATTTTGAATAACTACTTCCTTAAAACCATCTGTCATAAACTCTAGCGTATTCCCTGCATCATCTAAATAAATGATGTAAGCATCTAGATTTTCTTGAGCAATAAGCTTCTTAGAATCCTCTAAATCCATAGCCATAAAAGTGGTGGCGTAAGCATCTGCTTTAGCACAATTATCTGCCAGTACCGTAGCTGCCAAAATATTTCCGTTTTTGGGATAACCTGTCAATGGATTAATGGTGTGCACATATTTTTTCCCTGTTGCTTCGTCCACCCAAAACTTCCTATAATTTCCAGAAGAGGCCATAGCTCTATTGACTAAATGAATAGCTTTTTTTGTTCTTCTACCATCTTCTACCTGTGGATCATCAATAGCAACTCCCCAATCTCTTATCATTAGTCTGTTACTCCCCTTACCTACTACTTCTCCACCTACTTCTACCAAATAATTCTGAATACCTTTCTCTGCTAACATTGCTGCTAATCTGTCTATGCTGTACCCCTTAGCAATGGAATTAAAATCAAACGCAATACCCTCTTTCTCTTTGGTTACCGTGCTATTTGCATTTAAACGTACTTTACTAAAACCCACAAACTGCAACAAACTATCTACTTTTCCCTGATCCATTGTTAATTTTCTTCCCGGACCAAAACCCCAAGCGTTTGCCAAAACCCCTACAGTAGGATCAAAATTGCCCTTAGACTTTGCATGTATTTCTTTACTGAGGGCAAACACATCCTTAAACATGTGGTCTACTTGTATTGTTGTATCACCAGAATTAATTCTAGAAATATCTGAATCTGGCATGTACGTAGACATAGATTTATTTACAGCCTTAATAACAGAGTCTATTTCCTTTTGGTAATTCAACTCTTCATGAGCCAAATAAATGATAGAATAAGTGGTGCCAAACGCCTCTCCAACATTCTGATTCTTTACCCATCTTTCTTTTGGTGAACAACCAATAAATACAATTAGATATACTAAAAAACAACTATACGAACCTCTCATTTTAAAAGGGAATTAAACCTTGGTAATCTACTATATATTCCTGATTTAGCAATACAGGAGCATTCCTGTCCTTAGCATTTGAAAGGCCAACCCCAGCATAATAAGTTTTAGCTTCAAACTTATCTGCATGTTCCTTAACTTTCTTCACTAACGCCTCATCAAAAGTTCTAGGGTCTTCAGGATAAGCCACATGCCGCACAATGATAAAGTGCAAAATTTTATCCTTTAAACATACAAATTGTGGATTTTTTTTGAGTTTACTATTGACCCCCATAAACTCATATCCATCCAACTTTAGCTCTTCACCTACCAAATTCATGGCTAAGTTGTGCAATTCTTGTTCTGTTAATGGTCTACTCATTTTCTTTTAAAATAAAAAACCGATGCCAGAGCATCGGTTTTAAAATATATCCTAATCCTCTTATTGAAACTACAGAGGTTTTTTGATGGGTTGATTTATCCACCAAAGTCATCAAAACGAATATTCTCATCTGGGATACCAAAATCCTCACCCATTTTTTGTACCGCTTTGTTCATTAATGGCGGTCCACAGAAATACAATTCTATATCTTCTGGAGCTTCGTGGTGATTCAAATAGTTTTCAATAACACAATTATGAATAAACCCAACGAAACCGTCACCTTCCTCATCGTTTATATCCTTCTTTACCTTCCAGTTATCTTCCTCTAAAGGTTCTGAAAGGGCTAAGTAGAACTTAAAGTTCGGGAACTCCTTTTCCAAAGCTCTAAAATGCTCAAGATAAAATAACTCCCTTTTAGACCTACCACCGTACCAATACGTAACCTTTCTGTTGGTTTTTAAGGTTTTGAATAGGTGATATAAATGCGAACGCATTGGCGCCATACCTGCACCACCACCAACGTAAAGCATCTCTGCATCTGACTCATTGATAAAGAATTCACCAAACGGTCCAGAAATAGTTACAGGATCTCCTTTCTTTAAGTTAAAAATATAAGATGATGCCACTCCTGGGTTTACATCCATCCATCCGTTTTTAGCTCTATCCCATGGTGGTGTAGCAATACGCACATTAAGCATAATTTCTCTACCCTCTGCTGGGTAAGAAGCCATGGAGTATGCTCTTTCTACTGTCTCTGGGTTTTTCATTACCAAAGGCCAAAGGTTAAACTTATCCCATTCTGCTTGGAATTTGTCCGGAGTTTCATGCTCTTCTGGGTGTGCTGTTATGTCAATATCGGCATATTTCACCTCGCATTTTGGAATTTCTATTTGGATATAACCACCAGCCTTGTAATTCATTTCCTCAGGAATTTCTACTACAAACTCCTTAATAAATGATGCAACATTGTAGTTACGAACCACTTTTGCATCCCACTTTTTAATACCAAAAACTTCTTCTGGAATAGTGATTTCCATGTCTTGCTTAACCTTAACTTGGCAAGCTAAACGTGCTCCGTGATTCAATTCTTTTTTAGAAAAGTGTGGTGTTTCTGTTGGCAGAGCTTCTCCACCACCAGATAATACGTGACACTCACATTGAATACAAGTACCACCACCACCACATGCAGATGGTAAAAAGATTTTTTGATTACCTAAAGTAGAAAGTAAAGAACCTCCAGATTCTACCTCTACCTCTTTTTCTCCATTTATTTTAATGGTCACAGGACCAGAAGGAGATAATTTTTCTTTAGTGAACAACAATAGTGCAACCAATAAAAGGGTCAACACCAAAAATGCGATCACGGTAATGATTACAGTACCTCCGGTTGTTGCTAATATCATGTTTACTTGTTTACCTCGTTATAAGAAATGGCTTTTTCATCTTCCATTTCTTTTTTAATTTCTTTTTCGTCCTTTTTCTCTACTTCTGCAGTTGTAGGAGCAGTTTCTTCTGGCGGCTCGTTGTCACCCGTTAACATTCCACCAAAACTTTGGAAACCGATACCCATTAAACCCGTAATAATAAAAGTAATACCTAAACCTCTTAACGGAGCTGGCACATTAGAGTATCTAATTTTCTCACGGATGGCTGCTATAGCCAAAATAGCTAAGAACCAACCTATTCCAGAACTGATACCATAATTAAGTGCCAAACCTAAATTAGGTATATCTCTGGTTTGCATAAATAAAGAACCCCCAAGGATAGCACAGTTTACCGCAATAAGTGGTAAAAAGATACCTAAAGAGTTATATAATGAAGGTGAAAATTTCTCTACTACAATCTCTACCAATTGTACCATGGTAGCAATAGTTGCAATAAATAAGATAAAAGATAAAAAACCTAAGTTATAGTCTGCATATTCTGGACCTAACCAAGCTAATGCACCATCTCTTAATAAATATTGATCCAACAACCAGTTTAATGGAACAGTAACACCTAATACAAAGATTACAGCAGCTCCTAAACCTACAGCTGTACTTACTTTCTTAGATACTGCTAAGTAGGAACACATCCCTAAGAATACAGCAAATACCATATTATCTATAAAGATGGACTTAAAAAATAATTCTAAATGTTCTAACATGGCCTACGTTTTATGCTTCTTCTATTAATGCTCTATTTCTAGAACGTTGAACCCAAATAATAATACCCACAACAATTAATGCAGCTGGTGGAATAATCATGAAACCATTGTTCTCATATCCTATTGAATACAAACCAGTTTTTTCTATCGGGTCTCCTAAAACAGGATACCCAAATAAAGTACCTGCGCCAAGCAACTCTCTAAAAAAACCAACAATTATTAAGATAACACCGTAACCTAAGGAGTTACCAATACCATCTAAGAAAGACCTCCATGGACCATTACCTAAAGCAAAAGCCTCAAAACGCCCCATAATGATACAGTTGGTAATAATTAATCCTACGAAAACTGATAGGGTTTTACTTAATTCATATGCAAAAGCCTTTAAAACTTGGTCTACAATAATTACCAAAGTGGCCACCACAATCAATTGAACGATAATCCTGATTTTAGAAGGAATTACGTTACGCATTAAAGAGATAACTACGTTACCTACGCCTAATACAAACATTACTGATATTGCCATTACTACAGAAGCTTTTAATTCTGCTGTAATTGCCAAAGCAGAACAGATACCTAATACCTGAATGGTGATTGGATTATTATCTGCTAATGGATCTGTAATTAGGCTAGCATCCTTTTTAGAAAGTAGTCCCATACTATTGTTTTAAAGATTTTAAATACGGTTTGTAAAGATTAAGACTCTCTTTAATCATTGCAGAAACCCCATTACCTGTAATGGTTGCACCTGCTAAAGCGTCTACTTGATTATCTTCTTTGTCATTGTTTAAAGGGTCGTTGTTACCTTTAGCAACCTCTATACCTGCTAACCTTACACCATCTTCTATAGACTCTCCTTTAAAGTCATCCATAAAAAAACGAAGTTTAATGTTAGCACCTAAACCAGGAGTTTCCCCTTTGTGGTCAAAATAAACACCTTGAACCACTAAATTCTTGTCTAAAGAAATATAACCCCAGATAGCATCCCAAAGTCCCTTACCATACATAGGAAGAATGTAAAACTCTTTACCATCTTTTTCTCCTATAAACAATGGTAATTTACCGTTACCACCTTTTTTAATGACTTCCAACTCTTTCTTCATTTCAATTAAATAAGCTTCATCATCTTCTGATTGCTTATCGCCTTCAAGAATAATTTGCTTTTTAATGAATTTAGAAAAAGTTTCTTCTACCTTATCTGTTGGTATAAAAGCAACATCGCCATCCCCTTCATTCTCATTTACGCCCATGGCGTAAAGAATATTCTGTTGCTTTTCAAAACGTTGATTTTCATCTATGCGGGTTCTTAAACCTGTTGCCATTAAAGCTAAGATAGAACCTACCGCAATTACCATTATAACGGCAAAAATTACGGTGTACGAATTTTTATCTGTCTTGTTGGCCATAATTAAACGGTTTCAGCTTTTAATTCTTGAGCGGTATCTGCATCTACGTTTGGCAGTATAGTCGCATTTTTAGTTCGCTTTAATCTTTTCTTCACATTACCTTGTATCACATAGTGGTCAATGGTAGGCGCAAAGACATTCATCAATAAAATGGCTAAGAACACCCCTTCTGGATACCCTGGATTAAATACTCTAATCATTACAGATATAAAGCCGATTAAGAAACCATAAATCCATTTTCCTTTATTAGTTTGAGAACCTGTTACCGGGTCTGTAGCCATGTATACAATACCAAAAGCTAAACCACCAACAATAAGATGTTGCCAGAAATCAAAACTCATTAAACCATAAAACTTACTGTATTCTGGAATCCAACCAAAATCTACAACACCGTTAAAAATTAGCCCCATAACTAAGGAACCTATAACAGCACTAAGCATAATTCTCCAACTTGCAATCTTGGTAAAGATTAAAAACAAGCCACCTAATAGAATTAGAAAAGTGGATGTCTCCCCAACAGAACCAGGGATAAAACCAAAGAACATATCACTTAAATCATACTTAGCATACATATTTTCTGTATTGCCTTGCGCTAAATATCCTAGCACTGTTTCTCCAGAAATAGCATCTAGGTTAGCACCTGCCGTAATTGCTTCTGAGCGCTCTACAGCACCATGCACCCATACCTTATCTCCACTCATCCAAGTTGGGTAAGCAAAGAATAAAAAGGCTCTAATTGTCAATGCTGGGTTAAGGATATTCATTCCTGTACCACCAAATACTTCCTTACCAATCACCACACCAAAAACTACAGCAACTGCTAGCATCCAAAGTGGCGTATCTACAGGTACAATTAATGGCACAAGCATTCCCGTAACCAAATACCCTTCTTCTACTTCATGACCTTTTATTACAGCAAAAATAAATTCCACAATAAGGCCCACTCCGTAAGAAACAATTACCAATGGCAAAATGGTAGTTACTCCTAGTATAAAATTATCCCAATTGATAAAGTGTTCAAACAAGGAAAACTCCGCAGGAAAACCATTAATAGCAGAATAATGTTGATACCCCGCATTGAATATACCGAATATTAAGCATGGCACTAATGCCATGATAACGGTATTCATCGTTCTTTTTAAATCGTCCACCGCTCTAATGTGCCCACCAGAGTGTGTTGTTTCGTTTGGAGAAAACAAAAAAGTATGAAAAGCATTAAAGGCAGGTGCCATTTTTTTGCCCTGATACTTCAGTTTTAACTCATGCATCTTTTCTTTTAAACCCATAGCCTATCCAATTTCTTGATGTAATAAATCGAGTCCTTCACGAATAATCTGTTGGTGTGGCTGCTTAGAGATACAGATAAACTCTGTTAAAGCAAAATCTTCTGGAGCCACTTCATACAAACCTAATTGTTCCATTTCATCCAAATCCTTTACCATACATGCTTTTAGCAATTGTAATGGATAAATATCTAATGGAAACACCTCTTCATACTTACCAGTAACAACAAATGCTCTATGCTCACCATTGGTATTGGTATCCAAATCGTACTTCTTTTTTGGATTCAACCATGAGAACGTTAAAGCTCTGGTAGATGAAATTTTATTAAAAACCGGCTTATTCCACCCAAACAACTCATAATCGTCACCTTCTGGTATGGCTGTAACCGTATTATTATAAAAACCTAAATACCCGTCTGGCGCAGATTGCTTACCAGTAAGCACATCACCGTTAATCAATCTAAACTTATCTTCGTTTACGCCACTAGCGTACAAAAACGTAGATATTTCTGCACCTATTTTAGTGGTGTAGTATTTTGGATTCTTTACTGAAGACCCTGCCAAAGCAATTGTTCGCTCAGCGTTATATTTACCTGTCAGCAAATATTCACCTATTATGACCAAATCTTGCGGACTTACGGTCCAAACCGTTTCTCCTTTATTAATTGGATCTATTTTGTTAATCTGTGTACCCACTAATCCTGCAGGGTGAGGTCCAGACACGCTGTGTAAAGTAACCCCCGTAAGCCCTTTAAAAGGAGAGGAAGAGGGGTTTGCTACAGAAACATGAAATTTACCTGGGGTTAGTTTACCCAAAGCACTAATAGCCGCTTGCAGCTCTTTCTCTTTCCCTTTTAACACATAATCCACCTCTGCAGCTAATGGCGCTGTAGTGGCACCAGAAACAAATATTGCTTTTGGTGTTTTATTTGGATCAGCAATGATATCATAAGGACGCTGTTTAATAAATGGCCATAAACCAGCTCCCAACAACAACTCCCTTATAGTTTTAGCATCAGCAGTAGCCACATCAAGGGCTTTCCCTTCATGATAACTTTGCTCTTTGTCTGCTAAAATCTTTAAGGTAAGAATACGCCTTCTTGCACCTCTGACAATCTCTGCCAGTTCCCCGCTTACAGGGGACACAAAAAGCATATCTTCTCTATTCTTGTTGTAAAAGATGGGTTCACCGGCTTTTATCTCGGCACCTTCTTTGATTAACATTTTGGGAACTATCCCATGAAAATCATCTAGGTTCAGGGCATACACGTTGCTAGAAACGGCTTTTGAAGTAGTTTGTTCCGCTGCCCCGACCAGGTTGATATTCAACCCTTTCTTGATTCGGATGTCTTTGGACATATGTTTTGAGACCTTTAAAAATCGGTCACAAAAATACTACTAAAAACAACAATTATCGAAATAAATGACTAGAAATTTAGCATTACATCGAACGGATATGGTTGGGCATACTTTTTGTTTACCTTTACCTAATATTTAGGCTATTTATGCGCAGATTGATCAAACATTTATTGGTTTTTTTGATAATTTTTAAAAGTACGGCTCAAATTCAGTTTGAAGTCAATCCTCCAGAAAATATTAAGACCATAATTTTTAAAGGTCCTACAGAAGACCAATTCCCAATAATTACCCTAGGAGAATCCTTTACGCTCACCTTTGATGACCTCTATGCCAATGAGCAGGATTACTATTATAAAATAGTTCATTGTGATTTTGATTGGTCACCTTCTCAGCTGCTAAAGTCTCAGTATTTAGACGGCGCAGACAACCAAAGAATTATAGACTATGAAAATAGCTACACCACCCTACAACCCTACTCCAATTACAGACTTACCTTACCAAATAGTGATGTATCTTTTAAAGTAAGTGGTAATTACATTTTAGAGATATACAACAGTAGCGGAGAACTGCAATTTAGCAGAAGATTTCTTGTATACGAAAATAGAGTTGCCGTGGGCGCAACAGTTAAACGATCTAGAGATTTTGATTTTCTTAATGAGAAACAAGTGGTACAATTCAGTATTAATACCGCAGGCTTTTCTGTTGTTAATCCCAAGCAAGAAATAAAAACAAGCATTCTTCAAAATTACAATTGGAGCAATACTATTAACAACTTAAAACCGCAGTTTACACTAGGTAATGAGTTAATTTATAAGTACGATAAAGAGGCTTCTTTTTTTGGGGGTAATGAATACTTAAATTTTGATACCAAAGATTTACGCTCACCAACTTTTGCGATTGCTAAAATTGAATACAAAGAATTATATCATCATTATTTATTTGCAAATAGCATCCGTAAAGACGAGAAATACACCTATTTTCCAGATATTAATGGCGATTTTGTTGTGCGAACGCTTCAGGGTGATGATGTGGACAGAGAAGCAGAATATACCATAGTACATTTTAAATTACCATACTCTGCAGAAATTGGCTTAAACAACGTTTACGTAAACGGCAGATTTAATAATTATGCCACAAGCGATGAAAATAAAATGACCTACAATGAAGAAACCGGTTATTTTGAGTTAGCATACCCTATGAAACAAGGGTTTTATAACTACAAATATGTTGTAGAAAAACAAGACGGTTCTTTAGCTCCGAATTTAATCAGTGGAGACTTTCATTTTACAGAAAATAATTACCTGGTACTGGTATACTATAGAAATTTTGGTGATATGTATGACAGCCTGATAGGCATTGGGTCAACAAGCAGTGCAACTATCAGCAATTAAGTATATTTACTCCCACCAACCATAACACCATGGAAAAAGGGGATTCTTTACTACAAAAAGGGAGGTACGATTTAAGATATAGAGGCGTAAATTGCTTAAACTGCGGACATCCGCTAGATTTAAGTGATAAATACTGCCCTAATTGCGCACAAGCCAATAGCACCAAAAAGCTCACCTTATTAGATTTTGTACATGAGTTTTTTTCTAGCGTTATCAATTACGACTCCAAATTACTACGCACTTTATACACGATGCTTTTAAAACCAGGAAGCATCACTAGAGATTATATCAACGGAAAGCGCATTTCTTACACTAACCCTTTTAGATTTTTACTTAGTCTAGCTTTTATCTATTTTTTACTAGCCACTTTTGGAAATAATTTTGAGGAATTAAATGAGATGCATTTAGACGACAAAATTAATTTAAACCAAGGCTGGAATTTTAACCCAAACCATACCACCGCATGGTTAGATAGCGTAAAAACGAAAGCATTAGATAGTTTAGAACTGGCGCAGGTAGACTCCATCACCCAACATAATGAAGCAGCCCAAGCCCGTTTGTCAGATTTAGATTCATTAGGATTTTTTCTACAAAATTCTTTAGAAAAAGAACGCATCTCTGACTCCTTGATGATTGCAAATCCTAGAGCATATGCTAAAAACCTAGAAACCGACCCAAATACTGGTGTTTCTGAGAAAATGGAATTTTTTATCACCATGTTAAAACAAGACTCCATTACCAGCTACCAAAGCGCCTTGAATAAGTACCAAATGCAACCTAGTTTATCTACTAAACTTTCCTTTAATGCCGCACGTAGCCTTTTAAAAGCCTTAACTATGCCTGGTTATTGGCTAAAAGACACCATATCTAAGTTGCCTTTTGTTATCTTTTTCTTCTTACCGCTGTTTACACTATTTATCAAATTAGCTTACGTCCGAAAAAACTATACCTATACCGATCATTTAATCTTTAGTTTTCACAACCAATCTTTAATGTTTATCTTGCTCATCCTTAGTTGGATAATAGACCGTATTTTTGGAACATCTAGTGTTGTGATTTTCGTTTCACTTTTTACCATTTACCTGTTCCAAGCCATGCGTAATTTTTACAACCAAGGCGTTCTTAAAACAATTATAAAATATCTGTTTCTCAACTCAGTATTCTTATTTTTAGCCATCTTTGTAGTGGTAATACTGTTTACAGGGAGCATATTTACTTATTAGGTTATGATCACACAAGTCACCAACGGCATCAAAATTTCAGTTCAAACTTCTTTTGAGGGTACTTTTTTTAAGAACTATAAGATGCACTACGCTTTTGGCTACACCATAACTATAGAAAACCAAACCAACTCAGCAGTACAACTTACAGACCGCCATTGGGAAATTCTAGATGCTTTAAAAGACATTGAACTTGTGGACGGACAGGGCGTGATTGGCAAAAAACCTGTAATACAACCTGGCAAGTCTTATACCTACAGCTCAGGATGTCTTTTAGCCTCACCTATTGGCGCTATGAAAGGCTATTATGATATGGTAGATTTACGTTCAGGAGAAGGTTTTGAAGCCGAGGTACCTACCTTTAAATTCTCAGCACCTTTCGCCATAAACTAACCACCCATTAATTTCACAAACCATAACCCTTTTGTTACCTTTGTTGTCATTATAAATATAAATTACAACAACTATGGGCAAAGGATTTTTTCAAGTTCCTACTGCAATTAACGAACCGGTAAAGAGCTATGCTCCCGGCAGTCCAGAACGCGAAGCCGTTTTAGAACAGTACAAAGCCTTTTACAATAGTCAGGTAGAAGTACCTTTATATATAGGTGATGAGGAAATTAAAACTGGAGACACCCAGAAGATGACTCCCCCTCACGACCACAAACACGTTGTGGGTTCTTTTCATAAAGCCACAAAAGCAGATGTAGAAAAAGCCGTTGCTAATGGATTAGCAGCAAGAGAAAATTGGGCCAATTTAACTTGGGAACAACGCGCTGCTATATTCTTAAAAGCCGCAGATTTAATAGCTGGTCCTTACCGTGCAAAAATCAATGCAGCTACTATGATTGCACAGTCCAAAACTATACACCAAGCAGAAATTGATGCTGCCTGTGAGCTCATTGACTTTTTACGATTTAACGTAGAATTTATGAGCCAAATTTACCAAGAGCAACCAGAATCTGCAGAAGGTATATGGAACCGTGTAGAATACAGACCGCTAGAAGGATTTATTTATGCCATTACCCCCTTTAACTTTACTGCAATTGCAGGTAACCTACCTGCAAGTGCTGCATTAATGGGCAATGTAGTACTCTGGAAACCTAGTGACAGCCAAGTATATTCTGCTAAAATTATAATGGATATATTCAAGGAAGCAGGTTTGCCTAATGGTGTTATAAATATGGTAATGGGAGACCCTGTTATGGTTTCTGATGTTGCACTTAACAGTCCTGATTTTTCTGGTTTACATTTTACCGGCTCTACCCACGTTTTCCGTGCCTTATGGAAACAAATTGGTAACAACATTGACAAGTACAGAACTTATCCAAGAATTGTAGGAGAAACCGGAGGAAAAGATTTTATTTTAGCGCATCCTTCTGCCAACAGCAAACAAGTAGCTACTGCAATCACCAGAGGTGCTTTTGAGTTCCAAGGACAAAAATGTAGTGCAGCATCTAGAGTTTATTTACCTAAATCTAAAGCTGAAGAGATTTTAGCAATGGTAAAAACCGATGTGGACAGCTTTAACAAACCTGGCAGCCCAGAAGACATGAGCAACTTTATCACTGCAGTAATCCATGAAGGTTCTTTTGATAAGTTGGCATCTTACATTGACAGAGCCAAAGAAAGTAATGAGGCAGAAATTGTAGTAGGTGGTAATTATGATAAATCTGTAGGATATTTTGTTGAACCTACGGTAATCCTAACCACTAATCCTAAGTATGAAACTATGGAAACCGAACTATTTGGTCCTGTCGTTACTATTTATGCTTATGAAGACAACAATTGGGAAGAAACACTAAAATTAGTAGACACAACCTCTGAATACGCTTTAACCGGTGCGGTATTATCTACGGACAGATACGCTATAGACCAAGCCACAAAAGCATTACAGAACAGCGCAGGTAACTTTTATATTAATGATAAACCCACTGGAGCAGTAGTTGGCCAACAACCTTTTGGAGGCGCTAGAGCATCCGGAACCAACGATAAGGCCGGATCCGCACAAAACTTATTACGTTGGGTATCTCCTAGATTAATTAAAGAAACCTTTGTAACCCCTGTAGATTACAGATATCCATTTTTAGGCTAAGAGCTAGCTATAATATTTTTGAAAAGCCCTTCCTTTTGGTTGGGCTTTTTTTATGCGCATAATATCAATGTAAATTTAACGTTAATTATTTGTATTTATAATGTAAATTTTAAGATATTTGTAAGCTAAATCTGATAGTATGAGGAATGAATTAATGCGATATAAGGCTAAAATCAGAATTTTCTTTGCAGACCTTTGGTCTTATGGCCAGAACTATGCTAAGAAATACCGTTCTTTTTACAACTATTGTACGTTTCATTAAGTTTAGTAAAAAACGGTTAACCTAGTGTGGACTTAAATTAACTACCTTTAGTATCTGAATGTCAGTTAATTTAAGTCTCACTACAATGAAAAAATTAGTACTACTAGCCCTATGCCTTACTGTATACGTAGGTATAGCACAAACACCGCAAGACGTTAGCAATCAGCCAACGCTCATCAAAAATCAAAACAATCTTAGTCAAGAAACCATTAAAGGTATGGTGCTCCGTGTTCAAGAACAAGTAACACAACTTGCCAATGCTTTTGATGAAAAACAATACGATTGGCGACCATCAGAAGGGGTTCGTTCCGTAAGAGAATCTATATTACACATAGCTGTTGCCAACTATTTTCTAGCTTCTAAATTAGGACACCCAGCTCCAGAAAATGTAGATTTCATGACTATGGAACAAAAAATTACCGGCAAAGAAAACGTATTGGCAGCTTTAAAAGCATCTAACGACTTTATAGCAGATGTAATCTCTAAAGAACCTACCCAAACTTTAGCGGAAGAAGTGGACTTTGGGTTTGCCAAGTTCAATAGACTTGCAGGTCTTTTGGTCATTTTAGAACATGCAGGAGAACACAAAGGTCAGCTTATTGCTTATGCACGTAGTAATGGGGTAACTCCACCTTGGAGTTTACAGTAAAATAAAAACCAAAATCCCCTTCTCTTCTTGAAGGGGATTTTTTTATTTATACTTCTGTGGTAAATACACCACTTTTTTAGTTTCAAAAAAAGGCTCTTCAAAAAAGTCTACCAAATCAAACAACTGCACCGTTTTATAATCTTGCAACTCTTCAGTCAAATCACCTCCTTTAAGATATAAGATACCATTTCTTCTCTCGTGTACAGAATCTTTTTTTATTTTCCCTTTAGTCCAATGCACAAAAGTAGGCATAGCTGCAACTGCACGACTGACGATAAAATCGAATTGTCCTGGCAAATCCTCTACTCGAGTATGGTGAGCCGTAATGTTCTTTAACTTCAACCCATCTATCACCTCTTGTACCACTTTTATTTTCTTACCGATAGCATCCACTAACGTGAATTGTACCTCAGGAAACAAAATGGCTAAAGGCACACCAGGAAATCCCCCTCCAGTACCAACATCTAAGACCTCAGCACCAGGCATAAATTGATGCACTTTAGCAATACCAAGACTATGCAAAACATGCCTTAAATACAGCTCGTCTATATCTTTTCTAGAAACCACATTTATTTTTTGATTCCAATCTTTATACAGTTCTTCTAAAGCAGCAAACTGGGACTGTTGCGCTTCTGTGAGGCTGGGAAAATATTTAAAAATGATATCTACTTGCATATTATTTTTAACACTTTCTGCAAAAGTACTACTTTATAAAGCGTTAATCTGACCTAAAATACAATCTTACAAGAAATTGATTTGCTTACCTTTGTTAGGATAATATATTTTAGTGATTACCATGCAGCAAGAGACAATTCGGTTCTCAAGAAAAGATTCTACAAACTTTTTCAGAACATTAAATAAACGAGTAAATCAATATTTTAAAGAACACAAACTAAAGAAAACAGGAAACTGGCAATTACATGTAAAGACTTTTGTAATGTTCGGCATTTTCTTAACCCCATATTTTTTAATGCTTTCCCTAGACCTCCCCACTTGGGCTCAATTTTTATTGACCATACTTATGGGTGTTGGTATGGCAGGTGTGGGCATGAACGTAATGCACGATGCTAATCACGGGTCTTATAGCCAAAAAAAATGGGTCAATAAGATTATGGGCAGCAGCATGTATTTATTGGCGGGCAATGTTTACAATTGGCAAGTGCAACATAATGTATTACACCACACCTATACCAATATACACGAGCATGATGAGGATATGGAAGCGGGTAGAATTTTGCGTTTTTCTAAACATGCAGAATGGAAAAAACACCATAAGTTTCAACATTGGTATTCCATATTCTTGTATGGATTACTCACCTTTAACTGGGCAATTACTACAGATTTTAAGCAAATGTATCGATATACAAAGCGCAAATTGTCTTACGGAAAATTACCAAACCCAGTGATGAACTGGAGCACCTTGGCCATAACCAAAGCATTGTACTTTGTTATCTGGATTTTAGTTCCACTTTTATTTTTTGATATTCCTTGGTGGCATGTATTTATAGGATTCTTTATTATGCACTATACAGCAGGTCTAATTTTAAGTGTCGTATTTCAGCTAGCCCACATTATAGAAAGTGCAGAGACACCACTACCAGATGAAACTGGCAGCATGAAAAACACTTGGGCTATTCACCAATTATTCACTACGGTTAATTTTGGCACAAAAAACAGAATTATAAATTGGTTTACAGGAGGCTTAAATCACCAAGTAGAACATCATATTTTTCCACACATTAGCCATATTCATTACACAAATATTGCCAAAATTGTGAAACAGACAGCAGCGGAATTCAATTTACCGTATAATGAATATCAAACCACAAGAAAAGCTATAATTTCGCACTTTAAACATTTAAAGGAATTAGGCAAGGAGCCTACATTACAATACTAGTAAACATAAATTTTCATGAGCAATCAACTATCTGACAGAATTAACAGTTTAGTACCATCTGCAACTTTAGAAATGGCGGCAAAAGCCAGAGAATTGCGCGCTGCAGGCAAAGATGTTATAGGTCTAAGTTTAGGAGAACCAGATTTTAATACTCCAGACTATATTAAAGAAGCTGCAAAGCAGGCTATAGACCAAGATTACAATTCTTACACTCCAGTAGACGGATATGTTGAGCTTAAAGAGGCTATTATCACCAAATTTAAAAGAGACAATGGCCTTACTTACGATAAAAGTCAGATTGTAGTTTCTACAGGAGCTAAACAAGCCTTATACAATGTAGCACAAGCAGTTATTAATAAAGGTGACGAGGTGATTTTACCATGTCCTTATTGGGTTAGTTATAGTGATATTGTAAAATTAGCGGATGGCGTTCCAGTAGAAGTACCAACGAGCATAGAGAATAATTTTAAAATGACTCCGGAGCAACTAGAGGCGGCTATCACTCCTAGAACTAAAATGATGTGGTATAGTTCTCCATGTAATCCTAGTGGATCTATTTACAGTAAAGCGGAGTTACGTGCGTTGGCAGATGTGCTAAAAAAACATCCTCAGATTATTGTAGTTAGTGATGAAATTTATGAGCACATTAATTACGGTGTTACTGCACACGCTTCTATGGCTGCGTTTGAGGATATGTATGACCGTACCGTAACCGTTAACGGGGTAGCAAAAGCCTTTGCAATGACAGGTTGGAGAATTGGATATATTGGCGCTCCAACATATATAGCTAGAGCTTGTAATAAATTACAAGGACAGGTAACAAGTGGCGCTAATTGTATAGCTCAACGTGCAGTTATTACTGCTTTAGTAGAAAGCCCAGAACGCATCAACTATATGGTAGATGAGTTTAAAAATAGAAGAAAGCTAATCTTAGATTTACTTAACGCCATTCCAGGTTTTGAATGCAACGAGCCAGATGGAGCATTTTATGTTTTTCCAAACATCTCTTCTTACTTTGGAAAGGAGTTAAACGGCACAACTATTAATAATGCATCTGATTTTGCCATGTACCTATTAGAGCATGCCAATGTAGCTACGGTTACTGGTGATGCCTTTGGGAACCCTAACGGAATCCGAATTTCTTACGCAGCTAGCGAAGAAGAAATAAAAGAAGCAATCAACAGAATAAAAGCAGTACTTTAAACTTTTTTCCAGAAGTAAGGTACAAACAAAATAAGGACGGTAAACAACTCTAACCTTCCTAACAGCATTAGAAAACAACACCATAGTTTTCCTAATGCTGGTAACGTACTAAAGTTCACCACTGGGTTTAAATCGCCCAGTGCTGGACCAACGTTACCCAAAGAAGATGCAGAACCACCAATGGCAGATTCAAAATCTAATCCTAGATAACTCAACACCAAAGCACCAATTATAAATAGCAACATATATAGCACAAAAAAACCTATAATGTTGTACACAATATGCTCATTCACAGATTTGTTGTTGAATCTAACCGGAATTATGGCATTAGTATGTAAGGTTCGTTTAAATTCTAACAAGCCATTTTTGATAATTAATAGGTGACGCATCACTTTAATTCCTCCAGAAGTAGAACCTGCACAGCCACCTAAAAACATCAACCCAAAAAAGAAAACGGTTAAAAACGGTGTCCAATTGGTAAAATCTGCGGTAACAAAGCCTGTAGTTGTAATAATAGCAACTACCTGAAATAAAGAATGTCTAAAAGCGCTTTCTGCCTCTCCCCATACTTGCGGATGATAATCAGAGACAGGAACGTTGGCCTGCAACCAAACAATAAATCCAGAAATTAATGTAAAACATACCGTGAAAATGGTATACACTTTAAATTCTTCGTCTTTTAAAATACGCTGCACCTTACCTGTAAACGCAAAATAGCTCATCACAAAATTGGTACCCGCTAAGAACATAAATAAGATAAGGATGTACTGTATTATAGGACTATCATTATAAAAAGCAACACTTGCATTTTTTGTTGAGAAGCCACCCGTGGACAAGGTAGCTAAAGCATGATTTATGGCATCAAAAAAAGTCATCCCTGCTATCCAGAGCAAGAGGGTTTCTAAAATTGTATACCCTACATAAATTAACCAAAGCCTTTTAGCGGTGTCTGTAATTCTTGGGTGCAGTTTGTCTCCCCCAGGTCCAGGAGCTTCTGCTGTAAATAACTGCATACCTCCAATCCCTAATAAAGGTAAAATCGCAATAGCTAAAACAATAATACCCATACCCCCTATCCAGTGGGTTAAACTCCGCCAAAATAGAATACCTTCTGGTAAAATCTCGATATCATTTAGAATGGAGGAGCCTGTTGTGGTGTATCCAGAGATGGTTTCAAAAAACGCATCTACTAAAGAAGGTATTGCCCCTGAGAATACATAAGGTAACATCCCAGATATAGACATGACCAACCAACCAAAAGTTACAATAATATATCCTTCTTTTTTCTTAACCTCTTTACGGTGACCACGCGTATAAAACATAGCCATGATACCCACCAACATGGTAACAATAGCAGCAGAAAGCAGTTCTATGGTAGCTCCATCTTTATAAACAGCACTTACAATACCGGCCAACATCATAAAAGAACCGTTACAAAGTAGTAACAGCCCCATGATATGTAGTATAATTCTAAAATTAAGCTGCATTATAAAAAGAGCTTTTCAATTTTAGCAATAGCCTTTGGCAATGCACACACTACCACCTTATCTCCTGTAGTAATTTTAAAATCACCCAAAGCAATAATTCCTTCTCCGTTTCTTATAACGCCACCAATAATGGCCTCTCTAGGAAAATTCAATTCTTTTATTACTTCTCCATTTACGGACGATGTTGGTTTTACTTCAAATTCTAATAACTCTGCGTTTAAATTATTTAAACGTGTAAGCGCCAGCACCTCTCCCCGGCGAATGTATCGGAAAATATTGTTGGCAGCTAATAGCTTTTTATTAATTAATGTATCTATACCGATTGATTGAGATAACTGAAAGTAATCCATGTTTTCTACCAAAGCAATTGTCTTTTTAATTCCCTTGGATTTTGCTACCAAACAAGACATTATATTAGTCTCCGAGTTCCCAGTTACAGACACAAAAGCATCCATAGATTCTAAACTCTCTTCCTCTAACAGTTCTACGTTTCTGCCATCGCCATTAATAACTAAAGCATTAGGCAAAACCTCTGCCAAATCCATAGCCTTTTCTTTGTTTTTCTCAAACAGCTTTACATTAAATTTCTTGGTACACAGGTCTCTCGCCGTTTTAAATCCAACTTTACTGCCACCAAGAATCATAACGTTTTTTATTTCTCGCTTTTGCATGCCTGTCAGCTTTAAGAGTTCTTCTACTCCATTCTGGCACGTAACAAAATATACTTGGTCGCCTTCCTTAAACACCGTATCACCACGTGGTATTAGAGTGTACTGCGTTCCCATGCGCTGCAATGCAATGGGCATAAAGTGAAGTTCCGGAAAAACCCGAGCTGCTTCTTTAACGGATTTACCCACAAAGGGTGCTGATTTTGGCAAAAATACGCCCACCATAGTTAGCAGTCCCTTTTCAAACTCGTATGTATCGCTAAAAGCAGATTTATTGAGTAGTAACTGAATTTCTGAAGCCGCCAACTGTTCTGGAGAAATCAATTCATCTATCCCTAACTCTTCAAACCTTAATAAATCTTTATTGTAAATAAACTCCGTATTAGAGATACGCGCAATAGTTTTTTTACTTCCTAATTGCTTAGCCAACATACATAACGTAATGTTGGTAGTCTCAGAAGAGGTGACCCCAATTACAAGGTCAGATGCCTCTACATTAGCATCTTGCAATACTTCCACAGAAGTAGCATCTCCCCTGACTACACGAATATCTAAGTGGGTATCCGCATAACTTAAACTTTCTTTATCAGAATCTATTAATGTGATTTCTTGAGATTCATAAGACAATAACTTTGCCAAATGAAAACCTACCTCACCTGCACCTGCAATGATTATTTTCATTACCTATCAAACAATTAAATGTATCACGTTTTCTTGGAAAGAATGTTTTGGGTTGGTTACAAACCATTTTATCCCAAGGGTTTAATTAAATATCGGCAGCAAAAGTACGTAATTATTTTGCTAAATACTTAACTCTAACCTCTAACTCGTTATTGTATCTTTGCGCCTAAAATTGTAGGATGGCGCAAAATGTGAATCCATATAAGGATAGTGAACTAGGCAAGAAAGCCCAAGTTACCCAGATGTTTGATACCATTTCTGATAATTACGACGGATTAAACCGTGTAATTTCTCTTGGTATAGATGTTAAATGGCGAAAAAAAGTGGTGGCTATTGTAGCTCAAAAACAACCTAATACTGTTTTAGACATCGCTACTGGTACGGGAGATCTAGCCATAAACTTAACTAAGACAGGAGCAACCAAGGTTATTGGTTTAGATATTTCTCCAGGTATGTTATCTGTTGGAAAACAAAAAATAAAACAGAAAAACCTAGATAATACCATAGAGATGGTGTTGGGTGATAGCGAAGCATTACCCTTTAAAGATGATTCTTTTGACGCAATAACAGTCGCTTTTGGCGTTCGTAATTTTGAAAATTTAGAAAAAGGATTGAAAGAAATTTTGCGTGTGCTTAAACCAGGCGGTAGTTTTGTGGTATTAGAAACCTCTGTCCCTACTAAATTTCCTTTTAAACAGGGTTACAAAGTTTATACTAAATATTTTTTACCTACTATTGGCAAACTGTTTTCTAAGGACCGTGTTGCGTATTCCTACCTATCAGAATCTGCAGCCGCATTTCCTTTTGGAGAAGCGTTCAACAATATTTTAAGAAAAATTGGGTTTATAGGTGTAGAGAACAAACCCCAAACATTAGGGGTGGCAACTATATACGTAGCCTCAAAATAACTAGATGAAAAAGCTATTGTTTTTTATAAGCCTTGCTCTATGCAGCCTGCACGGACAAGCGCAGCTATTTGCAAAAGACCCTATCTTAAACTTGCAGAGTGAAGATAAATCCTTTTTAAATTATGGATACTATCTAGGCTTTAATCAATATGATTTTAAGTTTGAATACAAAAATGATATTGGGCAAGATGTGTTGGTGAACAAATTAATAGGTTTTAACGTTGGACTTATAGGTGAAATGCGAGTAAATGAGTTTGTAGATTTACGTTTTGAACCTGGCTTGCTATATGCACAACGAGATTTGGGCTTTCCTGGTTTTACTACCCAGCAAGATGCTATTAGAGAAGTACGCTCTACGTATATTAGATTTCCGCTATTGGTAAAATTATCCACAAAAAGATACAACAACATTAAACCATTTTTGGTAGCAGGTGGTTATGCTGCAATTAATCTAGGCGCCAAAGAAGATAGCTTAGATGACAACCGTGCAGGTGAATTTAGAATGAAGAAAAACGTGTATGGTTACGAACTTGGTTTCGGAATCGATTTTTACACCCAGTTTTTCAAATTTACCCCTTCAATCCGAGGTGTTTTTGCACTAACAGATGAACTAGTTCCGGATGATGACCCTAATAGTCCATGGACAGGTAATATCGAATCTATCAAAACTCGTGGTATTTTCATCAATTTCACGTTTGAATAACCAAGCCGTTATCCTCGCCTAATTTCATTTAAAAGGATAGCTGTAGCAGTTGCTACATTTAGGCTTTCTGCCGTGGCTTTTCCAAACTGTGGAATGCTTATTTTTTGAGTAATATGTTTTGCTACCGATTCAGAAACACCGTTAGCTTCATTACCCATCACAAGGATTCCACTAGCAGGTAATTCTTTTTGATAGACCACATCCCCTTTCATAAATGCGCCATAAACCGTGGCTTTGGTTTGAGACAAAAAATTAGGCAAATCTAAATACGTTATCGCTATCCGAGCAATGGAACCCATTGTTGCCTGTAACACTTTAGGATTATAACAATCTACGGTAGCCTGCGAGCATACCAACTGTGTCACTCCAAACCAATCACAAAGTCTTATAATGGTACCCAAGTTTCCTGGGTCACGCACATCGTCTAAAGCAACTATCCACCCTTTCTCTTCTACCTCAGTTTTAAAAGGCATCTGAAATACCGCTAAGACGCCCGGTGGTGTGCGCAATGCACTTATTTTTGCTAAATCTTCCTTAGAAATGATATCAAATTCATAGGTGTTAAAAGCATCTCTATGTTCTTGCGTCACCAAAAGCTTCTCTAGTGGCAATTGGGTTGCCAACAATTCTTTTACCGTCTTTATACCTTCAACAAAAAACAAAGATTCTTCATTTCGGTATTTTTTTTGATGTAAACGCTTAACAACTTTTAACCACTTTTTGCTAACCATGGTAAATCACGTAATTTTGGATACTTTAACTGAGATGTCCGTGTACAGAAACAACAAGGCAAAAATAGTTTTATTATTGGTAGTAATGATCCTTGCATCCTGTAATACGGTAAAGAAGGTTGGTGATGACCAATATCTACTTACAGAAAATAAAATTTTAATAGATAGCCTGCCAGAAAAGAGAGCTATCATTCAAAATTTAATATCACAAAAACCAAACACTAACATCTTGGGTTACAACCTAAGGTTAAACCTTTATAATTTAGCCAAAGAAAATACGGATTCTACCTATCAAGCATGGTTAGATAAAAAACCTAAACGCCGTGAACGGCTTACTAAAATATTATCTGCAAAACAAGTGGAGCGTTTAGGAGAATCTTTTGTGATAAAAGGGTTTAATGAATTTCTAAAGAATGCTGGTGAACCACCCGTGATAATTGATACCGCCAAGACTAATAAATCTGTAGAGCGCCTAGAAGGCTACTATACCAGTAAAGGCTATTTTAATAGTAAAGCAAACTATACGATTACCCCTGCCAAACGTAAAAAGAGGGCAATGATTACCTACAATGTAACCCGTAACAAACCTTATTTTGTAGATAGCCTTACCCATATTATAGCTGCAAAAGAGTTAGATTCCATATACCTAAAACATTTGGAAAGCACTACTGTTAAAGAAGGGCAGCAATTTGATTTGGATAATTTTAATAGCGAAAGAGAACGTTTAACTACACTATACAGAAATTCTGGCGTATATAACTTTCAAGAAAGCTCCATAAATTTTGATATTGTTAGAGACACTGTACAAGCTAACGATGACCAAAATATGGACATTGTTTTAAATGTTGAGAATCCTAGATCTGCCAATGATAGCACCACTGCGATTCCCTATCGTGTAAATCGTTTTGAAAAAATAAACATTTACGCAGATTACCGTTTTGATAGCAACATTGCAGAGATGGATACTATACAACACGAGAATTACACTATTTACTTTAAAGACAAACTTAGATACAGCCCAGAAGCCTTAACAAACGCTATTTTTTTTGAGAAAGATAGTGTATACAGAGATTTAGATTATATCCGCACCAATAGACAGGTAACGAACCTCAATACTTTTAAATATCCAAATATAGACCTTAACCAAGGTAGTCAAGAAGGCTTGTTAGTAGCAGATGTTTACCTTGCCGCTAGGCCCAAATATTCTTTAGATGCTTCTTTTGAACTTACGCGTTCTAATATTCAGCAATTAGGTATAGGTTTTGGAGGCTCAGTCATTACCCGCAATGTATTTGGTGGCGCAGAAACCTTAAGTGTTTCTGGTCGTGGTGCCATAGGATTTTTAGATAGTGAAATAGCCAATGAGAGTATTAGTTCTGAATTAGGAGGAGACATTAATCTTACTTTCCCAAGAATTTGGTTACCATTTAACACGGAAAAGTGGATACCCTATTACATGCTACCTCAAACGCGCTTATCTATCGGTACTAACTTTCAAAATAACATTGGTTTAGATCGCCAATCTTTAAACTCAGTTTTGGAATACTCTTGGTCCCCAACCACTTTAAAAAAGCATAATCTAGAGTTACTCAATATAGAGTTTGTAGACAATACAGATATCAATGATTTTTTTAATGTATACAATACTACCTATGATAATCTGGACGCCGTTGCGGACCAATATCAAGATGCAGAAGAATATCCAGAACTAGCAAAGTTGTTTAGAGAAAATGATAACGCAGCGGACAATTTGCAATTAAGCATTCCGCAAGGTACAGATGGTTTTATAGATATAGTTACGAGTCCAGGATTTACTATAAGTACAGAGGACTTACAAACCGTGCGCAGTATAGAAGAAAGAAAAAATAGACTCACTAGCAACAACCTAATATTTACCACTGCTTACACCTATACGCAAAACAACCGTGCAGATTTAACAGATAATGAATTTTATCAATTTAGAGCAAAGGTAGAAAGTGCTGGCAATCTACTTTCTCTAACTGAAAATATTATTCCTTTTGAACAGAGTGAAAGTGGCGAAGGTCTAGTATTTGGAGTACCTTATTCTCAATACCTTAAAGGAGAGTTAGATTTTATAAAACACTGGGAACTGGCTCCAAAAAATATAATTGCAATGCGAAGTTTTGTTGGTTTAGCCGTACCTTACGGTAATGCAGACAATATACCATTTGTGCGCAGTTATTTTGGAGGAGGCTCTAATGATAATAGAGCTTGGCGTGTCTACTCTTTAGGGCCTGGACGTACGGATCAAGTAAACGATTTTAACGAAGCTAATTTTAAAATTGCCTTAAACGCAGAATACCGTTTTCCTATTTTTGGAGACGTAAATGGCGCACTTTTTACAGATGTAGGGAATATTTGGAATGTATTTGACAATGTAGAGGACCCAAATGCTCAATTTACTGGAATAAAATCTTTGAGAGATTTAGCTATTGGCAGTGGTTTTGGTTTACGTTATGACCTGTCTTATTTTGTAATCAGATTAGATTTAGGCTTAAAAACATACAACCCCGCTTTAGAAATAGGGGACCGCTGGTTTACAGATTTTAACCTAGGAGAAGCGGTTTGGAACATCGGTATCAATTATCCTTTCTAAGCCTAAATAATTTATTACTTTTACCACTTGATAAAAAGAAACCAACAAAAAATGGCACATAACATTAAACCCGGAGTTGCAACTGGCGATCAAGTACAAGAGATTTTTAACTACGCAAAAGAAAAAGGTTTTGCCTTACCAGCAGTAAACGTTATAGGTTCTAACACCATGAACGGCGTTATGGAAACTGCGGCAGAATTAAATGCCCCAGTAATTATCCAATTTTCTAATGGCGGCGCACAATTTAATGCAGGTAAAGGTCTTTCTAATGAAAACCAAAAAGCAGCTATCTTAGGTGCTGTTGCCGGTGCTAAGCATGTACACCAAATGGCAGAAGCTTATGGTGCAACGGTTATACTACACACAGACCACTGTGCAAAAAAACTATTACCTTGGATAGATGGTCTTTTAGATGCTTCTGAAGAGCATTTTAAAGCTACCGGAAAACCTTTGTTCAGCTCTCATATGATTGACCTGTCTGAGGAGCCAATAGAAGAAAACATAGAAATTTGTAAGCAGTACCTAGAGCGCATGGCTAAAATGGGCATGACTTTAGAGATTGAATTGGGAGTTACTGGTGGTGAAGAAGATGGTGTAGACAATACAGATGTTGACAGCTCTAAGTTATACACGCAACCAGAAGAAGTAGCTTATGCTTATGAAGAGCTTTCTAAGATAAGTCCTAAATTCACTATTGCTGCAGCTTTTGGAAATGTGCACGGCGTATATAAGCCCGGTAACGTTAAGTTGACACCAAAAATCTTATTAAACTCTCAAAAACACGTATCAGAAAAATATGGTGTAGAAGAGAATAGTATTGATTTTGTATTTCACGGTGGGTCTGGTTCTACAGTAGAAGAAATTAGAGAAGCTATTGGTTACGGTGTTATCAAAATGAATATTGATACTGATTTACAGTATGCATTTTTAAGTGGCGTTCGTGATTATGTGCAGGGTAAAAAAGATTATTTACAAGCACAAATAGGGAATCCAGAAGGGGACGATGTTCCTAATAAAAAATTCTATGACCCACGAGTTTGGTTAAGAGAAGGTGAAAAAGCGTTTGCGGACCGCCTTAAAAAAGCGTTTGAAGATTTAAATAACGTTAATACACTATAATTTTTAATTAATTCCCCCGGAATATGACAGCTTGGTTCAAGAGAAAAGAAAAGGGAATACAGACAAAAACGGAGGAGAAAAAAGATACTCCAAAAGGTCTCTGGTATAAATCTCCAACTGGTAAGATTGTTGAATCTGAAGAATTGGCAAAGAATTTTTACGTGAGTCCAGAAGATGATTATCACGTAAGAATTGGCAGCAAAGAATATTTTGAAATCCTTTTTGATGACAACAAGTTTAAAGAACTGGATGAAAAATTAACTGCCAAGGACCCTCTAAAGTTTGAGGATACCAAAAAATACACAGACAGACTTAAAGCAGCCAAAGAAAAGACTGGTTTAAATGATGCTGTACGTACCGCAGTAGGTAAATCTATGGGTAACGATTTGGTAGTAGCTTGCATGGATTTTAGCTTTATTGGCGGGTCCATGGGTGCTGTAGTGGGAGAAAAAATTGCACGCGCCGTAGATTATGCCAGAAAAAAGAAACTTCCATTTTTAATGATAAGTAAATCTGGAGGGGCTCGTATGATGGAAGCTGCGCATTCCTTAATGCAAATGGCCAAAACATCTGCAAAACTTGCTCAGTTAGCAGATGCCGGTATTCCTTACATATCTTTGTGCACAGACCCAACTACAGGTGGTACCACAGCTTCTTACGCTATGCTAGGAGACATTAACATCTCTGAACCTGGTGCGCTGATTGGCTTTGCAGGTCCGCGTATTGTAAAAGACACTACCGGTAAGGAATTACCAGAAGGTTTCCAAACGGCTGAATTTGTAAAAGAGCATGGTTTCTTAGACTTTATAGTACACAGAAGAGATTTAAAGAAAAAAGTTAATTTGTACATTGATTTAATTACGAATCAACCTTTAAGAAAATTAGAAGAAGAGCCTGTTCATTAACAGGCTCTTATTTTACCCTATCTTATCTAAATCTTCTCAAATTCACTTCGGTCACTTCACCATTAGGCCAAGTCAGTTCACCTTTATTATCACATTCACCTCCTCCAAAGTCCAAGGTAGCAGTTGCATCATTTCTAGTTATAGCTAAAGCACCACTCACAATAAAACGGCATGCCATTTCTCTACGTAAGGCTGTAACCACTTCCTTAGTCCAAATAACACCTAATCTATTCGTGTAAATAGTACTACCTGTAACTAAAAAGACATTATCTTGCCAAGTACCAGAACCATAACCTTCTACCCATTCACGAGTTCTATTTCCTTCAAAGCTAGAGGTCAAACCTCCAGGCCATGTTCCCTCATAGGCCGAGTTAACTACACTTTGTGGATTTCCATTTGCATTACTTCGGGTTCTAACAATAGTGGCTCCCCCGGTAATTACCACCGCATTAAAGGTATAATCCTCTAAAGACAATGTTATAGTTTTTTGGTTAGCAACTATATCTTTTTGATAACGCAACACTACTTTACCACTGACGGTATTTCCATTGCGCAATTCACACCCATCTCCAAAATCCAAGGTTTTAGTAACCATATTTTCCTCTAACACTTTAGAAATCACTAGGCATTCTGGCAAATAATCGCTATTGTAGTCTCCTTTTGCATTTTGCTGTAGTTCTTCTATACTATATATCTCCTCTGCCATTTCGGAAAGCTCTTCAGAAATTTGCTCAGATTCATCACTATAGTTCAATTCTGCAACACTGATTAAATCACTACTAGATGCTTCTTCTGTTGCATCGCTATCATTGGAACAGCTAGTGATTAGTACCCCAAGAGCTATGGCCCACATCTTTCGCTTTATTACTCGTTTCGTCTTTTTCATAATTAAGAGTTTATTAACGTTTGCTATTTAGACCTTAGGATTATTAAAAGGTTTAATTAATGTTTAAAATTCTTAGAATTAAAAAAAGAAGTATCTTTGCAGCCTGATTGAAAGACAGTCAGGTACATAAAAATCATTTAAACAAATATTGGCATGTATTTAAGCAAAGAGGCTAAAGCCGAAATTTTCAAGAAACACGGGGGTTCAGAAGGGAACACCGGTTCTACAGAAGGACAAATTGCATTGTTCACTTACAGAATCAATCACCTTACTGAACACTTAAAAAGAAACCACAAGGACTTCAATACTGAGCGTTCTTTGGTTAAACTAGTAGGTAAAAGACGTAGTCTTTTAGATTACTTAAAGAAAAAAGATATTACTAAGTACCGTACCTTAATTAAGGAATTAGGTATTAGAAAATAATTTTTTTTTGGGGGAAGCATTGCTTCCCCTTATTTTTACATCGTCTTTTATAGACAAGCACAAAAAGCTGCACACAGTTTTTCATTGGTCACTTACACACAACAACACAACCCGACCGTCCGGAAGACGGTAGACCAATTAGTAACAAACCCTCTTATATTATTAGGGTTACACGTAATTTATTTATGATTCCAAAAACATTTAAAGAGGTCATAGACCTTGGAGACGGTAGAGAAATCTCTATTGAAACCGGTAAATTGGCTAAACAGGCACATGGTTCTGTTGTAGTACAATCTGGTAAATGTATGCTATTGTGTACTGTAGTATCTAACTATGACCAGGCAGATGTAGACTTTTTGCCTTTAACTGTAGACTACAGAGAAAAATTTGCCGCTGCTGGGCGTTATCCTGGCGGATTCTTTAAAAGAGAAGCAAGACCAAGTGATGGTGAAGTTTTAACTATGCGCTTGGTAGACCGTGTTTTGCGTCCGTTATTTCCAAAAGATTATCACGCGGAAACCCAAGTTATGATTCAGTTAATGTCTCATGACCCAGAAGTTATGCCAGATGCAATGGCTGGTTTAGCAGCATCTGCAGCATTACAATTAAGTGACATTCCTTTTGAATGTGCTATTTCTGAAGTACGCGTAGGCCGCATTGACGGTAATTTTATCATCAATCCTACCCTTGCGCAATTAGCAGAGTCTGATATTGACATGGTAATAGGCGCCTCTGAAGATTCTGTGATGATGGTAGAAGGTGAGATGGATGAAATTTCTGAAGAAGAAATGGTAGAAGCCATCAAATTTGCGCATGAAGCTATTAAAGTACAGTGCGAAGCACAACGCAGATTAGCTGAAGCTTTTGGTAAAAAAGAGACTCGTGAATATGAGCCAGAAGCAGCTGACGAAGAATTAGCACAAAAAATATACGACATGGCTTATGATAAAGTTTATGCCGTAGCTAAACAAGGTTCCTCTAAAAAAGAAAGAGGTAAAGCTTTCTCTGAAATTAAAGAAGAAATAAAAGCCTCTTTTTCAGAAGAAGAGCTAGAAACCTATGGTGGCCTAGTATCTAAATACTACCACAAAGCAGAAAAAGAAGCTGTACGTAATCTAACCTTGGAAGAGGGCCTACGTTTAGATGGTAGAAAAACTGACGAGATAAGACCTATCTGGTGTGAGGTTGATTATCTACCTTCTGTTCATGGTTCTTCTGTATTTACAAGAGGTGAAACTCAAGCTCTTGCAACGGTTACTTTGGGTACGTCTAGAGAAGCAAACCAAATAGACATGCCTTCTTTTGAAGGTGAAGAAACGTTCTATTTACACTACAACTTTCCTCCGTTCTCTACTGGGGAGGCAAGACCTATACGCGGTACATCTAGAAGAGAGGTTGGTCATGGTAACTTAGCACAACGTGCTCTTAAGAAAATGATTCCTGCAGATTGCCCATACACAGTACGTGTAGTATCAGAAATCTTAGAATCTAACGGTTCTTCATCTATGGCAACCGTTTGTGCGGGTACTATGGCGTTAATGGATGCTGGTGTACAACTTAAAAAGCCTGTTTCCGGTATTGCTATGGGACTAATTACCAATACTGAAAATGGCAAATTTGCAGTACTTTCTGATATTTTAGGAGATGAAGACCACTTAGGAGACATGGACTTTAAAGTAACGGGTACAGAAGATGGTATTACGGCTTGCCAAATGGATATTAAAGTAAAAGGATTATCTTATGAAATCTTGGTAAAAGCGTTAATGCAAGCCAAAGATGGTAGAATGCATATTTTAAGCAAGCTAACTGATACCATTGCTACTCCAAATACAGAAGTTAAATCTTACGCTCCAAAAATTGTTACCAAAATTATTCCTGGAGAATACATTGGTGCTGTTATTGGTTCTGGTGGTAAAGTTATCCAAGAATTACAAAAAGAAACCAATACTACTATTGTAATTAATGAAGATCCAGTTACAGAAGAAGGTATTGTAGAAATCTTAGGTACAGACCAAGCTGGTATTGATGCTGTTATTGCTAAAATTGATGCGGTAATGTTTAAGCCAGAAGTTGGTAGTGTTTATGAAGTTAAAGTAATTAAGATGCTAGACTTTGGTGCCGTTGTAGAATATACAGATGCACCAGGAAACGAAGTCTTGTTACATGTTTCTGAATTAGCATGGGAACGCACCGATAACGTTACTGATGTAATTAACATGGGAGATGTTATTGATGTTAAATATTTTGGTGTAGATCCAAGAACTAGGAAGGAAAAAGTGTCTAGAAAAGCCCTTTTACCAAAACCTGAAGGATATAAAGAAAGACCGCCAAGAAATGATAAAGGCGGTGACCGCAGAAATAATAATAGAGATAATAGGGACAGAAAACCAAGAAGAGACTAAAACGTTTTCGACCCTTACAGAATCAAGCCCCGACCATAAGTCGGGGCTTTTATTTACAACTTTTTTTCCAAATTAATTTTACCAAAATGTAACTTTTTTCATCTTTTTACGTATAAGTAAATGGGTAAGCCCCATAAACTTAAATTGAAAGGGATAATTTTAGATGAGACAGTTAAAGATTACAAAACAGGTTACCAATAGGGAGACCGCGTCTTTAGACAAGTATTTACAAGAGATAGGAAAAGTAGATTTAATTACTGCTGATGAAGAGGTAGAATTGGCACAGCGCATTAAAGCTGGTGACCAAGTAGCACTTGAGAAATTGACCAAAGCCAACCTAAGGTTCGTTGTATCTGTAGCTAAACAATACCAAAATCAAGGTTTAACATTACCAGATTTAATTAATGAAGGTAATTTAGGGCTTATTAAAGCTGCACAACGTTTTGATGAAACTCGTGGATTTAAATTTATTTCTTATGCGGTGTGGTGGATTCGCCAATCCATCTTACAAGCTTTAGCAGAGCAGTCTCGTATTGTACGTTTACCATTAAATAAGATTGGTAGCATCAATAAAATCAATAAAACTTTTGCTTTCTTGGAGCAGGCTCACGAACGTGTACCTTCTGCAGAAGAAATTGCAAAAGAATTAGATATGACTGTAGAAGATGTAAAACAATCCCTTAAAAACTCTGGCAGACACGTTTCTATGGACGCTCCACTTATCGATGGAGAGGATTCTAATTTATACGATGTTTTAAAAAGTGGGGAATCCCCTAATCCAGATAAGGATTTATTACATGAGTCTCTTAGAACGGAGATAGAGCGCGCTTTAGAAACATTAACTCCTAGAGAAGCAGACGTAATCCGTTTGTATTTTGGGTTAGCTGGTCAGCATAGTATGACGCTTGAAGAGATAGGAGAAACCTTTGATTTAACACGCGAACGTGTTAGACAAATTAAGGAAAAAGCAATACGAAGATTAAAGCATACTTCTAGAAGTAAAATATTAAAAACATATTTGGGCTAAATCCCCAACGTAATTACGGTTTATGTGTAAGCATATTGCTTTTTATTGTTTAAAATCGTAATTTAGATGGCTACAACAGTTTATCATGACTGTTCGTTTTTTGATTGATGAATAAACTCCGGCTGATTACCGGAGTTTTTTGTTTGTAAATCTCAAAGGATTAAGAAACTTATTGAATTATTCTTAATTCTTAGCTACCTTTAGCAAAGGTTTCACAAAACCTAAAAACTGAACAGACCACTTCATGACCAGACTGTATTATGCACTAATCCTAGTGCTACTCTCCTATTCTTGTAAAAAAGAATACAAAGAAACGCTAGTAGACTTTTCTAACTACCATTTAGCAGAACCATTAACGGTACAAGCTTTGGCAGCAGAACCATTATTAGAAGCCCCTGTTACTATAAGTTTTGATGACCAAGGCCAATTGTGGGCTTTAGAGCTTACTGGATACATGCGTACCGTAGAAGGCATAAATGAAGAAGAACCGATTGGCCGAATTATCATTTTAGAAGATAAGGACCAAGATGGGTTCATGGATCACAGCAAAGTCTTTTTGGATAGTCTAAAATTAGCAAGAGCAATAAGCCATGTTTATGACGGACTTTTATACGCAGAACCACCCTATTTATATTTTACAGAAATCACTCCCGATAATACGCCTGGCAAAACTACAGTAGTAGACTCCGCATATGCTGTAGGTGGTAATGTAGAACACCAACCTAATGGGTTGCTATACAATCTAGACAATTGGATATACAATGCTAAATCTAGTAAACGTTATCGCTTAAAAGACGGTAAATGGCAGGTAGAACACACAAGTTTTAGAGGACAATGGGGAATTACCAATGACGACATGGGCCGCTTACTCTACAACGATAATTCTAATCAGCTACGGGGAGATTGGGTTTTGCCCAATATGCTTAATGCCAATCCAAAATTTAAAAATAGACAAGCCATAGGTAAGGCTATTGTTCCCAATCAAAAGTTATATCCCTTGCAAGCCACATCTATAAACAGGGGGTACTTGCCTAATATGTTAGATGAAGAACAAAAAATAAAATACTTTACTAGCGCATGTGGTCCATTGTATTTTGAAGGTTCTAACCTACCAGAAGAATTTCAAGGCGATGCTTTTGTCAGCGGGCCAGAAGCCAATTTAGTAAAACGAAATATTCTTAGGAATGATGCTTTACGTTGGCAGGGAGAACAAGCATATACAAACAAAGAGTTCCTAATTAGTAATGATGAAGGCTTTAGACCCGTAAATAATTTTAATGGTCCAGACGGGTCCCTTTATGTTGTAGATATGCACAGAGGCATTATTCAGCATAAAACATACCTGACCAGTTATTTAAGGCAACAGTATTTAGACAAAGGATTAGATTCCATTGTAGGTATGGGTAGAATTCTTCGTCTTGGTAAACAATTAAAACCGCTAAAAAAATTGAATATATCTAGTTGGTCGGATGAACGATTAATAGATTCTTTAGCATCTAAAAATATCTGGATACGCAAAAGAGCACAACAACATCTTGTTGCAAAAGGAAAAGAAAACACCATACAACTTTTAAGAAAAACTGCATCAATCAGTAACAATTACAAACAACTTATACACACTTTTTATACTTTGGATGGATTAGATGCCTTCACTACTGAACTTTTGGACAATCCTAATATTCAAAAATTTCCAAAATTAGCAGCTGTCGCCCTAAAACTTGCAGTAGAAAATAAAATCTCTTTAACCGATAATCAATTCCAAAATTTGGCATCTGTGGATAACGCTATGGTAGATTATTACTTGGGCTATTATTTAGCAATACATACAGAGGACCACATAGATTCTCGTTGGCTATCGCTAATTAAAAAATACCGAGACGCCTCTTGGTTTACAGAACCCCTAATTGCTCATAGTTTTAATAAAGAAGCAATATTCTTACAGCCAGAATACGCTGCTACAATGCCAAACACCTTACATTGGTTAGATTCTTTACAACGGATACAACTTAAAAAACCAGGTAGTTTTAAAAAAAATAAAGATCATCTAACAAGAGGTAGAATCTTGTTTAATAGACATTGCGCTACATGTCATGGCCCCGATGGTACTGGAATAGAAAATTTAGCCCCTCCACTTTTACAATCTGAATATATCACGGGACCCAAGGAAAGATTTTTAGCTGTGATGTTGTATGGATTAAATGGCCCAGTGACCGTAAATGGAAAAACCTATGATTATGGTATTAGTATGCCAGGAATAGGTGGTAGTACCGAAATAACCGACGAGAATATTAGAGATATTGGCAATTACATGAGAAACGCATTTACCAATACACCAAACCAAGATGTAGATTTAAAAACCATCTCTAAATTAAGAAACTTAAATAGGACTTTAGACCAAACATTTACAGAAATAGAATTGCATGAAACCTTTAAAACTAATTAAGCTACTACTACTACTTTTGACCACTACTTTATTTGCACAACAAAAACCTAACTGGCAACCCTTATTGCAAGGTGAGTCTTTTAAAGGGTGGACTATTAAAAACGGTACTGCCACCTATACCTTAGAAAATGGTGTAGTAACAGGCACAACTAAATTAGGTACACCAAATACGTTTTTATGCACTGATAAAATGTATACTGATTTTATTCTGGAATTTGAAGTTTGGGTTGATCCTACTGTAAATTCTGGTGTACAATTTAGAAGTAATAGTTTTGTTGCTGTGCATAATGGTAAAGTACATGGTTATCAAAGCGAAATTGACCCAAGCGAACGGGCTTGGAGTGGTGGCATATTTGAAGAGGGGTTAAGAGGATGGCTTTACAATTTAGAGAACAATCCTGTGGGTAGAAAAGCTTTTAAAAATAACCAATGGAATAACTACCGTGTACAAGCCAACGGCAACCACTTAAGCATTTGGGTTAACGGCATTAATACCGCTAACCTGAAAGACAATGCAACAGCAGAAGGTTTTATTGGACTACAAGTACATAGCATTGGCAATGAAAGCCAAGAAAACAAGAAAATTAAATGGCGTAATATTAAAATTCTAACCAAAGACTTAAAAGAACATTTAATAACTCCAACTGCACCATTAATTGATTTGACCCATAAAAAAAGGAGCACATAATGCTCCTTTTACAACTTAGTTTGGCTAAGATTAAGCTACTTTCTTAAGTGCTTTCTTGGCACTTACAGCTTTCTTAGAAGCTTTTTTAAAAGCTAACTTTCTTACTTTAGCTTCTTGTATTGCTTGTTTTACAGCTTTCTTTTTTGCTTTTTTCTTTTTAAGCTTCTTAAGGTTTTTTAGTGCTTTTGCTAAACCATTTTCCTTCTTAGAAACTTCTTTCTTAGCAACTTTAAATTGCTTTTTTAATTTCGACTTCTTTGACATGTAGTGTGAATTTTAAGATTCCAAAGTTACTAAATTGTAAACTAATCTTTAATGTAAAGAAAAATAATCTTACACAAAAGCGTATACCCATCCATATTAAAAGCATTTGCGCTAGTGCTAAACTTGATCCTTTACGTATTTTTACAGTTATAATCTAAATAACAAAATGAGCTCAAAATTAATTGCACCATCCGTTTTAGCAGCAGACTTTGCTAACTTACAACGAGACATAGAACTTATAAACGATAGCGAAGCTGATTGGTTTCACATAGATATTATGGATGGTGTTTTTGTACCTAACATCTCTTTTGGAATGCCTGTATTAAAAGCTATGGGTAAACACACTAAAAAACCGTTAGATGTACATTTAATGATTGTTGACCCAGACCGTTACATACAAACATTTGCAGATTTAGGAGCAGCTACTCTTACCGTACATTATGAGGCTTGCACTCATTTGCATAGAACTTTACAAGCTATAAAGGCTGCTGGGATGAAGGCTGGTGTTGCCTTAAACCCACATACATCCGTAGATTTATTAAAAGATACCATACAAGATGTAGATTTGGTATGTCTCATGAGTGTTAACCCAGGATTTGGAGGACAATCTTTTATAGAAAACACCTATGCTAAAGTAAAGGCACTTAAAGCATTGATTAACGATAAAAAAAGTAGTTGTCTTATTGAAATTGATGGTGGGGTTAATGCGACTAATGCAAAAGCTTTGGTAGATGCCGGAGCAGATGTATTGGTTGCTGGCAGCTTTGTTTTTGGTAGCAACAATCCAACAGAAACAATAAAAGATTTAAAAACCAGAATAGCATAATGCAAAATTTTGATGTTGTTGTAATTGGTGGTGGCCCTATTGGTATTGCATGTGGATTAGAAGCGCAAAAAAAAGGGCTATCTTATGTTATCTTAGAAAAAGGCCCAATTGTCAATTCCTTGTTTAATTATCCGGTGAATATGCAGTTTTTCTCTTCTTCAGAAAAACTAGAGATAGATGGTATTCCTTTTATAAGTAAGGAAGCCAAACCCAAACGCGATGAGGCGCTGGAGTATTACCGTAGAATTGTAACTAGCAATAACCTCAACATTCATCTTTTTGAAAAAGTAGAAAGTGTCACTCAAGAAAAGAAAGGTTTTAAAGTTACCTCTAGTAAAACCTCTTACACTACTGATAACCTTATTGTAGCAACTGGGTTTTATGATTTACCCAATACTATTAACGTTCCTGGAGAAGATTTACCCAAGGTAAGCCATTATTATAATGACCCCCACTTTTATGCAAGTCAAAAATTAGCAGTAATAGGGGCCAGTAATTCTGCTATAGATGCCGCTTTAGAATGCTATAGAAAAGGCGCTGAAGTCACGTTAATAATTCGTGGACCAGAAGTTGGTCAACGCGTAAAATACTGGGTAAGACCAGATATCATTAATCGTATTAAAGAAGGTAGTATTAACGCGCATTTTAATGCAGAAGTAAAAGAAATTAAAGAACGAGAGTTGACTATCAACACACCAGAAGGTGAACTAGCCTTAGAAAATGATTTTGTTTTAGCGTTAACGGGTTACAAACCCAATTTTGCATTTTTAGCCCAACTTGGAGTTCAACTTTCTGATGATGAAAAACGATTGCCACAGTACAATCCAGACACTATGGAAACTAATGTAAAAGGACTATACTTGGCTGGGGTAATTTGTGGTGGTATGGAAACGCACAAATGGTTTATAGAGAACAGTCGTATACATGCTAAAATGATTATTGAGGACATCCTTACCCATTCTAATCCCTGAGCACATAAAAATTTTGGTTAAGTAGATTCACATTTTAGCTTTTTTATCTTTATCTGGAGTTATAAAAGTTGTCAATCTTAAATCACATAAAAGTTCTACAACTTTAAATAGAATCAGGCTTTTTAATTACCAAATAGAAGTAGTTTTACTTCTCGAAAACTAAAAGCTTGGCATTCGCATTCTAAAAACCATCTTATAAATGACTATTTTAGAAAAACTAAAGGAACTAGGGTACCAATTACCCAATGCCTCTACACCTGGTGGTAGTTATACCTCTGTAAATGTTAGAGGAACAATAGCTTATGTTGCCATACAATTCCCCATATGGAATAATAACTTTAAATTTCAAGGTAGATTAGGAACAGAAATTTCTACTGAAGAAGGTTATAAAGCCATGGAATTATGTGCGCTAAATGTTTTAGCGCAGATGGATGAAAAAATTGGTTTTGATAATGTGGTTGGGCTTAACCATATTGATGCTTACTTTCAATCTAATGACTCTTGGGACGATTCTCCCTTAGTTGTCAATGGTGCTTCGGACACTTTTATCAAAGTTCTAGGCGAAAAAGGGATGCATTCTAGGGCCATTTTTGGTGTACATAGATTACCAAGAAATTTTAGTGTAGGGCTTACTTCATCCTTTACCATAAAACCTTAATTTCATTTTGCTTAGCATATTTTACTCACCACTAGCCTATTATAGTATACAAACGTATTGCTAGCTTTTGTTTTTTTAAGTTTTTAACGGTTAATCATCATGTTATATAGTATAAGTCCATTAATATAGTATGGCTTTTGGATTGCTTTTGTCCAAATCCCTATTATAAATGATTTTATACTACACATGTATAGGTTTTGTCTAGTACCTTGTTTTTGTTTTTTTAGACAACCACATCAATTTAGCAAACTACCACCAGTTGGTAGTACCACAAACTAAACCAAGAATTAAAACATGACTAAAACGTTTATAGCGCTGATGCTCCTAGCATTAGTGCAAATTGGTTGCAAAACCTCCTCGCAAGACACTTTAAGAGATTTTGGCAGTATCGATTTTAATAAATCTTGGGAGTTTAAATTGCAAGAGAATGATACCATCACCCCTACTTTTTTCACCAATCAAGATTGGCGTTCTTTGAATTTACCCCATGATTGGAGCGTGGAATTTCCGTTTGATAGTATTCAAGGAGAAGGCGCTACAGGTTATTTATTAGGTGGTATTGGTTGGTATAAAAAATCTTTTGACCGCAAAACTAATCCAGAAACGAATACCTATATACTTTTTGATGGAGTTTACAATAATAGCGAAGTATGGTTAAATGAAATGTCTTTAGGCAAGCATCCTTATGGATATTCTCCTTTCTTTTATAATATTACAGACCACTTAAAAAATGGTGCTAACACCGTAAAGGTAAAAGTGGACCACTCCCGTTACGCCGATAGTAGATGGTACACAGGTTCAGGAATCTATAGAAACGTAAAACTAATCACTAAACACAAGCTTCATATTCCTATCTGGGGTACGTTCATAACCACACCAAAAATTACGGAAGATAACGCATTGATACAAAACCAAATTACCCTAAAAAATGATTTTAAAGATGCGCAGCAATTTGATGTAATTTTTACAGTTTTAAATGAAAACGGCGATACCGTCACTAGTACTAGACAGAAGGAAAGTTTAGAGGGATTAACCGAGAAAAGCATCACCCTAAAAAACAGCATAACTTCACCACATTTGTGGGATATTGATAATCCGTATCGCTATACGGCCATAACACAAATTGTAAAAGAAGAAAAGCTTGTAGATGAAAACAAAACTCCTTTTGGTATACGCACTATAAAGTTTGATGTTGACCATGGTTTCTTTCTAAATGGAAAAAACCACAAAATAAAAGGCGTTTGCTTGCATCATGATGGTGGTTTAGTAGGCGCTGCAGTTCCTAAGGCAGTATGGCGAAGGCGTTTACAGCATTTAAAAGACGCGGGAACTAATGCGATTAGAGCAGCACATAATCCACCTTCTGAAGAGTTTTTAGATTTATGTGATGAAATGGGTTTCTTAGTACAAAATGAATTCTTTGACGAGTGGGATAATCCCAAAGATAAGCGCTTAAATATGCATGAGCGTAGTGAAGATTATATAACTAGAGGTTATACAGAACATTTTCAAGATTGGGCAGAAATAGACCTAAAAACAACCATGTTAAGAGACCGCAATCACCCATCTATAATACAATGGAGCATAGGTAATGAAATAGAGTGGACCTACCCAAGATACGCGCATGCAACTGGCTTTTTTAATATGGATTGGTCTGGTAATTATTTTTGGTCAGAACCGCCCATACCGCCTAGTGAAATTAAAGAACGATATGATGAAAGTGAAAAGGGAAAATATGTTTTAGCAGAGACCGCCGCCAAACTATCTAGATGGACGAAGGAAATGGACACCACCCGTTACGTAACTGCTAATTGTATTTTACCTTCTGCAAGCCATTTAACTGGCTATGCAGATGCACTAGATGTAATTGGATACAGCTATAGACGGGTATTGTATGATTATGGCCATACTAACTATCCTGATATACCTATTATGGGCACAGAAAATCTAGTACAATGGCACGAGTGGAAAGCCATACAAGAAAGGCCTTTTATATCCGGCACCTTTTTATGGACGGGTATTGATTATATGGGTGAATCTAATAAAAAGTGGCCTCAAAAAGCAACGCAAAGCGGTATGTTAGACGTTGCTGGATTTAAAAAGCCATCATATCATATGATGAAGACCTTATGGAATGAGAAACCCCATATTTTCATTGGGACTCAAACCTCTGAAAAATCTCAATACAAAGTAAACCCTGATGGTAGTATTGTAGAGAAAAAACCTGGTCAATGGCAAAAAGCACTTTGGCAATGGCATGATGTTAACACGCACTGGAACTACCCTGTAAATACCACAACCATAGTAGAATTATACAGCAATTGCCAAAAGATTGAATTGTTTTTAAACGATACATCCTTAGGCAAAAAGCAATTATCGGACTTTGAAGACCGGATTTTTAAGTGGGAAGTTCCTTTTAGTGCAGGAACGCTAAAAGCAATTGGCTATTCCCAAGAAGGTCGTAAACTTACAGAGCAAACGCTACATACCGCAGGCAAAATGGAAGCCATAGAATTGAGTATAGATACCCAAACATTAGTAGCAGATGGGTATGATGTGGCGCATATCGTAGCACAATTAGTAGATGGCAATAACAATCCAATTCGGCATACAGATGGCGTTATAACTTTTACACTACCAGAAGAATTAAAATTACTAGGCGTAGATAACGGAAGTGCAACGAGCACACAGCCCTACCAATCTAATACAGTAACCACTAATTTAGGTAGATGCCTGTTATTGGTTCAAAGCACCGAAACCAAAGGTGATTTTACAATAGAAGCAACAACTTCTAATGGCTTAAAGGCATCCATCCCAATTAATGTAAACTAAGGAAAATGTAAAAATCCTAGATTGTTCTAGGATTTTTACTGTTTAAATAGATTATAGTAGTGCTAACTTATCGCCTTAAAAATTAAAAAGCCATATACCAAGAATCGTACATATCTAAATAAAGCCCATAAGAGATAATTCTTAAAGTTATAACTAATTAATCCAGAAGCTAAACTTACTAATGAATGGGGAACTGGAGACACTGCTCCAAGAAAAACAAAAAGACCTCCCCATTTATTTAAATTACTAATGTGGGTAGCAACTTTTAATTCTAAATAATTCTTAACCAAGGATATTTTTGATAATTTATTGCCAATACCATAAGCTATTATGCCCCCCAGATAGGATAAGCTGGCCAAATAAAACAAGTACAACCACGGAGTGGTTACCTTAGCTGCCCATGCTATAAAAATCTCTGGAGGTAATAAGCCCATAATCGTTTCTGATCCTAAAAACAGACCAAAAACTAACAATGGAGGATAGGTTTCTACCACCTTATTAAGAATAGTATTAAAATCTAATACGTAATACTCTAAACCAATAATCAGCGCAACAAAAAAGGCAATTACTGTACCCCCTTTAATCGCTGTTGCCTTTAAAAAAGAATAAAAACGAGTTATTTTATAATAACGGTTTAGTAGCGATAAACGCTTTGTAAAACCGGGACTTAGCATAGCTATTAATTAGATGTGTTACCAACGGCTAAATTTAAGTTTGTATTGCCGTGTTTATTATAAATAAAGCTTAAAATAGTACTTTAAAATGATAAAATTACTGCATCAGCTGTAACATTATTGTTCTAACGGGCACCAATATAGCAAAACAATTATATCTTAAACAAAACACTGTAAAGTTAAACAAGTATGGGCTTAATAAACAAAATTTTGGGAAACGCAAGTGAAGTATCTTCTGAAAAACTTACTGAAAAATACAGTAAACTATTGGTAGATAATGAAGTAATAGAATTAGGTTTTAAGCTAATGAGAGACACTTTTATGTTTACCAACAAAAGACTAATTCTAATAGATGTACAGGGCCTAACAGGAAGTAAAACAGAATGCAAATCCATGCCTTATAAAAACATATCTAGATTTTCTTTAGAAACTGCTGGCACCTTTGACCTAGATGCTGAGCTTAAAATTTGGATTTCTAGTGAAGATATTCCATCTGTTAGCAAAAAATTTAATAAGAGTATTGATGTATATGCTGTACAACGCTATTTAGCGAGCAAAGTAATGTAGTTTAATTTATTGTTAGTCTTCTCATTCTACACCGATAGGTATCAAAAAAAGCTGTAAGTTAGCATATTACAGCTTTTATTTGACCAATTTTAGCCAACCACAAATGAATTTACTAACAAAACTTTTTAGAAAAAGAACCAACAAATCTTCGGTTAGAAAAAGAAAAAATCAACCAGATGTAGTGGATTTTTCAAAAGAAAATGACCTTATGAACTGGGCTATTGAAAAGGCCCGTTTAACCCTACACTATTTTGAAGCTTCATTAGAGAACCCTAAACCGAACCAACATTATTTCTCTATAAAAGTAAAGATTGAGGATGGCAACAACACAGAACATATTTGGCTAATAGAGCCTAGTTTTGACCAAGAGGGAAATTTGTTTGGTATAGTTGGTAATGAACCTATAGATGTTACCAATATAAAATACGATCAAAAAATAGGAATAGACCGTGAATTAATATCCGATTGGATGATTGTAGAACAAGGCCGTTTAATTGGTGGCTATACCATCCGTGCAATACGGGATACATTAGAATCTCATCAACTATTAGATTTTGATAAAAGCCTAGGCCATTTAATTGTAGATGAAGGTGAGGACCATTTTATGCCCAACGGAGATACACCAGAAGGTGCAATACTTGCTTTGGAAGCAGCTTATAATCAAGACAATTTGGAGAATGCTTTAGATTACAAGGATTTTAAAGCAGAAGCTTCCTTAATGTTAAATAAATTAGAGAACATTCCAAAAACACAGGATATTATTAAACAAACTGCAGAGACTTTAAAACTATCTTACATTGCCGCTTTACGTAAAGAAGGAATGCCCAAGTTTAACCATGTACAAAGAGCCTTTCCTAAAAGAGAGCGTATAGATGATAATCATATAATTATAACAGAAGTTTGTACCTATCCAGATCATGGAAAATCTGTACAACGACTTATGACTTACAAGTCAGAAAATGGATGGAAGGTATTGTCCATAGTTGATTAGAATTTATTTTTAGTTGATTAAAAACAATATAAACTCCATCTAACTAAACCTTTTAAAGAACATTTATTCTCAGATATTATTTGACAAGTAGGTGATTTATAAATTTCGCTACCTTTAAACCAAATACTTTTAAAATACTTGTCAGATGACCACCATGAAGAAGATAACAAAAGTTTTGGGTGCACTAATTGCCCTAACTCTTATTTGTGTGGTAACTTGTAACGGTATTATAGAATCTAATGCAAAAAATAAAACCTATTCTGCTACTAAAAATATGCCCACCAATAAAGTTGGTCTACTGTTGGGTACGGCAAAATGGCTAAAACAGGGCGGAATCAATCCTTATTTTGAATATAGAATTAGAGCTACAGTAGCCCTTTTTAAAGCAAACAAAATTGAATATGTTTTAGTAAGTGGAGATAATGGTACACAGTATTACAATGAACCTTCAGAATTTAAAAAAGAATTGGTCAAAAAAGGTATCCCTGCAGAGCGAATTATTTTAGACTATGCCGGTTTCCGAACCCTAGATTCTGTAGTTAGAGCAAAAGAGGTTTTTGGCCAAACCAGTATCACAATTATTTCCCAAGAATTCCACAACGAACGAGCCATATATTTGGCCGAGAATCATGGTCTTAAAGCTATAGGATTTAATGCCAAAACCGTAAAAGGCAGAAACGGTTTAAAAACACAACTACGAGAATACTTTGCGAGAACAAAAGTGTTCTTAGACATACTTTTCCAAGTAAAACCTAAATTCTTAGGAGAAAAAATTTCTATTTAGATAGTTTACTGAGTTGCTTTTTTTCTTAAAATATGTAGTCAACACTAATAGTACTAGGCGTTAGTTGTTTTTAAATAAACCCTTGAAATAGTTGTTTTACTAGTATTACGTTTAGCTCATTTATTTAAATTTTAAAATAACGTCATCATTCTATTTGTAGAGACAGTTATGTATCAATCACATAACGTCAAGGTAGGTTGTGGTTATAAAAAATATTGCTCCTACATTTCAATTGCTGAATAGAGTAGTTTTGATAAGAAGATGAACTCAGCTATAACTATAAAAAAATGTAATTTTTTTTGCAAAAACAACTAAAAAAGCCTTGACTACATGCAAGTCAAGGCTTTTTCTTTAAATTATATTTAGTTACTTAGAAATTGTAACGCACACCCAAATTTAAACCAATACCACTAGCATTTACGTACTGCGTTGGTATATTCCTTGGTTCATTTTCACTCTCACCAGTTGCATTGTCAATAGTAAAACTATCAGAAAAAATAAATTCTTTCTCTGCTCTTGGCAAATCTTCTAATTGTTGTCCTGGCACCAATTGCGACTGGTCACCTGTAACTGCTCTAGTGACGTAGCTCTTTATTTCTGCAGATTTACTTTTTATCGTAAAACTCTTAAACTCCAACTCACTATATAATTCCCATTTATCATTCAACGGATACGTTACCCCAACTGCACCAGAATAACCTACACTAAAATGGCTTTTAACCTCAGATTCTGCGTTAACCATAATATCAGTACCATCACCACCACCGTCTATTTGTAAAACATTAGTATCTATAGTTAAATCGCCGCCAACGGTCAATAACAATCCAGCGCGTACGTATGGATTCCATTTAGAAAAGTTTGGAGTTAAATATATTGCCGGATTCAAATCGAAACCTTGTATCTCTACATGTGATGAAGAAATAATATTAGGAGTAACTACCTCCCCTACAAGTGTGCTATTGCCTCTAAAATAGTTTAATCCCATTTCTGCACCTATATACTCATTAAACATATAGCCCCCAGCTACAAAAAACTTATAACCAGCCCCAGCGGTACCATTTAAAGATTCTACAGTTGTGGTGCTACCATCTGCGCTAACACGTATAGAAGTAGATTGTTCAATACCTGTAATACCATTAGGGTCTGTATTATTAAACTCACTCTTAGAAAATTCATCAGAATATCCACCCCCTGCTTTAACGTACCATTGTTGTGCACTAACGTGTGTTGCAGCAATTAGCAACAAACCAAAAATTACCCTTCTCATTAATATCAGTTTTTGAAATTTTTGCAGAGATAACAAAAATTGAACTCAAGTTTTAACACATTTAACATAAGTTTTATCCTGAAAGATGGCTTCTGAATCTAAGCAAAAGCGTAATACCTACACGCTCATTATTTTACTTGTACTATTAGTTGAATAAATAAGATATGTGCCGTTTGAAAGAATAACATTATTTAACACATATCTTACAAAAAAATTTAATTGCAAACGAGTCGCATTTAACAATTATTGATATATTTATCTCCTATGTAATGCGATTCATTCGCACTTAACAAAATAATAATGTCTCAATTTGATGTAATAATTATAGGAGGCAGCAATGCAGGCTTATCTGCTGCACTAACTTTAGGCCGTTCTTTACGTTCTGTTTTAGTTATAGATAATGGCCTTCCCTGCAATGCCCAAACACCGCATTCTCACAACTTCTTAACACAAGATGGTAAAACCCCTGCCGAGCTTGCAACATTAGCAAAAGCAGACGTATCCAAGTATACTACCGTTGAATTCGTATATGATACTGCACTAAAAGCAATCAATTATGAGAACCATATGGAAGTTGGCACAGAAAAACATGGCACATTTACTGCTAAAAAACTGGTATTGGCTACAGGAATAAAAGATGTTTTACCTACCATTCCTGGTTTTAAGGAATGTTGGGGAATTTCTGTGGTGCACTGTCCGTTTTGTCACGGCTATGAAATTAAGTCTAAACCTACTGCCCTACTTGCAAAGGGCGAAATGGCAATGCATATGGCAGGAATGATACATCATCTAACCCATAATTTAATCTTACTCACCGATGGAGAGGGCGATTTGAACGAGAATCAACTTGCCAAATTACAAAAACATCATATTGAAGTTGTAAATCATAAAATTGATTCTCTTACGCATACGGCAGGACAAATTGAGAACGTAGTTTTCACCAATGGAGATGAATTAGCTATAGAAGCACTGTATGCCAAAGTACCCTTTACATTACCTATTGGCATTTTAAACGCTCTGGGTTGTTCCCTTGACGAAAATGGTTTCATAGCTGTTGATGAAATGCAAAAAACCACTAATCCTAATGTTTTTGCCTGTGGAGATAATAGTTCTAGATTACGCTCTGTAGCCCATGCCGTTGCTTCTGGAAACAAAGCGGGCGCTGTGATACATATGGAATTGGTCCACGAATCTTTCTAAATCATTTTGTGGTAAAACAGCGACCACAATAGGCATAAAAAAACGCTCAATTAAATTGAGCGTTTTTTGTAATAATACTATGGTGTGACCCAGGGAGGATTCGAACCCCCAACCCTCAGAGCCGAAATCTGATATTCTATCCAGTTGAACTACTGGGCCATTTTTATTATTAAGAACTTAATTTTTCTTTTACTAAAGTAGAAATAGTTTTTCCGTCTGCTTGCCCTGCAAGTTCTTTAGACACAATGCCCATAACCTTACCCATATCTTGCATTCCATTGGCACCAACAGCAGCTATAGTCTGTACTACTACTTTTTCTACCTCTTCTGCTGTTAATTGTTCTGGCAAAAACTTTTCTATTACAGCAACCTGCGCTAGTTCTGGTTCTGCCAAATCATCTCTACCCTGCTCAGAAAAAATGGCTGCACTGTCCTTACGCTGTTTTACTAGTTTCTGTACTAGTTTGACCTCTTCTTCTTCTGTTAATTCTGCACCAGCGCCTTTATCGGTCTTTGCCAACAGAATAGCAGATTTAATAGCTCGCAGCGCCTCTAAAGCCACGGTATCTTTGGCTTTCATAGCAGCTTTCATGTCCGTCATTACGTTTTCTTGCAATCCCATAATCTAGCTTATTTAGGCTAGCGAAGATAAAAAAATAAACCCGAAAAAATTTAGTTTTCGGGCTTATACTCATATAATCGACTTTAGAGTTCTTAGTCTACATTATCATGTAAATAAGAATTGTTGCTACGCAACTGTATTTCGTCATTGCTATCCTCGCCCAAGCTCATCCTAGACACTCTTTGTTCCTTGTTACCTTCTTCAAACTCTACCCCTTGTCTTTTGTAAGCTGGTACCTTTTCAATTTCGTCTAAACTAGAGCGGTTATTTTTAAACTTGTAATTAAAATTCTTAAGTTTTCTTTTACGCTCATCTGCTCGTTGTTTAAGCAAATCGCTAATAGAACTATTCATTGGATCCATATCACCACCACCATTTTCTTGAGTCTCAGTTTTGGCTATTGGTTTTGGTTCCTTTTCTAAAGTTTCTACTGTTCGTTTCTCAAAATTGATCTCTTCTTCTTTTAATTTTGGCTCAGAAGTTTCTACTTTTTTAGATTGAGCTGCGGTTAGTTTTGTTTCTAACTCCATATACTCCTCTAAATTATAGCGCGTTTCTGCTGTCTTCTGGTATTCTTGAGTTGGCTGCACCTCTACATAATCTTTAACCTCCATGTCCTTGATGTCATCATCCAAATCAAAAACTATAGTATTTGTAGCTTCTTCTTTGTCTTCTTTAACATCATTCAACGGCATATCAAAACTAAGTGTAAACTGATCTTCGTTCGTGGTTGCTTTTGGATGTACCAATTCTGCATCTATCACTTCAATTTTACTAAGAATATCTTTGGCTTCTATGATGATAAAGTCATCTTCCTTAGGTCTAGCAATAACTTCTTTAACAGGCTCAGCTACTACCTCCTCATAAAATACATTGAAATTACGAATGTAGCTCGTAGTTGGTATTAAATCTGATTCTGGCTCTCTGATGACCTGCTTAGGCTTATCCTCTTCTAAGGTATGCTTTATAACTGGTTTAGGAGTAATTGGCTCCTCTACAGCATCTTCTAGTGTAAAACGCTTTATACCAGCATCGCCACTTAAATCGTGCGTAGCTTTTTGCTCGTCTTCTAGCGTGTGAATAATTTTCTTAGTCTCTGTATTTACTATCTCATCTTGTTGGTCTACTGCAAAACCGGTAGCAATTACTGTTACCGCAATAGCTTCTCCAAGGTTTTCATCTTCACCAACACCCATGATAATGTTTGCCCCATGACCCGCCTCTATCTGGATATGGTCATTAATTTCACCAATTTCATCAATGGTAATTTCTTGAGAACCAGAAACAATTAACAATAATACATTTTTAGCCCCACGTATTTTATTGTCATTTAATAAAGGGGAATCTAAAGCTTTAGTTATTGCTTCATTAGCTCTAGTGGAGCCAGACGCCATAGCAGAACCCATTATGGCAGTACCACTATTACTTAGTACGGTCTTAGCATCTCTAAGGTCAATATTTTGAGTGTAGTGGTGTGTTATTACTTCTGCAATACCCCTAGCTGCAGTGGCTAAAACTTCATCTGCTTTAGAGAAACCTGCTTTAAAACCAAGGTTACCATATACTTCTCTAAGCTTGTTATTATTTATAACAATGAGAGAGTCTACGTTAGCTCGCAACTTTTCTATACCCAATTGTGCTTGTTTGTTACGCATTGCTCCTTCAAATTGAAAAGGAATGGTAACAATACCTACGGTAAGCACGTCTAATTCTCTGGCAATTTTGGCAATTACAGGGGCTGCACCCGTACCTGTACCACCACCCATACCAGCGGTTATAAAGACCATCTTAGTTGTACTCTCTAACATGTTCTTTAACTCTTCCATACTCTCCAAGGCCGCTTGTTCCCCAACCTCTGGGTTGGCTCCAGCTCCTAATCCTTCTGTTAAAGAAACCCCTAATTGAATTTTATTAGGTACTGCACTGTTTTCTAAGGCTTGCGAATCTGTATTACAGATTACAAAATCCACCCCGTTAATACCAGCAGTGAACATGTGGTTTATGGCATTGCTACCGCCACCACCAACGCCAATTACCTTGATAACGTTACTTTTATGCTTTGGCAAATCGAATGCTATATTATCGAACTCGTTGCTATTACTCATGGTGCTTATTTTTCTGGGTACGTTTATTCTGCGTTATCTAAAAAGTCTTTCAATTTCTCTGACCATTTGTCAAAAATGGACTTACGTTCTCTGCTAGATGCGGTTACGGTTTGGCGCTGTGTTTGCACATGTTGCTGCTCCTCCCCAACCAACACCTCTTCTTGCTGTTGTTGCTCTCTTGGCTGCTCTTCTGTAGCCAATGTTTCTTCTTGCGCTTCAGTTACATTTCTAACATCATTCTTAAGAGCATTCATTAATAAACCAACTGCAGTTGCATACAGTGGGCTAGCGATACTATCATCAGAATCACCTGCTAAATGCTCATTAGGATAACCAATACGGGTATCCATACCGGTAATATATTCTACCAATTGCTTAAGGTGTTTTAATTGGCTACCACCGCCGGTTAATACAATGCCAGCAATAAGTTTTTTCTTCTGATCTTCATGACCATAATTTCTAATTTCTACATACACCTGCTCAATAATCTCTACCACACGTGCATGAATAATTTTAGAAAGATTTTTTAGGGTGATTTCTTTTGGTTCACGACCACGAAGACCTGGTATGGATACAATCTCATTGTCTTTGTTTTCACCTGGCCAAGCAGAACCAAATTTAATTTTAAGCAATTCTGCTTGCTTTTCTATAATAGAACAACCTTCTTTAATATCTTCTGTAATCACATTACCACCAAACGGAATTACAGCGGTATGGCGAATGATACCATCTTTAAAAATGGCTAAATCTGTAGTACCACCACCTATATCTATTAAAGCAACACCTGCCTCTTTTTCTTCTTGACTAAGCACAGCTTCTGCAGACGCTAAAGGCTCCAAGGTGATGTTACCTAAATCTAAACCTGCACTTTTAATACATCTACCTATATTTTTAATAGACGATACTTGCCCTACTACTACATGAAAGTTAGCCTCTAATCTACCACCGTACATACCCATAGGCTCTTTAATCTCTGATTGGCCATCTACTCGGTATTCTTGTGGTAAAACATGAATTATTTCTTCGCCTGGTAGCATAACCAATTTATACACTTGGTTACACAGCAAATCCAAATCGTCCTCATTAATTACTTCTTCTGCATTCGGTCTAGTTATGTAATCACTATGCTGTAAACTACGGATATGTTGGCCAGCAATACCTACAACAACGGACCCAATTTTTAAGCCAGAATTTAACTCGGCTTGCTCTACTGCTTGTTGTATAGAGGCAATGGTTTGGGTAATATTGTTGACTACCCCTCTATGCACCCCTAGACTCTTACTTTTACCAGAACCTAGAATCTCTATTTTACCATACTCATTCTCCCGACCAATAATCGCAACGATTTTGGTGGTACCAATGTCTAAACCAACTGAATATTTACCTTGTTCCATACCTTATATTTTGGTGCAAACCACTTGATTATCAAATTCTAAACTCACCATGGCGTAACTATTTAAGCTTTTATCTTTAGCAGCTTTTACATAAAACGCCATAAAATTCTTGAACTTCTCGTCAAGGTTTTCCACACTCCCTAAATGCACTACAAACTCCTCTACCCTTAACTTTAATTGGTATTGGTCTTCATCTTTAAGATGTATACCAATTACATTTTTTCTTAAAAAATCGTCCTTGTTTATGTACTCCAAAATGGCGTAGGCATCTTCTAAAGTTTTCTCTGTTATTTTACCAGTAATGATTGGCACTCTTGCCGAGTGGTGTCTGGATAACGGCATGCGTTTTCCTTCATCATCCAAATAAAATCTAGAGACTCCTTCAACCCTTCCTATTGGTTTACGCTGAACAATCTTTGAAATAAGTGTACCATTAACAGAGCGGTAAACTTGGGCATTTTTAACCATAGGATTGGATTGTATAACCTCTTCTATGGTATTCAAAACTACCTCTTCTTTTGCCCTATTTTTTAATGGTCCATATTTTTGTATTAACAATTTATTAACCGACTCTTCTGTGATATATAAATTGTTGTCTCCCAAAAACTTAATTTCCAATTCTGTTCCTGGTCGCAAGTTACTTCTATACCCTGCAAAACTGTACAAGCCAACCACAACCAACAGTAAGCCAATTAGTTTAATATGTTTCAACTTAATTTGCATAAGTCAATCCATTTTTAATTTTTTCCACCTCTAAACCAATATCCCCAGCACCTAAAGTCATTAAAACCTCTAGGTCGCCTTTTTTGAGCTCTTCTACAAGACTATCCTTTTCTACAATTCGTTTCTTTGGATGGTCAATTTTACTAAGCAATACTGCTGAAGTAACACCAGGAATTGGCTCTTCTCTTGCCGGATAAATTTCTAACAGAATCACTTCATCGAACTGCGCTAAGCTTTTCGCAAATTCTTTTAAAAAATCTCGTGTTCTAGAAAACAAATGTGGCTGAAAAATGACAGTCACTTTTTTCCCAGGATGCATTTCTCTTACTGCTTGATGTGCTGCATCTATTTCCGTAGGGTGATGCGCATAATCATCGATATATAAGAAATTCTCATTCTTTATTTGATACGAAAACCTACGCTGCACACCTTTAAAACTAGCCAAACCTTTAGCCAAATCACTTGCGTTAAAACCTGCTTCTACAGCCATAGCAAATGCTACCAGTGCATTGGCAAGATTATGACGGCCAGGCTTAGCAAAAACAACGTCTTTAATTAATTTCTTGGGTGTTTGTATATTAAAACAATAATACCCGTTTTGCACACGGACATCCGTGGCGCAATAATCAGAACCATCTTCTATACCATAAGTCACACCTTCTAAGCCCACTGTTTGTGGAACAAACAACTTGCCCCTACCAGACAGTTTAGCCTTAAACGCTTTGAAGCTATCCACTAAAGTCTCTTCATCCCCATAAATATCCAAATGGTCTGCATCCATAGAAGTGATACATGCCATATCTGGATGGAGTTGTAAAAAGGAGCGATCGTATTCGTCTGCCTCTACCACAGCATATTTAGAGCCGTTAAAAATGAAGTTGCTATTAAAATCCTCTGAAATACCTCCTAAAAATCCAGAAAACGGAGCATCTACAACTTTCAACAAGTGTGCTAATATGCTACTTGTTGTAGTTTTACCATGCGTCCCAGCTACTGCAAAAGAATAGGCATTTTTAGTGATTAGACCCAAAACTTCCGCTCTTTTAAGCACATTAAAATCTTGAGTATTAAAAAATGCTAGTTCTGAATGCTTTTGGGGTATTGCTGGTGTATAAACCACCAAGGTTTTGTTTACCGTTTTGCAAAAATCAGGTATTTCTGATACCGCATCCTCATAGTGAATAAGCACACCAGAAGACTCTAATTCTTGAGTAAGCGGCGTCTTGGTTTTATCATAACCTGCAACCTGCTTACCTATAAATTGAAAATAGCGCGCTAGGGCAGACATACCAATGCCACCAATACCCACAAAATAAACGCTATTTATATCTTTTATATTCACTTTAATAACTGCTCAATTTCATCTACAATCATTTCTGTTGCCTGTGGCAAGGCTAATGCTTTAATATTTTCCGACAACTGCTTTTGCAGGTCTTTAGAAGTAAACATTTCATTAAAAACAACTTGAAACTTCTCTTTAAGCTCATTTTCTTTCAGCATCAATGCAGCATGCTTTTGCATCAATGCCTGAGCGTTCTTAGTTTGATGGTCTTCTGCCACATTAGGAGATGGAATAAATAATGTTGGCTTACCCACTAAACACAATTCAGACACCGAACCAGCACCTGCTCTAGAAATAATAAAATCTGCCATTACGTAGGCTTTATTCATCTCGTTCAGAAATGCACGGACCACCACGCCTTTTTCGTTATATTTTTTATATTCTTCGTGATACAATTTTCCACATTGCCATAGTACTTGGACTTGTTTTTCTTTGAAGAATGGCAACTGCTCCTCTATTAATTGATTTACACGCCTTGCCCCTAGACTACCACCGAGCACTAATACGACTGGTGCATTTGCATCAAAGCCAAACTCCTTTTTAACTTCATCTGAATTTAAAGTAGTTTTCAGCAAATCCTTTCTAACAGGATTTCCTGTTTTTACTACTTTGCGTTTTGGGAAAAATTGCTCCATCCCATCATAGGCAACACATATCTTATATGCTTTTTTGGCCAATAATTTATTGGTAACTCCGGCAAAAGAATTCTGTTCTTGCAACACATAAGGCACTTTGGATTTAGACGCCATTTTTAACAAAGGACCACTAGCAAAACCACCTGTACCTATAGCCACGTCTGGCTTGAATTTTTTTAAAATGCTACGTGCTTTAATTAGACTTGTTAACAGCTTAACAGGAAACAATACATTTTTTAGAGACAGTTTGCGTTGCAAACCACTAATCCACAACCCTTCTATAGCATATCCTGCTTGTGGCACTTTCTCCATCTCCATTTTATCCTTTGCCCCAACAAATAAAAACTCAGCATCAGGAAACCTGCGCTTAAGCTCATTTGCTATAGCAATAGCCGGGTAAATATGACCACCCGTACCGCCACCAGAAAGTATAAACTTATATCTGCCCACTTAATATCTCTAAAGGGTTTGTATCATCTATTTCTGTAGAGGATTCTTCCTCCGTTTTTTTATTACTTGCACTCAGCACAATACCAATAGCTAAACAGGTCATCCAAATGGAAGTCCCCCCCATACTAATTAAGGGTAAAGGCTGCCCCGTAGTTGGAAACAACTGTACCACTACGGCCATGTTTATCAATGCTTGAAAAACAATCGGGATACCTACACCTATCACCAAAAGCTTACTAAATATAGATTGTGCTCCATTAGCCACCACCACAATTCTGAACAATAGAAGCAGGTAAAAGAATAACAATCCCACCCCACCTATTAAACCATATTCTTCTATGATAATAGCGAATATAAAGTCTGATGTACTCTGTGATAAGATGTTTTTCATCACACTCTTACCAGCTCCTTTCCCTACTAATCCACCTTGGGCCACAGCCATTTTAGCATAAGTTACTTGCCTGTTAGCATCGGCACTAGCATCCTCTGGATTCATAAAAGTTTCAATCCTAGATTTCCATGTACCTGCTCTATCTGGCAGCACCTCTGGCGCTTTGAATAGCACGAACATAAACATACCTACAAGAACCGCTCCAGTACCGCCTATAACTATCAAATATTTTAAGGGATAACCTCCTAAAAAACACAATAAAAATGCCATTGCACCAACAATTGCCGCAGTAGAAAAGTTAGCAGGTAATATTAAACCTACCACCAATGCAATTGGTATCCATAGTGGCAAAATACTTTCCTGAAAAGTAATTTGCTTCTCTCTAATTTTACTTAAATACCGAGCAATCCATATCATTAACACCACAGAGGCTAGAGTAGAGGTTTGGAAAGGTATCCCAACAATGGGGATCGTAATCCATCTATTAGCACTAACCCCGCCAATATTGGTTTCTACGGTTAAAGTGTAGGCCAACAAACCTAATACTATAGGAAAACCTATGAGACTTAATCCTTTAAAATAATGTGCAGGTATTCTGTGCACCGCAAAAATAATCATGAAACCCAAAAACAATAACACACCATGTTTTACCAGATGCCCTAATGCCGTCCCAGTATCTTTTACGTAAACTAAATTGGTACTAGCACTATAAACGGGCAAAAAGGAAAACACTGCCAACAACGCCACAATTCCCCAAATGGCGCGGTCCCCTTTTATGTTTTTCATTAATGCCTTCATGTACTACTACATTTTACAAATTCCTTACTGCCGCCTTAAATTGGTCACCTCTATCTTCATAGTTCTTAAACAAATCAAAACTTGCGCATGCCGGTGATAGCAATACAGTATCTCCTTTTTCTGATGCCTTGTAAGCAATCTTTACCGCTTCTTCCATGGAGTAGCATTCTACCATAGGCTCTACCACGTTCCCAAAAGTGGCAATCAGCTTACTATTATCTACCCCTAGACATATAATGGCTTTCACCTTTTCTCTAACCAAGGGCATCAATTCTGTATAATCGTTTCCTTTATCCGTTCCACCCACTATCCAAACTATTGGTTTTTTTATACCGTCCAATGCATAGTAGGTAGCATTTACGTTGGTAGCCTTAGAGTCATTTATATACTCTACATGGTTAATTTTTAACACCTTCTCTAATCTATGGGGTGCCCCCTGAAAAGATTGTATACTCTGCCTAATGGCCTCCTTCCTCACGCGCACAAGCATAGAAGCCATACTGGCCGCCATAGCATTTTTAGTATTGTGCTGTCCTTCTAGTGTTAAAAAATCTGTACTCATCTCCAAATAATTAGTGTCTACTTTAAATTTCATTATGTTCTTGTCTAACCATGCACCTTCCTTTACTTTTTGCTTAAGCGAAAAAGGCAATAACTTTGACTTTACTGGGTGCTCTTTTAACCAGTTTACTATAACTTCATCATCTGCGTCATAAATCAAATAGTCATTTTCATCTTGATTCATTGCGATGCGAAACTTGGATGCGATGTAATTTTCAAACTGATAATTATACCTATCCAAATGGTCTGGTGTTATGTTGGTTATAATGGCAACATTTGGTTTAAACTCCCGAATACCATCCAATTGAAAGCTGCTAATTTCTAACACATAGCAATCCAAAGATTGCTCTGCCACCATCTTAGCGTAGCTATCCCCAATATTACCTGCCATACCCACACTTACCCCTCCGTTTTTAACCAAGTGATGCGTTAACATTGTTGTGGTAGTTTTGCCGTTACTACCCGTAATACCAATAATTTCTGCGTTCGTAAATTGCGTAGCAAATTCTATTTCTGAAATTACAGGAACACCATTCTCTACCAGCTTTTTAACCAACGGCACTGCATCTGGTATACCAGGACTTTTCATTACCACATCTGCAGTTAAAATCTTAGCTTCTGTATGCTGCTTTTCTTCCCAGTCTACATCAAGTTGCACAAGAACTTCTTTATATTTTTCTTTGATTGGCCCAAAATCGGACACAAAAACATCAAAGCCTTTTTGCTTTCCTAAAATAGCCGTGCCTACGCCACTTTCACCACCACCTAACACCACTAATCGATTCATCCTTATCTAATTTTAAGGGTGACAATACTCATAATCGCCAATAAAATACCAATGATCCAAAAGCGCGTTACTATTTTACTTTCGTGGTACGATTTTTTCTGATAATGATGATGCAAGGGCGCCATCAAAAATATTCTCTTACCCTCTCCATACTTTTTCTTGGTATGCTTAAAATAGCCTACTTGAAGCATTACTGAGAGTGACTCCGCAAAGAAGATTCCACATAAAAGCGGAATCAGTAATTCTTTACGCACAATAATGGCAATTACTGCAATAACACCCCCAATAGTTAAACTCCCGGTATCTCCCATAAAAACCTGAGCAGGGAAGGTGTTATACCAAAGGAACCCTATTAAACCACCCACAAAAGCAGCGATAAAAACCACCAATTCTCCCACTCTCGGGATATAAAAAATATCTAGATAATTAGAAAATTGTATGTTGCCAGAAACCCAAGCAAATATGCCTAAGGTGAGTACAATAATTGCTGAAGAACCAGCCGCCAACCCGTCTATACCATCTGTAAGGTTAGCCCCGTTAGAAACCGCTGTGACAATGAGTATTACTACAGGAATAAAGATTAGCCAAGCATATTCTTTAGCGCTATCACCCATCCAACCAATAAAATCTGCATAGTCTAGTTCATTGTTTTTAAAGAAGGGAATATTGGTACGCTGTGTTTGCAATTCTTTACCATATACCTTTTCCACCTTAAATTCTTCCGTAATTCTGGTAGAATCTTTTTCTTTTATGGTTACTTCTGGATGAAAATACAAGACAGCACCTACCAATAAGCCTAACGTAACTTGGCCTATTACTTTAAAACGACCTTTAAGTCCTTCTTTATTTTTTTTAAATATTTTGATGTAGTCATCTATAAATCCAATGATACCCATCCAAACCATGGTCACTACAAGTAAGATGACATAAATATTTTTTAAATCGCACACTAACAAAACTGGTATTAGTGTAGACATTATAATAATAAGACCACCCATGGTTGGTGTACCAGCCTTTTGCTTTTGCCCTTCTAAACCTAAATCCCTAATGGTTTCTCCAATCTGTTTTTTCTGCAGAAAAAGAATTATCCTTTTTCCATAGACCATAGCAATTAGTAAGGATAAAATCACTGCAAACCCCGCCCTGAACGACAAAAATTGAAATAATGACGCTCCTGGGAACTGGTATTCTTGTTCTAAATATTGAAATAGGTAATACAGCATTTATTCTTATTTATCTAATTCTTCTAAAGCTTGTTTTACTTCTTTATAATCATCAAACTCTGTACGAACTCCGTTGATTTCTTGATAGGCTTCGTGCCCTTTTCCTGCCACAAGTATGATATCATTAACATCTGCTAGTTTACAAGCCGTGCGTATCGCTTGTCTTCTATTTTCTATAGACAGCACTTTTCTTGTATTCTGCGCTTCTACCCCTTTTTCCATTTCTTCTAAAATGGTGGCTGGTTGTTCTGTTCTAGGATTATCTGATGTAAAAATTGCTTGTTGACTCATCTCTGATGCGATATGACCCATAACCGGACGCTTAGACTTATCTCTATCACCACCACACCCCACTACGGTGATGACTTTTTCATTTCCAGTCCTTAAAGTGTTTATAGTGTTCAACACGTTTTTTAGTGCATCCGGCGTATGAGCATAATCAACAATAGCCGTTATTTTATTCTTAGAAACAAAGTATTGAAATCTGCCTGCAACATTATTCAACTCACTAATCAACCTTAAAATCTCTAGCTTATCTAAACCAAGATTTTCTGCCGTAGCATATATTGCAAGGATGTTGTAAGCATTAAAATCGCCTATCAACTTGGTCCAAACTTCATCACCATCTATTTTCAACAATTGACCGTCCAATTGTTTTTCTAGTATTTGCCCTCTATAATCTGACATGGATTTAAGGGAATACGATAGTTTTTTAGCTTTAGAATTTTGGAGCATCACCATTCCATTCTTGTCATCCAAATTCGTAATAGCAAAGGCTGTTTTCGGAAGTCCATCAAACAACAACTTTTTGGTATCTCTGTACGCTGCAAAAGTTTGATGATAATCTAAATGATCATGAGAAAGATTGGTGAACACAGCACCCTCAAACTTTAGGGCTTCTGCTCTTTTTTGATGAATTCCATGAGAACTTACCTCCATAAAACAAAACTCCACCCCTTCTTCTGACATTAAGCTTAAATACTTATTAATTGAAAGAGAGTCTGGTGTTGTATGGGTAGTTTTATACTCTGTATTATTGACTAAAATTTTAATAGTAGAAATTAAGCCTACTTTATACCCTGCTTTTTTAAATAGGTGATACAACAGGGTAGTGATAGTCGTTTTACCATTAGTCCCTGTTACCCCAACAAGTTTTAAATTTTTAGAAGGGTTATCATAAAAGTTGGCAGCCATGTGCGCCAATGCCAGCTGACTATCTTTTACCTGAACATAGGTAACACCATTGACCAATACTTCTGGCAGCACCTCGCAAACAACAGCCTTTGCTCCTGCATCTACAGCTTTAGCAATGAACTTATGACCATCTACAACCGAACCATTAATAGCCACAAAGACATCGTCCATGCCTACTTCTCTAGAATCGAATTGGATATCATTCACCAACACGCTAGTATCGCCATTTACTGCCGCTATACCTGCACCGTATAAAATGTCTTTCAACAACTTCATGATAGCTCTAATACTACTTGTTCAACTTTATTCAATGCTGTACCCGCTTTCACGGACTGTTTTTTCACTTTACCATTTCCCTTAACTTGAACTTTAACCCCAAGATTTTCTAGCAATGAAATGGCATCCATACCACTCATTCCTTGTACATCAGGAATGGTTTTATGCGTTTTTTGAGCTACTTGATAAAATTTACCAAAATCCTCCTCTACCAATTCTTCCTTTGGATGCTCTGGATTCACCTTATCTATTACCGGAGAATTGATAAATATCTTCTGAGCTAAAGATTTAAAAACTGGTCCAGACACATCTGCTCCGTAATACCCAACACTTTTATCTGGTTCATGAATTACCACGATACAAGAATATTTAGGATTCTCCGCAGGAAAATACCCTACAAAAGATGAGATATATGCCAATTTATCTGGATCTTTTGCCACATAGTTTTTTTGACACGTACCGGTCTTCCCCGCCATACTAAAACTAGGTGAATACAACCCTCTCCCCGTACCGTATTTTTTCTCTACCACATTTTTAAGCATCTGCTGTGCTTTCTTAACCGTTTCCTTGGAACAGATAGACGGATTCAACACTTCTTTTTCAAATGCCTTTAGAACCTTGTTACCTACTCTGGCTTCTTTAATGAATCTTGGCTTTAGCATTTCGCCATCATTAGCAATAGCATTGTAAAAGGTTAAGGTTTGCAAAGGCGTCATAGAAACCTCATAACCATGAGACATCCATGCTAAAGAAATACCAGACCACCCTTTATCCCCAGGGTAACGTATTACTGGGTCGCCTTCTCCAATGATGGGTAAGTCTAAGTTTTTGTGTAATCCCATATTCATTAATCTATTCACAAACTTCTCTGGTTTGTCTTTATAGTTTTCATGAATAATCTTAGCAAAAGCGGTATTAGAAGATACTGCAAACGCATCTGCAACAGACACTTTACCGTAACCGCCCCACTTAGAATCCTTAACTACACGGTCATAGACACGATAACGACCTTTCTCCGTATCTACAACCGTGCTTGTATCTACCATATTATCTTCCATGGCAGCAATCAAGGACATTAACTTAAAGGTAGAACCCGGCTCATGAGACTCGCCCACCGCATAGTTTAACCTTTCATAATATTTCCCCTCTTCTGTTCTTCCTAAGTTTGATATCGCTTTTATCTCACCTGTTTCTGTTTCCATTACCACCACACAACCATGGTCTGCTTTGTAATGCTCTAGTTGCTTTAACAAGGCATGATGCGCTATATCTTGAATATTACTGTTGATAGTAGTTACAATATCTCTACCATCTTGCGGCTCCACCACATTATTAAAACCCACGGGCTTCCATTGACTACCGGCACTCTTTTGTTTAAGACGTTTACCTTCTCTACCTCTTAAATATGTTTCTCCAAAAGCACCATCTAAACCAACCCTTGTATAGTAGCCATTCTCATCCACACGCTCATAACCAATACTCCTAGCCGCCATCTTACCTAAAGGATACTCACGCACAACTCGGTGAGATTCTATAAAACCACCACGGTGCGGTCCTAACTTAAAAAGCGGAAAAGAACGCAATCTTTGATAATCTAAATAGCTAACATTACGAGCAATTAATTTGTATCCGTTTTTGTTAGCCCTAGCCTTACGTAGTAATTGCCTATAATGAGAAGAAGGTTTATCAAACAAAACCCCTAAAGAATCGCATAAAGGACCAATATTAGCCTCCCAATCTTTAGCTGTTACCGTATTCGTATCAAACCTTATTTCATATTTGGCCACAGATGCCGCTAACAAGCTACCGTCATCTGCATAAATGTTACCTCGATTGGGCTGTATGGTGAACATTTTTTCGGTTTTGGCCAAAGCCATTTCTTTATACTCATCACCTTTAACCATTTGTATATCTACCAGCTTCCAAACCACGGCTACCCCAAACAGAAAAAGCACCCCAGCTATGAGGTACAGTCTATGCATTATGGTTTTTTCCGTTGTTGCCATTTTACTTGGTAGTTTTTACTACAATTTTTTTAGGTGGATTTAAAGAAGGCTTTAAACCTCTATCCGCAACCTCTTCTCTTAAAAAAGATTCTAATTTTAATTCTTGAAGCATTCGTCGGTTGCCCACAAATTCTGAGCGTAACGACCTCACCTCTTCATTCAAGACCGAGATTTTGTGTACTTTTTTATCTGCTTGGTGACTACTAGAAATCATTATTGCAGCCAATAGGGAAGCAAATAGCAAAAACAGCCAATTCTTTGGCGCATCACCACTCACCAAGAATTTACCCTTTAAAATATCTAACAACCCTTTTTTCATCCTTACAACTTTTCTGCTATTCTCAATTTTGCGCTCCTAGCCCTGTTGTTTCTTGCTATCTCTGCAGCATCGGGAACAATTAATCCCCCCACTTTTTTTAATGGAACACTAATGTTGCCATAAAAATCTTTTTCCGCTTCTCCTTGAAATTTACCATCACGAATAAAACGCTTAACCAGACGATCCTCTAAGGAATGGTAACTAATAAGACTTAGCCTACCCCCTTTTACCAGCAACTCTGGCACTTGTTCTAGAAAATCCTTCAACACTTGTATTTCTTCATTCACTTCAATACGAATTGCCTGATAAATCTGAGCAAGAATTTTATGCTCCTTATTCCTTGGCAAAAACTTGTTCAGAACCTGTTTTAGCTGCTCGGTAGTTTTTATAGGCTGCTCTTGCCTAGCACCTTCTATTGCCTTGGCAATAGCCATTGCATTGCGCAACTCCCCATACTCTTTAAGCAGTTGCGCTAGGTCTTTTACTTCGTAATGATTAACCACATCGTATGCAGAAGCGGTTTTACGCTGATCCATACGCATATCTAAATCCCCATCAAAACGAATAGAAAACCCTCTATCCGCTTCATCAAACTGATGCGAAGAGACACCAAAATCAGCTAGAATTCCGTCTACTTTACTTACCCCATAAAATTTTAAGTACTGTTTTAAGAACCTAAAATTTTCATTAATCAAGGTAAACCTTGAGTCGTCTATTGTATTTTGCAGCGCATCTTCATCTTGATCAAAAGCGAACAATTTGCCTTCTGGCCCCAATCTTTTTAAGATTTCCCTACTATGACCGCCGCCACCAAAGGTGACATCCACATAAACCCCATCTTCTTTAATTGCAAGACCATCTACCGTTGGCGCAAGCAAAACTGGATCATGATACATTGTCTGTAGCTTTATCAGAATTCATTACTTGCTTAGCCAACGCCTTTTTCTCTTCCTTGGAAGCCTGAATTACATTTTCATACGCATCCTTATCCCAAATCTCTAAGTGCTTACCAATAGGAGCAATAACTACTTCTTTAGTTATCCCCACCATACTAATCACATCTTTAGGAATCAATAACCTCCCTGTTGCATCTACCTCTATCTGCCTTAACCCCGCGGTATACATTCTTATAAAGTCTATATTCTCCTCATCGAACCTACTTTTTTGGTTCAACTCTCCCATTACTCTATTCCACTCATATGCAGGATACAACTCCAAACACTCGCTGTAATACGCTTTTTTTATAAAGAAGCCATCTTTTAGAACAGGAGCCATCTGGTTGCGCAACGCTACAGGCAGCATAACCCTACCCTTAGCATCCGCTTTACAGTTAAAAACCCCAAAGAAAAAAATATCCAAAATCGGCTTGTTTACGTAATACAACTCAAAAATATAAAATTTATTACCACATTTTACCACAAAACCCCACATTGTTAATAAAATGCGAATCTGATTACCCACAATTTGCCACTTAAAGACAAAAATTGGATTCATTTTACCACCGCAGCAGATTATAGCGTTTTACAAAAAGTGCTCCTACCAAAATTATAGTCGAAAATCAATTATGCATACATAATATTGAATTGCCTATATTTGCGCTCCATCGGAACCAACTTAAATGGAGGAGACAATTGTACAGGACGGTAAGTACCGTTATTTGGAGCTAGGTGAAGGAACACCGATTATTATTTTACACGGACTTATGGGCGGTTTGAGTAACTTCCATGGGGTTACCGAATACTTTCCACCCAAAGGCTACAAAGTTTTAGTTCCAGAGCTCCCTATTTATGACATGCCAGTTATTAAGACTACGGTTAAGAACTTTGCTAAATTTTTAGAAGGCTTTATAGAACACAAAGGTTTGGATGATGTGATCCTGTTGGGGAACTCCCTTGGCGGACATATTGGTTTGTTACACACCAAAATGTTTCCAGAAAAAGTAAAAGCACTTGTAATTACAGGAAGTTCTGGCCTTTACGAAAACGCTATGGGCAATGAATACCCTAAAAGAGGGGATTACGAATTCATTAAGAAAAAAGCCCAAGACGTTTTTTATGATCCCGAGGTGGCCACCAAAGAAATTGTTGACGAAGTTTTTGCTACCGTTAACGACCGTATGAAATTGGTAAAAACGCTCGCTATTGCCAAAAGTGCCATTAGACACAATATGGCGAAAGATTTGCCAAAAATGGAAACACCCACCTGTATTATTTGGGGTAAACAAGACAACGTTACACCACCAGAAGTAGCCACAGAATTTCACCAGCTTTTACCAAATTCTGATTTATTTTGGATAGATAAGTGCGGGCATGCACCCATGATGGAACATCCAGAGAAATTTAATCAACTACTAGACGCTTGGTTAACACAAAAAGGGTTATAGCACAGCTTCGTCTACTAGCCTAAACAACTTGGTTATCTTTGTTTACCTTTTAAAACAAGTAAAGATGAAAATTACTTCAGCTGAATTTGTCATGAGTAATTCTGACGTTACCAAATGCCCTAAAGAGCCTATCCCTGAATACGCTTTTATTGGTAGGTCTAACGTTGGCAAATCTTCTTTAATAAATATGCTGGTAGAACGTAAGAGTCTTGCAAAAACATCTGGCAGGCCAGGAAAAACCCAATTAATTAATCACTTTAAGATTAATAAAAACTGGTTTTTGGTTGATTTACCTGGGTATGGTTATGCCCGTGTTTCTAAAAAAGAAAAGAAAACGTTTCAGAAATACATTACTGAATATTTTTTAAAACGAAAGCAGTTGGTTTGCGCTTTTGTTCTTGTTGATATTAGGCATGACCCACAACCCATAGATTTAGAATTTATGGAATGGCTAGGTATTAATGGCATTCCATTTGCAATCATCTTCACTAAGGCAGATAAGCTAAAACCTGGTGCTATTAATAGCCATGTTACCCGTTATTTAAACTCCCTTTTAGAGCAAGCTTGGGAAGAAGCGCCGCCACATTTTGTAACCTCTTCTAGTAATTACACAGGCAAGGAAGAATTACTCGCTTTCATAGATGAAATAAATGCTGATTTCTCGCCAGAAGCAATGGCATAAACAGAATAATTCTTGTTTTCTGTTGCAATCGTTTCTTTGTAACTTTAAGCTCAATTAAATTGCGATGAAAACAGTACTACATAAAGCAGAAACTAGAGGTTTTGCCAATCATGGTTGGCTAAAAAGCTATCATACTTTTAGCTTTGCCGCCTATAGAAATCCAGAACGTAATCATTTTGGAGTTTTACGGGTATTAAATGATGACCGCGTAGCTGCTGGCATGGGTTTTGGCACACATCCGCATGATAATATGGAAATCATCTCCATACCACTTTCTGGAGATTTAGAGCACAAGGACTCCATGAGCAACGTCACCACTATTAGAGAAGGAGATATACAAGTAATGAGTGCTGGGACGGGCATATCTCATAGCGAGTACAACAAAAATAATGACAAGGAGGTGCAATTTTTACAAATATGGATTTTCCCAAAAGAAAGACAAGTAACCCCTAGATATGATCAAATTTCATTAAAAGAAATAGCCACAATAAACAATTTTTATCAAATCCTTTCACCCAATTCAGAGGATCAAGGTGTATGGATACATCAGGACGCTTGGTTTTCTTTAGGCGATTTTAAACAAGAAACCACTACCACATACAAAACCCACAAAGAAGGTAATGGTATCTACGTATTTATATTGGAAGGCGAAGCCACTACAAACCAGATAAAACTAGAAAAAAGAGATGGCTTAGGCATATGGGATACGACAGAAATAACAATAACCGCTAGCCCTAACAGTAGAATTCTAGTCATGGAAGTCCCCATGCAATTACCACGCATCTAAGTACAATTTTAAACCAACTACATGACAGCAGCTAAAAACACTCCCACGCTCAAAAATTTTGTTCAGACCTTAACCATTATTCACATTGTCCTAATTGGTGGTACCCTGGCATTTTCTACGTTTTTATACCTTTCCTCTAAAAACCAAGGAGTAACCGTACCACAACAAGAGAGCATCTTACTTTACGTGTTGCCTACGCTTGCCGCTATTGCTATTTTCCTAGGCAACTACATTTTTAAGCAAAAGATAGAAAAAGCAAGAAACCTTCCCAGCATACAAAAAAAATGCAGCGCCTACTTGCCGGCCAGTATTATTAGATATGCATTGTTAGAAGGTGCCGCTTTACTTAACATTGCCGGATACACCTTAGAAGGCTACCCAATCTATATTACAATAACAGGCACTTTAATTCTTTACATGCTATGGCTACGCCCAACCAGAGAAAAAGTAAGCAAAGATTTAATGTTAAAGAATCCTTAGTTAACGGAACAAAAAAAGCCTCTAAACTATTCTTTTGTTCAATGCTACCACTTACACCATAAACGAAAACCTTTTCTGCAATCGTTTGCATAAAATCGAAAAGCTTTTTGTATAAATTGTAAGTAGTTTCTCTCGTTTATTTGTTTTAACGTTTTATTATCACTAACCATTAATTGTAAAACGGAAGCAAAAGATTAGAGGGGATGAAACAGCAAACAAGTATCATTTTCAAAGCTGAACAAAAGGAGCGACTTCAAGAGTTATTTATACTGAACTCTATGAAGCAAGATGAATTACAGCGCATTTATAAATTGGCTAGTGCAATCAGTGGTGTGGATAAAGTGGAATTTCAACTTTTTGATGAGGAGTTTGATTGGTATACGGCGAAAACGCCATATAACCAAAAAGCCAATCACGGTGCGCTGTCCCTCTCTAAACATTTGCTAGCTAAAAGAAAAATACAGCTAGAGGTAGAAGACTTACATACGCATCCAGATTTTGTTTTTGAAAAGCATTTTGTGGCTAAAGACAATCTTAGGTACTACTTTGGAACTGCATTAAAATCTGAAGTAGGGCATTATTTAGGAGTTCTATGTGTTTACCATGATAAACCGTTAACCCTTACTACCAACCAAAAAGAGGGTTTCGAGGCACTAGTTGACCAGATTTGCCAAGCAGTAGCCCTTAAAAAAGCTAAAAAAAGCGTCATTGCTATTTGCGAAAAGAAAGAAGCCAAACTAAAAGGATTACACCAAGAGCTACATTCTTTTACTCAAGAGTTGATTGCTCCTACCTTGCGTTTAAAAACAGCAATAGACACCTTCAGCAAAGAAAATGGCCATCTAGATTCCTATTTAGATACATGGGTACGTGATATAACTAAGAATGCCAACACATTAAACCATACTTTAGGTGGCATGTTAGACCATATCTTGTACAACACCACACCTATAGATTATCGCAATTTTAACCTTAAGGATTTAATTGCCAAAACAAAAAGCAAAGTAGACCCAAACAACAACTTGACTTTAGTGTCTGAAGAGACCGAGGAAGAAGTATATCTGTTTGAAAAAGGACTAGAATTTTTGTTTACCAATCTATTTAGCAACAGCGTTTTAGATATCAGAAACGGTAGATATTGTAAAATAAGTTACCAAAAAACAGAGACACATCACCAGATATTTTATAGTGATTGTGGACCAAATATTAAGGAACATTATCCTGACCAAATCTTTCAAATGTTCTATACAAGGAAAAATGAAACCTGTAATCAACGTGCTTTTGGTTTGGCTACAGCCAAGTGTTTAGCAGAACGCATGAACGGTTCTATTTCTATAATAGAACCTGTTGCTAAAAACAGCTTAACGTTTAAATTACAATTGCCCGTTATTTAAGGGCTATTTTTTTAGCTCCAATTTTTCCGCAAAATAGTCGCAAAAATCTTTCATGGTTGCAGTCATCTTTTCGTCTTGGGTTGCCCTCATAAACGTATCACTCATAGTCACCAAAGTCTGATGAAAGAACACTTTCATTTCATCTACGGGCATATCCTTAGTCCATAAATCTATTTTAAGAGATTCTTGGCTTTTACTATCCCAAACAGATAACATCATAGCTTTGGCTTCTTCATTATCAATGCCGCCATCTTGAGCAGACCAACTTAATTCTTCTGGAACCCTGTTCTCATCTAATCCTACTTTCAACTTAATCTCAGAAGTATGTACTACCGCCATTATTTCTTTGGTTTATAATTTGATTTTTTAAATAATTCATCTGATGGCATATCTAACAATTCCATTAAACTAACTTTTGGATTGTTCTTAGCATATGCTCTTACAATTTGCCACCCCATATACCTACCTAACCTGCCAGGCGTTTCGTTATCTAACTCTAATCTAAATTTAGAAAAGGGAGCTGGATCTAAAAATCGCCTATCTAATTCTGATGCCGTACTGTATAGCAATTCTTGTTCTACAAAGTACCGCCACATCTGCTCTTCATTGGCTTTTGCCCAAGCCATTTCTTCTGGAGTAAAACCTATCTTTTCTGCATCAGTTGCTTTTGGCAGCAATTTATCTTTAATCCACAATTCTTTTCCATAGTAGACCATTCTAGACAAAAATGTTCTGTTCCTAGGAAACTTATTGATGGTTTTAGCAAATGCCCCTGCCACATCTGCCATCATATAATCTTTATTTAAAGCCTTTGCTATGTAATTAGACAAACCCGCATAAAACTTATGTTCTGGACCTAAATAGTTATCAAGACCTATAAGTAACAAACTATCCGTTAAAACCACCCTGGCATCGTACTGAACTTCAGAAACTAAGGTTACCACTTTTGGCACCTCATAATTAGGAACATAATACTTAATATGCTTAAAAAGGGTGATTAACTCTTTCTCCTGTGTTTTAAAATTTGGAAATGCCTTATCAATTTCTGCTTTCAACTCCAATTGCAGCGTATCTGTAAGTTTCATGATCCAAACACTGTCTGGCACCTGTTCTGGAAATAAATAAGGAAAACTATTTTTTAAGATTGGTATAGCTTCGGGCTTGGCATTCGCAAATTCATCATCAAACCGCACTACTTCCAAATTAATTGGTAAAGCATTTATAGCAACCTCAGTCTTATCTTTTTCTTGGCAGGAGAAAACTATAAAAATTCCTAGAATTACAAAGAATTGCAGATACCTCTTCATTTTTAAAGCTACAGCGTTTAAATTTACAAGGTGCAAAGGTAAATTATTGACCGTAAATAAAAAGATTATGCAAACAGAAAAGGTAGTAGATCATATTGTAGGGTGGTTAAAAGATTATGCCACTAAGGCTAACATTAAAGGATTTGTAATAGGTATTTCTGGCGGAATTGATTCTGCGGTGACTTCTACCCTTTGTTCTAGGACTGGTTTAGACCTTTTATGCATAGAGATGCCAATTCACCAAGCGGAAAGTCAAGTTACCCGTGCAGACCGACATATAGCTTGGCTAATGAAAAACTACAACAACGTTAATAGACAACCTGTAAATTTAACCCCTGTATTTGACAGCCTAGTCGCTGCCCTACCTGCAGTAGAGAATGAAGAAGAACGTTTTATGTCTTTAGCGAATACTAGAGCAAGATTACGAATGACCACCTTGTATTACTTTGCAGCATTAAAAGGCTATTTAGTAGCAGGCACAGGCAATAAAGTAGAAGATTTTGGCGTTGGTTTCTATACAAAGTATGGGGATGGTGGCGTGGATTTGAGCCCCATCGCAGATTTAGTCAAGACTGAGGTATACGAAATTGGCAAATTTTTAGGGGTAAACCAAGATATTTTAGAAGCAGCACCAACAGACGGCCTATGGGGCGATGACAGAACAGATGAAGATCAGATTGGCGCAAGTTATCCAGAATTAGAATGGGCTATGCAAATGGATGATGAAGGCAAAACAGGAGATGACTTTACAGGAAGACAAAAAGAGGTGTTTACTATCTATAAAAGATTTAATACCGCAAACAAACATAAGATGATTCCCATCCCTGTTTGTGAAATTCCTGCAGTGTTAAAAAATGCAGATTAACCTTTAAAAAGCCATTTAAGACGAAAAAAACCGTAGGATTACTATGTTTTTTCTGAAAAAAATTAAAATTTGTCGCCCATATTGGTTAAATTGCCTTCAGTATTTGTAAGCATTTATTTATTAAATACAATTTTAGGCCTAACATAATAGAAATACTACCACAATGATTAATGTTCTTATCGCGGACAGTCACCCAATTGTTCGTTTGGGAATTAGACAAGTTTTAGACCATGCATCTGGTTTTGAAGTAATTGCCGATGTATCTTCCACAACGGAGTTGTTTGAAACTCTTGGCAAGGTTTCCCCAGACGTTGTTATGCTAGAGATGGATATTCCAGAAATTAATGGCATTGCAACTTTGAGAAAATTAAAGCAAGATTTCCCCAATACAAAAGTTTTAATGTACAGCGGACAGTCAGAGGATGTTTACGCTTTGAGTACTATAAGAGCTGGTGCTTTTGGTTATCTTTCCAAGACTGCAGATGTAGAATATATAAGGTCTGCGGTTAAAAAAGTAGCCGAGGGCAACATGTTCATCACCAATGAGCTAGCACAAAGACTCGCTTTTGATGAGGGTACACAAAAACCAAGGAGATTCTTTAGAAAACTTTCTACCAGAGAGATAGAAGTACTTAAATTGTTAGCTAGTGGTAAACGTAATAAAGAGGTTGCCGAAGGCTTGAACTTAAATGAAAAAACAGTAAGTACATACAAAGCTCGTTTAATGCGAAAGTTAAATGTGGATAATTTGGTAGATCTATTACAACAGGCCAAAGCATTAGAATTATACTAAATATTTTAAGATTTAGGCATCATATTTAAAACCCCAGTAAAACTGGGGTTTTTATTTTTTAAGATAAAACTCTGTTTAGTTTTGAGCTAAGAAGTTTATTCAACTGAATATAGTTGATAATTTCTTCTAGGACTTCTGCATGGGTTTCCACAGCGTTTTCTGTGGTTTGCTGTAAATGGGTAATTCTGTTCCGTATAAGATTACATCGTAAAGAAAGAATTGTTTCGCTTACCAATTGGGCAACGCCTACTTCCTTATTTTTAGGGTATATATCTTTACGCTCCCAGTTGTGCAGAACATATTTTTCTTCGTCCATTAGGATAGAAGAAACCTCCTGTATAGCATCTTGCTCCAAAAGTGCCATAAAACCATTCAAATTAAATCCTTCAGTTTCATTCAAAAAACCTATCAGTTTGTTATAAATAGTTTTGAAGGAGTCGTTAGTCATTTCTACTTCGTCTTCCTGTAGGTCCAAAAATATCTTTTCATATACTTTGGCTTCGTACTGCTCTGGTTTTAGTTCTAAATTTCCTTTTTCATTTTCTTTAAGCACTAAATCTTCGAACTCCTCTACCTTATCGCCATATACTAATAAAAGTTCAATAATCTTTTTCTCTAATATAAATTGAACATCTACCTTTTCTGCTTGTGTATCGTTTTTGACAACTTCAAACGCTTTTTGTTCTTGAGGTATTTGTCTTTTACTCGCCTCTTTTTGTTCTTTCTTAGAGATTTGCGCTAAGGTGTTGTATAAAACAGCCTCGGAAACATTCATCAATTTAGCGCATTCCTGTACGTATATTTCTCGCTTAATTTGATCCGGTATTTTAGAAATACTATTTACAATATCCCTTACGGTATCTGCTCTTTTTAACGGGTCGTTGGCTGCCTCCTTAGTTAATGTTGATGTTTTAAACTGTATAAAATCCTTAGCATTGTCCTTAAGATAAGTAACTAGGTCATCGTAAGCATTGTTTTTAGCAAAACTATCTGGATCTTCTCCTTCTGGAAAAGTACAAACCTTAACATTCATACCCTGCTCCAAAATTAAATCTACCCCACGCAAGGATGCGCGTAAACCGGCAGCGTCTCCATCAAACAACACAGTAATATTATTGGTAAGCCTATTAATCAATCGTATTTGTTCGGGGGTAAGGGCAGTACCGCTAGAGGCTACCACATTTTCTATCCCTGCCTGGTTCATCTGTATTACATCCGTGTAGCCTTCTACCAAAAAGCAATTGTCTTCCTTGGCAATCGCTTGTTTGGCAAAATAAATCCCATACAAAACTTTGCTTTTGTGGTAAATATCACTTTCTGGAGAATTTAGGTATTTGGCCGCCTTTTTGTCATTGGTTAAAATTCGACCTCCAAAACCCAAGACTCTACCGCTCATAGAATGAATTGGAAACATTACTCTGCCTTTAAAACGGTCAAAGGTTTTCCGTTCTTGGCCTTGTTGCTCTTTAACTATGGTTAATCCGGTTTTCTCTAAATAGTCTAGCTTGTACCCTTCTCCTAATGCTTCTTTGGTAAAAGCTTCCCATTGGTCTGGATTATAACCCAAACCAAACTTTTTAATGGTGTTATCTGTAAAACCACGCTCCTTAAAATAGCTTAACCCAATAGCTTTTCCTGGCTCTGAATGCCATAACGTTTTCTCAAAATATTTTTGTGCATACTCAGAGACCAAATACATACTTTCCTTTTCATTGGCTTGCTGCTTTTGCGCATCGGTCTGCTCTGTTTCTTCTATTTCTATATTGTACTTTTTTGCTAAGTACCTTATTGCTTCTGGATAACTAAAATGTTCGTGCTCCATTAAAAAAGCCACTACATTACCACCTTTACCACTACTAAAGTCCTTCCATATTTGTTTTACAGGGCTTACCATAAAACTCGGGGTCCGCTCGTCAGAAAAAGGACTAAGACCTTTAAAGTTTGTGCCCGATTTTTTTAGCTGAACAAAATCGCCTATTACCTCTTCTACCCTTGCGGTTTCATATACTTGGTCTATAGTAGATTTTGAAATCATTTAAAATGAAAAAATTTAGCGCGTTAGATTACTACCTTTGTAGCAGTATTCAAAGATAATTAATCGGTAATGATTCTATTCTTCGGTACCAAAAAAGGAAAAGAAAATAGCAACAAAATGCCCAGCGTGGTTTGCGGGCATTGTGGACAAAAAGGTACGGTAACGCTTTATTCTCAAGAAACCTTAGCCCACGTATTTTGGTTGCCCATAACAAAAATAAGAACAAACCACTATGCGGAATGTTCCCATTGTAAACGTGTGTACTATAAGAACGACTTTTCAGCGGATATGCTTAAAGCCATAAATAAGAAATAGCACTACAAATCGAACCGAAGGCCAACGGATATATTTCTCTGCTCCACAGCGGCATCTTTAAAAATTGGGTTTAAATCGTACTTAACATACAATAGCATGCCATCTACGCCCGCATAAGCACTTAAACCATAGATTAAATTGCTTGTATTGTAATCTCGCTTTAGCTTATCCTTTATTTTATCCCCGTCCATTTGATATTTTAACTTTTGGCGCGTACCAATATTAAAACCTCCGTAGCCACCAAATCCTAACCTAAATTGATCTTGTAGGCTGTATCTAATTTTTTCCTCAGTTTTATAGGTTTTAGAAGGCCCCACCTCAAAATGGATTGGAAAAACCAAATTATCCATTCTTAATTTTGATTTATCTAGCTCAACATCAAATTCTTGTAACTCGGTCTGGTTCTCGTTCATTACAAAAAATTGATTGTTTTCTGGTTTTAAGCCGTTAAACTGAAAAGAGAATCCGTAATTAAAACGCAACCAATTACTATGCTTAAACACCCTGGTTCGCCATTGCCAACCCATTTCAAAAAAACGACTTCCCGCAATCTTATAAGGCGTATCTGCAAAAGACTCTCCTTCTATGATGGCATTATTAAATCCTATAGCCATCACAAAATCTGAATAGGTACGGCGGTCATATTTTATTTTTGACCTGCGAGGATTATTATTAATTCTTATGCCAAATAAATTACCATTATCCCCATCTTCATTACCAAAACCTATTTGCACTTGAGTTTTATAGTTAAGGCTATCTACTTCTAAAACATTACCCTTATTACGCTCAATTAGCGCTATTTTATTTTCTATAATTGCAATCCTATTTTCAATATTCAGCGCTCTTTTTTTAGCTGCTTCCCCTTTAAGCTCGTCTGCTTCTTTTTTGGTAATAAGCTTCGCTTCTAGTTTAGCGTTTATAGCCTCTACCTCTTCCTTGAGTGCTTGCTTTTCTTGTTGGGTTATTTCTGTCTTTAAGACTTTTAATTTTTCAATTTCCTTATGTATTTGTTCTTCTTGTGCTTGGACGAACAATGTTCCTAGTAGAACTAAAAACACGCTAATAATTACGTTGTTTTTCATGATTTTTTGTTGATTTAGACCAGTATTTGGCCACCCTCTGAATTAAAGAGGGCAGCTAATACCAATGATTGATTGATGAATAATTACTGATTGCGTTCTGCAACGGCCGTACGTACCTTAAAAAAGCCGTCTTTTAATTTATCAAAAACTTTATCCCTAAAGTTTTGGTCCAGCTCAGTTTCTACCTCTGCCAACAAAGCCACGGCATCTACCTTACCATTTGGACGCAGTATTTTTTCTTGTAAGATTTCTTTTTGAGCATTTAATAGTAATGAGTCTATTTCAGAATCCAATAAACTAGCGTTCTGAGATGCTTCCAAGGCCGTTACCTTTGCCAATACTTGCGCCAACTTACCGTTAACCAAACTATCTAGCTGCTGGTCTTTTACCGGTATTGCTTGCGCCAACTCTTCTTTTTTAGGCGGCATAACTTGTTCAACATTAGACTGTTGCTTCTTTATTACTAGTTCCTTTTCTCCCTTGTCTTTTATTCTAGTTCCTTGTACCACAACAGTACTCTCTCCAACGGTTTTAGTAGTTGAAATTTTAACTTGTTCCTCTCCTTTTTGATTGGTATTTGAATTTTTCTCCACTTCCACAAGTTGGGTAGGACTATCAAATTCCACATTTGATACCTTAAAATACGTAAAGAGGCCCAACGCCACCATAACAGTTGCTGCTACAGCCCACCAAATCGCCAGTGGTTTTTTCTTGGCGGGAGCATCTAATTGCGATGCAATTTTATTCCAACTGGTAGCTGCGGGCTGCAGGTTTCGTTGCTCCAAGGTATTTTTGATATGTTTTTCTAACTTATTCATTTCTAATTCTTTTACTGCTGCATGGTTCTGTTATCAAATTCTTTTTGCAGCTTAAGATTTTCTTGTAATTGTTTACGAGCTTTAGATAATTGCGATTTAGAAGTACCAACAGTAATATCTAGTAATTCTGCAATCTCCTGATGTTTGTACCCCTCTACCGCATACAAAACAAAAACCATCTTGTAACCCTCTGGCAAAGCATCAATCAATTGTTGTACATATTCCACATCTAGTTCAGTGCTGGAATGGTAAGAAGGTTGTTGTTTTTCAAAAACCTCATCGTCATACACTACAAATTGTTTTTTGCGTAAATAGGTAATGCTCTCCCTAACCATAATTCTACGAACCCAGCCTTCAAAACTTCCTTTAAACTCAAAAGATTGCAATCCTTTAAAAACCTTTACAAACGCAGTTACCATAACATCTTCTGCAAAATGTGCATCTTTAATGTATTGTCTGCACACACTCAACATTTTAGGCGCATATTGTTCATAGATGGCCTGCTGGGCATCTCTATTTCCTTTTTGTGCCTTTTTTATGAGCAACTTTTCGTTAGTATAAAAAGGTATAATCTTCAATGTGTTTAGATTGTCTTCTAATATTATAGACGTAGAAACAATTAAAAGGGTTGCCTAAAATTAAATATTAGCAAAATATTTTTAGCAACTATCTGAAAAAGAAAGTGGTAAGTAGTTATTTTTTTCGCTCCACTACGTAATTAACCATTAGCGTTAGTGCATCTTTATAGGGAGAATCCGGGTAGTCTTTTAGTAGGCCAAGCGCTTCATCTTTAAATTCCATCATCTTGGTAATAGCATATTCCAGACCGCCGGCCTCTTTTACGTAGGCAATGACTTCTTTTACGCGCTTCTTGTTTTTATTATGATTTTTGATGGAATTGATTAACCAGCGCTTTTTTTCTTTTGAACTTTGGTTGAGTGCATAAATCAAAGGCAAGGTCATTTTTTGCTCTTTAATATCGATACCTGTTGGTTTACCGATGCGTTCCTCACCGTAATCAAACAAATCGTCTTTAATTTGAAACGCCATTCCGCACAACTCACCAAACCGTTTAAATATAGCAACCTCTTTAGATTCTGGCCTTACCGAAGCTGCACCCATACTACAACAGGCAGCAATTAATGTTGCCGTTTTTTGACGAATAATCTCGTAATAAACCTCCTCGGTAATATCCAGTTTACGGGCCTTTTCTATCTGTAACAACTCACCCTCACTCATAGAACGTACAGATTCTGAAATTATCTGTAGTAAATCATAATCGCCACGTTCCAAAGAAACCAATAACCCTTTAGAAAATAGATAATCGCCCACTAAAACAGCAATCTTATTTTTCCATAAGGCGTTTATAGAAAAGAAGCCACGGCGTTTGTTGCTATCGTCCACCACATCGTCATGTACCAAACTGGCCGTGTGTATCAGTTCAATGATAGAGGCGCCTGTATAGGTGCGTTCTACCACCTCGCCTTCGTTTAGCATCTTTGCGGTTAAAAACACGAACATAGGCCGCATTTGCTTGCCCTTTCTATTTACAATGTAGTAGGTAATTCTATTGAGTAGCGCTACTTTAGAAGACATAGATTCATGGAACTTTTTTTCAAAAAGTACCATTTCTTGTTCTATGGGTTCACGTATTTGCGCTGCTACCTTCAATGAATTTAAAAAAATTGTCTGTTTGATTCTGGGTGTCAAATGTAGGGAAAATGCCTAAGGCAAACACACTCATTTGATAGAATTAAGACCGCTGTTGCATTTCTTTAGATGAACGTTAAGAATTAACTTTTATTTGCCAACTGCCCACATGCCGCATCAATATCTTTTCCGCGAGAACGCCTAACCGTAACCGTGATGCCGTTTTTCTCTAAAGTGGTAATATATCTATTTAAAGCATCATCAGAAGCTTGTTGAAATTCACCATCATCTATGGGGTTGTATTCTATTAAATTTACTTTGGAAGGTGCAAATTTGCAGAACTTAACTAAGGCATCTACGTCTTTCTGAGTATCGTTAATGCCCCGCCACACAACGTACTCATAGGTTATTCTATTCTTGGTTTTGGCATACCAATACTCCAACGCTTCTCGTAAATCTTTTAGTGGAAAGGTGCTGTTAAATGGCATAATAGCGGTTCTAACCTCATCTATTGCGGAGTGCAGGGAAACCGCAAGTTTAAAACGCACTTCTTCATCTGCCATTTTTTTAATCATCTTGGGCACTCCGGAGGTTGAAACGGTAATACGCTTTGGAGACATACCCAAACCTTCCTCTGAGGTAATCATATCAATAGCCTTGAGTACATTATTATAGTTCATTAAGGGTTCTCCCATCCCCATAAATACTATATTGCTTAAAGGCCTATCATGGTACAACCTACTTTGGTTATCTATAGCCACTACTTGATCATAAATCTCATCTGGATTTAAGTTGCGCATACGTTTAAGCCGTGCCGTGGCACAAAACCGACAGTCTAAACTGCACCCAACCTGACTAGAAACACAAGCTGTAGTTCTGGTTTCTGTAGGGATTAAAACGGACTCCACCACCAAATCGTCATGCAACTTTACTGCATTTTTAATGGTACCATCCGTACTCCTTTGCATTTGGTCTACACGGATATTGTTAATAGTAAAATTGGCTTCGAGCATATCTCTAGTTTCTTTAGAGATATTGGTCATACCTTCAAAAGAATGTGCAGATTTTTTCCAGAGCCACTCATACACCTGGTTGCCTCTAAAAGCTTTATCGCCTTGGGCTACAAAAAAATTACGCAATTGCTCTTTTGTTAATGCCCTTATGTCCTTTTTATCTGCCATTGGTGCAAAGGTAAGAAAGTAAAATTCCTGCCCAGACATGCATCCAGACAGGAATTATTTATTATAATAAGTATGTTTTAAACTTAGATAATCAACATAGCATCACCATAAGAGTAAAAGCGATAGCTCTCTAATATAGCTTGCTTGTATGATTTCTTCATTAAATCGTGCCCCATAAAAGCAGAAATCATCATTAATAAAGTAGATTTTGGCAAATGGAAATTAGTTATCATGCAATCTGCAATGCTAAAATCATAAGGTGGAAAGATAAATTTATTTGTCCAACCTTCAAACGTATTTAAGGTTCTTTCTGAAGAAACTGCACTTTCTAAACCTCTCATTACCGTAGTCCCTACTGCACAAACACGTTTTTTATTGGCTTTAGCATTATTTACAATTTCTGTAGCTCTTTCATCTATCACCAATTCTTCGCTATCCATTTTGTGCTTAGATAGGTCTTCTACCTCTACGGGGTTAAAGGTACCTAAACCAACGTGTAAGGTTACCTCTGCAAAATCTACCCCTTTAATTTCTAAACGCTTTAATAAGTGTTTGCTAAAGTGCAAACCAGCTGTTGGAGCAGCTACTGCACCTTCGTGCTTGGCATAAATGGTTTGGTAACGGTCTTCGTCTTCTGGAGTAACCTCTCTTTTGATATACTTAGGTAACGGAGTTTCTCCTAGTTCTCTAAGTTTTCTTCTAAAATCGGTATAAGAACCATCATACAAGAAACGTAAGGTTCTACCCCTTGATGTAGTGTTATCTATAACTTCGGCCACCAAACTTTCGTCATCACCAAAGTATAATTTATTACCAATACGGATTTTACGTGCAGGGTCTACCAACACATCCCAAAGACGTTGCTCTTCATTCAATTCTCTCAATAAGAAAACTTCAATTCTAGCTCCTGTTTTTTCTTTGTTACCAAAAAGTCTTGCAGGGAATACCTTGGTATTGTTCAATACCATAACATCTCCTTCATCAAAATAGTCTATCATATCCTTGAACATGCGATGTTCAATTTTACCGGTTTCCCTGTGGATGACCATTAATTTGGACTCATCTCTGTTCTCTGCAGGGTACTCTGCTAGTAACTCTTTTGGAAGATCAAAATTGAAGTTAGATAATTTCATCTGGGTCTTAAGATTTTTTTTAAGGATGGCAAATATACAATCTGCAGCTAGGGGTTGTCAAGTAAATAGCAATTTAAATCCTTAAACTTCTGATACTTTAAAGCCTACACGCTCCATATCTTGCCAAAAATCGGGGTACGATTTGGAAACTACCCCTGCATCGTTCACAAAAAATGACTTTTTTAATGCCAACGGAGCAAAGGCCATCGCCATTCTATGATCATTGTAGGTATCTATAGCAACATCTGATTTCATTGTGGTAGTCGCCTCTAATGTTAAACTAGCATCTGTTGTGTTTACTTGAGCTCCAAATTTTTCTAGCTCGGTTTTCATTGCAGCCAAACGATCCGTTTCTTTTATGGGTAGTGTATGCAGACCGGTTAAGTAACATTCCATTCCGAGTCCGTAGCAGGTTACGGCGATGGTCTGTGCTATATCTGGCGCGTTCGCTAAATCTAAATCTATTTTTGCAGGCAGTTCTTCCGTTATTTTTTTTAGGATGATAGTATGTTCACCATAGGTGGTTTCTACACCAAATTCTTTATAGATACTAGCTAGAACACTATCTCCTTGTAGAGAATGTTCTTTATAAGCACTGAGTTGAATTTGACTATTGATTGGGGATAAGGCCACAATACTGTAAAAATAACTGGCCGCGCTCCAGTCAGACTCCACAGTTAAGGTTTTACCCGTAACTTCTTCCTTTGGCATCACCTCTATGACATTATCTTTAAATGTAGATACAATACCAATTTCATCTAACAAGCCCAAAGTCATTTTAATGTAAGGCACGGAAGTAATTTTACCTACCAATTCAATTTCTAATCCGTCTGGCAAACTTGGCGCTACCAGAATCAAAGACGAAATATATTGACTACTAATATTAGCTGGCAAACTTACCCTGTTCTTAGCTATCCTTTTCCCTTTTATTTTTAGTGGCGGATAACCCTCATTAGCCACGTAAGTAATATCTGCACCCAAACTTTTAAGTGCATCTACTAAAATTTTAATAGGGCGTTCTTGCATACGCTTTGAGCCTGTTAAGGTAACTTCTTTCCCCTCTTGGGTAGCAAAATAAGAGGTTAGAAAACGCATTGCGGTTCCTGCATGATGAATATCTACCACCCCAGAGTGCTTTTCCAAGCCTTTTTGCATTACTTGAGCATCATCTGAATTGGAGATATTTTCTATTTTTAGATTAGGAAACAAGGCCTGTAAAAGTAACAACCTGTTAGTCTCACTTTTAGAACCTGTAATCTGTATTTCTTTATCCAGCAGTTTATTCTCTGGAGCAGTTAAATGTAGTTTCAATCTTATTGATTTTTATTCACAAGAGCTAAGAAACAAAGATAGTCTTATTTAAGCTTTTCATTGTTGTGATGGCGGTCATGATCCCGCTGGGTTTTCAAATCCAACTTTTTTTCAAAAGCTTGTTGTAAATTCACTCCTGTTTGGTTCGCCAAACACAAAACTACAAAGACTACATCTGCAAGCTCTTCTCCTAAATCTTTGTTTTTGTCCGATTCTTTTTCGCTCTGTTCTCCATACCTGCGCGCAATAATACGAGCTACCTCCCCAACTTCTTCTGTAAGTTGCGCCATGTTGGTTAGTTCATTAAAATAACGGACTCCATGGGTTTTTATCCACTCGTCTACTGCTTGTTGTGCGTTTTGTATGTTCATAGTTTGTCTAAGTTTACTTACTCCCTATTTTTAGAATCAATAATTATAGTTACGGGCCCGTCATTAAGCAATTCCACTTTCATATCTGCACCAAAGATACCTGTACCTACTTTTTTTTCTAATTCTTCCTCAAATTGGCGTACAAAAGCTTCGTACAAAGGAACCGCAATATCTGGCTTTGCAGCTTTTATATAAGAAGGCCTATTTCCTTTTTTAGTACTGGCTTGCAAGGTAAACTGACTAACTACAATGGCATCCCCATTGCTATCTTTTAAAGACACATTCATGACACCGTCAGCGTCATTAAAAATACGAAGATTTACTATTTTTCGGCATAGCCAGTCTATATCTTCTTGGGTGTCATCTTCCGTAATACCCACCAAAACCAGCACCCCATGCCCAATTTTAGAAATAACTTGTTCTTCTACCGTTACTGAAGCTTTAGTAACGCGCTGTACAACGGTTTTCATTATTTATCTTTATAAATATCTACCCGATAGTTTTCGTCTAAATCTTCAGTAAGCATTTGTACATAACTACGATACCTGCTCCAAGAAACTTCATCCTTATCCAAAGCTTCTTTCACGGCACATTTAGGCTCATCTAAGTGCAAACAATTATTAAACTTACATTCGGATTTTAAAGCAAAAAATTCGGGAAAATAGTCTCCTATTTCGTCCTTTTCCATTTCTACAATACCAAACCCTCTTATTCCTGGCGTATCTATAATGCTTGCCCCAAAAGATAAGTCGTACATCTCTGCAAAAGTGGTGGTGTGTTGGCCTTGTAAATGCTGTTCAGATATTTCTGCTGTTTTTAATTGCATACCTGGTTCTAAGGCATTTACTAGGGTAGATTTACCGACTCCAGAATGCCCAGAGAACATGCTTACTTTATCTATCATCATAGCTTTTACCAAATCTACATTCTTGCCTTCCTTAGCAGAAATTTCTAAAACCTTGTAACCTATGTTTTTGTATAGTTCCATTAGGTATGCTATCTCTGCCCGCTCTTCTATAGCGTAGGTATCTGCTTTATTAAAGAGCAACACTGCTGGAATATCATATGCCTCAGCGGTCACTAAAAATCGGTCTATAAAACTAGAGAACGTAGTAGGATTATTCAAAGTCACCATTAAAAAAACCTGATCTAAATTGGCCGCAATAATGTGTACTTGTTTAGATAGATTTACAGATTTTCTAATGATATAATTCTGACGCTCTTCAATTTTATGAATTACCCCAACGGTTTCGTCCCCCTTATTTTCTAGTTTGAAATGGACGCGGTCCCCAACGGCAATAGGATTGGTACTTTTAATCCCTTTGATACGAAACTTACCCTTAATCCTACATTCATAAAAAATACCCTCTGCGGTTTTTACGGTATACCAACTTCCGGTAGATTTATAAACGATGCCCTCCATACAATTGTAATCGTAACTTTTTATTAAAGAACAAAGAAACAATTTTATTGAGGATTACCCGTTGCAATAAGCATCAATATTAATCATCAAAACATATCAACATGAAAAAACTAGTATTTTTTATCGCATTTGCATTAGTAAGCACATTAAGCGCTTTTGCACAACAGTACAAAGTAGTTACCAGTGTAGAATCTATTGTACCCAACGGTTTGGGTAGATCCAGAATAATTAACGCCCTAGAAGACAAGGATTACAAAGAATTTACTTCTATACAAACAGAAGAGGACAATACCAGGAACAAATCTAAAAGAGATGAAATTCGTGTTAAGAATTTTGCAGAAACGAAGCTATTAAACTTCTATAATATTGGTGGTATTCGTTTTCAAAACATTGCAGCGAACGATGCTCTAATCACTTCTATGATTAATGATATGATTGCGGAAGGATGGATTTTAGAACACGTGATAAGTGCCGTTGAAAGTGAAGGTGGTAAAGGTGATGGTCAAGGTATTTTTATTACCCGTTACATCTTTAAAAAAGGTTAATCCTAAAACCTGATATTAAAAAAGACTTCCCAAGGCTACCTTGGGGAGTCTTTTTTATTCGTACCTATTTGTGTTAGTCCACAAAACGGATTCTACCACCTACAAGTGTTTTTTTATTAACTTTTTTAGGATTACCGTACACATCTACATCCCCGCCAGCACGCACATTTATAGCAACACTTTCTGATGCAAACAACTCTGCTTCTCCACCTGCAGAAATTTTTATGTCTGTATCTGCTGTGCGCAGCTCTCTCCCTTCAAAAATACCACCTGTATTTAGGACAATGGACTGACTTTCTGCTAAGCCAGAGGCCTCAATAATACCGCCAGTAACCGCGCGCATTTCTACATAATTGACTTCCATACCAATGGTAATTTTAGCGCCTTCTTGCACACGCACCTCTAATTTGTTTTGACTCACCAGTTCATTACAAACTATTCTAGCACCTTCATTACCATCTATAACATCTATATCTTTGTAGTACACCTCTATAAAAGTGTCTTCTCCCCTAAACTTTTTGTCCAATTGCATGCGAAGCTTTAGCACTCCATTTCTATTGGTCCAGGTAATATCTTCTACGTTTTTACCTTTAATAATAATCTTATCCTCATCAGATTGTATCAAGTTTACTTCTATCAAATCAAATACTTTGATTTCGTCAAACTCCCCCACCTCACTTTCTATCATACGTTGGGCAAGACCTGTAAAATTTAGCGCAATGCAAACTAGTGTAATTATTTTTCTCATGATTGATTGGATTTTTTTCCTATTTATCCTTAAAGATGCTAAACTTTTGTCATTGTTACAGTTGTATATAAAAAAAGCCCGGGATTTACCGGGCTTTTTATTTTAAATACTTTGACTATTGGGCCAAGTTAATCTCCACACGTCTATTTTTCTTTCTACCATCCTTATACATATTGGTGGCAATTGGCTTACTCTCCCCATAGCCAATAGCAGTTAACCTTGCTGGAGAAATACCACCATCTATTAAAAATTGTAACACAGCTTGCGCTCTCTTCTCAGATAATTTTTGATTGGTAGCCTCTGAACCTATGCTATCCGTGTGCCCCTCAATGGTGAAATTTGCATTAGGGTATTCATTTAAAATACCTATGATATCTACCAATACAGGTGTTGACTCATCTTTTAATGTTGATTTACCTGTATTAAACAAGATAGTTTTTGCATACTCGTTCAAAGACTTTTGAACCTCGGCCGTAACCACCGGTTCTGGACAACCGTTATTGGCTACCGTACCCATTTCATCAGGACAATTATCATCTTTATCAAGAACAGAATCTCCATCACTATCTGGCCAAGGACACCCATTATTTTCTGCTGGCCCGGCTACATCTATACATTGATCTTCATTATCTAACAACGTATCACCATCGGTATCTACCCATGGGCAACCGTTGTTTTCGACAGGACCTGCCTCTTCTGGACATTGATCTTCATTATCCAAGACAGAATCACCATCGGTATCTCCCCATGGACAACCGTTATTTTCTACTGGACCTGCCTTTTTTGGACAACCATCTTCTTTATTTGGAATACCATCACCATCTGAATCTTTGGGTTGACCATAATACACTGGAATTTTTAATCCAGCATACACATCTGCTCCTTGTATTTCATTCTTTGTAAAGGTAGAAATCAAAGAACCCGACCCAAGATAAAGGGGACCGGCACGCAAGCCTGCACCAACCTGTAAACCACTGTATTGATAATTGCTTACTGGCAAATAAAAACTAAACCACTTGCTCTCAAAACGTGGAGTCAATGAAAATACGTTTGCAGTTCGCAAATTATTTTCCCCTGCAGAACGCATGGAAATATCAGTATTGAAGTTTAGATAAAAATGATTTTTAATATTCCAATCTGCATTGAAATGTAAAGCTGTTGGCAAACCTGCTTTTAAATCTTCTGTAGTTTGTGTAAACGTGTATAAGTTTTGTAAATCATCAGAATCCTCAATATTATCATAATCATCTTGGGTAATGGTATTATTTATATTGTAAGAATCTACCAAGCTACCCTTATAGTTTACAGCACCAACATCTGTAAGTGACAAACCAAATTTTAGCTTGTACTTGTTTTTATCTTTCATGACGGTTTTTTCTCCGTCAGCATCTGTTACCACGTAATCTTGATAATCTGGTCTCCACTCATAAACAAAACCAAGGTCAAACCCTAATCCATTGGCATCTGGCACCTCATAATCGTAATCTTCAACATCATATTGGTCAGCACGCCCATAAATCAAATCTCCTGTAGATTCTAAAGTTCCGATAGTAGAATTATCTGGTAATGTAGCGCCATCCGCATCATAATCAATGGTAACATTTCTACCAGTTACATATGCGTTTCCAAATCCTTTTAAATATTTTATTGATAGACCACCTTTTAAAAAATGTTCTTCTTTATTCATCAACTCTTGGGCATATGTAATGCCAACTTCTGCCCAACCATGACCAGCGGCAAAAAAATCACCTTCGTTTACCAAAAAATCTTGACTTTCATCAATACTATCATCCAGGTCGTCTATACTTTCCCCATTAAATTCATTACCCGTCGCAAAACTTCTTGCTCTGGTAAATATGGCTATAGAAGATTTTTTACCAACATTGAACATAAATGACGGACCTAATACATCTGCATTACCAGAAAAGTTATTGTTATCAGAAAGCGTCAATAACGCATCTGTATCATAATCAAAATCGCTGGAAACCAAATCTGAAAACCCTACTCCCACATAATCATTAGCCAAAAAACCGCTAGCGCCTATTAAATTGATATCTGTTTTAAACCGTGAATCTGCTATGTTTGCAGGGTTAGAAATTACACTGTTTACCCCACTGTAATTGTCTGTTAAATAGCCAATATAAGACTGAGCCCTCATGGCAATTGATGCTATTAACAAGAAGGTAAGCGATACTAGTTTCTTCATATTTTTGATAGATTAAAATGGTTGATTATACCTCTAACTGGTTATTATTTAGAATTTTATAGTAATGTAACTTTTTTCTTACATTTTTAAAGGTCAAACATAAAAAAACATCCGCATATTACGGATGTTTTGTATTTATAAAGTTATGTTACTCTTAACCGTTTACTATCTTTTCTTGGTGATTGATAGATTCTTGGTGGATAGCTTTGAACATACGAAGCACAAACTCTTCACTTAAGCCTTTGCTTTCCCCTTCTAAAATCATTGCACCTAAAATTTGATTCCATCTGTTCGATTGAAGTACAGCAACATTCTTCTGTTTTTTAAGCTCACCGATACTATCAGAAACCTTCATTCTTTTACCTAAAGTCTCAATCAACTGGTTGTCTATAACATCAATCTGTGCTCTAAGGTTACTCAATTGCGCATTATATTCCGCCTCTGAATCACTCTCTTTTCTGATCTTTAAATCTCTCATAATCTGAACCAATTTTTCTGGAGTAACTTGTTGAGCGGCATCACTCCATGCATTATCTGGATCATGGTGTGTTTCAATCATCAAACCATCAAAATTTAAATCTAAAGCCGTCTGAGAAACATCAAAAATCATATCTCTCTTACCTGTAATATGCGATGGATCATTGATTAAAGGTAAATCTGGAAATCTATTCTGGAATTCAATAGCCATTTGCCATTCTGGTATATTTCTATACTTGGTCTTCTCATAGGTAGAGAACCCTCTATGGATGGCTCCTAATTTTTTAATCCCTGCCGTATGCAAACGCTCTATACCACCTAACCATAAGGCCAAATCTGGGTTCACAGGATTCTTTACCAAGACTATTTTATCTGTTCCTTTTAAGGCATCTGCCAATTCTTGCATTATAAAAGGACTCACCGTAGAACGTGCACCAATCCACAGCATATCTACATCGTGCTCCAAAGCCAAATCTACATGTGCTTTATTAGCAACCTCAGTGGCCGTTTTTAAACCTGTCTCTTCTTTTACTTTTTGCAACCACTTTAGTCCTATGGCGCCTACTCCTTCAAAATTTCCTGGTCTTGTTCTTGGTTTCCATATACCGGCACGGTAATAATTTACATCCGTATCTTTAAGCTGGTGTGCAATTTTAAGCACCTGCTCTTCGGTTTCTGCGCTACATGGTCCTGCAACTACTAAGGGATGTGGCAACGCCATATCATCCAACCATTTCCTCATCTTTTTTGAATTTTCCATAATCCTAATCTCTATTTTTTAGTAAGTGGTATTCCGTTTAATATTTGTTTTATTCTATTGGTATTGTTCATTTCTTCATATAGTCCATCAAAATCATCATTCTCCATCATTTTTTTAAAAGATTCTAAGTTATTAATGTACTCCGTTAATGTTTCTAACACATTTGCTTTGTTTTGCTCAAAAATTGGTGCCCACATTGCAGGGGAACTTTTGGCTAACCGCACCGTACTCTCAAATCCACTACCAGCCATGTCAAAAATATCACGCTCATTTTTTTCTTTCTCAATAACCGTCTTTCCTAACATAAAGGAACTAATGTGTGACAGATGCGATACGTAAGCTATATGTTTATCATGATTATCGGGATTCATGTACCGGATTCTCATGCCTAATTTTTCAAATAAGGCCAAGGCTTTTTCTTGTAATTTAAATGCGGTTTGCTCTACCTCACAGATTATGTTGGTTTTGCCATTGTACAATCCACTAATTGCTGCAGATGGCCCAGAATACTCGGTACCTGCTATAGGATGGCAAGCCAAATAATTTCTACGTTTTGGATGTTCCGCTACAACCTTACAAATTTGTGCTTTGGTAGAACCAGCATCAATCACCACTGTTTCTTCCCCAACATAGTCTAGGATGATGGGTAACTCTTTAGCCAAAACTGTTACTGGAATAGCTACAATTACCACATCTGCATCTGCTAAACCCTTATAGGTGGTAGCCGCATCTATTAAACCCAAATTGATAGCTTCTTCTATATGCGAAGTATTTGCTTCTATACCCTCTATGCGTACTTCTGGATGCGTTTCCCGAATGTCTTTTGCGAAAGAGCCTCCAATTAAACCAATGCCAACTACAACTACTTTCATGTTTAGAATCTTTCTATGGCTTCTTGTATTTTCTCTTCTTTTACGCAAAGCGAAAAACGAATATATCCCTCACCGTTTGTTCCAAAAATGGTACCTGGCGCAATAAAAATATTCCTATCGTACAACACCTCATCAACAAAACTTTCTGCGTCTTTGACACCTGCCGGTAGTTTGCACCAAACAAACATACCAACAGCATTGGTATCATAGGTACACCCCAATTTATCTGCTAATTGATAGATTAAAGCTCTTCTTTTTTGGTAGATCTCGTCTAAAGCTTCAAACCATTCCTTACCGCTTTCTAAAGCAGCTACAGCTCCTTTTTGAATACCATAGAACATTCCGGAATCCATATTGCTCTTTACCTTAAGTACTGCATTAATGTAATCAGCATTCCCCAATAGCATTCCTACACGCCAACCTGCCATATTAAAAGTTTTGCTCAATGAATTTAACTCCAAGGCCACTTCTTTTGCTCCTGGCAAGGATAACATACTGGTTGGGTTATTGGCCAAAACAAAACTATACGGATTGTCATTCACCAATAAAATAGAGTTGCGCTTGGCAAATGCCAATAGTTCTTGCATTTGCTCGGTGGTTGCGGTTGCTCCTGTTGGCATATGCGGATAACTCACCCACATTAATTTAACCTTGCTTAAATCTTCTTTCTCCAGCACTTCCAAATCTGGAAACCATCCATTCTCCGCAGTTAAATCGTACGTTTTTGGTACTGCTTCTACCAATTTGGTAACCGATCCATAGGTGGGGTATCCTGGGTTGGGCAAAAGCACTTCATCTCCCACATTTAAAAATGCCATGCTAATGTGCATAATCCCTTCTTTAGACCCCATTAAAGGCAATACCTCTGTATTGGCATTTACCGATACTTTAAATTTATCTTGATAAAATTTGGCAATTGCCAATCGTAATTCTGGTAAGCCCTGATAACTCTGATACTGGTGTGCCCCTGCATCTAAAATAGCTGCACTAAGTGTTTGTAACACCTTAGGCGAAGGTGCCAAATCTGGACTACCTATGCCCATATTGATTATGGGCTTCCCATCTGCCATAAGACCACGCACCTCTCTTAATTTTCTAGAGAAGTAGTACTCTTGTACCGAGTTTAATCTGTCTGCCGTTGTCATTTTATCAATGCATTTTTATATTCTCCCAACACCCTAAAATCTTCTGCCATTATTTTTAGTAAACTTTTCGCTTTAGCAAAATTTTGATACGCATCAAATGTTACATCTACAAAAAAAGCGTACTTCCAAGGGGTTTCAATTACGGGTAGGGATTGTATTTTAGTTAGGTTTAAATGGCAATCGCTCATCACATTAAGTACGGTTGCCAAACTACCTCTTTTATGGTCTGTAATAAACCTAAGAGACGCTTTGTTAATTGCTTCCTTAGGCCATTCTTTGTTCTCCTTTTTCAGGATAATAAAACGCGTAGCGTTATTTTTTATGGTTTGTATGGCCGGCGCTATAATTTCTAAATTATACAACTCGGCAGCTACATCTGGGGCAATTGCGGCTACATGCGCTAATTGATTTTCTTGGATTTGTTTTGCTGTTTCTGCCGTATCCACATCTTCTACCAATTTAATATGGTCATACTGCTTTAAAAAATCCATGCACTGTAACAAAGCCATAGGGTGCGAGCGTACTTCCGTAATTTTAGAAATATCTTGCCCTTTTAACACCATTAAATTATGGTTAATGTTTAGATATTGCTCCCCTATAATATGCAAATTATTATGGTAAACTAAATTGTAATTGGGAATTATGCTCCCCGCAATAGAGTTTTCTATGGCCATTACCGCTTTGTCTGCAGTACCATCTAGAACGCTGGCCACCAACTTATCAAAAGACATGCACTCTACCAAGTTTATGGCATCACCAAAATAGTCTTTAGCTACCTTGTGGTGGTTACTCCCTTTTATTCCCTGTATGGCTATTTTTAAATCCATTGCAAAAAAAAAGTCCCGAATTTAACATCGGGACCTTATTGTTTTATTTAGTTACATATAGCTAGAACAGTCCCGTACCTCTTTGGAAAAAGAAGTAAAAATAAAAACGGTTCCAGAAATATAATTTGCTCATCTTCTTGTAAATGTTTGGCTAAGATTACCCTTTCTTTATGAATGACAAAGTTAATTTTTTAATTTTTAGAATTTTTAACAAAAACTACATTATTGCTGATTTTTATTACATAAAAAAGCCGATTTATTATTAAAATCGCATAGCAATAGACACTTTCCCCAAAGTATATCTTACAAAACCACCCTTTTTCAATTATCCTAAAATTCACTTCTTAAAAAAATAAGTAAAACGTACTTTTGACAGTAAATACCTGTATATGTCCATAGTTGTAAAAGATATTGTAAAAACTTACGGTGAACAAATAGCCCTAGACCAAATCTCCTTTTCTATTGATAAAGGAGAAATTGTTGGCTTTCTAGGTCCAAATGGTGCTGGCAAGTCTACTATGATGCGTGTATTAACCACTTTTCACGCTGCAGATACAGGTAGCGCCACTGTAAATGGTTTTGATGTTACTACACACGCCAAAGACGTACAAGCCAGTATTGGCTTTTTACCGGAGCATAATCCTTTATACCTAGACATGTACGTTAAAGAATACCTTATGTTTAATGCTCAGATACATAAGGTAAAAAAAGAGCGTATTGCAGAAGTTATAACACAAACGGGATTAACACCAGAGGCCCACAAAAAAATTGGCCAACTTTCTAAAGGGTATCGCCAACGCGTTGGTCTTGCCGCTGCTTTGTTGCACGACCCTGAGGTATTAATTCTAGATGAACCCACCACTGGCCTAGACCCTAATCAGCTTATTGAAATAAGAAAACTAATACAAGAAATTGGTAAAAATAAAACCGTGATGCTTTCTACCCATATTATGAAAGAGGTAGAAGCCGTTTGCGACCGAGTAATTATTATAAACAGAGGAAAATTAGTGGCAGATAAATCACTAGAAGATTTAAGACAAACGGAACAACAAATTATTGAAGTAGAGTTTGATTACCGTGTGGAAGATGTGCTATTACAAAAGCTTCCTAATGCCGTGCATGTTAAAAATACAGGTGGTTTTGTCTACGAAATTACTTTTGACACCCAAAAAGACATGCGCCCTGCCGTTTTTGATTTTGCGCATGACAATCAGCTTAAAACTTTACAATTAAGTAGAAAAAACAAAAATTTAGAAAGCCTATTTACCGAGCTTACATCTGCCTAAGTTTACGGTGTTCATAAATCTCAAAAAACATACGCACACTCATATTTCTTGCGCGTTGTTTGGCTTTTTCTGTAACTGTGCCTTCAAAATGACTATCTAAGGTAGCAATCCAATGGCGTAGCCAAATTCCAAAATGATAATTGTCTATGGCTCCCTTAAACTTTGCATCTACTTCTGCGTGCACCAACAGCGGGTTTCCCAAATATTTTTGTTGGTAAAAGAGGTTGCTCTCCCAAAAGTCTGTAAGCTTATTTAAATGAGCAGGCCAATCTTTTATGGTCTCATTAAAAAAATGACCTATCTCTTTATCTTTACGCACCCTATCGTAAAAGCGATGTACTAGAAGAGCAACATCTTCCCTAGAATTTATGTCTGTTTTCACCTTACATTAAATTAGCCCCTAAAACTAGGCCACTTACCAAAAGGCTCAAAATAAATATATTAAATGTAATCTTAGAAGGTAGTTGTGCCAAGACTGCCGCATTAAAAGACATACACCCCATCACTACTAAAAACAATTGTACCATCTGGTAAATACCAATGCCTTGCATTAAAACTGCCATTGCAGCAACAGAACCCAAACAGCTTTGTGCTATAATAAAGACGCTAGCATATCCTCTTTCGTTTTTTCTATACTCTCCTAAAAATTCGTTATACGTTGTCATACCTGATTATTTTAATTATGCTGTAAAAGTATCTGGGTTTGCTTAGGTAAAATATGATATATATCAGCTAACCTCATCTTTCTATGTTCTTTTAAAAGAATACTGCAGTAAAGTTTTATTTGGCTAGGGCGATGGGTATCTTTGCAAAAAATAAAGTCTATTGCATGAGCACGTCTAATCCACGTTTGGAACTGTCTAAAGAAGAGATGAAATCTTTAGGATATGAAATTGTTGACGCCATTGTGGACCATCATTTGACCCAAGATAAAAAACTACCGGTGGCAGTAGGCACACGTGCAGAAATGGATTCTATCTTTTTGGAAGAAGCCCCAGAAAAAGGAATGGACGCACAAAAAGTTTTAGACTTTGTTTTAAAGAATGTTATGGCCAATAGCACCTTGCTTTCACACCCTAAAGCCTATTCTTTTGTACCTGGGCCAAGTAACTATGTGAGCGTTATGGCAGATGCATTGGCAACCGGTTTTAATGTTTTCTCTGGCGGATGGTCTGCATCCCCTGCAGCCGCAGAGCTAGAGATTATTACCATACAATGGCTGTTAAAGATTTTCGGCTTCCCTAAAAGGAAAGGCGGTGGAATTTTTACCTCTGGTGGTTCTATGGCCAATTTAACCGCTTTAACCACCGCCCGTAATATAAAATGTGGAAAGGACTTTTCTAAAGCCGTAATTTATTTATCAGACCAGGCCCACAGTTCTAATATAAAGGCCATTCGCGTAATTGGTTTTAGCGAAGAACAAGTACGGATTATACCTACGGATAGTGAATTTAACTTCCCAATTAACAAACTAAAAAATGCCATTGCCAAAGACCGTTTAGCAGGCTTACAACCATTTTGCCTAATTGGCACCGCCGGCACCACTAATACAGGAACAGTAGACCCATTAACAGAATTGGCTACCATTTGCAAGAAAGAAGATATATGGTTTCATATTGATGGTGCCTATGGCGGTGCGGCTATTTTAGCACCTAAAGGTAAAACGGCGCTAAAAGGCATAGAAAAAGCAGATTCTGTTACCATTGACCCACATAAATGGTTGTACCAACCTTATGAAATGGGATGTTTATTGGTTAGAAATCACAAACATTTAAGCCACACCTTCACAGAAAAACCAGAATACCTGCGAGATGTAGAGGGAAATACCTCTGAAATTAATTTTTATGATTTAGGCATACAGCTTACCAGACGTTTCCGCGCTTTAAAATTCTATATGTCTATCAAAACCTACGGTTTGCAATCCTTTCGTGATGCTATTGCGTACAATATGGACTTGGCAGAACAGCTAGAAGAACAGATGCGAAAAAGTAGTCTGTGGGAAATAGTACACCCGGCAACCTTAGCTATTATCAATTTTAGGTACAACCCCATCGGCAAGAATTATTCTGCTAAAAAGTTAGACAAGCTTAACCAATATATATCTGAGAAGGTAGTTAGCTCGCAAAAGGCATTATTGGTAACCACCATTTTAAACAATCAAATTGTGTTGCGCATGTGTTTAATTAATCCACGTACCACCCTAGCAGACGTACAAGAGACGCTAGACCTTTGCGAAGCTTTTGCGGCGGAAGCCGATAAATAAATTAGGCTATTTTGGTCAAAATATCATCCCAAAACGGTTGCACCTTGGGGTCTGTACAATTGGTAAGTAAAACCGCGACCAGTTGCTGTTCTGGGTAAACGAATAAATTGGAATAAGCGCCAACACTGTTACCAATATGGCCAACATAATTTCTACCCAAAACATCTTGACTTACCTGAAAACCTAATCCGTAATACGTGCTTTTTCCATTTACCACTTGGGCGGTGAGCAATTCTTTATACGTTTCTGGTTTCAATATGGTTTGCTGCAGTAGTTCTTGTCCCAATTTGGCAATATCCGCACTCGTAGACAAATAACCACCACCTGCCAGTTTATAATAATTATTCACCTCACTTGCCGCTCTGAAACTCAATCCGCATCGTGTAAAAAACGGCACAGTATCTACCACCTTTCTTGGAGATTTAGTTTGATGCATTTCTAACGGAGTTAGAATTTCTTTACTTACATAATCTTCAAAAGGCATTTTTGCAGCATTTTGTAGGGCTATAGCGAGTAAAACAAAATCTAAACTATTGTACAAATACCCTTTTCCGGGTTCAAAAACTAAAGGGTCGTCTTTAAAAAAAGCAATACTCTCTGCTATCTCCCATGGCTTGTTCCAAGCATATTCCTTACCCTTGTAACTACGTATTCCCGCGGTGTGACTTGCCAATTGCCTAAGCGTAAAGTCATATTTTTTTTTAGGGTAATCAGGCACATGCTTGTAAAAAGAATCGTCCCAAGAAACCAAACCTTGCTCTACCATTTTGCCAAATGCCAATCCCGTTATACATTTAGAAATACTAGCAATTCTAAACATCGAATGCTCGGGCTCAATGGCTTTTTGCTGCAGGTTGTTATTGGTATAGCCTTTCTGTAAATAAACTTTTCCTCCTTTGAGTATGGTAACAGAAATACCTGGCACTTTATTTTCTAAAACCAAATTGCCTAAGGCAGAATTTACATAGGATTTTCCTTCTAAGTTAGCCAGTGATACTGGTTTTTTACGGCTAAAAATGCCAAAAAGGATATTCCACCAAGCCATACTAGTCTTTAAAAATAAGTTTTCCCCTAAAATCTTCTGTTACCCTAACCGTTTCTGGCCTATTAAAACTTAGTACATCTCCATAGCCTCTAATAACCCCAATTAGGCGTTCTTGCGGATTTACCAAAATGTCATTGGAACCCCTATGGTTTAGATTTACATTGGTAGTTATAAGTTCTTGCGCTTCAATACGCGTATCTCCAGCGGCAACAGTGATATCAAGGTTGGTAGAATTGCCTTTTAGATTGAAGTAAGCAATTCCGTTTACCACTATAGACACGGTTGTGGTATTTAAATCGAGTTCAAAAGAACCATCTGTGGTTTCCGTATCTGGATTAATAAAACTTTCCGAGACCAAGCGTAGCGTAGGATAACTTAATACCCCATCACTAGAAATGGTAAGCCCGGTGCTGCTTCGTATTTCCTCTATATTGGGCGCTGTAACATATACCGTAGACAATCCATAATCCCGAAGCAGGTTACAGCCATTTTCATTCTGTACAATTAAACGCCCCTCTTCAACTTCCGCAGAAATTTCATTTAAAAGATATTCCCCTGATTCTATGACAACTTTCTGTTCTGGCCCTTGTTTAAGTACTAAGTTAAGTTGCTCAAATACAGTTATCTTGGTAAAGTTGGGCAAAGCAACTTCAATCTGTTGCAAATCGCCAGCATTTTGAAAACAATCCGAAGCATCTTCTGAATTACAACCTAGAAAGATAAGTGCCATAGCACTATAAAAAACCACTATTAATTTTCTTCTCTGCATCATCCTAAATTATAATCGTACTCCAATACCAAATTCCAACGCCTCTGCGGCCGCACCATGAGATTTTAAGGTAACTGCACCAAAAACCTTATTGCCAAAGTAACGTTTTAAACCTACTCTATTGTAGACTTTACCTTCAAAATCAAAAGGATAATACACATAATAGCCTAATTGGGTAACCACACTTAATTTGTTTACAAACAGCTCATGCCCCAGAAATAATCCTACACGTTTGTAATCATCATCTACCTGAACATCCATTTCTGGAAAAGAAGTTGCTTGAAACGCAATAAGTTCCTTTAAAAAATTAGAAAAGAAAGCATCTGCCCCAAATTGAATAGCGCTTTTTCTTCCCAGACGTTTGTCTGCATATGCCGATGCAATTATAAAACCATACTGGCCACTATTTACCACATCGCTCTCATTAACGCCGCCACGCAAAACCAAATTCCACTTAATTGGTTCCGTATATTTTGGTTCCTTATCATACGTAATAAAATCTGGTCTATCTTCTGCATTTAAATCGTACGTAACACCCAAATTGAACGCAAAAGTATTGGTAGAGGTGTTGGGTGCCTTAAAATTAGCATTGGAATAATGGATCAAAGACAAACCCGCCTTAACACCAAAACGGTCAATAAGTCGCTCTTTGTTGTAATTAAGCATTACCATTGTAGAACTCAATAAATGAGAACCGTAGGCATTGTTCCTAAAGTTATTGGCTTTATCGTACGGATTGGTATTGTAGCTAATGCCCTGTGCTACTCTAAACTGTAAATTTCGTTTAAGGAAATAGAAATTGTAATGCGCATAGAGCCCAAAATGCTCTCCTAGAGTAGCACTGTTCATATCTTGATACACAAAGGTGAAACCTGTATCTGGATAACCAAAATCTGCTTCCCACTTTTGTTTGCCAAAGCGTTTTCTATTGAATCCTAAAATAACACCGCCCGGATGGTTGGTAATTAAGTGCGAAATATCTGTATTATGTAATAGTACAGAACCATAAAACTGATTGGCCTCTAGTACAAAATGTGGAGCATCTTGTTTTTGCTGTGCCCTAGCGCATAACGGCAAAACCAAGAAAAAAAGTATCCAAGCTTTTTTCATAAGCCCCCAAAGGTATTTAATACTAGGGCAATCTACCAAAGATATGCACAAGGGTTATGTTAATTAAAACAAGGCGGCCGCAATAGCTTTAATATTGCTAGATTTACCCATAGAGTAATAATGCAAGACAGGAACGCCAGCATCTTTTAATTCTTTACATTGCTGTATGGCCCATTCTATACCCACTTGCCTTACCGCTTTGTTATCTGGGCAAGCCTCTACCGCATCTATTAAATCTTCTGGTAAATTTACCCAGAACACTTGTGGCAACAAACGTAAATGCTTTTGAACGGCCAATGGCTTTATACCTGGTATTATGGGAATGGTAATACCCATAGCCCTTGCGGCATCTACAAATTCAAAATACTTTTTATTATCAAAAAACATTTGGGTTACCACATAGTCTGCTCCTGCATCTACCTTTTCTTTTAATCGTTTTAAATCATTTTGAAGACTTGGCGCCTCCAAATGTTTTTCTGGATAACCCGCCACACCAATACAGAAATTTGGTGTATGTTCCATCTTTAATTCGTCAATTAAATACTTACCTTGGTTTAGAGCTGCAATTTGTTCTACCAAACCTTTAGCATAGCTATGCCCACCTTCACAAGGACTAAAATATTGCTCTCCCTTCATGGCATCCCCACGTAGTGCCATAACATTGTCTATCCCCAAATATTGGCAATCTACCAACATATATTCCGTCTCCTCTTTTGTAAAACCGCCACATAATACATGGGGCACGGTATCTACATTGTATTTGTATTGTAAAGACGCACAAATACCAACGGTACCCGGACGCATACGTGTAACCTTTTTCTCCAAGAGGCCATTTTTTTCTATGTAAACGTACTCTTCCCTAGAGGTAGTAACGTCTATAAATGGAGGTTTAAACTCCATTAACGGGTCTATATTATCATACAAATCTTGTATGTTTTTCCCTTTTACCGGAGGTACAATTTCAAAACTGAATAACGTTTCTCCTTTGGCGTTTGCTATGTGTTCGGTTACCTTCATAAGCCTCTCCCCTTGCCCTTTCAGAACGAAATAGGGCTTTATCGGGACCATATTTAGTTGTTAGTTTTCAAACTTTTATCGCTTTAATCAATATTACCCTTGGCGGGTTAAGGAGCTTCTGCAATATTAGGGGCCAACCATCTTTCTGCAATTTCCTTTTCTATACCTTTTCGATTGGCAAAATCGTGCACTTGATCTTCTTTTATCTTTCCTAACCCAAAGTATTTTGCCTCTGGATGCGCAAAATAATAGCCACTTACACTGGCTGCAGGCCACATGGCCAAACTATCTGTTAATTCCACACCAATAGTTTCTTTTACCTGCATCAATTCCCATATGGTTAGCTTCTCTAAATGATCTGGACAGGCAGGGTAACCCGGTGCAGGGCGTATACCACGATAACTTTCTTTGATTAGTTCCGTATTGTCTAAATTCTCGGCTTTGGCGTAACCCCAATAATTGGTACGCACCTCTTTGTGTAAATATTCTGCAAATGCCTCTGCCAAACGGTCTGCTAACGCCTTGACCATTATACTAGAATAGTCATCATGTGCAGCCTCATACCTTTCTGCTAATTCTTTGGTACCAAAACCTGCCGAAACACAGAAACAGCCAATATAATCTTGCAACCCACTTTCTTTTGGTGCAATAAAATCTGCTAACGCGATATTTGGCACTCCCTCTCGTTTTTTGGTTTGCTGCCTTAGCGTTCTAAAAACAGTGGTTTCATTACCTGGCAGGCCCAATTCAATGTCATCATCGTTTATCTGATTGGCAGGAAACAATCCAAAAGTGGCTTTTCCCTTTAGCAATTCTTGTTCTACTATTTCTACGAGCATTTTCTGCGCATCTGAAAACAATTCTTTTGCTTGTGCACCAACCACTTTATCTTCTAAAATGTCAGGATATTTACCATGTAAATCCCAACTTCTAAAAAACGGTGTCCAGTCTATAAAGTCTATCAGCTCTCGCAAATCAAAATCTTCTAAAACCGTAGTTCCTAAAACCATTGGTTTTACAATGTCTTCCGGCTTAAAATCGATTTTTAATTTATTAGCTCTAGCCTGTTCCAAAGTCAGATATTCTTTATGCTTGGAACGATTCAAAAACTTTTTCCTAAAGCTCTCGTAATCTAGCTTTACCGACTTTTTATAACTATCTGAAGATTCTTTTTGAAGTAAATCGCCCACAACGGTTACCGCTCTAGATGCATCATTTACATGCACAACGGCATGTTTATACACCGGGTCTATTTTAACCGCGGTGTGTGCTTTACTGGTAGTTGCTCCACCTATCAATAAGGGTACATTAAAGTTTTGGCGCTCCATTTCTTTAGCCAAGAAAACCATCTCATCCAAAGAAGGCGTAATTAATCCGCTAAGACCAATAACATCTACCTGTTCTTCTATAGCACGGTTTATAATTACCTCTGGTGGCACCATCACTCCTAAATCTACAATCTCATAATTGTTACAAGCCAATACCACTGATACGATATTTTTACCAATATCGTGCACATCGCCTTTTACCGTAGCCATTAAAATCTTACCAGCCGGAGCCCCCCCCGCCCCCTGTGGGGGAGCTTTTAACTTGGTTAAAATTTTATCTAATACATTATCAATTCCCGATAACACTTCATTGTTGGTAAAGCGTATTACTTTATAGCCTTGCTCCTCTAGCCAACTCGTCCTTTCTGCATCAGTTTTTTTGTTTTCTGACAACTGATGATGCAATCCATCTACCTCAACTATTAAATTTTGTTTTAAGCAGATAAAATCTGCTATAAATTCACCAATAATATGTTGTCGTCTAAATTTAAAACCATCCAAATTTTTATTACTCAACGCATTCCACAGCAAGGCTTCTGCTTCGGTTGGTTTATTACGCATTTTCTTAGCGTATTCTTTTAAAGCACCATACAAAACAGGATTTGCAGTTTTCCAGTGCGACTCCCCCTTTGGGGGTTGGGGGGCTTTTTTTGATTCTTCTATATAAGGCTCTAAATAGGCAACCGCTTTTTTCATTACGCGAGCAGATTTTACTACCTGCGGCAAGAACATTTTACCGCTTCCGAAAAAGTCGCCCACCACATTCATACCGGTCATTAAATTGCCTTCAATAACGTGCAATGGTTTTGCTGCCTGTTGTCTGGCCTCTTCTACATCTTCAATTATATATTGGTCAATACCTTTTACCAAGGCTCTGGTAATACGGTCTTGCAATGGCTCTTCTCGCCACGATAAATCTACCGTGCTTTCTTTGGTTTTTCCTTGAAAGGTTTCTGCAAACTCCAATAACCGCTCTGTAGCATCATCCCTTCTATCTAAAATCACATCCTCAACGTGTTCTAAAAGGTCTTTAGGGATATCATCATAAACCTCTAACATAGTTGGGTTTACAATACCTATATTCATCCCTGCCTTGATAGCATGGTACAAAAACACAGAATGCATAGCTTCCCTAACGGGATTATTACCCCTAAACGAGAAGGAAACGTTACTTACCCCACCGCTTACACTACAATACGGCAAGTTTTGGCGCACCCAACGGGTAGCCTCGATAAAATCGATTGCGTTTTTTCGGTGTTCTTCCATTCCCGTGGCTACAGGAAAAATATTTAAATCGAAAATGATGTCTTCTGGAGCAAATTTTACTTTATCTACCAAAATTCGGTACGAACGTTCTGCTATTTCTATTCGTCTTTCATACGTATCTGCCTGCCCAACCTCATCAAATGCCATGACAATCACGGCCGCACCGTATCTCTTAATCAATTTGGCGTGGTGTATAAACTCTGCCTCCCCTTCTTTTAAGCTAATGGAATTGACGACACATTTACCTTGCACCACTTGCAAACCGGCCTCGATAATTTCCCATTTAGAACTATCTATCATTATAGGCACACGGGCAATATCTGGCTCGGCGATTATTAAATTCAGGTACTTTACCATGGCAGCCTTACCATCAATAAGACCGTCATCCATGTTAATATCTATAATTTGAGCGCCTCCTTCTACTTGATGTCTGGCAACATCCAAAGCTTCTTCGAACTTTTCTTCTTTTATTAAACGCAAAAAACGCTTAGAACCAGCCACATTGGTACGCTCCCCTACATTTATAAAGTTACTTTCTGGGGTTATGACCAAGGGTTCTAGGCCTGATAATCGTAGTACACGTCGATTCTTACTCATTCTTCGTTGTTCCTTTTCGAACTTGTTCTTGGATTAAATGCTAGCAAAAGCAATTGGTCTAGGTTTATAATCTTTCACCAAATCAGCAATAGCCTTTATATGCTCCGGTGTTGTTCCACAGCATCCACCCACAATATTCACTAAGTTTTTATCTAAATATTCTTTTATTTGTGCGGCCATTTCTTCTGGCGTTTCATCATACTCACCAAAAGCATTAGGTAAACCAGCATTAGGGTGTGCAGAGGTAAAAAACTCGGACTTTGCTGAAATTACCTCTAAATGGGGCGTTAATTGCTTAGCACCCAAAGCACAATTAAAACCTACGCTTAGTATGGGTAAATGCGAAATTGAAATCAAAAATGCTTCTGCAGTTTGTCCAGATAAGGTTCTACCAGAAGCATCTGTAATAGTACCGCTGACCATGATGGGTACTTCTATGTTGCGCTCTTCTTTTACCTCTTCTATGGCAAAAAGCGCGGCTTTTGCATTTAGGGTATCAAATATGGTTTCTACCAAAAGTAAATCGGCACCACCATCTAACAATGCCTCTACTTGTTGTTTGTATGCCACGCGCAACTCATCAAAAGAAATAGCTCTAAATCCAGGGTCGTTAACATCTGGGCTCATACTGGCCGTTTTGTTGGTTGGACCAATACTACCAGCCACAAACCTTGGCTTTTGTGGCTCTTTGGCAGTAAATTCTTCCGCAACACGCTTGGCTATTTTGGCCGACTCGTAATTAAGTTCGTACACCAAATCTTGCATACCGTAATCTTCCATAGCAATGGTAGTGCCGGAAAAAGTATTGGTTTCTACTATATCCGCACCAGCTGCAAAATACTTTGCATGCACCGTAGCAATGGCTTCGGGTTGGGTTATGGATAATAAATCGTTATTGCCTTGTAAAGGACTTGGCCAGTCTTTAAAACGTTCTCCCCTAAAATCCTCTTCGGTAAACTTATAGCGTTGTAACATGGTACCCATGGCACCATCCAAAACTAATATGCGCTCCTTTAAAACTTCTTCAATCTTCATAACTACAAATGTCACCAATATTGGCGACGTATTATTTTAGTAGGTTAGCAAAGTTACAAGGGTACACAAAAGACTGTTGTTTTTGTTATCCTTCTTCATTAATGCTTTAACGATTTTCAACAGAGTTGAATCTATCTAAATATGAAGTAGAATGTAGCACCTTCATTGCTTATACTAGTTAAAGCAAGGGTTGCTAAGGTTTCAGCGGGTCTAGTCCCTCCACCTTTCTTGATAACCTACATTATTTTTAATGAACTGCGTGCAAAGAAAAGGCCCTTACGGATTAAATACAAAAAAACCGTTTCTTTTATCACAAAAAAGCCTCCCTTGGTAAGGAGGCTCGCTAACTCAAACTCATCTAAGATTTTAGACGATACTTTGCACCACCTCTTTTTTGGCTTCTTTCTTGGATCCATCAAATCCTTCTACCCCGCCAACCGTGGTATACTTCATTACAAATCGTTTATCCGGATTTATAATTTGATAGGCATATTGACACATTACCGCTGCTTCATGAAAGCCCGATAAGATTAGTTTTAGTTTACCTTCGTACGTATTTACATCACCAATAGCAAACACGCCCGGTATATTGGTCTGGTAATCTTTGGCATTGTTCACTTTAATAGCGTTCTTTTCTATCTCTAAGCCCCAGCTACCTATAGGCCCTAATTTAGGAGACAGACCAAACAACGGAATAAAATAATCGGTTTCTACATACTTGGGCTCCACAACTTCTTCTGTGGATTTTATAACCACCGCTTCTAAAGTATCTGCACCATGCAATTCTTTTACCTCTGCCTTGGTGTGCAACTTAATTTTACCAACCTGCGCTAATTCTCTCGCTTTCTCAACGGAGTCTAAAGCGCCACGGAATTCGTTTCTACGGTGTACCAAATGTACCTCTGAGGCTACATCTGCCAAGAAAATAGACCAATCTAGGGCAGAATCTCCGCCACCAGCAATTACCACTTTTTTATCGCGATACACTTCTGGGTCTTTTATCATGTATTCCACACCTTTGGTTTCATAGATATCCAAATTAGGAATTTGCGGCTTTCTTGGCTCAAAAGAACCCAAACCACCAGCAATTACCACCACTGGCGCATGGTGTTGTGTTCCTAAGTTAGTAGTAACAATAAAAGAACCGTCTTCTTGCTTGTCTAAAGTCTCTGCACGTTCCCCTAAGGTAAATCCTGGCTCAAAAGGTTTTATTTGCTCCATTAAGCGATCTACCAAATCACCTGCTAAAATTTCTGGATAAGCAGGAATATCATAAATAGGTTTTTTAGGATAAATCTCCGAACATTGCCCACCCGGTTGTGGCAATGCATCTATAATATGGCATTTGAGTTTTAACAATCCTGCTTCAAAAACAGTGAACAATCCTGTTGGTCCTGCACCAATAATAAGTATATCCGTCTTTATCATGTTATCTACTTTTGTGTTTCCGCTAGCGCGGGAATTTCAATCTATTTTAATTTTCTTTTTCTAATTCTTTTTCTTTTACCGCCATTACGTACGGCCTTTTTATTTTTTATTGACCAGCTTCTCTGTAATCTGATTCATCTGGTCTACTTTCTCTTCAAAATCACCCTTAATGGTTTTTCTATACTCATTTAGGTTCTTTACCATTTGGTCTATGTCTTCTGGAATTACCTCCTCAAAAAACTGACGTAAGCGTTTTGCGGTGGTAGGTGACTTACCGTTAGTAGAAATAGCAACTTTTACATTCCCTTTGGTAACAATACCGCCCATGTAGAAATCGCACAATGGTGGGTTGTCCGCTACATTCACCATTTTACTCTGCGCCCTGCAATCATTATACACCTGTATATTCACTTCAGGTACATCTGTAGTCGCTACTACCATGTGTTTACCTTCCAAATATTTAGGATGATAAACATCGGTTATCATGGTTACATTAAATGCATTGGCCAATTCAGTAGTGGCTTCTCTAAACATTGGAGACACCATGGTTACTTTTGCATCTGGACTAGACTTGGTTAAAAAATGCAACTTTTCTTCGGCTACAAATCCACCACCAATAATAAGCACTTCTAACTGCGAAGTTTTTAGAAAAATGGGATAAAGGTTATTGCGTTCCATTAGGCTTGTACGTTTTGTTCTTGTTGTACTGCTAAGATACGCTCTCTGTGCGCCACCACATCACCTATAATAATGATTGCAGGATTGGACAGCTGCTGCTCCTTTGCCTTGGACTCTATGGAAGCAACAGTGCCAATACCTATTTTTTCATCTTTTCTGGTCCCATTTTGTATAATGGCAACTGGAGTTTCTGATTTACCTTCTTGTTGAAATAAAGCCATGATTTCGCCCAATTTGCTCATGCCCATTAAAATTACCACTGTTGCAGATGATTTTGCCGCTAGTGCTACATCTTTGGACAATTTATGCTCCTTGGTTGTACCCGTAATTACCCAAAAACTTTCTGCCGCGCCTCTTTTAGTTACTGGAATATTTTGATAGGCAGGAACGGATACCGAGGAAGAAATACCGGGCACCATAGCCACCTCTAAACCAAAGGCAGCCGCATATTCCATCTCTTCGGCTCCACGACCAAATACAAATGGGTCGCCACCTTTAAGACGTACTACGTGCTTTCCTTCTTGGCCACGTTGTACGATTAGCTCATTTATTTGTTCTTGCTGATAGCTGTAACAACCTTTGCGTTTCCCTACAAAAATTTGTTCTGCTTGCGGGGCGTACTCCAATAAATCAGGGTTCACTAGGGCATCAAACAGAACTACGTCCGCACTTTTTAAGGCTTTTATACCTTTAAGTGTAAAGAGGTCTGCGTCTCCTGGTCCGGCCCCTACCACAGTAAGCCTACCAGCGGTCCCAAATGGCCCTGAAAATGGAGTAGTGTTTGCTGTATGATTGTTACTATGGTTCATTTTTTAGGCTTCTTGTAATTCTAGATTTCTAAATGCTTCTAGTTTGGCCAATACTTTCTTGGCATCTTCTAAATAACTTTTAGCAAATGTTTCAGTAGGTTCGTTTTGATTTAATTGTAACACCAAATCACTGAAACCACCTTCAAAATCTATTCTATTAGTTGCAACAAACAATGCATCAAAATCTTTAATGATACTGTTGTGGGTATTCACCTTGGTCTTTTCTGATGTCAATAAGGCCTTTGCGGAATTTACCATAGACTGATAGCTATAATAAATACTAGCCGCCCACTTACCTTGCTCTAGTGCTTCTGTAGCATTATCAATTTTTTCTTGGCTTTCAAAGAATAGCGTAGCTACCAAATCCACGATAACCCCTGCACATTCCCCTACACCAATCTCTTTTTTATATTTTTCTGTATTTCCCCAGTCTATAAAATCTTCTGCGGTAAGGTTATCTACATCTGTTAACTCTTTAAGAAAGTCGTAGAAGTACAGCTGACCTTTTTCCGCATAATAGGCATCAAAAGATTTACCTTGTCCGTTAGCTTCATAATCATCTAAGATTAAGCGTAATGCCTGCGGCCCTCTTTTAGACGGTACTTTGACCACTTTATCTGCAAACGTTCCGTTACCATTACCGTGGTTGCCACCACCTAGCAATACCTGTAATGCCGGTGCCACTAATTTATCCTTGGTACGCACACTCATCCCCTGAAAGCCAATGTGTGCCATATTGTGTTGCCCACAGGCATTCATACATCCACTAATTTTAATTACCACATCTGGATTATTGATGTACGATGGGTATTCTGCTTTAATTACACGTTCTAGTTCTGCTGCAATCCCGGTACTACTGGCAATACCCAAATTACACGTATCCGTACCTGGGCAAGCCGTAATGTCCAAAGCTTTGTTATACCCTGCTTCCACAAAACCAAGTTTTTCTAACTCTTGATAGAAGTAAGGAACCAGCTCCTCCTTAACATAAGGAATTAAGATGTTTTGACGTAGCGATAAGCGTAACTCACCCGCTGCATATTCTTTTACGAGATGCGCTAATTGTCTTGCTTTGTCCGTATAGAAATCGCCCAATAAAACTTTTATACCAATAGCAACATAGCCGTCTTGCTTTTGTGGAATTACGTTAGTGCTTTTCCACAACTCGTAGGCTAAAGTTTCTTTAATTTCTACCGTCGGAATTTTTGGCTGCGCGATGTTTACCTTTGGGTATGACTCAGCATCAATAGGGTAGGTTTGGTGTGGTACCGCTGTTTTTTCTTGCTCTAGTAATTCTTTAAAAGCATCTAAACCGATGTCTTTCAGCAAAAACTTCATTCTTGCCTTGGCCCTACTCTTACGCTCCCCGTATCTATCGAAAACGCGAATAACCTGTTCCATTAAAGGAATTATTTGGTCTGATGGCAAAAAGCTATACAATTCATCTGCATGCCTTGGTTGGGAACCCAAACCGCCGGCCAACATCACTTTGAAACCTTTAACACCATTCTCTATTTTGGCTATGAAACCTAAATCGTGCATGTAAGACAAGCCCGTATCTGCATCCGAAGCGGAAAAAGAAACTTTGAACTTACGCCCCATTTCTTGCCCAATAGGGTTTCTTAGAAAATACTGAAAAACAGCATGTGCATATGGCGAAACATCAAAAGGTTCTTCTAAATCTATGCCAGCAGTTTCACTAGCGGTTACATTACGCACGGTATTACCACAAGCCTCCCTAAGGGTAACATCATCTTTTTCTAACTGTGCCCACAATTCTGGAGTACGCTCCAAATCCACATAATGAATTTGAATGTCTTGTCTTGTGGTAATATGTAAACGGCCTGTAGAAAACTCGTCCGAAACATCACAGATACGTAGCAATTGGTTAGTAGTAACCTTGCCGTAAGGGAGTTTTATACGAATCATCTGCACGCCAGGCTGTCTTTGACCATATACCCCACGGGCCAATCTAAGACTACGGAAGCGCTCCTCGTCTACCTTACCTTCCTTAAATTGGCGAATCTTTTTCTCCAATTCAATGATATCCTTTTCTACTACTGGATTTTCTATTTCGGTTCTAAAACTTTGCATTGCTACACCCCGACCTCCCTCAAGGGAAGGAGCACTTTACGGTAATTTTAAATTAAACTTTTACTATCCTCTTTAAACCTCTCTCTAAAGAGCGGAAAACTCACTTGAGGAAGTGGTATTTTAAATAATTTATATTTCCTATAGATTTTATAGGTTATTGGTCTAAAAAATTCTGGAACCTTACGCCCCAGAACTTTCTTTTATTCTATAAAGCCAACACCAGCTGTGGCGTTAGACTGTGCATCTATCAATATAAAAGAACCGTTGGTTCTATGATCTTTAAATGCATCGTAAAAGATAGGCTTGTTCAATTTAAAGCTCACTTTTGCAATATCATTCATGCCCAAACTAGTTGCTTCCTCATCTATGCCCGTATAGTCTGGTTTAATTTTATGATGAATGGCATCTACTTTAGCCAACACCTTATTAACCCCGTGCTGTACCACATATTTTTTACCTGGAGTAAGTTGGTCAGAATCCATCCAAGATACCGTTGCGGTAAATTGCTTTTCTATCTGAGGCAAATCATCTGCCTTAACCAACATATCTCCTCTACTCACATTAATCTCATCTTCTAACGTAATGGTTACCGAAGACCTTCTAGAAGCCGTTTGGAACTTTTTATCGTGAAAATAAATTTCCTTGATTTTAGAACGCGTTTGCGATGGCAAAGCGACCACCTCATCCCCTACACTTAATTCACCACCGTACACTTTACCGGCAAAACCGCGAAAATCATGATAATCGTCTGTTTTAGGACGAATTACATATTGCACTGGAAAACGAGGCGTACCCGTATTGTAGATATCTTTTAAATCTAATTCTTCTAAATGCTGTAGCAATGTTTGCCCTTGGTACCAAGGCATTGCATCAGATTTGTTAACCACGTTATCTCCTTTTAATGCACTTACCGGAATAAAAGTGATGTTCTGGTCTTGGTAATCGCGCTTCGCCATTAATTCCTCAAAATCCGCTTTGATTGCATTAAAGGTATCCTCTGAATAATCTACCAAGTCCATTTTATTGATAGCTACGATGACATCCTTAATACGAAGCATGTTATTGATGAAAAAGTGTCTGTAGGTTTGCTCAATAACCCCTTTACGTGCATCAATTAAAATAATTGCCGCCTGCGAAGTAGAAGCACCGGTAACCATGTTCCGAGTATATTCTACGTGCCCTGGAGTATCTGCTATAATGTAACTCTTGGTTGGTGTAGAAAAATATATGTGAGCAACATCTATAGTGATACCTTGCTCACGCTCTGCCACCAGACCGTCTGTTGCCAAAGAAAAATCTAAATAGTCATAACCACGTTGCTTACTGGTTTTTTCTATGGCTTCTAATTTATCTGTAGTCAAAGATTTTGTATCGTATAGCAAACGTCCTATCAAGGTACTTTTGCCATCGTCTACACTCCCTGCTGTTGCTAATTTTAAAACTTTCAATTTCGTTTCTCGTTGTTAGTTCATAGTTGTTGGTGGTATTCGTAAAAATGTAGCAACGAACAACCAACGGCCATCAACTAGATTAAAAATATCCTTGTTGTTTACGTTTCTCCATGGCTGCCTCAGAACGCTTATCATCTATACGGGCACCACGCTCAGAAATAGAGGATTCTCGAATTTCTGCCACTACTTTTGCTATAGTATCCGCGTTAGATTCTACCGCAGCGGTACAAGACATATCTCCTACCGTTCTAAAGCGTACGGTACGTTCTTCTACCATCTCATCTTCTGCTCTAAACACAACATCATCTTCTGCGGACCAGATGAGCCCATCTCTCAAGAAAATTTTGCGTTGGTGCGCAAAATAGATGGAGGGTATTTCTATTTGCTCTCTTTCTATATAGCTCCACACGTCTAGCTCTGTCCAGTTACTTATAGGAAAAACACGTACGTTTTGACCCAATTCTATTTGGCCATTCAACATATCGAACAATTCTGGACGTTGGTTCTTTTCATCCCATTGCCCAAAATCATCTCGCACAGAAAAAATACGCTCTTTAGCTCGTGCTTTTTCTTCGTCTCTACGAGCACCACCAATACACGCATCAAACTTAAACTCTTCAATAGCATCTAATAAAGTAGTGGTCTGCAGCATGTTTCTACTAGCATATTTACCCGTTTCTTCCTTTACTTTTCCTTGGTCTATGGAATCTTGTACGTTACGCACAATTAATTCCAAGCCCAATTCTTCTACCAACCTATCTCTAAATTCAATCGTTTCGGGAAAGTTATGCCCCGTATCTATGTGCATTAATGGGAACGGAATTTTTGCTGGCCAAAACGCCTTTTGCGCCAAGCGTACTAGCGTTATAGAGTCTTTACCTCCGGAGAATAACAGCACTGGTTTCTCAAACTGTGCTGCCACTTCCCTTATAATATAGATAGCTTCGTTTTCCAATGCATTCGCCACATCTCCTGTTGCGCCCAATACTTGCGAATCCGTTGCCGAAAATTCTTTTGTTACTGTGTCCAAGGTCATATATTTATTTAACCAACCTAGTTGGTGTTCTTTCTGTTCATTTATTAGGTATGCAACCCACACTCACGGTTTTCTAACACCTTTGTAGGATCAAAATACTTATGTTCGTTCGGTAAATTGTGTTGTTTTAAATAAGCATCTAATTGAGCATCGCTATAGTTATAAAAAGGACTCACTTTTAGAACCCCATCTTTGCTCAAACTTAAAATATCTAAAGAATCCCTAAGTGCGGTTTGCCCCTTTCTTAAGTTGGTAAACCACACGTCTGGTTTATGCTCTGCCATTGCCCTTTGAAAAGGTTCTAGTTTTACTTGCTCCGTAAATAATTTATGTTTTGGGTCATCTATTTGCGGAATACCCATAACGGCATCTCTATGTGCCACGGTTTGTTTAGGCACATATAATTTTACGTTCAACTTTAAACGCTCAATTAATTCTTCTGCGTGCTTGTATGTGTTAGGTGTGTTATAACCTGTGTCGCACCAAATTACAGGAATATTAGGAGCCACGTCTGTTACAGCGTGTAATATGGCTACCTCATATGGTCTAAAATTGGTGGTTAATACAGGTTTGTCTCCGTGCTGCAATGCCCACGCTATGATTTCTTGTGGCGGAATACCTTTTAATTGCGCATTCCATTTTGGTAATTGATCTTCTGACATAGCTTACTATTTTTTACCCCAACTTATGCTGTTCCAAATACGTTCGTGAAAAAAGTATAGTACCATTTTGGTTACCAACTCTATTAAACCAATAGAAAAGGCTAAAGTTAACGTACCGGTAACTATCCAAGAAATAATTACCGTATCTATGGTACCTACAATACGCCAGCTTATACTTTTAGCGATACTGCGCTTTGGACTCTCCGCATTTTTGTCCTTAGCATAGGTGCTTTTCTCTTTTTTGGAATCCACAACAAGTTGATCTGCAATCATAATCTTATTATCCTATCTATTTACTAGAGAATACAAACATAGGGTAATTTTTTAAACCAAAATGCAGAATAGAGTTAAATTTCACGTTTACTCTACTATTTTAGTAGATTATTAAAATTTTGGTGCTATTTTTAAGAAAATTTAAGGCGAAATCTACCTTATAGCAAGTCTGCCAAGGTGTTATTTCTGTAAACGTCCAAAGCACTATCCCTAACTTGAAGCATTAATTTATGTACGGAACAAGTAGCTTCATCTGGGCAATCATCACAAGATTCATAAAAATTTAAGCTTACACAGGGCACCATGGCAATAGGTCCTTCCAAGACCCGCATAACGGTAGTCATAGGTATGTCTTTGGGCTCTTTTATGAGATAATAGCCCCCGCCTTTTCCTTTTTTAGAACCCAAAAATCCATTACGCCTTAAAGACAATAGAATACTTTCTAAAAACTTTTGGGAAATATTCTCTTCTTTAGCAATTTCTGCAATTTGCACCGGGGTTTTACCCTCTTGTTGTGCCAGATAGGCCAACGCCTTTAATCCGTATTTGGTTTTCTTGGACAGCATAACACGAATATAGTGAAAATGCTTATCCCAATGCTTGGCTTATATCAGCAATAATATCATCTATATGTTCCAAACCTACAGACACCCTTACCGTACCTTCTGTTATACCTGCTTCTAACCGCTGCTCTGGCGTTAATTTACTATGCGTGGTAGAAGCCGGATGTGTTACAATACTACGGGCATCGCCTAAATTGGCAGATAACGACAATAATTTAATGGAATCAAAGAATTTTCTGCCTGCTTCCAATCCGCCCTTAACTTCAAAAGCTACCACACAACCACCAGCTTTCATTTGCTTAAGTGCCACTTCATACTTTGGGTGCGATTTTAAAAAAGGATATTTAACCCAATTAATCTTGGGGTGTGCTTCTAAATATTCTGCAAGCTTTAGGGCATTCTCGCAATGCCTATCTACACGTACCGCCAAGGTTTCTAAACTTTTGGAAAGCACCCAAGCATTAAAGGGCGAAAGTGCCGGCCCCGTAATCCTAGAAAAACGATACACCTTATCCACTAAATCTGCCTTACCTACGGTAATTCCGCCCAAAACCCTTCCTTGACCATCTATTAATTTAGTAGCCGAATGAATGACCAAATCGGCCCCAAATTTCATGGGCTGCTGTAAATAGGGTGAAGCAAAACAGTTGTCTATAATCAATATTAGATTATGTTTTTTAGCTATTGTTCCAAGCACTTCCAAATCCACAATATCCACCCCAGGGTTGGTAGGTGATTCGGCATACAATATTTTAGTTTTTTCTGTGATAAGGCTTTCAATTTGGTCTACCTCATGAACACCAAAATAACTGGTTTCTATGTTCCATTTGGGTAAGAACGAATTGAATAAATTAAGTGTAGAACCAAAAATACTTTTGGAGGCAACAATGTGGTCGCCGCTTTCTAACAAAGCCGCAAACGTGGAAAAAACCGCAGCCATACCAGAGGCAAATGCAAAACCAGCCTCAGCACCTTCCATCTCACAAATCTTTGCCACAAATTCATTGTTATTAGGATTACTGTAGCGCGAATAAATGTTTCTATCCTTTTCTTCGGCAAAAGAAGCACGCATATCTTCAGCATCACCAAAAACAAAACTAGAGGTAACATACATGGGCACGGAATGCTCTAGGTATTGCGACCGTTCCAGTTGATTTCTTATTGCATTGGTTTCAAACTTATTCTCCATTCTCCTTTTCTTTTAAAAAAAACTAGCCTTTCTCTGCTATGCGCAAAATATCTCCAAATACGCCACGTGCGGTTACCGCAGCACCCGCGCCGGCACCTTGTATGGTAATTGGGTTCTCACCATATGATTCCGTATAAATTTCAATAATGGAATCCGAACCACTTATTTGTCCTAAAGCACTTGACTTTGGCACAGAAATTAATTTTACTTCTAACACTCCTTTATCTTGTTGCAAATCGCCATGCAAATCGCCCACATAACGTAAAACATGGTCTGCATCTTGGTTTTCTTTTACCGCTTTAAATTCGGCATCCAGTTCCGTAACACGTTCCAAAAAGGTATCCTGGTCTACATTCCTCAATTGCTCTGGAATTAAATTCTTGATTTTTATATCAGAAAACTCATTCTCTAACTCTAGTTCGCGAGCCAATATCAACAACTTTCTACCTACATCGTTCCCAGATAAATCTTCTCTAGGGTCTGGCTCCGTGTATCCTTTTTCTTTTGCTTCTAATACTACTTTAGAAAAAGGCACATCTTCTACAGAAAACGTATTAAATATATAACTTAAAGAACCTGAGAACACCCCTTTTATGCGGGTAATATTCTCTCCTGATAAATGCAACAATTTAATGGTGTCTATCAAAGGTAAGCCTGCCCCCACGTTTGTCTCGTACAAATACTGTTTGCGGTTGGCATTCAACTCCTTTCTAACATCCTTATAAAACTGATAATCAAGCGTATTGGCTATTTTATTGGACGATACCAAGTCGAACCCGCCCTTAATAAGTTTAGTGTAGTGTTTCACAAATTCTGCATTCGCTGTGTTATCCACTGCGATTAAGTTTTCTAAATGATTTTCTTGTGCAAACTTTATAAGCGTGTCTAAATTATAGGTTTCTCCTTGCCCTAAGAGGTTCTGCTTCCATTGGGCACCAACACCTTTTCTATTTAACAGCACTTTTTTAGAATTGGCAATAGCAAAAATATTTACCTCTATCCCCTTTCTATCTACAATGCTTTCTTTAGAAGCCAAAATTTGGTCTATAAGTGTGCCACCTACCGTACCTACTCCAAAAATGGCAAGGTTAATTCGCTTTGCGATACCAAAAATTTGCCCATGCATAACGTTGGCGGCTTTGTGTAAATCTTGTTTATGGAACACCAAACTGATGTTTTTACCAGACACAGTATTGTTGAATAAAATAGGCACCACCTTATTCTTTATCAGCGCATTAAACGGTTCGTGAAAAGAGCTCAAATCTTGCCCCACCACAGAAATTACCACTACCTCTTTATTTACCGAAATACTGTTAACGTCTTTAGAACCAAAATCATTTGCAAATTCATCTTCTAGCGCTTTTTTGGCGTCCAAAGCGCGCTTGGCATTTACCACCAAACCAATACCTCTTTCTGATGAACCTTGAGATATAATACCTACACTTATATTTCTGCGGCCCAAGGCATTAAAAATACGCGCATCTACACCCGCTTTACCTAACAAACCACGACCTTCTAGGTTAATCAATGCCATATTTTCCATCACACTCAAAGAGGTAATACCTTGTTTGCCACCATCGGCACTAATCAATGTACCGTTAGATTTTGGATTGAACGTATTTAAAATACGTAAGGGAATATTCTTTTCTAAAAGCGGAATTATGGTCTTTGCATGTAGAATATTAGCCCCAAAATTGGCTAGCTCATTTGCCTCTGCAAATGAAAGTGAATCTATGATTTTGGCATCTGTAACCACATCTGGGTTTGCGGTAAAAATTCCGTCTACATGTGTATAATTCAGTAATTCCTTTGCATCTAAAAAATTGGCGAATAGAGATGCGGTGTAGTTACTACCATTTCTACCTAAAGTAGTAGTTTCCCCTTTTTCATTAGAGGCAATAAAGCCCGTAATAATTGGCACTGCATCTGGTTCTAATTGGGCAAATTTTTCAACCACTTTGATCTTGGACAAACCTTCGTCTACCTTTGCTTCTCCAAAAGCATTATCTGTTTTTATGAGCTGGCGCGAATCTATAAATACCGCGTTAATACCCTTTTCCTTTAACAATCGGCTCACCAATTGCCCTGAAATAAGCTCGCCAAAAGACAATACCTCATCTTTGGTTTTGGCACTATAATCGCCCAAAAGGGCAACACCATTTAATTTGCTTTCCAATACCGAAAGTTCTTGACTCATATCTACTTGGGCCAAACCTGCCTGTTGGTAAAGGGCAAAACTTTGTAGATCTACGCTATAATCCCCTCCGGAAGCGGCTTTTTCTAACATACGCTCCAAGGTGTCCGTAGCTTTTTCTCTAGCAGAAAGTACAACCGCCAAACGTTCGCCAGCCGCAACCCTTTGGGTTAGTATGTCCAGAACCGCATTTAAACCTTTACCGTTGGCCAAAGAACGACCACCAAATTTTAAAACCTTTAATCCAGATTGAACGCGTTGCTGCTCAAATACTGGGCGTATTAAATTTTCTAATTGTTTAAATTCTATTAAAAATGCATCATGCCCGTGCAACGATTGTACCTCTCCATAGGTAACATTGCTACTACTTTGAGCCAATCTTTTGTACGTTTCCTTGTTTTCTTCAGCGGTAAAAAACAAATCAGAATTTACCCCAATGATGTGTATGCGTATGTTGCTTTCTTCAATCTTGGTAAAAACGGCTTCACCATTGCGAGTTATATCAATAGTCTTGAGTAGTTGGTTCATCAACTTATATGCTGATAGTTGAAAGCGTTCTTGCAACTTTTTACCGTGGTGCATTAACCAACTTTCTACATTGAACACATTGAGCTCCTCATTGGTACTTCTTTTAAAGCGTTCTTTAAAAGACTCTGGTGTACGGTAACACAGCATGGCATGCATACGAGCGTCATGCACTGGATTCTTTGAATTGACCAAAAACTGTTCTTGAATCTGGCAATTGGCAATTAACCAATCCGTAGATTTCCAATCGGATGCCACCGGTATTAAATTATCGGCAATATCAGGTTTTAACGCAATCATTTCCCATGCAATGCCACCACCCAAAGAACCACCTACCAGAGCATGTAAGTGGTTTACCTTAAGTAATTCTAATCCTTTTAGAAAAATACGTGCCATGTCGCCAGCCACAAAATCTTTATAGTTTTCTATGACAAAGCCATCAAACCCGTTACCCGGAATGTTAAATGCCAGCACGGTATAAATTTGGGTATCTATACATTTTCCTTCTCCAATAATTTCTGACCACCAGCCGTCTTCTCCTGTAACATTTGAGTTACCCGTCAACGCATGATTCACCATCACAATTGGGGCCGTGTGCAATTCTTTACCAAAAAGCTGATAAGACAATTGAATGTCTTGCGTAGCACCACTCAGGGTCTTGAAATTTTCTATCTTAAATTGATGTAACATGTATGCGATTAAATTACTTAGGGCAAACCCTCTTAAACTGTATTATTTTACGGCCGCGAATGCCTGTTCTAAATCGGACTTTAAATCTGCTATATCTTCTAAACCAACAGACAAGCGAATCAAATCTTGTGTAACCCCGGCACTTTCTTGCTGCTCCACACTCAATTGCTGGTGTGTGGTACTCGCTGGGTGTATAATTAAAGATTTGGTATCACCAATATTGGCCAATAAAGAGAAGACCTTGGTTGCGTCTGTTAATTGTTTTGCTGCTTCAAAACCACCTTTGACCCCAAAAGTAACAATACCACTTTGCCCTTTAGGCAAATATTCTTGTGCAAGGCTATTGTACTTACTACTCTTTAAACCTGGATAATTTACCCAAGCTACTTCTTCTCTACCTTCTAACCATTCTGCCAATGCCAAGGCGTTTTCACTATGCTGTTTTATACGTACCGGCAAGGTTTCTAATCCTTGGATAATCTGGAAAGCGTTAAAAGGACTCAATGCCCCACCAAAATCACGAAGGCCTTCTAAAATTAATTTAAACGTAAATGCTGCCGCGCCCAAGGCCTCATGGTACACCAAACCATGGTAACCTGCAGAAGGCTCTGTAAATTCTGGGAATTTACCATTGCTCCAATCAAACGTTCCTGCATCTATTATAGCACCACCTAGAGAATTACCTTGACCACCAATATATTTGGTCAACGAGTGTATTACCAAATTGGCACCATGTTCAATAGGATTCAGTAAGCCCGGTGTTGCTACCGTATTATCTACAATAAAAGGAACCTGCGCTGCTTTTGCCTGTTTAGAAATCCCTTTTAAATCTAACACATCTAATTTTGGATTTCCTAAGGATTCTACAAAAAACGCACGGGTATTTTCTTGTACTGCTTTGCCAAAATTCTCCGGGTCTGCGGCATCTACAAACGTAGTGGTAATACCTAATCTTGGCAAGGTTACATTTAGCAAATTATAGGTGCCGCCATACAAACTACTAGAAGCCACAATATGGTCTCCTGCTTTTAATAAAGTTAGTAAACCGGTAGAAATGGCAGCGGTACCCGATGCAAAAACCACAGCACCTACGCCACCTTCAATAGCAGCTAAACGCTCTTGTAAAATTTGATTGGTAGGGTTATTTAAGCGGGTATAGATAAATCCAAGTTCTGCCAAAGAAAATAGATTGGCCGCGTGGTCTGTATTATTAAATACATAAGAGGTAGATTGGTAAATGGGAACAGCTCTGGTACCGCCTGTTTGTGTGGTATCATGGCCTGCATGTAATACGTTGGTTGCAAATTGTGAATTACTCATGTTTCTGTTTTTATCGACTATTAAAAATTGAATACTAAAAGCCAACGACATGTTTGTCGTAAACAGGTATAAAAAAGTTATAAGAAGATAGATGAGAAATTCTCTGTGTGTTATCCTTCCCATAAGGGTAGAATGTAGCACCTTCTTGATGCACCAACAGTTGTTGGTAACGCTCAAGGGTTGCTAAGGCTTCAAAGGGTCTATTCCCTCCACCTTTCTTGATAACTATTCAATACGTGTGTGAACTTTACAGGACAAATATAAAGGCAGAAAATTTAGAATTCCTAATGTTTTACCTTTTTTTAAAGGATTACTACTTTTCTATTGAATTTGTAACAGTTGTTTTAATGTACGCTAACCACCCGTCTTTATATGAATTATTGATACAGCACATACCGTGGCGGTGTAATTCCGTTTAATCTTAAATAGACTATCATTTGAGCTCGGTGATGCGTAATATGGTCTGCCAAAAGCAAACAGATTTGCCTTTTGGTCCTATCCAAACCAAAATAATCCTGTCGATTTTCCAATTCATCAACATCTATCTGTTTTAACAATGCAATTGCCTCTTTAAATGTAGCATTTACTATTGCAATCATTTCTTTCTTTGACTTACCCGCTTCTTTATATACTGTATCTTCTTGCCAAGTTGGGGTTTTTATGCCTCCAATCAAAGTTTTGGAATGCCAGTTTAAGGCGAAGCCGATATGCAATAGATTTTGTGCAAAACTCAAGGATTCTTCTGAAGCCCTATACTGGTACTTTTCCGCTGGCATAAGCTCTGCCACTTGCTCCACGTATTTTTGTGAATTCTCTAACCGTTCTATAAAGTCAGATACAAACACAGATTCCTGTGCGTTAATTGGAGTTAAAATTAATAACACAAAAAATACAAACACGCAGTACGGAGTTTTCATATCCTCATATTTCCCTTAAACATAAACAATTATAGCCATAAACAGAATTCTTGGAAGCATGTAAATCTCAATTTGGTTATTTTAATTACATTGATATAAGGTAGTGATTATAACGCCCCCATTTGTAGCATCTTGGATGGCTAGCAACTGCTTTTTTGCTATTGGCTTAAAGTTAAACGGTGCTGCTTCTAGAATTACACCGCTATTTTTTCTAAAGCGAATGTTTCTACCCGAAATGATATCTAAATTAGGCTTAAATTCACCTTCTGGGAGGTGTTCTGTTAGTATTAGATATTTGTACCGATACAACTTCGGCACTATACTTTCAATCTCTGTATTGGATAAATGTTGCAGTACTTGCCTAACAATAGCACAATCTGCATTTGGCAGTTCCTCTTCTGCCAAATTTAAACACTTAAAATACACGCTATCCGTGCTATGCTTTTCTTGGTTGAATTGAATGAGTGCCGGAACAATATCTACACCAATATATTCTGAAACAAAGGGAATCAGCTGCTTGCCTATATTGAAATCTCCACAACCTAAATCGCATACCCTGATAGAGTTTGTAAAACTGCTTAAAAACTGAGATACCGCAGAAATATAGGGTGTAACAAATTCAGTACGATGAGAACCATGACCCGAATAATATGGACTGCTACCTGTACCCCAAAAACCTAATTCATAAATTTGTGCCATAGCGTCCTTGGTAGGCCAAGGCTGCTTTTTTTTCTTCTGATGTTGCAACGAATTCTTTTTGTATTCCAAAATACAAACTAAGAAATTACGTATAAAAAAACCGCTAAATACTTAGCGGTTTTTCAATTAAAAGTTAAATCTATACGATTCTTTTAGATATCAAAAGCGGCTTTTACCGCATCTACCTGATCTAATTTTTCCCAAGTAAACAACTCTACCTCTTTTTCTATTCTACCGTTGTAAGGAGACTCATAAACCTTGGTTACGGTTTGTGGGGTTTTCCCCATATGCCCGTAAGCGGCGGTCTCTAAATAGATAGGGTTACGTAGTTTTAGCCGTTCTTCAATAGCAAACGGACGCATATCAAACAATTCTGCTACCTTCTTAGCTATGGCGCCATCAGATAAATCAACTTTTGCGGTACTATAAGTATCTACAAAAATGGAGGTAGGCTCTACTACACCAATAGCGTAACTCACCTGTACCAAAATCTCATCTGCGACCCCTGCAGCCACTAAATTTTTGGCAGCATGTCTTGCCGCGTATGCGGCACTACGGTCTACCTTACTCGGGTCTTTACCACTAAAGGCACCACCTCCATGCGCTCCTTTGCCACCATAGGTATCTACTATAATCTTACGACCTGTAAGACCAGCGTCTCCGTGCGGACCTCCTATTACAAACTTGCCGGTAGGGTTTATATGATACGTTATACCATTAGTAAACAATGCTTGCACATAGGCTGGTAATTGTTCCTTTACACGCGGAATCAAGATTTCAATAATGTCCTTTTTGATTTTAGCCAACATAGCATCGTCCTCGTCAAAAGCATCGTGCTGGGTAGAAACCACAATTGTATCTATACGCTGCGGTACGTTTTCATCAGAATACTCTATGGTAACCTGTGCCTTTGCATCTGGGCGCAGATAGGATATTTCTTTGCCTTCTCTCCTTAAATCTGCCAATACCTGCAAAATTTTATGAGAAATATCCAAAGCCAAAGGCATGTAATTTTCGGTCTCCTTAGTAGCGTAACCAAACATCATCCCTTGGTCTCCTGCACCCTGTTCTTCTTTAGTAGCACGGTCTACACCTTGGTTAATATCTTGGCTTTGCTCATGTATTAAAGAAATTACGCCACAAGAATCGCCACTAAACTGGTATTCCCCTTTGGTGTAACCTATTTTGTTAATTACCTCTCTAGCTATGGTTTGCACATCTAAATAGGTATCGCTCTTTACTTCACCGGCCAATACCACTTGGCCCGTAGTTACCAAGGTCTCACATGCAACCTTACTTTCTGGGTCAAACGCCAAAAAGTTGTCTAACAAGGCATCGCTAATCTGGTCTGCTATTTTATCTGGATGTCCTTCGCTAACGGACTCCGAAGTAAATAAATAGGGCATTCATTTCAATTTTATGGATAGATTTGACGAAACACCCCAAAGAAGTTAACACCACTTTTTAGCATTTTTTTATTTCCGCTGAAAACCAGTTTCAACTTCTGAGGTTGCAATCAGTCAAATCCTTCCTCATTAATGGAGGACAAAAGTAGGAAGCCAAATGCTTTTGACAAAATTGAAAATTATAAATCGTACTTAATTTTAAATATCAGATACCTTGGCTGCACAAAATAGGCAGAAGTACTAATAAAATTGTCGTTATACGTATCCCTATTCAGCACCTCATTATTGGTTAAATTGGTAGCCTCAATGCTATATTCCCACTTACTTTTAGGTTTTTGATAGGATAAACTGGCATTTAAGAAACCGTATTTATTCTCTACCGTTTCTGCCTTATCCCTATAAAAATAGTAATCGTAATCTGCCAAGAACACAAAGCCGTTTAAGAAAGCGGCATCAAACTTAGCAAATGGCCTATCGGTATAAAACGTAGCGTTGGTGGCACCGGTATTGTAATCGTTTACCGTGTAGCGGTAACCCAGCTCTAAATTAGGAGCCTTTACAAAACTACTACCCACAGAAGCCTTATAATTTTGGGTAAACGATTGCGAATTTTGAGCTTCACCGTTAACAATATTATTAGTATTACCATAAGAAAGTCCGGTTTGGGCACTAACTTTTACCTTTCCAAAAGTTCTTTGGTAATTGCCATTGGCAGAAAGGGTCTCATCTTCCAAATTTGAATTTATAGGTGAGTTTACCTGATTTATGCCCGTAATACTGGTATTGGTCTTAAATGCGTCTATGCGCTTGCTGTAAGAGGCATTCGCAAAAATATTTTGCTGATTAAACATTTTAAAACTGAAAAAGTTTAAGTTGACATTATGATACAATGCACTTTCTAAATCCCGATTACCCTGATAGAGCGAGTTGTAATTGTTAAAGATATAACCCGAAGCAAAGCTGTTAATATCTGAAAAACTCCGCGTAACGTTATAATTAAAGCGTAAGCTCTCCGAATCTTTAAATTGATATTGAATAAACATATCTGGCACTATATTCACTAAATCATCACTTACAGAAGTTCCTAATTGAGTGTTCGTGGCTTTATACGCATGCACATGAAAACCAGGATTTAACGTAAACTTACCTGCAACTAGTTTGTAGTGCATACCCAAATAAGCATCAGAAAAAGAAAAGTCAACATCATTGTTTAACGCACTTTCATTAAAATCTTCCGATGCGCCGTTATCTAAAATTTGAAATATTTTAGAATTAAAACGTTGCTCACTTACCGTAGTGCCCAGGGTAAAGTTTACATGACTTTTAGGAGAGGTTACCCAAAAATAATCTAGTTTAGCATCTAACCGGTGGGTTTGTGTGTATTGATCCTGATTTACATTATATACCGATTGCTCTTCATTAAAAGGAATAGTGCCTAAAAACGGTTGCTGCTCCCTAATAGCATTATAAAACGGGTTTTCATCTGCATACTCATAACTTGCTTCTAAAGCAAAAATGTTGCTTTCATTAGCCGTGTAATATATATTGCTATTTTGTGTAATGGTTGTTGGCCTTTGGCTATTTTGCTCGGTAATGTTATCCGCAGTTGTTGTCAAGGATAAGGTATTTGTTACTTCTTCCTCGTCTGATAGCCTTACCAAAACATCATAATTCCATTGAAAAGTATCGTTAGGCTTGTAATTAGACCCCAACTTTATAAGCCCCAGTTTAGAAACTTGGTCTGTACTAGCCGTGGTTTGTTCCGTTTGGTTACTTGCAATAAAAACCCTGCTTGCTTCTGTTTCCATAAGCGTATTGGTATAGGAATAAATGCCAAAACCATTTAACGTCCAAACATCTGTTGGCTTTAAGGTAAAGTTTATAGCACCAAATTTGGTATCTATTTCTTTTGCTCTATCGTTTTGTGCCGTACTAATCCCTAAGCCACTAGAGCCCGTATTAAAACTAGTTCCTGTATTGCTACGAGTAGCCCCTCTAAAACCTCCCGTAAAATTCCAATAATCTCTTCTAGAAAAAGCTACTTCGCCCACATTGTTAAGGTTCGTTAGCAGGTTTAAGCTAAAATCTGGGCTATAGTAAAACAACTTGGGGTTGGCAGTATACCTGCCATCTGGACCTGCACCACCGGTAATCTCTCCAAACCAAAATTTCTTTTTCCCTTCTTTTAATCTTAAATTAATGGCTACATTATCTTGGTTATTGGTAACCCCTTTTAATTGTGAAACTTCACTATAATTACGTAGCACTTCTATCTTATCCAAAGCATTTGCAGGAATATTTTTCGTCGCCAATTTAGAATCGCCATCAAAAAAATCTTCGCCTTCTACCATTACCTTAGTTACTTTTTTACCCTCTACTTCTATTTCGCCGTCATCATTCACTTCTACCCCAGGTAAGCGGCTTAAAACATCTTCTAGTTTTTTTTCTGTACCCGTTACAAAAGAATCCGTATTGTAAATTATGGTGTCACCTTTTATTGAAACTGGAATCTCATAGACTACCTCTACCTCATCTAAACTTTCTGCCGATTCATATAGAACTACATCTAGATCAACATCTTGTGTTGTTGTGGTCAAGGGAATTTCTTTGGTGGTAAATCCTAAAAAACTAACCCTAATTACGTATGTTGCGTTTGCCTTTACATTAAATTGAAATTTACCTTCAGGGCTAGTAATGCCAAAACCATCTAAGGCCTGCCCATCTTGGTTTACAGCCATAACATTAGCCATATCTAAAGGGTTTTGCAGACTATCTTTGACCATACCCTTTAAGGTAATGTTTTGTGCCAACGCCGCTACGGTAAAAAGCAAACTCCCTACCCATACCGCAATTTTATATGTACCCATCATTACCCTCTTGGTCTAAATCCGCCTTGCCTACCTCTGTTACCCCCTCTAAATCGTTCAGACATTTCTTTCATCTTATCTGCAACAATTTCATCATACTCAGCCTGGGTAACTTCTTTGCCTTTTTTAGGTGCCTCAATTTTAGATTTCTCCGTTGGGTTTAGCACTAATTTAGAACAAAGGATTACGGTTTTATCGTCATGTACTTCTAGGATTAGTCCCGGTAAACCCCAATAGTTCCCTGGTCCTGTACTTACAGGAATTTCTGGAGTATACCACGCTACAATTTCTTTCTCTGTAGGTTGTTCCATTCGGTTAAAAAGAGTGTTTTCCGTTTTTGCACCAGTACTATCCTTTTCTTGCGCCTTTTTCTCCTCATCTCCCGGTGGAGGTGGAGGTCCAAATCGTCTAAACTGATTTGTTTTGCTCGTATCTATTTTTTTAATGGCTGTTGCCTTGTAGGCCGTGTAGTTTCCGATTTTCTTGGTTTCAGAACCCAATTTCCATTGCCATGGCTCCAAACTATCTACTACTAAGAAAACCTTTCCAAAAAGTTCTTGTTGATTTTTAAATGTTTTGGCTTGTATGTCTTTGTAATAAATACCTGTAGAGCCGCCCATCATTATTCTAAAACGGCCACCCCTACTATCCGTATTGGGTGTTTCCAAAGCTTGCTGTTCTGTGTATAAACTTGCAGTTTTATCAAAATTTAAGTCGTACGTACGCTCCATGCCCTTTTTCATACGCTCCATTATCTGGGCCTTTCTGTCTTCCGGTATGCGCCTACCTTCTAAATTAATATCCAAAGTAGTCTTGCTTTGATACGTTGCTATGCCTTGAAATTCTTGAGCGCAAGCAAACCTTAAACATAGTAAGGCGCAAACAATTAAAATGTGGTTCAATCTCATTTTTGGTCTGTTTTTGATTAGAGGTAAGACCCCTAAAATTGAAAAAGGTTTAATCTTTATTTTTAAAAAAATAAATCCAAAAAATATGCCTAATTAGCGAGCAAAAAGATTTTTTAGGACTGTGGAATACTTGTATATTGCACCTCCCGATTAATTTGTACAACACCCGTTAAAACCAAGAAACATGCACGTTGCCATCGCAGGAAATATTGGAGCAGGAAAAACTACCCTAACTACTTTATTGGCTAAACATTACCATTGGGAGGCCCATTTTGAAGATGTTGTAGACAATCCTTATTTAGATGATTTTTACACCCAAATGGAGCGTTGGAGTTTTAACCTACAAATCTATTTTTTAAACAGCAGGTACCGACAGATTCTAAAAATTAGAGAACACGGTAAAAAGGTAATTCAAGACCGTACTATTTATGAGGATGCTCATATTTTTGCACCCAACCTACATGCCATGGGCCTAATGACCAATAGAGATTTTGACAATTACAAAGGGTTGTTTGAGCTAATGGAAAGTTTGGTACAGCCACCAGACCTGCTTATTTACTTACGTAGTACTATTCCTAATTTAGTAAAACAAATACACAAAAGAGGTAGAGATTACGAAAGCAGTATCAGTATAGATTACCTAAGCCGATTGAATGAACGTTATGAGGCTTGGGCTAATACCTATGAAAAGGGAAAATTACTGATAATTGATGTAGACGATATTGATTTTGTGTCCAAACCAGAAGACCTTGGAAATATAATTAACAGAATTGATGCTGAAATACATGGTCTTTTTTAAGCACTGTAGCATTTTACCGAGATAAAACAACGCCTTAATTCACTTACACTTAGTCGTTTTACAGACTATTTTCTTCGATATAGTCCATTTCTTACATACTACACCTATTTTACGTGCACTTTATCGATGGGTTAAAATAAAAATAACTCTTGAACGTAATTTTGTTAGAGAAATAAATGTGAAGGACGTAAATGACAAGTGTAAAAGAATCCCCCTATTACAAAGATGCCATTCAGGAAATAAATTATCCTTTTGGCGATTATTATCTTTTTGAAAATTTTGTGGTCGCAGAAGTTAAAGAAGATATCGTATTTAACTGGAAAGACCACGCAAAACAAGTGGTAGAAGAACTTACCAATTTATATGACCATAATGGCAAAGAGGTGGTTTACATCTCTAACCGGGTTAACAACTATTCTGTGGTACCAAGTGATTGGATTCACTTTTTTAAATTTAGCTATTCTTTAAAAGGCTATGCGGTAGTTACTCAGAAAAAAGGTAAATCTTGGTCTAATTCTTTATTAGAAAAAATGTTTATGCGCAATCAAATGCAAACATTTTTAGATTTAGACGACGCTATAGAATGGGCCAATGAATTAGGAAACAAACCAAAGAAGTACCGATCAGTGATTTAAAAAATTTGTGATTATCCGCACAACACAACCATCAACCTTATTGTTTAAGATGCGTTAGCTCATTCAACCAAGGAGTTTACTCATCCCTAATTTTCAAACAATAATACAACACCTACTTTCATAAGCATAATCCTAAAACCAAATGTTTATGAAAGCTAAAAAACATCCTAATTTACAAGTAGAAAAGCATTCCGGCACCTTCTTTGTTGCCGGTTTAGCTTTTATTTTAGCCCTAAGCTATATCGCCATAGAATGGAAATCATTCGCTAAAGCGACACCAAAGGCACAGAACGGTATAGCATTGATTTCTATAGATGAAGAAGTCCCCATCACCCTACAACAGCTACCAGAGCCACCTAAACCAATAATAAAATCACCTGTAATTATAACTATAAAAGAAGATGATGTTGAGGTTCCTGAAAGCATTATTAATCTTCCTGAATCTACAGATGATTTAACTGAGCTAGACTATACAGCGATAGAAACGCTAGCTGTAGAAGAGGAAGAAGAAGTCTCTTTTATTGCGGTAGAAGACGCCCCTATTTTTCCAGGTTGCGAAGGTGCTACCGATAAAAAAGCTTGTTTTCAAGAAATGATGCTAAAACATATAAAGAAAACCTTTAAATACCCTGAAACTGCTATAGACATGCAATTACAAGGTAAAGTACACGTACTTTTTACCATTGATAAAGGCGGTTACATTACAAATATAAAAATGCGTGGACCTCATGAGCTATTAGAAAAAGAGGCCGCCCGGATTATGAGTAAACTGCCCACCATGCAACCTGGAAAGCAAAGAGGTAGACCCGTAAAGGTTCCTTTTTCTATCCCTATCAATTTTAAATTACAATAAAAAACTAAGGAGCTACTTTGTAAATTGTAGCTCCTTAACAATAACTCGGGGAAGTTATGCCTTATTCTTTTTTTGTGTATAAGCATCTATTGCTTTTTGCACCTCCTCTTTAGTTGCTCCAGAAAACTCTTTTGTTTCTTCTGTCACTTTACCATCGACCGTAGTAGTTTCGGTTAATATTGCCTTAAATGCACCCTTCTCCGTATTACTCATTTCTACACGGATTTGCTTCTCTACTTGTTGCGTCTCTATCCCCTTGTCCGTAGTAATCGTAATAGTTGTGCCATCTTCTTTTAACATGCTTATGTCATCAGTTGCAGACATGCTGGTTAAACTGGGTGCAATGACCAATGCTACAACGCTCATCAACTTTAATAAAATATTTAAAGAAGGACCAGAAGTATCCTTAAAAGGATCCCCAACGGTATCCCCTACTACTGCTGCCTTATGGGCATCCGAGCCTTTTCTACCATCACTCTCTATTGTTTTTTTAGCATTATCCCATGCACCACCAGCATTAGACTGAAATATCGCCATAAGGACTCCCGCTGTAGTCACTCCTGCTAAAAGTCCACCTAACATTTCTGCTCCACCTATAAAACCGATGGCAACCGGCACAGCAATAGCTAGTAATCCAGGAAGTACCATTTCTCTAATAGAAGCTTGTGTAGAAATAGCTACGCACTTATCATACTCTGCTACCCCATCCGCAGCATCAAAAGTCGCACGTTGCTCGGGCGTAGCTTTAGACATATCAGAATCTACCGCTCTCATTACTTCTAAAGCTGCTTTAAGTTGTGGTATATCTCTAAACTGCCTTCTCACCTCTTCTATCATAGCCATCGCTGCTCTACCTACTGCATTCATGGATAAGGCTGAAAATACGAATGGTAGCATACCACCAATTAATAAACCTGCCATTACTGTAGGCTTAGAAACATCTATACCCGTTACGCCTGCCGTTTGCATAAAAGCTGCAAATAAGGCCAAAGCTGTTAAGGCCGCAGAAGCAATTGCAAATCCTTTACCAATAGCCGCTGTTGTATTACCAACTGCATCTAATTTATCGGTTCGCTCGCGGACTTCACTGGGTAATTCTGCCATTTCTGCAATACCTCCAGCATTATCAGAAATAGGTCCGTACGCATCTACCGCTAACTGTATTCCAGTATTTGCTAACATCCCCACCGCGGCAATAGCAATACCATACAATCCCGCAAAATGGTGAGATACCAAAATAGCTGCAGCAATTAACAAGATAGGAAACATGGTAGACATCATCCCTACGCCCAAACCAGAAATAATATTGGTAGCCGCACCAGTTTCTGATTGACGTACGATACTATTTACAGGTTTAGTACCGGTACCGGTATAATACTCGGTTACCTTACCAACGGCCAAACCAGCAATTAAACCAGCCAAAACAGCTATAAATACTCCTAAAGAACCGTATTCTACACCGTTGAAAGACCAACTTTCTGGCAGCATCATTTGTATAATAAAATAACAAGCCACCAGCATCAATCCAGCAGAACCAAATTCACCTATATTTAGTGCTGTTTGGGGATTACCTCCGTCTTTTACTTTAACAAAAAAGGTACCTATAATAGACATAATAATACCTACTGCCGCAAGTACTAGCGGAAGATAGACTGCGCCCAACCCATCAAAAGATGATTGAAAGGCTGGAATTTGCGTAAATGCAGCACCTAATACCATAGTACCAATAATAGAACCTACGTAAGATTCAAAAAGGTCCGCTCCCATACCTGCAACATCCCCTACATTATCCCCTACATTGTCCGCTATTGTAGCAGGGTTTAGTGGATGGTCTTCTGGAATACCCGCTTCTACTTTACCTACCAAATCTGCACCAACATCGGCAGCTTTTGTGTAAATACCCCCGCCTACGCGCGCAAATAACGCTATGGAAGAAGCTCCCAAAGAAAATCCAGAAAGCACATTAAGGACTTCCCCCAAAGCCCAACCCTGACCACTATAAATCATGAATAAACCACTTAAGCCAAGTACGCCCAAACCTACTACGCCAAGCCCCATTACAGCTCCACCAGCAAAGGCCACTTCTAAGGCTTTTCCTAGCGAAGTTCTTGCTGCCTGGGTAGTACGGACATTAGCTTTGGTAGCTACCTTCATCCCTATAAAACCGGCTAACGCAGAACATATGGCCCCAACAATAAAAGATACCGCCACTAGGCCATTAGAGCCTTCTTCATTACTCCCCTTAAAGAAGAGTAAAACGGCCACAGCTAAAACAAATACGGCTAGTATTTTATATTCTGCCTTTAAAAAAGACATGGCACCGTCTGCAATGTTTTTTGCTATACGTGCCATTTTTTCTTCTCCCACGTCTTGTTTGGAAACCCAACCACTTTTAATAAAGACATACAATAAGGCCAATACCCCAAATGCAGGCAGAAAATTCACAAGTTGCTCCATAATTTCAATTCAGTTTAGTTAGTTAATTATGATTATGTTAAATTTTTCAACATCTCATAAATGTAAGAAAATGTACCTGAATAAAAAAAGCCATCTTTTTTAAGAAAAGATGGCTTTATATTGTGGCGATGACTAACCTTATATCATAAAAGTTCTGTTTGCTTTGTGTTCGCTATTCTCATAACGTTCTACACATTCATGGTAGATTTTAATCGCTTCTTGAGCATCTCCCCAACCGCCAGTATCTACCTTTTTCTCTTCTAAATCCTTGTATACTGCAAAGAAATGTTCTATCTCTTTCATTCTGTGTGGATTTATTTCACTGATATCCTTTTTTCTGTTCCAAACGGGATCGTTTACAGGAACACAGATAATCTTTTCATCTGGACCTTTTTCATCTGTCATATGAAAAACACCAATTGGTCTCACCTCCATTACTACCATAGGAAAGGTAGGCTCCGTACCTAATACGAGCACGTCTAACGGATCTTTATCTAATGCCAAGGTTTCTGGCACAAAACCATAGTCTCCTGGATACATCATAGATGAGAATAATGTTCTATCAAAACGGATTTTATTCAGGGCAAAATCGTACTCATATTTGTTTCTACTTCCTTTAGGAATTTCAATAAGAACGTCAAATGTGATTGTATTTTTTCCTTTATTTTCTCCTGCTTGCTTAGCCATATTTAAAAATTTAGGTTGCAAAAGTAACTTAAACGAAGGATTTCTATGTTAATTGTAGTTCAATTCTTATCTAAAAGTTAAATCCGAAAGAACCTGTTATACCAAAAGACCTGGCATTTGGAGCATCTAAATAGTTACCCCTAAAATTGAAATCCAATCTAAAAATCTTAAAAATATTACCAACTCCAAAAGAATATTCCCAGTATGGTGTATTATTAGGAGCAATTAGCGGAATATTTGTAGGACTACTCAATGCTATATTTTCATCAGAGATGCTTCCCCAGGCTGCGCGTACCCCTACTATCTCTCTTAAATTCCAGTTTCTAATTACTGGTATTCTAGAAAAAATTCTTCCATTAAAGTTATGTTCTAAATGAACTGTAGCATAGGTATCCGTTACAAACTCATAAAAATCTAAATTTGGAAAGGTATTGTAAATGGTAAAAAGGGTTTGGTTACCCGGTATAACACTCAATAATCCTAATGGTACCTCGCCAAACGTTTTACCCAATTCTACAGAAGTTAGCAACCTACCAAAACCACCTAATTGCCATGGTTGCGTATAGCTAAATTGCAAACGCTCGTAATCAAAATCGCTTTCTAAAAAACCTTTTGATCCTTTGGTATAATTTAAGACAATAGTGCTGATGTCATCATCTATATCTGAACGCTCCACACCGTAACCAATAGTCCTTCTACCTGGTGTAAAAATGATAGACGTATTAATGTCGAATTGTTTGATTTCTGAAGAAATACCAGTCTCTGAACTCGGGTCTACATAAGCCAAACTAAACGCTTCTGGCAAGGCAGAACTTAATGTTCTAAAAGAAGTACCTACATTAAACCGAAGGTTTTTTACAGGTTCTATTTCTAAATTCAATACAGAGAGATTAATATTCGTAAGCCTGTTGTTACTCCCCACAGAAACTAAGGAAGAGGAGGCGATGCTTCTGCCCAGAACGTCTGTAGTACTGGTAAGACTTAACCCTAATTGTTCAATATCTCTACGATTACCACCAGATAGGATAATCCTATTCTTGCGGTCTAATAACACTTTACCAGAAATACCGTATTTAAATTTTTTATCTTCAAAACCATAAGCGGTATAGGCTTCTACACGCCAAGAATCATTCTGGCCAAAATAAGTTCTTGCGCCACCACGTACTCGTATACCTTCTGCATCATTAAAACCGAAAGTACTGTATACGTCCCCTATATCTACATTCCATTTATCTATTTCTATATAGCCAGAACCCAGAATACTTACCACATCGTAATAAGTTCTGAATTTTGGTACTGTTTTAAGCGTATCTAATAACTGAAAAATGCCTTCTTCATCATCATTCAATTGTTCTAAACGAGCATTTTTCCAAAAGACGCTATCCCGATCAAACACCCTTGGGTCATAAGGGTCGTTTTCTGACTTATAAAAGGCTTCTGGACGGTCTAGATTAAAATTGTAATGATCATATACGGTAGTACGTTTACCATAAACGCCTCGGGAATCTTCTTTTTTACTGAACGCAAAATCAGTAAGCATATAATCTCGTTTCAATAAAAAAACCGAATCACTGACGACATCAAAATCTTGCTCAATGTAAATATCCTTTACCCAATTGATGTTGGCACTTTTAGTGACCTCCATATTAATTTTTTTGACAGCAAAGGAGGTGTCTGCAATCCAGAAATCGCCCTTAAAAGTAAGTTCGTTCTTTCTTCTGGGATAGTAAATAATATTGTAGCACCATTTGTTATCTATAAAGGTACTATCTGCTAGCACATAATTATAAGTATCTACACCTGTTTTAGAAATTGGACTTGTAAAGCTTTTATCGTAAAACTTAAGATAATTGTTGTAGATGTCGTAATCTGAATATAAGTCTTCTACAAATGCCGTTATTGCCTGATTTCCTGCAAAACCAGAACTTTTATTCCCTAAAACATCTTCTTTCTTCAGGTTTTGTTTGTTATCACCATAAACTTTAGAAAAGACTTCATTAAGGAACATTGGCAGGTAGGTTTTCCCTGTGATTCGGGAAGTATCTAAATCATCAAACATAAACTCTAACCCACGAAACATTTTACTCTTTATAAGTGAGCTGTCTATGGTATTTAAATCAAACTCAACCTTTTCATACTTATCGTATTCATAGCTATTGTATTTGTATACCCCGTTTTCTCTCTTCTTGGCCCAAACTTTTTTAAGAATTTCTATAGCTGGATTATTCTTTTTTGATTGTTTCCCAGTATATACCACAACTTCATTTAATTGTTGTGCTGCTTCTACCAACACAATCTCCATGTTGTAGTTTACTTTTTTAGGCAATACAATTTCTTTGGTATCATAGCCAACATAAGAAACCACTAGGATTTCAAAAGTATTATCAGACTCTAGATAAAACCTACCATTATCATTGGTAATAGTACCTTCTGAAGAATCCTTGAATAAAATATTAGCAAAGGGAATCCCTTCCCCAAACTCATCTACCACCATACCACCAACTTTGGTTTGGGCATAAGCAGTGATAAAACATATAAAGAATAAGTAACTTAAGATTTTTTGCATGTAGTCTGTTTCTACCTTGGGACTGCCATCCCATCCACAATCTGTTAGTATAAGACACCTGTTTGCAGAATTAGACACTTATACATTAAAAGAAAAACCCCGTCAAAAGATTTTTTGACGGGGCTAATATACCTTAGATATATCGCATTAGTCTTTATATAACACTTTCTTAACAGCCTTTACCACATCGTCACTGTTTGGCAACCACTCTTCTAATAAAACAGGAGAGTATGGCGCAGGTGTGTCTGCGGTGTTAATTTTTATAATAGGAGCATCTAAATAATCAAACACTTTCTCTTGTACCTGATACGTTATCTCAGTAGCAACGTTGCCAAATGGCCAAGCTTCTTCTAAAATTACCAATCTATTGGTTTTCTTAACTGAGTTTAAGATGGTCTCATGATCCATTGGGCGCACCGTTCTTAAATCGATAACCTCACAAGAAATACCTTCTTTTTCTAACTCGTCTGCAGCTTTGTATGCTTCTTTAATTATTTTACCGAAAGAAACTATGGTAACATCCTTACCTTCTCTTTTGATTTCTGCAACGCCTAATGGAATAGTGAATTCCCCTTCTGGCACCTCCCCTTTATCTCCATACATTTGCTCTGACTCCATAAAGATAACCGGGTCGTTATCTCTAATAGATGCTTTTAATAAGCCTTTTGCGTCTGCTGGGTTAGATGGAACTACCACTTTAAGACCTGGACAGTTAGCAAACCAACTTTCAAAAGCTTGTGAATGCGTTGCTGCTAATTGCCCCGCAGAAGCCGTTGGTCCACGAAATACTATAGGGCAATCAAACTGACCGCCAGACATCTGTCTAATTTTTGCTGCGTTGTTAATTATTTGGTCAATACCTACTAAAGAGAAATTAAAGGTCATAAACTCAATAATAGGACGGTTACCGTTCATGGCAGACCCCACTCCAATACCGGCAAAGCCAAGCTCAGAGATAGGAGTATCCAAAACACGGTCTGGACCAAACTCATCTAACATTCCTTTAGAAGCCTTATAAGCGCCATTATACTCTGCAACCTCTTCTCCCATAAGGTAAATGGACTCATCCCTTCTCATTTCCTCGGACATGGCCTCTGCTATAGCCTGTCTAAATTGTAATGTCTTCATATATAACTGGAGTGGTTTATTTTAAATGCTAGCAAAAATAGGAAATAATACAGGAACGGATTACCCACAAAAAACAAAAAAATGACAAAATTTATTATGCATGCATAATAAATTTAGGAAAAATCGTTATCTTTACAGTCGTAATAAATTAACCTAATACTATGAAAATATTAGTTTGCATTAGTAACGTACCTGATACCACCTCTAAGATAAATTTTACAGACGGTGACACCAAGTTCGATACAAATGGAGTACAATTTGTGATAAATCCAAATGATGAGTTTGGGCTTACTAGAGCAATGTGGTTTAAAGAAAAGCAAGGAGCTACTGTACACATTGCAACGGTTGGTGATGCTAGCGTGGAACCAACTATGAGAAAAGCCTTAGCTATTGGTGCTGATGAGGGAATTAGAATAGATGCTACGCCTACAGATGGTTTTTTTGTTGCTAGCCAGTTAGCAGAACTAGTTAAGAATGGAGGTTATGATTTAATTATAGCTGGTCGTGAATCTATTGATTACAATGGAGGTATGGTCCCTGGTATCCTATCTTCTATATTAGAAATGAATTTTGTAAATACATGTATAGGCTTAGAAGTAGACGGTACCAACGCAACCGCTGTTAGAGAAATAGATGGCGGTAAAGAAAAAGTGAGTACTAGTTTACCTCTAGTTATCGGTGGTCAAAAAGGATTAGTAGAAGAAAGCGATTTACGTATCCCAAACATGAGAGGGATCATGATGGCTCGTAAAAAAACATTAAATGTTGTGCCTCCTGCGGATGCTGCAAGTTTTACAACAGATCAAAGCTTTGAAAAGCCTGCAGCTAAAGGACCTGTTAAGTTGGTAGATGCTGGTAATGTTGGTGAGTTAGTTGCATTGTTACACAATGAGGCCAAAGTAATCTAATTTAAAGCAAGAAGAAAATGTCAGTTTTAGTATATACAGAATCAGAAAAAGGAAAATTAAAAAAGAACGCTTTTGAAGTAGCTTCTTATGCATATGATGTAGCTCAAAAAATGGGCACTAGTGTAACTGCTATTACCTTTAATGTAGAAGACGCTTCAGAATTGGGAACTTACGGTGTCGCCAAAGCACTTAATATAAGTAACGACCAATTAAGCGTTTTTAATGCGAAGGCCTATTGCAGTGCAATAGCACAAGCAGTAGAAGCCGAAGGCGCTAAAGTAGTAATCATTAGTTCTAGTGCAGACAGTAAGTTTTTAGGTGGCATCCTTGCAGGAACTTTAAAAGCGGGGTATGCTCCTAATGTTGTGGCTGCACCAGAAAGCTCAGCACCTTTTGTTGTTAAGCGTACTGCTTTTAGTAACAAAGGTTTTGCACATACAGAGATTACATCAGAAATTAAGATTGTAGGCGTTTCTAACAATGCTTACGGCACTGTAGAAAATAGTACTACAGCCAGTGTTGAAGCTTTTGCTCCAACAATTGCTGACACCGATTTAGGTGTAAAATCTGTAGAGGTGGATAAGGTTGTAGGCAAAGCTACAATTGCAGATGCTGATGTCGTTGTTTCTGGCGGTAGAGGCCTTAAAGGACCAGAAAACTGGGGATTGATAGAAGAATTAGCAGACGTCCTCGGTGCCGCAACGGCTTGCTCTAAGCCGGTTTCTGACTTAGGTTGGAGACCACATAGTGAGCACGTTGGGCAGACCGGTAAACCAGTAGCTAGCAATCTTTACATTGCTATTGGTATTTCTGGAGCCATACAGCATCTTGCAGGAGTAAGTGCCTCTAAAACCAAGGTAGTAATCAATAATGACCCAGAAGCACCATTCTTTAAGGCAGCGGACTACGGTATTGTCGGTGATGCCTTTGAAGTGGTACCTCAACTCATAGAAAAATTAAAAGAATTTAAAGCCCAAAACGCTTAAATTTTGTTAATTTGCCTTTTGGAAGCGGCTGTTCAGATTCGGTTTAGGCCATATTTTTGAACAGCCACTTTTATTTTAGGCAAAAGTTAATATGAGTTTAGTACGATTAAAGATTAAGGGAATATCTTACAGCCAAACACAAAACGGCGCGTACGCCCTTATTTTAAATGAAGTTGAAGGAGACCGTAAACTCCCAATTGTTATTGGTGCTTTTGAAGCCCAGTCTATTGCCATTGCCCTAGAGAAGGAAATTAAGCCTCCAAGACCACTAACCCACGATTTATTTAAGAATTTTTGCGATCGGTTTGGCATCCTTGTAAAGCAAGTAATCATTCATAAATTGGTTGATGGCGTATTCTATTCTAGCATTATTAGCGAAAGAGACGGCCACGAAGAAATTGTAGACGCACGCACCAGTGATGCCATTGCTTTAGCCTTGCGTTTCAACGCCCCTATTTTTACCTATAAAACCATTTTAGATAAGGCAGGCATCTTTTTAAAGTTCTCTAATCAAGATAAGGAAGAGAACGAAAGTGATGACAGTATTATGGTAGACGAAATTCTGCAAGAAGGAGAAACTGTAGAGATAGATTCTAATCCTAGCGGTGCCTACAGAGAAATGACCTTGGAAGAACTACACCAAGAATTGGACAAAGCGGTTGCCAAAGAGGACTATGAAAAAGCAGCCCAATTAAGAGACGAAATTTCTAAAAGAAAATAACCTCCATTTTAAATGAAACCAGCCAAGTTTTGGTGCTTCATCATACTAGGACTTCTAAGTTCACAGTTGGTGGCACAAGAGCCCGTTGTGGCAGATAGCCTTGCCAACACCGCCACTACCATTGGCTTAAACAGCACAGAAAACCAATTGGTGCCTAACCAAGGTTTTTCTTTATCCACTTTGTTAAGAGGAATGTTGGGCATGGCCGCGCTAGTTATAATTGCCTTTTTATTCAGTGCCAATAAAAGAGCCATAAATTGGAAAACAGTAGGTATTGGCTTAGCCATACAACTAATCATTGCCATAGGAGTTCTAAAAGTATCTTTTGTGCAGTTGGTTTTTGAAACCATCGGCGAAGTTTTTGTTTCCATTCTAGATTTTACCCGAGCTGGGAGTCAATTTTTATTTGAAGGCCTTGTGGTAGATATGGATACCTTCGGGTTCATTTTTGCCTTTCAAGTTCTACCGACCATCATTTTCTTTTCTGCTTTAACCTCTGTGTTGTTTTATTTAGGAGTAATACAAAAAGTGGTCAAAGCATTGGCTTGGTTATTAACCAAATCCTTAGGTATCTCTGGCGCAGAAAGCTTATCTATTGCAGGAAACATCTTTTTAGGTCAGACGGAAGCTCCATTACTTATCAAGGCTTATTTAGAAAAAATGAATAAGTCAGAAATTCTTTTAGTAATGGTTGGCGGCATGGCCACGGTAGCTGGTGCCGTTTTAGCTGCTTATATTGGATTCTTAGGAGGTGACGACCCCGCTTTACGTTTGGTTTTTGCCAAACACCTATTAGCTGCCTCTGTTATGGCTGCACCTGGAGCTATCGTTATATCTAAAATATTATATCCCCAAACAGAAAGCATTAATACAGACGTACAGGTATCTCAAGAACGCATTGGGGCTAACTTTTTAGATGCCATTGCCAATGGTACTACAGAAGGTTTAAAACTAGCTGTGAACGTGGGCGCAATGCTTTTAGTATTCGTTGCTTTTATTGCCATGATTAACGGCATACTAGGTAGCGTTGGCGAGTACACTACACTAAATACGTGGATAGCAGCTAACACTCCCTACGATTCTTTTTCTTTAGAGGCTATCCTAGGTACCATATTTGCCCCCTTAATGTGGCTTATTGGTGTTAGTAATGAGGACGTAATGCTAATGGGGCAATTACTAGGAATCAAACTCGCAGCAAGTGAGTTTATTGGATATATACAACTAGCAGAATTGAAAAATGTAGCGAGCAGTGCTCATTTCACCTATAACAAATCGGTAATCATGGCCACTTATATGCTTTGTGGTTTTGCTAATTTTGCTTCCATAGGCATTCAAATTGGAGGTATTGGTTCTTTAGCACCGGGACAACGAAAAACCTTATCCGAATTTGGTATGAAAGCGGTTCTAGGTGGCTCCTTAGCGTCCCTACTTTCTGCCACCATAGCCGGCATGATTTTAGGTTAATTGTAAGTACTTGGTTTATTTACGTACCAAAGCTCAATTAGAAAAACTATTAAATCCGATTTTTTTGGGGTCTTTTCACTCGGAATAATGCGGCTATTCTAGATTGTAATCGATATTTTGAGAGAAACCGCTACGCTATGCCTTTAAAATCTGTTTTTTTACAAGAAGTTTGAATAAAAATCAATGGTCAATCCATAGGAAAAAAAGGACATCAGGATTTTTAAAAACCTCCCTTTTACCTATCCTACAAAATCGTTTCCATTCCATCCTCCTTGCCTAAGCTTTGGCAGTACCATTTTTCGTTAATAAAAAGTGTATAATCCTTTAGAACAAAAATGAATTTAGGTTGAATTATCCGCTACTTTTGAATTGATTTTGTAGTCTCATAATACAGGAGACAGTAGAGCGCTTTTTATGAAACAATACCACGACTTATTAAAACATGTCCTTGCAGAGGGCAATCAAAAAGCAGATAGAACGGGCACCGGAACTTTAAGCGTTTTTGGTTACCAAATGCGATTTGATTTACAAGAGGGTTTCCCTATGGTGACCACAAAAAAATTGCACTTAAAATCAATTATACACGAGCTACTTTGGTTTTTAAAAGGTGATACAAACATTGCCTATTTACAAGAAAACGGCGTACGTATTTGGAATGAGTGGGCTGATGAAAATGGTAACCTTGGTCCTGTTTATGGGCACCAATGGCGTAACTGGAATAGTGAAGAAATTGACCAAATCAAAGAGGTAATAGATACTTTAAGGAACAACCCCAATAGCCGTAGAATGTTGGTTTCTGCCTGGAATCCAAGTGTTATGCCAGATACTTCTGTATCTTTCTCAGAAAATGTAGCCAATGGTAAAGCAGCTTTACCGCCTTGCCATGCCTTTTTTCAATTTTACGTAGCCAATGGAAAGTTAAGTTGCCAGTTATATCAACGTAGTGCAGACATCTTTCTTGGAGTACCTTTCAATATTGCATCTTATGCCTTGTTCACAATGATGATGGCTCAAGTTTGTGGTTACGAAGCTGGGGAATTTATCCACACCTTTGGAGACGCACATATTTATAACAACCACATGGAACAGGTAGAACTACAATTAAGTAGAGAACCTAGACCTTTACCCACAATGGAATTAAATCCTGAGATTAAAGACATATTTGACTTTACGTTTGAAGATTTTACCCTAAAAAATTACGACCCACACCCACATATTAAAGGTGCCGTGGCCGTATAAATACATAAGCCCAAACCGAATGGTTTGGGCTTTTTAAATAAACAAAACACTTAGAAAAGACCATTCTTTTCCATAGCAATTAGTTTCGTGTTACGGTTATACTATTAGAAAGTCCGTACAAACCTTCCAAATCGTCTACATTACTACCCATTTCCAAGCCTGTTAAACCGTCTTCATAACGCATATACCAGATTAGACAAACGCCTGTACCAGCACCATCAAAGTCTACACCTTCTACCGCTGCCAATGTTGGTGGCAAGCCTAAGATATTACCTTGGTCGTCTGTAATTACCCAAGTACTGTTACTTCCTGTGGCAGCACTACTATCCAAGCTAATACCGCTTACCATATCTGGGTTACCATCTACTTGAAAGGTAAAAGGACCACCAGAAATAACTCCAGCATTTGGATTTCTATATACACTTACGCTATTAGATAACGCAAAAAAACCATCCAAATCGGCTGCATTTGCTCCAGCTTCCAATCCCACAATACCATCTTCATAGGTTATGTGCCATATTAAACAAAGTCCTATGCCTGCGCCATCAAAATCCACCCCTTCTACGTCTTCTAATGTTGGCGGTAAACCTAGAATATTTAGGTCTGCATCTGTAATTACATAACCTTGATTGCTACCTGTTAGCTGAGTTTCGTCCAAAGTAATACCGCTAACCCTATCGGCAGTTCCATCTACAGAAAACATAAACGGTCCGCCAGAAAGGATACCTGCGTTTAATGCGTTTCTGTTTACTGTTACAAAGTTAGACACCGCAAAAGAACCAGATAAGGTTTCTAGGTTACCGCCTTGCTCCAAACCTTCTATACCAGAAGTATATGTAACATGGTAAATGTAACAAGAACCTACGCCAGCTCCATCAAAATCTACACCCATTACTGCTTCTAAAGTCGGTGGTAATCCTAGAATATTTTTAGCATCGTCTGTGATTACATAGGTTTGATTTTCACCATTTAGGTCCGTCTCGTCCAAAGCAATAGCAGACACCATGTCTGGCATACCATCTACCACAAAATTATAAGGACCTCCACTTAATGCGCCTGCATTCAGCCCAACTCTATCTACTACAACAAAGTTAGACACGGCAAATTGCCCAGTAAGATTATCTAGGTTACCACCTTGCTCCAATCCGCCTAATTCTGCGGAATACGTTAGGTGATAAATGTAACAAGAACCAACACCAGCCCCATCAAAATCTACCCCCATCACTGCTTCTAAGGTTGGTGGCAAACCCAAGATATTTTTAGCATCATCTGTAATTACATACGTTTGGTTATCGCCGGTTACATTTGCTGCATCCAATGCAATTTCTGAAACCATATCTGGTAAACCATCTACAACAAATTCGTACGGTCCGCCAGATAACATTCCGGCGTTAAGACCGCCACGATTTACAACAATAAAGTTGGATAAATCAAACGTGCCATCTAAATCGTCTAAATTTTGTTCGGTTTCCAAACCTGTTAAACCCGTTTGGTAGGTAATATGGTAAATATAGCATACACCTTCTCCTGCCCCATCAAAATCCACACCTTCTAAGGCTTCAAAAGTTGGTGGTAAGCCCAAAATGTTCTTAGCGTCGTCGGTAATCACAAAAGACTGTACATCTCCTTGTCCAGTAAAATTGTCTAAGGTTATTCCGCTCACCATATCTGGCACACCATCCACCGTAAAGTTAAAAGGACCGCCAGCTAGTGTGCCAGCTTCTAAATTTTCTGGTGTCGTAGTACTATCATCGTCATCTGAACACGAGACTACGACTAAGGCCAATATTGCTATTAGCCAAAATGATTTAAAGTGGTTCATTGTTATAATTTTTAAGTTTTGACAAAGGAACCCACCACAGATTGCAAACTCTTCACAGAAATTTAAAGATTTATTACATGTTGATTTTCAATACTTTAATGCCTATCTTAATATCAAATTGTTAGCCTTTTAAGAAAAGTGCGACTATTTTATCACAAACCATCACAATGCCTTGTGGACTTGTGAACTTTTTGTGAAACATTATGTCTTATTTAGCCAAAATGAAGCAGGTATTGATTATAGAGGACGACCCGGAAATTATCCATTTATTAGAACTCCATTTAAAAGACTTGGACTGCCAAGTGGAAACCGCCACAAAAGGGATAGAGGGCCTGGAAAAAGCTTTATCTCTTAAGCCCGACCTTATTGTTCTAGATGTAATGTTACCAGAACTAGACGGAATAGAAATTTGCAGAAGACTACGTGCCGCACAACTAAATAGCCCTATTTTAATGCTAACGGCAAAATCTGAAGAAATAGACAAGGTACTAGGTTTAGAAATGGGCGCAGACGACTACCTAACTAAACCCTTTAGCATACGAGAATTCTTGGCACGTGTAAAAGCTATTTTTAGACGCGGTAATATGAGTGCTCCCGTAGCACCTATAACTAAGGAAACCAAAAAAATGACCTTTGGAGAACTAGCAGTAGACTTAGAATACAGGAAAGTTACCCTAAAAGACAAAAAAATAGACTTAAGCCCTAAAGAGTTTGACTTACTAGTGTTACTGTCTAGCAATCCCGGTAAAAGTTATGACCGTACCAAGCTACTTAACCTTATTTGGGGTTATGATTTTCAGGGTTATGAGCATACGGTAAACTCACACATTAACAGATTGCGCTCTAAAATAGAGCCAGACATGGGCAATCCAAGATATATTTTAACCTCTTGGGGTGTTGGCTATAAATTCAATGAAGAAGTATGAAAGAAAATCTCTACTCTAACCGGCTTATTACAAAACTAATAATTTCTTTCTTAGCGGTACTTCTTTTGGCCGGTATTGGTTTTACGGTGGCCACATTTTATTTTTCTAATCACTATTTATCCGAGACCACCCAACGATTACACGCTAATTTAGCCCAAGATTTAATTGACGAAAAATTTGTTTCTCAAAGCCCCATAGATAGTTTGGGCAATGTAAACAAAGCCTTGTTTGGAGACATTATGCACGATATGATGGGAATAAATCGTGCTATAGAAGTTTATCTGTTAGATATAGAAGGAAAAGTACAGTATTCTGTTGTTCTAGACCATAATGACCCCAAAAAACAACAAGAACAAGTTGCCTTAGCTCCAATTGAAACTTTTATTGCTCAAAATGGAAATGGTTATATCTTAGGAGACAATCCTAGAAGTCCTGGAGAAGAACAAATATTTTCTGCAGCCAAATTTTCTAAGGGTGGAAAAGAGGGCTATATCTACATTATTTTAGCTGGGCAAGATTACAGTAATACCAAAGCGTTATTGTTTGGCGGATATGCACAAAAAATGGGTTTGGGCATCTCTGTCCTTACCTTGTTTTTTGCCGGACTTTTAGGCATTCTCTCTATCTGGTATTTAACCAAAAACTTACGCGAAATTAGTTATGCCGCCAAGCGTTTTCAACAAGGAGATTTGGAGTACCGAATTGCTGCCAAGCACAAAACCGATTTAACCGGACTTGCCAATACCTATAATGAGATGGCAGATACCATATTAAAAGATATGGAACACATTAAATCTTTAGAAAACATGCGTAGGGAACTTATTGCCAATATTAGCCACGACCTGCGTACGCCCTTATCTGTAATACAAGGTTATATCGAAACTTTGAAAATGAAAGAGGGACAATTATCTGAAAGCGATAAAGAACGCTACATGGATATTATAAGTTCTAGTGGCGAGCGATTATCTAAGATGATAGCCCAATTGTTTGAGTATTCCAAGTTAGAAGCCAAGCAAATAAGCCCAAAAAAAGAACCATTTTTATTAAGCGAATTGGCGCATGACATTTGCAACAACTATGAAGTATTGGCGCAGAAAAAGAACATTCAATTTTCACTGGACATTCCAGAAAACGTGCCGCTGGTATTTGCAGATATATCTTTGGTAGAACGTGCCATCCAAAACTTAATTGACAATGCCCTAAAATTTACGCCAGAAAACGGCACGGTTACGCTTCAATTAGTCAACAACAATAAAGAAGTTGCTATTTTAATAAAGGATGACGGCCCTGGTATCACAGAAGAAAATCAGGCTTTAATTTTTGAACGCTACAGACAAACCAAACAAAGTCATGAAAAAGAAGGGGCCGGCCTAGGTTTAGCCATTGTAAGAAAAATTGTAGAACTGCATAATGCCAGCATCAAGGTATTAAGCAAACCCAATGAGGGAACCATTTTTAGCTTTTCTTTACCAATTTATAACATATCTAATGCGTAGTAGCCCCCTATTTAATGCGTATATTTAGAAAAAACGCTATACATGCCCACAATGCACCCTATGCTGGAATTTTTCTTAGCAACAAGAAAACAATCCGAAAAACTATGTGCACCACTAGCTACAGAAGATTATGTGGTACAACCCATAGCAGATGTGAGTCCACCAAAATGGCATTTGGGCCATACTACTTGGTTTTTTGAAGAGTTTATCCTTAAACCCCACGTAAAGAATTACAAAACCTATCATGAGGATTTTTCTTTTGTCTTTAATAGCTACTATGAAACCGTTGGCAAACGAGTGGTACGTGCAGACCGTGGCAATTTAAGTAGACCCACCGTTGCTCAAATTTATAGCTATAGAGAACAAGTTACCCAAGCCATTGCTACTTTATTTGATGCCCCCATTACTGAAGATGTAATAGCACTTTTAGAAATTGGCATTCATCATGAAAAACAACACCAAGAATTATTGCTAACAGATATTAAGTACATTCTTGGTAACAATCCACTATTGCCAAGTTATGACGATAAGATTGTTGAATATCCTCCTGATGTAACACAAACAGAATGGATATCAATTGATGAAGGAGTTTATGAAATAGGTCATAAGGGCGATGCTTTTTGTTATGATAACGAATTGGGCAGACATAAAGTCTACCTACATGATTTTAGTATTAGAAACACATTAGTAACCAATGGTGAATTTTTAGAATTTATAACCGATGGTGGTTATGAACGTTTTGACTTATGGCATGCAGAAGGATGGGATTGGGTAACCAGCAACAATATTAAAGCTCCCAATTATTGGCACTTGGTAGCAGACAACTGGCAGTATTATACCTTACAAGGTCTACAACCAATTCAATTAAGTGCACCTTTAGCTCATATTTCCTTTTATGAAGCCTTCGCTTTTGCACAATGGAAGGGTTTACGACTGCCAACAGAATTTGAATGGGAAGTTGCGAATGACAAACTACAATGGGGTAGCCGGTGGGAATGGACAGAAAGTGCTTATCTACCCTATCCAAACTATAAAAAAGCAGACGGGGCTTTGGGCGAATACAACGGCAAATTCATGGTAAGTCAAAAAGTACTCAGAGGTGGTTCTATAGCCACCCCAATAAAACACACACGCCACACCTATAGAAATTTTTTTCACCCACAATTAAGGTGGCAATACACTGGCCTAAGACTGGTAAAATAAAACATGTAATGGAAAAAACAACAACACCTAAAACAAACACGGTTTTTGCCAGAGAGGTAAAAGAAGGACTCAGCTCCTATCCTAAACATTTATCTTCCAAATACTTTTATGATGAAATTGGAGATAAGCTTTTTCAGCAAATTATGGCTTTGCCAGAATATTACTTAACACGAGCGGAGTACGCAATTTTTGAGCAACATAAAACAGAAATAACTGCTAGTTTTTCTGCCCCACATGTTCCGTTTAATTTATATGAACTTGGTGCTGGTGATGGCACTAAGACCAAACTACTTTTAAAAGAGCTATTAGCGCAAAACTACCAATTTGAATACCGCCCAATAGATATTAGTGCCAATGCTTTAGCACAACTAAGTACCTCCTTGACCAATGAATTGCCTAACGTATCTGTACAACCTATACAAGGTACTTATTTTGATAGTTTAAAAGAAATGGGGCAAACTCAAGAAAAGAAAAAGGTAATCTTGTTTTTAGGTTCTAATATAGGCAACCTTAACCATAAACTTGCGTTAGAATTTTTGATGAACATTGCCCATATTCTTAATAAAGACGATTTATTCTTTATGGGGATGGACCAAAAGAAACACCCTAGGACAATCTTAAATGCCTATAGCGACCCGTCTGGTATTACGGCAGCATTTAACAAGAATGTCTTAACCCGAATTAACAATGAATTAGGAGGCAATTTTAATTTGGACAACTTTATTCATTGGGAGAGTTATAACCCAGAAACAGGTACTGCCAAAAGCTATTTGGTGAGCAAAATTGCACAAGAAGTAACCATAGAAGCTTTAGAACAAAGTTTTGAGTTTGATGCTTGGGAGACTATACATACCGAAATTTCACAAAAATATGATGATGCTATGGTTCACCAAATGGCAGAAGATGCCGGTTTACGTGTGGTGAATCAATTTACAGATGCAAATAGTACTTTTAAAAACTACTTATTCACTATTGCATAAAAAAAAAGGAAAGCCCCGTTGAAAAACGGGGCATTTATATTTAAAGTTCTATCACAGCGTTTTCTGCACCAGCAAAATCGTTCCATTGGTAACGATCCGCAGATTCGTCATTTACGTAATTTTCATCTACCAAATAACGGAACTCGTAACTATTCTCTTTAGGTAACTCAAAAGTTCCCTTAAAAGTTCCATTCTTTAATTTTTTAAGTGTACTCCCTTTAGGATTCCAATTATTAAAATCGCCTACAACGGCTACATTTTCTGCATCTTTTGCAGGCACCGTAAAGGTAACCTTACAAATTGGCTTGCTTTTTAAATACTGTTTTTTGATTGCCATGACAACTAATTTTCAATTAAACTAAGACACAAAACAACTCATAAAAGTCTTAATTGTCAACAGGTTAGAACCGATTTATCATTTTGATAAAATAAGCTTGACCAATTCTTGACTTTACCTAAAAAAGTAGGAAAATTTTGTCACTAATAAAAATTTTTAACTTTTGCTAATTACCCCTGCAATAGCATCTACATCCGTTTTGGTGTTATAAAAGTGAAAACTAACTCTTACATAACCTTCCCGTAAGGCAACAGCTATATCATGGCCCGCTAAGGCATTAAATAATGTTTCCCCTCCTTTTAGTCTAAAAATTGTGCTATGCGTTCTTCTTTCTGCCACTAATTCATCTAATGCTCCCAAGGCCGTAAACGTTTCTTTGGCGTAAGCGGAGAGTTTGCTATTTTGCTCATAAATTGCGCTTACTCCCAATTCTTCCATTAGTTGTATCCCTTGCCCTAGACTACCAAAGCTCAATGCATCTAGATGCCCCGGCTCAAAATGCTTGTAAAAAGGTATTTTGTTTTTCTTGGAACTATCTCCACTAACTGACCCAAAACCAACGATGGTAGGGTTTAGCTGTAGTTTAACCGCATCACTAAAAAGCATAAACCCATTACCATAGCCACCAAGCATCCATTTGTAACCACTTGCAATAACTACGTCTATTTTAGAGGCCTTAAAATCTAAAGGAAACATACCACAATACTGTGTAGCATCTACCACAATAATTAGTTCTGGATAAATCGCTTTTAAACCAGCAAAGAAACTGGGTTGTAATAACAATCCACTTAACCATTGGGTTATACTTACTGCCAAAAGTGTAATTTCTTTTTGCTTAACCGTGTTGATAATATCTTCTTCTATAGTAGCGGTAATTGGCATAGCAGTTAACCGATGCTCTGAACCTTGTAACGGCCATATTAAAGACGGATAATCGTCTTCTAAACAAAGTATATGTTGTTTGGTATTTAAAGCGCTTAGTAAACTATTTATACCCCAGCTAAAATTGGGTATTAACGCTACATCCCTGTCTTCACAATTAAAAAATCGTTTTAAGGACATTCTTGTTTCTTCTACAATTTTTACAGAACTATTGTAATAGCTGCTTGCCTTTAAAAATAAATCTAAATCTTTGTCTTGGCGCCAATCATACAAATCCTCAAACATTGGTCCTGTAGCGGCTGTGTTTGCATAAATACCTCGTTTAAAAACCGGAAATTGCTTTCTTATTTGGGAGAGTTCCATAACCAATTGCGTTACATTTAAAGTATATTTGTTTATAAAGATAACGAAACATGTTTTCTAGAAAGAAGCCAAAAAGTGATATTGAACTAGAGCAACATGAGCTCTTGGAACATGCGCAAAAAAGAATAAGACAAAAGAAAAATTTATTTACTCATTTTGTCATTTTTTTGATTGGTAGTGTTTTTCTTGTTCTAATCAATAAAATTTTAAAATATGGTGATACATACAACTGGTTTGTATGGGCTATTACAGCTTGGGCATTTTTGTTTGTAATACATATTTTTAACGTATTTGTAACCCAAAAATTTATGGGTACAGATTGGGAAAGAAAACAACGCGAAAAACTTGTAGCAAAGCAAAAAAAACGAATAGCAGAAATACAAAAGGAAATAGAAACCGATTTTCCACTATCCCAAATCAATAAAAAAAAAGAATGAATCAGTTAATTCTTATAGCTGCGGCTGCAGAAAACAATGCTTTAGGCAAAGACAACGATTTACCTTGGCATTTACCAGATGATTTTAAGCGTTTTAAAGCCTTAACCACAGGACACAAGATAATAATGGGTAGAAAAACACTAGAAAGTTTTCCTAGTCCTTTACCCAATAGAGAGCACATTGTTATTACAAGAGATAAAAATTATAAACCTAAGTTTCCGTGCACTATTGTCCATTCCATAGAAGAAGCGCTTAGTTTAATTGCGCCTACAGAAGACGCTTTTATTATTGGTGGGGGCGAAATTTACGCATTAGCCTTACCCTATGCTACAAAAATTGAATTGACTCGTGTACACGCAGAAGTAGAAGCAGATGCTTTTTTCCCTGAATTTGACAAGGACTCTTGGCAGTTAGAGCAAGAGAAGTTTCATGATAAGGATGATAGGCATCAATACGCGTTTACCTACCGAACCTATACTAGAAGCTAATTAAAAGTTTAAAAAGGAAACCTCAGCATCGCTATGCTGCACAAATTCTTTTAAAAGCTTATCATCTCCATTGCTATATAGATAATGACTTATTGTAGCAGATTCTGGAGCTAAAAGATTGTTATTTGCTAAAACCGTTCTAGTTTGTTTAGCAACAGCTAAACCAGAATCTAGAATTGTAACATCTGGTGGCATAAGTTCTTTAAGCACAGGAATTAGATACGGATAGTGCGTACAGCCCAATACCAAGCAATCCATTCCTTGTACTAACATAGGGTTTATGTAAGATGCCAATACTGTTTTCATTTTTGAGGAATGTAGTTTACCATCCTCTATCAAATCTACCAAACCCGTACCAACCTGCTCTATCACCTTAATTCCTGAAGCATGTATTTTGGTAGTACTATGAAACAAACTACTAGATAGCGTACCTTTTGTGGCCAAAACACCAACCACACCGGTTTTGGTTTTAAGCGCAGCTGGCTTAATAGCAGGTTCTATGCCTATAAAAGGAACATCAAACGTGCTACGCAACTCCGCAATAGCGTTTGTTGTTGCCGTGTTACAAGCTACTACAATAAGCTTTGCTCCATTTTTCAGCAACAATTCTGTATTCTTTATACTGAGCTCTAGAATCTGTTCTTTAGATTTTTCACCGTAGGGAGCGTTAGCACTATCTGCTAAAAAAACAGTAGATTCTAGCGGCATTAAGTCTACCAATTCTTTCCAAATAGAAGTACCTCCTATGCCTGAATCAAAAACGCCAATAGGTTTATTATCCATAGACCAAAAATAAAAAACCATCGCAATTTAGGTAGACCTAAACCCGATGGTTCTTTTAACTTTTAAAAACTGTATTAGAAACCTAATTCTTGTTTTACCGCTGGCAATAAATCTTTACCTTTTGCTACGATTAATCCACTCCCTTGGGAAGCATCTATAACGTAATCAAAACCTTGAGCTGCTGCAACTTTTTCTATAGCCACCTTAGCTTTTTCTGAGATTGGAGCAAATAACTCTGCTTGCTTTTTTTGCATTTCTTGCATAGCTGCAGCCTCTGCTTCTTGAATATTCTTTTCGTACCCTTGTAATTCTACCGCTCTTTTGTCGTTCTCTTCTTTAGTTTTAGAAGCTGCCTCATTAGAATATTGGGTGTACTTGTTTCTTAATTCTGTCATTGAGCTTTCTAAATCTGCTCTATAGGTTTCTTGCACTTGTTTAAGTTCAGCTTGCGCTTTTTTCATTTCTGGCATTTCAGAAAGCAACTTATTAACATCAATATGTGCAACCTTACTTTGAGCATTTACAAAACCTGTTGTCGCCACCATCAACACCAACGCAACAACAATCTTTTTTACATTTTTCATAATTTTAAATAGCTTTAATTTGAGTATAAATTCTAGTGTTCAGTTTAATTACTAGTTGAATCCTTTTCTGTTTTCTTTTCTTCTTCTAACTTTTTTCTTTCTTCTTCTTTAGCCTTTCTTTTGGCCTCTCTCTCCTCCAACAATTTTTTTCTACGTTCTTCGTAAGCTTTTTTACGCTCCTCTCTAAGCTTTAATTGCTCAGCTCTACGTGCCTCTGCAGCCTTAGCATTATCTTCTTTTAATTGTGCCGCTTTGTCTTGCCTATCTTTTAAAGCTTCACTTATCTCTTCATCCGCCTCAGCTTCTTCTGCTTGGAACTCTTTTAATCGGTTCTTAAGCTTCTGATCCTTTTTACTGGCACTAACTTTTCTTGTTCTTGCAATCTCTCGCAATACCAAGTCACTGATATCGTGCCTTTTTTCGGAATACAACATTACAACATCTGCAGATTTATCAAAAATAAAATCATATCTTTTATTCTGACCTATTTTTTGCACCTCTACAAACACTTGGTCCTGTATGGGCTGTATTAGCAATTGCTTTTGCAAAATTAAATCGCCTTGAGGTCCAAATCTATTTTGTTGGTAGTCTAGCGCTTCTGCTTCTAACACCTGTATTTCTTCCTCTCTTTCTGCAATGAGCTCATCCGTTAGCAATACCTTCTCGGCTGCTAAATCTTTCTTCATTTGATCAACAGTACTTAGTTTAAGCTCAATTTCTTTCTTCCATTTGTCTGCTTTGGCATTCAACTGTTCTGTTGCTTCTCGGTATTCCTCTACATTTTCCAAGATATATTCCATATCTACATAACCGATTCTAACCCCTACAGCACGTTGTGCCATAGCCACAGTTACCATGGAAAGGAATGCAATTACTAAGAGCGTTTTTGTCTTCATTGTTTGAATCCGAATTTTACATAGAAAATATCGTGCCAAAAATACCAAATAACTTATTATGAGTTAATTAGAAAAATAAAATGTTTAGATATTTCTATACTGATTAAAATTGCTGACCAATAATGAAGTGGGTTTGCCAACCACTTTTAACGCCTGGGTTGATGTTGTCATCGTCAAAACCATGTGCAAAATCAATCCCCAATAGTCCAAATGCCGGCATAAATATACGTAGCCCCACCCCAGCTGATCTCTTTAACTGAAACGGATTAAAGTCTTGAAAATTGTTGAAGGCATTACCAGCTTCTAAAAAAGATTGCACATAAATAGATGCTGATGGTTTAAGGGTTAACGGATAACGTAATTCTAAAGAATACTTATTATAGATAGTACCACCTTCTCTGTCTGATGTTCTTCGAATTGGATTGAAAGAAGTGAATGCTAAAGAACTATTCTCATAACCTCTTAATTGCACCACATCTCTACCATCTAAAGTAAAGTTACCTAAACCATCACCCCCAACAAAGAAACGCTCAAAAGGTACATCTCCTATATCACTATTATAATTACCCAAGAATCCAAACTCTGCATTGGTGCGTAATACTAATTTACCAACTAGGTTAGTGTACCAATCTCCTTTAAATTTAATTTTATAAAATTCTAACCACTTAAAGCGTTCTTCTTCTATATTTTCTAATTCACTTATCTCTTGCGTTGTTAACTCTCGCTCTAGTGCTGTATCCGTAAGCTCGTCTGCTCTATCTCTTAACGCTTTAAAATCCTTACCACCTATCAATGAATACGGTGGGGTAAATTTAGCGGTAAGTTCAAAATTAGAACCCGTCATCGGGAAAATTCTACTAGGGCCTTGAGAACTTCTAGATAGACCGAAGGTGTAACTTACAGAGTTTGAAGTACCGTTACCAAAGTTAAATAAACCCGTATTGTAATTTTTAAAATCGTAATGCTGATATCCTAACGAATGGCTTACAGTAAAGAAATCATCTGGCCATTGTACACGTTTTGCCAAACCAGCAGAAACCCCGGTAATAGAGAATGTTCTATCCTTGTCTACCTCTATACGGCCTGTATTGCTAAAGTTTGCCAAGAATTGCTGTGTTCTAGAAAAGCTAAGATTAAAACGTACTGGCTTTCTACCATTTAACCATGGTTCTGCAAAGCTCAAACTATATACTCTAAATGTTCTACTACCTTGTAAACGTAAGGCAAAAGACTGTCCGTCTCCCATAGGCACTGGCTTGTACGCTTCTTTATTAAATAAGTTTTGAATAGAGAAGTTATTAAAGGACAAACCTAATGTTCCGATGAAACCACCGCCACCAAAACCACCTTGTAATTCTATTTGGCTAGACCCTGCCTCTACTAAATTATAGTTTATATCTACCGTACCAGCATTAGGATCTGGATTTTGAATGTCTGGCGCAATCTGTTCCGCATCAAAAAAACCAAGTTGCCCTAGTTCTCTTACCGTTCTAACAATATTGTCCTTACTGTATTTTTGACCTGGTCGTGTACGTAGCTCTCTAAAGATGACATGGTCATTGGTTTTATCATTACCATTAACTGTTACCCTGTTTAAAAAAGTCTCTTTACCTTCTATAATTCTAATTTCGAAATCTATGGTATCGTTGACAGCAGAAATTTCTACAGGATTAATAGAAGAAAACAAATAGCCATTATTTTGATATAGATTAGTTAAATCTTCGCCATCTGGCTTACTATCATCAGCGATACGTTTTTTAAGTAAAACGCCATTATAGGTATCCCCCTTTTTAATTCCTAAAACCTGACCTAATATACGATCAGAATAAACGGTATTCCCTACAAAATCAATATTTCCAAAGTAATATTTGTTCCCCTCTTCTACATTAATTTTTAACGCAATATTGTTCTCGTCTAATTTTACAAAGGTATCTGACAATACACGGGCATCACGGTAGCCACGCTCTGCATAAGTATCTATTAAATTAGACAAATCTTCTTTATAATCGTCCTCTATATATTTAGATTTTTTCCAGAAACGGTAAAACTTCTTCTGTTTTGTTTTCTTCAAGGCCTTTTTTAATCGCTTATCAGACAACTGCTCATTACCTTCAAAAACAATTTCATCAATCTTTACCTTTTCACCCTTTTTAATATTTACCACCATGTTTTCTGTGTTAGTCCCCACAGTATCTTTAGCAGTAGCAATAGTAACTTTAGTGTTTAAGTAGCCTTGTTTTTTGTATTTATTCTCTAAATACCCTTTGGTATTTGCAATTAAACTTTCTGTAATTTTTTTACCTTTTTTAAGGTCTGTATCATTTACAATACCTTCTACCTTACGCTTTTTGATACCGTAAAAGGTTACGTTAGATAAGGTTGGCCTTTCTTTAATACGCAATTGCAAGAATACTTTATCATCCTCTACATAGTGATAAAAAGCAATATCACTAAACAATTCTAAGCTCCACAACTTTTTAATTACAGAACTCAATTCTTCTCCAGGCACCTTAATTGGTTGCCCTACCCTTAAGCCTGTATAGGTTTTAACGGTTTGCTCATTGTAGCTTTGCAGACCTGTAACCTCTATACCTCCAAGAATATACTCCTTACTGGTTTCTAAGGTTGGTGCTTGCGCCAAAACGGCTTGTGCAAATAATAAAATAGGAATTAATACTGTGCTTAGTGATGGTACCTTAAGCAATTTAATTAAGTTGTTCGCTAGTTTTTCCAAATCTTCGTTCTCTATTTTGGTAATTTATTATCGCATTTACCAAATGCTCTTCATTAAAATCGGGCCAAAATACGTCAATAAAATATAATTCGGCATATGCAATCTGCCAAAGTAGAAAATTACTGATCCGATGCTCTCCGCTGGTACGGATCATGAGGTCCACATCTGGCAGGTCATGCGTGTAAAGATGTGTATTTATGAGTTGTTCGTCAATATCATCCTCTGAAATTATATTATTTTTAACTTTGGATGCGATACATTTGACGGCATTATTTAGTTCTTCCCGAGCTCCATAGCTTAATGCCAAAGTCAGGGTAAGCCCAGTGTTTTTAGCGGTTAACTCAATAACATCTTGCAGCTCTTTCCTTGCTTTTTGAGGTAAAGCTTCTAAATTACCTATAGCATTGAGCTTTATATTGTTATCCTTAAAAGTTTTTAACTCTTTTCTAAGAGAACCAATTAAAATTTTCATGAGAGTTTGCACCTCTAGCTTTGGTCTTTTCCAGTTTTCTGTGGAAAAAGCATAAAGGGTAAGGCACTGTATATCTAGCTTGGCGCAGTGCTCCACTGTTTTGCGGACAGCATTCACTCCGTTCTCATGACCAAAAACACGTAATTTGCCCCGCTGTTTAGCCCAACGGCCATTGCCATCCATAATAATGGCAATATGCTTGGGTAATTTATTTTTATCTATTTGGTCTAGGTTGTTCATTTAACTACTCAAAACAATCTTGGCATGGCTTTCTACCAAAGGTATAAGTTAATGTTAACCCTGAAAACACATACCAATCATCACTTAAAAAATTACCAAACTTAAATTCATCAAAATTTGAATTGTAAGGATTACTGGCATCCAAGTTGTCTGTGAAGGTGTATCGCGCCCCTATTTCTGCTCCAAGGATTAGAAATTGATTTAATCGCAATTTGGCTCCAACAGTCATTGGAACTGCGAAACTACCATCTTTTTGATTAATATCCTGAACTTGTTGCGCATCTATGTAGTTAAAATCGTATCTAAAGTAAGTTACACCTGTATATAAATAAGGTGTAAAGGCAGGCCCTAGCTTGTGTAAGTTATATTCTACAAAGTTAAATTCTATACCTGCAGAATATTCTGTAATGGCATTTTCAACCCTATACCCGCGTTGCTCTCTGGAAGCCATATTGCTATTGGCATCATCCATTACCACTTTACCATGTATAATACTACCACGATAGGCCCATCTTTTTCTTTTGTTCCATTTAAAGATGCCACCAAAGGCTACACCAGAAGGCAATACGTAGTTAGTTCTACCTATATCTGTAATGGCATTAGCACCCCCCGCAAACAAACCAACCTCGTATGTTTGTGCATGGATACTCATAGCCATAACCATACCTATTAAGATGAAAATTCTTTTCATTTTCTTACCCTTATTACTTTTTAAATCGGGTTGCCGTTATTACCAAATTAATTTTTAATAAAACGGCTTGCAAATATAGCATTCTGTTTATGCTACATATTTCTAAACCTAATACTGTTCTTTTGTAAAACAGATTTAGCTATTTTTTATTGCCTCTAATTGCGCTTGTCTTCTCCCCAAAGCAATTTGTTGCGCAGTGTTTTAAGAAAACTTTCTGCCTTATACTCAATCATTTTAACAGTAAAATTTGCTTTACGAATAATGATTTCTGTACCGTTAGGAATAGTTGCGATTCTAGAGTCTAAAGATAGTAAGTGATTTTCTTCTCTACCACTTACCCGCAACCTGATAGAGGTATGATCTGCAATTACAAATGGCCGAGCGTTTAAATTATGGGGCGCAATAGGTGTTAGTACCAAGGATTTGGCAGAAGGTGCTATTACAGGACCGCCACAACTAAGACTATAGCCTGTAGAACCTGTTGGTGTAGACACTATTAATCCATCTGCCCAATAAGATGTAAGATACTCCCCATCTAAAAACGTTTCTACAGTAATCATAGAAGTTGTATCCTTTCTACTTACTGTTATTTCATTTAAAGCAAAGTCTAAATCCCCAAAAGCATTGATATTAGAAGCGGAATCCAAGGCCACCAAACTACGCTCTTCTATGGTGTAGTTGCCTTCTAGAAACTCAGTTACTACCTTGGTCACCTCTTCTTTTTTAAAGGTAGACAAAAATCCTAACCTGCCCGTATTAACACCAACCACAGGTATACCTAAATCTTGTACATAAGTTACAGCTCGCAGCATGGTACCATCACCCCCAAAACTTACAAACATATCAAAAGTCTTATCTAAACCAGATTTCTGGTCAAATAATCCATGCTCATACACTACCAAAGCAGTTTGTAGTTTTTTGGCAAACTTTTTTTCTATAGAAAACTGTGCACCTATTTGCTTTAACGCTTCTAATAAAGAAACCACATGAGGAATATCCTCTTCTAACAGCACTTGACCATAAATGGCTACCTTCATGCTAAACGTTTAAGTATTTGTCTAAATAATCTGACCTTTGTTTTAAATCTTCTAAAAACTGGTCATCATTATTACCAAATAAGATATTATAACTGTACCTTCTAAAGGTTTGGATTACTTCGTTAAGATTAGCATTTGCAATTTTCAATGTCACTTGTACCAAATCATTCTCACTTTCTGTTATAAAAGCTCCTAACAATTTACCGTTGTTAGTTTCCACTATTTGAGCTATTTCACTCATAGAGTAATCACGTATTCCTTTAGAAACCACCAGTATTCCTCCTGGCTCTGTAAAGAATGGTGTTCCTATAAACAAGTCAACAACATCATTTAAATCATAATACCCCACAAAGCGATGCGCATCATCCAAAACCGGCACCAAATTAGCTTCATTTCTAGAAAATACTTCTAGTACATCTAACCACAAGGTTTCTTTAGTTACTTGGAAAGTCTCTAATTGAAATCTAAAATCTTCAATGGTTTTACCCTCCTCAAAACAATCTTGGTCATTTTCCGAGAGCATTCCCAAATACACTCCATTATCCATAACTGCAATATGGGAGTACATGGTATCCTCAAAAAAAGTAATTACCTCATCCAAAGTATCTGTAATACCAAAAGTGGGTAAGGTGCTATTTAATTTATCTTGAATATGCATAACCTTGATTCTACAACAAAACTACAAATTTAAAGAGCGCAAAAGGCGTGCCCATTTTGTATTTTTGACACTAAAATTGATATGCTAATGACAAAACTAAGCGTGAACATAAACAAGTTGGCTACCCTACGTAATGCGAGAGGTGGCAATATGCCCAATTTAATAACAGCTGCACAAGACATAGAAGGCTTTGGAGCGCAAGGTATTACCATACATCCCAGACCAGATGAACGCCACATTAAATACCAAGACGCCAGAGAATTAAAAGGTATTGTAAGCACAGAATACAATATAGAAGGTAATCCTGTGCAAAAATTTATAGACCTTGTACTACAAGTACAACCCACACAGGTTACGCTGGTACCAGACGCTGAGGACGCCATCACCTCTAATGCTGGTTGGGACACTATTAAACACAAAGATTTTTTAAGTGAGGTAATACAAACTTTTAAAGCAAAAGACATAAGAACCTCCATTTTTGTAGACCCAGACCCAAAAATGGTAGAGGGCGCTGTAGCAACAGGAACCGACCGTATTGAATTGTATACTGAAAGTTATGCTGTAGCCTACGCACAAGGCAATAAGAACGGAGTTAAGCCATTTAAAGAAGCTGCCTTAAAAGCACAAGAAGTTGGTTTGGGGTTAAACGCTGGGCACGACTTATCTTTAGACAACATAAAATTCTTTAAACAAGAAGTTCCAGGCTTGCTTGAGGTATCCATAGGCCATGCTCTTATATGCGAGTCCTTGTATTTGGGATTAGAAAATGTTATAAATATGTATTTAGAACGATTGAAATAATGGAGATACTACATTCTAATATCTTAGGCGAAGGAAAACCTCTACTTATTTTACACGGTTTCTTAGGCATGTCTGACAACTGGAAAACCTTAGGTAGCCAGTTTGCAGAAGAGGGTTTTCAAGTACATTTAATAGACCAACGCAATCACGGAAAAAGTTTTCATTCAGATGAGTTTCACTACCAAGCCCTAGCAGAAGATATTGAACGCTACATGAATCACCATAACATTAGCAGTGCTAGTCTAATTGGGCATTCCATGGGCGGCAAAACAGCCATGCAATTTGCCGTAACCCATCCAGATAAAGTTGCGGAGTTAATTGTTGCAGATATTGCACCTAAATTTTACCCACCACACCACCAGTACATCATCAACGGATTAAAAACTTTAAATTTTGATGAGCTTAAAAGCAGAAAAGAAGCAGACACTGCCTTGGCAGAAAGTTTAAAAGACTGGGGCATTAGACAGTTTTTACTTAAGAATTTATACTGGGTAGAAAAAGGCAAGTTAGGTTTTAGATTCAATTTTAAAGTGTTACAAGACCGTATGGAAGAAATTGGAGAAAACATTAATTCCACGGATAGTTTTGATGGTGCCTCCCTATTTTTAAGAGGAAGTAAGTCTGAATACATTTTACCTAACGACTATGCCGTTATCAAAACACACTTCCCTAAGGCTACTATTAAAACAGTAGATAATGCAGGGCATTGGTTACATGCAGAAAACCCAAAAGACTTCTTTAATTACGCAATTGAATTTCTAAATCGTTAAATATTCATAGTTTTTATTATGCATGCATAATTTTTTTACCTAAAAAATTGCGGGTGCAATAAATTTCATATAGATTTGAGTTATTGCTTTTTTAACATAAAATTCAACTTAAACTAACTCAAATTTTGAACATATGAAGAAGTTTTTCGCCCTTTTACCAGTAATGGGGCTACTTTTTATTTCGTGTGAGGAGGACGATGTTACGACAGAAACAACAACCCCCGAACCAGAACCCGTTAATTACACTAGTGGTTCTGCAGATTTTTCTACTTACGTTGCCGTAGGCAACTCATTAACCGCAGGTTTTTCTGACGGGGCTTTATTTAGAATGGGACAAGAGGCTTCCATGCCTAACATGTTAGCTACACAATTTTCTTTAGCAGGCGGTGGCGAGTTTTCTATTCCTTTTATGAATGATGATTTAGGAGGAATGACTTTAGCTGGAAATCCTATTGCCAGCAATAGACTTATTCTATCCTTTGCCAGTTTGAGCCCAGATGACCCCAAATCAAGACCTTCACCAGTACCTGTATCTGGACAAGGAACTACCGAAATCACAAATACACTTCCTGGACCATTCAATAATATGGGCGTTCCAGGCGCTAAAAGTTTTCATTTATTAGCAGAAGGTTATGGTAACCCTCAAGGTGTTGCTCTAGGGTTGGCCAACCCTTATTTTGCACGTTTCGCATCTGAACCAAATGCTACCATTTTAGGTGATGCAGCAGCACAACAACCTACCTTTTTCTCTTTATGGATTGGCAACAATGACGTACTTAGCTACGTAGCAGCTGGTGGGGATGGACAAAACCAATTGGGTAATTTAGACCCATCTACCTATGGCTCCAACGACATTACAGACCCAAGAGTTCTAGGCAGTGTGCTACAAGGCATATTAGGTACCATGACTGCAAATGGCGCCAAGGGTGTAATTGCCAACATCCCGGATGTAACCACAATCCCTTATTTAACAACAGTACCACACAACCCGGTTCCTTTAGATGAAGCAACTGCCGCTTTGCTAAATGGTGCTTACGCACAATACAATGGCGGATTAGCCCAATTACAACAAGCTGGGTTAATTTCTGCAGAAGAATTGGCTCAAAGAACTATCTCTTTTGCTGCAGGCGAAGGTAACGCCGTTGTGATTCTTGATGAAAATTTGACTGATTTAACAAGTTTTAATCCAGCTTTGGTAAATATGAGACAAGCCACTGAAGAAGATTTGGTAGTATTACCTGCAAGCTCCTTTATTGGTTCTCTTGCAGACCCCAACAACCCTACTTCTATTAATGGCGTGGCTATTCCATTAGCAGACAAGTGGGTGCTTACCCCAGAAGAGCAAGAAGAGGCTAATACCGCAATGATGGCTTTTAATGATGTTATTAAGACAATTGCAGAGCAATTTGATATTGCCTTTGTAGATGCCAACGCTTTATTAACCACCTTAAGAACTACAGGAATTACTTTAAAAGACGGTAGTAAAGTAACTGCAGATTTTGGTACAGGTGGTGGATTTTCTTTAGACGGCGTGCACCCTTCTCCAAGAGGTTATGCCATACTAGCTAACGAATTTATTCGTGTAATAAATGAAAAATACGGATCTAATTTACCTGCTGTTAATCCTTTAGATTACACAGGTCTTTATATCAACTAATCCAACTTAATTTAGTACATTAAAGCATCGCAATAGCGATGCTTTTTTTATATAAATACTTTTATCATGAAAACAATTCTTCGTATTCTTCTTACTGCAGTAGCGGTATTCATACTAGCACACGTACTACCAGGGGTAGAAGTAGTAAGTTATTTAACTGCCGTTATAGTAGCCATAGTACTTGGCCTGCTTAACTTTTTAGTGAAGCCCATTTTGGTAATTTTAACCTTACCCATAACTATAGTAACCCTTGGGTTGTTTTTACTAATCATTAATGCACTTATTATCTTAATAGCAGATTATTTTATAGATGGCTTTAGTGTAAGTAGCATATGGATGGCACTACTTTTTAGCTTGCTTTTATCCTTGTTGCAATCCTTCCTATTTTCCATATTAAAAGAAGACCAGAAAAAATAATCTTGTTAGCTGATTTGCAATTCCTTAAAAACTTGTTGAACCAAACAAAATGTACTACTTTTGCCAGCCATCTATAAAATAGAATAGCTAAATGAATATTTCAAAAGAGCAGATAGACAATTTAAATGCTGTAGTAAAGGTTGCGATCACCAAAGAAGACTATGAAGATAAGGTGAACGAAATTTTAAAGAATTATAGAAAACAAGCTAATATACCGGGTTTTAGAAAAGGTCAAGTTCCTATGGGTTTGATCAAAAAACAATACGGAAAAGCGGTGTTGGTAGATGAAGTAAACAAGTTGTTACAAGACAATTTGAATAAATTTTTAACTGAAGAAAAATTAGATGTTTTAGGTAATCCATTACCAAAACAACAAGAGGATTTTAACTGGGATAATGAGAGTTTTGATTTTGAGTTTGAATTAGGTCTTGCGCCTGATTTTGATGTCAACTTAAAAACAAAAAAGGCCATAACGCAATACAAAATAGTTGCTGATCAAAAAATGATAGATGAGCAAGTAGAGCGTATCCAAAAACAATACGGTAAAATTGTATCTAAAGAGGAGGCATCTAAAACAGATGAAGTAACAGGTACATTTACCAACGAAGAAAAAGAAATTAGCAAGACTACCACGGTAGAAATAGATAAATTAAAGAGCAAAAAAGCCAAAGATGCCTTTGTAGGTAAAAAAGTTGGCGATGTTGTTACTTTAAACACTAAAGGTCTATTTGAGGAGGATTACATGTTAGCTTCTGCCACAGGTCTTTCTAATGAAGAGGTTAAAGATTTGAAAATTGATTTAACCTTTACCATAGAAGAAATTAACGAAAGAGAACCAGCAGAATTAAATCAAGAATTGTTCGATAAACTTTTTGGAGAAAACAATGTCACTTCAGAAGAAGAAATGAAGAACAAAATCAAAGAAGATTCTGAAAAACAATTTGCACAGCAGGCAGACCAAAAATTACTAAATGATGTAACTGAGAAGCTGATAGAAGAAACTAAGTTTGAACTACCTACAGAATTCTTAAAAAAATGGATTCAGCTAAGTGGTGAAAAAGAGATTTCTGCGGAAGAAGCTGCCGAAGAATATGAAAAATCTGAGCAAGGTTTGCGTTATCAATTGATAGAAGGTAAACTTATCAAAGATAATGACCTGCAAGTACAGTTTGATGAGCTTAAAGAATTTGCTAAAGGCTTTATCAAATCTCAAATGGCACAATACGGTCACTTAGACCCACAAGAAGAAGAATTAGAGAATATTGCAACTAGAGTGTTGGGCAACCAAGACGAAGTTAAAAGGCTTTCCGAGCAGTTAATGAGCCAAAAACTGTTAGATCTTTACAAAGAAAAAGCTAATCTTAAAGAGAAAGAGATAAGCTACGAGAAGTTTGTAAAAGAGGTTTACGGATAGCGATTTAAATAATTGTATCTTTACGGTTCTGGAATTTTATATTTCAGAACCTTTTTTTGTTTAAAAAAATAAGCGATTTACTTCCTATGGATTACGGAAAAGAATTTGAAAAATACGCTACTAAGCACCACGGGGTCAACAGCATGTATTATGATAAAATCATGAGCAGCATGTACCCAGTAAACCTTACCCCAAATATTATTGAGGAAAGACAATTAAACATTGCTGTTTTTGATGTGTTTTCTAGATTGATGATGGACCGCATCATCTTTTTAGGAACTGGTATCAACGACCAAGTTGCAAACATAGTACAGGCGCAATTGTTATTCTTAGAAAGCACGGATGCTTCTAAGGATATTTCTATCTACATTAACTCTCCAGGTGGTGGCGTTTACGCTGGTCTTGGCATCTATGATACCATGCAATTTATTAAACCAAACGTAGCTACAATATGTACGGGTATAGCCGCCTCCATGGGCGCTGTACTGCTTTGCGCAGGAGAAAATGGAAAAAGAAGTGCACTTCCACACTCAAGAATTATGATTCACCAACCGCTTTCTGGAGCACAAGGACAAGCAAGTGACATTGAAATTGCAGCAAAAGAAGTGTTAAAAATTAAAGACGAATTATATCAAATCATTGCTAACCATTCTGGCCAAACCTTTGATAAGGTGTTTGAAGATAGTGATAGAGATTACTGGATGAAAGCAGACCAAGCCAAGGAATACGGAATGATTGACGAAATCTTAGTAAGGGAAAAGGCCTAACACCGACAACCATTAATAGGGATTTCATCGAAAAGTAAAAATTTTACTACGATTTTCCCGTTAAACTATATTCAAGCATTTAATAAAAATGGCGAAGGAGAATTTAGAATGTTCATTTTGTGGTAGAAAAAAGCCAGAAACCAATCTTTTAATTGCCGGTTTAGACGCACACATCTGTGACCGTTGTATAGAGCAAGCTCATAGTATAGTAGCAGAAGAATCTAAGCAAGCAAAAAGCAATGATTTATCTGCAGAGTTAGTGCTTAAAAAACCGCTAGAAATAAAAGAGTTTTTAGATACTTTTATTATAGGCCAAGAACGCACCAAAAAGGTAATGTCGGTAGCGGTTTACAATCACTATAAAAGATTATTGCAACCTAAAAGTACAGACGACGGAGTAGAGATACAAAAGAGTAACATTGTTATGGTTGGCCAAACGGGTACAGGTAAAACTTTAATGGCTAAAACTATTGCTAAAATGCTGAATGTACCTCTAGCTATTGTAGACGCTACTGTTTTAACAGAAGCTGGTTATGTTGGGGAAGATGTAGAAAGTATTTTAACACGTTTACTACAAGCTGCTGATTATAATTTAGAAAAAGCAGAACGTGGTATAGTTTTTATTGATGAGATTGACAAAATCGCTCGTAAAAGCGACAATCCTTCTATTACTAGAGACGTATCTGGAGAAGGCGTACAACAAGGGCTATTAAAATTGCTGGAAGGCACAGTTGTAAACGTACCACCAAAAGGAGGACGTAAACATCCTGATCAGAAATTTATAGAAGTAAACACGGAGAACATCTTGTTTATAGCTGGGGGTGCTTTTGATGGTATAGAACGGATAATTACCAAGCGCTTAAACATGCAAGCAGTTGGCTATAGTGCTTCTAAAGCAGAAGATAACTTAGATAGCGAAAACATATTACAGTACATTATCCCCAAAGATTTAAAGGATTTTGGTTTAATTCCCGAAATTATTGGGCGTTTACCGGTATTAACACATATGAATCCGCTAGATAAAAAAACCCTAAGAGCTATACTTACAGAGCCTAAAAATGCTATCATTAAACAATATGAAAAATTGTTTGCCATGGATGACATAGAGTTCGAAATAACAGAACAAGCTTTAAGCTATATTGTAGATAAAGCTATAGAATATAAATTAGGTGCTAGAGGACTTCGTTCTTTGTGCGAAGCAATATTTACAGATGCCATGTTTAACTTACCAAGTAGCGAGGATAAAACCTTAAAGGTATCTAAAGCATATGCAGAAGAAAAGCTTTCTTATGAAACCATAAAAAAACTCAAAGCAGTATCCTAAGCATCTATGACAAAACTAAAAAAGCGGCTTAATAGCCGCTTTTTTTATTTCCATGTACATAAAGCCCTATACTGCTTTTTGGGTTACTTTATTTAATAAATCCATACAGATATCACCGATAAACTTTTCATCAGAATACAACTCGTGACCAAAATTCTCTATAATTTGTAATTCCATACCAATTTCTTTAGCCCATTGTGCATTTGGTTTATACGTATCATTTTCGCCATAAATTAATTGCACATCCTTACACTTTGGCTTTTCGGTTTCAAAACGTAAACGAGTTGCAGAAATTGCTGTAAGCGATTTCATAGGCATACCCTGCAAAGCCGCCTTCCATGCTATAGTACCACCTGCACTAAAAGCTAAAATATGGCAAGGCTCCGTCACTTTACTTACCAAATGCGCTGTTGCCGTATCTAATCCGCCATTTACAAAAGCTTTGTGAATATTTTCACCAGTTAATACCGGAATTTCTATGTTCCCTAATTGCTGAATATCATAAAATTCAATGTCATAATACTGTTGTAAGTAGCCAAAATAAGAGGTTATCCACAACCCTTTTTTGACTCCCCACATGTCTGATAATACAATAAGTTTTTCTGCCATAGTAACGGGTAGTTTTTTGTTTAGTCTGTTTAAAGTTGGTATCTAAACGGGAATGCCACCAATATATTGGCTATAGTTTAGATTTTATTCGATAAACCGAGCACAAACAACGAAAACGTTGTAGTAATTGTTATTCTTTTACCTCCGCAGTAATAACGTTTAATTGTAAAAGTTCTTCCAGATACTCCCTACTATTAGATAAACGCGGAATTTTATGTTGCCCACCTAATTTATTTTTGCTTTTTAGCCAATCGTAAAACAAATTAGCTCTAGCCATATGTACCTTGGGCGGATTTAAGGTCATGTTATTGTAACGTTTTGCTTCGTAATCAGAATTCAAAGCTTTTAACGCATTATCTAACAGTTCTACAAAGTAATCTAGTTGTTCTGGAGGTTTTCTGAATTCTATAACCCACTCATGAGCACCTTTTTCTTTATCCTTCATAAACACAGGAGCGGCAGTATAGTCTTTAATTTGCGCCCCTGTTTTTTCGCATACACTTTTTAGCGCTTCTTCTGTATTCTCAATAATGAGTTCTTCCCCAAAGACATTAATATGATGCTTAGTACGCCCTGTAATTTTAATACGATACGGCGCAGTACTGGTAAACCTAACCGTGTCTCCTATTTTATAACGCCAAAGGCCAGCATTGGTAGTGATTACAACAGCATAATTGACTCCTATTTTCACTTCCCACAACGGTATGGCTAATGGTTCTAATTGGCCATTTTGATGTATAGGAATAAACTCATAGAAAATACCATAATCTAACATTAATAACAGCTCATGAGAGTTGTTCCTATCTTGTATTCCAAAAAAACCTTCTGATGCGTTATAGGTTTCGTAATAATTAAAACGGGATCTGGGCAGCAGCTTTTTATACTGTTCCCGGTAAGGTGCAAAACTAACCCCTCCATGAAAATACACCTCTAGATTCTCCCAAATTTCGAATAAGTGCGTTTTACCAGTTCGTTCCAATACATTATTCAATAACACCAACATCCAAGAGGGGACACCAGCCAAACTGGTTACATTCTCTTTTATACTCTCCTCAATAATAGCGGTCATCTTATGCTCCCACTCACTCATTAAAGAAACTTTATTACTTGGCGTGCTACTATATTCTGCCCATAAAGGCATATTATCTATTAAAATTGCAGATAAATCTCCAAAAAAGCTTCCGTTATCCTCATACAACTCTTTACTACCACCTAACCGTAAGCTTTTACCTGTAAATAATTGAGAATTTTCATTGTTATTTAAGTACAAGCACAGCAAATCTTTACTAGACTTGTAGTGGCAATTCTCTAAGGCCTCTGTACTTACAGGAATAAATTTACTTTTTGCATTCGTAGTTCCACTGCTTTTTGCAAACCATTTTATGCTGGTAGGCCAAAATACATTCTGCTCTCCTCGCCTTGTACGTTCTATCATACCAGCTACTTCCTCATAATCCACAATTGGTACTCGTGCTACAAAGTCTTCATAGGTTTTAATACTATCAAATCCATGCATTTTGCCAAATTCTGTACCTTTAGCAAAGGTGATTAAATACCTCAACACTTCTTGTTGAACATCAATAGGATATTTTAAAAACAATTCTATCTGATGGTATCTTTTTTTGAGCAGCCAAGAGGCTATGGAATTGAATAATGGTATTGGCATTTTCGGTATCTTTAACCCTTCTTTTATGGGTTATCAGCTAAAATAACCTTTATTTCAAATTTGTTCAAATAAATACCGATACATGATTTACGAAGGCGTATTACGCAAGATGAAGACCGAATATAAATCGCCCATCCAATATTTTTTAGTGATGGAAAACGATTTTATCCACATGAATCAAGTACTCGATAAACATTTAAAGATAAGCTTTATAAAATACCAGTGTCTTAATTGCGGTTTAGACAAACCTATTTACCGCCAAGGATTTTGCCGCAGTTGTTTTTTTGAAGTACCCCAAGCGGCAGATTGGATTATGAAACCCGAATTAAGTAAAGCCCATTTAAACCAAGAGGAGCGCGATTTGGACTATGAAAAACGAATGCAATTACAACCACATATTGTGTATTTAGCAAACAGCAGTAATGTAAAGGTTGGTGTTACACGTAAAAGTCAGGTTCCCACCCGTTGGATTGATCAAGGTGCTCATGAGGCTATTGCAATTGTAGAAACTCCCAATCGTTATTTGGCGGGGATTACAGAAGTAGCACTTAAAGCATATGTGAGCGATAAGACCAGCTGGCAAAAGATGCTTAAAAACGACATTGAGGATGTAGATTTAGTGGCTTGGCGCGAAAAACTAAAAAATTACATACCAGAAGAAGCACAAGCCTATTACATAGCTACGAATAAAGAGACAGAACTAGAATTTCCAGTATTAACTTACCCTGAGAAAGTAAAAAGTCTTAATCTCATAAAAACTCCTACTTACACTGGCAAATTAAAAGGTATTAAAGGGCAGTATCTAATTTTTGAAGACCAAACTGTTTTTAACATAAGAAGTAACGAAGGCCTTTATGTAGGCATAGATATAAATTAGAAATACGATGACAGACCATACCTTAACTTGGGAAGAATTTTCTAAAGTCGATATGCGTGTTGGCACCATTGTTCAGGCCGAAATTTTTAAAGAGGCAAGAAATCCTGCCTACAAAATGATTATAGATTTTGGGGAAGAAATAGGCACACGCAAAACTTCTGCACAAATAACCGATTTGTACCAACCTGAAAATTTAATTGGACAACAAGTAATTGCCGTAATCAATTTTCCTCCAAAACAAATTGCAACTATTATGAGTGAATGTTTAGTAATGGGGGCCGTAGGCAATAACAAAGAAGTTACCTTATTAGCTCCACAGCAACATGTAGCTAATGGAACTAAAATAGGATAGCACTAATTGGTGCTATCCTTTTTCTTTTTACCTAATAAGCCGCCAAGAATACTCTTAGCAGCATCCTTAACTATATCTTCTTTAACTACAGTATCTTTTTTAACAGTTGTAGTATCCGTCTTCTTTTTGTTATTTAAAAGACCACCGAGGGCATCTTTAACGGCATTACCTGTACTTGCTTTAGTAGTATCTACTTGGGCAGAGTCTGCTGTCTGATTTTTATTTAACAAGTCTCCAAGCAAATTCTTTGCTTTGTCTTTACCTTGGTTTAGAAGTTTTTGTTTTTGTATCTCTACTAGTTGCGCTGTAAGTTGTTTTACTCCAGAAGTTAAATCTGTGTTCACAGATGGGCTAGTATAGTTACCACCAATAGTAGCTTTTACAGGTATAGTTAAGCCCTCTAAGCTTTTATCGTCTATTTTGGCAATTAAATTATTTACATCGGACCCTAAATATTTGGCAGGCACATTTAATGTAGCATTGTATGCCAATTGCTTATCAAAAGAATGACTACCAGCAACGTTCACAGCTATTTCATCATTTATCTTAATATCAAAAGGCGTCACATTAACGGTACCATTTTCAAAAGACAATTTTGTTTTAAGCCCTTTTAAATCTAGTTTATCTAAATTAATAAAGCTCAACCTGTTACTAAGTGCTGTTAGCAATGGAGCACGCTCTACATTAATATCTGTAGACAATAACTGCGCCAACATATCGCCAGACAAGGTAGCTAAATTAAGAGTCATATCATCTTTTAAATTACCACTTAATTTAATGTCTGTATTCAACGTTCCCTGTAAAGCATTCGCAACTGGAGCCAACACCTTAAACATATCTAACATTTTAAAGGACTCCCCTATCTGTATCTGGTTCATATCTAGAGCCATTTCAAACGTAGAGATAGCACCTTTTGTAGACACATTTCCGTTTAGCCCCACCTTACCATCAAACAAAGACGACGTTAAGTTTTGCAGCGTAGCAGTTTCGTCTTTAATAAGCAATCTGCCAGACACATCTTTCAATTTAATATCATCATACAACACATTTGCAGCAGTAGCATCTATTGTACAGTCTAAAAACGATGGGATTTTTACACGTTCCGTAGTTTCAGTAGGTATATCCTTAGCGGAATCATCTGTAGTCACCGCTTCCTCTACCATAAAATCATTTACCGCAAAATTGTTAGAACTTAGTTTAAAATTACCCTCTATATTTTCATCATTAAAAAGATAACCTAACAAATTATTTATAGCACCTGTAGCATTAAAATCTGTACTCCCTGTTTTTCCCTTAAACGAATTTAGAGTGACCGTTGTGGGATTAAATGTCATTTCTGCACGCTCTATATTTACCGGATTCTTTAACTCAGGAGAAGCATAATTAAATCCCGTTAGGCTTGCTGTACCATTAGTTTTAGTATTGGCGTATTTTTTTTGCTCTAAAGAAGCCATGTCAAATGCTGTGGTAACGTCCGCATTTAACATACCAGATAATCCGTAATCTACTGGCAACGGATACGCCTTAGAAAGGTTGGCCAAATTCATTTTACCATCCATATGCGCATTTACTCTGGTATTGCCTAGCAAATCTCTAATCTTAGCATTTACATTAAATACATCTTGATCTATTTTAAAACTAAGCCTATCTAAATTAACATAGGTGTCTTCTGTAATACCTGTTTCATTATTAATCTTAGTATCTATAAATACATTAGTTACCGCTTTTGGCAAATCTGGATATTTAAAAGAGGCGTTATCCGACTTTAGGTCGATATTAAATTTTGGAATATGGGTATCATCTACAATACCGTAAAACCTACCAGAAACCTCAAAATTTCCCGTAGTTTTTACATTTTCTATATTCTTAGAATAGGCTTCGGGTATCACTGCTAAAAAATTCTTGAAGTCTGATGATGGCGTTTTAAACGAAATATCTATTTCTTGGTTAGCTTCATTTACTTGCACAAAACCATCAAAAACCAATGGCAATTGGTTTACCAAGGCTTTGTTATCTAAAAAGGTATATCTACTATTTTCCAAGTCCATTGCTAACAAGGCATCTAGAGCCACCTTGTTTTTATTTAAATACTTGGTACTATCCATTTCAAAAGAAACCAAAGCATCTGTATGGGTATCTAACTCGGATTTAGCCAAAGAAAAATCACCCGTTCCTTTATGATTCATTTCATTAATAACCATATGCATTCCAGTCGCAAAATCGTCATAAATTATATCGGAATTAGAAATAGCATATTCTTGCAAGTCAAAGCTGAACTCATTATTAGCACCGGATTCCTCCTCCGCAGTCCCAGGCTCTTCTGGTAGCGCAACATCATAATTTGCATTCCCTTCTTTATCAACTTTAATATGAAGCCTTGCTCCGTCTATCAAGATACTTTTTATGCCTATTGGTTCTCCAGCTCCTTTAAACAATTCTTTTATAGACATGTTTAACGCTAAGCTTTCTGAGGCAAAAAGGGTGTCCCCCTCAAATGGCGCTTTATTAACAAGAGAAATACCTTTAAGGTTAACGTGTGCATTTGGAAAGCTCTTGATTAGGCTTAGATTAGCCTCTTCAAAATCTAAGGTTGCATTCATGTTTTGGTTCACCTTATTCTTGATGATGGTTGCTATTTTCCCCTCAAGAAAAAAAGGCAATGCTATGGCCAAGCCAATAATCACCAATAAAAAAATCCCTACTATTTTAAGCAGTTTTTTCTTCATAATACAAGTTTTTATCAAAATAAGCGCTTAGGCTTTATCCAAAATAATTTCCTCTCCTATTTTTAAGTTAAATCTTTTTCTAAAGAGATAAACAAAGAAATATAACAGAGGTGTATCTAAAACTGCAATGCAAACTTTAAAGAGAAAACCACTAATTACCAGTCCATAAAACTTGGACCAGGGCAAAACTTCAAAAATACAAAGCAATGCCACAACGGTAAAGGTGTCTATAAATTGTGAAGCAAAAGTGGAAAAGTTATTCCGTACCCATAAGTATTTTCCTTTGGTAATTTTTTTCCAAAAGTGGTAAATAGAAATATCTATATACTGCGCAAATAGATAAGCCAGCATAGAGGCTAATACGCCTAAAGGAGAAAGACCAAAAACACTAGTAAATGTAGCATCCCCAATTGGACTAGTTGGGATTGCAGGTACGTAATTGGCCACCAATATAATTAGCATGGAAAATAAAGAAGCAAAAATACCTGCCGTTACAATTTGGTTTGCTTTCTTTTGTCCAAAAATTTCTGAAATTAAATCTGTTATCAAAAAGGTAATAGGATAAGGCAATATACCAACAGAAATCTCAAACAAAGGCGCACCAAAAATGGTAACATCTCCAAAAGGCCTCCAATAAAAAAACTTTTGAAAAATTAGATTACTTACCACCAAAGAGGTGATAAATAACGCCCCTAAATACAAGTATATTTTAAATGCGAGTTTATGGTCTTTTACCGTCAAGTGCTGTTATTTTATATTTAAATCGTAAGGCAACCTAGCTTGTATACCTCTTTTTTCTGTAAAAGCTTTAATTTCTTTTAAACGCATATAATTATCAGCTCCTAATTCTTCTTTAATAATTTGCTCCCCAAGTTTAACCTTTGCGCCGCTTAATCCCTCCATCATTTGTTCAAATTCCGATTTAAACTTTGGGTATTTTTTAATGCCAAATTCTTTTAATTCTGCTAATTCTGCTGCAGCTGCAATAGCATCTTCCAAATTCCCTAATTCGTCTACCAACCCAATTTTTTGAGCATCTATTCCGCTCCAAACTCTACCCTGCGCAATGTCATTTACTTCATCTTTACTCATGCCACGCCCTGTTGCCACACGGTCCAAAAACGTATCATAGGTTTCTTCTATACTTTCTAAAACCTGATTCCTAAATTGCTCCGTCATCGGTTCAAAAACCGAGTAGTCCACAGAATTTGCATTCGTCCCCACTTGTTCAGCGTTTATCCCAATTTCATTGGCGAACTCATGAATATTAGGTATGGTTCCAAACACCCCTATTGAACCCGTTATTGTTGTAGGTTCTGCAAAAATTTTATTAGCACCGGCAGCAATGTAATATCCGCCAGAGGCCGCTACATTGCCAAAAGAAACTACTACTGGTTTTTTAGCTTTAGTTAGTTCTACTTCTCTCCAAATCATATCAGAAACCAGAGAACTACCGCCAGGGGAGTTAACGCGCATTACTACTGCCTTAATAGCGTCATCTTCTCTTACCTTTTTAAGTGCTTCTTGCATATTGCCTTGCCCAATAATGTCCTTAGAGCCATCACCGTACATTATTTCGCCTTGGGCATAGATCACCGCAATTTTATTGCTGCCTTTAGGTTTATTCTTGTTATTAGCACTCTTAATATAATCTCCCAGTTCCACGTAATTAACCTTCTTATCTTTTGCAATACCAAGGGTTTCTTTTATAGTATTTTCATATTCATCCAAATAAAGCACACCATCTAACAAGCCATTAGCTACAGCCATTTTTGCTGTTCTACCACCTAACGTATCTGCAATAGTATTTAATTCTGATACAGACAATTTTCTAGAGTCTGCTATATCTACCAACATAGCATCCCAAACAGAAGTTAATAGTTCTTTGAGTTGCGTTCTATTCTCTGCTGACATTTCATCTGCTAAAAACGGTTCTACAGCACTTTTATATTTGCCATGGCGAATAACTTCCATTTTCAGGCCCGTTTTTTCTTGTAGTTTTTTGTAATACAATACTTCTGATGCTAAACCTTTAAAGTCCATTAAACCCTGGGGATTTACAAACACTTTATCAGCTACACTTGCCAAATAATAATCTTGCTGTCCGTAGTAATCCGCATATGCATATACAAATTTACCTTCAGTTTTAAAGTCTTGCAGGGCATTTCGTATTTCTTGCGTTTGTGCCAAACCAGACATTAAAAAACCTTGGGTAAGGCTTATCCCTTTTATCTTATCATCATTCTTAGCAACAGATATTGCGTGTAGTATTTTATCCAAACCTTGTCCCTGTTCAAATAAAGCAGCAAATGGATCATCTGCATTACCGCCTTGGTAGTCATAAATAGGCTCTGTAAAGCTTATTTGTAATACGGAATTTTCTTTTACCACAACTTCATCACCTGCACTACCTAACAGTGCAGTTAAAAGAAAAAACATAAAGAACAATATACCAAAGGCTATTAGACAACCAATTATAGCCGCCAAAAGGTTTCTTAAAAATTTCATTTAAATTTATTTATGCTCCAAAGATAACCATTGTGCACATCTTTTATTTACTTTGTTCCTTTCTAAGTATGAGCAACGAAAAAACCGCATATATTTCTTTAGGAAGCAATGTTGGCAACCGCTATCTAAATCTGCAAAGAGCAGTATTTGAGCTAGGTAGACGTATTGGCAATGTGCTAAAAACTTCTTCTATTTATGAAAACGAGGCTGTAGGTTTTGATGGCGCTCCATTCTACAATGCTTGTATTTCTGTTAACACAAAATTTAGTGCCAAACAGGTACTAGCCCAGTTATTACAATTAGAGAAAGAGTTAGGTAGAGAAAGAAAACTAAATGAAGGCTATACTGATAGACCTATAGATCTTGATCTTATTTATTATGAAGAAGCTATTATTGTAGAGGACGATTTAGAGGTTCCACATCCCCGTATGCAAGACCGTAGCTTTGTATTGAAACCTTTGGCAGATGTAGCGCCTCAATTTTATCACCCTATACTTAAAAAAGATACGCGCAACCTTTTTATGGAGCTACGCGATAAAAAACCCCTAGATAAAAAGCATTTAAAATTGTTTAGAGATAGAACCCACCTGTTTTCTCAGGTACAATTTATATCTATAGAAGGAAATATTGGTGCAGGAAAAACCACCTTAACCCATATGATTGCAGATGAGTTTAATGCTAAACTTGTTTTAGAACGTTTTGCAGACAACCCTTTTTTGCCCAAATTTTACAAAGACCAAAGAAGGTATGCTTTTGCTTTAGAAATGTCTTTTTTGGCAGACCGCTACCAGCAATTTATGGACGACACAAGTCAGTTTGATTTATTTAAACAATTTATGGTGAGTGATTACGACATTTTTAAATCGCTCATTTTTGCAAAAGTCACCTTACAAAAAGATGAGTTCGAGTTGTACCGCAGGGTCTTTAACGTTATGTATAAAGAAGTACGCAAACCAGATGTTTACGTGTATCTGTACCAAAATACAGAGCGCTTATTGCAGCAAATTAAAAAACGAGGGCGTGCATATGAACAGGATATTAAGCCAGATTATCTAGAAACCATTAACAAAAGTTATATGGATTTTCTAAAAAGTTATCCGGAACAAAATGCATTAATTATAGATATGCAAGATCTTGATTTTGTGGCAAACAGACATGATTATGAATATATTTTAGATGCCATTGAAGCCAAACTACTAGAAAAACAGCTTACGATTATTTAAGAAAACATTTGGATTTAAGAAATGGTTTTACTTTATTAGCGACCTGCTTTGTCAGAAACTAACTAACTCAAACTATATGTTATGCCTCGGTTTCACCGAGGTTTTTTTGTTCTAGCCCATTAGTTTATTCCAAAAATCCCAAACAACAACCCCTGTACTTACCGCAATATTTAAAGAGTGTTTAGTGCCAAATTGAGGTATTTCTAGAACCGTATCACTAGCAGTAACCACCTGTTGAGACACCCCTTTAACTTCATTACCAAACACCAAAGCATATTCTTGGTCAATCACTGGAGTGAATGTGTGGAGCATTGTAGCATTTTCTGCTTGCTCAAGCGCCGCCACATGCACCTTTTCTTTTTGTAAACGCTGTACCAACTCTGACGTATCTTCTACGTATTCCCAAGCCACGCTATCTGTAGCGCCCAAAGCTGTTTTTTGTATGTCTTTATGCGGAGGTTTAGCAGTAATACCGCACAGGTAAATTTTTTTAATTAAGAAAGCATCGGCAGTGCGGAATACAGATCCAATATTATTTAAACTTCTTATGTTGTCCAATATTAGAGAAACGGGTAATTTCTCTGCAGCCTTGAATTCCGCTACATTTTTCCTATCTAATTCGTCGTTGGCTAACTTTCGCATTTAATTATTCACTTTTGAGCTGTAAATATCAACAAAATTGAAAGAAACCTTGGCATCTTTATATTTTCGAAAAAAGAAATAAAGAAGCGCAATTTTGGCAGGAAAGAAGACAAAGAAGGTAACTCCGTTGATGCAGCAGTACAATGCTATTAAAACAAAGCATCCAGATGCTATGTTACTTTTTAGGGTTGGGGATTTTTATGAAACGTTTGGGGAAGATGCCGTTAAAGCTGCGCAAATTCTAGGTATTGTTTTAACCCATAGAAACAATGGTGGGGACCAAACAGAACTTGCAGGCTTTCCTCATCACTCTTTAAACACCTATTTACCCAAATTGGTTAAAGCAGGGGAACGGGTTGCTATTTGTGATCAATTAGAAGACCCTAAGCAAACCAAAACCATTGTTAAACGCGGTGTAACCGAGTTAGTTACTCCTGGTGTAGCTTTAAATGATGATATTTTAAACGCCAAAAGCAACAATTTTTTAGCTGCCGTACATTTTGGGAGAAACAAATTAGGAGTTTCTTTTTTAGATATTTCTACTGGTGAATTTTTAGTTGCCGAAGGAAACAATAGCCAGATTGATAAGCTGTTACAGAATTTTGCGCCGAATGAAGTTCTAATTTCCAAAAAACAAAAGTTAGAGTTTCCGCAGCATTTTGGCCACCAACACCATAGTTTCTTACTAGAAGATTGGGTTTTTCAAGAAGATTTTACGCAAGAAAAGCTTAATAGTCATTTTAAAACCAATTCTCTACAAGGTTTTGGTGTAGCACACTTAAGCTGTGGCACCATTGCTGCCGGAGCTATTTTACATTATCTATCAGAAACACAACACAGACAGCTACAACATATAACTAAATTACAGCGTATTGCGGACGAGGAATTTGTTTGGATGGATCGTTTTACCATTCGTAATTTAGAATTATATGGTAGCCATAATCCCAATGCTACCACGCTACTTTCTGTTATAGATAAAACTATATCTCCTATGGGAGGGCGTCTGCTAAAAAGATGGCTTGCACTACCCTTAAAAGACAAGGACAAGATAGAAGATCGTTTATCCGTTGTAGAATTTTTAAAGGAAAATGCTCCGCATCTAGATAAATCTAGACATTGGATAAAACAGATGGGGGATTTAGAACGATTAATTTCTAAAGTAGCCACGGGAAAAATAAATCCCAAGGAGGTTATCCAACTTAAAAACTCACTCGAGGCTATTGTTCCGCTAAAACAACTTTGTACAGAAGCTGAAACTTTAGCATTACAACAATTAGGTGAGCAATTGCACGATTGTGCCGCGCTGCGAAACAAAATAAAAGAAATGGTGCATGAGGAAGCTCCAGTGCTATTAGCAAAAGGGCAAACGATTGCAACTGGGTATTCTAGCGAATTGGATGAGCTACGGAACATTGCATTTTCTAGCAAAGATTACCTGGACCAAATGCTCCAAAGAGAGAGCGAGGCAACCGGAATTACAAGTTTAAAAATAGCTTCTAACAATGTTTTTGGTTATTATATAGAAGTTAGAAATACGCACAAAAACAAAGTCCCAGAGAATTGGGTTCGCAAGCAAACATTAGTAAATGCAGAGCGCTATATAACCGAAGAATTAAAGGAATACGAAGCTAAAATTCTAGGCGCAGAAGAACGCATCTTAAGTTTAGAACAGCAACTTTTTGAACAACTTTTGGTATGGATGCAAGAATACATTCCCCAAGTACAACAAAATGGCTATTTAATTGGTAAGTTAGACTGTTTGTGTGGTTTTGGGCAGCTTTCTGTAGAAAACAATTACCAGAAACCAACCATAACTACCAACGCCATTCTAGATATTAAAGAAGGGAGACACCCCGTAATAGAAAAACAGTTACCACTAGGCGAAACTTACATTACCAATGATGTTTTCTTAAATAGAGAAGAACAACAAATTATCATGATTACAGGACCAAATATGAGTGGTAAGTCTGCTATTCTAAGACAAACAGCTCTTATAGTTTTGTTAGCACAAATGGGCAGTTTTGTCCCTGCAAGCAGTGCAGAAATTGGTGTAGTAGACAAAATTTTCACACGTGTTGGAGCTAGTGATAATATTTCTATGGGCGAATCTACTTTTATGGTAGAAATGAACGAAACAGCCTCTATTCTTAACAATCTTTCTGAAAACAGCTTAATTCTTTTGGATGAGATAGGTAGAGGAACCAGCACTTATGACGGTATTTCTATTGCATGGGCCATTACAGAATATCTGCATGAGCATCCTGCAAAAGCAAAAACACTATTTGCAACACATTACCATGAGCTCAATGAAATGACCAATACCTTCACCCGAATTAAAAATTACAATGTAGCCGTAAAAGAACTCAAAGACAATGTGCTTTTTTTACGAAAATTAGTCCCTGGAGGTAGTGAACATAGTTTTGGAATACATGTAGCGAAGATGGCTGGCATGCCGCAACAGGTACTGAACAAGGCTAACAAAATCCTTAAAAAACTAGAAAAGTCGCATTCTAGTGAAGAAATTTCTGGAAAGTTGCAACAAGAAGAAGAAAAAATGCAACTAAGCTTTTTTAATTTAGACGACCCACTTTTGGAAGAAATTAAAGAGGAAATACTTCATTTAGACATAGATACACTTACACCCGTAGAAGCTTTGATGAAGTTAAATGAGATAAAAAGATTGTTAAGCAAAAAGAAATCTGCAACTTCTTAAAAAATAGCTTTGTCTTTTAAATAATTGTTTTAAATTTGCATCCGCATCGGGAAAAACGATGACGTTCTTTAAAAACGCGAAAATAGCTCAGTTGGTAGAGCATCACCTTGCCAAGGTGGGGGTCGCGGGTTCGAATCCCGTTTTTCGCTCAAAAATCACTTTAAAAGTGTATTTTAATTAAGTCCTGCTCGAGTGGTGGAATTGGTAGACACGCCGGACTTAAAATCCTGTGGGCATCTTGCCCGTGCGGGTTCAAGTCCCGCCTCGAGTACAGAAACCCTTCTTAATCTTTTGATTTTGAAGGGTTTTTTATTGCGATAAAGTTAAATTTTGCCAGCTATTAAAACAATAAGCATCAAATCCTCATGAAAAAAACACTGCTCGATTTAACCAAAGACGATTGGAACACCCTTTTCCCAATCGCTTTAGAAGAGCATAACCCTTTGTGGAAACAACGGTTTCAAGAAGAAAAAGAATTACTACTGTCAAAAATAGGAAGCTCAAGACTGTTACGCATAGAACATTTTGGCAGCTCATCTATCCCAACCATCAAATCCAAACCTTACATTGATATTATAATTGACATACCAGAAGCACTTTTGTTTGATGAGCATTTAATAGCAGAATTTGCGATGTTAGGCTACACACATTTTGTTGTGCCAGAAAGAGAAGGGATTGCCGCTTACTCTAGTTTTGGAAAAGGCTATCATTTAGATGGAAAAAAATCGCAAATTTTTCATATTCATATGTGTCCAATACATAATGCTATGTGGCAACAATTAAAATTTAGAGATTACTTAATTGCTAATCCTACCAGAGCAAAAGCCTATGAGGCTCTTAAAATAAACCTTGCTTTTCAATTTAAAAACGACCGTGGTGCTTATGTCCTCGGTAAAACAAATTTCATTAAAGAAACTTTAGCTTTACTCCCAAAAGTATAAACCCTGCGCAACTTTATAGTTTACAGGGTTTATAAAATACCTATTACAAGTAGCATTACCACGTAATAACACACATATATAAAGGCATTCCTAGTGTAATATTAAATGGAAAAGTTATGGCTAATGCCATTGGCAAATATAAGCTGGGATTGGCTTTTGGCGCTGCTATGCGCATGGCCGCTGGGACAGCAATATAAGATGCACTTGCAGCCAAAATCGTCAGCAAAAATCGGTCTCCTATTTCGGTTAAAAACAAGCCAGATAATTTAGCTATTAGCACGCCGTTTATAATTGGAACAAGAATGGAGAACGTTAATGCAAACCACCCTTTTTTAACCAAAGCTCCAATCTTTTTACCACTGGTAATACCCATATCTAATAAAAACACCGCTAAGAACCCTTTAAAAATATCTGTGGTAAAGGGTTTTATACCCTCGGCTTGGATGTCACTCGCAATAAAACCAATACACAAACTCCCAAGAATCAACAAAACACTACCATTGGTTAAGGCATGTTTAAAAAGCGAAATAAATTCTGATTTAGATTTTCTGCCATTAGAATACAACCGCATTAATAGCACTCCTATAATAATGGAGGGTGCTTCCATCAGTGCCATAACAGCCACCATATGACCACCAAAGTTTATACCTTCTAGCTCCAGAAAACTTACAGCAGTAACAAAAGTGACTGCACTTACAGAACCGTAGGCTGCTGCAATAGCGCCTGCATTTTCCACTGTAAATCTAAGTCTTAGCACAAAAAAGGTATACAAAGGCACTAGTAAAGCAAGTAATAATCCCGCTACAATAGCATACACAATTTCTACCGTAAAGACACTATGCGCAAGCTCTTGACCTCCTTTAAACCCGATAGCTAATAACAAATAAAGAGAAATAAATTTAGAAGAATTTTTCGGAATTTCTAAGTCACTTTTAAGCTGTGCCGCCGTAATTCCTAAAACAAAAAATAAAAGTGCAGGGTTCGTCAAATTATCAAATAGTAGATGTAAGTCCATTTACCGCGTTGTCTGTTTAAATCTAATCCTCTAAAGAAATGTTTAAGATGCCTTCTATTTTAATTTTTGCAGAAGGGTTGTCTATTTCTTGGTATAATTTCTTTACACGTGTTCGCTCTTGCATCAACTGGTGAATTCGGTTATCATCATAATCCGTGTCACTATCAGGATAACGCTCACCCAACGAAAGCCGATGTAATTTGTGAAAGTTGATTTTCTCTTCTAATAAAGCCACTAGTAAATCTGTAGCTTCTGATACTGTAAACGTTCCGTCTACCAATTGAATTTCGGTTTTTGTTTGTACCATGATTTAGTTATTAAATAGTTTTAAAAATTGAAATCAATAAGAGTAGTAATGCCCCTTTAACTAAGAAAGGTTGCATTGGACTTTGTATAAGGAAAGCTAAAACCAATACTGCTAAAGCATAGGTATTGAGGATAAGGAAAGACCATCCATTTCTACTTTTACTTTTTGAACCTAGGGTATGGCGCATCCCTGCTTCTGGTTTAAATGATTTAACTACTCGCATATTTTTTGTTTGCAAATATGCACGATGCATCTCATTAATTTTTATTTATATTTATTATAATATTCATTAACTATTATAAATGCATTTTACTTTTCATCAGCTTCAAATTTTTGTAGAAGTAGTTAAACAATCTAGTATTACCAAGGCTTCAGAGGTTTTACATCTTACTCAACCTGCCGTATCCATTCAGCTAAAAAAATTGCAAGAACAATTCTCTATTCCATTAACAGAAGTAGTTGGCAGAAAACTATACGTAACCCCATTTGGGCTAGAAATAGCGCAAGAGGCGCAAGAAATTTTAGATAAATACGATAGAATAAATCAAAAAATTGACATGTACCATGGCAAATTGGCGGGCAATTTATCCGTTGCAGTAGTGTCTACAGGAAAGTATGTAATGCCTTACTATTTATCCGGATTTGTAAATGCACATCCAGCAATCGAATTTAGAATGGACGTAACTAACAAATTAAGAGTAGTAGAAGATTTAGAACAAAATAAGGTAGACTTTGCGTTGGTATCTGTATTACCAGAGCATTTAGAATTAGAGACCATACCACTTTTAAAAAACGAACTCTTTCTTGTTGGGGGTACCCAACGATTGCAACAACAGAAAATAGCTAAAAAAAGAATTTTTGAAGATGGTCCTCTCTTATTTAGAGAGTACGGTTCTGCCACCCGTAATGCCATGGAAACATTTATAAAACAACAAGACCTATTAGTAAAAAAGAAAATAGAACTCACTTCTAACGAAGCTCTAAAACAAGCCGTAATTGCTGGTTTGGGTTACAGCATTATGCCCATGATTGGCATTAAAAATGCGGTAGAAACAGGTCAAATATCTGTGATTCCTTTTAAGGGACTACCTATAACCACGGAGTGGAACTTAGTGTGCCTAAAAAAGAAAAAACTATCTCCCGTAGCAGAAGCTTTTATCGCCTACATACACACCGAAAAAGAGGCTATTAACACCACCTATTTTGATTGGGTAAATTAACCCACTGGCTATAGAACTATCTTATTCTAATTCACCATTTAGTTATTAAAAATATATGTGCTAGAAGATGTGGTTACAGTGTTTAAGTCCAAAATTATTGAGAGATTCTTGCTCTAATTAGATAGCCCACCCCTAGCTTTTATCTATTTTTGCTAAGAATCTAAATGATAGTGAAAATGCAAAAGAACGATGCTTATTTTATGAAACGTGCCATAGAAATGGCTGCTAAAGGAATGAACAGTAATGCTGGCGGTCCTTTCGGCGCTGTGGTGGTAAAAAACAATGAAATTATTGCAGAAGGCCATAATAGAGTCACCTCTACCAATGACCCTACGGCCCATGCAGAAATGGTTGTTATACGGGAAGCGTGTGAAAAACTTGGTAGTTTTCAACTCACCGACTGCATAATTTATACTTCTTGCGAACCTTGCCCTATGTGTTTAGGCGCCATCTACTGGGCAAGACCAAAAGCTGTATTTTACGGTTGTACAAAAGCAGATGCAAAAGCTATTGATTTTGATGACCAGTTTATTTATGATGAACTAGATTTAGCCATGGACCAAAGAAGCATCCCTTTTAAGCAATTGTTGCGCAATGATGCGTGGCCTGTTTTTAAAAATTGGGCCGATAAGCAAGATAAAAAGACATACTAAGTATAGCGTTACTTTATACTTCTTGGCTCAATACCCAACACTTCTTCTATGAATTTATTAGTTTCTAGTTGTACGCTTTCTATATCTTTGGACGTGATATGGGAAGTTATAACATGATCACCGGCATTAGGAAAAGCTATTTCTCTTTTTTTATCGGTAGTAGTACCTAGCATTTTAAACATGTTTTGCATGGCGGGTACAGAAACTACATTATCTTGGTGTTCTTCATCCTTATAATAATACCCTAAAAATAAGGGTTGCTCTACTTTAGAAAAGGTCTCTGGAGTCATAGTTTCATCAACCAGAACTTGTAAATGAGTCAAAGCTTCTAAACGATATTTTGTAGTCCAATATTGATTTTTCAATTCAATATCAGTATCAAATTCATGATAATCACCGCCCTTTACAAGCTTTGCCAACTGTAAACCCCAAGGCATAGAAAGCAATTTAGAGGACGAATCATAGATTTCAATATTGGGAGAATATAAGAGTAGAGCAACTATATTTTTATTTTCCGCTGCAAGTTGTAATCCTAATGTACCCCCAGTAGATGTACCCATTACTATTACTTTTTCTCCTAATTGCGCTGCAATAGCGACAGCTTCTTTTGCAGATGCTAAAATTTTATCTGCTGTTAATTCTAACATAGCCTCTTCTTCTTCCAAACCGTGCCCTGCTAAACGAGGCAAAAATAAATTCATGCCATAATTGTATGCCGTTTGCCTATGTATTGGGTCCCCTTCTTCTTGGCTTGCAGACCAACCGTGTAAATACACTAAGCTGTATTTGGTCTTTTTAGGAATACTATCTGCCCAAATAATTCTAGCGTGGTTATCAGGTCTAATGTTCAATACCTTGGCCTCTCTAGCTTTTAAAGATTTTTCTAACTTTATTAAATCTCTACTTACTTTTGGCCACTTCATTTTTAAATTAGGTCGTTGCACTTGTGGTCCTAAAAGGTAACCAATCACCAAAACTCCAATACCAGCTAATAGCCAAATCATTTTTCGTTTTAAAATTTTCATTTTAATTCTATCGTACAAAGACACTAAATATAGTATTTCTTAGCCAAGGGTAAAAAGTGTAATTTAGAGTCACCAACTCAAAATAACCGCACTATTTTTCTGTGAAATCATTTTTAAAAAGTTTAGGACCAGGAATTCTATTTGCCAGTATGGCTATTGGCACGTCTCATCTGGTATTATCTACAAAAGCTGGGGCTCAATACGGCTGGATTATGGTTGTGCCAATCATTCTTGCTAATGTACTTAAGTATCCGTTCTTTGAGTTTGGAGTACGCTACACCAATGCAACAAGAAAAACGCTTATTGAAGGTTATTTACGCTTAGGCAAACCCTATTTATACATCTATGCCTTAATAACCTTAGTAAGTATGCTGACTATTTTAGCGGCATTATATGTGGTTACTGCAGGATTGATGGTAAATCTGTTTGCTTTGGAATGGAGTTTAAATTGGGCTGCGTTAGTACTTTTTATTTTAATAAGTATTTTACTGATTGTTGGCAGATATCGCTTTTTAGAGAACGCTCTTAAAATTGTAGTCTCCATTTTATTTGTAGCACTACTCGCTACAACATTCTTAGTACTTTACAAAGGTCCTACAACTCCTGTTCCCAATTTTTCATCACCCGAATTATTTGATGAAGTTGGAATATTATTTTTAATAGGTTTGGTTGGGTGGATGCCCACTGCCGTGGAAGCTGCAGGTTGGGTAAGCATGTGGAGTGTTGAAAAACTTAATAGCATGGATAATCCACCATCCGTTTCAGAAGCACTTAGGGAATTTAAAGTTGGTTATTGGATAACGGGATTATTGGCGATATTCTTTTTAGTTATTGGTTGGTTGACTCTTTATGGCACAAATACTGAACTTAGTGGTAGCGCCGTAGTATTTTCAGACCAGCTAGTGACCATATTTACAGCCCATATTGGACAGTGGGCTTATTTTTTTATAGCGATTTCTGCCTTTGCTACTATGTTTAGCACTTGCATGACAGCACACGACGCAGTTGCAAGAGTTGGTTTAGATATCGTTCAAAAGTTATATCCTTCTTCTTCCGTGATAAAACTAAAGAACAATTTTACTTGGTTAATATTACTCTTAGCTTTCGCCAACTGGCTAGTCATTTATTTTTATAAAGCGGATATGGGCAAGTTAGTAACAGTAGCTACCTTTGTTTCTTTTGTCTTTGCTCCTATTTTAGGATGGATGAACTTAAAAGCTGTTACATCTATAGACATACCTAAAGCACACAAGCCAAGTTACGGATTACGTTTCTTGAGTTATTTTGGCATGGTGTTTTTAAGTTTTTTTGCTATTTACTATTGTTACACCCTTTGGTTTTAACTAGGATTACCACAGTATTAACAGTTTAAACTTGACTTTCCTTAGCTTGTTTTAAACCTTTGTCAGTCATAAATTCCAATTATGCGATTAGTTTATATTAAGAGAACGACAAAAAACGAAAGACGATACAATCCAAAAATGGGGATGTTTTCTTCTAAGGTAACCTACATTAAAAGGTACGTTTTAGGATTTCCCACTCGTACCCTACACAAATACCGTGAAACGTATTATGGTAAGGTAAAGTCTTGTGAGGATTGCGTTTTAGGGCATTAATCGAACAAGATATTATCATTCAGTACTACAAAGAGTGAACGTTGGTTTTGTTGGTGCAGCATCTCTAAACAGAACTTGCCATTAGTACAGTCGTTCAAGATTTTCTGTTCCCCATAGCCTACTGCGTATAAAATGTTAGACGCCGGAACTCCCTGCTGTATTAAATACTTCTTTAGCGCGTTGGAACGGGCTTGCGTAATTCTAAAATTGGCAGCACTACCCCCTCTACTGTCTGTATGGGTTTCTATGCGCAATTGCATCTGCGGAAAATAACCTACCGCTTCTACTACTTTATCCAATTCTTTTGCTATTGCCGGGGTAATGGTACTACTGCCCTTTTGGAAGTAGAACTTACGCAGTTTTAGTACTTTTTGCCCTTCTGTTTCTTCTACCCACTCATCATATTCCGCAATAATAGGATTAAAGGGAGCCTTTTGCATGGCTTCCAAAGCATTGGCATCGTACTTTTTGTAGAAGGTACTGTAGCGTTTTTTAAACACTTCTACCACTACTTCTTCTTGCCATGGAATTTCTATATGGTAATTCCCATCTTGGTCGGTAGTAGTGGCTTTTAGCACCTCGCCCTTACCATCTAACACCGCTACCGATGCTGCAGACACACCATTGCCTCTATGGTCTTTTTGTACCGTTCCTGAGAGCACTAGGGTTTTTAATCCTGGCTTTTCATCTACCATAAAACCATAGATATCATCTCCCCCACGACCGCCTTCTCTATTGGAAGAAAAGTACCCTAACAATCCATCGCCGTGATTACGAATGATAAATCCAAAATCGTCTTTTTCACTGTTAATCGCAGTGCCTAAATTTACAGGAATGCTAAACTGGTCCTCTTCTCGTAGTTCGGATTTGTACACATCCATACCGCCTAAACCATAAAAAATATCGGAAGAAAAGTAGAGTGTCCCTTCAAAGATGTACGGAGCCACCTCATTACCCAGGGTATTGATACGGGGACCTAAGTTTACTGGTGCAGACATCACTTGCCCATTATTGGTGGTCACATAATACAGGTCTGTACCTCCGTAACCATCCCCAAAATCCGCCGCAAAGTACAGTCTACCATTGCGCTCATCGTAAAACGGATAGTAGAAAGACGTACTTAAATCACGCCACAAATACCTAAATTCTCCATCAATGCGTTGCATTCCAATAGCTAAAGCATTCTTTCCTTGTTCATTGAATTCCAATTCGCCTTCAAAGGTATTAGAGAGCACATAAAAAATACTATTTAGCTTTTCTGAATAAAAGGGTGTTGCCTCATGAAAATCTGTGTTTTGAATTTTACTAAAAAGCTTAGGACTTCTAGCGTTACCATCGTCTACTATACTACTTGAATAAATATTAAGATAACCTTCTTTATTTTTCACAGAATTCCCTATAGATTTAGAAGTTGTATATAATAATTCCTCTATATAAAAACTTGGAGAAAATTCATTTTCATTGGAACTAATTTCAGCTAAAAATACATTGAAATCCAAATTTGATTGTAGAACATTTTTGGCAAGTAATCGATTGTTAAAATCCATGTTCTCTATCAACTGATTAGACAATTTTAAAGAATCATTATATATCAAATCTCTAACCTTTGCGACATCTCCTGTTTCCTCTAAACTTCTAAACAGTCTATTTATCCGTTTACTACCTAAATCTACATCATTATCAAATAATTGCAGATATAACTCATTGGCATTTTTATACCCACCAGTCATAAAATAACAATCTGCCAAATTCAATTTCTGCTCCGAAGATAAAACTAACCCTTTCTTGATATCTTTCTCATACGCCACTATTGCTTCGTCATACGCATAAGCAAAAAAATGCCCATCCCCTTTAGAGACACGTTGCTGACCATGGACCGTAGCTAATACCAGCATCAAAATTAAAACTATACTTCTGCTCAACATATGCTTATTTTCCATTTAAAAAAATCGTGGAGAATCTATTTGTTTGGGCTTACCTTTAAAACGCTTGTTCTTACTGCTACCGCTACGGTCTCTACCTTCTCTACCTAAGTAAAACTTAAGTATTGCCTCATGAGAACCGTTATTGTACTGCCCAAAGCCATTGGTATTGTAATCGTAAGAATATCCAAAAAAGATACTGTTAGAGATTTGTATTCCAGCCAAACCACTCATGGCATTATCTATTCTATATGATGCGCCTAGTGTTACCAACTCTGCAAATTGAAAATTAGCCGATAGATTCAGGTTAATGGGGGCACCCTCTAAGTAATTAAATAACAATGCAGGCTTAAACAACACCTCTTCTGACAACTCAAAAACATACCCCCCTATAAGGTTGTATTGTATCTTGTCTTCTACCACACTTCCTATCTCATCGTTGTAAATTCCATTGGTTAGAAAGTTAGGTACAGAGGCCCCTACATACCAATCTTCATCATACAAAAACAAACCTGCACCTATAGTAGGGTAAAAACCATTGAACTGACCTCCTACGGCAGATGGGTCTGCCGGATTCTCAAAGTTCCCCTTTGTATAATCGATATTTAAAAAAGAACCGCCTACATCTACACCGAATGACAATCGCGCAGCATCATTTAAATTTACCTGATACGAATAGGCGATATCTACATAGGTCTGGTTTAAAGGACCTAGCTCATCGTTAACCACATTGAAACCTAAGCCCATTTTTTTATTCTCAAACGGGTAATTGACTCCAAAACGCCCTGTTGTGGGAGCGCCAGGCACCTCTATCCACTGTGCGCGGTAAAGCAAAGAAAAATCTAGATGCTCCACAGAACCTACATAGGCCGGGTTAAAACTACCCACATTGTACATATATTGGGTGTACTGAGGCTCTTTCTGAGCCCATGAAATACTAATATTGACTATGGCCAATACAAAGGCCAGCATGCGTTGTTTGTGAATCATCTAATGCCCTACGCTTATCTTATGATTTGAATCCATCCTTTGGTAACATCAGAACCGTCGCCCAAATCTAAAACGTAAAAATACGTCCCTTTGGGCAATTCTCCATTATCCCCTGTACCATCCCAGCTATTATCGTAGCCGCGCTTTTCATACACCGACGTACCGTATCTATTAAATATTTGCAAGTAGCTGTTTGGATAGTCTGTTGCATTTACCAATACTAAAACATCATTTACACCATCTCCGTTGGGAGAAAACTGATTACAAATGGTTCCTGAGGCTACACAGTCACTCAATTGCACACTAATGCTCACCGCGGCACTGTCGTTCTCTGAATTGTTATCTCTTGGCGATACACGTCTTAGACTAGCGGTATTGGTAAAGGATACTCGTTCATTTACCAATACCCTACCTGTAATGGTAAGTACTGCCGTGCTTTCTCCTAGTAATTCTGGTATGCGCCATATACCGCTAAGGATATCGTACTCTCCTACAGCCTCCCCTGCAACTTCTGAACGAACACTTTCTACCTCAAAATACGTAGGGTTGCTCAATACATCTACCACCTCTACATTTATGGCTGTAGTTTCTGGTACTATATTGGTAGCCGTGATGGTAAAGGTGATTTCTCGTCCTGATAGTGGGCTAGATACATTCACCGTTTTGGTAATTGCAATATCTACCGGGTCAGCGCCACATGCTTCACTATCTAGGTTTGGATCACATGGGTCATAAGGGTCAGAACCTAGCTCTAACTCCTCGCCATTGCTTAATCCGTCCATATCACAATCGCCATCTGGCAATGGAACTCCTCCTATAGAATCACAATCGTCTAAAGGATTGGTATTATCTGTCAATACTTCTTGGCCATCGTTTATCGTATCGCCATCTGTATCTGCATTGGTAGGGTTAGTGCCTAAATTGGTCTCTTCATCATCGGATAGGCCATCTCCATCGGTGTCTTCAAAACAATTTACTGCCAAAAGTGTGTATTGTATTGCTCTATCAACACAAGGAGGTATGGCACCAGTAGTAGTATAACTAAAAATATAATCCCCTTCTTCTAACCCATCAAAGTCTACAATATCATCTGAAATACTGACAGCTGATGGCCCAGATACAAAACTCCAGTTACCTGTTCCTTCACCCTCTAGTACTTCTTCTAAATTTAATAGCGTAGTATTGTCTGGACCTGCTTCTATACACACACTATTAATTACTTGAGTGCCTGGCATGGGCGCAGGAATTACCTCTACAACAACTTCTACCCTTTCTGAAACACAACCAGAAAGAGCAGCTTCTGCATAAAAGCTCGTAGTTTGGTTTATTGCAGGGACAGAAAAGCTGGTTCCTTGTGCAAGCGGAGAATTGTCATTAAGGTTCTGATACCAATTAATTTGGGCTCCTGTTGTTGCCGTAACTGAAATAGCAACATCACTTTCACCTTCACAAACCGTAACTCCATTTATGCTCTCTATTTCCGGAGCATCTCTAAAATCTAAATTGATTACTATCGCAGCTGTAGCACAGTCATCATCAGTAATTATGGGCGTACCTCCATTATTGTAATAAAAACCATAATATACGGCAGACTCTTCTACTACACTACTTATATGTGCACCTGTATTATATGGATTGCTATCATTACTCCATGTTAAATTGAACCCGCTTGGTGCAGAATTGGAAATAAAATTATCCAAATCGAATGATTCCTCATCGCATATAACAGTAGAAAGGTTATTATCTACCACAGGAGGCTCTATACCTTCAGCACAATCTACATCATTATCATTATTAATTCCATTAACAAGAAAATCATTTAAACTTCTAAACTCTACATCAGAACTTGCATCATCTATAGCAATTCTTATTTGAAAGTTCTGGTTACCATCTATAGCCTCATCATCCTCACCTTTTACTATAATTTCTTGCTCTTCATCCCAATTTAAATCAGTAAAAATTAAACTTCCAGGGGACACTGAGGCTTCATCCTCATCAGACGAGTTCACGGTAAATATAACATCTGTTAAGGGCTGAGCTGTCAGTACAACACTAATAACGGCAGTGGAACCAGTTTCCGAGGTACTAACAGCATTAGGATTAACTACAAAACCAGCAACATCGTTGTCCAAATTTTCACCGATTACAACTGTCTCTGACAAACCTAAAAATTGCGAATCAGTATTTGCGGCATCTATGTCAATACTAACTTCAAAACTTTGATTACCGTCTACAACTGTATCATCTAATCCGGTTACATTTATAGTTCTAGGTTGATTCCAATTTGTGTTATTAAAAACTACACTAGAATCACTTAATGAAATTTCATCTTCATTAGAAGTAACATTCAAAGAAAACGCCACTTCATTCACCGGTCTTGCGTCTAAAACTATCGTAAAACTATCTTGAGTCCCAGATTCTTCTGTACTTAAAAATGTTGGAGTCACAGTGTATCCGGCAAAATCATTATCAATATTTAAACCTTCTACCTGTTGATCTGGTAATGCTAAATAATTGGCATCATTAGTAGTTGACGCTACTCCAACTACAATAGTAAAAATTTGATTACCATCTACAACATCATCATCTACACCAGTAATAGTTATATTTTGAGGTTCATTCCAATTACTTGATTTAAAAACAGGAGCTTCATTAAAAATCTCGATTTCGTCTGATATAGTTGTCAACTCAAAAACCACATCATTATTTATAGGTTCAGTATTTAAAACAATAGTAAACCTAGCTTCAGTACCATCTTCTTCCGTATCATTACTTAAAGGTGACAATGTAAAACCAGCAGTATCATTGTCTATGTTTGTAATTTCCAATTGCGGCACATCAGTCCCCGTAAATGCATTATAGTTTGCATCTAAAGAGGTGACATTATTAGCAATTATAGTAGTTATTACATCCCCATCATCAATATTATCGTCTACTCCTTCTACAGTAAATGGTACTCCGGTTTGCCACTCTAACGGTGTTATTACAATACTATTTTCACCACTAATTTCTCCATCCAAATAATCATCAAATTGGATGATTACATCATCAGTAGGTTCACTGTCTAATGTAACTAAAAAAGTTACGTCCTGACTTCCGTCTTCTGTAGTAGTTCCAAGAACAGGGCCGGCACTAGCATTGATACCGTTCACTAAAATACCTGGAAAATCATCATCTAATATTGCAACGGAAGCACTTTCTTTTCCTGGCACAATATCATATTGAGGCGATTCTAGAATTTCTAAAATTACATTTTCAGTATCTTCATAAAAGAAATCTTCTTTTGGCTCTATGACAATGGTCGCTTCACCCCTTGTCTGCAAAATTGGGACAATGATGTTGACAAAAGTTTGAATTTCTTCATAATCAACGTCATTATCAGCAGTACCTGATATATTTAAATTGACTTGATAAACACTAGGTAAAAGTATTGGTGGCGAAGCATTTTCTAATACAATGGTAAACTCACCATTACCCGATCCATTTTCAAACGCATTAGGAATTGTAGCATCAATAGATACTTGCACTTGCCCTAAAGCAATTCCACTCATCAATAAAAACAAAAAAAGAGATTTAATTTGTTTTGCTACCCCTAAGCTAAAAGACATATAATTGCATACTGCTTTACATGATTTCATTTTCATTCTGAATATCAAGAATATAATAGTGTTTCGTATTTCTTTTGGGGGACCCAATATTACCAAAAAAACATAGACTTAAGTTAAAAGACAGCTAAAATCTATGTTTCTTAGATAAACTGCTTTTTATAGCGGTTTTTATGTAAGTATTACCCCTTCTGCAACTACCTCTCTATTAATCTTTTTCACCAAGCCTTGCAACACCTTTCCAGGGCCTACTTCTGTAAATTTAGTTGCCCCATCTGCTAGCATTTGCTCCACACTTTGCGTCCATTTTACCGGCGCCGTTAATTGTGCTATTAAATTCTCTTTTATTTCTTTAGAATCCGTTACTGCTGTTGTGGTTACATTTTGGTATACCGGACACACTGGCTCGTTAAATTGTGTTTGCTCTATGGCTGCTGCAAGTTCTTCTCTTGCCGGTTCCATTAAAGGAGAATGAAAGGCCCCACCAACAGGTAAAACCAACGCTCTACGTGCGCCTGCTTCTTTCATTTTTTCGCAGGTAGCTTCTATAGCCTTTATTTCTCCAGAGATGACCAATTGCCCAGGGCAGTTGTAGTTGGCTGGCACTACTATACCTTCCATTTGGCTGCAGATATCTTCTACCACCTTATCTTCTAACCCTAAAACAGCGGCCATAGTACTTGGCTGCAATTCGCATGCTTTTTGCATCGCCATTGCGCGTTGAGAAACTAGCTTAAGTGCATCTTCAAAATGCAATGCTCCATTAGCGACAAGAGCAGAAAATTCTCCTAAAGAGTGACCTGCTACCATATCGGGCTTAAAACTCTCTCCCATTACTTTGGAAAGAATTACAGAATGCAAAAAGATAGCCGGTTGTGTAACTTTAGTTTCTTTGAGTTCTTCTGCTGTTCCTTGGAACATAATATCTGTTATAGAAAAACCAAGAATAGAATTGGCTTTCTCGAACATTTCTTGTGCTACAGGATACTTTTCATACAGGTCTAAGCCCATTCCCACAAATTGTGCTCCTTGTCCTGGAAATATATATGCGTTCATTGCTTTACGGTTTTAAGTTCCGCAAAAATAGAAAAACGAATTTTAAAGCCAAGGCTACCTATTTGAACCAGCTACTATAGGTTACATAGTTATTTGCTATCCTATCTATTTCTCCCGCACTTAGTTCTGGACTTACCTCTTTGATTTTTTTTGCAGGCATACCTGCATAAACAGCACCAGAGGCAACATGTGTACCCTTGGTAACCACTGCGCCTGCGGCAATAATGCTGTTACTTTCTATGATGCAATCGTCCATAATAATAGCTCCCATACCTACTAGAACGTTATCCTTTATGGTACAGCCATGTACTATGGCATTATGCCCAATAGACACATTATTACCAATGGTAGTGGGCGATTTTTGATAGGTACAATGCACAACGGCGCCGTCTTGTATATTAACCTTGTTGCCTAGTTTAATAAAATGTACATCGCCACGCAGCACTGCATTAAACCATACGCTACATTGGTTACCCATGGTTACTTGCCCTACAATGGTTGCATTTTCTGCAATAAAGCAATCTGCTCCCCATTCTGGCGTATGTCCGTTTACGGTTTTTATCAACATAAAAGATTATTTAAAGTGTGCTAATAGTTCTGATTTTTTAGAGGCCGAAACAGAAAGTTCTTTACCATTGGTTAAAACAACACTGCCTCCCTTACCCTTCTTATATTTTACAATTTGATTTAAGTGCACCAAAAACGATTTATGAATTCTTACAAACGGAAATTCGCTCAATGCTTCTTCAAAATACTTAAGCGTTTTACTGACCACTATCTTCCGTTCTTCTAGATAAATTTCTGTGTAATTATCGTCTGCCTTGCAAAAATATATATCTGACACCTCTATTACCTGAAAACCATCTTGTTGCGGAATGGTAATTTTACCTTCTGATTTTGCAAAACCGCCTTGCAGTACCTGCCCATCTAAAGCATTTTCTTTAGTTTTTATTGCAACCACATACTCTACAGCTTTAACCAATTCGTCTATATCTATAGGCTTCATTAAATAATATGCAGCATGATTGTTTAAAGCATCTAATGCATAATGATTGTAGGCAGTGACAAAAACTGTTTCAAAACTACAATCTGGCAACTGCTCCAACAAATCGAACGCATTACCAAAGGGCATTTCTACATCTAAGAACACTAAGTCCGGTTGCTTTTCTTTAATAATGGCGACTCCTTCTTTGATGGTAGCCGCCTCTCCTACCAAGGCAACATCTGGACAATATTTTGCTAAATAATTGCTTAATATTTCTCTACTATTGGCTTCGTCTTCTACTAGTATGGCTGTTAATTTCATTAATCCTTTTTTAAACGTAAAATTACCTTTGTACCTGTTTCATCATCATACAAATTGGCCACAGTAACATCCACTTTATTGTTATACATATCATTTAAAATCGCTACACGTTTTTTAATGTTACCCATGCCTTTAGATTTTTGTTTTTTCTGATGCTGCGTCTTGAGCATGGCAGATTGCTTTCTGCCAATACCATTGTCCAAAATGGTTACCTCTAATTCGTGTTGGCTTGGTTGCTGAATTTCAATTCTTAAAAAGCCTTTTTCCTTTTTATATCTTAATCCATGCCAAACCGCATTCTCGACGTAGGGTTGTATTAACATTGGAGGAATTTCGAATTGATTTATCACTACTTCTTCCCCAATTACGATATCATAATCGAACTTATCTGGGAAACGTGCATGCTCCAACTTAACATACAGTTGCAGCAGTTCTAACTCTTTTGCAAATGGAATAAAATCTTCTTCAGAATTTTCTAATACGGTACGCATCAACTTAGAAAAATCGCTCAAATATCTATTAGCACTACGCTCATCACTCTTAGCAATATAATTGTTGACAGAATTTAGGGCATTAAAAATAAAATGAGGGTTCATTTGAGTTCTTAGCGATTTTAAAGCTAATAGGTTGTTGGCTAGTTTTTGTTTTTCGTTACTACGATAGTATAAAAATGCAATTAAGCCCAATAAGGCTAAGCCCGCCACTAAGGAGTAAATGAGCCATTTTTGCCAATTGGTTCTTGTTTGGAATAACTGCTGCTCCGTCAAGGCTAAATTGTATTTACTCTGTGCTAATTCTCGCTCTTGCTCTAAAGAAGAGATTCTATTCTGCTTGTTTACAATATCCCTATTTAATCTGGACAACCTAGACAGTTCTTGTTCTTTTCTTATGTATAGAGTATCTACCAAGGTTACATAAGATTGGTAGGTCTGGTACGCCTTGCTGAAATCGCCCTTATACTCATACACTTCTGATAGTTTACGTGTAGCATCTTTTTGTACAATTAAATCGTCCTCAGAATCCGCCTCAACAATACTTTTCTGCAAATAGGGTATGGCCTCTTCTAGCTTATCTTGAGCTATGTAGGCATTTGCTATTTTGTAATTAATTCGCTGCCTAGTAATGGAATCTGACGCCGCTGCATTTTTTTCTTTAGCTACCCGCTTTTTAGGTAAGGCATTTAGCTGATTTAAGCTTTCTTTTCTAAGCTGAATCTCGTCTGTAAACCTGTTGCTTTTATTGTAAAAATCTGCCACCTTCTCGTTCTCTTGAATTGCTCGTTGTGGCGCTTGTTGTTTGGAAAGTTTTAGCGAATTATTATAATATCCTTCGGCTTCTATTTTTCTATCCTTTGCAGCATAAGCATCCGCAATTTTACTGGTAAGGTCCGTTACTTTAGGGCTTACTTGGTTTTGCTCTGCAACCCGTAAACTCTCTTCATAAAACTCTAAAGCTTTGCGCGTATCTCCCAATCCTTTATGTGCATCTGCCTGCAACTCCAGATACGCTATGTGCTGGTAGGGCACGATTCGCTTAATTTTTTCTAATTTTTTAAGCTCTGCAAGTGCAGCTTTATAATCTGTAGCAAGCACTAAAGCCTCTGACAACAACAGTGCAGATTTAATAGTTTTTTTGGCTTTTAAGGCATCTTGCAGATTGGCCACAGCCAAATCATACTGTTGGTGGTATAAATATACTTCTCCCAACAACGTAAGACTTGTGTTTAATTGTGATTTGGTAGGGCTAATCGTTGGACTAGCAATAGATTTAGCAATAAAATCTAAACTTTTTTCTATATCCTTCTTTTTGTAGTATTGTGCAGAATCCAAATAACGTTGGTATTCCTCTTGACTAGACATTCCACGGCCACTCCTGTCTTCATCATAATCCACTACTTCTAAAATTACTTCTTCTTTAGAGGTAATTCTATGCCTTGCGGTGACAATATCAGCACCACTAAAAATAAGCTCCTCTCCTATTCTAGCGTTGATAACAAAAGTCCCGAAAGCATTTGTGGTCGTATAAGCTCCTGCATCCGTACTCACATTTACACCTGCTATAGGCTTACCTGTATTTCTTGCCCGTACTTCCCCGCTCAGCTTAAACAAACCGGAATCCAATTGTGTACTTTGACTAAAAGAATTAGCAACCACAAAAAGTAAAAACGACACAATGTAATAACGATACTGCATAACATAATTATCCCAGTAAACTTAGGCTATTTAGGATGATATAAAAAATGACTTTTAGCAATAAACGGCCCCATTTACGTAAGTTACACCTACTTTACTCAATTAAAAAGCCTAGACACTCATTCCGCAACACCAGAACCTAATTATCGATTTTTCTAAAATAAAACTCCCTATAGTTTTGGAGCAACTAAAAAAGAAATCATCATGAGAAAAACACGATTTTTATTAAGCACTACCATGGCTAGCTTTTGCTTATTAAATGTTTATAGTTGCAATTTTAATACTCCTACCAATGAAGCATTAGAAACCGCCCGAGCAGGTGTACTTGTACACCCTGAACCTGAAAAGCAGTTTGTAAAAATTGCGTTGCTTTTAGATACAAGTAATAGTATGGACGGGCTCATTAACCAAGCCAAAGCACAGTTATGGGATATTGTAAACGAATTCTCTTATGCTAAGTGTGGCAATGACCAGCGGCCAGAATTACAGATAGCGCTTTACGAGTACGGTAATGACAATCTTTCTTCTAGGGAAGGCTATTTAAGGCAGGTTTTACCTTTTAGTTCTGATTTAGATGATATTTCAGAAAAATTATTCTCTCTAAGCACCAATGGTGGTGAAGAATATTGCGGAACGGTAATCAACACATCTTTACAACAGTTAGATTGGGGTAAAAATCAAGATGATTTAAAACTTATTTTCATTGCAGGTAATGAACCTTTTACCCAAGGCGGCTTAAATTACAAAGATGCGGCAAGCCAAGCCAAAGAAAAAGACGTGGTAGTAAACACCATTTTCTGCGGTAACTATGCACAAGGAATTGCTACACAGTGGAAAGACGGTGCTATACGTACTGGAGGCGACTACATGGCAATTGACCATAACGCAGAACAGATTTATGTACACACGCCCTATGATGACCAAATAATGAGGTTAAATAGTAAGCTTAACCAAACGTATGTAGCATACGGTAGTCTAGGCAATGCCAAACTACAAAAGCAACGAGAACAAGACAGCAATGCCTATGAGGTAGAGGCAGAGGTAGCTGTAAATAGAGCTGTTAGCAAAAGCAGTAAAATGTATAAGAATTCTTCTTGGGACTTAGTGGATGCTGTAGAAAATAATGCTGTGTCGGTATCTGAGCTGGAAGATGACGCCTTACCTGATGAATTAAGAGGTAAAACTGACGAAGAGATTAACACTGTTTTAAAAGAACGAAAGGCAGAACGAGAAAAATTGCAATCCGAAATACAAAAATTGAATGAGAAACGAGAAATTTACATAGCCAAACAGGCCAATAAAGGTGGTGAACTAGAAAATGCCATGCTTAACGCCATTAAAAAACAAGCCGCTAAAAAGCAATTTAGGTGGGAAAAATAAGTGTTCAGCAAAAAGAAAGGCAGCAGTAATGCTGTCTTCTTTTTTAATTAGCCGCAGGGCAATGGCAATCGTATCTGTCTTTACGCTGCTCACCAAAATCGTAGCCTAAGGTAATTTGATGAAATCCACCATTATCAAAACGAATATCTCCGGATTGATAAGAATAATTATACGAAAACATAAAACGATTGAGGTTTACCCCAACAATAGGTGTAAACAACTGCAACCGTTGTTCTCCAAACGTACCATCTTGTTGAAATTGTGCTCCATCAAAACTTCTCCTATAAGAAAGACCGGCCCAAAGTGTCGTGGTCGGATTCAAATCTTTATACACCTTCGCATTAATATCTACAGTTTTTTCCTTGGTAAAATCGGTTAATTGAAATAAGACAGATGGTTCTATTCTAAACTCACCTTTACCAAAAACATAACCCGCAGAGATTAGATATCTTCTAAGATTGTCAAACTCTGCTAACGTATACAAATCCCTACCAGAACCCAAAAGGTTTAGTATTGCTGCATGGGCATAAAATTCTAAATAGTTATAAGAAACACCTAAATCTACATTAAAATAGCTTACTGTATTCTTAACACCACTCACTTCTGGATCTGGAACAACAGATCTAAATTCAGTTTCATCTAAGCTACTTAAAATAGCTCCGGCACTTAAACCAAAAGACAATTGATTTAATGTTCTAAAATCACCTGCTAATTGCAAATGATGCGCATAAGTACCTTTAAATCCTGTTTGAGAGTGATACCCATTGGCATCATTAAAAAGTATAAACCCTACACCACTTCTGTTACCTACTCTAAAATTTGCATTAAGGGTTTGCAAACTTGGTGCTTCATCCACATTAAACCACTGTTTGCGGGCAGTTAACCTTATCTTACCCCCCTCTCCAATCCCGGCCATAGATGGATAAACTAAATAGTAGTTATCTGCTAAATAATCAAAATAAACCGGAATACCCTCTTGGGCTTTACTTGTAGGCACAAGTGCAATCAAAAGAATAAGTAAAAGGAGCTTTTTCATTGGTATGGGGCTATGTGTTGCTCTATGTTAACTAAAAACAACTACTATAACGCATCAAAAGTAGTATTATTATATGCGTTGTTCCCCATAAATACTTTGTATTTTTGTCAAAATTTTAGCCATGAAAGAATATAATATCACGGTGGTAGAGACTAACAATCCTGCCATTTTAAAGTTTGAGGCAAATCATTTTTTAGTAAAGAACAATTACGAATTTAAAAATATAGACGAGGCTAAATCTAGCCCCTTAGCACAACAGCTTTTTCATCTTCCGTTTATTAAAACGGTATATGTTTCTGGTAATTTCATTGCACTAGAACGTTTTGATATTGTACAATGGAATGATGTTAAGGACGAAGTAGCTCAGAACCTAGTAGAATACTTAAACGCGGGCGAGCCAATTGTAATGGAAGAAACAAAAGATACCACTCCTGTTTCTGTGTATGCAGAGGTAACTCCTAATCCGGCTGTGATGAAGTTTGTTCTAAACAAACCTATTGTCCCTTCTATTTTTGAATTCAAAAATATTGATGAAGCCAAAGAATCTGAACTGGCTACACAATTGTTTCATTTTCCGTTTGTAAAAGAGGTGTTTTTGGATCAAAATTATGTTTCGATTACAAAGTTTGATGTAGCTGAATGGAATGATGTTACGATGGAATTGCGTGAGTTTATCCGAACTTATTTTACTGAGGGCAAAGCAGCAGTTTCAGAAAATGCTCTTTCACAAACCAAAGCTTCTAACAAAGTAGAATCGCAACCAGAGGTGGAGTATGATGATACCTCCAAGGCAATAATAGATATCTTGGAAGAATATGTAAAGCCAGCTGTAGCAAGTGACGGCGGTAATATTCTCTTTCAATCTTACGAACCAGACACTAAAAAGGTTAATGTTATTTTACAAGGTGCTTGTAGCGGATGCCCATCTTCTACCTTTACACTTAAAAATGGCATAGAAACCATGCTTAAAAATATGCTTGGTGACCGTGTGGAAGAGGTAGTTGCGCTTAACGGTTAACTTTAAAATTCCCCATATTTTGTAAAGATTTTCTTATATTAAAGAAATTTAAAAACAGTAACTATTATGGCAGTTTTAAAAGTAATTGAAGTATTGGCAAACTCTAACAAAAGTTGGGAGGATGCCACCAAAAATGCCGTGGAGCAGGCTTCTAAATCCGTAAAAAACATACGTTCTGTTTACGTAAATGAACAAAATGCGACGGTAAAAGATGGAAAAATAGATGAATTCCGTGTGAATGTTAAAATCACTTTTGAAGTGAATTAATTAAATTTACTGAATAAATTAGCGCCTATTACGGCGCTTTTTTTGTTTTAAACCGAAACTGAATGAAAAAACTACAGCTTGCACTACTAACCATAATCTTGCTAACAGGGTGCAAAAACAACCAAGAAGCTATGAAACATAAATACACCAATGCTCTAATAGAAGAAACTAGTCCGTATTTATTGCAACACGCTCATAATCCAGTAAATTGGGAAGCTTGGAAACCAGAGGTTTTAGAACGAGCTCAAAAAGAAAATAAACCATTGTTAATTAGTATTGGCTATGCGGCTTGCCATTGGTGTCATGTAATGGAAGATGAAGTTTTTGAAAACGATTCTATTGCAGCCTACATGAACCAGAACTTTGTTAATATAAAAATAGACCGTGAAGAACGCCCAGATGTAGACCAGATATACATGGATGCCCTACAAATGATGACGGGTAATGGTGGGTGGCCATTGAATATCGTTGCGCTGCCAGATGGCCGTCCGTTTTGGGGCGCTACTTACCTACCAAAAGAAAATTGGACCAAGTCCTTGGAAAGCCTAGTAGAATTATACAAAAATGAACCTGCTAAAGTAGAGGAGTTTGCAACCAATTTAGAAAAAGGCATTAAAGCTATTAATCTGGTGGAAAGTAAAAATAGCGAAGTTAGTTTTAAAGACGATGAACTACAATTGGCCGTACAAAAATGGAGCACCTATTTTGACACTTTTTTAGGCGGCTACAAACGCGCTCCTAAATTTATGATGCCCAATAATTTAGATTTTTTATTGCATTATGGTGTGCAACAAAAAAATGACAGCATTTTAGAATATGTAAATACCACATTAACCAGAATGGCCTATGGGGGAATATTTGACCCAATTGATGGTGGTTTTTCTCGCTATGCCGTAGATACTAAGTGGCATGTACCCCACTTTGAGAAAATGCTTTATGATAACGGACAATTAATAAGCCTTTACAGCAAAGCTTACGCAGTCACTAAAAATCCGCTGTACAAAGAAACTGTAGAGAAGTCTATAGCATTTGTTAGGAGTGAATTAAGTGATTCTAATGGTGGTTTCTATTCTTCTTTAGACGCAGACAGCCATAATGAGGACGGAGAATTAGAAGAAGGCGCATTTTATGTGTGGACAGAAACCGAATTAAAGCAATTATTGGGCGATAAATTTGAAACATTCAAACGATACTACAATATCAATTCTTATGGATTGTGGGAAGATGAAAATTATGTGTTGATACGGGATAAAAAAGATGATGAAGTTGCTAAAGAACTGGGTATAACGCAGGCAGATTTACAACAAACTATTTCTGAAAGTATTGTTATTTTAAAACAAGAGCGAGATAAGCGAGAAAAACCAAGATTAGATGATAAAATTCTTACCTCTTGGAACGGCTTAATGCTAAAAGGTCTTACTGATGCCTATCGCTATTTACAAGACGAATCCTATCTTAAATTAGCACTGGCCAATGCGGATTTTATTACCTCAGAAATGATGAATGATGATGGTTCTTTGTATAGAAATCATAAGGCTGAGAAAAGCAACATCAATGCATTTTTAGAAGATTATGCTACCGTAATAGAAGGTTTTATTGGATTGTATGAGGTTACTTTTGACGAAAAATGGCTAAAGCACGCTCAAAAACTGATGGGTTATACTTTACTTCATTTTAAAGATGATGAGAGTGGGTTGTTCTTTTATACATCAGACAAAGACCAAAAATTGATAAGACGCTCAATAGAAATAAATGACAATGTGATATCGTCTTCTAATTCCATCATGGCTAACAACCTCATCAAACTACACAAAATTTATCCAGATAAGCCTTATGGAGAAATTGTAGAACGCATGGTAGCACAAGTACAAGATAATTTTATGACAGATGCTCAAACCTTTGCGAATTGGCTTCATTTGGTGCAGTACAATAATCATAATTTTTATGAAATTGCCTTACTAGGAGAAAATTACAAAAGCATAGGAGCAGAACTAGCCAGCCATTACATCCCAAATAGTATTTTAGTTGGCGCTGCAAATGGAAACAGCAAATTGCCCTTATTAGAAAACAGATATGTTCCAGGAGAAACCATGGCCTATGTTTGTATAGAAGGAAGCTGTAAATTACCTGTAAACACAGCTTCGGCAGTGTTAAAACAACTTTAAAAGGGGACTAAACTTTAACCCAGTTTTAATTGTTAATATTTGAAATGTTAATGGTTATTAGCTAGGTTGTGCTCTAAAATGAAAGCTATGTTAGAACAATTTCAAAATTATGAGGAACACATATCTAAAGCTATAGATTGGGTATGGAAACTCGTTCCGAATATTATACTCGCAATACTACTTTTAGTTGTAGGCTTATGGTTTGTACGGCTTATTAATAAAATGGTGCGCAAATTCTTTGAAAAAAAGGATTACGACCCTACTTTAGAAAGCTTTTTGCAGAGCTTCATAAGCATTGTCTTAAAAGTTCTGCTATTTGTACTTGTAGTAACTCAGTTAGGAGTAAAAACTTCTTCCCTAATTGCTATAATTGGAGCAGCAGGTTTAGCCATTGGTTTGGCATTACAAGGCTCACTTTCCAATTTTGCTGGCGGTGTACTCATCTTGCTTTTTAAACCTTTTAAGATAGGTGATTGGATTTCTGCACAAGGCGTAGATGGTTCCGTGAAAGAAATTTCCATTTTCAATACTAAGCTCAATACCTTTGGTAATCAATTGGCAATTGTACCTAATGGTCAATTGGCCAACGGAAATATTGTAAACTACAGCGCAGAACCTATCCGTAGGGACAATTATACGGTTGGGATTGGCTACGGCTCTAATATTAAAAAAGCAAAGGATATTTTACTAGAACTTTGTGCAAACGACGAACGAATTCTTAAAGAACCTAAACCAGAGGTTTACGTAGCAGAATTAGCAGATAGCTCTGTAAATCTTTCTTTACGCTGGTGGGCTAAGAATGAAAATTTCTGGGGCGCTAAATTTAATCTTATAGAACAATCTAAACTTAAGTTTGATGAGGCTGGTATAGAGATACCTTTTCCGCAACGTGTTATTCACAGTCAGGAAATAGAAGATTAAGCTTTTTTCTTTTTGGTTTGTAACACAAAATCCTTAAGATAATAAGGTTCAAAATACGCAACATCTTCAAACTGTTGTTGTTTGTATTTAGTAAAAGATAAGTGTGCCATTTGTGCTGCAGATGGCACTTTTTCTGTGTGATAGCTAAATTTATCAGTACCGAGCAGCTCCATGCATTTTTCTGCACCATTACCCACCAAATGCACATTTCCTTTAGTTGCATAATCGGCAAACGATTCTTCTGTAATTATTTCTGCATCCGTAGCGCGTACCTCTTTATAATTTACATCAAAAACACAGGAATAAACTTCCATACGCCTAGCGTCTAAAACAGGTACGATGAAATCCCCAATAGGAATTTCTATTTGATGAGCTAAACTTTCTAAGGTAGGCACAGCAATAAGCGGTTTATCCAAGGAAAAGCTTAAACCCTTAGCTGCAGACACTCCAATACGCAAACCAGTATAAGAACCTGGCCCTTTACTCACCGCAATGGCATCTATATCAAAAAATGACAAAGAAGCCTTTTTCAAGGCTTCTTTTATAAAAAGATGCAATTGTTCTGCGTGGGAATAATTAGCTGTGTTTTCTTCTACCAAAGAAACTAATTCTCCGTTTACCCCAATACTTACGGAACAATTGGTTGTTGCTGTCTCTAAATTTAGTATCCTAGCCATAATGGCTACAAAGATACCTAGTTCAATTGTATTGGTAAACCAAAATAGAATTCTAGTATTTTAATTCTAAATATGTAATCATATTTGGTTCTAATTACGTTAGCTTCCGCATCATCTACACGAGACTGTGCTTGGCTAAAGTCAAAACTATTCATTAAGCCTACTTCAAATCTATCTTTAGCATAATCATAAGCTATACGTCTAGCCTCTAATGTTTTTTGTGCGGCTTCATATGCTTTGCCAAATGTTTTAACATCAACATAACTTTGTTGTATAGTTGCTTCTAGAGCTAGCTTATCAGCCTCGTACTGTAACTTAGTTCTATCTAAAGCAATCTTAGCCCTGGTTACGTTATTTTTAGTACTCCAGCCATTAAATATGGGAACGTTTAATTGTGCTCCGTAAGAAATACCATCATTTAACCACAACTGATCAATAAAATTTAAATCCTCTCCTGTGAATGGATTTCTATTTTGATCAGAATATCTTGTATTGTAATTAAAGAAAGCCCCTAGGGTTGGCATATAAGCTCCTTTAGCAATCTCAACATCCTTTGATGCTAAATCCACATTAGCCTGAGAAAGTTTTATGTCATTCCTAAAGGTCAATGCCTTATCAAAAATAGTTTTAGCAGAATTATCTAAAATACTCGTTGGTGGCACCTCAAAAGAATCGTCTGCAATATCAAAACTATCATAATCTGTAATTTGTAAAAATTGCGCTAAATTTATTTTAGATATCAAGACTAATCCTTTGTTATTAACTATTTGTTGTTGTTGGGAGGCAACGGTAGCTTCCAATTCTAACAAATCGCCTTTTGGCACTACGCCAGCATCTACCAACTCTTTAGTCCTATTTAAATCTTGCTCTGTGACCGCTAATTGTGCTTTGGCAACTTTTAAGGCCTCTTTATTAGATAATATTTGCAAATAGGCATTAGCTACATTAAGTCTAATATCATCTACCAAATCATCTAGACGATATTGCCCCGCAATAGCATTTAATTTAGCTCGCTGTAGGTTTTTAAAGTTTCTCAACCCATCAAACAACGTTACTGAAGATGTCAAATTCATACTAGAAGACATAATAGTACCGGAAACTAAATTATTAGTGGTTGGATCCAATATTAAACCCGTATTACCAGAAACAGAAGCTTGCCCGTTTAAGCTTGGTATAAAAGCACCTAACGCATCTGATTTGTCTAATTTTACACTTTCCAAATCTAGATTAAACTGTGCAACACTTATGTTATGCTCTACTGCGTAGGTAACGCATTCTTCTAAGGTCCATTTTTTTACCTGCGCATTGCACAAACTAATAGCGCTGATTAATGTGAATATTGCTATTTTAAATTTCATTCGTTTTTTGATTTTTGGTTGTACTTGGTTATTCCTTCTCATTACCATTTACGTCCTCTTCTTCTCCAATTTTAACTGGTTCTGTTTTATTCCATTGTTTTACCTCATCATCTTCAGATAAACCAGAAACTATTTCCACATTTATCCCGTCTGATATTCCTATTTCAATATCTTTTCTCTCAAATTGCTGCTCACCAGTTGCTATTTCTACATATGGCTTATTAGTATCTCTATCAAACTGCAATAAAGCTTCGGGTATTACCAAAATGCTATCTTTCTTTTCAAGAGTTAATGATGCGTTAGCACTATAACCAGCTCTTATCATAAAATCCTCCTTTATTTCTACATCACCTTCAATCTTAAATTTTACTGCACCCGCTTCTTCAATACCTTTCGGAGCAATAAATTTGAGTTTAGCAGACAATTCTTGGTCTTGAACCGCTCCTAATGTTATTTTTAAAGGCATCCCAACGGCAAGCTTGCCTACTTCACCTTCATCAACCTGGCCCTCAAAAATCATTTTACTTAAATCGGCTATAGAAGCAATGGTTGTTCCATCATTAAAGTTATTACTTTGAATTACTTGATCACCTTCTTCAACTGGTATTTCTAGAATCGTACCATCAACTGTAGCTCTAATATTGGTGTTAGCACTAGATGAGCCTCCAGCAGAACCACGTTGAATTATTTGGTAATCATTTTGAGCATTTTCTAACTCTAGTTTCGCTTGGTCAAAAGCTAATTGTATATTTTGAAAATCTTGAGCAGACACTACACCTCTGTCAAAAAGAGTTTTATTTCTATTGTAATCAATTTCTGAGTTACCGAGTGCAATCTTTGCATTATTTACTCTACCTCTTGCTTGGTAAAGAGCTTGCTCATTAGGCACTACCTTTATGGTTGCAATTAATTCACCTGCTTTTACTTTGGCTCCTTCTTCTAAATATATTTTATCAATTATTCCTGAAATTTGAGGCTTAATTTCAATTTCGTCTTCAGGGATAACTTTACCTGTAGCAACAGTTTTCTTTTCAATACTAGATATAAAAGGCTTATGAGTTTTATAATCTGTAATGGATTTGGTATTACTTTTTATGAAAAAAGATGCTGCCCAAAGCACTCCTAATATCAATAGTCCAATTAGAGTCCATTTAACGTATTTGTTCATTGTTTTGATTATTTAGTTTCGTTATTTGTTTTTGTTACTCTTCTCGTAGGGCATCAATTGGTCTTATACTTACAGCACGTTGAGCTGGTATTAATCCAATTAATATTCCTAATATTATCATTAGCATTAGAGATCCTAACACGTAAGGTATGGGTACCGTTGGGTTGGTATATGGAAAATCACCCCCGCCAGTTAAAGAATCGATTAATTTTAAGGTCGCAGCCCCTAGGATGATTCCAATTATTCCAGCTAACAGTATAAGCACCAAGGCTTCTATTATAATTTGATTTCTCACCTCACTAGGCGTTGCACCTAAAGCTCTTCTTACTCCCAATTCTTTTGTTCGTTCTTTTACTGAGATTAACAAAATATTGCCAATTCCTATTACACCAGCTAAAATGGTGGCAATGCCAACAACGAGTGATAAAAAAATTAAACCATCAGAAAAACCAAAAATCTTATTAAACATTTCTCCTAAATTGAAAGAACCTATTGCCTTTTCATCTTGCGGATGTGTTTGGTGAATTCTTCTTAAAGTTGCTTTAATATCTTTTTCAACTTCAATAACATTAGCATTATCATAAGCAGCAATGGTAAACCAAGATACATTGTCTCCCGTATTATATAATTTTCTAAAAGTTGTAAAGGGAATAAATATATCTGAATCATTATCAAACGGGCCACCACCAGCGAATTTATGCACACCAACCACCTGAAAATTTACGCCATCAATTTCAATATATCCACCAATTGAATTTTCTTCATCATCAAAAAGTTCTTTTTGAGTTCTTTCTCCTATAACACATACTTTTCTTTCTTGCTCAATATCCTCATCATTAATAAACCTTCCTCCATCATAAATACGCTTAGTAGCTATTTTTGTGAACTCGGGAAAATCTCCAAAAACTGAATAATTTCCTGATTTTAAACCTCTAGTGATAACTCCTGGATTAGACCCAAAAATCCCTTGTACGTTACGAGGTGCAATTGCCTCAATTTCTGGAATTTGTTTTTTTAGAGTTTCCGCATCACTAAGTTTTAATTGAATCTGTCTCCCTGTTTTAAAACCACTATAGGGCATACTGGTTTGTTGCGCCCATACAAACATGCTATTTCTTGCGATAGTTTTAAACTCTCTTTCGAACCCATTTTGTAAACCGTTAGCCGCACCAGATAAACCTATGTAAATATATATTCCTATAAAAACCCCAATCATAGTCAAAAAGGTTCTTAACCTATTTTTTCTAATTGATTGAAATATCTCTATCCATGTGTCTCTATCAAATAACTGTTTCATACTATTCGTCTCTTAAGGCCACAATAGGTTTAATTCTTGCTGCTCGTCTTGCAGGTACAAATGCAGCTATTGCTCCACAAATCACTAACAGAATTGTTACAAAAAATGCTAGACTTAAGTTGATACTGGGCTTGGTAATAAAATAATCGTCCTTTAAAGTATCTCCAGTAATGGTATTTAGAACAATAATACCGATTAGCAAGCCAAGAAATCCAAAAACTGCAGTTATGAATATAGATTCTAACATAATCCCACTAGTTATTATTCTAGGTGTTGCGCCCATTGCCTTACGTATACCAATTTCTTTGGTACGCTCTTTTACCACGAACACCATTATATTACTTATACCAATAACCCCAGAAATAATTACCGCGAATGCTATGGCAGATATAATTAATTGTAAGGCTCCGGCAAATTGTTGATTTTGTTTTAATTGATCTGCAATATTCTGTATAAAAATACCTCTAGGGTCTTTAGGACTTATAACTTTTTTTTGACGCATAAAGGCATCTAACTTGTTTTGAAAGTTCATTGCACCTGTGTAACCCAAAGATTCTTTAAACCCAATAATAATTTGGCCTAGCTTATCATTATTACCTTCTATTAATTGGCGTGTGGTAAACGGTATGTATATGTATCTTTCTTCATTATCACCACCATCATCTTGGTAAACACCTACTACCCTAAACACACTTTCTCCCATTGCAATGTATTCTCCAATAGGGTTCTCACCATTAAACAGGTCTTTTTCAACCATTCTACCAATTACTGCAACTTTGGTTCTGTCTCTAATATCTTTATTGTTAATGTATCTACCCTTCATTAAAATATTTTTCTCAGCCCATTGCATTCCTGGTCCAACCCCTCTATTAGAGTAATTATCCGACTCATTTTTATAGGTTACCGTACCTCCATTATTAATTTGTGGCGACATATAATCTATAAAAGGAGCAAATTCTTTTGCAATAGCTTCCAAGTCATCATTTACAAACTCTATTTGTCTTTTAGCTTTGTAACCACCGTAAGGCAGTGTTGTTTGTGAAGGATAAATTCTTAATACATTAACAGCATCTTGTCCAAAAAATTCATTGAACGTGTTCTGCAAACCATTACCCATTCCAAATAGGGTTACAAAAATGAAAATACCCAAAGCAACGGTAAAACCAGTAAGAAAGGTCCTGAGCTTATTTTTGCTCATTGCCTCAAATATTTCTTTCCAAGTATCTCTACTGAACATACTGCGCGGCTCTAACTTGTTCTACTTTTTTATCCTCTACAATAACACCATCTTTTAAGTGTACAATACGTTTACACATATGAGCGATATCTTCTTCGTGTGTAACCACCAAAATGGTATTACCCTCATCATTAATTTTTTGGATTAAATCCATTACTTCATAAGACGTTTTACTATCCAAAGCTCCCGTTGGCTCATCTGCTAATAACACCTTGGGTTCAGCTGCTAACGCTCTGGCAATAGCCACACGCTGTTTTTGCCCTCCAGAAAGTTCACTAGGCAAGTGATGCGCCCAGTTTTTTAATCCCACTTTTTCTAAATAAGAAATAGATTTTTGTTGTCTTTCTTTACGAGCTACTTTTTGATAGTATAAAGGCAGAGCTACATTCTCTGCGGCAGTTTTATAATTGATAAGGTTGAAAGATTGAAAAATGAAGCCCAAGAATTTATTACGGTATTGTGCTGCTTTGGTTTCATTTAAATCTTTAATAGGCACACCATCTAAATGATATTCTCCACTATCTGCACCATCTAGCATCCCAAGAATATTCAATAGTGTGGATTTACCAGAACCCGACGAACCCATTATAGCAACGAGCTCCCCCTCTTCTACATTAAAATTGATTCCTTTTAAAACGTGAAGGGAATTGCTCCCCATACGGTAAGATTTATGAAGGTCCTTGATTTCTATCATGATTGGTTAATTTGCTATTTGGCTCGCTATATGTTATTTGACTACTGATTATATCTTTTGTTACACGGTAAAGGTGAAAATTATGTTAAAGCTTACATTGCTCCCATATCATCTTCTACGTTGTTCCACACCTTTACCTTATCTCCCTTATGGATACCAGATTTTACCTCTACATGTATACCATCACTAATACCTAATTCTACATCTCTACGCTCAAATTGCTGCGCGCCTGTGGCTACCTCTACATAAGGTTTCTTGGTTTTTTGATCAAATTGTACTAACGCTTCTTTTACTGCCAACACACTATCTGCTTTAGCTAAAATAATAGAGGCATTTGCACTTAACCCTGCCCTAATAAATGTGGTGTCTTGTTTGGTTAAGGTTCCTTTAATTTCAAACTGTATCGCTCCATTTTCTTCCACGCCTTTTGGAGCTATATAATCTAAGACGGCATTAAAAACCTGGTCTTCTATGGCACCAACAGTAATTTCTAAAGGTAAGTTCTCCCTAATTTTACCAACTTCTGACTCATCTACCTTCCCTTCAAAAATCATTTTTTCTACATCTGCGATGGCAGCGATGGTTGTCCCTTCATTGAAATTATTACTTTCTATCACTTGGTTTCCTTTCTCTACCGGCACATCTAAGACCATTCCGTTTACGGTAGACCTTATTAAGGTATTCGCTTGGTTGCCATAGCCACTTGCTGTACCTGTTCTTACAATATCATATCTTTTAGTAGCCGCGTTATACGATTGTTTAGCTTGATGGTAGCTTACCTCTGCCCGTTCTAAATCTGTTTTAGAAATAACTCCTTTATCAAATAGGGTCTGTTGGCGTTCCCAATTTCTTTTTTGGTCATCCAAGTCTATTTTTGCTCGGTCTATTGCATCTCTAGCATCATTTACTGCACTTAAATTAGGAACCACTTTTATTTTTGCTAGCAAATCGCCCGTTTTTACATAATCACCTCCTTCTACAAATACTTCTTCTATCACTCCAGAAATATTGGGTTTTATAAGCACTTCTTCTAAGGGCAAAATACTACCCGTTGCCACCGTTTTTTTGACAATAGTTTGCTTGGTAGGCTCCTCTGTTTGATAGACTACTGGGTCTTCCGCGTTTTTAGAATACAAATAATACATAGCCCCAGAAAAGCCTAAAACTATGGCCGCTAGTATGATTATAGTTACTGATTTTTTCATTTTTATTCTTCTTTTTGATTGTGCTTTTGTTGTTTATTCTGTTCTTAGCGCCTCTATAGGTCTTACTTTTATAGCAGCGTTAGCTGGTAAAAACCCTGCCAATAATCCTGCTATAACCAATACCGTTAAAGCACCAATAACCACTTGTAAGCTGACACTTGGATTTAAAAACATATCTACCGGCCCCACGCTGTCTAATAGTGCATTAATGCCGTAAATTGCCAACGCTCCAAAAATGATACCCGTCATCCCAGAAATGAGCGTTAAGAAAATAGATTCCATTAAGATTTGCTTTTTTATAGATATAGGCGATTCTCCTAGTGCACGGCGAATACCGATTTCTTTTGTTCTTTCTTTAACTACAATTAACATAATGTTGCTCACGCCAATTATACCAGAAAGCAAAACGAATGTCCCAACTATTATCGCTATCCAACGGATGCCCGCAAACAGACTTTCTACTCGGTTGTATTGTTGGTATAAATCAAAATACCCAACCGCCCTATTATCTTCTGGATGCACTTTGTGGTTTTGCTTCATTAAGCTGATAATGTCTTCCTTTAATACGGAAATAGAATGACCGTCTTCTGCTGTAATCGCCATCCAGCCAACAGTCTCGCCCATATTAAATGCCTGAGAGAAGGCGGTAAAAGGAACAAATATTTCCTTTTGTGCCTCTTCCCCACCATTGCTAGAGTTTTTCTTGTACGTACCAACGACCATAAAATTCACGCCCTGAATTTTGATGTAGGTTCCTAAAACCTCTTCGTCCTTGCTGTACAAATCATTTTTAACGCCAAGACCAATTACAGCCACCTTTCTATTTTCTTCTAGGTCGTTATAATTAATAAATCTACCTGAAGTTACAGTCATTGGGTCCTGATTTATAATCTCTGGATAATCGCCATAAACATTATAAGCACCGGCTTGTAATCCACGAACCACATTATTTCCACCCCCATTAAAACCACCTAATTGATTACGCGGTGATATAAAACGAAGATGAGGCACATTGTCCCTTATGGCTTGAACATCGCTACGTTTAAACTCAAACCTTCTATCTTTTGGCAAACCTTCAAAAGGCTTGGTGGTTCTTCTGGTCCACATAAACATGGTATTGGTGGCAATATCTCCAAAATCACTCCTAATACCATTCTCTAACCCTTTGCCTGCGGCAAGCAACACTATCAAAATAAAAATACCCCAAAACACTCCAAAAGCGGTAAGCAGTGTTCTAAACCAATTACTGGTTAGAACCTCTAAAATTTCTTTCCAACGGTCTCTGTTCAACATAGCTATTCGTCTCTAAGTGCTTCTATAGTGTGTACTTTGGCCGCTTTCCACGCAGGGAAAAAGCCTGCAATAGTTCCTGCCAATACAAGAACAATTACTGTAGTAAAGGCTACGTTAAAATTTACAGAAGGGTTTAAAACGTAATCTATCTCTATATGTGGGCCAACCATTTCTAATAAAGCCATGCTAAAAATTAATCCTCCAAAACCAGAGATTGCCGTCACAAAAATGGCCTCGTGTAAAATCATACCAACAATAGACCACGGCTTTGCACCAAGTGCTTTACGTATGCCAATTTCTTTGGTTCTTTCTTTAACCACAATAAGCATTATGTTACTCACCCCTACTACACCCGCTATAATCGTGCAAACGCCTACAAACCAGAAAAATATTTTAATGTTATTGGTTAAACCATAATAACGTTTGGCTTCTTCCATCGCGCTCCAAACATCAATACCACTGGTATCGTCTGGAGCTATGGTATGTACTTGTTGTAGATACGTTTTTAAACCTGCTTTAAACCTTATCGCTTCACTAACTGCCGTTTCAAAATCTTCTTGCGGCGGCAAGGTAAACGCCATATTATTTACAATGTCCCCACCATTAAACACTTTCTGAGCAGCAGAAATAGGAATATAAATCCGTTCCTCTTCCCTATCTTCATATTCTTTATAGACGCCAATAATTTTAAAAGGGATGCCTGAAAGCTCAATATATTCTCCTAGAGGAGAAGATACTTCTGTAAATACGTCTGTTCTAATCTTTCTACCGATTACCGCCACCTTAGCGGTTTCCGCTTCGTCTTGCGGATTTATAAACCGGCCTTCTACCATTTTGGCGTTTTCTATGAACTGAAAATTAGCACTTACGCCCTGAATTCCATACACAAGGGATTCTTGGCCATAGTTTACAGCAACGTCATTGACAAAAATTCGAGGGCTATTAAATTCTAAATCGTTTTGAAATAGCGCAACTGAATTGGCGTAATTTTCATTGTTCAAACGAATACGCCTACCGGGATTCATTCCTTTAAACTCTTTGCTGGTGGTTCCTGGCCAAACCCAAATACTGGTAGCAGCATCTTGCTTAAACTCTTGCTCAATGCCATTACGCATGCCTTGACCAAAACCTAATAAAATGACTAAAATGAAAATGCCAGAGGCCACGGATATCCCGGTTAAGAAAGAACGAAGTTTATTCTTTCTTAGGGTATCGAAGATTTCTTGCCACCTTTCGATATCGAACATTTGATTGGTTTTTTGATTGATGAAATACGTTTCCGTACTTCTATAGGACTACTATCCAACCAAATTGTTACAGTTCCGTAGTAATTTATGCAGATTTTCCGCGCATTTTTCTGTAAATAAAGAAAAACAGTCCTCCTACCAAGATGTAGGGAATAGCCATTAAGTAAACAATACCGTTGTTAATACCTTCTGCTTGACTATTATCAGTTTCGCTCTCCAAGGCAGCTCTACACATGGCACATTGTGCTTCTGCTACTTCTGGCACAAAGAGCAATATGAGTCCTAATATGATGATAACTTTCCACTTCATCTACACGTAATAAGGAGCTATCATTATATATACTACTACACCTGTTACTGCCACATACAACCAAATAGGAAATGTAATTTTGGCCCATTTCCTATGCGCTCTAAAGTCTTGTAAGTAAGCCTTACTGTATGTAATTAAAACCAGTGGAATAATTGCTATGGATAAAATTATATGAGTAGCTAGTATGAATAGATAAATGTATTTGATTGCTCCTACTCCGCCAAAAGGGGTTGAATCTGATGTCATATGATATGCTACATACATTACCAAGAACAATAATGAAAATGCAATACAGCTTGTCATTAAATTCTGGTGTAACTTTTGGTTTCCTTTTTTTATAGCTATAACAGCCCACACTAGAAATATTGCTGTAAGACCATTAATACTTGCATAAATAGGCGGCAAAAAGGATAAAGGTGCTACGTTAGGTATACGATACCTAAATAGCACGGCAACTACAACAGGAATCACTATGGATAAAATGGTAATCCACAATTTAATTCTCTTTTCCTTAACTGCTACATCCTCCATTACTCTAATAATAATTTATTAATATCTTCTTTTAGCATTGTTATTTGCTGGGTTTCACCTTCCTTATTAACGCCCTGCTTTTCTGTAATGGTTCCACGATAGTAAATAATAGGATTCCCAAATGCATCTACTCTAGAGCGCAAGTATCCGTTTTTATCTACCAAAGCAAACATGCCACTATGTTCAAAACCACCAGGTGCATCTTCCACTTCATCAGCCATAATATAAAAACCTTCTGATGCTAATTGATGTATCTGCTCTTGTTGCCCCGTCATAAAATTCCAATCCTTATCTGTTATCCCATACTTTTCTGCATACGCCCTTAAACGTTCTGGAGTATCGTATCTGGGATTTATACTAAAGGAAGCAATTCCAAATTTGTCCTTATCCCCAAATTTATCTTGTATTTCTACCAAATTAGAGGTCATTATTGGGCAAATTGTTGGGCAGGTAGTAAAAAAGAAATCCACTACATACACTTTACCCAAATAATCTTTGTTAGTCACTAGAACACTATCTTGATTGTAAAAAGAAAACGATGGTACCTTACGTTTTGTACCGTTGTTTACTATAAAACTCAACGGCTCTTCAATCGCAGTACCCGCCATTCTATCGTTTTCTACAACTGTACCGTCTTTTATTCTTTTTGTAATCTCATACACAGCAAAGATTCCAAACACCAATACAATGGTAGAAACCCAGACATAAGTGTATTTCTTCTTATTACTTGCTCCTTGTGGCATTGTTCTTTTTTAGTGCTAATCTATATTCTGCAAGGATAATCTTTACATCATCCTCCATTTTATTATTCAACTCCGCGACAGAAGTAGCGTTATACCCATATTTAGTTCCTTCATCCTCATCGTCTTTTCTACCTCGTAGATTAGCATCTTTGTCTACTATAAATACGTAATTGGATCCTAAATCCTCATCTAACTTCAAATTGCTATTTAAACTATTAAAGATTGCTATGACTTCTTTAGCATCCGCAAAGACAAAGTTCCATTTATCAATCTCAGAAAGCTTACCAAGCTCTTCTTTTAAAGAATTTACCGCTGCCTCTTGCCCTTTTGGAACTAGCATAACAAATTGAAAATCCTTAAACTCTGAAAACCGTTTGTAAATTTTTTGATTTAAATTGAAAGCATTTGCGCTTTTAGAGGCAACATCAACGCCCAAAAATCCAAGGATAGTTATCTTACTTTTAAATTGAATACTATCAGCGATTACAGCAACATCCTCTACATTCTCTTGTAATACTGGTAAACGCCCAAAATTATTGACTCCAGAAGCAAAGAATAAATACGCCACTAAAGGCAGCACAAATAAAACAATAAGTACAAAAGTCTTTTTCATAACAAGCAGCAAATTACCAATCTTATATCCCTAAAACTGGTTAAAAACTAGAGTACAAAAATAAAAAGAGGCGGTCTTAAAACCGCCCTTATTATATTATTAATATCCTAAAACTAGAAGTTCCAAGACAAGAATCCGTTTTTAAATACATCATAGATATATGTCGCCTCAAACAACAAAATAAACACCAAATAAGAAATTAGGAAAATTGGTGTCCATACAATAGCTCTACGTAAGGCACTTTTTTCATCTCTTAAGTGCATAAAATCCCAAGCAATATAATATGCTTTTACAATAGTTAAGATGATGAAAATCCAATTTAATAATTTCATATCTAGCACATAGGTATCCATTAAAAAGTCTGGCTTGTAAATACCTAAAACTACTTCTACTGCTGTTACAATGGAAAGGAAAATAAGTACGCCCCAAATTTTCTGAACGTTAGACTTAAATTTTAAAGCTCCTCTAAATATTTCTAATTTATGTTCGTGACCCATTATATATGCTTTTATCGCTTTGCTTAAACTCTATTTTAATTATACTAAGTAGAAGAAGGTAAATACAAATACCCAAACTAAATCTACAAAGTGCCAATAAAGACCTACTTTCTCTACCATCTCATAATGTCCTCTTCTCTCGTACGTACCGATAACTACATTTAAGAAAATAATTACATTCAGTACTACACCGGAGAATACGTGGAAACCGTGAAAACCAGTGATAAAAAAGAAAAAGTCTGCAAATAGGCGGCTACCGTATTCGTTACGAATTAGATTAGCACCCTCTACAACACGTACTGCCTGGTTTACCTTTTCTAAGGTCTCTGTTCTATTTAAGATGGTTTTTTCACCTTCTTCATTAATTTGCTCCGTACGGATTAAAACATTAGGATTGGCTTTTAAACCTTCTACAACTTCTGTTAAAGAAAAGGTAGTTAGCTCTGATTCGCCTTCGTACCAAACACCTTTATCATTGGTATGGGTTACACGCTCCCCAGGAATCGCTTTAGCAAAATCACCTATTGCAATTCTCTTATTATCATTGGTAGCGTCAACAAACTGAAGAATTCTACCCCCTTTAGTTTCCAACGCTCCGTAATCTCCTTTAATAAAAGTAGCCCATTCCCACGCCTGTGAACCAACAAAGATTGCACCGCCTATAATGGTTAAGAACATGTAAACGATTACTTTGTTTTGCTTCATTTTATGACCCGCATCTACCGCTAACACCATGGTTACGGAAGACATGATTAAAATAAAGGTCATAAATGCAACATAAATCATGGGATAATTTCCATGAAAGAACGGCACATGCGTAAAAACCTCATCGGCTATAGGCCAGGTTTCAATGAATTTAAATCTAGAGAATCCGTATGCGGCCAAGAATCCAGAGAACGTAAGCGCATCTGAAACAATAAAGAACCACATCATCATTTTACCGTAGCTAGCACCTAGTGGCTTATTACCGCCTCCCCAAACACTATCTTCCGTTCCGGTCGTTACCGTTGTTTCCATATAAAATTTCCGTTTTAATAAAACTTTAGCAAAAATACACCTTTTACACTTTTCTAAAAGTCTCCGATAGGTAAAACTTTAAGTTTTGGCTTTTATTTTACAAAGTACATAAAGAGTACCAAGTAAACCCACAAAAAATCTAAGAAGTGCCAAAACATAGCACCCAACTCTAAACCTAAATGGTCTTCTGGTGTATACTTAGCCCTTAAGTGATTGATTGTAACCACCAAGAGCACTAACAAACCAGCCACCACGTGCACAATGTGCACAGCAGCTATTAAGTATACGTAAGACATTTTAATATTACTAGTAGGCCCCGTAAAACGGTAACCGTACTCCATAATCATTTCATTAAAGCCTAAAAATTGCAAAACAATAAAGGCAATACCCAACCCAAAAGTAACTAACAGCCATGCTGTAACCATTTTTGTTGCCCCCTTCTTCATTGCCATTCTAGCCAATACAAAAGTTAAACTACTCAATACAATTACAGTAGTACTTACCAAAAACAATTGCGGCAGCTCTACAGTTTGTAACCAATCTTTACGCTTACTACTAACTATGTAAGCACTTGTCCAACCTGCAAAACCCATAATAAGACTAACAATACCAAACCAAAGCATCATTTTCTTTGCTCTTGCATTCTTCTCCTTATTGGTTCCTTGTGTTAAATCCATAATTTTCTTTTTATTGCAAAAATTTATCTGCAACATAAACTAGCTGCATCAACGTAATATAACTTACACTTGCTAGCATTAGTTTTCTTGCAGACACATTATCTTTTTTCTCGTATAGCTTAAAGGCAAAAATCAACATAACCATTCCCATTAAGAAAACAACAATCGCAGCTGGCACAGATAACGATAATCTCCCAGTAAAACCAAATACTGGAATTACAGAAATTACAATCATCCAAATGGTATAAAGTATAATTTGCAATGCGGTACTAGCATCTTTTTTACCCGTTGGCAACATTTTAAATCCACCTTTGCTATAATCTTCATCTAGCATCCAACCCAATGCCCAAAAGTGTGGAAATTGCCAAAAGAATTGTATCATAAATAAAGTACCGGGTTCAATTCCAAAATCATTTGTGGCAGCAACCCACCCAAGCATAAAAGGTATTGCCCCAGGTATTGCCCCTACAAACACCGCTAGTGGAGTAATCGTTTTTAATGGAGTGTATACACTAGTATATAAAAAGATAGATATTGCACCAAACAAGGCTGTCTTAGGATTCAGCTGATACAATAAGAAAACACCCAAAATTGTAAGCGTAATGGCGATAGTCATTGCAACATTCACAGACATACGCCCTGCGGGTAACGGCCTGTTTTTAGTACGCTTCATTAGCGCATCTAAATCTCTTTCTATGACCTGATTATAAGCGTTGGAGGCACCCACCATACAATAACCTCCTGTTGCTAGGTATAACAAATGAAAGAAATTAATTGTTTCTGCACCTAAACAGTAGCCTGCAATGGAAGAAAAAACAACACTCACCGCAAGCCTTACCTTGGTAATCTCTTTAAAATCAGCAAAAACCAAGGACCAGTTCATATTTTGCAATGTGCCTACGGCAGACTTCATCTTATTATTCTAATTGGCCTGCAAAGATACGGTGGAGTTGCCTTCTTTGCAATCTTAGTATAAAAATTATGACTGCTAGGAATTTAACTGAAGAAGAAGAGAAACAAAAAACCCTAGCTTATAGGCTAGGGTTTTTGTAAATTATTGTTGGTTTGTTATTGTAACTTAAAAGTAATTGGAATACTAAAAGGTACTTTTACAGGGCGCCCTCTTTGTTTACCTGGTGTCATTTTAGGTAATTTATTGATAATCCTTAACGCCTCTGCTTCTAAATTTTTGTCTGGCCCACGCATTCTAATGTTACCGATGCTACCATCTTTTTGTATAGTAAACATTACCGCAACTCTACCTTGTATCCCCATTTCTTGAGCAATCTCTGGATAACGGAAATTTTTACGGATATGCTTTTGCATTTGCTCTTGAAAACAAGCTTTTTTATCACTAGCACCCTCACAACCTGGAAAAACAGGAACATCTTCAATTACCGCAAAAGGAACAGAAATATCTTCTTCTACCTCTTCTACCTCTACTTCTTCTACTTCCATGATTTCTTCTTCCTGGCTAGTTTCTGTAGATTCTATTACAGTTTCTTCTACCTCTTCTTCATCCTCTACAACCTCTATTACCTCTGGCGCAGCTGGCGGTGGTGGTGGCGGTGGTGTTTTTATCTGCTCCGTCATCGGAACTTCTTCATCCAAATCGTCCTCCACATTCATGGATATATCGTAATCGTTTGTCTCTTCGTATTTCTTCCACTCTAGTCCAGTATACACTAAGGCCATCACTAGGGCAAGACCAATGACAAAGTATAGGCCACTATTCCTACCTACATCTGCTTTTGGGTTCTTTTTCGGTTCCATAATTCTCTTTTGATTTTTCCTACGGGCTAATTTAACCAAATATTTAAAATATTGGCAAATTCATGGCTCATTTTATGCGGTAAATGAGTGAACGGTACTTTTTAATGAGCAAACCGGCCACTATTGCCCCAAAACTATTAGCCAAAAAGTCTAAAATATCTGCCTCTCTATCATAAGGCATTACATATTGCAAAATTTCTATGAAAAGGCCGTATGCAATTGCGAAGATGATTAAATATTTAACTATTCTACTTAAATTCTGAGCTCCCTGTTCTAACAAACTAAGACAACCTAGCAGCACTACTCCAAAATAGAAAGAAAAGTGAACCAACTTATCTAAATGGGGTATATCTATCCCTGTATTTACATCTGTTGAAAACGAAAATAAGCTGAGAGATGTTACCAACACCAACCAGCTTATTCCTAAAATTGTGTATTTGTTATTCTTAAGCACCTACAAGTTCCTTGTAATCTGCATCACTCATTAATTGTGTAACCTCATCTGGGTTGTTAAATTTTACTTTAATCATCCAACCCTCTCCATATGGATCAGAATTTACCTTTTCTGGCTCGTCTTCTAAGCTTTCATTGAACGCAACTATTTCACCAGAAAGTGGCAAAAACAAGTCAGAAACTGTTTTTACAGCTTCTACAGTTCCAAAGACTTCATCTTTATCTAAAGTCTCGTCTAGGGTCTCTACCTCAACATAAACAATATCACCTAATTCGCCTTGCGCAAAATCTGTAATACCTACGGTTGCAGTGTCACCATCAATCTTGACCCACTCGTGGTCTTTTGTGTACTTTAATTCTGAAGGAATATTCATTTTATCCATTTTAGAGTCGACACAAATTTAAAGTTTTCCGTAGCTATACAAAGTAATTTTATAGTTATTCTAAATGCTATTTTTTACATCGTCCTAATTACCAAAGTTATACCTGATGGTAAAGCCTGCATTTATGGTAGTTTGCGGGAATGCGGTAGACACCTTGAACTGTGAGAAAGAATGGTCATAAAAGAATAATGCATTAAGATTTTTACTTAGCGCATAATCTGCAGTAAACTTTATACTCCATAAATCTTGACCTGAGGTAATTTGATTGTTGTCGATATCTAGATTACGTATTATAGTGATGTTATCCCTTACAGAAAGGTCTGCTTTAAGATTTAAATCGCCTTTTAGACGGGTACGCTCGCCCCCAATGTTGGTTACAAATTGAACGTCTTTAAAACGATACCCTAAACCAACGGTGTATTCTTTACCATTAATTTCTGTAAGCAAACTATTATCAAAACTCAAAGATAGTGTTCTATCTGTGCGCACCTCTGCCAGTACACTTAAGGAATTTTTCATTTCAAAATCTACACGCATTAACGGATTAAACTCATCTGTCAAAACCACATTACCAATTAAATTTTCTGGCAATATATTACCTGTTTCGCCATTTACGGTAGGTGCATTATCGGTTAATAATTGTACACGCTCTAAATTAGTTTGAAAATTATTTACACTATATGCTGCTCTATAGCCGTGTTGCAATGAAAACCTTTTGAATTTTTTCTTGAACCACCTGTTTTTCATTAAACCGGTATACTTTAAATTCCAATTCGGAATTGGTATCTCTCTAAAGGCATCTAAATTTACGCGTTCCGCATCTTGACCTGTATAGGCTGCAAAAAATGCAGGCAATAATACATCTTGACTGGTTTTACCATATCCGGTAGGGAAACCATCGTCATCCACCGTGTTGATATTGGCACCGCGGTCACTAACAATACGGTCTGCAATCACCCTTCTGTTAGCCTTAAACTCTTCAAACGTTTCAGAATCAAATTCATCGCTCTTACCAAAAGCAGTTCCTATCATTACTGTAGAAATACTAAAATTTCCAATGTTGTTTACTAGACCGTTAAGACCTTGACTCCACAAATCTGGAACGTAGTTCTCTTGCAAACTATTGGTCATTTTCCTGTCTGCTGTTAAATCTATAGTTAGGTCTGGCATTGGATTAGCGGTAGCTGTAATATTTAAACTCTTGGTACTGTTTTGCATATACTGAGAGTTAAACTCTGTAAAATTAGTTAGCCAACCTTTACGAGCAGCTTCAAATCTAACATTGCTCTGACTACCAAAGACAAACCCTAAACTTGGCCTTGCGGTTCCTACAAAACCAATAGATTGGGTATAACCCGGTAAAACTTTACCATTATTTTCATTGTAACTTACATTAACACGCTTTACCATAGTTACAAAATCTATAAGCGCATTCATACCTTTACCCGTCTTACTTTTAGGCTTTAAGTCCTTAGCCTGTTTTCCTTTTTCTCCTCTGACCGCTATAGCAGTTGGCAATTTTCCATCACGCTTTTTTAATCCTAAGAAGTCATAAAAACGTTGCATAGTTAAATTGGCAGTTAAATTATGGGTGTTGGCATTTTGTACGGTGTTAATTTGAGCATTAGGGTCCCCTAAAGATTCTCTTGCCACTTCTGCCAAGGCATCACCACCACGTTGCCAATCAAAATTACTGGTATAGGTATACGAAGCATTGACAAAATCTAAAAACGGAATTTTATCTAAAGGCAGTTCATAATTAAGCTGCATCTGTTGTGCGTGCCTATTGGGTTCTCCAATATCAAAAAAGCCATCCCATAAATCTAAGAGTTCATTAACTCCAGATTCCGTATCACCGTCTACATTAAAGTAATTACGAACAATATTATTGTTAGATGCGGTTAGGTTTAAACGAAGTGATTTAGATATGCTATAATTTAATGCGTACTGCCAATTAAAAAGATAATTACGTTGTTGTAGCAGCGGTAAATCTAAGGCTTCTACTCCGGGCTCTAACACATCTCTAAATCTTTGCTGATTAAAAGACCTGTTGTAATTAGCATTTAAAGAAACACTGGTAGGCAAGAAATTGAAGTTCATTTCTTTTAACCACTGCCAATACTTACCGTTTAATATGGAATCCTTTTTAGCCAATGGCGCTATGGTAGCTGGTTTGAAGTTATGATTGTAGACAAAACCTGTGGTAACATTTTCATCTTGCAAGTCTGCTATTTCAAAATCTCGATGATTGGTTTTATTGTAAGAATAATTAAAGGTAAAGTTTTCTATATCATAAAAGTTAGCATCCGCTTCTTCGCTTCTATTTTTGCGAACACCAATAAGATTTATACTTCTACGCTTGGTGTAATCTTCTGCCTGCTCTCTGGTTTGCTCCGCCAATTCTGGGCTATCTGCAGCATCTATTAAATCATCTAGTTTTAAATCGTCAAAGACAGGATCAAACTCTGGCGTAATCAAGGTCTCTGAAACGCCGAAGTTTATTGGCAGCTGTAGATTCCATTTTTTAGGAAACAATTGCCCCACATTTACATTGGTTACCACATCATAAGAAATGGCATCTTCTCTAGCACGCTCATTAGGCATTTGGTCTATAGAACCAAACCCTGAAGTACTTGTACTTGCTGTAGCACTTACATTAGCAAAATCTGCCATATTAGCGTCTAACGCAGCAATTGCTGCCCAACCACCATTATTATCTAGACCTGCTAAACGCAGCTCGTTAAACCAAACTTCTCCTCTAGCTGGGATATCATCTATATTTTTAACCCCGACCATCATACTACGGATGCTTCCAAAAGAAGGATTACCACGAATACCTATTCTATTAACGCCGGGTGTTCTAGGCGAAAACTCTGCAACCTCTACCACATTACCATCAACCACTTCGTAAAAACGAAGTTCATTTAACGCCACACCATCTGCACGTTGTGCTATTCTTAGGGATTTAACTTTATTTAAGTCGTCCAAGGCTACATCAATCTCATTTACTTCTGGCCATACACCATCTGCATCTGTAGTACCAAAAGGTGTAAACTGTAACGCTCTTTCTATTTGATAGAAGTTTTCTGAAAAATCTGTTCCTATTCTGATAAAGCCCACCAATGGTGTAGCAGCATCCGAATAATCCGTATTAAATAATTTCTCTGCATGCATGAACATTTTTATGCGCTCATACTGCCTAACATCTATGTTGATATTTTTAAATACCCCACGAGAGTCCTGAGGCTCCAAATTCTCTACCGTGAAGGATAATGACTGCTCATTTTGACGAATAATAGTATTGTTATTATTCAATTGTTCACGAACAACCCCAGGCGGTAAACGATACGGAATTGGGTCTCTTGTTTCGTTTTCCTGAATATTTACGGTGTTCACATCTACTATAGTACCATCATCTGCTGGGATATCATCCACACCTGGTTGTAATGTATTGGTATACGACCTCCAATCGCCTCTTACCAAATCTAAGGTAGCAAAACGAAGCACTACATCGTCCTGAAAACCGGTAAGGTACATACGCATAAAACTGATGGAACGGAAATCTGATATACCGCCTACTGCATCCGTAAACTCGCTCAATGGAATTTTATATTGAATCCAACGGTAATTTCGTGGCGTACCATCTGGCACGCGCGTACCTGTAGCCTGTCCTTCTCTAATATCCGTTACATATTGGTCATCAATAGTGGTATTTGGCTTAATAGGAATACGATATTCAAAATAACTATTAATGGTATTCATAGTTAAGTCTCTATCTACATCTTCTACGTCCGGCAAGGTTGTAGACCCTCTATTCGTGTTAGAAACCGCCACAGGCGAGTTTCCTTGAGGATTGTTAAAATCGATATATCGCTCTAAAATATCACCCTCTTTATTTAGGTAATACGTATAATTATCCAAAGCAGGGTCATTTGCCGGACCGTTATAGATTGCAGCTTCATCAGCATCTGTTAAACCATCGTACCCTAAATCCTGCAATGTTCTATTCGCTTCATCAGCATCAAAAGCATAAACTAAAGCTTGTGTAGAAGGTACTTGCCCCCAAGCGGTTTGCCTTGGTGTTTCTGTATTAGCAGTCCCAGGTAATCCGTTTTCATACTGCTTTCTACCGTCCTTTAAAATATCTTCAGAAATGTTTCCCAAGTTAAATACTAATTCCCCTTGATTTCCATTCACGGTTTCTCCGTCTATATAAGGATCTAACACCCAAAATTGAACAAATTCCACGTTGGATTGCTCAAAATTAGTACTACTTAAAGAACGCATAATACCTGCCCATTTGTCTTCTGCTGCTTCTGCTTCAAAGCCTGAATTTGCGTTATAAGGTCCTTTTTGATTAGGATAGTACACCAAATCTAAAGTTCCTTGGACGGTTGTCTGCCCTTGCGCGATATCTGACTCCGGAAAAACCTCTGTAATAAATACCCGTCTAGTAGCATTAGAAGATATATCGCTATCAGAAATACCCGCAGGGCGCTGATTGGTATAAAAAATAGGGTCAATAGTGTACCAAGACATTTTAGCACGCTGAAAACCCGTTTCTAAATCTTGAACGCCTTGTGTAAATTGTACTGGCGGACTGGCTAAGCTCCACCCTAAAGAAGAACGTATATCTATCAGGGCTTGTGCTCCTTCAAAATCATCTAAATACGTAGTTGTTTCTCCTTGAAAGTCTGCATTTTTAGGAGAATTAGGCTTTAAGAAAGCAACTTCACCTCGCAACGAGACATTAGAAGGCACATCGGTATCAATATTCGGTAATTTATTAGCCAAGCGTGTAAGGAACGGAACCTCTGTACTAAAATTACCGTTAAATCCGTATATAGTGTTATTTACAGGTTCTACTCCGTAATTAGATTTTTGAGTTAGAGGACGCTCATTTAGGTTAAGTAATGTACCACCTAAAACAAAATTCTCATTGAATTTATGTTCCACATTTACCCCTGTGAATCTTCTTGTCTGCTGCCCAAATACGGCATTATTTTCTACTGAAATATTAATTGGCGTATTAGAGGCCTCTAAACTTGGGTCCAAAATTTGTACTGTCCCAGCTGCATAATTCACGGTATAATCTATACCTTCTTGCAATTGTCTGCCCCCGGCTGTAACTCTAACGGAACCTCGAGGCACATTAAAAGCACCTATTGGAATACCATTATTACCTTGAGACTTATACCTACCTTTTAATTGAAATCTATTTTTCTCTGCCTCTTGCAAGGACGCCGCTTTTGTCTGGGCGTACATATTACGGAATACGTACTTCTGTTGATTGGCATTATAGGTATTGGTATTAGCATAATCTTCTACACCTGATTCTAAAAGATTAAATAGGTACTCCCCAAACGGTTCTACTTTAGTAAAAATGATACGGCCCGTTTGCGTATCTACAGTGATACCTGGAATATAGTCAAAGAAACCATCACCACCGGGCTGCACGTCATTATAAACATTTAAGCGATCTAGATTAAAGACATTAATTAAAATACGGTCTTCCAATCCACTAGGCCAACCTGTGGATGCATCCACCGGAGTTATATAGTTTCTAGGAGTAGGGTCTGTATAAAGAATGTTTAATTTAAAATCTTCTTCACTTAATTGATAAGCCCCTGTAGAGTAGATGTTCTTCATCATCAAATCCCAAATAGGGTCCTCTACATTGGTAATATTACTTTTTAAAAGCTTCAATATAAGGGTGTTGTTTTCAATAATCGCGTTAGCCCCAGTGCTTACACTTGTAGCATCTACCCCGCCATTGGCAAACTCCCCCACTTGATACACTTCACCCTGATAGGTATACTGAAACGCAACCCCTAAAACCTCATCATTACTAAGTCTTTGATTAAGGGAGATATACCCCAATTGACTGTCAAAAACATAGTCACGATTTACTTCTAACTTTCTAGCATTTTCTAAAATAGCATAATCTGCACCCTGAGACATCTGGTATCCACCAAGTGCTCCCGCATTAAAACCTTGCTCTACGGTAGCAATATCTCTTATAGCGGTATTTAGCGCGCCACCTTCATTAATCAAACCAGGATCAAAATCGTTATTACCATTTTCTGGTAGAATACCGTTACCTATTTCATTAAAAAAACCTGCTGGCGGCGTACCTTCTTTACCTATTTTAGTTCGTTCCTGCCCTTCTGGCCCCATTCTCCCCTCACCCAAATCTTGCAAGGCAACAATATTTCTAACATTTATGTATTGCTGCGTACGATTCGTTACCCATACTTCTAATCTAGTAATCTGTACTTGGCTTTGTATGAAAGGGTAATTGGATAGCGCCTTGTCATAATTATCTCTAAAGTATTGTGCTAAGAAAAAGTGTTTATCTTCATCATAATCCAAGGCCGTTAAGGCAAATTCATTTAAAGTTCCACCACCTTGGGCAACTACAGTATTGTTTTGAGAACGTTGTTCAGAAAAAACAGCCGTTACCGTAGTTTTCCCAAACTGCAGTTGTGTTTTGACCCCGAATAAGCTTTGAGCTCCCGTGATTAAGGAGCTATTTAAGGGCATGTTAACATTACCAATTTCAATTTTTCTTAGAATATCGTCTTCTGTAGGCGTATAATCTAGTTTGATAAGATTCTGAAAATCGAATGTTGCTTCGGTATCATAGTTTGCAGTCACCTGCAAACGCTCCCCAACCTTTCCTAAAAGACTCAAACTAATACGCTGGTCAAAATCAAACGAAAGATTAGTTCTATTTCTGGGAGAAAGTGCAGGATTATCGTTTTTCTGCCAAATAACACCCAAATCCATTGCTACGGAACCTTGAGGAATAACCTCTATAGTGTTACCCCCAAAGATGGATTCGAAAAAATTGTTATTTACATAAAAGTTAGGCAGTAAATTTTTTCTAGCTTCTTCTGAGCCCTCCTTTTTTCCCGTATACGCATCAATCTTCTCTTTAAAATAAGATTTCATGCTTTCCTTGCGGACCAGCTCATAATACTGCTCTGGGGTTAAAAATATAGGATGATTAACATTAAAATCGCCCACACTTTCCGTGTAAACGTACCTATTTATTTTGGGGTCAAAGGTATATTTAGAAATTATGCTATCTGGATTTTCTAGCAATATCTTGCCAAGCGCAACTCCCGTTTGCACAGAATCTTGCACTTGCTCTTGTTCTTGAGCTGTAGCCGAAGTTGCCATAAGCACCAAAAACACCAATACCAGTAAATGCTTAACACCAATGGAATTAAGCACTAGAAACACCCCTCTTTTCAAACTATTTACAAATTTTTAAGCGCCTTTTTAATAATGTCCTCTACGCTCAGGGAGGCATCTGCAGATAGCACTTTTTCTACAACCTTTTCTGATTGTCTTCTTGTGTATCCAAGAACCTCTAATGCAGATAACGCTTCTTCTTTATTTGTATTGTTTGATTTTAGTGAAACTTCATCCATATCATACACCTTTAAGATTTTATCTTTCAGGTCTATGATTACGCGTTGGGCGGTTTTTGCTCCAATACCCTTTACTCCTTGTATGGTAGCAACATCTCCGCTAGCAATTGCATCTCTGACTTGTGTGGGGTCTAGAGATGATAACATAGTCCTTGCCGTACTGGCGCCAATACCATTTACAGATAGTAACAGCAAAAAGATTTCTCTCTCTGCCTTTTGTGCAAAACCAAATAAGGCATGAGAATCTTCCTTTACTTGCAAATGCGTATATAGCATTACGTTTTCATCTGATGGAAGAAGGCCGTAAGTATGTAAGGATATATTTAAAAAATAACCTACGCCATTACAATCTATGATAGCGTAGGTTGGATTTTTTTCTACAAGTTTACCTTTTAAGTATGCGTACATAGCAATGTTGGGTTAGTATTGCCGTAAAGGTAGTAGATTATTTTTGGCTTTTTGCCATTTTACGCTTCTCCCTTTCTTGTGCATCTATAACTGCAACAGCCGTCATATTTACAATTTCATCCACGCTTGCTCCTAATTGCAAAATATGAATTGCTTTTCTAAGGCCGACCATTATTGGCCCAATAGAGCTAGCATTATTTAACTGCTTAAGAAGTTTGTATGTGATGTTTGCAGAATCAAGATTAGGAAAAATAAAAGTATTTACCTTTTTGGTGCTAATTTTAGAAAAAGGAAAAGTACTATCGCCTAATTCCCTACTTAAAGCAAAATCTGTTTGCACCTCGCCGTCTACCACCAAATCTGGATATTTCTCATGTAAAATTCTAACTGCATCGTTTACCTTTTTTGCCTTTGGATGACTACTACTACCGTAGTTAGAATAAGATAGCATAGCAATTACAGGGTCAAAGCCAAAAGTGGACGCTACATTAGCTGTCATCTTAGTAATCTCTGCTAATTCTTCTGCAGACGGATCTATATTGATAGAAGTATCTGCCAAAAACATAGGTCCTCTATCAGTAATCATAATATTAACGGTAGATGCTTTTTGCACCCCACTAGCCCTACCTATAACCTCAAAAACAGGCTTTAAAACCTTTGGATACGCTCGGGAATATCCGGACAACATACCATCTGCTTCGCCCTCCAAAACCATCATAGCACCAAAATAGTTACGCTTACCCATGTTTACATTGGCACTATATTCAGTTTCACCTTTTCGTTGTCTTAACTCATACAACCTACGGGCATATTTTTGGCGCAATTGCTTAGCACCTTCTTCACGCGGGTCGATAATTTTTACATCTGCATCAAATTCCAGCTCTTCTTTCAATTCTAGAATTCGCTCTCTATTTCCTAATAATATTGGAGTCGCTATTCCTTCTTCATAAACAATTTGAGCCGCCTTTAAAACATCCAACAACTCCGCCTCTGCAAACACTATTTTTTTAGGATTTACTTTAGCACGGTTATGCAGCATACGAACCACTTTATTATCATTTCCTGAACGTTGCAGCAATTCCTCTTCATATTTATCCCAATCTTTAATTGGTGAACGTGCCACCCCACTTTCCATTGCGGCTTTTGCCACAGCAGGTGGAATTTTTGCTATTAGTCGTGGATCAAAAGGTTTAGGGATAATGTATTCTTTACCAAACGTTAGCCTAGTAGTATCATAGGTTATATTTACTTGCTCTGGCACTGCCTCTTTGGTCAATTCTGCCAAAGCTACGACCGCTGCCATTTTCATTTCCTCATTTATTTTTGTCGCCCTAACATCTAAAGCTCCTCTAAAAATAAACGGAAAACCCAATACGTTGTTTACTTGGTTAGGATGATCAGACCTACCTGTAGCCATGATAATATCCTCTCTAGTAGCCAAAGCTACGTCATACGCAATTTCTGGGTCTGGATTAGCCATCGCAAAAACAATAGGATTAGTCGCCATGGTTTTTAACATGTCTGGTGAAACCACCCCAGCCATGGAAAGCCCGATAAACACATCTGCATCTACCATAGCTTCATCCAAAGTATCTATCTTGCGAGCCGTAGCAAACTCCGCTTTTTGACTAGTAAGATTATCCCTGTCTTTGCGAATAACACCCTTACTATCTAGCATTACAATATTTTCTAGTTTTGCGCCAAATGCTTGGTACAACCGGGTACAAGAAATAGCTGCTGCACCAGCTCCACTAACCACAATTTTCACATCTTCTAACCTTTTATCAGCAAGCTCTAAGGCATTTAAAAGTGCGGCAGCAGAAATTATCGCAGTTCCATGCTGATCATCATGCATCACAGGAATGTCTAACTCTTCTTTTAACCTTCTTTCTATTTCAAAGGCTTCTGGTGCCTTTATGTCTTCAAGGTTGATGCCACCAAAAGTGGGCGCAATTGTTTTTACAGTTTCGATAAACTTATCTACATCTTCTGTATCTAATTCTATATCTATACCATCTATATCTGCAAAAATCTTAAATAATAAGCTTTTACCTTCCATTACAGGCTTGGAAGCTTCCGGACCTATATTCCCTAAGCCAAGTACAGCTGTACCGTTAGAAATTACAGCAACTGTATTACCTTTAGAAGTGTACTTATATACATCTTCCGTATTCTTATGTATTTCTAAGCAAGGCTCTGCAACTCCAGGAGAATATGCCAGTGCCAAATCTCTTTGCGTAGCGTAAGGCTTAGTTGGTACTACTTTTATTTTACCTGGTTGCGGCTTGGCATGATAAACCAAGGCCTCTCTTCTTTGTTTTTCTTTACTCATACCTTTATTAGGATTTTCGCGGGTAAAGGTAAGAACTCTTAGAATAGAGAACTATGCGCTTTTGGTTAATATCTGTTGAATTTAGAACACCTAAATGTTAACTGTTTTGCAAATTTGCTTCTTGTTTTTCTTTGGGCATTTTAAGTCGTAAAGCAAATACGAAGGCCAGTGTAAAAAGAACGCCTGCAAATAGCATTGCATTTATTGGACTCCCCCCTAATATATTTTTGTATATAGCTCCAAAAGAAACAGTCTGTATCCCCATAGGAATTACAATCATCATATTTAGAATACCCATATAAACTCCTCTTCGGTCCTGTGGCACAATCTTGGAAACCATGCTGTATGGAATCCCCATCATAGCTGCCCAACCGATACCAAACAATACCATAGGCGCTAACACATAAAAAGAATCTGTAATATAAGGGATTGCAAATAATGCTAAAGCGGAGCCTAATAAACTTAAAGCATAGACCTTTTTATTGCCAAATTTTAGCGCTAATGGAACCAAAACCAGAGCCACCAAAGCAGTTGTTACATTATACGTTGTGCTCATCTTAGCAGCTTGTGCTGCAGCTTCTGAAGTATCCATACCCATTGTTTTCCTAAACAAAGGTGTGATGAATTGCCAGTATACGAACAATGCATACCATTGAAAAAGGTATACTATAGCCAACTTCCATAGAAACTTTGGCATTTGCACAATTGCCTTCCAAATCTCTCTGAAAGGAGCAAATAAACGCTCTTCAAAAGGCAATGCTCTGTGTTTTTCTATTTCCACCATCTCTTCTTCTGTAGGAGGTATTTCTGGCGTTGTAAAGACAGACCACAAAATAGTAGCTATAGATAAAAATGCCCCAATAAAAAAAGAATAATACAACCATTTTGGAACTTCACCAGCCACTTCCTCTCCACCACCAAACCAATCTTGAAATAGAAATATGGAAGCGTTTGCCAACAAGATACCAGCACCAACAAATAGACTTTGCATTTGATAACCAATACTAAATTGTTTCTCTGGCAATTTATCCCCAACAAAAGCTCGGTAAGGCTCCATAGCCATATTGTTCCCTACATCCAAAATCCACAATAAACCAACAGCGAACCAAAGCGCTGGACTTAACGGAAAGAAAAACAAACAAATACTGCCCAAAATAGCTCCTATTAGAAAAAATGGTTTTCTTCTACCAAAACGTGGCGACCAAGTTTTATCAGAAATTGCGCCGATAATTGGCTGTACTATGAGACCTGTAATAGGACCTGCTAAATTTAAAATTGGTAGTTGTTCTTCTGTAGCTCCTAAAAATAAGAAAATAGGGTTTATCGCACTTTGTTGAAGTCCAAAGCTGTACTGAATTCCCAAAAATCCAACATTCATGTTAAATATTTGCCAGAAACTCAGTCTTGGTTTAATATTTTTCAGCATCGATATAAATAGTTTAGTTGAAGTTTACTCTAAGTTAGCTTCACAATATACTATTTTACCTAAAACGAGCGCTAAATTTTAAAATTTATAGCCTCACCATTTTCAATTCCTTCAATCTCAAACGTTGTAGCAGACAAATTGGCATTTAGTTGAATATAGTTATCCCCACTAGTCCATTTTAATTTTAAATTTTCTGCGGGAGAATCTAAAACTGCAAAGTCCCCATTAAATGCTTCTACTCTATTTCTAAGCTTCATCAATGCGCTTAAGGATTGAAACAGGCTAGTTTCTTTGTTCTTCGCGATTTCTTCTAAAGTATAGTAATGCCTATTGATATCTCTACCTACATTAGTTTGGGCTAAAAGTTCCATATCATTTTCATCGCCAAATACACCTACATAATATACTTGTGGTACTCCTGGTACAAAAAACTGAATAGCCCTTGCTAAAAGATAGGCTTCATCATCTTTTCCTAAGGCTTCGTAATATGTACAATTGACTTGATATAAATCTAAATTAGATGCTGCTGCTCCAGTTGCCTTAAGACTACGACCTTCACTTTTTTTATGCATCGTTTTTACAATCTCATCTAGCACAGTGTCGGGAATCAAACCAGGCTCGCCATTCTCAGATGCTACATCTACAATGCCAATACCATCGTGAGTGTCTAATACAGTAATAACATTCCTTGGGGCAATAGCTAACCACTTTTTTAAATTTCCCGCATCTTTGTTATAGATAGTATCTAGAACTAAAACAGGTAGTGCAAAATCGTATACATAATCTACCTTTTTAGCTATTTCAATTTGTGTTTTGAAATAAGAATGTATTTCTACCAGCACCTCTATACCTCTTCTATGAGCTTTTTCTGTAAGTTCTGCAATAAAGGCAAAGGTTTCTGGAATCATAAAACAAGAAGTGCCTGCTTTTTTAATAGCATATCCTGCCGCATCTAAGCGAATCATCTTAATATTAGACTCCTCATATATGGTTAATATATCTTCTAAATATGCCTCTCCCTTTTCAGAATACACATCTATATCTATTTGTTTAGGAGTAAACGTTGTCCATATCAATTTCTCACTTCCGTCCTTAAATTTCATTTTATTAAAGGGAAAGCCTGGCCTTGGTCTATAAATTGATACTAATTCTTGCTCAGCAGCACCGTTAGGAAAAACGGAGTTATAGGTTAAAAACAGGGAAGCATATTCAGATTCGTCTCCCTTTTCTAAGTAATCTTGAAACTCTATAGAATCTGCAGACATATGATTCACAATTAAATCTGCCATTACTTCTACAGAGGAGCTCAATTGCTTTATATCTGACCATTCTCCTAATCTAGGGTCTATTTGTTTATGATTAATTGGATCAAAACCTGCATCTTCACCATCTATCGGGTTAAAAAAGGGTAAAATATGCACTCCGCCAAACATACCCTTTAACTCAGTATTTAGTAATTCAGCTAACCCATTGATGTTTTTAACACCTAATCTATCTACATAAGTAATAAGTTGCACCTTATTTTTCATGGACAAATAATATTTTTGATGTTTAAATAAATTTTTCTGGAGGAAACGTCTAAAAACAAAGAGTGGGAGACTTGACCAATACTCCCACTCTTTAAAACAGACTCATAAATACTTAAACCACTGCAAAAAAATGGCTATGTGACCAATACATATATGTGCCATTTTTTAAACAACGCAGGGCTAAAATAGAACATGATTTTTTAATTTTAATAAAATTTAACACTAAAACGTTTTCGTTTTTGTACAAACTGAATTTGTATCTTTATAACGTTATATTTTTTTTAACATAAAATACTTATGAGCAGAACCACATTACAACAGATAGCGCTTAGCTTAGATATCTCAGTGACCACGGTATCTAAAGCTTTAAATGGATACCCAGATGTAAGTAAAAAAACCATTGAAAAAGTTAAGGCGGCTGCAGAAAGACTTAATTACAAACCCAATTCTTTTGCGGTAAACCTTAGAAAGCAACAATCTATGACCATTGGCTTGGTGGTACCAGAAATTGTTCATCAGTTTTTTTCTAATGTAGTTAAAGGCATTATAGACGAAGCGGAGAAACACGGATACGTGGTAATTACCCTTCATACCAACCAAAAATACAATAAGGAAAAGCAAGTAACTGAGTTCTTAATAGATAAACAAGTAGATGGTATTTTGATTGCTTTAGCTGATGAGACTGTTGAGGTAGAACATTTGCTAGCTGCGCAGAAGTTGGATATACCTGTGGTGATGTTCGATAAAATATCTAAAAACGTAGAATGCTCTAAAGTGTTAATTAATGATGTAGAAGCAGCTTTTGAAGCTACCAATCATCTCATTAAAACAGGATGTAAAAAAATTGCGCATTTTAGAGGACCGCAGCATTCACAAAACGCAATTGACCGATTTGAAGGGTATAAAAAAGCCCTGTTGGAAAACAATTTAGAGTTTAAAGAAGAACATGTTTTTCCGTGCCATGAAATGTCTTTTGAAGTAGGTATAGAGAATATTAAAAAACTACTAAATACTACAAAAGGTATAGATGGTATATTTATTAATACCGATTTGATTGCTGTAGGTGCCATGGCAGAATTAAGAGACCAAGGCATTAGAATACCAGAAGACATAAGCATTGTAGGGTTTAGCAATTGGTTTCTATCCTCTGTAACTTCCCCTACTTTAACTACAGTTGCACAGCCTAGTTTAAGTATGGGAAAAATTGCGTTTAACATGTTGTTATCAGAATTAACTAACAAACGTAACAATGTGGCAATAGCGCATGAGACTATTTATTTGCCCACAGAGCTAATCATTAGAAAGTCTACCAGACCCCTCTAAAAACTTAATGTTTCTAAGCAAACCTTGGTATTTAGTTCGCTTAACAGCAGATTTTCTAAACACTTCTTGAAAAACGTCTTGAGTTAGTTCTTTCCACTCTTCTTCAGATAGAGAAAGCAATTTATCATTTGGCTGAAAAGCAGCTTCTTTATGCGGTGTAGCAAATCTATTCCATGGACAGACGTCTTGACATACATCACAACCAAACATCCAGTTATCCATACTATTTTGAAATTCTGTAGGAATGCTTTCTTTGAGTTCTATAGTGAGATAAGATATACATTTGCTGCCATCTACCACGTATGGTTCTATAATAGCCTTGGTAGGACAGGCATCTATACAAGCTGTACAACTACCACAATGGTCCGTTGTAGGCCCGTCATAAACCAAATCCAAATCTATTATTAGTTCTGCAATAAAATAAAAACTACCTACTTTTTGGGTAATTAGATTGCTATTTTTTCCAATCCACCCTAAACCACTTTTTGCCGCCCAGGCTTTGTCTAATACTGGAGCAGAATCTACAAAAGCTCGTCCCTGTACTTCTCCTATTTCTTCTTGAATATATTGTAATAAGGATTTTAACTTGTCTTTAATTACAAAATGATAATCTTGACCATAGGCATATTTTGAAATCTTGTAAGTGTCTGCACGCTGTTTTTCCTCTGGATAGTAATTGAGTAATAAACTAATGACCGACTTAGCCCCATCTACCAGCTTGGTTGGATCCAAGCGTTTATCAAAATGATTAGCCATATATCCCATTTGCCCATTCCGTTTAGCATTTAGCCATTTTTCTAATCTGGGAGCTTCTTCTTCTAAAAAACCAGCTTTTGAAATCCCACAAGACAAAAAACCGAGGCGATTAGCTTCGGCTTTTATTAATTGCGTATGTTTTTCTTTACTTGCCACTAGAATAATCCCCCTTGGACACCACCTTTTATTCTTCCTAAGTGTTGGTAAGCCTTCTCAGTCACCTCTCTACCTCTAGGCGTTCTCATAATGAACCCTTGCTGAATTAAAAAAGGCTCATAAACCTCTTCAATCGTCTCAGCACTTTCCGCCACAGCTGTAGCTAACGTTGTTATCCCTACTGGCCCTCCTTTAAATTTATCTATAATGGTAGATAAAATTTTATTATCCATCTCATCTAAACCAAAAGCATCTACATTTAATGCCTTTAAACTGAATTTAGAAATTTCTATATCTATCTTACCGTTACCTTTTATTTGAGCAAAATCCCTAACCCTGCGTAATAATGCATTACAAATTCTTGGAGTTCCTCTACTCCTACCAGCAATTTCAATAGCGGCCTCATTAGTTATTGGCACATTTAATATATGAGCACTACGTTCCACTATAGTGGAAAGCAACTCTGTATCATAATATTCTAACCTACTAGAAATACCAAAGCGGGCACGCATGGGAGCCGTTAGCAGGCCGGAACGAGTAGTAGCTCCAACCAAGGTAAACGGACTTAAATTAATCTGAACCGTTCTTGCATTAGGCCCAGTCTCTAGCATGATATCTATTTTATAGTCTTCCATGGCAGAGTATAGATACTCTTCCACAATGGGACTTAACCTATGTATTTCATCTATAAACAAAACATCACGCTCATCTAAATTGGTTAACAAGCCTGCTAAATCTCCTGGTTTATCCAAAACTGGACCAGAAGTTACCTTAATCCCAACACCCAGTTCGTTAGCCAATATATGCGCTAAAGTAGTTTTACCAAGACCTGGAGGACCATGAAATAACGTATGATCTAATGCCTCTCCTCTTTGGTTAGCTGCTCTAACAAAAATCTCTAGATTTTCCAATACCTGAGCCTGTCCAGTAAAATCCTGAAAGCTTACCGGTCGTAAAGCTCTTTCAATATCAAACTCTTCATTTGAAAAGTGTTCTGCCGTTGGATCTAAATGTTCGTTCATTAAAACAAAGATACTTTAATTGTCTTTTTTGAGAAGTTGTGCCGTGTCCATAAAATTATTGAGACTTATTTCTGGATTAGCATACAAAAATGTTTTAGACTTACCACTCAAATCTAGATTTACTAAGGTATTGCAATGTATTCTACTAAACGCATCATCTTTAGCTACAAAGTCTAGATTAGCAATAGCCATCATCTCACCCTTATATTTACCATTACCTACAACCGTTAAGCTAACTTCTGAAGCACTACCATCTATGTCTAAATCTGAAGAATCTGCAACCGATACACTTGCCCCATCAGCATTAGTCACCAATTCCAAATCTGCTTTTCCTCTTAAAAATACATTTAAAGAGTCTACATCTGCATTTAGTTTTGCAAAACTATTTTCCTCCATAGTAGTATTCAATAGTATAGCAGAGGTATTTAATTCTAATTTAGAATTACCCAACAAATTGATGTACATGATATCTGTTTTTACCCTATCTACCACCTTTATGTTCCCAGACTTTTGACTAATGGATTTCAACGTTTTAAAACCGATTTCAATCTCCAATTTTTTACTTGATTTTATATCATAATAAGACGATATCACTAACGAACTGTCTTGCACTTCAAGTTCTATAATATCGACTAGATTATCATCTGCGGTAATTTTATACCCTTCGGAAAATGATTTCTTCAAAATGATTTCCAGGTCGTCTCTCAATTCAATTGTATTAAATGCTTCTAAATCGCCGGAAACCTCTGTTACCACTCTATTCCCTTTAATTTTTGGCTTCTTTTGTGCAAGAAGGCTATAACTTGTTAGTAGTAACAAACAGACCGAGTAGGCTTTTAAATTTTTCATACTATTCTATGGTTAATGTGTATAGTTCTATGCATATTACAAAATATAGCGCACAGTAACAATGAATCTAAAATTGTACCAAACAAAAAACCCGTCAAACTAATTGACGGGCTTTTTTATATCTAATATAACTAAGATCAATGGTGCATTTCCTCTTCATTTTCCTGTAAAGGAATTGTTTGTGGAACAAAATCCTGTCCAGGAATTATATATTCACCATTTTCGTACGTCTTACTATAATCATAAGCCCAACGATATACATGAGGAATCTCTCCTGGCCAGTTACCATGGATATGCTCTAAAGGAGTAGTCCATTCTAAAGTGTTAGATTTCCAAGGATTTTGAGAACCTTTTTTACCATAAAATATGCTACTAATAAAATTGTAAACAAAAATAAGTTGTGCAAGAGCTGCGATGATTGCAAACACCGTCATTAAGACCTGAACGTTTGTTAACTCATCAAACATAGGAAACGCAGTATTTTGATAATATCTTCTAGGAACCCCAGCCATACCAACAAAGTGCATTGGGAAGAACACCCCATAAGCACAGACCGCAGTAATCCAGAAGTGAGCATAGCCTAAGTTCTTATTCATCATTCTACCATGGAACATTTTTGGGAACCAGTGATAAACACCAGCAAATAATCCATAGAGTGCAGAAATACCCATTACCAGGTGAAAGTGTGCCACTACAAAGTAGGTATCATGAACATTAATATCTAATGTACTATCCCCTAGTATTATTCCTGTTAAACCACCTGTAATAAACGTAGAAACCAAACCTATTGAAAACAACATTCCTGGATTCATTTGCAAGTTACCTTTCCACAAGGTAGTTATATAGTTAAATGCCTTTACCGCAGAAGGAATGGCAATCAATAATGTTGTAAATGTAAACACAGAGCCTAAGAAAGGATTCATACCAGAGATAAACATATGGTGACCCCAAACAATAGTAGACAAAAAGGCTATTGCTAATATTGAAGCTACCATCGCTCTATAACCAAAAATTGGTTTTCTGGCATTTGTAGACATTACTTCTGAAGTAATACCCAATGCAGGCAACAATACAATGTATACTTCTGGGTGACCTAAGAACCAAAATAAATGCTCATACAGTACTGGTGACCCACCTTGATAATGCAATACCTCTCCCTGAATAAATATGTCTGACAAGAAGAAAGAAGTACCAAAACTTCTATCCATAATTAACAACAAGGCTGCTGATAATAATACAGGGAATGAAATAATACCTATGATTGCTGTTACAAAGAACGCCCAAATGGTTAAAGGTAATCTAGTCATAGACATACCCTTTGTTCTTAAGTTTATTACCGTTACCACATAATTAAGAGAACCTAGTAAAGATGAAGCTATAAAGATAGCCATAGAAACTAACCAAAGCGTCATTCCCATACCAGAACCAGGCTGTGCCATTGGCACCGCACTTAATGGAGGATAAATAGTCCAACCTGCTGCTGCAGGTCCTGCCTCAACAAATAAAGAGATAACCATGATTACTGAAGATAAAAAGAACAACCAGTAAGAAACCATGTTCAAAAATCCAGAGGCCATATCTCTTGCACCAATTTGCAATGGAATAAGAAGGTTACTAAAAGTACCACTTAAACCAGCCGTTAAAACAAAGAATACCATTATGGTACCATGAATAGTTACTAGTGCCAGATAAATGTCTGCATCCATAACTCCTTCCGGTGCCCATTTACCAAGAACCGCCTCAAAAACTGGAAACGATTCTCCAGGCCAAGCCAACTGCATTCTAAATAATAAGGACATTGCAATACCAATGAACCCCATTATAAGACCTGTGATAAGATATTGCTTAGCAATCATCTTATGGTCCATACTAAATATGTACTTTGTTATAAAGGTCTCCTTGTGATGGTGACCGTGATCATCGTGTCCGTGTCCTGTATCTGACATAATCGATAATTTTATTATAATTTTCTTTTTATAGCCTAATTTATTCTGCTGCAGGAGCCATAGACGCACCAAAGGTTTTCTGCTCTGCTAACCACTTGTTGTAATCTTCTTCACTCTCCACAATAATTTTCATCTGCATATTGTAATGAGATTTACCACATATTTTGTTACACAACAAAACATAGTCGAACTCCCAAGGGTCTGTATTTGGTTTACCTTCATCAGCCCACTCTGCTCTAAGCTTATTCGTTCTTTTAACTTTTTCTACCACATCTGGATTCTGTCTCATCTCTTCTGTTGTAATAGTAGGAGTAAAAGAAAACTTAGTAATCATACCAGGAACACAGTTCATTTGTGCTCTAAAGTGTGGCATATAAGCCGAATGCAATACATCTTGGGATCGCATATAAAAATTGACTTTTCTACCCACAGGCAAATGCAATTCTTTAACAATAATATCATCCTGCCCGTTTGGATCCGCTTCATCAATCCCTAAAACATTTGCTCTATCAATATCTATCAATCTAACACTAGCATCTCCAAGTACATTGTCATCACCAGCGTACCTAGCAGTCCAATTAAACTGCTGAGCATACAACTCTACAACCAAAGGATCATCCTCATCGTTAACATCCATAATTGTTGTCCACGAATACAGCCCCCAAATGATTAGTCCTGCCAACACAATAACTGGGATTATTGTCCAGATAAATTCTAATTTATCATTGTCCGCGAAAAACAATGCTTTTCTTCCTTTCTGTCCACGATACTTGTAACCAAAATAGTGTAATAAAGCCTGTGTTATGGTTTGAACGAAAAAGATTATAGCAAAAGAAACCCACATTAGCGTGTCATAATTACCACCATGCGCAGAAGCGGCTTCTGGTAATAACATCTTATAATATTTAGCAAAACTAAAAATAGTTATACCATAGATAAAGATTAAAAACGCGAATAACATGTATCCGTTATTTTTATTATCCTCATCAGTAGCTATCTGTCCGTTTAAACTATCTGCTCTTAGTTGAGACAATTCAAAGATTTTGGTCATCTGCCAAATGGCAATCGCCACCAAAACCAAAACTGTCAATATCAATAATGTTGTCATTTCTAAACTACTTTCGCTTTCTCAATATTAATAATGGAACTGTCTACTCTCTTCTATAAACGGGTTACGTTTAGGCATCAATTCTTCTTTAGTTAAAGCATTAAACACAATTAATATGAATAACCCAGCAAAGAAAAGAATACCACCTATTTCCGGAACACCAAAATGCCAATTCTCGCCAACGGTTGCCGGCATCACCATATTAAATACATCTAAATAGTGACCAAATAGAATTACAATTCCTACCATAACTACAAACCAGTTAACGCGCTTGTAATCACTATTCATCAATACTAATAATGGGAAGATAAAATTAAGGGCAAGCATACCAAAGAAAGGCAATTTGTAATGCTCAATCCTAGAAATATAATAAACAGCCTCTTCCGGAATGTTTGCATACCAAATCAACATAAATTGACTAAACCATAAATAAGTCCAGAAAATTGATATACCAAACATAAACTTGGCCAAATCATGTATGTGACTATTGTTTACCTGCTCTAATAAGCCTTTAGATTTAAGATAAATAGTTATTAAAGCAATTGTTGTAATTCCCGACACAAACATACTAGCAAAAACATACCAACCAAACAATGTACTAAACCAATGCGGATCAAAACTCATTATCCAATCCCAAGACATCATAGATTCGGTGACCAAATAAAAGACCAAGAAACCTGCTGATAATCTGAAATTTTTCACAAAATTGCTGTTATCATCTGCATCATCCTGTGCCAAAGAAAGCTTCTTTGAATAAAAACGATACGCAATCCAACCTGCAAGAAATATTGCAGCCCTTATTAAAAAGAAAGTAGGATTTAAATAACCGCTTTTACCTTGTATCAAAGCATCGTGCGCAACCACTTCAGGATCTGCCCAAGTAAATAAGTGATTAACATGCATAACCGACAATGCCAGAATTACAAAGACAATGATACCTCCTGGCGCTAAATACGCAGTTATCCCTTCCATGACTCTAAACAATATAGGTGACCAGCCTGCTTGAGCTGCTCTTTGTATTGCATAAAAAGCCAACACTCCTAAAGAAATCATAAAAAAGAAGAATGCTGCCACATATAAAGCTGACCAAGGTCTATTTTGCAATTGATGAAAAACATGCTCATCATGAGCTGCTCCATGGTCTTCACCATGCGCTTCTGTTTTAGCATGTGCATTAACAGCATCGTGATCGTTACCGTGTGTATCATTAGTATGCTCCGCTGCTGAACCATGTGCATTTCCATGACCATCGCCATGGGCCGAAGCTACCATTTCTTTTGCCTCGTCTACCGTACTAGGGGCAGAAACAAAGCCAATGCCTAAACAAAGTGCTCCAACTACCATTAGGATGATAGAACCTATTTTTAACTTATTTGAAAACGTGTATCTCATGCTAGTTTCCTTATTTAGATAAGTCTCCCTTTAATTTTATTACGTACTCTGCTACTTGCCAAAGTTCTTTTTCACTACTCATTTGAGAAGCATAAGAACCCATGGAATTAAGACCATAGTACATGGTGTGATACGTACTACCTACGGTAATATTTCTAGCAGCATCTGCATAAGAAGGCACACCCAAAATTTTCTCTCTTTTAACTAAGGTACCCTGACCATCACCTTTAACCCCGTGGCAAATGGCGCAATATATAGCATACAATTCCGCACCTTTAACCATATTATCTTCATATTGCAAAGAATCTAATGGACTCGCTTGTAAGCGAGCTAACTCTTTACCTTCTAGAGTATTATCAAATTGATATGGCAACCACTCTCTATTTACCGTGTTCTCTGGCGGTGTTAAGGCCTCTGTACCATCTTTAAACAAACCATTGTCCACCCCCTCATACGTTTCATAACCAACCGATTCATACATATTAGGCATGTATTGGTAGTTGGGGCTATTCTTATCAAAACAAGAAGAGGCACTAATTACAAGACCTAGTCCTAAAATAATTTTTACTAACTGCTTCATGTTATGCGTCCTTTTCTTTCACAGATACCTCTATTGCACCCGTATCTAATAACAACTCCTTTAACTCGTCCTCGTTACCATGTATACCAATTTCCATTAAGAAATGATCATCGGTAGTTCTCTTGTCTGGATTCTCAGCCTCTTTAAATGGCCACATTCTGCTTCTTAAATAGAAAGTAATTACCATTAAGTGCGCAGCAAAAAATACAGTCAACTCAAACATAATTGGCACAAAAGCCGGCATATTGTCTAAGAAACTAAAACTAGGTTTACCACCAATATCTTGTGGCCAATCTTCTATCATTATAAAATTCATCATAGTGATAGCAACCGTTAAACCTAAACACCCATATAAAAAAGCTGTAATAGCTAATCTAGTATCGGATAAACCCATTGCTTTGTCTAATCCGTGCACTGGAAAAGGAGTATATATTTCCTCTATATGATGATGCTCTGCACGTACCTTTTTTACGGCATTCATTAGAATGTCATCATCCGTGTAGACTGCATGTATAACTTTAGATGCCATTATTGCTTTTTATCGTTTAACAATTTTGCTTGTCCAGCCCAATCGTCTCTAAGCGCTCTGCCCGGAAAACTTCCTGTGATACTGTCTAGCAACTCATATTCTCTTTCTGTCATTCTTGCCACTTGAACAAAAGTATAGATACCTATTTCATTCAAAGAACGCTCCATCTCTGGACCTACACCTTTAATTTTCTTTAAATCATCCGCTGTTTCCGTAGTTGGGTCAAAAGTACCTATCGTGCTTAACAGCTCATTTACTCCTACTTTATCCCCTACCGCAGGCACTACTTCTCCCATAAGAACATCATCAGTAATCAGCTCTTCTGCAATGACAGTTCCTCTTGTAGGCATTTCGTATGCTGGCTTACCTTCTTCTCTTAATCTTTTATAACGCTCACCAGAAGCTTTTAAAATAGATTTCACCTCTGCCTGTGCGATTACTGGAAATGTTCTAGAATACAACAAGAACAATACAAAGAAGAAACCTATTGTCCCTATGAAAATACCTATATCAACAAAGGAAGGAGAGAACATAGTCCAAGAAGATGGCAAGTAATCCCTATGTAATGAAGTTACGATAATCACAAAACGCTCGAACCACATCCCTATATTTACCACAATTGAAATAAAGAAAGAGAACATGATACTTGTACGCAGTTTTTTAGACCACATAAATTGCGGAGAAAAAACATTACAAGTCATCATACACCAGTATGCCCAAGCGTAAGGTCCTGTTGCTCTGTTTAAGAAAGCATACTGCTCATATTCTACACCAGAATACCAAGCAATGAAGAGCTCTGTAATATATGCACAACCCACAATGGAGCCAGTAATCATGATAACTATATTCATCAACTCTATATGCTGAACTGTAATATAAGCTTCTAGATTACAAACTTTACGCATAATGATTAGAAGTGTATTTACCATTGCAAATCCAGAAAAGATAGCACCAGCCACAAAGTAAGGCGGAAATATAGTAGTGTGCCACCCAGGTATTACTGACGTTGCAAAGTCAAAAGATACAATAGTGTGCACGGAAAGTACAAGAGGCGTTGCCAAACCAGCAAGCACCAATGACACCTCTTCAAAACGTTGCCAATCTTTTGCTCTACCAGTCCACCCAAAACTTAACAAACCATAAATCTTTTTCTGGAAAGGTTTCACAGCTCTATCCCTAATCATGGCGAAATCTGGCAATAATCCCGTCCACCAGAATACTAACGAAACTGATAAATAGGTAGAAATTGCGAATACATCCCATAATAAAGGAGAATTAAAATTCACCCACAATGAACCAAATTGATTTGGAATAGGGAGTACCCAGTAAGCCAACCAAGGCCTACCCATGTGTATAATTGGAAAAAGACCAGCCTGCACCACCGAGAAGATTGTCATCGCCTCTGCAGAACGGTTAATCGCCATCCTCCATTTTTGTCTAAATAATAAAAGTACTGCAGAAATTAAGGTTCCTGCGTGACCAATACCTACCCACCATACAAAATTAGTGATATCCCAAGCCCAGTTAACGGTCCTGTTTAATCCCCAAACCCCAATACCGGTAGATACCGTATATAAAATACATCCAAGACCCCACAAAAAAGCCACTAATGCAATGGAAAAAACAATCCACCATTGTTTGTTGGCCTTACCTTCTACTGGCTTGGCGATATCCACGGACACATCGTGGTAAGTCTTATCCCCAAGTACCAAGGGTCTTCTAATAGGTGCTTCGTAATGCGACGCCATATTAACTACTTCTTAGTTTTATATTCTTTGGTTATGCTTCGTTGGTATTTCTAACTTTCACATGATAGAATACATTAGGTTTAGTACCTACATGTTCTAACAAATGATACGCTCTTTTATCTTTTTCCAACGATGCGATTAAGCTTCCTTCTTCGTTTACATCACCGAACTTTATAGCGCCACTACTACATGCAGCAGAGCAAGCTACAGCATCATTAAACTCTCCTTTGGCTACCGGCCTACCTTCTTTCTTCGCATTCAAAATAACCGCTTGGGTTTGCTGAATACAGAAAGAACATTTTTCCATTACACCTCTAGAACGAACAACAACATCTGGGTTTAATACCATTTTACCCAAATCGTTATTCATGTGGAAATTAAACTCATCATTATTATTGTACAAGAACCAGTTAAATCTACGCACTTTATAAGGACAGTTATTTGCACAATATCTTGTACCCACACAACGGTTGTATGCCATATGGTTTTGCCCCTGTCTACCATGAGAAGTTGCAGCAACTGGACAAACAGTTTCACAAGGAGCGTGATTACAATGTTGACACATTACTGGCTGGAATGCTACTTGAGGATTTGCTGAAGGATCTTCCATCTGCCCAAATCCACCTAGAGAACCATTGTCTCCGAATAAACCATCCATGCCATCTTTCTTCTCATTATCGCCTTCAAAGGTTTCTTCAGAAGAATAGTATCTATCAATACGCAACCAATGCATATCTCTAGATAAACGCATCTCTTTTTTACCCACCACAGGAACATTGTTTTCCGCATGGCAAGCAATCACACATGCACCACAACCCGTACATGCATTTAAGTCTATAGATAACTTAAAGTGATGGCCCACAGAACGATCAAAACTTTCCCAAAGGTCAACTTCTGGAGAAGTTACCAATGTTTCTTGATGATCTAAAGAAACGTGCGGAATAGGATTCCATTCACTAGCTTCTTTTGTATTGAATTCATTTAAGGTAGTTTCTTTTATAATATCTCCCCTACCCATTAATGTATTGTGCAACTGAATACAAGCAAACTCATGCGTACCTGCAGCTTTAGCAATACTGGCCGATTGCACATTTGAGAAACCTTTATACAACGGATACACATTAACACCCGTCATCATTTCCTCTTGCATACCAGCTTTTCTACCATAACCAAAGGAAAGTCCTATAGTCCCCCTTGCTTGTCCTGGCTGAATTAAAACTGGCACGTTGCTAACAGTAACACCATCAACAGTTATATTGGCATAACTACCATCTAAACCGCCGTTGGCCACATTATAGTTTTCAAACCCTAATTCAGCAGCATCAGCTTTAGAAACGGTAACATAGTTATCCCAACTAACCCTAGAAATTGGATCCGGAAATTCTTGCAACCATGGATTGTTTGCCATTTTACCATCACCCATACCCGTCTTAGGATAAAGTATCAACTCCATCCCTTCTGCCTTACTAGCAGCTAAAGCACGCAAGGCAGCAGAAATATTAGCCTTTTCAGAGGTTTGCTCAACCTCGGCATCATCAGACATATCTACTACAGAAGCATCACTCTGAGTTCCAACTACCGTCACCGGCATTTCAAAAACACCATCTTGCAATGCAGCATTGAAACTTGCCCCACCTAAAATTGATGATGACCAATTCGTTTTAATATAATCGTAAAAGCTATCTTCCCTGCCCATCCATTTTAAAAGACTTGCTTGTAATTGACGCGTATCAAACAACTCTCTTATAACCGGCTGAGTCAAGCTGTAAAAACCTTTCTTAAGCTGCACGTCACCCCAAGACTCCAAATAATGAGAAGCAGCGGCAACATGTGTTACAGCCTGTGCGGTTTCATCATTATTCAAAGCAAAAGCAACAGAAACATCCACTTTTGCTAAACCATCTAAGAAATCTTGAGCATTAGGCAAAGAGTAAGCAGGATTTACGCCGTCTATCAACAACATACCTACCTTACCAGCTTTCATATCCGCTATCAGCTTATTTACTTTTGACACATTTCCCTGACGCACATATCTAGGCGCAGCAGCATCAAAAGCTTTACTAGCCAACAACTTATTAATTGCAAGCGTAATTAATTGAGCATTAACATCATTTAATCCGCAAACAACTACCGTATTTTGCTTTCCTTTTTTATTTATTTCTGAGGCGATAGAAGCAACAATTCCATCTACATTAGAATTCCCGCCACTGACATTGTTACCACTTAACTTTCCATACAATTTAGCCAAAGCCACTTTCACATCCGAAGGCTTTAAAGCTATTCGCTTATCAGCATTAGCCCCTGATAAAGTCATATTAGACTCTAACTGAACATGCCTAGACATTTTTCCATTCTTAGGAACTCTACCCTTAGCATAACCAGCGTCATAACCACCACCTTGCCAATCCCCTAAGAAATCAGCAGCAAATGATACAATCAAATCTGCTTTTTCGAAATCGTAATCAGCCAAAGCACGCTCCCCGTACATTTTATCAAATGCAACAAGCGCAGCCTCCTCAGTTATAGCATCATAAACAACATGGTTTACACCACCAAACTGCTCAGAAAATTCCGCAATTAATTTTTCTGTAGAAGGACTAGCATATGTTTGCGACAATAACGCCACTTGCTTACCCGAACCCTTTAAAGAATTCAATTTGGCTTTAACTGTAGCATCTAAAACTTCCCAAGAAATAGCATCACCATTTGCCAGCGGACCTTGAACTCGCTTACTGTCATAAAGATTTAAAACTGAAGCATTAACCCTAGCATTAGCACTCCCTAAAACAGAAGCCTTATCATGATTTGCTATTTTAATTGGACGACCTTCTCTAGTTTTAACTAAAACACTTGCAAAATCAAAACCATCAGCAATTGTTGTTGCATAGTAACTAGGAACTCCAGGTACAATATTTTCTGGCAATACCACATAAGGAACAGATTTATTAACCGGACCCTCGCAAGCAGCCATAGTGGCAGCCGCAGTACTAAAACCAACATACTTTAAAAAGTCTCTCCTTGTAGTACTAGACTCTTCCAGAGTTTCCTTATCCCCAAGAAAATCAACCACGGGAATAGGTTGCGCAAACTCATTTTGCTTTAGCGTCTCAACAATGGAATTGTTCGGATCTAATTCCGCCTCACTTTTCCAATATTTCTTGTTTGATGCCATATTTATATTTCGAAATAACTTCTTATGATTAATAGTGGCACTTACCACACTCAAGACCACCCATTTGAGCAGCCGTTAACTTCTCAACTCCATACTTCTTAGACAACTCTTCGTGTATTTTAGCATAATAGCCGTTATCCTTCAACTGAACTTCAGTTTCTCTGTGACAGTTAATACACCAACCCATAGTTAGTGGTGAATACTGATACATAATCTCCATTTCCTCTACAGGACCGTGACATGTCTGACACTCAATTTTCCCAACCTCTACGTGTTGCGAGTGATTAAAATAAGCGAAGTCTGGCAAATTGTGAATCCTCACCCATTCTACCGGCTGACTCTCACCTGTATATTTCTGATTCTCCTCATCCCAACCTACAGCTTTATACAATTTCTTTATCTCACCAGTATAAAACTCGTTAGTATAACCATTAGCAATATCTTCCGCAGAAGGTCCTTCAGGATTACCCTTATACTCGTATATAGATTTATGACAGTTCATACAAACATTAAGCGAAGGGATACCAGAGTGCTTAGAAACTCTTGCAGAAGAGTGACAATATTTACACTCAATTTTATTATCACCGGCGTGTATCTTATGCGAGTAGTGAATTGGCTGTACTGGCGCATACCCTTGATCAACACCCACCTGAGACATATATGCATATGCAAAATAAGCTGCACTTAACAACAACACAACAACCGTTACCAAAACCAAAAATTGATTTTTAGCAAAAGCCTTCCATAAAGGCATACGCTTTTCTACCGCTTCAGAAGCCAATACCACACCATTTGCCTCCGCTATTCTGCGCAATGTTTTATTCACCAAGAACAACATCACCACCAACAGACCAAACACCAATGCAAGCGCCCCGAGTATCACCTCATTAGAAACCCCACCAGAAGCAGCAGGAGCAGCAACAGCATCACCACTTGCCGCAGGTACATCAGCCTTTTTGGGAGGCGCCGCAGTATATGCTAAAATATTATCAATATCCTCATTAGATAACGTTGGGAAAGCCGTCATCGCAGCTTTATTATACTCGTTGTATACTTTATTAGCATACGCATCACCAGAAGCAATCATCCCTGGACTATTTTTAATCCATGAATACAACCACTCCTTATCGAGCCCCTCTTCCTCTGCCAATCTTGTCTCTACATTACCTAACGCAGGTCCCGTCATTTTACGGTCCAATGCGTGACATGCCGCACAATTCTGATTAAACAATTGCTTACCTTTCACTGGATCCCCACCAAGATTGCCTTCTGCAGGCGCATCTTGTGCCGACAACGACACCGATACAAACTGAGTCAACAGTAGTAAACCTAAACTAAAAACCTTTGAAAATTGAATGCGGTTGAACACCTTTTTCATATTAACCTTATTGCTGTCAATTATTTGGCACGATGTTTTCATTTGACGATCAAATCTTTACGTCTACCGTGTTCCAAATTGCTGACAAAAATACGACACAGGCAGGTTTTTTTAAATGTTAAGGTATTTATAATAACTAATTTATAATAATTCTAAATAAATGAAAGCCACGATGTTTAACCAGATTCATTTACTTTTGCCTTCTAAGTTTTTAATGATGAGCAAGAAACACATTTATTTCTCTGTATTAGTAGCCCTTTTTGGCATCACCTCTTCTTTTTCACAAACGCAAATAGGAACCATAAACATTGAACAAGATCCAAAAATCAACAAATTAATTGACGCCTATAAAGAAGCCAATAGTAATAGTGGCTACTATCAAATACAAGTAGGTTTTGGCAATAGAAATGCCGCTTTTGCACTAAAGCAAGAAGTTGATGCCGACTTCCCAGACTGGTATACCAAAATTGAATTTCAAGAGCCCACTTACCGAGTTAGGGTAGGTAAGTATAGAGACAAATTAGAAGCAGAAAGAAAATTCTTAGAAGTACGCAAAAAATATCCCAATGCAATGCTTTTAAAAATAGAAAAGGATTAAGCTAAGCTTAATCCTTTTTTTTATCACTGTTGTAAACTTAATTACAATTTCTTTTTAACTGCCACTTCTTGGAAGGCTTCTAAGACATCATCAATTCTAACATCATTATAATTCTTCACCTGAAGACCACAGTCATATCCTTTTGAAACTTCTTTGACATCGTCTTTAAATCGCTTAAGACTAGACAGCTCACCCGTATACACCACAACTCCATCTCGTATTAATCGGATTTGAGAGTTTCTAAAGATTTTACCGCTAGTTACCATACAACCTGCAATTGTACCCACTTTGGAAATTTTGAACGTTTCTCTAATCTCTGCTGTACCCGTAACCTCTTCTTTCATTACAGGAGATAACATCCCCTCCATTGCATCTTTAAGGTCATTAATAGCATCATAAATAATAGAATAGGTTCTAATATCTATCTCTTCTTTATCTGCCACCATTCTAACATTACCCATTGGCCTAACGTTAAAGCCAATAATAATAGCGTCAGAAGCACTCGCTAATAAAACATCAGACTCTGTTATAGCCCCAACACCTTTGTGAATGATATTTACCTGAATCTCATCTGTAGACAGTTTTTGGAAGGAATCCGTTAATGCCTCAACAGAACCATCCACATCACCCTTAAGAATTATATTCAACTCTTTAAAGTCTCCTAGCGCTATACGTCTACCAATTTCATCTAGAGTGATATGACGTTGCGTACGAACCGATTGTTCTCGCTGCAATTGCGAACGTTTGGCTGCTATTTGCTTAGCTTCTCTTTCATCCTCAAGAACATTAAACTTGTCACCAGCCTGTGGCGCTCCATCTAAACCTAAGATTGAAATTGGAGTTGCCGGTCCTGCTTTTTTAATGTTTTTACCGCGCTCATCTTGCATTGCTTTAATCTTACCGCTACAAGTACCCGCTAGCACATAGTCCCCAATAGAAAGCGTTCCGTTTTGAACCAAAATCGTAGAAACGTACCCCCTACCTTTATCTAAGAAAGCTTCTACTACCGTACCACCTGCTAACCTATCTGGGTTTGCTTTTAATTCTAGCAGTTCCGCTTCTAATAAAACTTTTTCTAAAAGCTCTTTAACACCTTGACCCGTTTTGGCAGAAATATCATGAGATTGGATTTTACCACCCCAATCTTCTACCAACAAGTTCATTTGCGCAAGACCTTCTTTTATTTTATCAGGATTCGCTGTAGGCTTATCCACTTTATTTATTGCAAAAACTATAGGCACACCTGCTGCTTGCGCATGGCTTATTGCCTCTTTAGTTTGCGGCATGATACTATCATCCGCAGCAATAACAATTATAGCAATATCCGTAACCTGAGCTCCACGAGCACGCATCGCAGTAAACGCTTCGTGACCTGGAGTATCTAGGAAAGTTATTTTTTGACCACTCTCTAAAGTAACTCCATACGCCCCAATGTGCTGAGTAATACCTCCACTTTCTCCGGCAATTACGTTCTCTTCACGAATATAATCTAACAAAGAAGTTTTACCATGATCTACGTGACCCATTACCGTTACAATAGGAGCTCTAGGCTGTAAATCTTCTTCCGCATCTTGCACCTCTTCAATAGCCTCTTCTATCTCCGCCGTTACAAATTCTACCTCATATCCAAACTCATCCGCAACAATACTTAAGGTTTCTGCATCCAAACGCTGATTCATGGTCACCATCATCCCAAGGGACATACACGCAGAAATTATTTCCATAGGAGAAACCTCCATCATGGTGGCTACTTCATTAACAGTAACGAATTCCGTTACCTTTAATACTTTGCTTTCTTTTTCTTGCTGTTGTAAATCTTTCTCTGTTTGCTGACGGTGCTGATCCCTTTTCTCCCTACGATATTTAGCACCTTTACCTTTAGAAGATTTACCCTGAAGCTTTTCTAAGGTTTCCCTTACTTGCTTTTGGATTTCTTCCTCTGTAGGCTCCACTTTAGGAGCATTGTTGTTACGCTGCCCACCTTTACGGTTATTATTCCTACCTCGGTTATTATTGTTGTTACCACCAGGACCACCGCCTGGTTTATTACTTACAATACGCTTACGCTTTCTGCGATTGTTATTGTTATCTTTTTTATCGTCTTTCTTATCGTCCTTTTTCTTCTTAGGTTTTTCAAACTTACTTAAGTCGATTTTAGCACCCGTAAGCTTAGGACCAGAAAGTTTCTGATATTTTGTCTTAATGGTATCTGAACCTGGAGTAGGAGCTTCCTCTGTTTTAGCCGCTTCTACCTTTGGCTCCTCTTTTTTTGGCTCGGGCTTAACCTCTGGTTTTGGGGCTTCTTTTTCAGCTACTGGTTTTTGCTGTTTAGGCAGCTCTTCTTTTCTAGGTTGCTCTGGAGTTTTAACTTCAACTTTTGGCTGCTCCACATCCTTTTTAGGTTCCGTTTTAACCACTTCTTCCTGCTTTGGCTGCTCCACCTCTTTTGTAGGCTCTTCTTTAGGCTCCACAGGTGTGCCAGGCTTTTTATCCAAATCTATTTTACCAACAGTTTTTGGACCCGAAAGCTCAACACGCCCCTTAATAACCTCGCGTTGGGACTGTCTTTTTTCTCTTGCAATTCTGCGCTCTTCCTGTTCGCGCTCAATTTGCAATCTAAGCTCCTCTTTTTCCTTTTGCTTTTCTTCAGCAACTTCTTTAGAAGCCACCTTCTTGCTCTTATCGGTCTGGAACTCATCCAACAGCACTTGATACACCTCACTAGATATCTTGGTCGTTGGTCTCGCCTCTATATCATGCCCTTTAGATGAAAGGTAATCAACGGCCCTATCCAATGAAATGTTCAATTCCCTTAGAACTTTATTTAATCGTATTGTTGGGTTTCCTGCCATAAAAATCTTTATACTCCCTTAAAATTAGCTGCTAATATATACTTTAATCTTCAAACTCAGCCCTTAGTATACGCACCACTTCTGCAACAGTCTCTTCTTCTAAATCTGTACGCTTTACTAAATCGCCAACTTCTTGCTCCAATACACTCCTCGCTGTATCTAGACCAATTTTCTTGAATTCTTCTATAATCCAAGTATCAATTTCATCAGAGAACTCTGTCAATTCTACATCTTCTTCTACTCCTTCACGGAAAACATCTATCTCATAACCTGTAAGTTGACCCGCCAACCTAATGTTATGACCTCCCCTACCAATTGCCTTAGAAACTTCTTCTGGCTTTAGGTAAACTTGAGCTGTTTTCTTTTCTTCATTTAACTTAACAGAAGAAACTCTTGCTGGACTTAAAGCTCTTGTTACTAAAAGTTGAGTATTATTTGTCCAATTGATTACATCAATATTCTCATTACCTAACTCTCTTACAATGCCATGGATTCTAGAACCCTTCATCCCCACACAAGCTCCCACTGGGTCAATCCTATCATCATAGGAATCAACTGCTACCTTAGCTTTTTCCCCAGGAATGCGTACCGCTTTTTTAATTGTGATTAAACCATCAAAAACCTCTGGTATCTCTTGAAAGAATAATTGCTCTAAAAACTTAGGTGCTGTTCTAGACATTATAATAGCTGGTTTATTACCCTTAAGCTCTACACTATCTATAACACCACGTACGTTATCTCCTTTTCTAAAGAAATCTGAAGGTATTTGTTTGTCTTTAGGCAAAATAATCTCATTACCTTCATCATCTAACAAAATGATTGCTTTGTGACGAATATGGTGCACTTCTGCCGTATAAATCTCACCTTCTAAATCTTTAAACTGCTTATAGATGGTGGTATTATCATGCTCATGAATTTTTGAAATTAGATTTTGACGCAATGCCAAAATAGCCCTTCTACCCAAATCCATCAACTTCACTTCCTCAGAAACATCTTCCCCCACTTCAAAATCTGGCTCGATTTTTCTTGCCTCTGTCAAGGAGATTTCTTCATTAGGATCCTCTACCTCATCGTCTTCTACAACCACACGATTTCTCCAAATCTCCAAGTCACCCTTATCCGGGTTAATAATGATATCAAAATTATCATCAGAACCGAATTTTTTCTTTAAGGCATTACGGAATACATCTTCCAAAATTGCCATAAGGGTCACCCTATCTATAAACTTATCATCCTTAAATTCACTAAAGGATTCAATAAGCGCCATGTTTTCCATTGCGGTCTACAATTAAAATTTTAAAACAACTTTTGCTTCGTCTATTTCAGAAATTGAAAACTGTTCTTCTTTCTGAACGGTATGCTTTCCTTTACCCACCGGTTTAGGCTCTCTAGCCTTCCAAGCTAAGGTTATGGTATCCGAGTCTGCTGCTATCAGCTTTCCCTCTATTCTATAATCGCCTTGTCTAATCTCTAAACTACGACCAATATTCTTAGTATACTGCCTTGGCAACGTTAAGGGTGCAGTTGCGCCAGCAGAAGTAACTTCTAAAGAAAAATCTTCTTCTTCCCTGTCCAAATTATGCTCAATAGCACGACTAACATCCATGCAATCTTTAAGGTTTACCCCATCATCACCATCCAAAACCACCTTAATGTGTTTATCTGCACCAACAGTAAAAGATAATAAGAAAAGGTCCTTTCTTTGCTCCAAAGCACTATCTAACAACCCTTTAACTTTTTCCTTAAACATAATCTTACAAGTAAAAGAAGAGGGGACAATTAGTCCCCTCATGAATTTTTTATCCTTTCAGCCCTGCAAATATACGATTATTCCACAGTAATCAAAAAGAGGCGTAAAAACAAAATCCCAACTCAAAGGTCGGGATTTTCTTGTTGGCCTACTAGGACTCGAACCTAGAATGACTGAACCAAAATCAGTAGTGTTGCCAATTACACCATAGGCCAGTACCATTTTGAGCGTGCAAATTTAATACAAACTTTTAGGATAGCAAACATTTTTTTTAAATATTAATTTTAATTCTTGCTGAAATAGCCTGTTAAAGCTTTTAGAAAAATACAGTTAGATGTTTTATTAATTTGGTAAATTCGCCCCAATTGGTAAAGAACACACCACATGTTTGCAAAAAATTTTGACAAGTGGAACACCATTTTTGGGTGGACCGCATTTTCTATTGCCTTAATAACCTATGTTTTAACTGTAGAACCCACGGGTAGTTTTTGGGATGCTGGAGAATACATAACCACCTCTGCTAAATTACAAGTTGGCCACCCGCCAGGAGCTCCTTTATTACAAATGATTGGAGCTTTCTTCTCTATGTTTGCTTTTGGAGACAATTCTAAAATTGCTTTAATGGTAAATTTAGTTTCTGTGGTATCTAGTGCCTTTGCTGTATTATTTACCTTCTGGATTATTACCAATATGGCTCGTAAAATGAGCAGCCAAAAGACCGTAATTAGCAATAATAAAGCAATTGCAATTTTTGGTAGCGGATTTGTAGGCGCCTTGGCTTTTACTTTTTCTGATAGTTTTTGGTTTAATGCTGTAGAAACTGAGGTGTATGCTATGGCTAGTTTAATAATGGCATTGTTGTTATGGCTAGGGCTTAAATGGACAGACCGCTTAGATGACCCACGTGGCAACAAATGGTTATTGCTAATATGTTTTGTAGTTGGCCTAGTTTTTGGAATACAGTTTATGGGCTTTTTAGCCATACCCTCCATAGGCCTACTTTATTATTTTAAAAAGTACAAAGACACCACCATTAAGAACTTTTTACTTGCGAATATTGCTGTGGTTGCCATTTTAATGTTGGTTTATAAATTTAGTTTAACCTACGTTTTAAAACTTTTTGGCTGGAGCGAAATTTTCTTTGTAAATCAGGTAGGACTACCATTTAATTCTGGCACCATAATAATGGGACTCATTTTTATAGCGGTATTCTATTTTGGACTTTCTTATACCCGTAAAAACAATTATTACACAGGCAATTTAATTGTTCTTTGTTTTATGTTTTTGATTTTAGGATTTTCTTCTTGGCTAATGCTTCCTATCCGTGCCAATGCCAAAACAGTAGTAAATGAGAACAATCCAGAAGATGCACGTTCCTTACTAGCATACTATAACAGAGAGCAATATCCAAGTCCAGAAAGCCCTTTTTATGGTTCTTATTATTCTAATGCTTATGCCGCAGCAGGGGAAGAATTAGACGACCAACCTAAATATGAAAAGGACGAAAAGTCTGGTAAATACATTATTGTAAACCACTACAAGGATGCAATTCCTGGTCCAAATAAAAAGCATATAGGATTCTTACCGCGTTTATGGAGCGAGCAAAATGCAGAAAACTATATGCGCTATTTTGGCAGGTTAGATTTTAAAATAAAGCCAGAATACATTGCAGACATTCAACTTAGAGATGCCGTAAAACAATTTAAACAATTAGATGCGGAAGGAGAAATAGATACCGAGCAATACATTAAGTTTCTAAATAGTTTTGCAGATTACATAGACGTACAACCACCTACTCTAGGACAAAACCTAACGTATCTTTTGGAATTTCAGTGGAGCTACATGTACATGCGCTATTTTATGTGGAATTTTGTCGGTAGACAAAATGATGTGCAAGGCAGGTATGACGACAATGGACAGTGGCTTAGTGGAATTAGCTTTATAGATAGTATCCGTTTAGGAAGCCAAGACAATTTACCTTCTGAGGTATTGGATAATAAGGCTAGGAACACCTATTTCTTTTTACCTCTATTGTTAGGAATTATAGGTATGGTTTTCCAAATCAGCAGAGACCCTAAAAGTTTCTGGGCACTGTTTGTATTCTTTTTATTTACAGGATTGGCTATTCAGTTTTATACAAATCCATATATTTTTCAACCTAGAGAGCGCGATTATTCCTTAGTAGGCTCATTCTTTGTTTTTTGCATTTGGATAGGTTTTGGTGTTTATGGCTTGTATGATGAATTAAAAAAATTACTACAACCTAAGATTACAGCTCCACTAGTTAGCCTGCTATGTTTAGCAGCTGTACCATTACTTATGGCCTATCAAAACTGGGATGATCATGATCGTAGTGGAAGGTACACTGCCAGATCTAGTGCAAAGGCGTACTTAGACTCATGCCAAGAAGATGCTGGGGCAATTTTATTTACTATCGGGGATAATGATACCTTTCCATTGTGGTATGCGCAAGAAATTGAGGAGTACCGTACGGATGTCCGTATAGTAAACACTAGCTTATTTGCTACAGATTGGTACATTGACCAAATGAAGCGTAAAGCTTATGAAAGCGACCCTATTCCTTCTCAACTAACGCATGACAAATATAGTTTTGGCAATAGAGAGGCAATTTATTATCAAGGGATTACAGAAAATCGTTGGAGCATTAAAGATTTTATGAATTGGGTGGGCAGTGACAAACCCCAAACTAAATTTAGATATCTTTTAGAAAAAGAAGGTAGAGATTTAACAGGTTTCTCAGAAAGCAACTTAGATATTGTTTATTATCCTACAAATAAAATTAGAGTACCTGTAAACAAAAAGAACGTTATAGAAAGCGGCCTTGTTAAAGAAAAAGACTCTGCCCTAATAGTTGATTATATAGATATAGACCTTCCTAAGAGTGCATTGCCTAAAAACCGCATTCTTATGTTAGATATTATTGCAAACAACGATTGGAAACGCCCAATATACTTTTCTGGCGGAAGCTTTGATTCTTCTGAATATATTTGGATGAAAGAATATCTACAGTTAGACGGCTTAGTGTACAAATTGGTTCCTATTAAAACAGAAAATCCAAATTCTTTTGAATTAGGGCGAATAGATACTGATTTGATGTACAACATTGTTAAAAAGTGGGATTGGGGCAATTCTGGCAGCTCGGATATTTATCATGATCCACAGACTAGATCTCAAGGACTTTCTTTTAGAAGTAATCTTGCCAAGCTAACCGAACAACTCATAGCTGAAAACAAGATAGACCGTGCCAGAGAGGTTATAGACATTACCATGACCAACATGCCCGTAGAATATTTTGGCTTTTACGCATTTGTAGAACCCTTCATGGATGGGTATTATAAAGTTGGAGAGCAACAAAAGGCTAGAGCTACTTTTGAAAAATTGAAAAAGATTTATCAGGAACGTTTGGAATATCTAGCAAACATTCCTCAAGACCAGCAATACGAGAAAATTGAAGATATCTTAAATAATCTGGAAAGCTATCAACGAATTGTTTTCATTACACAAGACAACAATGATACTGAGTTTGCAGAAAAAGAGTCGTTGATTTTAAGGGAATATATTGGACTGTTTGATAATTTTATAGATGACAGCGAGCCACAGATGCCATCAAGCACTACCTTAGACACCCCAATGGACTCTATGCCGCTAGACACCATACCTGTAGACACAACGCTTTTATTAGAAGATGGCACCACTGTAGCAAATTAATGCTGCAGTGGAGTCATTACTCTAATTATATTATGTAAGCTTAAAAAGGGCATAAGAAAAACCGATAGCTTTGCCTAGCTACCATAAAAAGCGAAAAAACTTTTAAAACCTTTGGAAAATTAGATATACTCGTTAAGAATTCCTATTAGAGTGTTTGCATCTTGCTCACCACTTTGGCGCCAGACCATTTCCCCTTTTTTGTATATCATTAATGTAGGCAACCCCTTTATACGAAGTGCCTGTGAAAGCTCTTTATTCTTTTCAACATCTATCTTAATCACTTTACCTTTATCACCCAAGGCGGCAGCAACATCCTTCAACACTGGATGCATAGAAGTAGACTGCTCATTCCAATCGGCATAAAAATCCAATAGAACCGGTACATTTAAATCTATAAGTTCACCAAATTTGGACATGGAAAATGATTTTGTTGTAATCAAAAGTAAGAAAAATTGTTAAAGTAATACATTAAGTACATCTCCCTGAGCCTTGAACACCGTTAAATTCAAGTTAAACCTTTCTTCTTTAAACGAATAACTGTAATCTCTGGCCATATACCTACCCTTCCCGGGTAACCAAGAAAACCAAAACCTCTATTCACATTTATAAACTGCCCCATTTCTACGTAAATACCAGCCCAATGCTTATACCGCCACTTTACAGGACTCCATTTAAACCAACCTGGAATTTCTATTCCAAATTGCATTCCATGGGTATGCCCACTTAATGTTAAATGATAATGGTGCTTATCATGGATTACCTGCTGCTCCCAATGAGAGGGGTCATGACTCATCAATATTTTAAAATCTTTCTCTTGAACACCCGCTACAGCCTTCTGCAAGTCACCCATTTTTATAAAACCACCAGCGCCCCAATTTTCCACACCAATTAGCGCAATACGCTGGCCGCCTTTTTCTAAATAATTGGCTTCATTGAGTAAGAGATTAAAGCCCATTTCTTTTTGCAACCCTTTTAAATCCTCTAAATTCTTTGCCTTAGCTGCCTTACTCTCCCATTCCACATAATCACCATAATCGTGGTTCCCTAAAACCGAAAATTTCCCGTCTTTTGCCTCTAAACTTCCAAACAAATCTTTCCAAGGAAGCATTTCTGTTGCCATGTTATTTACCATATCTCCAGTAAAAAGAATAACATCGCTTTGTTGCTTATTTATTAAATCTATGCCGTATTTAATTTTATCATAATTATCAAAACTACCGCTATGTATATCCGAAATTTGAGTGATTTGATAATTATGAAATGCTTCTGGCAAATCATCGAACTCCAAATCATAAGAAAGTACCTTGTAATTATATTTACCCTTATACATTCCATACAACAAGGCCCCAAATGGTAAGGCAGCCAAACCAAGTCCTAATAGACTTAAAAATCTTCTCCTTTCTGGTATGGTAAATGCTTTATTCGCGTTAAACCACTTATTATAAGTACCTACTAATAATCTAAATACATCTTCCCCAAACAAAAAAATGATGGTAATTAATTGAAAAGATAGCATAGCTAAAAGAAAACCGAATGCATAACTCTTAGGCCTACTTAGCACCCTTCCAGAATCTGCTATTGAAAATTGATAGATAAAATTACCTAACACCAAAAGGGATACTACTATAAATGTGTAATGCACCCAAGGCTGTCTAGCGGCAGTGCGGATACCCTGCAATGCATAGAACCCCATTACCAAATAAAGTATAGAAAATATAATCCAGCGTGTCATAGCTTTTTTAACAAATATATTGGTTAATATAGGCTAGCTCTATCATTTATGTATTATTTAACGGCCTTTATCACCGATTGTATGGCACCCCTTTGCGTTACCGACACCTGACTTTCTACTAAATGTTTGAGGGAATTCATGCTAATTTTACCCCTTATATCTAATTGTTGTTCAAAGCTTGTTCCTGATAAATGTATAGCAGCCAAGTTTGCAGCTTTAAAACGTGTGGCATTTGCTGCTGTAATACCCCCGCCCGCCATAATTTGGACATTAGATTGTTGCTGCCACTCTTGCAAGACTGGTATGCCTTTTTCTGCGCTAACTTGTTGACCAGAGGTCAACACCGCATAAACCCCCAAATCCTCTAAAACCTTTAAAGCTTTTTGGGGATTTGGAACCCAATCAAACGCTCTATGAAAAACTAAAGATTTGGCACCACATATTTTTTTTATTTGCTTCATCCTAGTAACGTCAATTGCACCATCTGCCGACAACACTCCTATCACAATTGCATCTGCACCGTATTCCAAACATATCTCTACATCCGCCAGCAACACCTTAAACTCATCTTTACTATAAGTAAAATGACCACTTCTTGGACGAACAAGTACATGCACTGGTATTTGGAGTGATTTCTTTACCAATTTTAATAAGCCAAAAGATGGTGTAATACCTCCTACCCCTAATTCCGAACACAACTCTATCCTATCTGCTCCTGCATTCATCGCTCTCTGAGCGGAGGTAAGCGAATTTGCACAGACTTCTACTAGCATATTTCTATCTTTAGAAAGCTAAATTTAATCAACCACCATGAAACGAAGAAAATTCTTAAAAAATTCCAGTCTAACCACTGCAGGAGCACTTTCTGCACCATTACTAGCCTCTTGCAACAATACAGAAACAAAAAAAGAAACATCCAGCACCGTATCAAATCCAGTAAAACCAATCGTGATATGTACTTGGAATTTCAAAAATGCCACGGCTAAAGCCTGGGAAGTTTTACAAACAGACGCTTCTGCATTAGACGCTGTTGAACTAGGGGTCATGGTAGAAGAAGCAGACCCCACTAATGAAACCGTAGGCAAAGGCGGAAGACCAGATCGCGATGGAAATGTAACCTTAGACGCCTGCATTATGGACAAAGACAGTAATTGCGGAGCCGTAGTATACTTACAAAATATTGCTCATCCTATTAGTGTTGCTCGCAAGGTGATGGAAGAAACGCCCCATATTATTTTAGCAGGAAAAGGAGCTGAACAATTCGCTTATGAAAAAGGGTTTAAAAAAGAAGACCTACTCACCGAAAGCACGCGAAAACAGTACGAAGAATGGAAGAAAAATTCTAAGTACGAAACCATAATTAACATAGAAAACCATGACACCATTGGCATGCTCGCCATTGATAAGAAGGGCGACATTGCCGGCGCATGCACCACTAGTGGAATGGCCTATAAAGTGGCCGGAAGAGTTGGGGATAGTCCAATTATCGGTGCTGGTTTATTTGTAGACAATGAAGTGGGCGGAGCCACAGCCACTGGTGTGGGCGAAGAAGTGATACGAACTGTTGGCAGTTTTTTAATTGTAGAACTCATGAGGCAAGGTAAAAGTCCGCAAGAAGCCTGCGAAGAAGGCGTAAAACGAATTATGGCTAAAAACAAGGACCGTAAAGATTTCCAAATCGGTTTCTTGGCTATCAATAAAAATGGAGAAACAGGTGGGTATTGTGTACATCCAGGATTCACGTACCGCAAGTACGATGCAAGCGGTCATGACAACATACAGGTCAGTAGTTTTTACCGTTAACAAACTTTAAAGCTTTAATTACAAAGCTTAACACCAACCATTCCATGCTTTAGCAGTCCACAGCACTTAAATCTCAGTAGTAATTTTTAAATTCGTGCTTTTAACACTATTCTGATGTCCGAACAAAAAAGACTATTTCTTTTAGATGCTTACGCACTTATCTTCCGTGGTTACTATGCATTAATCAAAAACCCAAGAATCAATAGCAAAGGCATGGATACTAGTGCCATTATGGGATTTATGAATTCTCTTTTTGATGTGATGCGAAGGGAGCAACCAGACCATTTGGCCGTAGCCTTTGATAAAGGAGGGAGTGTGGAACGTACAGAATTGTTTGAAGAATATAAAGCGAATAGAGACGAAACACCAGAGGCTATCAAAATTGCCGTACCCTATATACAAAGCATTTTAAAGGCAATGAAGATACCTGTTGTAGAACTAGAGGGTTATGAGGCGGATGATTTAATTGGTACGCTATCCAAGCAGGCCGAAAAAGAAGGCTACAAGGTGTTTATGGTGACTCCAGATAAAGATTTTGGGCAATTAGTAAGTGAAAACATCTTTATGTACCGCCCTGCCCGTATGGGTAATGGTATAGAGATTTGGGGAATTCCAGAGGTGCAAAAAAGATTTGGAGTAGAACGCCCAGAACAGGTTATAGATTATTTAGGGATGATGGGCGATGCGAGCGATAACATACCTGGATTACCTGGTGTTGGAGACAAAACCGCAAAAAAGTTTCTGGAACAGTTTGGTAGCATGGAAGGCTTGCTGGCCAATACGGACCAGTTAAAAGGAAAAATGAAAGAAAAGGTTGAAGCAAATGCGGAATTAGGTAGACTATCCCGCCAACTTGCTGAAATCAAGACTGATTGCGAGGTAACATTTGATGCAGATGATTATGAAATTTGTCCGCCAGATGCTGAGAAAGTACAAGAGTTGTTTGAAGAATTGGAATTTAGACGCCTAAAAGACCAGTTCTTAAAATTATATGCTGGTGAAGCAGATGCGGGCACTCAAATCAGCAGTACAACAACGGCTAAAAAAGAAGTTAAATTAGCGGGTAGTGGTCAATTTACATTATTTGGTGGCGACCCTGCTGAAGCTGCTGCCACCATTACAGAAAGTAATAGTCGTAAAACTTTAAAAGATGTAAGCCACCATTACCAATTAGTAGAAGAAGGTTTTGCTACTGAAATGTTTCTGAAAAACTTACTTTCACAGACTTCGGTATGTTTTGATACGGAAACCACTTCTTTAAACCCTTTAGAAGCAGAATTGGTTGGTATCGCTTTTAGCTGGGAAGCTGGTAAAGGATTTTACATTCCCTTTCCTGAGAATCAGCAAGAAGCGAAAGAAAAAATTGAACTGGTAAGGCCTTTCTTTGAATCGGATTCAATCGAAAAAATAGGACAGAATTTAAAATACGATATTAAAGTGATGCATCGCTATGGAGTAGATGTTAATGGTAAATTGTTTGATACCATGTTGGCACACTACCTCATCAACCCAGATATGCGCCACAACATGGATGTACTTTCAGAAACATATCTTAATTACACCCCAATTTCAATAACAGAATTGATTGGCAAAAAAGGAAAAAATCAACTGAGTATGCGCCAAGTTCCGTTAGATCAACAAACGGAATATGCCGTAGAAGATGCTGATATAACGTATCAATTGGCACAGCAATTTAAACCAGAATTAGAAGAAGCTGAAACCACAAAACTTTTTGAAGAAATAGAAATTCCTTTGTTGCGTGTCTTAGCAGATATGGAATCAGAGGGTATTAATTTAGATAAAGAATTTCTCAACTCCCTATCTACAGAATTAGATAACGACATAAAGAACTTAGAACAAAAAGTATTTAAGGCAGCCGGAGAAGAATTCAATATAGGTTCCCCGAAACAACTAGGCGAAATATTATTTGGCAAACTTAAGTTGGTGGACAAGCCTAAAAAGACCAAAACTGGACAATATTCTACTTCAGAAGATGTATTATCTTACTTGGCCAAGGAGCACAAAATTATACAAGATGTATTGGATTACCGCGGTCTCACCAAACTTAAAAGCACTTATGTAGATGCGTTGCCAGAACAAGTGGAAGAAGCTACAGGTAGGGTACATACGGATTATATGCAAACCGTAGCCGCCACAGGCCGTTTAAGCAGTAATAATCCTAACTTACAAAACATTCCAATTAGAACAGAACGCGGCAGACAAGTACGTAAAGCTTTTGTACCTAGAGATGAGAACTACGTGCTTTTAGCCGCAGATTACTCCCAGATAGAACTACGTATTATAGCTGCATTAAGTGAAGAAGACACCATGATAGAAGCTTTTAAAAACGGTATGGATATTCACGCCGCTACAGCATCTAAAGTTTTTGGAGTACCTATGGAAGAGGTTACACGTGAACAGCGTAGTAATGCCAAAACAGTAAACTTTGGTATTATCTATGGAGTATCTGCATTTGGGCTTAGCAACCAAACTGATTTGAGTCGTTCAGAAGCCAAAGAATTGATTGACACCTATTACAAAACCTACCCAAAATTACGCAACTATATGAGCGAGCAGGTAGATTTTGCACGCGATAATGGTTATGTACAGACCGTTTTAGGTAGACGTAGGTATTTAAAGGATATTAATGCTGGAAATCAAGTAGTACGTGGTGCAGCAGAACGTAATGCGGTTAATGCTCCTATACAAGGAAGTGCAGCAGATATTATTAAAATTGCCATGATTAATATCCATAAAAAATTAGAAGAAGGCAAATACAAAACCAAAATGTTATTGCAGGTACATGATGAATTGGTGTTTGATTGTCATAAGGACGAATTGGAGGAAATGAAACAATTGATACAGTCTGAAATGGAAAATGCTTATACCATGGCAGTTCCTTTAGATGTAGAAGTAGGCATTGGCCAAAATTGGTTAGAAGCGCATTAATATAACATCATTGAAAAAAAATAAAAACCCTCAAGAATTCTCTTCTTAAGGGTTTTATTTTAAAGATTTGTTGCCTCTAGCGCTATTGCCAATTCTTCATTGGTAGGCACTATTAAAACAGGCACAGAACTTTCTTTAGCTATATTTCGCGTGTTAGCAAGTCGTTTATTGTTTAACACTGCGTCCAAATTTATATTAAAACAATCCAAGCCTTCACAAGATTCCCATCGTACTTCGTCACTATTCTCTCCTACCCCTGCTGTAAAAATCAATGCATCAATTCCGCCTAAAGCCGCTATATAGGCTCCAATATATTTTTTAATGCGATACGTATAAATGGCCAAGGCCAAAGCTGCATCTTTATCCCCATCTTTTCTTTTTTGTAAAATCGTCCGCAAATCGTTATCACCCGCAATACCCAACAATCCGCTCCTTTTGTTAACACTTTCCTTTAAATCGGAAACCGTGAAACCTTTCTCATGCAAATAGAAAAGAACAGAAGGGTCTAAATCTCCACTTCGGGTACCCATCATTAAACCTGGTAAAGGGCCTAACCCCATTGTTGTATCAATACAAACTCCATCCTTAATAGCCGCCATGCTACAGCCATTTCCTAAATGGATAGAAATTACCTTATACTTTTCTCCCAAACCTAGAAAATCTACACCTTTATTTGCAACGTATTTATGGGAGGTTCCGTGAAAACCATATACCCGCACCCCATAATCTGTATACCACTCTTTAGGTACCGGATATCGATATGCCTTAGCAGGTAAATTCGCATAAAAAGAAGTATCAAAAACAGCATATTGTTTAACACCTTTAAAAATCTGTTCGGCAACTTCAATACCTTTTAAATTGGCAGAATTGTGTAGCGGTGCCAAACCAAAAAGTTTTTTAATCTCTGCCTTCACCTCTGGTGTAGCCAACATACTTTTCTTTAAAATCTCTCCACCATGTACTACCCGGTGACCAACGGCAAATAAGTCCGTCGGTTGTTCTATGAGCTTTATGGTACCTTCCATTAACCATTGGGCTACCACAGTAAGACCAACTTCAAAATTAGGTATAGCCATTTCTTTTTGTACTCCTTCCTTAGCATCCGAAGAAAAGGTTACAATGCTTTTTTCTTTTCCGATTTCTTCAATGGCGCCCTTAGCTAAAACCGACTGCTCTGGTAATTGAATTAATTGAAATTTGAGGGAAGAACTACCCGAATTTAAAACTAAGATTCTCAATGTTGTATGGGTTTAGTTGGATATTTTAATCTTCTTGGGCTTGTACCGCAGTAATAATTACCGTGTTTACAATATCATCTACCGTGCAACCCCTGCTCAAATCGTTTATAGGCTTATTAAGCCCCTGTAATACAGGTCCTATAGCCAACGCTCCGGTTTCTCGCTGCACGGCCTTATAGGTATTATTACCTGTATTTAAATCAGGAAAAATCAATACATTGGCTTTCCCGGCAACTAAAGAGTTTGGCATCTTTTTTTGCCCAACTTGTAAATCAACTGCGGCATCGTATTGTATTGGACCTTCAATTAACAAATTAGGATTACTAGCTTTTACCAATTTAGTAGCCTCACGTACTTTCTCTACTTCTTCCCCCTTACCAGATTCACCTGAAGAATACGATAGCATGGCCACTTTTGGCTCCAAACCAAAATTATTGGCCGTTTGCGCAGAAGAAATAGCAATTTCTGCCAATTGAGCCGCTGTAGGATTTGGGTTAACCGCACAATCTCCGTACACCAGTACTTTGTGCTCCAAACACATAAAGAAAACAGAAGAAACTACATTTACATTGGGTTTTGTTTTTACAAACTGCAATGCAGGCCTTATGGTATGCTGGGTGGTATGTACGGCTCCAGAAACCATACCATCTGCGTCTCCTGAATAGACCATCATAGTTCCAAAATACGAAACGTCTCGCATTAAATCTTCCGCTATTTTACGGGTAACGTTTTTGTGCTTACGCGCCTCATAGAGCGTTTCTACGTACTGATCAAATTTTACGTATTCTGATGGATTAATTATGGCCACTTTTTCCAAATCTATAGCCAAGCCACTATTGATAATTTTTTCTGTAATTATTTTAGGGTTACCCAATAAGGTGACTTTAACTACACCATCCCTACTTAATATTTCCGTAGCTTTTAAAATACGATCATCCTCACCTTCTGGCAAAACAATATGTTTTTTATTTGCGGTTGCCATCTCCATGATTCGGTAACGAAACATCTTTGGCGTTAAAACATCGGTTTTAAAATTGGTAAACTTATTAATAAGGTAATCCACGTCTACATGTGAATTAAATTCTCGTATAGCCGCATTGAACTTAGTTCTATATTCTAATTTTAACTTAGGAACTATGCTATCTAGGGCTAAAGCGGTATTAAACGTATTAGTTTTCACCTTTAAAATAGGTACTGTCCGTTTTAAGCCTTCTAGAAGATTAATAACCACCGTATCTACATCATGAATACCCGTTAAGACGATGCCAGATATTGATGGGTAGTTTTTAGATTGGTTGGCCTGCAACGTTCCTAAAATAATATCTAAACGGTCTGCCGGCGTAACCACTACACAGCCTTCGCTCATAAATTCTAGATAATTTTTTAATTGCATTGCTGCTATAGACACCCTATGCATTTGTTTTTGGTTCAACTCTTCTTCTCCAAATAAAACCTGGGCTTTTAAGGTCTCTGCCACCTCTGATAGCATAGGAGCAGAAAGTGTAGGAATTTGCGGAATGGCAGAAAACAATTTCTTCTTACCCGTGCCACCAAGCTTTTCACGTAGCATAGACAGGTAATCGTCTGTATCATCTTCTTTAACCTTATTCACTATAGTACCAATAACTTCACAATTAAACTCTTCAAACTGGTCTAGAGCAATGTGTAGTTGGCGGGCCAATTCCTTAGGTTTTTTATCCTTACCATTACCTATAAGCAATACCGGCGCACCAATATTTTGGGCAATACGTGCGTTTATTTCAAATTCAAAATGACTGTTTTCTCCAACAAAATCGGTTCCTTCTATCAAAACCACATCGTGTTTTTTCTCAAGATTCTTGTAATCCACAATTATCCTTTCTATAACACGCTCAAACTTGCCCTCCTCCAGTAAATCGCTCATTTCACTAGCTTGAAATGAGAAAGATTCGTCATACGTTTGTTTAGAATTTACCATACCTAAAACCAAAGTGATGTTATCATCGTTTTCTTGTGTATCTAGGATGATGGGTTTAAAATACCCAACAGTTCCCGTACGTTTAAGCAAGGTATCTACGATGCCAACAGACACTAACGATTTGCCACTATTTGCCTCTAAACCGGAGATATAAATTGACTTTGTCATTAACTATTCTGATTTCTTTAAAATTAAGGATTGAAGTATAAATTACCCTGTACTTCCCAGTTTTTCTTGCAATCTTAATTAGACTATAGGTGATTAACCCATAATCTAAAGAAAAATACCATTTCAAAATTCTAGTAAATCGCAGAGGTTAACTATGACGATTGTCAGGTTTATACCGAAGCGACAGGAAAGTTATCAACTGGCTTCATAATTAGCACCCAACGTATCCAGGACCTTTAAAAAGTTTGCAAATTCAGTAGGATTCATATCTTTTACGGCCAGCCTACGCAAACGTAAAGCTTCTGGCAAAACCTTGTCCACAATTTCTGCCCCTACAGTGGTTAGCTCTAATTTAAATCGTTTTAAATCCCCTTCAAAACGCGTTTTTTTAATCCACCCTTTTCGTTCTAAACCTCCAATAACCCTAGAAATTGTGGCTCTATTTCTAAAATTAAGCTGGGTTATTTCACTTTGGGAGGCCTCTTCGCCCATGTTATATACCTGGTGCATTATAACCCATTGTTCTATGGTTATGTGTACATCCAAATTATCAAAGGCCCGCAAATAAGCATCTTGTATTTTTCTTAGTACCAAATCTAGGTGTAGGCCTATGCCGTGAATTTCATCAATCTTGTTCAACATACTACCGCAAAATTTAACCTAAAATTTCTACAAAATCCTAGCGTGATTCAATTTTTCTTTTAATTTTGTTGCATCAACAACAATTAATTGATAGTATTAAGCTAAAACTACTGCAATATGGAAGCAAATACACTAGAAAAACAATATACGGAGCAGGACTTTATGCCTATTAACGGAACGGATTACGTAGAACTTTATGTTGGTAATTCCTTACAAGCTGCACACTACTACAAAACCGCCTTTGGTTTTCAATCCTTAGCCCACGCGGGCTTGGCTACTGGCTTAAAAGACCGCGAAAGTTATGTTGTGGTACAAGATAAAATTAGATTGGTACTTACTTCTCCATTAAAAAGTGGTACAACCATTGGCAAACACATAGACCAACATGGCGATGGCGTCAAGGTGGTTGCCCTATGGGTAGAAGATGCTACACAAGCGTACAATACCGCCATGGAAAAAGGTGCAAGGTCCTATCAAGAACCCATTACGGAAGAAGATGCCAATGGCAAAGTAGTGCGTGCGGGCATTTACACCTATGGTGAAACCGTGCACATGTTTGTAGAGCGCAAAGATTACAACGGTACTTTTTTACCGGGCTTTACCAAGTGGGAAACACCAGATTACAACCCGGCCCCAACTGGTTTAAAATATGTAGACCACATGGTAGGTAATGTAGGGTGGAACAAAATGAATCACTGGGTAAACTTCTACGAGCAGGTGATGGGCTTCAAAAACATACTTTCTTTTGACGATAATGACATTTCTACAGAGTATACTGCCTTAATGAGCAAAGTAATGAGTAATGGTAACGGCCGTATTAAATTCCCGATAAACGAACCTGCAGAAGGGAAGAAAAAATCTCAGGTAGAAGAATATTTAGATTTTTATGAGGGTGAAGGCGTACAACATATTGCGGTTGCCACCGATGATATTATTAAAACGGTACGTGACTTACGTTCTAGAGGCGTAGAATTTTTACGAGTGCCAGACACGTATTATGATGTGGTAACCGACCGTGTAGGTGAGATTGATGAGGATATTGCTCCGTTAAAAGAATTAGGCATATTGGTAGACCGTGATGATGAAGGCTACTTGCTACAAATCTTTACAAAACCAGTAGAACCAAGACCTACCATGTTTTTTGAGATTATACAGCGTAAAGGCGCACAATCTTTTGGCAAAGGTAATTTTAAAGCCTTGTTTGAAGCTATTGAGCGTGAACAAGAACTAAGAGGAACCTTACATTAATTTGGTTACCATTGCGCAATTGGCGTTCTAGTTTTCCGTAACTTAATGCCAATTGCCCAACAAAACCTTTTAACTAAAAACATATGCCTATCTATCACAAACTTGGAAAAATACCTCCTAAACGCCATACCCAGTTTACTAAACCAGATGGCAGCTTGTATTATGAGCAACTGTTTGGCACCATTGGGTTTGATGGTATGAGTTCCCTATCCTATCACATTCACCGGCCTACCCAAGTAAAAGAAATTGGTAAAGCTGTAGATGTAGCTCCAAAAATAGCAGTAGCCAAAAACATTACCTCCCGTAAATTTATTGGATTTGATGTTGCTCCCAAGGACGATTATCTAGAAGCTCGTGAACCTTTATTGGTAAATAGTGATGTGCATGTAGGCTTGGCAGCCCCTAAAAAATCGTTAACGGAGTATTTCTATAAAAATGCAGATGCAGACGAAATGCTTTTTATTCATAAAGGTTCTGGAACGTTACGTACTTTTTTGGGAAACATTCCTTTTGAATATGGCGATTATTTAATCATTCCCAGAGGAATGATTTACCAAATAGATTTTGATACGGAAGACAATAGAATTCTTTTTGCGGAATCCTTTTCGCCTATTTACACCCCTAAAAGGTATCGTAATTGGTTTGGGCAATTGTTAGAACATTCGCCCTTTTGTGAGCGCGATTATAAATTGCCACAAGATTTACAAAGTTTTGATGAGAAGGGAGCCTTCACGCTTAAAATTAAAAAACAAGGCATGTTGCATAGCTTAGTCTACGCTACACACCCTTTTGATGTTGTGGGCTGGGATGGTTATAATTTTCCTTACGGGTTTAGTATACACAATTTTGAGCCCATTACGGGCCGTGTTCACCAACCACCTCCAGTACACCAAACCTTTGAAACCAACGCTTTTGTGGTCTGCTCTTTTTGTCCACGTTTGTACGATTATCATCCAAAGGCCATACCCGCACCTTACAATCATTCCAATATAGATTCTGATGAGGTTTTATATTATGTAGATGGAGATTTTATGAGTAGAACAGGTATTGGACCAGGTTATATTTCCCTGCATCCAGCTGGTATACCCCATGGACCACACCCCGGCACGTACGAAGCAAGCATTGGCAAAAAAGGTACTGAAGAATTAGCCGTTATGATAGATACGTTTAAACCCTTAATGGTTACAGAAAATGCCTTAAAGATAGATGATGGGGCATACTACAAGTCTTGGGTGGAATAATTAAGTTTTCCAACAATAGCACAAACACGGTTAAATTAAGTAATGTTTTCTGCAACAGCAGAAATGAATATAAAACTATGATAATAAACATACCCGCTAATTCAGATTTTAGCATTCATAATATTCCTTTTGGCATTTTTTCTACTAAAGATAGAAGCCCTAGAGCGGGCGTTGCCTTTGGCGACCATATTCTAGACTTAGCAGCTGTTGCAGAATTAGATGTATTCAATTTTAATACAGCGGTTTTAGAACGGTCAGACCTAAATGATTTCATTGCTCTTGGAAAAGAAATCACTTCTAAAGTTAGAACCGATATTCAAGCTTGGTTGCAGGACGATAATTCCGTTTTGGCCAATAAGCCTGAGCTTTTTGTGCTCCAAACAGAAGCTCAAATGCACATGCCGGTTTGCGTTGGGGATTATACTGATTTCTACTCAAGCATTGAGCATGCCACTAATGTCGGTAAGATGTTTCGCGACCCAGAAAATGCGCTTTTACCCAACTGGAAACATATCCCCGTTGGGTATCACGGTAGAGCTAGTTCCATTGTGGTAAGTGGGCAACCCATACACAGACCTAAAGGACAAACCCTACCCAAAGATGCCACCCAACCCATATTTGGGCCTACGCAGCGGTTAGATTTTGAGTTGGAAATGGGCTTTATTGTCGGCAAGAACACACAAATGGGCGACGCTATTACAACCAGTGAAGCAGAAGACTATATTTTTGGACTGGTATTATTCAATGACTGGTCCGCTCGTGACATTCAAAAATGGGAATATGTTCCATTAGGACCCTTTTTGGCCAAAAATTTTGCCTCTTCCATTTCTCCATGGATTGTCACTTTAGAAGCATTGGACCAATTTAGAGTCCAAGGTCCAACACAAGAACCCAAAGTACTTCCGTATTTAGAGTATGAGGGCTCAAAAAATTATGATATTCACCTAGAGGTTTCTTTAACTCCCGAAAATGGAGAAGAAACTACTATCTGCCAAAGTAATTTTAAATACATGTATTGGAACATGACCCAACAACTGGCTCACCATACAGTTAACGGCTGCAACCTACATGTTGGGGATATGATGGCATCTGGCACCATTTCTGGAAAAGATGAAAATAGCTACGGATCCATGTTAGAACTAGCTTGGATGGGTACCAAACCTGTACAACTTAAAGATGGTACGGAACGTAAATTTATACATGATGGCGATACGGTAACCATGCGTGGGTATGCAGAAAAAGAGGGGAAACGTATTGGTTTTGGTAAAGTTAGTACAAAGGTTTTACCTACAAAATAAAGAGGTATGGCAATAAAAACTATTGACCCAAACAGCATATCGCAACCAGAGCTACATAATATACTTTTAACAGCAGTTGCACCTAGACCTATTTGCTTTGCTAGTACGGTAGACAAAGAAGGCAAGGTAAATTTAAGTCCGTTTAGTTTTTTTAACGTATTTAGTTCCAATCCGCCTATTCTTATATTTTCTCCAGCACGTTCTGGAAGAGACAACAGTCTTAAACACACACACGAGAATGTAGTTGAGGTACCAGAAGTAACTATCAATATTGTTAATCACGCAATGGTGGAGCAAATGTCGCTCGCCAGTACAGCATATGCCAAAGGTGTAAACGAATTTGAAAAAGCTGGCTTTACCCAATCTCCTTCAGAAAAAATAAGACCACCCCGAGTTGCGGAAGCCCCCGTTGCCTTGGAATGCACCGTACAAGAAGTTATAGAGCTAGCACAAACGCCAGGAGCAGGAAATTTGGTCATTGCCAAAGTAGTAAATGTGCACCTAAACGAAGATTATCTTACCAATGGGCAATTAGATACTACCAAATTAGATTTGGTTGGGCGTATGGGAGGCAGCCATTATGTACATGCCAATGGCGAGGCCCTTTTTGAGATACCAAAACCCATACGAACACTTGGCATTGGCGTAGATGCATTGCCAGAAGGTATACGTAATAGTAGTGTATTAACAGGAAATAATTTAGGACGATTGGGCAATATGGAAGCTTTGCCTACTGCAGATTTGATAAATTCCATAGTTAAAGAAATGGACCTGCCAGCTACCAAAATAGAAATTCACCAACTAGCAAAATCCATTCTAGAAGAAGGTAACACCATCAAAGCGATGGCACTATTACTACATGCCGAAACACTAAACAACTAAGATGAACAACGATATTACGAGCAGTTTTAAACCGTTTTTACAACCCAAGGAGGTATATAAAGGCGGCAAAAACATACCGCCAAGCAACAAAAAAATATACAAACTCTCTTCCAATGAGAATCCGCTTGGGGCATCCCCAAAAGCCGTTAGAGCCGCTAAAGCAATACTAGACAAAGTAGTCCTTTATCCAGATCAAACGGATATACGATTACGGGAAGCACTTACAGCAGATTTTAACAATGAAATTACAGCGGACCAATTTATCACAGGAAATAGTGGCTCCGAGGTTATAGATATGCTTTTACGGGCATTTGTTCGAGAGGGTGATGAGGTAATTTTTTCTAACCCCTGCTTCTTACCGTATGCTGTTTTTTCTAGATGGTACGGTAGCAAGCAAATAGATGTACCCTTGAAAGCACCTAATTACGAGTTAGATGTAGAAGGCATCTTAAATGCCATTACGGCCAAAACCAAGGTTATCTTTTTAACCACACCCAACAATCCTACGGGGACATATATTCCAAAGTTGGTTTTGGATGAATTCTTAAAACGCGTACCGAAAAGCATTCTGGTGGTTATAGATGAAGTATACCGGCATTTTGCAGATGCAGAAGATTATGTTACCGCATTGCACTATGTAAAACAAGGATACAGCGTAATTGGGCTAAACAGTTTTTCTAAGACCTATGGATTAGCAGGCTTACGTATTGGCTATGGGTATACCACGGCAACTATTGCTAATTACCTGCGATTAATTCACAAACCGTTTTTATTGCCCATAACATCCATAGAAGCGGCTATTGGCGCTTTAAATGACCACGAATTCATTTCCGAGACGGTAAAAACGATTAAAGAAGGCAGAAAAATGATTGTAGATGCATTTGAGGAACTCAACATAAAATATTGGCCTAGCCAAGCGAACTTTTTTATCATAGAACCACCATTGCCAGAAATGGAATTTACAGATAAAATGATGCAAGAAGGAATCATGGTAAGACCCGTAACACAGTTTGGCGCTCCAGGCAAAGTACGTATAAGTATTGGCAATAAAGAGGCAAATTTAGCCTTGATCAAGGCACTTGAAAATATAAAAACCCGAGACTAGCTCGGGTTTTACTTTTTCAATTTAGATAGGTTTTATCTATTGCTTTGTAAAAATTATCGTAGCCTCAGTTAAATTTTCATCATCAAATTCATTACCGGCCACAACCATTGTATCACCATCTATTTGCACTGTAATTGTTTCTTCTTCTAAATCTTCATTTATAAAGGTAAGCTGGTCTCCTTCTAAACGCCAAACAGAAGTTTCCGTATCGCTTTGGGTTGGGCAAGGAACATCTAAGCCTGTAGGACCAGAATTTACCTCTAAAAAAGATATCTTATCAGTAGCTGTAACGGAACCTTCAGCATCAAATTCAAAAGTCAACAACGCACAGTTTTCCGCATTCAATTCATCCACGATCTCCTCGAATAAATTCAATTGTGTAGAATTTTCTTCCTCTATTTGCACATCGGTCATTAACCAAGTACCAACAATAGGACTTACAGCCAGGCTGTCCATGCCAGAATCGTCTTCATCATTAGAACAAGAGAATAATACCAAAGCCGCAAAAGCACTCAAAAAGAAGTTCTTTTTCATCTTAAATTAATTTATGAATTGCTCTAAGAACGAAAAAAACTAAGAAAAAGTGCTTAACTACTAAAAAACAAAACGGTAGGTAGCTTTAAGCAAAAAGATATTTTGTGGTGTTTGGCCAAAAACATTGTTGTCCAAGTCGTCTAGTAGACCAGCCATTGGGTCACCAGACCTAGATACATCTTGAGACCAAACCAAGAAAATCTCGGAACCAGGAATATACTCCCAGCGTAATACCAAATTAGACCTAAATTGTACAAAAGAAAAATCAGGATTACCAAAACTAAAATCGGTAGTACCGTCTAAATCCGTATCCACTTGGTAGGTATCATCTACCAAATTAATTTGCTGCGGTGTGTAAGCTTCAAATCTATTTTCAAAAGTATCGGCAACAGGATTGGTAACATTTTTAAAACTAGCATATCTCCCTCTAGAAATAAAAGGTTGTCCCCAATATTGTATGGTTAAGTTAGGGTTAATAGTATAATTTAAACGAAAAGACATGCTTAAAGTTCGTTGTTCTATTGCCCCATTTAGATATACTGTTTCGCCCCCCACTTCTAAATTATCTACAAACTGTAATTTATCATTATTTATTTGGTAAGAAGGATAAGCGGAAATACGTAAAGCATTTATAGGTTGATAGGTAAAGCCCGCTTCTACGTAGTAGGTATTAAGTGAATTATCGAACGCTTTGCGTCCATTATGAAATACGTTGAAACGAATTTTTTTTCTGTTATCCGTATTTATACCATTCCAGAAACTCACCCATGGAGAACGTTTTAACCTTGGACCACCTCTAAGTGCAAAGTTAGAATACTGTATGGGAGCATAGTTAAAACCTACGTTTGAAAACCAATTCCCTTTCCAGTTTTGCCAACTATTGGTATTGAACTGCAAATAATTATGATTGCCCCCAAAATCCCATGCAGACCAATGGTTGTAATTGATACCCACACGCCTAAAAGTACTATCTGGTTTTAACGTTTGATAACCAATCCACGTATAATGCCTAATATCGTCTGATTCTCTTTGAAACCCAATATCATTTAATTCCAATTCAGGGGAGCGCCACGTGCCGCCTGTTTCAAATTTCCAATGGCCGTTACCTACTTTCCCTAACTGAATATTCCCCGCGGTTCCGGTTAATGATGTTCTATTTTCATCTACCTCTAAATGGTCTGCACCAACTCGCTGAAACAAATGCCTAATGGTTTGTTGCGTATTGAGAATGGCTTCCTCGCTTCCTTTTACATGGCTAAAAACAACATTACCGCCAACATACCAATCCCTATTATTCCATTGATGTTTAAAATCTAGTGCTCCCGTATATGCCGAAGTGTGCAAAAAGTTTAAACTTTCTGGTAAATCTGCACGGTTGGTAGCGGTAAAAATACCACCCACATAAGAATTGCGCTCGTTAAAATCTTTTTGTAAACGCCCTACAAAATAATTGGTAAGTGGCTCTACTATCTCCTTTCTTCTATCCCCATTCGCATCTATCGTGGCAAATCTTTTTGCCGTTACGCTTTCTAAAACACCAATAGCCCAACCATCTTTTGTTTTACCACTAAATTTGGCCGCACCTATAATTGGTGTTTTATCTGGCACATTGGCAAATTCACCATCTCCTACATCTGGAAAACCATGTGGTGTTCTACCAATACGTCTAGAGTAAAAAACGTTATCAGAACCAAAAGTGTTACCTGCCTCAGAATTGGAAACCCGAAAGTCAAAGATGTTTTTGTTTTCTACAAAAAACGGACGCTGCTCTTGAAAGAATATCTGAAAACCGTCTAAAGCAATGGCAGATGGGTCTGCTTCTACTTGACCAAAATCTGGATTTACGGTTAAATCCAATGTTAAATCGTTAGTAACTCCAATTTTAGCATCTAGACCAACGGTAATATTGGTATCGTCTCCATCTCTAAACGGATTCCCCTCTTCTGCTTCGTAGGTTTCACCTTTAGCAACGGTGTAAGGCTGTATTTCTAGCTGTTTTTGAGGCTCAAGATTTTTTAATCCATGAAGTTCGCCAAACTCACTTACCCAACCCGGCTGGTCCACAGGTTTTCGTTGCCATAAAGAACGTTCTTCTCCCCTAAAATAACGTCTTGTGGATTGGAGGCCCCATACCTGATCTGGTGCATCTCCAAATTTAAGCTGACTCAAAGGTATTTTTATTTCTGCGGTCCAACCTTCATCATCCACGTTGGTTTTAGTGTACCAAATAGGATTCCAACTCGCATCCCAATTATTACCATTATTCGAAATAAATTCGTCCCCCTTTACCCCTGCAGCGGTTACCGTAAAAGAAAAAGCGGTACGTTTATCATGGTAACTATCTATATTAAACTCTACCCAGTCTCCATCAAAACCATCTCGTCTAGACAAGCGTTTTACAATTTTATCGGGCTCATCGTCTAAACAACGAACACCTATGTAGAGGTATTTGGCATCGTAAATAATCTTAAACTTGGTTTGGTGGCTTGGGGGTGTATTTTCATCTGGTTGATTTTCGATATAATCCGTAGCCCATTCTACAACACCCCAGATGCCCTCATCTAAAACACCATCTATATTAGGTGGGGTTTCTATTGGTTTGGTAACATATATTTTTTTTGTAACTATAGTCTGCTGCAAACTGTCTTTCCTACTTATTGGTGCTTCTTCTTGTTGCTGCGCAAAAGCATGACTGCAGACAAGTGCTGCCAATACAGCACTTTTGAAGTAATTTATCACGTTGTTCGTTTTTTGATTGATGTACCAACAAAGACCCGTTCTGTTTTTGATTGTTACAGCATTTGTAATTCTTTAAGTTTTATTTAACATTAGAACAATTATATCAAACTAAAAAGCTTAGTTTTGTGCGCTTAAAAAATAATTACCTACAAGCATTTGTAATTCAATCTAATAATTGTACATTTGCAGCCCGTTATTTGGGAAGGAATTGAAAACTAATACGATTTCATAGAAGTGGATACATTAAGTTACAAAACAATATCTGCCAATAAGGCCACAGTTAATAAGGAGTGGTTACTGGTAGATGCAGAAGGAGAAACCTTGGGAAGGTTGGCCTCTAAAGTTGCCAAAATCCTTAGAGGAAAGCATAAGACCAACTTTACTCCCCATGTGGACTGTGGAGATAATGTTATTGTTGTTAATGCTGAAAAGATACAATTAACAGGAAACAAGTGGGCTGAAAAAACTTACTTGCGTTACACAGGCTACCCTGGCGGACAACGCTCTACCAGTGCTAGCGAGTTGTTAGAGAAATACCCTGAGCGTTTGATTGAGAAATCTGTAAAAGGGATGCTACCAAAAAACAAATTAGGTGCAGAGTTATTCCGTAACCTAAAAGTATATGCAGGTGCTGAGCACAACCAAGAAGCACAAAAGCCAAGAGCAATTAATTTAAATGAATTCAACTAATGGAGGTAATTCATAAAATAGGAAGAAGAAAGACTGCTGTTGCACGTGTTTACCTTTCTGAGGGTAAGGGCGACATCACAGTAAACAAAAAATCTTTAGAAGAATACTTTACTACTGCTCCATTGCAGTATAAAGTTAAGCAGCCATTTACTTTAACTGAAACCGTAGATACTTACGATGTTAAAGTTAACGTATACGGCGGTGGTATTACTGGACAAGCAGAAGCTATAAGATTAGCTTTGTCTAGAGCTATGTGCGAAATCAATGAAGAAAATCGTACAGTTCTAAAACCAGAAGGCTTACTAACTCGTGACCCAAGAATGGTAGAGCGTAAGAAATTTGGTCAGAAGAAAGCTCGTAAGAAATTCCAGTTCTCTAAACGTTAATATTTCAAGCACGGGAAACCGTGCTTTTTATATACAGTTCATTGAAAATCCCGAGGTTTACCCTTCGGGTATAATTTTATAAAAAACAAAAGTTGTCGTTGTTCCAAAAGGAAAAACAGCTTTTTGGAAATTAGTTTAGCATCTAAATGTGTAGGGCGAAGTATAAATACAGACCACCTAAACATTGCTATCTCAACGGAACGTAAACTAAGAAAACAAAAAATGGCAAACATTGAAGTAAAAGACCTTTTAGAGGCAGGTGTACATTTTGGACACCTTACAAGAAAGTGGAATCCAAACATGGCTCCTTACATCTACATGGAGCGTAACGGTATCCACGTTATCAATCTTTACAAAACTGCTGCTAAATTAGATGAGGCGCAAGAAGCTCTTAAGAAGATAGCCGCTTCTGGCCGTAAGATTCTTTTTGTAGCGACTAAAAAACAAGCAAAAGACATTGTTGCAGACAAAGTATCTGCTGTAAACATGCCATACATCACAGAAAGATGGCCAGGTGGTATGTTAACCAACTTTGTTACTATCCGTAAAGCTGTTAAGAAAATGGCTTCTATTGATAGAATGAAGAAGGATGGTACTTTCAACACTTTATCTAAAAAAGAACGTTTACAAGTAGACCGTTTAAGAGCAAAATTAGACAAGAACTTGGGTTCTATTTCTGACATGACTCGTTTACCTGGGGCTATTTTCATCGTAGATACAATGCGTGAGCACATCGCCGTTAAAGAAGCTTTGAAATTGAACATTCCAATCTTTGCAATGGTTGATACGAACTCTGACCCAAGACCAATTGATTACATCATCCCTGCTAATGACGATGCTGGTAAATCTATTGAAATCATTTTATCAGAAGTAACAAAATCTATCGCAGAAGGTTTAGCTGAGCGCAAGGCAGAAAAGCAAACCTCTAAAGAAGATGCTCCTGCTAAAGAAGGAAAAAAAGCTAAAGCTACAAAAGCTGGTGACGATTTAACTAAAGTAGAAGGTGTAGGCCCTAAAGCTGCAGAAGCTTTAGTTGCTGCTGGCATAGCTACTTATGCTGATTTGGCAAAAGCTGAGCCTGCCCAAATTAAAACCATCCTTACAGATGCAAGCCCAAGATTAGCTCATTTAGAGCCAGCTTCTTGGCCTAAACAAGCGCAAATGGCTGCAGATGGCAAGTGGGACGAGCTTAAGGCATGGCAAGATAGCGTATCTGGAGGTATAGAAGACTCAGAAGAGTAATTTAACATTGTCCTAAAACAAAACACAAAGTTTGTGTTTTACTTTACACATAATATTCAAAAACGAAACACATGGCAAAGATTACAGCCGCTGAAGTAAATAAATTAAGAAAAGCCACAGGTGCAGGCATGATGGACTGCAAAAAGGCATTAGTAGAAGCAGAAGGTGATTTTGACAAAGCAATTGAAATCCTTAGAAAAAAAGGACAAAAAGTTGCTGCCAAAAGAGCAGACAGAGAGTCTTCTGAAGGTGCTGCTATTGCAAAAGTTAATGATGCAAAAACAAGTGGTGTTGTTATCTCTTTGAACTGTGAAACTGATTTCGTTGCTAAAAACGATGGTTTCGTAGACTTGGCTAACCAATTGGCAGAATTGGCATTAGGTTACGATTCTAAAGATGCTTTCCTTGCCGCAGATTTTAACGGTACAAGCGTTGCAGATAAATTAACTGAGCAAACAGGTGTTATTGGTGAGAAAATAGAAATCGGTAGTTTTGAGAAATTAGACGCTGCCTTTGTAGGTTCTTACATCCATGCTGGGAACAAGATTGCTACTTTAGTTGGCTTGTCTAAAAATGTCGATGGTGCGGAAGAAGCAGCTAAAGATGTAGCTATGCAAGCTGCTGCAATGAATCCGGTTGCCTTAAATGAAGATGGTGTTGATCAATCTATCATAGACAAAGAAATAGAAATTGCTAAAGACCAGTTGCGTCAAGAAGGCAAACCAGAAGCAATGTTAGATAATATCGCTAAAGGTAAATTAAATCGTTTCTTTAAAGACAACACCTTGGTTAACCAAGCATTCATTAAAGACAACAAGCAGAGCGTTGCAGATTACGTAAAATCTGTAGATGCAGACTTAACTGTTACTGACTTTAAAAGAGTTGCTTTAGGTTAATAATTACCTATAAAACACATACAAAAGCCTTGGATTGTTCCAAGGCTTTTTTTTGACCTAAATTCTAGGCGAAACACAATAATAATTTTGATTATTTTTGTTCGGATTTTAAAAACCTGTCCATGCAATACAAAAGAATTTTATTAAAGTTAAGCGGTGAAGCCCTCATGGGAGAGCAGAACTATGGAATAGATGCTAAACGCTTAAAAGAGTATGCAGAGGACATAAAAGCTGTTATAGCTAAAGGCGTAGAAGTTGCAATTGTAATTGGCGGAGGCAACATTTTTAGAGGCCTTAAAGGTGCAAGTGAAGGGATGGATCGCGTTCAAGGAGACCACATGGGTATGCTTGCCACTGTAATTAATGGTCTTGCTCTGCAAAGCGCCTTAGAAATTGCGGGTGTAGAAACTCGTTTACAATCTGCTGTTAAAATTAATGAAGTTGCCGAACCTTTTATTCGCAGAAGAGCCATGAGACACTTAGAAAAAGGTCGTGTCGTTATTTTTGGCGGAGGCACTGGCAATCCTTATTTTACCACCGATTCTGCCGCAGTTCTTAGAGCTATTGAAATAAAGGCTGATGTGATTCTAAAAGGAACAAGAGTAGATGGCATATATACTGCCGATCCAGAAAAAGATAAAACCGCTACTAAATTTGATACACTTTCTTTTAACGAGGTTCTTGCCAAAGGACTTAAGGTAATGGACACTACCGCTTTTACATTAAGCCAAGAAAATGAACTACCTATTGTAGTTTTTGATATGAACACGAGAGGAAATTTAATGAAAATTGTTTCCGGAGAAAATATTGGCACCGTAGTAAATAACTAATTTGGTATTAAAGTTGCAAGCCACTTGCTAAAATATATAAATATGAACGAGGAGATTACATTTATTCTAGACAGCACTAAAGAAGGTATGGATGCTGCTATAGCACACTTAGAAAAATCATTAGTAAAAATTAGAGCTGGCAAAGCAAGCCCAGCAATGCTTTCTTCTGTTATGGTAGAATATTATGGATCTATGACTCCATTATCTCAAGTTTCTAACGTAAACACCCCTGACGGTAGAACCATTTCTGTACAACCGTGGGAAAAAAACTTATTGGGAGAAATTGAGAAAGCCATTATGAATGCCAACCTTGGTTTTAACCCTATGAATAATGGTGAAAATATTATTATAAATGTACCTCCTTTAACGGAAGAGCGTAGAAAGGAATTGGCAAAACAAGCTAAGGCAGAAGCAGAAGACGCCAAAGTTGGTATACGAAGCGCTAGACAAGAGGCCAATAAAGAATTAAAAAAGCTAGATATTTCTGAAGACTTATTGGCCAATGCAGAGGTAGACGTTCAAGAACTCACCGATACGTACATAAAGAAAATAGAAGGTATCCTAACCGTAAAAGAGGCAGAAATAATGAAGGTTTAACTTAGGTTAAAACCTTTGCTTCTATAGGCAGCTTACATTACTATTTTCTACCTTTGCCGCTGATTTAGAAAAGCATGGTAAAAAGGATAACGGAAGGATTTTGGTCCGCAGTAGCAAGATTAATACTTCGTAATAGAATTTTAATTTTAATTGCTATCGTTGGGACAACCATTTTTCTTGGTACGCAATGGAAAAATATGCGGTTTTCTAATACAGAAGCCAGCGTTTTACCAGACGACCATCCAGAGACATTACAATATAACGAATTTGTTTCTATTTTTGGCCAAGAGGATAATGCCATCGTAGTTGCGGTTCAAGATTCAGCCCTGTTTACTCCCACTTTTTTTAATAGGTGGAATAAATTAAGTAAACAATTTCAAGCCATTCCGGAAGTTAGCTCAGTAGTTTCCACACAAAATTTACAAGAATTAGTAAAGGACACTACTACTTCTCAGTTTACGCTAAAACCTTTATTTAAAAATCCACCTAAAACTCAAAAGGAAGTAGACCGTATAAAAACGCATTTATTTGAACAAATGCCTTTTTATCAAAACCTTCTTTTTAACAAGGAAACTGGCACCGTACGCTCCGTTATTTATTTAGACAAAGAAATTCTAAATACAAATGTCCGTAATGAGTTTATCCTATCCGATTTAGAAAATTTAGTAACCAATTTTGAGAATGAGACGGGAATGGACATTAAAGTCTCTGGGATGCCTTATATTAAAACATGGAATTCCAAAATAATTATAGATGAAATTGGTAATTTTATTCTTGCTGCGTTATTAGTTACCTCTATTATTTTCTTTTTCTTTTTTAGAAGCTTCCGCGCCACTTTTATATCTATGTTCGTGGTTGTGATTGGGGTTATGTGGGCTTTTGGTATTCTTGGTCTGTTAAAGTATGAAATTACCATACTAACCGCACTGATTCCCCCACTAATTATTGTAATTGGTATCCCCAACTGTATATTTTTAATTAATAAATACCAACAAGAGGTAAAAAAGCACGGCAATCAAGCTAAATCGTTACAACGTGTTATCTCTAAAATTGGTAACGCCACCCTAATGACCAATGTCACTACGGCACTTGGTTTTGCAACGTTCATCATTTTGGATAGCGATTTACTTAAAGAGTTTGGTATTGTGGCTTCTATAAATATCATTTCTATTTTTTTGCTTTCGTTGATGATTATTCCAATCATTTATAGCTTTATGGCTATACCGCAAGAGAAACATTTAAAACACTTAAATAAAAAGTGGATAGATAAATTTGTAGGTTGGATGGAAAAAGTGGTGCGCCACCATAGAATAGCAGTTTACTTTACCGCTGTAGCTGTTTTAGTGGTGAGCATTATCGGTATTTATCAAATAGAAATTACGGGAAGTAGAATAGAAGATTTACCCAAAGAAGCTAATTTCTTCAAAGACATTCGGTTTTTTGAACAAGAATTTAAAGGTGTAATGCCAGTAGAAGTGGTGGTCGACACCAAAAAGAAGAACGGCGTACTAAAACTGGCCAACCTTCGCCGTATGGATAAGATTGCTAATGAAATAGAAGAAATTCCAGAATTATCTACTCCAGTTTCTGTGGTCAACTTAGCCAAGTATTCCAAACAAGCTTTTTACAATGGCATACCAAAATACTATCAACTGCCAACTTCCCAAGAAAACACCTTTATTCTAGACATGGCCAAAAACTCTTCTGGAAATGCAAATTTGTTGGAAAGTTTTGTAGATAGTACCGGGCAAGTAGCTAGGATGACCACTTTTATGCGCGATGTTAAGACGCCACGCATGGAAGAAATTGAGCAAGACTTGCTCCAATCCATAGCCAAAATATTCCCTTCAGAGCGTTTTAATGTGTACATTACAGGAAAAGCAATTCTGTTTTTAAAGGGCACCAAATATCTTATTAAAAACCTACTTATTTCCCTAGCCTTAGCCATTGGTTTAATTTCCATTTTTATGGCGTATTTATTCCGCTCGTTTAGAATGATATTGATTTCGCTAGTTCCTAACTTGCTGCCCTTGGTAATTACGGCAGGACTAATGGGATATTTAGGCATTCCCATAAAACCTTCTACTATCTTAATTTTTAGTATTGCCTTTGGTATTTCCGTGGATGACACCATCCACTTTCTGGCCAAGTATAGGCAAGAATTAGTCGCCAATAAATGGCAAATAAAGAAATCTGTGTACAACGCCTTAAGAGAAACCGGCGTAAGCATGTTTTACACTTCTATTGTTTTATTCTTTGGGTTTTCAGTTTTTATCATTTCTAGTTTTGGAGGTACACAGGCCATGGGCGGCTTAGTGTCGGCCACCTTACTTTTTGCAATGTTGGCTAATTTAATCTTATTACCTTCTTTGCTATTGAGTTTGGAGCGTAACATTGCCAATAAAAAGACCTTAAAGAAACCGCAAATTAGGGTGCTACCGTTACCAGACGATGAGAATGAACAAGCTTAGAATTTTCTAGGCTTTTCTCCTTTTGAATTTTACTAAAAAACTATCTTTGAAGCTTAAATTAATTTAGGATTATGGCTCGATTATCAGTACGTGAACTATTGAACACAGAACCTGCATCACAAGATGTACAAATTGAAGGATGGGTAAGAACTTTTAGAAGCAATAGGTTTATAGCACTAAATGATGGTTCTACCATTAACAATATACAGTGTGTGGTAGATTTCGAAAATTTTGATGAAGAACTGATAAAATCGATTACCACAGGCTCTGCGGTAAGGGTAAAAGGAGAACTTGTAGAGAGTCAAGGTAGAGGACAAAGAGTAGAAATTCAAGTAAAAGATATCTTTGTGCACGGTTCTGCAGATCCTGAAACCTATCCCATTCAACCTAAAAAACATTCTCTAGAATTTTTAAGAGAAAAGGCTCATTTACGTGTGCGCACCAACACTTTTTCTGCTGTAATGCGTTTACGCTCTGCCTTGTCTTTTGCCATACATAGCTATTTTCAGCAAAATGGTTTTTACTACATGCACTCCCCTATTATCACAGGTTCTGATGCAGAAGGTGCGGGAGAGATGTTCCGTGTAACTACTTTAGATGCCAAAAATCCACCAGTAACAGAAGAGGGCAATGTGGATTACAAAGAAGACTTTTTTGGTAAAGAAACCAACCTAACCGTATCCGGTCAATTAGAAGCAGAAGCATACGCAATGGGTCTTGGTAAGGTATATACTTTTGGACCTACATTCCGTGCAGAAAACTCCAATACTTCTAGACACCTAGCAGAGTTTTGGATGATAGAGCCAGAAATGGCATTTTACGATTTAGATGCCAACATGGACTTAGCCGAGGACTTTATTAAATGGGTTATCAGCTATGTTTTAGAAAACTGTGAAGACGACTTAAAATTCTTAGAACAACGTTTATTAGACGAAGAAAAGAGTAAGCCACAAGCAGAGCGCAGCGAAATGGCTTTAATAGAAAAACTAAAGTTTGTTGCGGAGAATAATTTTAAACGAGTTTCTTACACAGAAGCCATAGATATTCTTAGAAACAGCAAACCTAACAAAAAGAAAAAATTCGATTATATCATTGAAGAATGGGGTGCTGACTTGCAAAGTGAGCACGAAAGGTATTTGGTAGAAAAACACTTTAAATGCCCCGTAATTTTGTTTGATTATCCTGCAAATATCAAAGCTTTTTACATGCGTTTAAATGAAGATGGTAAAACGGTTAGAGCTATGGATGTTTTATTCCCAGGCATCGGTGAAATAGTGGGTGGTGCGCAAAGAGAAGAGCGTTTAGACGTACTAAAAGAAAAAATGGCTAAACTAGGTATTGAAGAAGAAGAGCTATGGTGGTATTTAGAGTTACGTAAATTTGGCACCGCCATCCACAGTGGTTTTGGTCTTGGATTTGAACGTTTAGTATTATTTGTTACCGGTATGGGGAACATAAGAGACGTGATTCCTTTTCCTAGGACTCCACAAAATGCTGAATTTTAAGTCTAATTCTTTATTTTTATAAGTAAAGGAACGCATATTTATGTTAAAACAGCATCTACAGTTTAAACTTTCTCAGAAGCTATCTCCACAGCAAATTCAGTTAATGAAACTGATACAATTGCCCACGCAAGCTTTTGAACAACGGTTAAAACAAGAGCTAGAAGAAAATCCTGCCTTAGAAAGTGGCAAGGAAGAAAGTGGCGAGCTTTCTGATGGGTTTGAAGATAGTTATGATGATACCCAAGATAGTGAAACTATTGCTGCTGAAGACATTAATATAGATGACTACTTAAGTGATGATGAAGTACCAGATTACCGCACCCAAACCAGTAATTATAGCGCAGATGATGATGAGAAAAGCATACCTTATGCAGCAGGCACATCTTTTACCCAATACCTTCTAAATCAGTTAAGCACCGTATATTTAAACGACCAAGAATGGGCCATTGCTGAATTTTTAGTAGGCAGCGTCGATGAGAGCGGATACATTCGCAGACCACTCACGGATATTATTGACGATTTAGCCTTTACTCAAAACATTTATACGGACGAAGCTACGGTAGAAAATGTTTTGAAAACAGTACAGTCCTTAGATCCTCCTGGAGTCGCAGCAAGATCATTGGACGAATGTTTGGTTTTACAATTGAAACGAAAAGAACAGACACCAGACGTACAACTAGCCATATCCATAATAGAAAAATCTTTTGAGCAGTTTTCCAAGAAGCATTATAAAAAGTTAATCACTAAGCATAGCGTAACCGAAGAAGAACTTAAAGAAGCTATCAGTGAAATTGAACGCTTGAATCCAAAGCCCGGCGGTTCTTACGCAGGCAATACTCGTATCGTTGAGCACGTTGTACCAGATTTTAGTATAAGAATAGTAGATGGTGAATTGGAACTAAGTTTAAATGGGAGAAATGCCCCAGAACTGCATGTTTCCAAAGAATACACCCATATGCTAGAAGGCTATAAAAATGCGAAAGAAAAAAGTAAAAGTCAAAAAGACACAGTGCTTTTTATTAAGCAAAAACTGGATGCTGCTAAATGGTTTATAGACGCTATAAAACAAAGGCAACAAACGCTTTTTGTGACGATGAGTGCCATAATGAATTACCAGCAAGAATATTTTATTACTGGGGACGAAAGGAAACTTAGACCCATGATTTTAAAAGATATTGCAGATGAAATAGAAATGGATGTCTCTACCGTTTCTAGAGTTGCTAATAGCAAATATGTAGATACACCTTACGGCACCAAACTAATTAAAGAATTCTTTTCTGAGTCCATGAAAAATGAACAAGGAGAAGATGTATCAACCAAAGAAATCAAAAAAATATTAGAGACGGTTATAAAAGAAGAAGACAAAAAGAAACCATTGACCGATGACAAACTAGCCAAAATACTCAAAGAAAAAGGCTATCCCATAGCTAGACGTACCGTAGCTAAATACAGAGAACAATTAGGATTACCTGTGGCAAGACTTAGAAAGGAAATTTAGATGCAGGTTTTACTCCGCTTTATTTCTTACCTTTTTCATCCTTTATTTATACCAATAGGTGGCACAGTGGCCTATTTCTTAGTAACTCCTAAGTTCAATTCACTAGAGTTACAAAGCGGTAATATTTTGCCCATTTTTATTCTCACTGTTATCATACCCATAATTTTCTACTTTATTCTTAGAAATATGGGACTCATTAAAACCATTTTTGCAGACACCTTAGCCGAGCGCAAATATCCGTTGTATTTGAGCATGATAATTTACCTAATGATTTTATATAAGGTAATACCTCTTAATTATATAAACGAGCTATATTACTTTTTTGTAGGGCTTCTTATCGGCTCTTTTGCTACTCTAATTATGTTATTTTTTAAAGTAAAGTCTAGCATACATATGCTCGGTATGGGAAGTATTTTAGCCTACCTTATTGGCTTAAGCATACACTTTGAAATAAATATTACCTTAGCCATCTCTTTACTAACCTTATTTTGCGGAATGGTGGCAACTTCTAGATTGTATATGAAGGCCCATACACCTACAGAACTTATACTGGGTTTTTTGTTGGGCAGCTGTGCCCAGCTTTTTACCTATAAATATTGGTTATAAAATATAAAACGAAAGCCCGACCCTTAAAGGTTTTACGGTAATTGGCTGGCCTTCTAAGATGGCATTACCATCTAACAAATTACTTAACGCATAATACACGTGTAGATTCCATGTATTATAACCAAAGTTTAAATTTAAACCATATTGCCATTGCCTAACATTAGGATTGTAAAAGACGCTCTTACCTTCTTCAAAAACCGCTTTTGACCGCGTAGCAAATAAATAACTTGCTTTTATACCCGTATAGACACGCCAAAACTTGTATTCCGTAGCTGTGGAAGAACGCCATCTAAGTTCCAATGGAAATTCAACACCGTAAGTTTCCAATTTACTGCGTTTTAAATTGTCTGTTGCATCAATTGAATAGGTAATAAAATTATTTCCATTATCAACAGCTACAATGTTGCTATAGTACGAATTGGTACTTATACCAGTACCCAGACCTAACCCAAAATTACGTCTATTATTTAAAGGGAAATCTCTAATAAACGCCATTTGAACCCCATAGGAAAGGTTAGACTGTACCACGCCAGAGGGTTTATCTTGTAGTAAATTATACCAAACTGCAACGTTAAATTGATCCTCTCGATATTTAGTATCAGCTACAGCTTCATTTGCAATTTGAGCCTCTAACCCAACTACCGTAAACATTAAAATTAAAAAACTAGTAATTCTATACATACCATTTAATATGACATAAAAGTACAGAAGAATAGCTACAATATATAATAACCCTAGGACAGTGATTTTAATTTATATGAGAACTCTTCTTTATTGGTATCATTATTTTAAAAGGAAACTCAGCACTAATACCTCCACAAACATAGACCTAATACTTCACTAACAAAACTTTTATTATATCATGTAAACCCTTACTGCATTATCTTTAGAAACTTAATTTGTATGAAAAAAATCACTGAATGTTAATACAAGCACAATTTATAAAGCGTTTTATACCAAACAAAAAAGCATCCCACTTGGGATGCTTTTTATATTAACTTAACTACTTATTAATTTAAATTATTGAAGGCGTCTCCTTCATAAGTAGTGTAATTCACTTTAAGTGCATTCACTTTTCTAAGCTCCTGCTTTATATCAGAGATAAGCCCCATATTGGCTTCCTTATCTACCTTTAAAGCAGTAGTTAGTACATTCTGTAATTCTTGTGGCTTTTTTGCACGCTCAGCTAGAATATAGTCCCCAACCTCATTTACATTCGCAAACTTATCATTAAGCTGAATTTTAGGCTCCGTACCGTAAACACTTTGGTATTCCTGTGTTGGCTTACCCACAAAAATGTATATAATACGATCCTTTTTTTCTAACTTTTTAATCTCTGATGCGTTAGGTAAGGTATTTTGTACCAACAAAGAGCTGTCCTTCATTGTTGTTACCGTCATAAAGAAGAATAACAACATAAAAACGATATCTGGTAAAGAAGCGGTAGAAACCGCTGGTACATCACCATCTTTTTTCTTAGCAAACTTAGACATTTACAATAATTTTATTAGTTACTAGATGTCTCTGCCTCGGACAATTTCTGTGGAAACAAATCCTGGATACGGGTCACCTTTTCCTTAAGGTCATCTTTTACAGATTCAGGAGTTTCTGGATTCAAAAACTCAGATTCCATATCTGTAAAATCTCTACCGAATAAGCGCTGTGCCTCTCTATTTCGTAAATCGTTGTAAGCTCCTACCAATTCATTCTGAACTGTTATATACGTGCTGTACTTTGTTTCACGATCATTCTTTAGAGAAATAATTGCTTTTGTTGGATTATCAGAAGAGGTTGGGTCTTTTTTACCTTTACAGTAATTGCAAGAACCATCTCCGCCATTCTCCAAAAAGGCAATTGCAGCTTCACGTAAATCTTTAAGTTCCATCAAATTGTCTTCTACCAACATTTGACCGTTCCTATTTACACTTACGGTAAAGATATTCTTCTGCTTTATCACCACATCAGTATCTGGCGGATCAATTGGCGGCAACATTCTATCCAAACCTGCATCTGTTTCTATAGTAGTAGTTACTAAGAAAAAGATAAGTAGTAAGAATGCAATATCCGCCATGGAACCGGCATTAACCTCTGGTGCTCCTTTTCTTCTTGGCATAATATTACTTTTTTATCTTCCGATTAACTTCTTTACCCCAGGAATAATCATAAGCAATACAGCAACGGCAGTCATACCAAAGAATACGTTTAATAACATACCAATAGTTTTAACCGTACCCGCTGTAGGCTCAATATCTTTTCCTTTAAAAGTCTCTACCACCGTTTGCGCTTCATCACCGCTAGACAAAGCGTAGCCAATGATGAATAATACAGCCAAACCACCAATAGAGAAAAGTGCCTTTTTAAGACCACCTGGTGTGGTCACCATTTTCTTAAGTCCCCAAAACACAGCTAGAACAGTAGCAACAGCTAGCAATAACCATGTAAGAGCAAACATTAAGCTTATACCTGCACTATTGATTGCCTCTGGATCCGCTGGATCTGGCATCATGAAGAAGCTAGCTATTGCCGCTACCACACCGATGACAATCAATACGTATTTTATTATTTTATGCATAACTCTCGATAAATTAATTATTGTTAATGATTACTTTTTATGGGCAGCCAACATATCAATCAAAGAGATTGAAGAGTCTTCCATGTCATTTACAATACTATCGATTTTAGCAATGATGTAGTTGTAGAAAATTTGAAGGATAATTGCAGTAATCAAACCGAATACTGTAGTTAAAAGTGCCACCTGGATGTCCCCAGCAATTAAAGAAGCACTTAAGTTACCTACTGCAGCAATTTTCTGGAATGCAGCAATCATACCAATTACGGTACCCATGAACCCAAGCATAGGAGCAATAGCGATAAATAAAGACAACCAAGAAACATTTTTCTCTAATTGACCCATTTGTACACCACCGTAAGCAACCACCGCTTTCTCTGCAGATTCTAAACCTTCACCAACTCTATCTAAACCTTGGTAGTAAATAGAAGCAACAGGTCCTTTTGTGTTACGACAAACTTCTTTTGCAGCCTCTACACCGCCAGAAGCTAATGCATCTTCTACTTGTTGCTTTAATTTAGCCGAGTTTGTGGTAGCTAGGTTTAAGTAAATGATACGCTCAATAGCTACCGCTAAACCTAATATTAAACATAATAATACGATACCCATAAAAACTGGCCCACCTTGAATGAACTGCTCTTTCAACACTTGGGTAAAAGGTTTGCTAGCCTCTGCAGCTGCCTCATCTTGCAACAACGCTGCTGAAGCTGTTGTTGTACTTAAAATAAACATTCCAGCAGTAGCCAGAGAAAAGGATATTTTTTTCATTGTGTCCAAACTTAAATTTAGTTAGTTAATAATGTTAAAGATATAAAAATTTCGTAATTAAAAAATTTAATTACCCAGCAGAGAGGAAGGGATTCGAACCCTCGATACACTTTTGGTGTATACACACTTTCCAGGCGTGCGCCTTCGACCACTCGGCCACCTCTCTATAGTCCCTTATTTAGGGCGACCAATAAACGAAAAATTTATTAACTACTAAAATTTGTCGAGTTAATTTTGGGACATCTCACCCCGTATTGGCGTCTCAAAAATTGATTTAAACAAATCTTTATCTACATTTTGCCCAAGCAAGTACATTGCCTTAGCAATTGCAGACTCCGTAGTAATATCCTTACCGCTAATTAGTTGTAATTGTTTTAAAGATTCACTCGTCTCATATTGACCCATGACCACGCCGCCACCAGCACACTGTGTTACATTAATAATATGTAAACCGAGTTTCTTAGCATTTTTTAACACTTTTATAAACCAATCGTCCGTCATCGCATTCCCCGCACCATAGGTTTCTAAAATTAAAACCCGTAATCCATCGGTATGTATTATTGCTTCAAATAAACTTTTTGTAATTCCTGGAAAAATTTTTAGCACAGCTACATTTCTATCTAATTGCTTATGCACTTTAATTTTTCGCTTAGATTTTGGTCTGTAAAGAAAAGAAGATTGAGCCTTTAGGTGCACTCCTGACTCCATTAAAGGAGGATAGTTAGGTGACGTGAATGCTTCAAAATGTTCTGCATTCATTTTTATGGTTCTGTTACCTCTGTATAATTTATATTCAAAATACAAACTCACTTCTTGTATCAATGGCTCACCGTCTTGCCATAATGATGCAATTTGTATCGCAGTTATTAGATTCTCCTTTGCATCCGTACGTAAATCTCCTATAGGTAATTGCGAACCTGTTAATATTACTGGCTTTGCCAAATGCTCTAGCATAAAGCTTAATGCAGAAGCTGTATAACTCATAGTGTCACTCCCATGCAACACCACAAAACCATCATGCTCGTTGTACCCTTCTTCTATAATAGTTGCAATGTTTACCCAATATGCGGGATTCATATTAGAAGAGTCGATGGGCTTTTCAAAAGAAACCGAATTAATTTCGCAATCAATCTGATTTAATTCTGGTATGCGTTGTAAGAGCTGATCAAAATTAAACGCCTTTAATGCACCTGTTTCATAATCTTTAACCATACCAATAGTACCGCCGGTGTAAATCAGTAATATCCTTGCTCTTTTTCCCATTATACGCCAAATATCTCTTTTGAGTTTGCTGTAGTGGCATTTGCTATCTCTAAAACATTTATATTATAGAGGTCTGCTAATTTTTCTGCTACCTTAAGCAAATAGGCACTTTCATTTCTTTTACCTCTATAAGGTGTAGGCGCCAAATAGGGAGCATCTGTTTCTAAAACAATATGCTTTAAATCTATATCTGCTAGAAATTGATCTATTTTACCATTTTTAAAAGTCACAACTCCACCTATGCCTAGTTTTAATCCATAACCAATTGCTTTTTCTGCTTGTGCCTTTGTACCCGTAAAGCAATGAAATATTCCAAACAGATTTTCTCCTTTCTCTTCCTCTAAAATTTCAAAAACCTCGTCAAAAGCATCTCTGCAGTGGATAACAATAGGGAGTTGGTACTTTTTCGCTAAGTGTATCTGTTGCCTAAATGCATTTTGTTGTTCCTTTAAAAAAGTTTTGTCCCAATACAAATCAATACCAATTTCCCCTATAGCATAAAACTTTCTATCTATTAATTGCTGCTCCACATGTGCCAACTCCTCCAAATAATTTTCTTTTACATGTGTAGGGTGTAAACCTGCCATTAAAAAAATATGTTCTGGATACGATTGCTCTAACTTATACATAGCATCTGTATAAGAAGCATCTATTGCGGGTATAAAAAAGCGTTCTACTCCAGCTTCCATAGCACGTTGCATCATTTCAGCTCTATCTTCATCAAAAGCTTCACTATATAAATGAGTATGGGTATCTGTTAAAATCATGGGGCAAAAATAGCCTTATCTTTATACCTTTTATAAAGGATGAGCTTGAAAAAATTTTTAAAGGCGAAAAACTACGATCGTATTCCCCTTTCGTTTACCGAAACCAATCATTTTGTACTTGCTGCGGAAATCAATGGTATTACTGGTCGATTTATTCTAGACACTGGTGCTTCTAACACCTGTCTCGGTATTGCCAAGGCGGAATATTTTAAACTAATATCTGAAGAAAGTGATATAAAGGCTGCCGGCGCAGGTAGCACAGAAATGGAAACGTTAAAAAGCACAAAAAACGCGATAGCAATTGGCAAATGGACCTATAACAAACAAGACTTCGTACTTTTTGATATGAGCCACGTTAACCAAGCGCTTTTAAACCATAATGCCCTTCCCGTGGATGGCATTATTGGTGCAGACATCCTAAAAAAGGGAAGGGCAATTATAGATTATGACAAAAAATGTCTTTATCTAAAAAAACGAAAGTAACTTATAACTCTAACGCTTTTTTCACATTATTATCCATTAATAGTTCTGCAGGATTTTCTAATGCTTCTTTAACAGCTACTAAGAAACCAACAGATTCTTTACCATCTATAATTCTATGGTCGTAAGATAGTGCCACATACATAATTGGAGCAATTGCAATACCACCATCTCTAACAATAGGTCTTTCTACAATATTATGCATCCCTAAGATTGCACTTTGAGGTGGATTAATTATTGGTGTAGATAGCATAGAACCAAACACTCCCCCATTTGTAATTGTAAACGTACCACCAGTCATTTCATCTACAGTAATCTCTCCTTCTCTTGCACGTATTGCTAAGCGTTTAACTTCTGATTCCACCCCTCTAAAAGTTAAGTTCTCTGCATTACGAATTACAGGCACCATTAATCCTTTTGGACCAGAAACCGCAATACTTACATCACAGAAATCATAAGAAATCATTTCCTTACCATCTATCATAGAATTTACTGCCGGATACATCTTAAGTGCACGCACACAAGCTAAGGTAAAGAAAGACATAAATCCTAAACCTACGCCATGCTTGCTCTTGAACTCCTCTTTGTATTGCTTACGCAAGTCAAAAATTGGAGTCATATCTACTTCGTTAAAAGTAGTCAGCATAGCCGTTTCGTTCTTCACAGAAACCAAACGTTCTGCTACTTTTCTTCTTAACATAGAAAGTTTAGAACGGGTTTCTCCTCTACTGCCACCAGAAGGTGTACCCATAGAAGGCTTTGCATTCAGAGCATCTTCTTTGGTAATTCTACCATCTCTACCAGAACCTTTAATTTCATTAGCAGCAATGCCTTTTTCGTTCAAAATTTTCTTTGCCGCAGGAGAAGCAGTACCCGTAGCATAGGTTTCTTGCTTCGGTTCTTCTTTTTTAGGCGCTTCGGCCTTTGGAGCTTCTTCTTTTTTCTCTTCTTTTTTAGGAGCTGCATCGCCACCTTCTGGCTTGGCTGCACTAGTATCTATTAAACATACTACTTCTCCTACCGCTACAGCATCACCAACCTCTGCTTTAAGGGTAATAATACCACTTTCTTCTGCTGGCAATTCTAAGGTTGCCTTATCAGAATCCACTTCTGCTATAGCTTGGTCTTTTTCCACATAATCTCCGTCTTCTACCAACCACTCGGCAATTTCTACCTCTGTAATGGACTCTCCAGGAGACGGAACTTTCATTTCTAGAATCATAATTATGCTACTTTATATTGTCTTTTCTACCTATTGAAATTATCTTTTGTTTTATCGAACACGTAGTCTATCACCTCTGCATGTCTTCTGTGCGAGCGTACAGAACTACCTGCTGCGGGGGCACCATAGAACCTTCTAGAAGCTACTCTGAATGATTTAGCTTCATCTAAATGCATCAATAAATGACCCCAAGCCCCCATGTTTCTTGGTTCTTCTTGCGCCCAAACCACTTCTTCTGCATCTTTATATTTTGCTAAGACTTCACGAATTTGTGTAGCTGGCAATGGGAATAATTGCTCTAATCTCACTAATGCGACGTCAGTTCTATCCAACTCTTCGCGCTTAGCTAACAAATCATAATAGAATTTACCCGTACAGAACACTAGAGACTTAACGTTTTTAGCCTGCACCTCTTGATCATCTATCAATTCTTGGAACGTTCCGTTTGCTAATTCTTCCTTAGTAGAAACCACCTTAGGATGCCTTAACAAACTTTTTGGGGTAAATACAACTAATGGCTTTCTAAACCCTACCTTCATTTGTCTTCTAAACAGATGAAACAGGTTAGCTGGCGTGGTAACATCTGCCACATACATATTATCCTTAGCACATAATTGCAAGTACCTTTCCATACGTGCAGAAGAATGCTCTGCTCCTTGCCCCTCGTAACCGTGCGGCAATAACAAAACCAATCCGTTTTGCATTTTCCATTTGTCTTCTGCAGCAGATAAATACTGATCAATAACAATTTGAGCACCATTACTAAAGTCTCCAAACTGCGCCTCCCAAATGGTCAAAGTTTTTGGACTTGCCATGGCGTAACCATAATCAAAGCCCATCACTGCATATTCTGATAAAAGGGAATTATATATGTCTAGATGTCCGTTTTGATGCTCTCCTAGCTCATTCAACAAGACCACTTCTTCTTCGTGCATTTCTGTTTTAACAACCGCATGCCTGTGAGAAAAAGTACCCCTTTCTACATCTTGACCGGTCATCCGCACATCGTACCCTTCTTCTAATAAGGAAGCATATGCCAAAAGTTCTCCCATGGCCCAGTCTAACTTATTATCTTCAAAGTACATTTTCTTGCGACCTTCTATTAATCTCACAATCTTACGCAAGAACTTTTTATCTGTGGGCAGTTGTGTAATTACCGTTGCCAAAGCATCCATCTTTTCCAAACTATACGTAGTATCGTACTTGGAAAGCATTTCATTCTCAGTTACACGTTGAAAACCTTCCCACTCATCTTGCATAAAAGGAGTGATTACAGTTTTCTCTATTTTACGAGAATCTAATAGGTCTTCTTCTAGACTCTTTTTATATTCTTCTTCTAAGCCCTTAACATAGTCCTCGTCTATAACACCCTCTGCCAATAATTTAGCAGCGTAAATATCTCTAGGATTGTCGTGCTTAGATATTGCTTTATACAATAATGGTTGCGTAAATTTAGGCTCATCGCCTTCATTATGTCCGTATTTTCTATATCCTAACAAGTCTAAGAAAATATCTCTCTTGTAACGCATACGATATTCCAAGGCAAAGGTAGCTGCATGCACCACAGCCTCTACATCATCTGCATTAACATGCAATACTGGCGATAACGTTACTTTAGCAACATCTGTACAATAGGTAGATGAACGAGCATCTAAATAATTTGTAGTAAAACCTATTTGATTGTTCACCACAATATGAATGGTACCTGCGGTAGCATACCCATCTAGTTTTGCCATTTGTATGGTTTCATACACCACACCTTGACCTGCGAAAGCCGCATCACCATGCACCAAAATTGGCAACACCTCTGAAGCATTTTCTTTATGGTCTTTGTCTTGTTTTGCTCTAGTAATTCCCTCCACTACGCTGTTCACCGTCTCTAAGTGCGATGGGTTTGGAGCAATATTCATATTTACCACCTTACCGGTATCTGTCTCCCTTCTAGAAGTCCAACCCAAGTGGTATTTTACATCACCGTCAAAAATGGCTTCTTCATAATCTTTGCCATCAAATTCACTAAAAATATCCTTTGGCGACTTACCAAAAATATTTGTTAACACATTTAATCTACCACGGTGAGCCATACCCATTACAAACTGCTTAACACCAGCGTCTGCAGCTTTTTCTATAATGACATCCAAAGCTGGTATTAACGATTCTCCACCTTCTAGAGAAAAACGTTTCTGGCCTACATATTTAGTATGTAAAAAATTCTCAAAAGATATTGCCTGATTCAGCTTTCTAAGAATACTTTTCTTTTGATCTGCAGAGAATTTAGGATGATTGTCATTTACATTTAACCAGTCTTGTATCCACTGTATACGTTCTGGTGTACGGATGTACATGTATTCCACACCAATAGCATCACAGTAGATACGTTCTAAGTGCCCAACAATATCTTTTAAAGCACTGGGACCAATACCTAAGATGCTACCGGCATCAAAAACCGTATCTAAGTCTGCATTAGACAACCCAAAGTTTTCTAATGCCAAAGTAGGCTCGTACTTTCTTCTTTCCCTAACCGGATTTGTTTTTGTAAACAAGTGACCACGAGAACGGTAACCGTCTATGAGGCGAATAACTTGAAATTCTTTCTGAAGCGATTGAGGCACTTGCATGGTTCTGCCATTAACAATAGCAGAAACCCCATCTGTACTTGTTTGTATATCCAAATCTTCTAGTGCACTTTCCATACCAAAATCGAAGCCTTGAAAAAAGGCTCGCCAACTTGGTTCTACACTATCTGGATTGGAAACGTATTTATCGTAAAGCTCCGCAAAAAAAGCAGTATGCGCAGCATTTAAAAAGGAATATTTGTCCATTTTGAGATTTCCCGAGTTCTTTCGTAAAAATTATGACAAAAATACAATAATTGGCAAACCTAACACACGATTACCGCTGCCGTTATTTTAATTTTTTCATAAATATCAAAAATCCATCATTATGTTGAATATTTTTTTCGTAACCAAATCTTTTTAAACATTCGCCTTAACAACACATCAGAAATTTCATCTGCAACTTCTACTACGCCTTGCGCCTTGATTTCCTGCAACTTACGCTCCTCTATATCCATAACGTATAATAAATTGAGTAATGATGGATAATCTTCCATCAATAAAAAAAAGACTTTTTCCTTAACCAATCTTTTTAATGATTTCACAGACATTTCTTCGTTCGCCTTAAAATCAATTCTAGCCAACCCAAAATCTTTTTGCAGTTGCTGCACCAAAGCAGGATACCATCCTTTGCCCCTTGCTAGTTGCAGCACCTCTACCCCACTTTTCCCTTCTATGTCCACAAAATAAGCGCTAGAGTAGCCTTAGTTTTTATATACTTTTCCGTTTTTCATCACAAAAGAAACCGACTTTAACGTCTCTACTTGGTCTATCGGATTTTTATCTGTTGCCACAATATCTGCAATAAAACCTTCTTTTAATTGCCCTAATTCTGTTGCCTTACCTAACAAAGTCGCGTTAGTTACTGTAGCAGCATAAATAGCTTTTGTTACTGGCATACCAGCTTCTACCATGTAAACAAATTCCCTCGCATTTTCACCATGATTAAAAACCCCTGCATCTGTACCAAAAGCAATAGGCACTCCCCTTTTGTAGGCCTTGGCAAACATGGCTTGAATTTTAGGTCCGATTTCACTCGCCTTTTTAGCTACAACCGGCGGAAAATAACCAGGCTTTTTTGCGTTCTCCGTAACTTCTTTTCCCGCGGTTATAGTTGGCACCAAGTAGGTATCATATTTTTTCATTAGCTCCATAGTTTCCTCACTCATTAAAGTGCCATGCTCAATGGTCTTGATTCCACCTAAAATGGCGCGTTGCATTCCTTCATCTCCATGTGCATGTGCCGCTGTGAGCATCCCATAATCTTTAGCCGTATCTGTAATTGCTTTAATCTCGTCTATCATAAACTGTGGATTCTGCCCGCTTTTGGCCACACTTAAAACCCCGCCAGTTGCTGTAATTTTAATTACATCCGCCCCCTCTTTGTAGCGCTGCCTCACTGCCTTTTTACCTTCTTCTGGTGAGTTTACCACGCCTTCTTTAGGTCCTGGGTCGCCCATTTGGTCCCATTTCATACCATTAGTTGGGTCCGCATGCCCACCTGTAGTAGCAATTGCCTCACCTGCAGTAAAAATTCTAGGCCCTACTACAAGTCCATTATCAATTGCTTTTCTTAAAGCGATATTCACCCCACTACCGCCTAAATCGCGGACTGTTGTAAAACCTGCCATCAAGGTTTTCTTTGCGTATACTGTGGATTGAAACGCCACATCCACATCGTTCTTTGTATACCTATCTATGTAGGTTGTAGGACTAGATTCACTTTCTATATGCACGTGCATATCTATGAACCCAGGCATAACTGTCTTAGTCTTTAGATTGATGACTTGATCCGCAACTTCTCCTTGAACGTATCCGTCTACTATGGATTTAATCTTATTTTCAGAAACAACTATTGTCTTTTCTTTTAAAAACTTACCGGTTTCCACATCCATAATCGTTCCACACTGCAGGTAGGTATCTTGCGCCGAAACTCCTTGAAATATTAGCATGAATAGGGCGATACTGAAAAAAGTAGTTTGTTTCATTTTAATTAGTTTCGTTAGTTATTTAATGGCAAAAAGGTACAAAAAAAGAGGGCTATGCCCTCTTTTACTATCATTTAAGTCTTAAAAGCACTAAGACCGTACTTTTTTCTCCCATTCCCATGCAGATTTCATAGCATCATCTAGGGTAGACTTTGCAGACCAACCCAAAACTTCATTAGCTTTTTTGGTATCTGCGTAAGCTTGGATTACATCGCCCTCTCTACGCGGAGCAATTCTGTAATTCAATTTTTCCCCAGAAACACGTTCAAAACTTTGTATTACCTCTAATACAGAGCTACCGGTACCTGTTCCTAGGTTAAATACTTCGTAATTGCTATCATTTTTTTCATCTACCAAACGCTGTAAAGCAGCCACATGTGCTTTTGCTAAATCTACTACATGAATGTAATCCCTAATACAAGTACCATCTGGCGTAGGGTAATCGTCCCCAAAAACGGATAGCTGCTCACGCATACCAATACCCGTCTGTGTAATAAACGGCACTAAATTTTGCGGCACTCCTAAAGGCAATTCTCCTATTTCTACAGACGGATGGGCCCCAATAGGATTAAAATAGCGCAAAGCGATAGCATTTAGTTGCGGATTTACTTTACACGTATCTCTAATAATTTCTTCCCCAACTTGCTTAGTGTTACCGTATGGTGATTCTGCAGCTTTTACGGGAGCAGATTCTGTAATTGGCATAACATCTGCTTGCCCATAAACAGTACAGGAAGAACTAAAAATAAAATTTGCAGCTCCTTTTTTAGTCAATTCTTGAAGCATATAAGTGAGTACACCCAAATTATTCTCATAGTACAACAAAGGCAACTCTACGCTCTCACCAACTGCTTTAGATGCTGCAAAATGGATTACTCCATTGACATCGTCATATTTTTGAAAAAATTCTTGTACTTTTTCTTTGTCGCGAAGGTCAAATTTTTCAAAAGCTGGCTCTTTTCCTGTAATTGCCGTGATACCTTCTAGTACTTTTTCCGAAGAATTAGAAAGGTTATCTACGATAACCACCTCAAAACCTTCATTTTGTAGTTCTACTACGGTGTGGGAACCGATGAAGCCTAAACCCCCGGTTACCAAAATTCTTTTACCCATTATTGTTTATTTACAAAGTTGATGACTAAATCTGTAATAAAATTTATTTGCTCATTATCCAGTTCCGTATGCATGGGTAGGGAAATCACTTCTTGAACCAATTGGTTCGTCACCACAAAATCTTCTTCTTGAAACCTACTATCCACGTATGCTTTTTGCTGATGCAATGGAATAGGATAATACACTCCACAAGGAACGCTATTTTCATTTAAATGTTGCACCAATGCATCTCTTTTACCATTGGTAATCTTTAATGTATATTGATGAAATACATGGCAGGTACATTGCTCACAAGCACCACTGCAATTGGTCTTTTTATAAGGCGTTATTATATGCTCTTGCCCTGCAAAAGCGGCATCATATTTAGCTGCAGCAACCTGTCTTTTTCTATTGTATGTATCTAAATTAGGCAACTTAGCGCGCAAAACCCCAGCTTGTATAGAATCTAATCTAGAATTAACCCCTACTACATCATGATGATAACGTTGATACATTCCATGGTTTACCACACCCCTTAGTGTATGCGCCAGCTGGTCATCATTCGTAAATATAGCACCTCCATCACCATAACAACCTAAATTCTTAGATGGAAAGAAAGAGGTGGAAGCTACATGACCAATAGTGCCACTTTTTGCCTTGCGACCATCCTCATAAAAATAATTAGCACCAATAGCTTGGGCATTATCTTCTATCACAAACAAATCATGCTCCGCTGCAATAGCCATAATCTCCTCCATATTAGCACACTGGCCAAACAAATGCACAGGAACTATAGCTTTAGTTTTTGGTGTAATAGCTTTTCTAATAGCATTAGGGTCTATGTTAAAGGAATCTGGCTCAACATCTACCAAAACAGGTGTTAAACCCAAAAGCGCAACAACCTCTACGGTAGCTGCAAAGGTAAAATCTGCAGTAATAACCTCATCACCAGGCCTAAGACCAAGACCCATCATAGCAATTTGCAAGGCGTCTGTACCATTTGCACATGGTATTACATGCTTTACTCCTAAATATTCTTCTAACTCTTTTTGAAACGCATGAACCTGAGGTCCATTGATATAGGCAGATGTTTGCAATACCTCTTCTATTGCGCTATTTACCTGCCCCTTAATCCCTTCATACTGACCCTGCAGGTCTACCATTTGTATTTTACGCATGTTGCTGAATTATGGTTCAAAAGTAGCAAATTAAGTGTGGTACGCACAGCAATTGCTGTAAAGAAATGTATTTTAGCACAAACTAAAATAAGTGAGTATAGTTTATAACGGCATCTTAATTGTCATTGGCTTTCTTTTAAAGCTTATTGCACTTTTCAATCCTAAAATAAAACTGTTTGTAGCTGGAAGAAAGGAAAGTTTTAATCGCATTAAGGCAGGTCTAAATAAGAACGATGATGTGTTGTGGATGCATGCTGCATCTTTGGGCGAATACGAACAGGGGCTCCCTATTTTAGAAGCTCTAAAAAAAACATATCCCAATTACAAAATATTACTCACCTTTTTTTCCCCATCTGGTTATGAAGTAAAAAAAGACAAAACCCCAGCAGATGTAGTTGCCTATTTACCTTTAGACACAAGAGCCAATACAAGAAAAATACTTCGGCTAATTCAACCAAAAGCCGTTCTTTTTGTAAAGTATGAAGTATGGCCTAATTTAATGACAGCACTTAAAAAATCTGACATACCCACTTTGCTGGTCTCTGGCATTTTTTCTGAACGCCAAGTGTACTTTAAATGGTATGGCGGATTTTTAAAAAATGCCTTAAAAAAGTTTGACTATTACTACGTACAAGACGAAAATTCTAAAAACCTATTGGCGTCTATCGGCATCACTAATGTTACCGTTGGTGGAGATTCTAGATTTGATAGAGTTACCCAGATATTAGAAAGCGACACAACACTTTCTTTTATGGATGCCTTTTTGCAAGACCACCCTTGTATTGTAGCAGGCAGCACTTGGCCACCAGATGAAGAACTACTAACAACATTTATAAATAAAGATACTTCTGATTACAAATATGTTTTAGCTCCACACACATTAAAACCTGCACATATTTCTAAAATTGAGGAGCAACTAAAGGTACCGACCGTAAAATATTCTAATCTTAAAAATACGGATGTATCCAAAGCCAAAGTTGTAATCTTAGACACTATTGGACTACTTACCAAAGTATATAGTTATGCCACGATTGCCTATGTTGGCGGTGCTTTTGGCACGGGTCTACACAATACATTAGAACCTGCTGTATTTGGAATTCCAGTCTTAATTGGGCCTGATTATGTGGATTTTATTGAAGCCAAAGCTTTAGTTAAAAAAGGAGGTATTTTATCTATTAACAACCAAGGAGAATTAAATGATAAATTGAGTCAACTACAAACACAAGAACAAGAGCAAAAACGTTTAGGTGAGCTCAATGCATCTTACATACAAAATCAAAGAGGCGCTACAGAAAAAGTAATGAACCATCTTAAAGGACTGTTGTAAATTTTAGTAGTTTTAAAACAAACTCACTAAACTGATGGACAAAAAAATTCTACGCATTTCTATGACTGCCGCCTTGGCTGGTTTTCTTTTTGGCTTTGATACCGTTGTAATTAGCGGTGCCAACCAGCCTATAAAAGAACTCTGGAACACCAATTGGTTTTTAGGCGATTCTATATTTACATTTCATGGCATTTTTATCATGTCCATGGCATTATGGGGAACCGTTTTAGGATCTCTCTTTGGTGGTATCCCCACAGACCGTCTGGGGCGTAAAAAAACATTATTCTGGATTGGCATTCTTTATTTTTTATCGGCCGTAGGTTCCGCATTTGCACCAGAAGCCTATAGTTTTTCTTTTTTCAGGTTTATCGGTGGTGTCGGGGTAGGTGCTTCTTCTGTGGCTGCACCCATCTATATTTCTGAAATATCTTCTGCTAATAATCGTGGTAGATTAACTGCTATGTATCAATTTAATATCGTTTTTGGTATTCTCATCGCTTTTATCAGCAATTATCTTATCGGCACCTTTTTTAATGAAAGCACAGCGTGGAGATGGATGCTAGGCATAGAAGGACTACCTGCCTTAATCTACACAATCATGGTTGCTAAAATACCCAATAGCCCAAGGTGGCTTTTACTTAAAAATCATTCTCACGCAATGGTGTCAAAAAGCTTAGCATCACTTGGTGTACCTTCTTTAGAAGCAGAAACAAAGATTGTTGAGATTAAGACTGCTATGGCACAAACTACACTACAACAAAAAGACAAATTGTTTTCTGGCAAATACAATAAACCTTTACTTTTAGCATTCTTAATTGCATTTTTTAATCAATTATCCGGAATTAACTTTGTCTTGTATTATGCTCCAGAAATTTTAGAAAAAGCTGGCCTAGCCTCAGAAACTTCTTTATTTAGTTCTATTTCTATTGGCATTATTAATCTCATATTCACTTTTGTAGGCTTAGCTCTTATAGACAAATTAGGACGCAAGCAATTAATGTACATTGGCTCTATAGGCTACATTATTAGTCTGGCTATGGTAGGCTATTGTTTTAAGGCTGCACTAAGTTCAGAACTCCTTCTTGTATTTATATTAGTTTTTATCGCTTCTCACGCAGTAGGCCAAGGAGCCGTTATTTGGGTTTTTATATCAGAAATTTTCCCCAATAGTGTTCGTTCTTACGGACAGTCTTGGGGCACAGGTACACATTGGGTCTTTGCAGCGCTAATTACATTACTTACTCCCTCTTTCTTAGACAGTGAAATTGGTATATTTAAAGACAATCCCTATCCTATCTTTTACTTTTTTGCAGGTATGATGATTTTACAATTAATTTTTACGACTTTTTTGATGCCAGAAACTAAGGGTGTTTCTTTAGAAGATTTGGCACAAAGACTAGGACGTAAAAAATAAATATTGTCTAAAAATTATGCTTTTTGCATCTAAAAACGCTCTTTTTGTCGAGTATTTGATTGATTTTTAGGCCTTTTTGATGCATTATATGCTATCTTGAAAGGAAATAATCAGCATTATGGCAGAGAACACAACTGTAGGATTTAGCTTTTTATCTGGCTTTCTCCGATTAATGGTTATTACATTAATTGGTATTTTAATAGCCATCCCCGTTTGCATAGTATGCGATATCTTTGGCGTTTTTGATGCCTTGGGGTTACACTTTTGAGCTAACTACTAAATGACAAAACAAGCCTCCGAAATGGAGGCTTTTTAATGCACTACTATTCTTACATTCACTCTTCATGCATAGTTTTCCCCCAAGCATCTAAAGCCAAAAGTATGCTCTTAAGGGTTTGCCCTTTTTTAGTTAATCCATACTCCACTCGGGGAGGAACTTCTGGAAAAACCTTTCTGTATACCATGTTATCTCGTTCTAGCTCCCGTAAACTTTGAGTAAACATTTTGTTAGAAATAGCAGGTATTTTAGATTGTAAAATACCAGAACGCAACGGATTCTCTAATAAATGAAAAAGCAGTAAAGGTTTCCACTTGGTTCCAATAACTTCCATTGTTTTGTTAAGAGGACAATAAATTTTATCTAAAGGCAAAATTATATCTATTTGATTTTATGCTATTTACTCTTATAGTAACTTAACAACTAAAAAAGTAAGTTATTGTTTAACAAGCTACTAATTAAGAGCTTTGTTGCAAAATTAGACAAGATGAAAGAACAAAAAACATATCCACGAACTTTTTCTCATATAGGTATTACTGTACCCGATATTTCTGCTGCAGTTGAATTTTACCAAGAAGTAATGGGCTGGTATGTAATTATGCCACCGAGCGAGGTTAAAAACGAAAAAGAAACTGCAATTGGTAAAATGTGTATAGATGTATTTGGAGAGGATTGGAACTCTTTTGAGATAGCCCACTTAGCTACTTCTGATGGTATTGGGATTGAATTATTTTCTTTTCCTGAAACACCAGATATAAAACCAGAGTTTAACCCTTTTAACCCAGGCTTGTTTCATTTTTGTGTGCAGGACCCCAACATTGAAGTCTTAATTGCAAAAATTGTTGCCTATGGCGGTAGACAACGCATGCCCATTAGGGAGTATTACCCAAATGACAAACCCTATAAAATGTGTTATGTAGAAGACCCATTTGGTGTTGTTTTTGAAATTTACACCCATAGTTATGAACTTACGTACTCTTCTGGTGCGTATACGGGTTAATCTTGCAAAAAAATATAATCTAAATAAATACGTGTTTTTAAATACCTTACATAAGAGCGGCAAATATTTGTCGCTCTTATTGTTTATACTATTAACACCGATTAATTTTCAATATTTGCATCTTATACTAGAAAATGAATACAACTTCTTATCCAAATCCTACAATAGAAACTTTTCCTGAACAACAGCTGGTAGGTCTCCATATGGAAATGAGTGTTGCAAACAATACCACAGGATTATTATGGGCTACTCTTGGCCCTAGAATAAAAGAAATTAAAAATATATCTGCCAATTATAAAATCTCCTTACAAGAATATCCAATACATTATTTTAAACAATTTAATCCTAATAGTGTTTTTACCAAATGGGCGCTTATTCCAGTCTCAACTCACGATTATTTACCAGAAGGTTTAGAGTGCTATACCATACCACAAGGGTTATATGCAGTGTTTAAATACAAAGGCTCTAGTAGCAACCCCCTTATATTTCAATATATTTTTACAGAATGGTTGCCAAAATCACCTTATATATTGGACCACAGACCTCATTTTGAGGTATTGGGAGAAAACTATAAAAATAAATACCTGGACTCCGAAGAAGAAATTTGGATACCAATAAAATAGTAAATCTATTCATAGGAGAGATTATAAAATGGCAAATAGAATTAACACAAAAAACATCTACTCGGAGATTTTGTGATTTTAAAATCAATTATATTTGCCTCCCCGATAAGACACTAATTTTTAATTATTTAACTATAAAAATACACCTTATGAAAACAAAGATTATTATTTATTGTATTCTTGCGTTAATTTCTATTTTTCCTTGTTCTTTGATTGCACAATGCAACGGGGCTAATTTTGAGGAAAAAAATGGTATAGCCATTCTTGAAATGGAATTAGGGAATCAAATCCCTTCAAATTGGAAAAAAGAAAACAACATTTCGGGTTTCACAGGCAATTCATATTTAGCTTGGAGAGGCAATGATTCTTTTAGCTCTCCTGGAAATGGCCTAATTAGTTATAAAGTAAAAATTAATAACCCAGGTGTTTATAGATTTCAGTGGCATAACAAAGTTGGAATCGGATCAAATGGTACCGAGCATAATGATTCATGGTTAAAATTCCCAGATGCTTATGATTTTTTCGCTCAGAAAGGTAGCTCTATAAAATATCCAAGAGGAGGTAAATTTAAAAAATCTAATTCTGTTGTTAATGGAAGCTCCAACAATGGATGGATGAAAGTTTACAACAGCGGTGGAGCATCGAAATTCAACTGGACTTCTTTTACTAGTGATAATGACGCTCATAAAATTTATGCTGAATTCACCTCTGCAGGTATTTATACCATTCAGGTTTCTGCAAGATCAAATGGTCATTTTATTAATAGAATGGTTTTGTATAAGGAATCTAATTATTCAGAATCAAATGCTACAGCCCTAAATCGAAATCAAACCAATTGTAGTTCAGAAAATAATAATGATAATAATCCTAATAGCGATACAATTGATGATGGTTCTTCTACAGATACACCCACAACAATTAAAATTAGTAAGATACAGTTGATAAACGCGGATAATAATTCTATAATTCAGAATATTGAAGATGGAGATAATATAAATCTTGGCTCTCTAAACAATACACCCATAGGAATAGTAGCTATAACTAACCCAACTAATGCAGGTAGTATTAACATGAAACTCTCCGGTACTATTAATTCTGAGAGAACAGAAGGTGTAACCCCATATTCCCTTTTTGGAGATATCGGTGCTAACATAGAAGGAAAAATCTTTCCTTCAGGAAATTACACTTTAAAAATTTCAAACCCTGAAGTTTCCAAAACTCTAAATTTTAAAATATCATATAATGCTTCCTCCGATTTAAACGAGTCTGGAGAGGATGAAGACGATGCTTCCACGCCAATTATTGACGATGAAAATACAGATATTAGCTTTGTTTTACTTAATTCCGAAACCGACGAACAATTAAGTACAGTGCAGAATGGTGATATTTTTAATAAAAATCTAGCTCCAAAATTTGGAATTATAGTAAACACTCCATCCAACGCCAAACAGGCCAGTTTAACGTTAGAGGGACCAATAAATCGTTCTACTACCGAAGGATCAGCTCCATTCTCTTTATTTGGAGATATTGGGGTAGACATTCAAGGAAAAGAATTTCCTATAGGTAATTATAGCATCACAACTACAGTTACTTTAAACAATGGGCAAAACATATCTTTGAATAGAATATTTACTATTATTGAAGGAGAAAATCAAGATAGTACTCCCAATAATCCAACCGATAACGACAATACCGATATTTCCTCTAAGTTTTATCTTGTTAACACCGCTACAAATCAGGACATTCAAGAAATAAATAATGGCGCCATAATTGAGACATCTTCTAAAGATAATTTAAGTATTAGATTAGAAACCAATCAACTAAACGTAAAAAGTGTAATTTTTAAATTAAGAGGAAAACAAATTTATAATAGGACTGAAAGTGTTAAACCATTTGCTCTATTCGGTGATATTAATGGTAATTATTTAAATGGAACTTTAAATGATGGTGCATATTCATTAGAAGCCAATCTATTTTCACAAAAAAGTGGAAAAGGTAACCTTTTGAAAAATAAAACAATCAATTTTTCTATAAGGTTGTCAGGTGAGAATAATGTATCTAAAGCTAAAATATATCCAAATCCAGTAATATCGTCATCTTTTGATATCAGTAGCGATTCTATAATCCCTGGCAAAGTTTTTTACAGTATTGTAAATACTGCAGGAATACAAGTTAGTAAAGGAGAAACAGTTTCTAACTCAAAAACAATACATATAGCTTCTGAAAAGTTGAAAGATGCCGGCGTATATTACATCACTTTATACAGTAAAGATGGTACTAAAACCATTCCTTTTGTTAAAAAATAAAAAACCTAATTTTTATACCGATTAAACAAAAGCTCCAAGAATATCTTTGGAGCTTTTGTTTTATTTACATAGCCAATTGTTTGTAACCAAAATAATAGCCACAAAAAAACCCTTCAAAATATTGAAGGGTTTTTACTAAGTGCGGATGAAGGGAGTCGAACCCCCACGCCTTGCGGCACTAGATCCTAAGTCTAGCGTGTCTACCAATTCCACCACATCCGCAGTTCAAATCGGGATGCAAATATACTTCAAAATTTCAATTGTAAAACATTAGAGCAAGAAAAAGTTCTTTTTAGTACTTTTAGCTAAGATTAATTGATACATGGAACAGATTAAAAACTACATTGAATCTAATAAAGAAAGATTCGTTACTGAGCTTGTAGATTTACTAAAAATACCATCTATAAGTGCAGACACTGCTTTTTCTCAAGACGTTATAGAAACTGCTAAACTGGTAGAAAAATCATTAAAAGAAGCTGGTTGTACTACCACAGAAATTTGCGAAACCAAAGGATATCCTGTGGTATACGGCGAAAAAATTATAGACCCTAAATTACCTACGGTTTTGGTTTACGGGCATTATGATGTTCAGCCACCAGATCCTATGAACCTATGGGATTCCCCGCCTTTTGAACCTGTCATTAAAAAAACGGAATTGCACCCAGATGGAGCCATATTTGCCCGTGGCGCATGTGATGATAAAGGACAGATGTACATGCATGTTAAGGCTGTAGAATTTATGATTAAAGAGAATGTTCTGCCTTGTAACGTAAAATTTATGATAGAAGGCGAGGAAGAAGTAGGAAGTGATAGTTTAGAGGATTTTTTAAAAGAGAATAGGGACAAACTTAAAAACGATGTCATTTTAATCTCTGATACTGGTATGATATCTAATGATGTGCCATCTATAACCACCGGGTTACGTGGATTAAGCTATGTAGAAGTAGAAGTCACAGGACCCAATAGAGATTTACATTCTGGCATTTATGGTGGTGCCGTACCAAACCCTATCAACATTCTAGCCAAAATGATTGCGTCTTTACATGATGAAAACAATCGTATCACTATACCAGGTTTTTATGATAAAGTAGAAGAACTATCTGATGCTGACCGTGCACTAATGGCAGAAGCTCCTTTTGATTTAGACGCTTATAAAAAAGCATTGGATATAGAAGATGTTTATGGAGAAAAAGGGTACTCAACGGCAGAACGCTATTCTATTAGACCAACATTAGATGTTAACGGCATTTGGGGTGGTTATACAGGAGAAGGTGCAAAAACAGTTATTGCGAGCAAAGCTTATGCTAAAATAAGTATGCGTTTAGTACCAGACCAGGACCCCGATGAGATTACCCAATTGTTCATGGACCATTTTACCAAAATTGCTCCTAAAGGTGTTAAGGTAAAAGTTAGCCCGCACCATGGTGGTTTACCTTATGTAACACCCATAGATAATATTGGCTACCAAGCTGCTGCTAAGGCTTATGAGACTACATTTGGCAAAACTGCAATTCCAGAACGTGGCGGTGGTAGTATACCAATTGTAGCCTTGTTTGAGCAAATATTAGAAAGTAAAATTATTTTGATGGGTTTTGGGCTTGACTCAGATGCAATACACTCCCCTAACGAACATTTTGGTATTTGGAATTACTTAAAAGGAATAGAAACCATACCATATTTCTATAAGTATTACACAGAACTTGCTCAAGGCTAAGTAAACATAAAGAGGCCATTGGAATAAGTCGAGATGTTTTACATCCACTTTCTTAGAAACACTACACCAAAAAACTCTAAGAAAATGACTTATCTAATGGCCTCCACTGTTAATGGTACTTTTAAAGACTTGGGGGAACAGACTTGGGGGAATGTACCACTCTCAAATGCTTAGCATGCAATAGGCTTATATACGTTTATTAACAATTCGGAATCTGTCAACTCTACATCGCAAATACTAAATTCTTTTTCGTTTGCTTTAAATATGACCATTCCACTGTATTTTTTATTTTCCGTAGTTGTATTTTTTATAGCTCTCATCTGTACTCTTGTTTGTTATTGATATTCCAAATGTACTGCAAGGCTAAAAGTATTTTTTTCGATGAAGTGCAGAATTCCATTTACTATCGACAAACGGTAGTTTAGTATAGTTTAGCCTATTTTGAAAAAAATAACCTCCTAAGTATCAGTATACTTTAATCGGACTTCCTTGCATTACAACTACAACTTTAGCTTTTATTTAAGACGTAGTTTGTAACAAAGCCCTATGGATTCCGTTCTAATAGAAATCATCAAAAAACGAACACTATTATGTTAAATCAATTTTTTATCCGCTGCTCTGGGGCAGATACGGATATACTTTCTCAATGCTCACAAGGAGAGCGTACTAAATACGCTGGTATTGGGGCTACTGTATTTTTCACCGCACTAATGGCTTTTATAGCTAGTAGCTACGCACTATATACTGTTTTTGATTCTATTTACATTGCATTACTCTTTGGACTTGTATGGGGGCTCCTCATTTTTAATTTGGACAGATACATTGTATCTACCATTAAAAAAAGTGGTAGCACTGCACATCAATTCTGGCAAGCCTTACCTAGACTTGTTTTAGCAGTAATCATAGCCATAGTCATTTCTAAACCATTAGAATTAAAGATTTTTGAGAAAGAAATAGACCAAGTTCTCTTACAAGAAAAAAATACCCTGACACTTGCCAACCAAGAACAACTTGCCTTACAGTACACTCCTAAGGTTGAAGCTTTAGAACAAGACGTACAGCAATTAAAAAATGAAATAATAACAAAAGAGGAAGAAACCAACGCATTGTATGCTACTTACATTGCAGAAGCAGAAGGTAAAGCTGGCACAGGTTTACTGGGTAAAGGCCCTGTTTATCAAGAAAAACGAGATAAACATGATGCTGCCTTAGCGGAACTACAACAACTTAAAATTAGTAATCGAGAAAAAATTGAAGCATTAGATGCTCAAATAGCGGCGTTAAAATTGGAGTATAATTCCGCTGTAGAAAATGCTCAACCCATTATTGACCGTTTTGATGGATTGATGGCTCGCATAGATGCAATGAAACAATTGCCTTGGATACCTTCTTTCTTTATTTTTCTACTCTTCTTGACCATAGAAACAGCACCAATTATTAATAAATTAATAGCTTCTAAAGGAGAGTATGACTTTAGACTAGAGGAAAATGAGACTATAGTAAGTAGTTGGATTAATCAAAAAGTTACGCAAAGACAACTGGTAGTATCCACAGACCAAGAATTAAACAAAGAAATTTATAACGATTTAAAATCAGAAAAAGAAGTATACGAATACAAAAAGAAAAAGGCAGAGGAATTATTGAAATTGCAAGCCGATTCTTTTCATAAAGTACAGACTAAAGGACTTTAAACGCTGGCTGCTTGTGCAGCAGCTATTGCTTTCTTCAAACTGTCTTTCCAATACGGAATAGTGATACCAAAAGTGCCTTTAACCTTTGCCTTATCTAAAACACTATATTTAGGTCTTTTGGCAGGGGTTGGGTAGGCAGCAGATAATATTGGCTTAACACGTATAGCCATATTATTCAGCTCAAAAATTTCCTTAGCAAAATCATACCAGCTAGCAATACCTTCATTGCTATAATGGTATATTCCGTAAGCATCACTACCTAATTCCATAATATGTAGCATTACCTCTACTAGGTCTGCCGTATACGTAGGTGTACCTACTTGATCATACACTATAGCTAGTTCTTCTTTCTCCTTACCTAACTTCATCATGGTTTTTAGAAAATTGTGACCATGTTCTGAGTATAACCAAGATGTTCTAAAAATAAAATGCTCTTTTAGATTCTCTGCAATATGGCGTTCTCCTTTGTACTTGGTATCTCCGTAGAAACCAATAGGTCTAGCAATATCTTGCTCTCTGTAAGGCTCATTTAAGAATCCATCAAAAACAAAATCTGTAGAAACATGAAAAAGTGTAGTCTTATTTTGCGCACAATAAATAGCCAAGTATTTAGGTCCATTACTATTTACATTTCTAGCTTGCACGTTATCTTGTTCCGCTTTATCTACGTGTGTATATGCTGCACAATTTATGCAGTAATCGTATTTACCCTTTTGCAGTTGTTCTGCCACAGCAGCCTCATTGGTAATATCCAACTGTTTGGATGACTTAAAATCAAAATCAAAACTTGGATAATTCTCAGCCATTGTTTTAATGGTCTGCCCTAATTGCCCGGACGCTCCTGTAACTAAAATTCTCATATGCTAAGAGTAGTTTTTTATCAAATTACTTTGTTTGTTATTAACGATTAGGGTTGTCTAATTAGTATAGCACCACCTAAGAAACTGGTGTAACTGTGGTAGGTTTGCTTACCGTGTTTACAGGTTTAGATGCTTTTTTTTTGCCTTTACCTATATTGTAATGCATAGCAATCTGCCCCAGTTGAAAAACAATCTTTAAAGAATCTTTAAAGGACAGTTTAGAACCATCTGCATGTATCCATCTTTTTAATGGTTGTTCACAAATCATAGCAACTGCTTCTTTTCTGCCATATGTATTGCTCATGCGCTTAAATATCTCAACATCAAACAACCAACGTGTTAAAAATGGCTTACTAAATACCAGTTGCGCAATTTCTTTATCCATAATCTTAGCGCCACATTGGGTATCATTAAACGGCATTCTAAGAATAGATCTAATTAAAAAATTGATGGTTTTACTGATAATTGCTCTAGCAGATTCCTTATTGATATCTGCCCCCATTCTTGCCATTCTAGAACCACTTACAATTTTGTAATTAGATTTTTTAATGGTCTGCACCAAATCGTCAAAGTCTTTAAAATCCGTAGATAAATCGGCATCTAAATAGCCAATATAATCTAGTTGTGGGTCTTGTGCTAAGTGCAGTGTCCCCAGACGAACCGCTTCTGCTTTACCTCCATTTTGCGGACAATCATATACACTAATATGGTCTTCGTGCCCTTTTCTTAGTTTATGTAAAACTTCTAATGTATTATCCTTACTACCGTCATTTACAAAGCACAAATGATAGCCTAAGTTTTGTTTTACAAAGGATTGAAACTCATCACTCAGCAAGCGCTCTTCCTCATTATAACAAGGAATGACAACCCCCACAACATACTCCTGCAACATTTGGGTGTCATTGCTATTTCTTTTAGTTTCCATTGCTTTTTCTGGAAGACCAATTAAATTTTTAACACGAGCAGCCACCTCATTTAAACTCACGGGCTTTTTCATATAATCGCTAATACCTAAATCATAGCCATCCAAAATGGTTTCTTCATCGGTATTTCCAGAAAGAACCATAATTGGTATTGCAGATTCTTTTGTATTCCTAATGTGTTTTACCACTTCTAGACCGTTAACCTCTGGCATGTTTATATCTACAATTACCAAATCTGGATTAAAGCTTTCAAACTTCTCCTTACCAGTAATACCGTTGTCTGCAATTTCTACGGTATAGCCAATCTCTTGTAGTCTTTTTTGTAAAGACATTAAGATTAACTGCTGATCATCTATTGCTAATATTTTCATAGTATTTTTTTTAGTAGCGGGTTATCCCCAGTTAATATTGGATTATGTATTAGGCCAATACCTTTTTTTGTTTCTCTGTAATTGTTTGTGTGGATTTTATTTTCCCCCTTCTTTTTCTGATGATATCAAACAGATCTAAATACATTTCTGCTATTTTAGACATGGGCAGCGATGTAGCAGCCTTGTAATTAGTTTCCCCTAGGCTTGTGCGATAAGCATCATCCACCAAAATCTTTTCTATGGCATTGGCTAAAGATGAAGGATTATCCGCCTCAAAAAACTCACCGGTATATCCTTCTTCACGAATTAGAATACCTAAATCCCCTAAATCTGGTAATACTACTGCCTTACCATAACTACCCGCTTGGTGCAAAACACCCGAGCTACCTGTTGTAGAAGTATATGGAAATACAGCTACTGCACTTTCTTCAAAAATGCGTTGTACATCTTCTTCTGGTACGTAACCTGTAAATCTTATCTGTGGTACATGTTTATATTTTTCTGCAACCGCCTCTAGATAACCTGGCGTGTTAGGACTATCGGTACCAGCAATTACAATCTCTATATTTTCTTGGGTACGTTGTCTAATTTGTTCTACAGCTTCTATCATTACCTCTACCTTTTTATAGGTGCCGAACTTACCAAACGCCATTACTTGTTTAGGACCTTCTGGCAAACTAAATTTTGGTAGCGGAGGCAACTCAAACGTACCGTGCGGAATCAATTTTATATTCTCTTTTTTGTATTTGCCTTTAAGCGTAGTTACATATTTACTAATAGTAACTGCCACCTCATCTGATGCTAAAACGAACCGAGTTAACGTAGTACCAATAAAATTGTAAATTGACGCCAGCAATTTGTTATTGGTAAAACCTGCATCCTTAAGGTCTACTGTTTCCATTATATTATGCAATAAGGAAATGGTAGGCACGCCCATATTTTTAGAAACAAAAGGCAATAGCAAACCAAGCGCAGCTGGTACTTTTTTATCGCCAAACTTCATAAATTGTAGGTTATACAATACCGCATCTGGTCTAGTGACTCTTATTGCTTTGGCAACACTTAAAATGTTGGTATAACTATTAAAACTCCAACATTCTTTTACCACAATACGGCAACCAGCCTCTGTAAAGTCTAGTTGTTTGTCACCTTCAGTTTTGTCGCATAGTAAAATCAATTCTTCTACGCGGTCTTGCATTCTAAAATGTTTAACAAGGTAATAGGCATATTCTGTTAAGGTTACCTTGCTGGGTGGATAAGCTGTTACAATAGCTAGCTTCATGTTACTTTGTTTTGGGGGTTAAGAACACTTCCTTTCTTAAGAAATAGCCTAATTGAACAAACAACAGCACTGCCATAGCAATGATTTGCATAATGATAACAGTGTTAAGACTATCATGAAAGAAAATGATAAGTAGTATTTGAGACATACCTAATACTCCAGATAGGATTACAGGTACATATTGATCTAAAGACAAAAAATAATACGCAAAGATGTTACTTAAGGCAAATAATGAAGTGGCAAGAGCATATTTCCATAGTAAATGAGCAACTTCTAAATATTCTTTACCAAACATTATATTCACCACAGTTTCTGGCATTATAGCACAAACACTTACTATAACTATGGCCATAGCACCAATGTAACTTACGTATTTAAACAATACTGGGGCTGTAGGTATACCTTCTTTTCTATTTTTAATTACGGTAGGCAACAATAACATTACAAACATCCATGCAGCAAAATAAACTACCCTACCAATTAAAGCTAAGGAGGCATAAAGACCTGCTGGTTTGGCCTCAAAAAAATGCTTTACTAAAAGGATATCACTATTATTTATAATGATTTGCGTTAACTCATAACTAGCGGTTAGTAGCATAAAGCGTAAGACATGCTTTTGCTCCCCTGAAGTCAGTTTCTGTTCAGAATCAATTTTTAATGATTTTATTTCTGAAGGAAACAAACCGAAAAAGAAACTTACCAAAATACCAATAGCTACTAATAACCCGGGCTCCCATGGTAATACATATACAAGTACCAGAGTAAGTATTAATCGGCTCCACATCTCTGTTTGATAAGTTGTGGATAGCGGCCTATAATCTTGTCTTCCTTGATAAATACCACGATTAAGACTCATAAAAAAGTAAACGGGTATGCCCAAGGCAAAAACCATAAACATTAGACCACTATTGGTGTGGAATAAAGTCTTTAAATATCCTGAACTTAACGCAACGACTAAAGCAATTAAAGTACCAAAAATAAGTACCCATTTAAGCGTTTTGTTTTTAAAGCCCAACCAAGAATCTCCTGAAAATTCTACAACAAATTTGGCCGCTGTCAATTGAAAGGTCATCCCAACAAAAGACAACACTAACAGTAGGGTAATTAACAGAGCTGCTTCTGCAAAAGCTACAGGACCTAAAACTCTACCCAACAACAAATTATACAAATAGTTACCACCGTTTACGACAATGACACTAAGCATAAATACTTGCTCGGGACTTAATTTTCTAGATATGGAACGGATAGCTTCCATAACTTATGCCTGGGCAATTTTATATTTATACAAATCTTTCTGTGTGGTAGAAACGTAGTTTATTCCTGCGTTAACCTCAAATGCAAATCTTTTAAGTGCGTGCATTTCTTTAACCACTTCATTATTAATTTCTACTACGCCATCCATGTTCAATGTAAGTTGTGCTCCAGATTCTAGGAGCGGCATTAGATAGCTACGCAGACTAATTAAGTTAGAAGTAGATAAACTACCCTCTATAAAAATGATGCTGTTTGTTTCTTTAATATGTAATGCCATTTTTTTAGGTTTTAGGTTTAAATTTGGGTTTGCCAAACGTAGGCATAATACCTAAATAACGTTTTATCTTAATATTATTGTAATCTTTTACTTACTTTTCGATGAAAAACGTGTGCTCTATTCCAAAATCCTACGGCATGTACATACTTTTCTAAAAAGGAAAGGTTCATCTACCTTACAATAAATAGTAAACTTATTGCTTAGCAGGCACTACAAATATTTCCATTATAAGCCACTATGCATCAGCAACAAAGACCAATAACCATTTACTATAGATGAGTGCAAATTAACTGTCTATTGAAAAGGATTATCCTATAATTAACTTTATTAATACCAAACAATGCTAATAAAATTAAAAAAGCGTCGTTATTTTTTGTAGTAATAAACCTACTTTTTATGAAACAAAGTATTATTTTGATAATTACCTTAAGTACGTATATGTCTGTTTTTGCCCAAATAGACATTACCAAAGGTTTTGCCTTACTAGAAAAAGGAGACTTTGCAGCAGGCAAAGATTTCTTTGCAGACTATTTAAAAGAAGACCCCAATAATAAAACTGCCCGCTTATGCTATGGTAGAGCTTTAGGACTAAGTGGTGCTCCCAAAGAGGCAATTACTTATTTTGAAGGATTATTGAAAGATTATCCTGGAGATTTTGAAATAGCTTCTAATTATTGCGAAGCATATCTGTGGGCAAAAGATTTTAAGACTGCAAAGCCACTCTTTTTAAAATTGAATCAAGACCACCCAGATAAATATGGTGCTGTGTTAGGCATGGCCAACACCCTTTCTAACTTACAAGAATATACAGATGCTTTAGAATGGGTAAATAAAGCTATTGCTTTAAATCCAGAAAACGAAAGTGCAAAAATATCCCGTAAGTATATCTATCTAGGGTACGCCTATCAACTTTCTAAAAAGGAAGCATACAAAAAATCTGAGCAATTATTGAAAAAAGTTTTTGTTGATTACCCTGACGATAAGCAAGCACTACAGAACTTAGCTAATCTTTACTTAATGACCAAAGAGCATGATAAGCAAATAGCTACCTATAAAAAAATGGCTACTACTCATAAGGATAGTATTATTGCTCTTAACGGCATTGCTCTAGCACAACATTTAAAAGAAGAAGACAAGGAGGCACTTGCCACCGCCGAAAAAGCGAAGGCTAGCTTAAAACCAGAAACAGAAAAAAATGAAGTTACCGCAACACACAATAGATATGTACAAGCTTTAATCTGGAATCAGAAATATGTGGTAGCTAGGAATACTATAGAGGCGTTAGAAAAAGAATTCCCTAACGAACAATGGCTAATACTTTTACGCTCCACTTTAGGTATGTATACTGGTGATTTTAAATCCAGTATTAGTAACTATGATGTCATTCTAGAAAAAGACAGTACTTCTTTTGACGGAAATATGGGTATGGCTAACGCCATGTTTGCCTCTGATAATTTAATTCCCGCTTATGAAAATGCTTTTAACACCTTAAAAATATACGAGAACCAAAAAGATGCTATTGGTTTTATAGAACGTTTAAACAATCAAAATTCTCCTTTGGCAGAAGAATGGTTACAATACACCTTTGATAACGGCAACAACATTGCCTGGGCAAGTACTACCTCTGTAAACATCCCGTTTACACCCAAAGTAAAAACAAGTGCTAGTTACCAATACCGTACTAGTGAAAATGAAGTTACTGTAAACAAAGCAAGTTCGCATACCTTCACGGTAGGTGCTAGATATAAACTAATGCCCAACGTAGATTTACTTGGTAATGCTGGGGTGTATGCGGCCAATTTTTCTGATAGTACATATGTGTCTTCTGTATTAGAGGCCAAATTGCAAACAAAGCCTTTTAAACTTAATAGTCTTGAGTTAAATTATAAAAGAGAAGTACAGGCTTTTAACGCAGAACTTATTAAGAGGCAAATAGTGATGAACCATTATGGTTTAACTTATAATTTAGGCACCAACTTTAATTTAGGTTGGTATACCCAGGCCATTTACACAACCCAAACAGATGCTAATGTTAGACAGTTACTATTTACATCTTTGTATTATAACCTTATGAAAAAGCCAGCCCTAAAGGTTGGTGTAAATTTTCAATACCTTTCTTTTAAAGACCAAGTACCAACAATCTACTTTAGTCCATCTAGTTATAAAAATTTGGAACTATTTGGTGATTTAAGAGGCAACCTAACGGTAGACACTAAGGGTTATGTAAGTGCAGCAGGTGGTTTACAAAAAGTGGAACAAGACGATTTAACCCTAATATACCGAGCAGAAGCAGGAATTACCCATAATTTTAGTAAAAGACTTAACCTAACGGCCTACGGTAAATATAGTAATATTGCCTCAGCTATTGGTGCGGGATTTCAGTTTACAGAAATGGGGTTACGGCTTAAATGGAACATTACAGAAAAGCCCTTGTTCTTTAAAACCTTATTTAACGACCAAATGGCACTTCTAGAAAAAACGGAATAAAACAAAAAAAGCGCATCTTAAAAGATGCGCTTTTTTTATGCTTTAAAACAATTTACAAAGTAGAAATAAAGGCTCCAGCAACTTCTAAAATGGGTAGAAAATCTGTATGCATAGCGTCTTTACCCTTCTTTAATTCTTCTTCATAGGTAACCGCCATTCTATAGCCATCTTGTAAGCCAACTATGTTAAGCTTATGTTTAAGCTTATGTACAATTGCAGCCGTCTCTATATAGTTTTTAGCTGCATACATGTTCTTGTAATGCACAAACTCATCTGGGAATTCCATCTTTAAAATCTGAATAAAGTTGGCTTTAAAATCAGCATCTGATCCAGCAACGTCTTCTATATATTTAATGTTTGGTTGTTCCATAGCCAAGAATGATGGTAAAGTTTTTAATTCTTAATATCTATCTGCACTTAAAATATAAGCCGTTTTACAAGCTTTCATAGTAGCCATTACAGCATCATTATGAGAACCAAAAAACAAAGCCACTTTATTTTGACTTGCTGCTGCCCTGTAAAAATTTTCTAGAAACAAAGCCGCTTCTTGGTCTAATTCTTCTAAATACTCTAAACTAATGAGTAAAACCTCCTTAGTTTCTAATAATGAATTAAAGTACGCTCTTGCAGAACCTACATTCTCTTTGTTTAAACTACCTCTTACTTCATACAGGTCTCCACGTTCTAGTACTTCTATTGCCATAATTTCAGTTTACGTTATTACTTTATCAATAAATGTTATATAATAACGTATTTTCTTACTTTTATTGTAAAAGATTTAATCTTTTCATTAGATTAGGTCGCTGAGAGCGGCTAATAGGAATTACGCTTTTTTCTATTAAAACACTATTATCTTGTATATCTATTATCTTAGTAAAGTTGATTACATAAGAACGGTGAATCTGCATAAACAGTGATTCTGGCAGCTTTTCTGTAATCTTTTTTAAGGTAGAATGCACCCTAAAATCTTCTTTCACTGTTCTAACATTTATGTAATCCCCTTTTGCTTCTACAAAAAGAATATCTTGATACTTAATTTTTATTAAACGCCTGTCTATATTAATAAATAGTTCCCCCCCTTTTTGTCCTTCTTTTTTAGCTCCTCCATAGTTTATCGTTTTAGACTCTTGTAATGCTACTGCATTATTAATACGTTCTACTGTCTTTGCGAAACGTTCTGGAGTTATAGGTTTTACTAAGTAATCTATTATGTTATCGTACTCATAAGAAGCAGAAGCAAAGGAAGGGTCAGAGGTGGTTAACACCACCTTTTGATTTTGTTTCATCGTTTTTAAAAAATCGATTCCAGAAAAATCCTTCATGTGTAAATCTAGAAAAATGATGTCTACTTCATTATCCCCCAAAAATTTTAAAGCTGCAATGCAACTAGGAAACTTTTGAGCCAATTCCATTTCTGTTTGCCCCTCAATCAATTGCGCCATGATTTCTTGGGAAAGCATTTCGTCATCTATAATAATACAGTTCATGCTACTCAGTTTTTTTTATAAAATCTGTTAGTACCAATAGTGCTTGCTCAAAATCCTTTTGATTGGTGAAATCTCCAATCTTTAACCCCTCTTCATACGCTTTGGCGGTGGTATAACTGGTATTTAATCCTAAAATACCTATTTTATTTTTTATTTTATGTACTAATTCTGCCGCTTCTTTAAACGCAGCTTGTTTCATGGCGTTTTCGTAGGCCTTTTTTTCTACAGGAAACTCTTCTTTCACAACGTTCCACAAACGCTGCATCATTACTTCATTGCCCGCAGATAAATTTTCTAAATACTTTAAATTGGGTGTTTCCTCTGCCATTAATGCACTTATTTTGCCAAGGTAAAATAAAATTGAGTTCCTTCACCTTCATTAGAAGACAACCAAATTTCTCCTTTGTAATAATTAATTATTTTTTTAACCAATGCCAGACCTATTCCTGTGGCCGTTGCATCGTTCTCTAATTTTTTAAACATAGTAAAGATTCCCTCTTGCAAATGCTCTGGGATGCCTTTACCATTGTCACTTACTGTAAATTTATAATGTGCAGGTAATTCTTCTGCAGAAACCGCAATAAGACCATTAACCTCACCCTCTAAAGCCGCTATAGCATTGGTAAATAAATTTTTGAACAATTGCTCTAATCTGTAAGTATCTGCCTTTAAAACTGGCAAATCTGGCGCTATAGTAATGGTAACGTTATCGGGAACATAAATAGTCTGTTTAATTTCAAAAAGTAGCTTGTTTAGATTGATATCTCTAACATGTTCCTCTGACGAATCTATGGTTGCATGTTTTAAAATGCCATCTATTAAACCATCCATTTTGGTTAGATTCTGAAATATTAAATCGAAGCTTGGTCCAAAACTAGCTTTGGTTTCTTGGCTTGCATCATCGTAAATCCACCCTACCAAAGAATGTACATTGCGTATAGGTGACTTTAAATCATGAGATACCATATGGGCGTAATTATTTAAACTCTCATTTTTACGCTCCAGATTCTCTAACAAAATAGCTTTCTCTCCACTAATTTCAATTATACGCTTGGTTTGTTTTTCTATGTTTTCTGCTAATTTTTGTGGATCAAACACATCTTCATCTAACAACTGAATCGTATTCTGGTCCATTTCTTTTATAACCTTACTTAGCGCATCTAATATGGATTGCTGCCTATCTGTTTCTTTATTTAAACGTTGGTTAGCTACATACAATTCTTTTGAGCTCAAGGCTGTAGCACGCTGTATCATCGCCAACTTATCATCATAATCCTCATAAGAAGATGCTATTGCTGCCAAAAAAGCCTCTAATTCTTTAGCATCCTTAAACTGCTCTGGCAAAAACTTGCGTATCTGTCTTTTAAGTAAAGAATGCATATTACTCGCTTATTAAAGTTAGCGTCATGGTTTGATTGTGTAAAAGGCAATTATTCTTGCCAGAGAAGGGAGCCATTTCTCCATATGAATAAAAACCACTAATTGCAGCCTGCTCTCCTACCACATCTAGAACCTCTTCTATCTCTTCTTCTGTTCTACCAGCTAAAACTAATTTTCTACCTACACAACTTACCAACAAAGCTAATTCTGGTGCTTTTTTTCTATTACGCATTGCCAAAGTGGCTGCCTTATGGGCTGCTTCTGCAATATCGTTAGTACTAGACATCATTAATTGCACTTTTGCACCTTCTGGCACATCACCCGCCAATATCATTGAATTAGCATCTTCATCAATATTCAAAATTGTACGGGTTAACGGCTCTTCTGCGCCTGTTTGCACAGAAAGCGGATAGAGCAAAGCTGCTTGTGGTAATTGGTCTGCCTTATCTCCCAAGTACATTTTGTATAAATCCAGGGCAGGTTTTCCATCAATTTCAAAAAGAATATTACCTTCCGATTTTGTGATGCTGCGTTGGGGACCAAAAGGATACCAACCGCCAAAATTAGCATAACTAACTTCTAAAGTATCTCCATAAAAACCAACCGCAATAACCTCTCCCTCTTTAGGGTTTTCATTATAAGACGCCAAGGTGCGCTCAAAACGAGCGCCATCTCCGCACAAACCACCCGTTATAGGAGTGATACTATTTTGTATTTGATTGAAGCCATTAATTAATCCGCTTCCGTTTACAAAACTCCCTTCTGATACAATGAAAATATGCTTTAGATTTTTCTTTGGCAACTGTTGGGCAAGTGCATTACCCAGTGTCTCTACGGCTGCATAATCCTTTACATTAGCTCTAACAATCTTATAGGTGGTTTTTTCTAATTCTATTGCCGTAAGTGTGATGGATTCTTCAAACACGTGTGGCCCTAATATTTCGCCAGACGTTGTACCAAAGATTAGGTCTCCATCAGGATATAAGGCTCTTACTTCATCTAAAACCTTGTGCGACTCTAATAAAAATCTATCGCCAAAAATTAAGACTAAAGGCTTTTTTAGAGTGCCTGTTTTAGTAAACGTCCATTGGTTTTCTCCTGCCCCGCGTATTGCTTGATTTACCTTCATACTACATCTTTTTTAATGTAAAATAGAATGTAGTCCCTACCCCTATTTCACTATCTAACCAGACTTTACCATCATACCTATCTATAATTTTTTTAACAATGGACAATCCTATACCTGTAGACCTTTCATTATTTCCAATAGACTGAAAAATCTTGAAAATCTTCTCGTGGTATTCTTTAGGAATACCGACGCCGTTATCTTTTACGCTAAATTCCCAATGCGTAGGGGTTTCTTTACTAGTAACCGCTACTACCCCTACTTCTTTATCAATGTTAACCACGGCATTGCTTAAGAAATTCTGAAACAATTGATGAATCTTAGTTTTATCTGCCTTAATGGTGGGTAGCTTACCTACTATTTGCACGGAAACATGGTCCGGTATGTAGATAATCTCTGTAATCTCTTTTATAACTTCATTTACATCTACATTGGTGTTATCTAAAGTATCACTATTTACTGTAGAGTATTTTAAGATACCACCGATGAGCCTATCCATTCCCTCTATCTTATCGGTAATCATTTTAAGGGTATGTTGCCCGTTTTCATCCAACACCTCTTTATAGTCCTCTTGCAACCAAGTTATTAACGCAGTTACGCTACGTAGCGGCGATTTTAAATCATGAGAAACAATATGCGCATATTCTTGTAAGCCTTTATTGCTTTGTTCTAGTTCTTTCTCTAATTGTTTTTGTTCGGTAATGTCTAAATGCACCCCTATGGAACCTACTACATGGCCAGATTCATCATAACTTGGTGCTGCAGAAACCAACCAATTACGTAGAATTCCATTTTTATCGCGCACTTCAATTTCATAAGAATCAGAGACATGTTCTTGTCTTTTTGCAAATTGTTGCTTGATTCGTTCTCTGGTATCCGCATCCATATCTATCAGGCTTAAAACGTTTTTTCCTACCAAATTTTGGAGCTCAACGCCTACCATTTCTGAAAAACGGTTATTTGTCATTAAAATATGACCTTTAGTATCTACCTCTACTAAACCTAAATTCATGTTGGCAACAATGTTACCATATTTTAGTTTTTCTGCTTCTAGATTGCGCCTGTAGTTCTTTTTAATAGTTACATCATTATACGTCCATAAATGGCCGCTATACACATTGTCTACGTATAATGGTATATAGTCTCTTTCTAAGGTTCTACCATCTGCCAATTCAATTTCATCAGAAACTACCAATTCTTTCTTCTCTAAAATGGCATTGATTCTGTTGATTTCTTCCTCCGGATATTGAAAAATAGTTTTAGAACGTTCTAAATACGCCTTGCAATCTACCCCTACTAGTACTTCTGGATTCACGGTAACATGGAACAGGTCACAAAACTTTTTATTGGTTAGAACTACCTTTCTGTCTACATCTTCTAGCAATACACCTGTCTGCAAATTGGTTATTAGCGTAGACATTCGTTGTTCCGATGTTTTTAACCTTTCTTCTGAAATTCGATCCTGGGTAATATCTTCTATCATTACCACTTGATAGTCTATGGCACCTGCTTGATTGCGTACGGTGTTTACTGATGTTTTACCGTACAAATACGCGCCATCTTTCTTTTTAAACTTGCGAACTACCGAGTATTTGTCTTGTAAAGCTGAGTCATCACTATTTTTAATCCGTTGATATTCCTCTAAATCTTCTATAGAAGAAATATCATTTAATTGGGTATTAGCCAATTCTAAAGCAGTATACCCTAATAAATCTACAAAGGTTTTATTTGCTTTAACGATTACATCTTTTACGGTTAATAAAATTCCTAAAGATGAATTTTCTACAATAATATCTTGCTGTTTACGCTGGTCTTCCAGTAACTCTTTAATTTCTATTTCTCTGGTAATATCTCTGACTACCCCTTGGGCTGCCACTGGCAAACCCTCTTGATTGTAGATTAAACTTGCATTGATATTAATAAAACGCTCTCCGTGCGCTAGGGTATTTATTTTGGCATTATAGTTTTTAATGAGCCCTGTATGTGCTAGGGATTTAAAAGATTCTTTGGTGTATTGCACATAATCTTTATGTACTAAAGAAGCCAGATTAATACGGTCCTTCTCATGGTCAAAGCCCATAAAATCTTTGGCACTTTGGTTCATGTTAAGCACGTTTCCTTTTAAATCTATGACAATGTATGGATCAATAATATTTACAAAAGCGCCATCCCAATGTGCGCCATTGTCTGTTAACATAGCTTCTAGCTTTCCATTTACCTCTCGCAAATGCCTAGAAGCATCATATAATTCTTTAGATTTTTGTTCCAATAAGGATTCTGCGGCCTTTCTGGCCCGTTTTTCCCTATCTAATGCTCTTTTAAGTAATTGTATTTCTTTGTTATCCATTCTGGACTATCGTAAACTCAACTTCTGTACCTTGTTCATTTAACAATTTATATGCAACTTCTACACTTTTTTCAAAGTGCTCAAAAGTCTTGGTAATAAGACCGTGAGCTAAGGCATATAGTCCTCTAGATGAGCTGTAAATCATACTCAACTTTTCATCGGTTTTTTCCAAGATTTTAAAGGTGGGGAGTTCCGCGTCTGGATATAATTTTTTTACATGTACATGTATGTGGTCCTCTATGGAATACAGTAAATTTAAAGGTTTTGTGTAACCTTCTACTACTTCTGGATGCGTTTTAGCGAGCCCATTAAAAAGATAGGTGCCAAAAGTAAATAGCAAGTCGTTGGCTGGTATTTTGGTCTCTACACTTAGGTTGGTAAGCAATTGTACCATCTCATTAAAATCATAGGTGCCGACAGCTGTATATGCCGCTCCAGATGGTAGCTCAGAATTTTCTATAATATTATCCACAGTTTCTAGACCAAAGGTCTCTTCTACCATTTCTAAAAATTCTGTAAATACGATTCCTTTCATAATAAGTTGTATTAATAGTTCTTTAACGTAAGAATTGGATTACTTATTATGTGCAGTAAAAAGTAGAAAAAGCAGTAATTAGCCCTTTATTAACTCGTTAATTTCCCAATACTGGAATGCCCTTTTAATTTTCTCTTCGTAGTCTTCATATTTTAAGGGCTTTATAATGTAACCGGCAATACCAATTTTAAAACATTCCAGCAGGTCTGCACGATTCTCTGATGTTGTGAGAATTACTGTAGGTAAGTATCTTAGTTTTTCATCTTTTTTGAGAATGGTTAAAAACTCAATACCATTCATTCTAGGCATATTCAAATCTAAAAAGATTACATCTGGCAAATCCCCTCCTTTAAGGACGTTCAATGCCTCTTCTCCATTTTTTGCCTCAATAATGTTGTGTTTATTGGTGAGTTTGGAAACAGCTCGCTGCATTTTCATGCACTCAATCATGTCATCCTCGATGAATAATACTTTCATGTCTAGTCTATTGGTTCTATCACAAAGTTGATTTTAAACTTTCTCGTTTTTTTAATCACCCCCTTTAAACCGTCATTTACTATCGACGAATTGCAGAAAAGCTTCGATGAAGTTAATAAATATTTTCCTACAAACCCATTTGTAGTCTTTATTTTATTTCTGCTAGTATTCCTCTGGCTTTTTTAGTCAATTTAGATACCACCAAATCATAAGAATGATCAATAAGCTCTTCATAAAAAGACTGGGGTTGCTGCGCTAACAACACGGTATTCCAGTGTTTTTTATTCATGTGAAAGCCGGGTTGAACAACATCTTCTAATTCTTCTCTTAAAGCTATTGCTCTTTCTGGGTCGCACTTTAAGTTTACTTGGGCAGGCACACGCTCTAAAGGTGCTAAAGCAAACATTTTGTCCATGACCTTAAATACCAACGTTTTTTCATCGAACGGAAAGTGTTCCGTTACTCCTTTTTTGGCCAAACAGTACGTTCTAAAGGCTTCAACATGCATTAGTTAATACCATTAGAATCGTACACAATTACCTTTTCCCACATGTGCTTACACTCTTCTATAAACACTAAATGCGCAGCTTCTTCTTGGTACTTCTGTTGGTCTTCTGCAGAAGCGAAAGTGGCAATTAAATTATAGGTAAAACTATCGTCCACTACATCTCTAACGGCTTTGGGAGCTGTGCCTATGTATTGGGTTTTGGCGTATTTAGAGCTCGCCATAAACTTTTTAAGCGAGGCTTCAAACTTGGCTTTATCTGCTGTATTATCTGGTTCTTTAAACCAAAAGTATACTACGTGTGCAAAATGCGAATCAAATTCTTGCATGGTTTCTTTTTTTTGTGCTAAGGCAATTGTTACACTAAATATAAGAAGTAAAGGTAATACCAACTTTTTCATTACTGGTGCTGTTTATTGTTCTAAGTATTGTTTGTCTCTGTTCGATATTTCTAAGGCAGAATAGTCTAATTTCCAACCAATGGTTTCTACTATTTTTTCTATTAGCAAAACAGCTTGCAAGGCTTCTGATTTTGCAGAATCTAATAATCCACTTTCTGGTATCTTTGCTCTAATGTGTTCTTTGGCATTGGTATTTAAATCGGTCAAGTCATTAGGAGAAAACGAATTAAATATACCATTCTTGATATCATAAAACTGCAAATCGGGTTCAATGGATAGGACTTCTGGTTCTGGAAATTCAGACAATAAAATTCTTTTACGTTCTGTATCTGCTTTTAATTTAAGTTTCTTTAAATCGTACCCTACTTGTGCCTTTGCGTTTATAACGACTAATGCCTTTTTCTTACTTGTAAGTAAGTTTAGCCAACCTTCTTTAGTGTTTTCGTATTTATATATTTCTGCAAATTCTCCCTCTACCGTTACCAACTTACAAACCGTTTTTATCCGGTCTAGAATCACTGTAGATTGATGCTCAACGAGTTCTTTTCGTTTTTTCTTGTTTAAAACTGTATAGGCCCAGTACATGATTCCTGCACCAAAGAGCAAACCTATAAACGCTACTACTACGCTATCCATACTCAAATATACATTTTTCAGTCAAGGATAGCATAAAGTATTGGTCTGCTAGGGGTTGCATCATTTACCATGGGTGCCATTTGAATATTTAAAAAATAGGTGCCATCTTTAACTTTATTGGGTACATATATAAATTCTGTTATTGTGGCCTTTTCTCTGAGCTTACCTTTGGTATTCCAGAAAGCATTATGACATAAGAGTAAGCCATCGTCCTTCTCTTTATCTACAGATGGTAAATCTACAAGTAAATGCTGTATTCCTTTTTTCTTTAAAAACGCTGCCGCAGCTTCTTCTAAATACGGAGGATTGGTATGTGCGTACTGTCTCGACTTTTTAGCCTTGGTATTGGGTAATGTACGGATTACTACAGCCTCTCTTTTTTTATTCCTTAAAGCATAACTTAATTGCTTTTTAGAAACTACCCAATCTTCATTTATTTTCTCTGGCGCAACTGTGATTACCTCTGCTAAGAAAAAATATTTTTTAAACGCCTTATTTACATCTACTAATTTTTCTGTAATATGCCCAACAGTTTCTGTATGGGTAATATGTGCATGCGGATTAAATGTTATTGTATTAAAATTTATAGATGCACCTTCAGCTACGCTACCCACAAACCCGTCTTCCTTATGTGGTTTTATAGTAGCGGGAGGTAAATACCATGCATTTACATCGGTCTTATCGCCTTTCATCGCAATTGATAAATCTAAAGGTGCTGCTAAATCTATTTTGTAATTTTTGGAGTTATATTTTAGTGTTGCAATCATCCTTATAAATTAATCATAAATAAATCAGATGCAATTCCATCGGCTAAAAACTTTCCTTTTTTAGTAGTTCTTAACACATTGTCTTCTAAAAAAAGTAAATGTTCCTCTACATATTTTTCGGCTTGTTGTAAGGCATACTTCTTATAACGCTCTCCAAACTCTTCTTTTAATCGTATTAAAGACACCCCCCAAATGGTACGTAAGCCAGTCATAATATATTCGTTATAGCGGTCTCTAGTGGTTAAGGTTTCTATTTCTATAGGCAATTGTTCCTCCTGTATTGCCTTTATATATTTTTGGTTGTTTCTAACATTCCAACCCCTGTTAACACCATTAAAAGAATGCGCAGACGGGCCAATGCCTAGATAGCTTTTCCCTAACCAATACGCCGTATTATTTTTAGAAAAGTAGTCTTTTTTACCAAAATTAGAAATCTCGTAATTGATAAAATCAGCCTGTTCCAATGTATCTACCAACAACATAAATTGGCGCTGTGCCTGCTCATCATCTATCTTAGGCACTAGGCCTTTACTAATGAATTTTTCTAAAGCTGTTTTGGGTTCTACCGTTAGTGCGTAGCTAGATATATGGGGCACCCCAAAATCTAATGCTCGCTTTATGTTTTGTTGCCATTCCGCATCGGTCTGGTTAGGAATACCGTAGATTAAATCTAAACTGGTATTTGGAAAATACTGTACAGCTGTAGTGAGCACGTGCATCGCTTCTTTTGCATCGTGTGCCCTATTCATAAGTTTTAGGTCCTTATCTAAAAAAGATTGTACTCCTATACTTAATCTATTTATGGGTGTAGCAGCTAACGCAACAATTCTATCTACACTTAAATCATCCGGATTGGCTTCTAATGTGATTTCTGGGTTTTCTATCACTTTAAAATTAGCGTAAACCGCAGCTATTAAAAGCTCAATTTCTGCATTACTCAATACACTAGGAGTACCCCCGCCGAAATAAATGGTTTCTATTATTTTGCCTTCTAATTCTGACTTTCGCAGTTGTAGTTCTTTTGCCAAAGCTTGGAGCATGCCATCTTTGTGCTTTAAACTGGTGGAAAAGTGGAAATCGCAATAATGGCAAGCTTGTTTACAAAAAGGAATGTGTATGTATATACCCGCCATACTATTTTTTTGCACCTTTTACCTTGTTGGCATTAGCTTTAACAAAGGCTTCCCAACCACTGTACTGAGTACCTAACTCTGCGCGACCTTCATTATAGAAATGACATACCGCTGCTGCCAAACCATCTGTACTATCCAGATTTTTAGGCAGTGTTTTTAGGCCCAAAAGACCTTTAAGCATTTTAGCTACTTGCTCTTTACTGGCATTACCATTGCCCGTTATTGCCATTTTAATTTTCTTAGGAAAGTATTCCGTAATTGGCACCTCTCTAGATAGCCCTGCTGCCATAGCTACTCCTTGTGCTCTACCTAGTTTAAGCATAGACTGTACATTCTTGCCATAAAAAGGTGCTTCTATAGCAATTTCATCTGGGTGGTAGGTATCTATCAGCTCAACCGTACGTTCAAAAATAAGTTTGAGTTTTATATATGGGTCAGTGTACTTATGCAGTAAAAGCTCATTCATTTGTACAAATTCCATCTTTTTGTTTACCACCTTAATAATACCAAACCCCATAATGGTGGTTCCTGGGTCTATTCCTAAAATAATCTTCTCCTTAGCCAACTATTCCTCTGTTTTTAGGATTAAGGGTAATCTAACCGAAACTTTAACAAAAACCCCTCTTTTAATGGCTGGTTTTACCGTAACTAAATCGTTTAGTTTGTCCGTAACTTCTCGCTCAAAATTGGGTAAAAGTTGCATTACTTTACCATTCTCTTCTATATCTTTTACTGCCATAAAACCGTGCTCGTCTATCACTAAATTTACATTCACGGTATCATTAAGACCGCTATCTACTTTTAGCTCTAATTCTTCTAAAGCTTTAGAAAACTTTTTAAGCATGGTGGCTTGGAAGCATTGTCTTTGTTCCTCTTTGGTCTGGGTAAGTAAGCAATCATCAAACATAGGGTACTCATCTACACTATCCCAATCTATTGCTGACAATTTTTCTGTTACCCTACGCTCTGTTAGCGCTTCTTTGGACGATAAAAATTCGCAAGAAACAAACAACAGGCTAAAAGATAAGAACACATAGCGTAACATACTCCCTAATCTTGGGGATGAAATTACGATAATTTAAAGAAACTACTCCCCAGCCAAGTGTATTTCCTCTTTTAGTTCCGTAATTCTGATTCTTGCTCGCTCTGTTATAAAAGGAAGTGCCTCCGGATGGAGTTCTAGGAAACGTTCATAATAGCTCAGTTTGGTTTTAGGGTCTTTATAATAGGTATCCGCCAAAGTACAGATTTGATAATAAAAATAAGGATTGGTCGTATCTTCGGTATAGTAGTTCATCGCTTCATCTCTTACCCTTTTAAATCCTCATAAGTATTTATGGCAGCGGTATAATTGCCAATTGTATAAAGGCTATCTGCCACGGCAAAGGCCGGACCTTGAGCTCCAGCTTTTGCCATTAACAATATCAGCAGTAGCAAAAAAAAAGACTTCATCTTAAAGCTTAAAAGTAATGGGTATAGAGTAAGCTACATCTGCCAATTCACCGTTATTGCTGGCTGGTTGCATTTTAGGCAAACGTTTAATAATTCGCTCTGCCTCTGCCTCTAAAATTGGGCTTGGTCCTCGTTTTTGTATATCTATAATCTCACCTTTGGTGTTAATTACAAACCTAATGGCCACCCTACCTTGTATGCCCTTTTCTTTTGCTTCTTGCGGATAATTAAAATGCTTTTTAATGTGATTAATTATGTTTTCATTAAAACATGCCCTGGCATCCGCAGCGTCTTCGCACCCAGGAAATACGGGTGGGTTCTCTATTTCCATAAACGGTACCCAATTGGCATCTCTTTTAGAAAATTGTGCAATAGCGTTATCTATAAAATGCTCTTCTTGTAACCTAAAGGTAATGGGTATAGAAAAAGGTACGCTTACTACTTTGCCTTTGTTTTTGCCCGGTTCCATTTTTGGTAACCGTTCTATAATCCGTACCGCTTCATTTTCCAATAAGGCGTGCGGACCACGTTTTCTAATCTTACCTATGGTACCATCTTCTTGTATGGTAAACATTATAGCAACCCTTCCTTGAATATTTTGCTCCTGTGCCTCTAAAGGGTAATTAAAGTGTTTACGAACGTGGTTTTGAATATTTTCTTGAAAACAGGCCCTTTTATCTGCTGCACTTTCACAACCAGGAAATACAGGGACCTGGTCTATAGTAGAAAAAGTAACTGAAGTAGACGTAATAATGGTGTCTGTCTTTACAAGAACTTCGTTAAGACTAACCGCCTCTATTTTCTCTTCTTGATTATCTATACTTTGTTCACAAGAAGTATATACCAACATACCTAACACTAAAGGCATCAACAAGATGTACTTTAATTGAAAAATGCGCTTTGATTTTTGTTTTGATAACATAACTATTCGTTTTTTGATTAATGATTGTGTGAAAAATTGATTGATAAAACTGATATTTTCCGTGTTAAAAGCTTGTGATAATAAGATGGCATACTGTTCTTTTTTTTGGTACTTGGCCACCTTGGCATCTGCAATAAACTCATGTAATTCTGATACCCTATTTTGATATACGTATACTAGCGGATTAAACCAGAAAGCAATACGCATTAGCTCAAAAAAGAACAAATCCAGAGAGTGCCATTGCCTTATGTGTACCAGCTCGTGTTCCAATATTTGTTGTTCCTTGTTTTTGGGCAACGCATCGCCCATAAAAATGGATTTAAAGAAAGAAAAGGCCACGTTGCTCTTTTGTACGGTAACCCGCGTATACTCTGGGTAGTATTTTTTAAAGCCTTCACTGTGCAACTTTTTAATCCTGTACAACTTAGTACTCAACCACACGGCCATGCCTAAAACCCCAAAGATGTAGGCCCATTCCCAAGCCGATAATTGCTCCAAAAAACTGGTTGCTGTGGGGTTTTCTTCTACCACTACCCCTTCCATTTGTACAAACCAATTAGCCGGATAATATACCGCCTCTTTGCTTACCGTTGTTTTTAAGGCCTCTATTTTAACCCATGGCAACACCAGCGATAGTAGGTAGCTTACTATCAAAAAGACTCGATTCCATTGAAAAAAAGTTTCCTTTTTCAGGAATAAATCGTATACCAGTAAGCAAATAAGTTGAAATGCTACGCATTCTAGAATATAAGTAAGCATAAGGTGTATTTTTAATGTGGTCTGCTAATTTTTCTAAGGCTATTCTTCTTCCTTAATTTGGTCTAGAATTTCTTCTAATTCTTTTAGGTTGATGTCGTTCTTTTTCATAAAAAACGAAACCATACTACTGAACGAACCTTGAAAGTAACCGTTCAATAATTTGTTGATACTCTGGTTGCTGTAATCCGATTTTTTTACAATCGGATAATACACATGCCCCTTTCCTACTTTTTCATGGTTTACAAAACCTTTGTCTTCTAATATGCGTACAATGGTAGAAACCGTATTGTAAGCAGGTTTTGGCGCACTAAATTCCTCTATTATGGCAGCTACGTTGGCTTTTTGTAGTTGCCAGAGCACTTGCATAACTTCTTCTTCTGCTTTAGTAAGTTGTTTCATGCTATTTGCGTATTGTTTTATCCTTATTTATCCCTACTACCTTACTTTGTGATATATTTTCAACTAAGTTTTTAGTTAAATATGATTCAAATATAACTAAATATTTAGTTTAAACTAATATTTTAGTTAAAAAATGATATAAAAAAACCTGCTAATGAACGTTTTAGCAGGTTTTTGTCTTTTATTCCTAGAACTGATACGTAATTTTACCTCTTAAATAAAATGGTGTTCCCGGTGTAAAATGTATTTCTTCTACCGGGTTGGTTTCATTAAACAATCGGCTTTCTGTTGCAAATTGCGTTTCGTTCCATTCGGTATCCAATAAATTTTCTACAATAAGACCAAATGTCCATTGTTGGGTGCTGTAGTTTAATGTAGCATCGGTAACAAAATAGCCTTCTGCAACAATACTATTGTCTTCATTGGCCGCCCTATCATCTATGTAACGGTAGTTAAATCCGCCAGAAAACCCTTGTTCCCTACCAAGGCTTAAACCGCCTACTGCCGTAAAATCTGGCGCTAGTGGAATGTAATCTTCGCCATCTGCTTCTTCTGTACTTCTGGCATGGGTGTAATTGGCATCAGAATACACATAAAACCAATCTGTAGGTTGGTAGCGGGCACCAAGCTCAACACCCATTCTCCTTGTTTTACCACTTGGTTCTACAATACCCGCATCACCAACATATACAAACTCCTGGTCTAGAAACAAACTCCACAACGTAGCGTTTAAAACCAAATTCTTGGCAGGTTTGGTAATTACACCAAAATCTACCCCGTAAGCTGCTGGTAAAATAGCTTCTCCGCTATTGGCTACTACTACCCTTGCATCGTTACTATGGAATCCTATTCCTGTTTTAACAAATAACTGGGTGTTCTCCGTTGCATTGAAAATAGTATTGAATTTAGGACTAAAAGCGAGTTTTTCTTGACCTTTATTATCGTAAGTTTCGGTAAGCTTGTTCACATAATCGAACTTAAAATAATCTAAGCGCAACGCCGGTTCAAAACTAAACTTACCACTGGTGAAAGTTGCAGCCACAAATGCATTGGCATTGGTTTCGTCTACATCACCATAGGCCAAACGTTCTAGAATTTCCTTTCGGTTTAACGTGCGTGAAAGGGCTACATCATCTACGTTATCATACCTAAAACCCAAACCTGCCTCATATTCAAAAGTGCTGTTACCTAAGATTGCCATGCTGTTTTTAAAAACCGTACTTGCCCCAAGCAAACTTCTATCTTCTTCTTGCATTATTTGATCGCCATTCTCTGGGTCTTCTAAGAAAAAGGTGAAGTTAGAAAACAGTTTAAAATCGTACTTAGATACATAAGCATCGGTCTGCCAACTCTTACCATTACCCAAAAACTTTTTATGACGCAACATGATATTGCTGCGCGATGTTTCCCCACCTTCGGTGTCGTCTATAGCGCCAAACCTAGATATTAAACCTTGGTCTACGGCACGTTGTGGAATTTGACCGGATGCATCCCACTTGCTTTGAAAATGCGATACCGTTAGGGTTAAGTCAGCGTCTGCGGCCAATTGCGTGTTGTATCGCCCTAAAATATTTATACGATTAAAATGCTGTGGAGATTCTACGGGGCCGTTGGTTAAATATACCTCAGACGCTAAATAAGCAGCTTGCTTTTGCCCATCCAATACATTAAACATACCCAAAAGCCTACGGGTATCAAACTGGCCTGCTTCTAAGCTAATTCGGTTAGTATTCAAGCGTTTTTTAAGTCCTAAATCTACATACCCTGCCGTATTAAAATTTCCTTGTTGGGCATAAAAAGAGCCTTTACCAAAATCTACATTTTCTATAGTTTCTGGTATCACAAAATGTAAATCCGCATAGCCTTGTCCGTGCGCATGGCTCACCATATTCACGGGCATACCATCTACGGTTATGGCCACATCTGTTCCGTGGTCTACATCAAAACCACGTAGAAAAATTTGCTCTGCCTTACCGCCACCGGCATGCTGACCTATGATTAAACCAGGTACTTTTCTCAAAATTTCTTGAGACGATTTTACGGGTTGTTGCTTTAGGTCTACATCTACCAATTGCGTTAGCACTTTTTTATCTGACGTAAGTACAATTTGGTCCAGATTAATGCTACTTTCTTCTAAAACTAGGTTTAGGCCGTTTTGGATATGAACTTGGGATATTGTAATGGTTTTAGTAGCATAGCCTAATCTAGAAAACGAAACCTCATCGTTAATTTGGGTATCCTCCAAAACAAATTCGCCCAAAGCATTTGTGTGATTGTGTTTACCGTTGGTTTTATTAAAAATTCCAGCATCTTCTAAAGGAATGCCTGCGGCACTTTTAAGGGTGCCTTTTAATTGTTGTGCATTGATGGACAGGGCACCTAATAAGATGCCTATCCAAATAAAATATTTCATTCTAATTGATTTCTTTGTTAAGTATTATTGCTGTGTATAGGTAATCTAGCCGTGCTACCAGAATAAAGACGACTTATAAGATTACTATGGACTAAAAAACTTAACTAAGCTCTGGCGGTGGTATTTCTTGCCCTATAATAGGCGAAGAAATACTAGGAAGTAAAAATCTAAAAACATTTGTATATATACCTTGCCCGTTGTCATTACCGTCCCAAGATTGTTGCGGTATGTGCTTATCTAGTTTAAAACTAAGCTTAACCTCATCTTTAGGTGTAGGTTGGTTTTCTATCTCTAAAACCTGTTTTAAAGTCTCTAACATATTATGGTCGTGCCCCGCCATGGCTTCTAAAGACTTTAGGCTATTCTCCTTTTGGTGACTTCTAAAAAACATATGACTATGACCTTTGGCCTCACTACCATTAATACTGTGAGATACCATATGTCCCAATTCTAAAACTGGTAATTGCAACAATGCTAACAAATAAAAACAGACCAGCAAGGGCAAAAGACCCTTATAAGCTCTATATTTTTGAAATTGTTTTTGCATTGTTTATTCTATTGTAACTACGTACGAAAAAAAGTATATCAGGGTTTTATTAAAAACTAAATTGTAACATTATGTCGTAAATTTAGTCTTATAAACCGATATGGATATAGTATTATTGATTATTGGATTTTTGTGTACCCTAATTGGGATATTGGGTAGTTTTTTACCAGTATTGCCTGGACCACCGATTAGCTGGGTTGGCATTATGCTTTTGCATATGACTAAACCAGTACCAGACAATTGGGTATATCTTATTGTACTATTAATTATTGCGCTGACCATTACCATTCTAGACTATGTTATACCTGCGGCAGGCACCAAAAAATTTGGCGGTAGTAAATACGGCATGTGGGGTAGCATAATAGGACTATTATTGGCCATATTTGTACCTGTTTTTGGCCCATTCGGTATTATTATCTGGCCATTTATTGGCGCTATGGTGGGTGAGCTAATCCATAATAAAGACCAAAAACGCGCTCTTAAAGCGGCTTTTGGTTCTTTTATTGGTTTTTTAACAGGAACGTTTTTAAAGTTTATTGTAACCGTTATCTATTTTGGTTTATTTGTATGGAAAGCCATAGAGTACGGCCCTGAGCTATTCAGTTTTGGCAGTTAATCTAACCACGTTATTTTGTCTTTCATTGGGCTACGTTGTCCTTGTTGTAAATCGCCCTCAAAATAGCCCATATAGAAAAAGCCTAGACATTTTTCGCCTTCGTTAAAATCAAAATACTCGTCCATAAACTTGATTAGGCCAGGAGAACTCCAGTAAGCTCCAATACCTAATTCTGTACAACACAGCCACATGTTTTGCACGGCCATACCAACAGCCGCTACTTCTTCCCACTCCGGTAAACTTTCTTTTGGATCGCGTTGCATACAAATGGCAATCACGGCTGCTGAACGTTCTGGGTTATCCTGTAATTTTTTAATGGTAACCTGTTTTGGTTTTGGGTCTACTTCTTGGTATTTATCCGACAAGAATTTTCCTAGTTCTGCTTTCTTTTCTGCAGAAGTAAAAACTTTAAACCGCCAGGGTTCTGTTTTTTTGTGGGTAGGCGCCCAATTAGCCGCCTCCAAAATTTTCTCTAAGGTTTCTTTGGCTATAGGTTTATCTATGAATTGCGGAGGAAAGACCGAACGTCTATTTGCTATTAAATCGAATATCATCTATTAGTTTTTTTTCAAAAATAAGAAATGCTATAGCCCCTTCTAATTTCTTAACAACAAATCAACACCTTGCAATTATGCGGGTTTTCTGATTTAAAATTTAGAGAAGAATTGATGTAAAGCAAAAAAAGCCTCCCACACGGAAAGCCTTTCATTGGTTTACATCTTTTTTTGGATGCACACCAGTCCCGATATCACATCGGAACACAACACAACATTGCAAAGATAAAAAAGTTTTATTGGGTTTGATGATTTTCCCAAATTAATGCAGCTGCACCACATATGGCAGCTGTTTTACCCTCCATACCAGAGGTTAGCAATTTTACTTTACCCCGATAGACCTCTAAAAGGTATGTATTTAAGTAGCGATCTAAGGGTTCTAAAATCCATTTACCACTATTAACCAATCCGCCCATTAAAATAAATGCTTCTGGTTGGGTAAAGGCTGTAAAATTAGCGAGCGCCTTTGCCATAATTTTAGCTGTATAATCAAACGCTTTTAGTGCTAAAGGATCCGCTTCTTCTGCTGCTTTGGTGATATCTTCTCCATGCAAATCTTTATAAGCAATACTCCTAAACCTACTTTCTTCCATATACTTACTTTGCATGTACATGATAGTACGTTTTAAACCTGTAGCAGACACGTAAGCTTCTAATCCGCCAGGCACCCCTAAACCCGTGAGTCTACCGTCACCAATAGTCATATCTACATGACCCAATTCTCCAGCAAAGCCATCAAAACCATCTATCAGTCTGCCATTTGCAACAATACCTGCACCAAAGCCAGTACCCAAGGTTATAGCAATAAAATCTTGCATTTTTTTGCCGTTACCAAAGAGTAATTCGCCCAAGGCAGCTGCACTGGCATCATTCATTAAGCGCATAGGCATTGGCATTTTCTCCTGCATCTTTTCCATAAATGGCACGCTGCCCTTCCATTGTAAATTTGCAGCGTTCTCTATGGTTCCCCTTTTACTAGAAGCGTTTGGCGCTCCGATGCCGCAGCCCAAAATTTTAGGAGCTCCTGTAACCTTTTCTAAAAGTTGGGTTACCTCTTGCTTAATTTTAAATTGAAAATCATCTAAATCTGTGAATTCTCTTGTTCTAAAGAATGTTTTTTCGAGGCAAACGCCCTCTTTATTTACGAGCCCTATTTTGGTTTTTGTACCTCCTATATCTACTCCAATTACTAAGTCCATAAGTATACTAATCTGTTGCCTTAAAGTTAATGCAACTGCTGTACGTGGCATAGCTTAAAATGCAAAAACACCTTCGGTAATCGAAGGTGTTTTCATCAGCTCCCAAAATATCTACCCTAAAATAGATAAACCCATGTTACTATCCCCATTTTGATAGTAACTTAGTGTCTTTAAAACAATTTTATTCCTTATTTGACACTCCAAAAATAGTGTAAGGAACTAGCGAAAATCCTTGTATTGCCGCTAAGTGGTTGTTAGTGTAGACGAATGGACTTATACTGTAGATAAACTAGGTACCCGCCCCATACCCAAACAAGAAAACACATTAGGTTTACACCTCTATTCTATTGCTATACACATATCATTCAACACAATTCTATTGTATTGTATAAATTCTATGGGGTTACTATTTACAAGAACTAATTTGTGCACCCATTCAAAATTGACAAAATTCATATAGTCTACTATTTACCCACAATTGATAAGGGTGTATGTTAAAAAAGCCAATACCGTTGAATCACTAAAAAAAATCAATTAGCCATGTTTAGTTCCACAGTAAACGTTGAACCTTTTTTCAGCTCACTTTTCACTGTGATCTTTCCACCCATTGCTTCTACTTGATTTTTAACGATGTAGAGCCCAACTCCTTTTGCTTCTGGGTGATTATGAAAAGTTTTATACATACCAAAAAGCTTACTCCTATGTTTTTTTAAATCTATGCCTAGACCATTGTCTTCTACTGTCAACTTCACTTTTCTAGCAGTGGTACTTACATTTATTTTTATAAAAGCTTTTTTGCTACTGTCCCTATATTTTATGGCATTGGTAATAAGGTTATGAATAATGCTTTCTACGTAGGCTGTTACACCAGCTACTTTAATGGTTTGATTACAACATATGGTAATGCTTACACCGCTTTTTTCTATAAGAGCAGCTAAGTTTTGAACAACGGCATTAATCTGAGCTTGTAGTTGTATGGGTTTTAAGTCTATATTGGCATTTGTTTTTACTTGCACCACTTCGTTTAAATGGACTATGGTGTCATTAAGCCCGTCAGAAGCTTCTTGCAACATTTTTATAGTTTGCATACGTTCTTCTTCCTCAATATCATCGTCCAACATTAAACTGGTAATCATCATTAAATTAGAGGCATGAGAACGTAAATTGTGCGATACAATATGAGCAAAATTGAGTAAACTTTCATTCTGTTTAGAACTAATATCTAAAAGACCTTCTAATTTTTTCTTTGTTTCTTTTAGATTAGTGATGTCTACTAGTTGCACCACTAGATGGGTTACATTGTCGTTAAAATTTTTATAGGGAGTTACATTTAAAATTACATTAATGGTACCCCCCTCTTTATTTAAAAACCTTGTTTCTTCTTGATAGTTATCTAGGCGACCATTTACAACTTGCTTAATGCTTTCTCTTCTTTTTAAATATTCATCCGGATGTACAAAAGTTCTAATGTTTTTACCTATTAAGTAGTTTTCTATATAACCAAAGCTCTTACAAAATGCGGTATTTACTTGTTTTATTACACCTTCCGTTTCTACTAAAGCCATACCTACTGTAGAGTTATAAAAAGTAGTTTCCATACTTTTTTCTACGGTACTCAACTTTAATTGAGTACGCCTAATTTCAGTAATGTCTTCAGAAACGCCAATTACCTTTATTTTTTCTCCTAGAGAATTAAATAGAATAGTCCCTACCGCTTTAATCCATCTAATACCTTCACCAGGCTTATCAAACATGTAGGTTGCATTGTATTTATTATTTTCTGGAGTGGCCTTGTCTACTGCTTCATATATTTTTTTTAATTCGTTTTTAGAAATATTTTTTTTCCAATATTCAAAAATATTAACATAATCTTCCTTTTGATAACCAAATATTTTGCAAAGCGTTTCATCCCAAAAAACTTCTTGAGATTTTAAATCGAACTCCCAAATGCCAATACCTGTTTTAGCAGTTGCCAACGTTAATCTATTGGCCATTTTTTGATATTCTAATTCGGCTCTCTTTTGTGCATCTATATCTTGAAAAGTACCAAACAAACGTACACATCTACCGTTTTCCCTTTCTGCATCGCCTTTTGCATGCACCCATAAAACTCTACCTTTTTGCGTAACAATTTGCAGTTCTACATCCCATGGTTTCCCTGTTAAAATACCTTCTTCAACACATTGAGTAATGACATCTCTACTACGCCCGGCTTTATAAAAGTTAATTCCAGTTTCTAAGCTAGGAACATAATCTAGTGGAACTTCATGAATAATCTTGGTCATGTCTGACCAATACAAGGTATTGTTTATCAAATCTGCTTCCCAGCTACCTGTACGTGATACTTGTTCAGAAGTTTTATAGAGTTCCTCTGCAATTTTAGATTTAGTATGGTTCTCTATAGTAATCAATAGGGTAATATCTTCTTCCTTTACGGTAGTAATTTCCCATTTATACCATTGCAATTTACCTTCCTTAGATACTAATTTCCCTTCACCATATATTACATTCTTAGACCATAGCGCTCCCTCTACATCCTTAATTAAATTTTCTGGTAGATTAGAAGATAGATTTTTTAATGACAATCCTAAAATTGCGGCCTCGGCACTAAATTCTTTAAGAAAACCATCTGAAAATCCTTGTATCACAAAGTTTTCATCTAATAAAAGAAAAGGTACAGATAGTTTGGTGAAAATCGATAGACTTTTAACCATGGTGTGGGACGTTATAGGATGTGTAGCAATATTTTAACCTACAATATACAATATATTAAGTTTTTCCGTAAGTTTATTCTTAAAAAGAACAATATTTTCCTACATAAAAAGCTACTTTTTAATGTCTAAAAAACAATCCAATACAATAGCATCCGTTTTAAATGGAATACCGTTACTCATGCCTTATCATTACAGCTAAATTGCAATAAAAAATATGTTTCAGTTTATCTCTCGCCTCATAGACGACCCAGATCCAGTAATCATTATCCCATTTGGAGGTTACGCTAATAATGATAGAATTTATGGTCAGGCTAGAGTTTTAGAGGACGAAGGTATTACGCACGAAGAAGACGATGGCTTTTTAAAGAATTTATATAACAGCTATAAACGTTATGAAAGCGATGAGAAAGAAGGCGTTGTAGTTACGGTAACCGCTAACAACTTTAATACTATTCTTACATCAGATGCAGAAGGCTATGTATATTTAGACGAAGCATTTAAAACAAATTCTTTTGATAGGGAGTGGCATTCTATACACTATTCGTTAAGTTACGGAGGCAAACCCTTTACGATAAAAGACGAAATTCTTAAACCTCTATCTTCTGCACAATACGGTATTATTTCTGATATGGATGACACCGTAATACGTACGGGCATATCTTCGGCATTTAAATGGAAAGTTATTGTTAACTCCTTTTTTACCCACACAAACCAGCGAATGCCTTTAGAGGGCGCTCAAGAATTTTATCAAATGTTGCGCAAGGGTATAAGTGGACAAGATGACAACCCCTTCTTTTACCTATCTAACAGCCCTTGGAATTTATATGAATATCTTGCAGAGTTTTTAAACTATCAGAAATTTCCTAAAGGTGTACTCTTGTTAAGAGACATGGGGTTGGAAAACAAGAAGAAATCCAACTTTAAAGAAGAGAACAAATACGTAAAAATAACACATCTATTAAATTCCTATCCCAATCTACCATTTGTTTTGATTGGTGATGCAGCAGATATTGATCATGATATTTACATGGCCATCGCAAAACAATTTCCTAACCGCATTAAAGCCATTTACATACGCACCGTCACGGACCAAAATAAGATGAAAGACATTAAAAAGCGAATAGAAGCAACCACCGATATTAATATTCAGCTGATTAGCCACACAGACGAAGCTGTAGTACATGCCAGAGCAAACGGATTTGTTAGATAACATACAGAAACAAAAAAGCCTCAACTTACATTGAGGCTTTTTGCGGTCTGGACGGGACTCGAACCCGCGACCCCCTGCGTGACAGGCAGGTATTCTAACCAACTGAACTACCAGACCAAGAATTTTATCTTATTTAACTAAGACTCCTGCATCAGCGGGATTCAAATCTTGTTACATTTGCTTTTCAAAAGCGAGTGCAAATATACACGCTGTTTTTAATTACACAAAATTTTTTTTCATTTAAACAAAATTTCTTCGCTCTACTAAAAATGTATTTAACACGGTTGCAAAATCTGAATCCACGTCAACTGCCACATACTTAATCTTATACTGCATACATTTTAACTTTATCGCTTCCGTATAGGCAGCAATTTCTTTTTTGTAATTTTCTTTGACTCCTTCTGCATACACATCTATTTTTTGCCCAGTTTCAACATCAACAAATTGCTTTGGTCCATCTTCAAAATCAAATTGCTGTTCTAACTTTTTATTTAATACGTGGAATAAAACCACATCATGCTTATTATATTTTAAATGTCTTAAGCCCTCAAATAATTTTTCTTGCGTTACCTGTATCTGCAACATATCTGTAAACAAGAAAACTAAACTTCTACGATGTAGTTTTTCGGCAATTTGATGCAGATAAACATAGGTTTGCGTTTCTCTATCTCCTTCTATGGTATTAACTACGGTATTCAATTGGTCTAAGAGCATGTGCATATGTCGTTCACTGCTTTTTTCTGGAGCATAATAATTATAACCTTGGCCATATATACTTAAGCCTACTGCATCACGCTGTTTTTTAAGCAGGTTCATTAGTGCTGCAATAGCCAACACCGAAAATCCCATCTTATTTAAATTTCCTATCTGTTGTTGCTTTAATTTTGGAAAATACATAGAGGCTGAATTGTCCAAAATCATATGACAACGTAAGTTGGTCTCTTCCTCATAGCGCTTGGTGTACAGCTTATCTGTACGTGCAAACAGCTTCCAATCTATATGCTTGGTACTTTCGCCATTATTATAAATTTTATGCTCCGCAAACTCGGAAGAAAAGCCGTGAAAAGGACTTTTATGCATGCCATTTATAAACCCTTCTACCACATACTTGGCAAGTAGCTCTAGGTTTTTAAATAATTTTGCGCCTTGTAATTGATTTTTAATATCCATTTAACCCCAAGATAAAAAGAAAAGGCCCGGTTTACACCAGGCCTCTTTAAAAATCTTATTGCTTTGTTTTATAACAAACCATCAATAGCATCTGTGTATACTTTTTTAGGAGAAACACCTACTTGTCTATTTACAATTTCACCATCTTTAAATACTAATACGGTTGGGATGTTTCTTACCCCATATTTAGCAGCAAATTCTTGGTTAGCATCTACATCTACCTTACCAACTACAGCTTTACCGTCGTATTCTTGGCTTACCTCTTCTATTATAGGGCCTACCATTCTACAAGGTCCGCACCATGCAGCCCAAAAATCTACCATTACTGGCTTATCACTTTTTAAAACAACTTCTTCAAACGTTGCATCTGTTATCTCTAGTGCCATGTGTATTTATTTATATTAACGCAAAGTTAGTCAAATATAACTCGCATTCCTTACTCTTATTGTATTTGTTTTCATTATCAGGCAATTGAGAAAAACTATACTAATTAAGTTTGTAATGCACCTCTTGCGCTTCTAGTGTATTTAATAGTGCTGTGGTAATGTTTACTTTTTGTTTTCTACTGGATAGATTAAGTTTTATTTTTTCTTCTTGCTCATACACCACAAAATTTAACGTATGGCTCCCAGCATGCTCTAGTATTGCTTCTTTTAAATTCTTTATACGTTGCTCCTGAAGCGCTGCTACATCTAATTTTATGGTAAGTTTTTTAGCATAGCTCTCCATTACATCTTGCAACTGTTTAAACTCATTAAACTGCATTCTAGGATCACCTTTTTTACCAGTATCTTTATTAATCCAACCTTCTTTGATGAATACTTTTATGTAGATAAAACTGTTTATCATTAAAAAGTGACGGTATTTTAAGTATTCCTCACCAAACATTCTAAACTCGTAGGATTCATTGTAATCCTCCACCGTAAATAGCGCCCAACCTTTTCCATTTTTAGACACCCTGTGCTGCACATCTGTGATAACACCTGCAAAAGATAATTCCCTATTTACAACCTGGTTTAAATCACCATTAAAGTAAGAGAGGTCTGCATTACAAAATGCCCCAATTTCTTTTTTAAAGTCGTCTAAAGGGTGGCCAGATAAATAGATGCCTACTACGTCTCTTTCTCTACGTAATTTTTCCATGGTACCCCAATCGTCACAAGGTGGTACAATGGGTTCAGGAATTTGCACTTCACTAGCATCACCAAATAAACTTACTTGAGAAGAGTTTTCGTTTTCTTGAAATTTAGCTCCGTATTTTATCACCTTTTCTAAAAATACAATACCATCCCCTTCTTGATGAAAATATTGTGCGCGGTGAGCACTCCCAAAAGAATCGAACCCACCCGCTAAAGCTAAATTTTCAAATGCTTTTTTGTTTGCTGCGCGAAGGTCTATACGCTTGGCCATATCAAAGACGGATTTGTAAGCGCCATTTTCCGTACGCTCCTTTACGATAGTCTCTACGGCTGCCCTACCAACCCCCTTAATCGCTCCCAATCCAAAACGAACTGCATAATCCTTATTAACCGCAAATTTGTAGAACGATTCGTTAACATCTGGACCCAATACCTGCAAGCCCATCTGCTTACACTCTTCCATAAAAAAGGTAACTTGCTTAATGTCATTCATGTTATTGGACAGAACCGCAGCCATATATTCTGCCGGATAGTGTGCTTTTAAATAGGCCGTTTGGTAAGCAATGTATGCATAGCAGGTAGAGTGACTTTTATTAAAGGCATAGGATGCAAAAGCTTCCCAGTCTTTCCAAATCTTTGCTAAGACGTCTCTAGGATGACCATTTTTTTCGCCCCCATCTAAGAACTGTGGTTTTAACTTTTCTAGTAGGGCAAAAATCTTTTTACCCATAGCCTTCCGCAACACATCGGCATCACCCTTAGAAAAGCTCGCCAGTTTCTGAGACAAACGCATCACCTGCTCTTGATACACCGTAATACCGTAGGTATCTTGCAGGTACTCTTCCATCTCTGGCAAATCGTACGTAATCTCTTCATCGCCATGTTTACGGGCAATAAAACTTGGTATGTATTCCATTGGCCCCGGACGGTACAAAGCGTTCATGGCAATTAAATCGTCAAAAACCGTAGGCTTAAGACTCTTCATGTGTTTTTGCATCCCGGGCGATTCGTACTGGAACACCCCAATGGTTTCTCCGCGTTGAAAAAGCTCATACGTCTTTTCATCATCTAGCGGAAAATCATCTGGAATCAATTCTACCCCCGTTCTAGCTTTTACAATTTTTACCGTATCCTTAATAAGGGTTAGCGTTTTTAACCCCAAGAAATCCATTTTTAGCAACCCCGCACTTTCTACCACAGAGTTATCAAACTGGGTCACATACAAATCGGAATCCTTTGCGGTAGAAACAGGTACAAACTTGGTAATATCATCTGGAGTAATGATTACCCCACAAGCATGTATACCGGTATTACGCACAGAACCTTCTAAAATACGCGCCATGTTCACGGTACGGCCTTCCAAATCGTCTGTTTCAGAGATATTCAACAACTCGTTGATTTTCTCTAAATCTTCTGCTCTAAACTTCTTTTTTAAGGTAGCCTCGTCTACCCCAAATATTTTACCTAGCTTACTCATTTGCGGAATAAGCTTGGCAATACGGTCGGCATCACTAAGTGGTAAATCTAAAACCCTAGCCGTATCACGAATAGAAGATTTGGCCGCCATTGTACCATAGGTAATAATTTGCGCTACTTGATTGGCACCATATTTTTTAATTACATAATCCATCACACGCCCACGACCCTCATCATCAAAGTCAATATCAATATCCGGCATGGACACCCTATCCGGATTTAAGAAACGCTCAAAAAGTAAATCGTACTTAATAGGATCTATATTGGTAATGGTTAAGCAATAAGCTACCACAGAACCTGCGGCAGAACCCCTACCAGGACCTACGGAAACCCCCATGTTACGGGCCTCACGGATAAAATCTTCTACAATCAAAAAATAACCCGGATAACCAGAATTTTCTATGGTAGCAAGCTCAAAATCTATCCGCTCCGTAATTTCTGGGGTAATTTCGCCATAACGTACCTTAGCGCCCTCGTAGGTAATATGCCTTAGATACGCATTCTCTCCCCGTTTACCACCGTCAACCTCGTCCTCCGCTACTTTAAACTCGTCTGGTATATCAAATTTAGGAAGTAGTACGTCTCGCGCTAAATCATACGGCTCTACTTTGGCAACAATCTCATGCAAGTTTTGTATCGCCTCTGGCAAATCCGTAAAAAGCTCACGCATTTCTTCGGACGATTTAAAATAATATTCTTGATTGGGCAATCCATAACGGTAGCCACGACCACGACCAATAGGTGTTGTTACCTTTTCTCCATCTTTAACACATAATAAAATATCATGCGCTTCTGCATCCTCTTTTTTGCCGTAATAGGTATTATTGGTGGCCACCAACTTTACATCATGCTTTTTGGCCAACTCTAACAACACCATGTTTACACGGTCTTCATCTTCTTGGCCATGACGCATTATTTCCAGGTAAAAATCGTCCCCAAACTGCTCTTTCCACCATAGTAAGGCTTCTTCCGCTTGGTTTTGACCTACATTTAATATTTTGTTTGGTATTTCACCATACAGGTTACCAGAGAGCACCATTACATTTTCCTTGTATTGGGCTACAATTTTGCGGTCTATCCTTGGTACGTAGTAAAATCCATCAGTATAAGCCAAAGAGGCCATTTTGATTAGGTTTTGATACCCAGCCTTGTTCTTTGCTAAAAACACGATTTGGTAACCGTTGTCTTTAACGGATTTATTGGTGTGGTCTTCACAAACCTGAAATTCACAACCTATGATTGGTGTTATTTCTACCTCAGTAGGTTGTTCGCCATTGGCAATGAGCTCTTCATTTTTATCTTTAGCGGCTTTGTTATGCCCTTTTACTTCTTTTACAAAGTGAAAAGCCCCCATCATATTTGCATGGTCCGTTATGGCTACCGCAGGCATTTTAGCTTTTGCCGCTTGTGAGACCAATTCTTTGGTACTCATGGTAGATTGCAAAATGGAATACTGGGTATGGTTGTGCAAGTGCACAAAATCTACCGCTGCTAATTCGGCTGCATTTTGCTTAAGCTCCTTATCGCTTACACCCCCTGTATCTTTTTCCCAAAGTGCATCTGCAATCTTTTTAGAAGCTGCCTTTAGGTTGATGTGTTTTAGACCAATTAGCTGTATTTCTTGCGGATTAGCCTCTGAAAAGCGCTCAAAATAATCTGGCGCAACGTCTAATTGCTCTAGCGTATATTGTTTTTTACGTACCAGTTCTAAAAAGCAACGCGTGGTTGCTTCCACATCTGCAGTTGCATTATGTGCCTCTGCAAAAGGTTCGCCAAACAAATATTGATGTAATTCTGTTAACGTGGGCAATTTAAATTTACCCCCTCTACCTCCGGGAATTTGGCATAGTTCTGCCGTATGTTCCGTACAAGTATCCAATACTGGGAGTTCCTGTAACGGATTGGCTACGGATTCCCTGTAAAATTCGGAGCCCATAACATTGACATCAAATCCCACGTTTTGCCCAACAATAAATTTTGTTTTGGCCATTGCGGCATTAAACTTCTCTAACACCTCCTTTAGCGACACACCTTCTACTTCTGCCAAGGCGGTGGATATTCCGTGAATCTGTTCTGCCTCATAAGGAATATTAAAGCCTTCTGGCCTTACCAAATAATCCTGACTTTCAATAAGCCTACCCATCTCATCATGCAATTGCCATGCAATCTGTATACATCGTGGCCAGTTATCAGTGTCAGAAATAGGAGCGTCCCAACGTTTAGGTAAACCCGTTGTTTCTGTATCAAAAATCAAGTACATAAGCAGAAAATTGTAACCCCCAAAATTAGCTAAAGATGCTGGTTTATTAAAACCAAGGGGACCCAATTTTTCAGTAGTTATGAACCATAAAAAAAGCCAAGCGAACACTTGGCTTTTCTAAAAACTATGTTGAACCTAAATTAGGAAACGGCTCTTTCATAAATCTTTGCCGTATCCAAAGTCTTCTTTATGGCATTACGCTGCCTCATTAATATCGATTCTGTAGAAGGAGGCAGTACAAAATCTTTATCATTCAAAATATCATCATAGGTGTTCACAGCTTCCTTTTCGCCGCGCTCCACCTCGCTCAACATAGCTTCATCATTATTAGAATTGAAGTAGGATTTTAAGTTCATCCAATTTCTATGTAGTGTTCCCATGGCGCTCCCTCCTTTATCTGGGTTTTGCCCAAAGGTTTTTATTTCACTTTTCAACTCATGGCCAAACTCATAACGTTGCTTAGCGCGAGTCATAAAAAACTTTTCAAAAATTGGATTGTCTACATGTTCTGCAGCTTCTTTAAAACCTTTCTCCGCATCGTATGTACGGGTTAACAATTCATTCAACTTATTACTCATTTCTACGGAATATTCCATAATCTCTTATCATTTTAAATTCAACATTATACGTTATTGACTATCAACAACACTTAATAATTTAAAAGAATAACTCCCAATATCAAGTATTTAACAGTGTTTATAAGCGATTTAACAGCTACTGAACCAGCTGTTAAGAGATTTAACTTTTTAACCCTAAATAATTGGCATATGGGAAAATAAGGCTATATTTGCACCCGCTTTTCGGGTAAAAGCAAAAAATGAATTAATAATCAAGGGTCGGGCACCCAACAAATTAATGTGATATGCCAGTAAAAATTAGATTACAACGCCACGGTAAAAAAGGAAAACCATTCTATTGGGTAGTAGCAGCGGATAGCCGCTCTAAAAGAGATGGTAAATTTTTAGAAAAATTAGGTACTTACAATCCTAATACCAATCCTGCTAGTATTGACTTAAATGTTGATGGCGCTGTAAAATGGTTGAACAATGGAGCGCAACCAACTGATACTGCTAGAGCTATCCTTTCTTACAAAGGTGCACTTTTAAAGCATCACTTATTAGGCGGTGTAAGAAAAGGTGCTTTTTCTGAGGAAGAAGCGGAAAAGCGTTTTAATGCATGGTTAGAAGAGAAAGAAAAAGCTGTACAAGCTAAGGTAGAAGGTCTAGACCAAGCAAAAGAAGATGCTAAAGCCAAAGCATTAGCAGCAGAAAAAGAAGTTAACGAAGCGCGTATCGCTGCACAGCAACCTGTTGTAGAAGAAACTCCAGAAACTGAAGTAGCTGGTGATGCATCTGCAGAAGTAGAAGCTGTTGAAGCTGCACCAGAGATGCCAGAAGAGGCTCCTGCAGCTCCAGAAATGAAAGAAGGCGAAGCTGATAAAGAATAATTTGTAGACGATGCGCAAGGAAGATTGTTTCTACCTAGGCAAAATCGTTTCAAAATATAGCTTCAAGGGTGAAGTTCTAGTAAAACTAGATACCGATGAACCCGAAATCTACGAAAACATGGAATCAGTATTTGTCCTTTTAGGGCGAAATCTGGTTCCATTTTTTATTGAAAAGTGCCGCTTACACAAATCGGCCCTACTCCGTATAGACTTTGAGGATGTAAAAGACGAAGCTGCCGCAGACCGAATCATGGGAAGCGAACTGTATTTACCGCTTTCCTTTTTACCCAAACTTAGTGGGGACCAGTTCTACTATCATGAGGTCATAGGATTTAGAATGATAGATGCCGTTCATGGCGATATAGGCGCCGTTGTTTCCATTAACGACAGTGCTAGTCAAGTTTTGTTTGAGGTAGAAAAAGAAGGCAAAGAATTATTGATTCCCCTGAATGACGACATCATCACCAAACTAGACCGCCAACAAAAGGAAATACATGTATCCACCCCTGATGGATTGGTAGAACTGTATTTAGGCGAATAATGGCAGAACCTTTTACCTTTAAACAATTTACGGTGCACCAAGACCGCTGCGCCATGAAAATTGGCACAGATGGGGTACTACTTGGCGCTTGGGCACCCTTGCACAACCAACCCGATTCCATTTTAGACGTGGGTACCGGAACGGGCGTAATTGCTCTGCAATTGGCCCAACGCAGTTCCGCAGAACTTATAGACGCTTTGGAGTTAGACGATGCCGCCTATGAACAATGCGTTTCCAATTTTGAAGCATCGGATTGGGCAGACCGCTTATTTTGCTACCACGCAGAATTCTCTGAATTTGTAACCGAAATGGATGCAGAGGAGTACGACCTAATTGTTGCCAACCCTCCTTTTTATACGGAACAGGTAAACAGCGGTTCTTTAGAAAGAGATGCAGCCCGGCAAGAATCTTCATTACCCTTTCCAAATTTATTGGAAGGCGTTGCCAAACTTTTGACTCCAGAAGGCGGGTTCGCTTGCATTATTCCGTTTAGCGAAGAAAAATCTTTTTTGGTTACAGCAAGAACTTACGGCCTTTATGCTACCAAAATAACCCATGTAAAAGGTAACTTTACGGCTCCCATAAAACGCAGTTTACTGTATTTAACTTTTGAAGAAAAGCAGCCCATGGTGAACGACTTGGTAATAGAAAAAGAGCGCCACCAATACACCGAAGATTACATTAATCTTACCCAGGATTTTTATTTAAAAATGTAAAGACCTCCTCAGTGCTTCTTATCTTTGAAGAGAGACTAAACTGAAGCATATGGACCCAAAGGATTTTTCTGCACCCGATTATTATTTATTAGACGATGTTTTGAGTAGTGAACATAAAATGGTTCGTGATGCTGCGCGTTCATGGGTAAACAAAGCTATTATCCCTATTATTGATGAGCACGCACAAAATGCTACTTTTCCCAAACTTGTAATAGGCGGCTTAGCAGAAATTGGCGCTTTTGGCCCTATGATACCAGAAGATTATGGCGGCGCTGGTTTAGATTACATCAGCTACGGTTTGTTAATGCAAGAAATTGAACGTGGCGACAGTGGCATCCGCTCTACCGCTTCCGTACAATCTTCTTTAGTCATGTACCCCATTTATGCTTTTGGTTCCGAAGCACAAAAACAACAATTTTTACCCAAACTGGCATCTGGGGAATTTATGGGCGCCTTTGGACTAACGGAACCCAACCACGGTTCTAACCCCGGAGGTATGGAAACCAAGTTCAAAGACCAAGGAGACCATTACTTATTAAACGGGGCCAAAATGTGGATTTCCAATGCCCCATTTGCAGACGTGGCCGTGGTATGGGCCAAGGATGAAAATGGTAGAATCCATGGTCTTTTGGTAGAACGAGGAATGGAAGGCTTTACCACACCAGAAACCCACAACAAATGGTCCTTACGCGCATCTGCCACGGGAGAACTTCATTTTGACAATGTAAAAGTTCCAAAGGAAAATCTATTACCCGGTAAAAGTGGGCTATCTGCCCCTCTACATTGCTTAGATTCTGCACGGTACGGCATTTCTTGGGGCGCAATAGGAGCCGCAATGGATTGTTATGATACCGCTCTACGCTATGCCAAGGAACGTATGCAGTTTGGCAAACCTATTGCCGCTTTTCAACTACAACAAAAAAAGTTAGCCGAAATGGTCACAGAAATCACCAAAGCACAATTGTTAGCATATCGGCTGGGACAATTAAAGAATGAAGGTAAAGCCAGTTCCGCCATGATTTCCATGGCAAAACGAAACAATGTTGCCATGGCATTACAAGTAGCCAGGGAATCTAGGCAAATTTTGGGCGCTATGGGAATTTCTGGGGAATTTAGCATCATGCGACATATGATGAATTTAGAAAGTGTAGTAACCTATGAAGGTACCCACGATATTCATCTTTTAATTACAGGGGCTGATATTACTGGTATACAGGCTTTTAAATAAAAAAAGCCCCTTTAATGGGGCTTAACCAACTAAAATAAACTAACTCAAACTTTCTTTTAAAGGTTGCATATTAATTACCTTGAAAATAACCAGGCCCAAAAATTCCGTTTTGGGCAACTACTATTGGGGTACTTATATAATCATATCTAAAGGTGTTGTTTAGCCATAAAATTTCTCCTGTGCTGGCATTCATGCTAAAAAAGCCGACGTTTTCATCTATATCCGCAGTTCCGGTGATATTATGACCATGAAAAAATAATCTTCCGTTTGCGTAGACTGGACTGGTATCGATTGAAATATCTTCTTTGTACCAAATTTGACTCCCATCATTTAGATTTACGGCAAATGGTCTACCATTTCTTGCAAAGGCAAAGCTGCTTGCTTTTTCATACACACCAAAGACAACATCATTAACAATTGTTGGTGTCCACATAGTATCAAAGCCGGTCTCTATTATCCATGAGGGGGTGCCTGTATTCACATCCAAACAATAGAGTCTGGAATAAATAGTATCATCAACAGGGATTCCATGAAACACAATCTTATCAGCACTTATTTGTGGTGTACTTACAGCATCTGCTGCAAAGCTCCATATAACTTCTAAAGAGTTGAGGTCAATAGCATACATGTTTTTTGCTGGCAAGTATATTATATCATTGCAAATTACGGGTTCCCCTGTTGTTTCATAGGGCAATTCAATCTTGTTAATTAACTTACCTGTATTTTTATCTAAAATATGCATGTAAGGTGGTATACTTGATGCAAAAGGTATTTCTGAAAATAGGTACACTTTATCTTTGTGTACTATCGGAATTCTATTTTCTGTAAGAAGATTATCTAATTCACCATTAATATTTGAAGAATAATACCATAACAATTCACCGGAAATTGCATCTACCGCAACCATTACACCAAAACTACCTGAAGCATAACAAACACCATTTTTAATATTTATACTTGTAAATCCTAGACTACCAAAGTCGTAATCTAACATAGGCACATCCCAGAGCAAGCTCTTGGTTTCCAAACTTATTGCATTAATGGCGTTATCATCCGTACTAACATAAATGACCCCATTGTAATAATTGGCAACTCCTTCTGGATATATAAAATCATCAAAAGTATATACTATTTCTTCCGAGCCAGTTTCTGGATTTACAATTACAACGCTTTCATCCCATCTAGTAATTACAAAATTATTCAGGCTAGGGTCTGCATTAAAAAGGTCATTTGGATTATTGGTTTTAATATCCTCAAATAGAGACTCTTCATTTGTTTCACTACTACAAGAAGCTATTACTAGTAAAACGAGAAGAAGAATAAAATATAGCATAGATTTACTTAAATACCTCATCTTATTCTACTGAAAAATTAAAGACCTCTGATTCTGATGTGTTATCCTTGGTATCAATAGTTTTTACCTTCCAATAATACGTTTGACCAGCTTGTACTGTGACGTTTACGGAATTTTGAGTTGTGGTACCTAAACTATTGGATGGTGTTTCATTGGTGTCTAAATACACTTGGTATTCAACAATATCATTATCAGCATCGCTACCATTCCATTGTAAGTTTACAGAAGTGGTATTGCTAATTGTTGCTCCGTTTACAGGTTGCGTTATTAATGCAGGAAAAGGTGCATAGTGCGTTTCTCCAACACCTTCATTAAAAAATCGCCAGGTTTCACTTCTGGTATCATCGTTGGTATCGTTAGATTTGGATACTACAAACCAACTATAACTTTTACCTCTTTCTAGTGTAATTGTTGCTTCTGTTGTTGTACTGGTTTGTTTAACGGTAACCCCACTTTCAACATAACTTACATTAACTTCGTACGAGTCGGTGTCAGAAGCTTCTTGCCATTGAAAAGTAATAGTATTCTCTAAATCATTAATTATAGTTCCTTGAGTACAAAGTTTATTGTTTTCTGGAAAAACTAGAGTGGCTACACCTGGAACTGTACCGTTATTGTTGTTATTATCATCAGTGTCATCTGTCGGCTCTTCTGAGGTTGAACAAGAAAACATGAAAACAAGAGGTAATGCAAAGGCATAAATTATCTTTTTCATTTTCTTATAATTTTTTTGGTGATAGTAATATTTTTTGACTCCATTTTTATGATGTAAGTTCCTTTACTTAAATCAGAAATATTTGTTTGAGCTTTTCCGCCAGTAATATCTAATAGTTCTCTTTTTACAAGTTGGCCGTTAACAGAAAAAACGGTTAAGATTAGTTGTTCATCTTGGTTGTGGTTAGGAAATGCTATAAAAAGCTCTTTACCCTCTACCGGGTTAGGATAAACATAACTATTACTGCCTAGAACAATAAGTTCTTCATAAGAACCTTGGCAGTCTTTTGCAGTGGATACGGTTAACGTATTCTTATTTGCGTCTAGGGGTAGTGTAATTGAATTTTCAACTGTTTCGAAAATTTGATTATTAAGTTGAATAAAATATCTTGAACTACCAGATAAGATTAAGGTTACTGATTTTTGGTCTACATCTGTTATCGAATCAACCCCTAATGCCTCAGGTTCTGACAATTGTACTTCAAAGCAAGTTTCTGCATTTTGATTTCCTTGTTGTGATATGCACGCTGAATATTGCCCTGGAGGTAAATTCTCAATGGTTACGGTTTCTAAAAAGTTTACAGATTCATTAATGCCGTTTCCAGTAAACAATACTGTATAATTAGCACTGTTTACAGCAGTAATTTGGACAACACCGTTTGATAAACCAATACATGAAGTATCTGTAATTTGAACCGTAAAATTGTTTTCAGGGTTTGAATTTATTGGACAACCATCTGCATCAACAGGGGTGCCTGTTGGTGTATTTGGGCATTTGTCAAAATCGTTAAGAATGCCATCTCCATCCAAATCATTAGGGTCAGTATTATCATTATTTAATACTACGGTAACTGTATAATTTTGAACTGTATTTGCCGTAGAGGTAATAGTATAGGTTACTGCGTTTGTAAAATTGTTTACCGTTATTCCACTTTGTTGGGTAATCCCATTAACTGTTGCAACAGCACCATCTGATAAAGTGAATGTAGCAATTAGAGCACTTAAATCGGTATCTTCTGGAACGATTGCACTAATCTGATTGCCAGATATGGTTGCATTTACAGTGGGTGTTAAATTATTGAAACTAAAAGACAATATAGCGTTACCGCTATCTGAAGGAGGTTCTTCTGTTTCTCTTTCACCTTGTGTGTACCACGTACCCCATTTTGCTTGGCCAATTAGACCCGTAGCACTTCCTTGGGCAGTTATTTTGTCTGTGTTTAGATTAATGACAGCAATTAGCTCACTGTCATCCGTGGCGTAGGCATCAAAAATTAACTTAGAATCGTCACTTGCATAATTAGGAAACCCAAGTTTTTGATTCACAAATATGGTATTTAATTCACCGGTTTCAATATTAGCAGCCAACACCTCATATTCATCGGATTGAAAATTAAAGTAGTCAAAAGCCACTATGTTACCAGAGGTTTTTGAAAATGAAGGATTACCTATACTAACTCCTTCTGGTAAACTAGAAAATAGTTTTTGAATGCTCCCATCACCAAAGGTGTTGGTGGTGTAATCCCACACTTTAACAAAACCCACGTCCCAATAATCTATTGATACCCCAAAAGGATTTTCCAATGCATTGTATGCGTCATACATAATGTACTCACCAGAATAATCCCATTCCATGGCATCAGGATATAGTACGTCACCTGTAGACACTCCATCGGCAGAAGTTGGATTATACAATGTATATTCTTGAAATTCTCCCGAAACTAAATCAAAAACATAAATAATATTAGTGTCGTCGTTGGTGATTGCCGAAAATTTGGTTCCATCTTTTGAAAGGGCTACCTGAGACCAAATAGGTTGATCAGAAACCACTTCTTCACTAATATTGTTTTCTTCTAAGATGATACCATTAACAGTGTTGTTTTCTGTTACATATAATGCAATGCTACCGTCATCTGTAACGCTCGGTTTTCTAAAAACTCCAGCCTGTGATACGGGTACAAAATTCTCGCCATTAGTATCAGAAATGTAAAGCGTGTTCGGGTCACCAGAATTTACATCAACACTCAAAATAAATTCGTTACCATTGAGTGATGGTAAATCATCATTGGTATCAGTTCCTCCATTGCCATTACCATCGATGATACCCACGGCATCATAGGCATCAATAACAGATTGTACTTCTGCAGAACCAGTGCCATGTAAATCTGTTGCTGCATTAATTACGGCAATTCGTAAATCAATAAATTGAGAAGAGGCCGTTAAATAATCTACAAGTGCTTTGTAATAGATTTGTTCAGCTTTGTCTTTGCCTATAGCTGTTGCTACTAAGTAGTACGCTCTGTTAACTATGCCACTATTAATATGAACACCACCATTGTCTTGTGTACCTGTGTATATTTCATCCATATGAGCGGGTTGCCATCCTGGATCACCAAAAGAGTTACCTCCATTGTTCGGATTTTGCATATCTCGCATTGCTCCAGAGGTATAGTATTGATTGGTTACAATATCTTCTGCAATTAGCCAATCATCACGATCTATCATTGCCCCAAAAATGTCAGCAAAAGATTCGTTTATGGCACCTGATTGGTCTTGGTAAATTAAATTGGCAGTGGTTCCAATAACGCCATGACCCATTTCATGACCTCCAACATCTAAAGCACCAGCTACAGGGTTAAATGCAAAATCCCCGTTGCCGTAAGCCATGAAGGAACCGTTCCAAAAAGCATTGTCAAACCCGCTACCATCCGTATCTGCAACATTGATAATGGAATAAATTGTTCCGCCTTCTCCATTTAATGAATTTCTATTAAATGTATTCTCAAAATAATCATAAGACACACTTGCGTTGTAGTGTGCCGAAACTGCAATAGGGTTGGTGTAATTGCCATTTCCTTCTGACACATAAAAAAAGGAGGGATTTTCTGTGTCATAAGGCTGATTATTAAAATCTAGCGTAACTATTGCTCCTACCAAATTGTCTGGCACTTGGGTTTGTGCTGCGTTGAACATAGATTTAGTAGTGTCGAACATATAGGTTTCCGTACCTTCTATGTAGCCATTAATTTGTCTTTGCACACCATTTAAGTCGGTAAGAATATCTGAGGTTGGTGGTAAAGACTCAGCAGAGCTTGGTGTTGATTTATTGTTATGTTTGTGACCTTCAAAATGTTCATGAGTAAGCGTACAGGTGTGGTAATATTTGGCAACAATAGCCCCCGATTCTGCATTTATAAAATACTCCCATCTATCAACGTAATTTTCAAAGGCCGTTATGTGCCATACCAACACTAGAGATTGTTGGTGATTATACCATACCAACTCCGACTCTGGTCCCGGAATGGTTATTTGGTTTACACTTTTTTTGGTTTCAATGATAGAAGTATTTAAGTCATTCTCAATGATTTCAAAACAATAGGAAGCATTGATTCTGGGATTGGCGGTTTGTATTTCTATACTTGGATAGATTTTACCAGTATAACTCACTTTGTCTTTGTTCTTGCTAATGTGTACATAACTTTCGCCTCCAAAAACCTTTACTCCGTTGAAGATTTGTTGGTATTTTAAATGTGTTTTTCCATTCTTGTCTACATGAGATTCTTTAAGTTGAAGTTCGTCTGTAACAGAATTAATTTTAAGTTGAGGTAATAAGGTTTTTAAATAATTGGTGCTGATTTCGTTAACTGTAGATTTATTTACTTTACTGCCAATAACAGCACTGTTAAATACGGTTCTACCAGATTTTGATAAGACCGTTTTTATAGGCATAAATTCAGAACTCTTGTTAAATGTTTGGGGTTTAGCAAAATGAAAACTTGAGATGGTTTGCTGCTGTGTTTTTTTATTAACTTTTTCTTGAACTTTTTTTTGAAGTAAAGTTGGTTTAAGTTTTTCAACTTTTACATGACCATCTTCAGAAGTGCCTCGCTTTTTATCAGCAAAGGTTTTTTGGGCAAAAAGGCCCCCTAAGCCAATAAAAAACGAAAAAACTAGTAAGACTGTAATTTTCTTTTTCATTAGTAGTTAATTAGTTGTTTTGTATAGCATTTTATATAGTGTTCTTATTTCTTTTGAAACCTGTGGGTTTGCAGTGTCCCAAACCATACGGTAAGTGGACTTACCATCTATGTCTTCTAAAAAAGCAAACATATTACCTGGTTTTTCAATAGGTGTATTGGTTTGTTTTAAATCAGCTAACATTTTAAATAAGAGCTTGACTTTATCTTTGGGAACATTTGGAAGTTCCGTATATTCTTTCGTAATAGAATTGTTCTTAAATAGTTGACCATTGGGTAACAAAGCAAACGTGGTTACCATTCCTGTTACACCGCCACCTGAACCAAATTGAATATATTTTTCAGGTAATTCTTCAAAAGTGTATTGTTGAGACTTACATCCAATAAAGAGTAACACGATTAATAGATTAAAAATATAGGTTGGCTTCATAGTATTCTGTAAGACAAATAGTTGCCAACGAATGTATTTAAAATAGAAACCGTAGTAAATACCCTAAAAGTTGTATTTTTTTCTACTGGTTTCTGGGTATATTTTTAAAAGGTATTTCTTACAACCAAGAGTTGTATTATATTGAGTTAGATTAGTTAATACAAATAATTTTATGCGGATTGCATTATTGTTATTATGTGGACTTTTTTATGGGCTTGCAACTGCTCAATTAAGCACCACCAGTAAAATAGATAGCTTAGAAAATGAGCTAACCACAATTTTTGCAATAGAAAGAGAACAGCCAAGTGCTTTGATTAATGAGAGAAAAATTGATGCGCTATGCGAACTTTCAAGAGCTTATGATGGAACAGACTCAATAAAAACTTTTAGTCTAGCCAATAATGCCCTAGAATTAAGTCTAAAAATTAAATACAGAAAAGGTATTGCAGATGCCAATTATGCTTTGGGAAGGGCATATATGTATATTAATCCAGATACTGCTATAGTTTACCTTAACAAATCAGTATCAATTTTAAATGTTTTACAACATAAAGATGTTTCTGATAGCTTGAAAGCGCTTTGGGCCAATTGTAATTATAATTTAGGTTTAACTTATGGGTATGTAGGTCAACATGAAAAGGAACTGGAAATAACAGAAAAAGTGCTACCTATTGTTAAGGAGCTAAAAGATAGTTTGTTTCTCGCAAACATCTATACCAATTTAGGTGTTAAGAATATAAACTTAGTTAATTACAATGATGCTTACCAAAGTTTGGTAAAAGGTGAAATGGTTTATGCTCAGTTGGGGTATCCAGAACAGGCCACTTTCAATTTAATTCAGTTAGCAATGGTTCAAGAGCGACTAGATTCTTTACCTCAAATGAATCTTACCTTGACTAAAGCTGAAGAGTTATTAGAGCGGTATCCTAATACCTTTGATCAATTCAATTTTAACTTGCAAAAAAGTCAATATGAGCTTAGAATAAAAGAGTACAAGAGCTCATTAAATACGTTGGATAAAGCTTACAATTTTGTTAAAAATTATAAGTCGTCTAATCAATATGGTATGGTTATGCAGCGCTATGCTAAACTGTATGAGCAAACTAAAATGTTCGATTCTGCGAGTAGTTACATGACAAGATATTTAAACCACTCTTTAAAATCTAGTGATGGTATAGGGGTTTTTCAAGCATATTACTCTCGATCAAAAATTAATGCTTCGGCCAAAGACTATAAAAGTGCTTACAAGGATATGTTGGCAGCCGTGGATGTTTATGACAGTATTGAAATACAGGCTTCGGTTAAAAAAACAAAGGAATTAGAACTAAAGTATACGGCTGCAGAAAAAGAGCGGCAGATACTGGCATTAGAAAATGAAAAAAATGAAAATGCACTAGCCTTAGAAAAACAAAAATCAAGAACCTATTTCTATGGGATGGTGATTGGTTTACTAGGCTTATTAATGGTATTGGGTTATGTCTTTTACAGAAATAAACTCAGAAAAACACGCAGAAAACAAAGACTTAAAGAGGCTGAACTTGACCTTTTAAAACAAGAGCAACAGAATAAAATATTTTCTGCTATGATAGAAGGTCAGGAAAAAGAACGTAAACGTCTTGCAATTGATTTGCATGATGGTTTAGGAGGAAGGTTATCTGGTATAAGTTTAAATCTTTCAAAATTAGATAAAGATGAACCTAACGAGTATCCTAAAGATAGGCTATCCAAAGTAATGAAAGATTTAGATGATTCGTTAAGTGAATTACGCGTTATTGCACGTAATTTAATGCCAGAAACGTTAGTGAAATTTGGATTGCAAGCTGCACTTAAAGATTATTGTACAAATATGACGGGTACTGGCACTAAGGTGACCTTGCAGTTTTATGGCGATGAAAAAGGAATTGATTTGAATCATCAAGTAACTATTTTTAGAGTAATCCAAGAGCTCATAAATAATGCAGTTAAACATGCTAAAGCAACCGAGATTTTAATACAGTTTATACGAGAAGGCGACACCATAGATATTACAGTAGAAGATAATGGTGTGGGTATGTCAAAAGAAATTTTAGAAAAAGAACAAAAAGGTATGGGGCTTTCAAACTTAAAAACACGTATTGCTTATTTAAAAGGAGAGTTAGATTTTCATAGCATAAAGGATGAAGGTACTACTGTGAATATACATCTTACCATTAATGCAGCATAAACCAATTGAAATAGTAATAATAGATGACCACCCTATGGTTATTGAAGGTTTAAAAACACTTTTAGAGGGGTTTGAATCGCTTAGTGTAAAAAACTATTTTACCACTGGCAAGGAAGCACTAAAATATTTAAAAGTGAATGCCGTAGATGTAATATTATTGGATGTTAATCTTCCAGATATTAGTGGAATAGATATGGCGAAACTGATTTTAGCAAAAAACTCAAAATCAAAAATATTAGGACTTAGTACATATAATGAAGCAAGTATAATAACACAAATGATTCGTAACGGGGTTAAGGGTTATTTGTTAAAAAATGCAAGTGCCGACGAGTTATGCTTGGCTATTAAACAGGTTTATAATAACAATGTGTATTATGGCCACGAGGTTCAAAAAATTCTTACTGAATCTATTGCACAAGAAGTAGTAGAAATACCACAACTAACAAGAAGAGAAAAACATATTTTACAACTAATAGCAGATGGTAAAAAAACTAACGATATAGCAGAAGAATTATATATTAGTCCATTAACTGTTGAAACACATCGTAGAAATTTAATGCAAAAAATGGATGTTTCTAACGCTGCTGCAATGGTAAGATTTGCAATTCAAAACGGTTTATTGTAGCCTAAACAAATTTCCTTTTTTAAATTAGTTATAGTGGTAATTCTGGACAACAGTGGGATGCACCTAATGGATGGGCTCCGTTACAGTGGATGACCTATGTTGGGTTAAAAAATTATGGCCACCAGGCATTAGCCAAGACTATTGCTACCCGCTGGGTACAATTGAACGAAAAGGTTTATGAGAACACTGGCAAATTTGTAGAAAAATACAACGTAGCGGATTTAACCTTAGAAGCGGGCGGTGGAGAATACCCCGTGCAAGATGGCTTTGGTTGGAGTAACGGAGTATACTTGGCGCTTAAAAAGGAGTTGGAACAACAGTAACTTTTGCTAAAAGATAGTATTCGCTATTCGATAACATACGCTTTGCCCCCTATAAATAACATATCCGTATCTATAACATTATCTCCTTCTGCACCTATGGCAAAGGAAAGTTTTATAGTAGCACCATTATTGTACGACAAACTGATTTCGTTACCCTTAATATGGTATACACCAGATTTTTCATCGTTTTTCCAAGCTGAAGAACCATACGCGGTTACCCCGCCATTTTTTGCATGGGTAAAATGCTTATCATCCAAAAACGTTAGTTTAGAACTAAAAAGAGCCATTAACCCATTACCATAGACACCCCCAGAAACCTTCTCATACGTTCCGATTAATTTAATTTTGGGGTTATAAGGAAATGCCACGAACCAATTACCGGAATCCAAATCATATTGGTAGGACTTGTTCTCCTCGTTGGTCAACGTAAAAATGGTTCCACTTTTTGTCCATTTGCCCCAAAGATTAGCATTGGCAGTTTTTGACTTTGAAATATCAACCTTAGACAACGCTTCTTCTCCTATTTCAAAATAGGTTCCATCCTTAAACAAGACTATAGGTTCAAATGATATGGCTGCTGGATAACCACCTGTAACTCTAAAATACCACCCATCTACATTTTCTAAATTGCTTTCACCTTTTTGAGCCCAAGAATTAGAACAACTAAACAAAACCACTAAAAGATAAAGCGCTGCTTTCATTTTTCACTACGAATTAATTCTCTAACACTTAAAAATAAGAAATTTAAATTCTAAAAAAGCTACAGTTTCTCCACAGTAACCTTTACACTTTTACTTATAGGCGTGTAACTACGGTCTGCATAATGGTTTATGGGCACCAAAACATTGGTTTCTGGAAAGTAGGCTCCCAAATTTCCTTCTGGAATATTATAAGGTATTACCAAGAATTTTTCTGCCGTACGCTTTACACCATCATAATGGCTATGTAAGTTTACCACATCGCGCTTAGCCAAACCTTTAGCGGCCATATCCTTCTTATTCATGAACAAGACCCGTCTTTCATTATAGACCCCACGGTAACGATCGTGCAATCCGTAAATAGTGGTATTAAACTGGTCATGAGAGCGAATGGTCATCAACATAAATTCGTCCTCATTTAAATCGTGATTTGGCAAGTTATTCACCATTAACTGCGCTTTACCATTGGGCAAATGACTAAAATCTTTATCCCTAGCATTATTGGGCAAATAATACCCAGAACCTTTGGCACGTTCCTCCGTATCTTTAAAGCCTTTTGCCACCTTGTCTATCAGCTCGCGGACCATTTCATAATTATCTCCCAGCGTTTTCCAATCTACAGAATGATTCCCCTTAAAATAGGCATTGGCAATATTGGCTATAATTTCGGGTTCGCTTACCAAATCGCCAGAAGCAGGTTTGAGCAAACCTTTGCTATGCCTTACTTTCCCCATACTGTTTTCTACGGTAAAGCTACGCAGTTTGCCATTTTTCATGTCCTTTTCGGAGCGCCCCATAGTAGGCAAAATCAAAGCAGTTTTACCAGTGACTAAATGCGAACGATTCAACTTGGTGCTTATTTGCACGGTTAAATCACAATTCTGAATAGCTTCGGCAGTATATGCCGTGTCTGATGCCGCCATTAAAAAATTGCCCCCCAAACACATAAATACTTTAGCATCGCCCTTATGCATTGCCATTATGGCTTTTACCACATCCACACCTTCTTCCGTAGGCGCTTCAAAACCCAAATGCTCTTTGATGCGCTGGTTCATGGCCTTATCTACAAAATGTTGTATGCCAACGCTACGGTCTCCTTGTACATTGCTATGCCCCCTTACTGGACATGTGCCCGCATGGGGTTTACCTATAGCCCCTTTCAACAGCAATAGATTAATAAATTCCCGTATGGTCTCTACTCCATTTTTATGCTGTGTAAGCCCCATGGCCCAGCAAACAATTATTTTAGAAGATGGCGCCAATAACTGTACCGTCTCGTCTATTTTTGCCTCGGAAACGCCAGTCATTGCAATTAAATCTTGCAAATTGTGCTGGTCCAAATCGTTCATTACTGCTTCATAACCTTCTGTGTATTTCGCAATAAAATCATGGTCAAAAACTGAATTACCTTCCGCATCTAATGCCTTTAACTTTTTTAAGATGGCCTTTACCAAAGGAATATCTTGATTTATGCGTACCTGCAAATGAATGTCTGCCATGTCTTCCCCACTAAGCATTCCTTTTACATGCTGTGGATTCTTAAAATGCACAAGCCCTGATTCTTCTAGCGGATTAATACTAACCACCTTACCCCCATTTTGCTTGCATTTTTCTAAGGCCGATAACATTCTAGGGTGATTGGTACCTGGGTTTTGCCCAGCTATGATAATCACTTCTGCCCCGTACAAATCATCTAAAGTAACAGAACCCTTACCAATACCTAAAGTTTCGCCCAATGCGACCCCACTGCTTTCATGACACATATTGGAGCAATCTGGCATGTTATTGGTACCAAAAGCCCTTGCAAAGGTGCCGTATAAAAAAGCGGCCTCGTTACTAGAACGCCCAGAGGTATAAAAAATAGCTTCATTTGGGTTGCTAAGCTTGTGTAAATGCTCTGCAATAAGCTGATAGGATTCTTCCCAAGAAATAGGCTCGTAGTGGATGCTATTGGGGCGTAATACCAGAGGTGACACCAAACGCCCAAACCTATTTAATTCGTAATCCGTTAGTTGTGATAATTCCTCTACCGAATGCTTAGCAAAAAAAGTAGCGTCTATTTTATCTGTGGTTGCCTCATCTGCTAAGGCTTTTGCCCCATTTTCACAATATTCTGCAATCTTAGAAGGATGTTCTGGGTCTGGCCAAGCACAGCTAGGACAATCGAACCCCTCTAACTGATTCATTTTAAATAAAGCTCGGGTAGAGCGCACCACCCCCATTTCTTTAAATGTATGTTTTAAAGCTTCTTTTACACCGAGCATGCCCGCAGCATGTTGTATAGGGTCACCTAATTTTAAACCCGTAAATTCTGTAGATCCCGTAAAAGAGACATTTCTTTTGTTATGCGCCATTTTATTGCAGTTTAGGATTGGGGTAGTTGTCTGATTGGTCCTCTATGGTATTGTCCATACACGTAAAGTCTTTTTCTAGGAGCAGTCCTAAACTACGCCCAGAGGGCATCAACATTTGATTACTATACCCCACTTGGTCATTGTAAAACCAATTTTCACAAAGGTCTTCTGGCATAAAAAGTGTAATTGTAGTACCCTCAAAAGCAGCCTCTAATTGACTAAGTCCTTTCATGGCTTTGACAGCGTAAGTAAATACTGAAGACTCAAAATGTGTTTGCTCTTCTATATAGCCAGAATCTGAAAGTTGCTTTACTTCGGACTGGGTTAGTCTAAAGCGAATAGCATCTCCTTTTATGCGAATTTTCATGTGTTTGATTTTACGAACCTCTAATGTACGCATTAGCCCTCGAATGAGGGCGCCCAAAACGGTTTATCATTAGCCCTATCACAAAAGCAAATAAAAGCGTTAACTCACCTATTTAGAGCACACTAGAAACACCCATATCATTACTGTTGATAAATTGTCTAGTAGATTAGGCTTTTATTCTTTCTAATTTAAATTTGATTACAACACCAAATAAACCCTTGAGTAGAATTATCCAAGATTGCTATCAAATGCCTTTTTTTTGCACAGTGCTAAGCACATCTATTAAACCATCAAACTTTTTCACCATTCTTTTTCTTGTCTTCCAATGCCTTTTTACCAGCGCGCATATCTGCATAGCGAGGGTCAGAGACATAATCTTGCTTTTGCATCTTAATAACCTCAACACTTAAAAAACCAAATTCGCTCACCACTTTACCATAAAACCTATAAATCCCTTTGCCCCTAAAACTATATTTGGCGGCGACTGGCGGAAAAAGAACCGTATCAAACACCTCTCCGTAACAATCTAAAAGCGTAGCAAAATGCATGCGTTTACCCGTATGTGTTTTGGTATTTTTTACCGTAACCAAATACCCGTAAATATCTATATGCTTGTTTAAATACGCCTGCAAATGCTGTTGCCCGTTGCTGTTTTTAGCAGGCTCTGCCAACAATGCAAAAGGGTTACACAGCGGAAAACCCAATAGCTCCCACTGTTCAAAAGCTGTTTCTAAATCCGTAGTATGTAGTTTGGGAATTTGGAACTTGGGTTGCTTAGGCTTAAAAAGCTTTGGATGTTCTACACGTTTGCCCTTGGCCAACGCAAAATGTGCTTTCCAAAGTAATTCATGTTTATTGATTCCTGTAAACCTAAAAGCATCTATACGTATTAAAATACTCAACTGCTCCATAGCAATAGGCACACGGTCTATAAAATCTTCCAGAGATAAAAAACGTCCTTGGGCCACGCGTTCGTTAACAATGCGTTGCATTACACGCTCTTCCAAATCGCGCAGGTACATAAACCCTAAATAAATATGGGTGCCGTAGATAACATTAGCCGCTATACTTTGATTTACGCAAGGCGGATGTATGGTTGCCCCAAGCATACGCGCATCATGAATGTAAAATTCGGCACTATAAAATCCGCCCCCGTTATTGAGTACCGCCACCATATATTCCAATGGAAAATAGGCCCGCAAAAATAAACTCTGATAGCTCTCTACCGCATAAGAGGCCGAATGTCCCTTGGCGAAAGCATAACCAGCAAAACTAGCCACTTGGTGCCACACCTCATCTATCAACGCTTCTGCATACCCTTTGGCCAAGCAATTGCTTCGGAATTTATCCTTGACTTTTTCAAACTCTTCGCGCGAGCGAAATTTACCACTCATGCCCCTACGGAGCACATCTGCCTCTCCTAAATCCAAATCTGCAAAATGATGCGCCACCTTTATCACATCTTCTTGGTACACCATAACCCCATAGGTTTCTGGCATAATAGATAATAATACCGGATGTCCTTTTTCTTCTGCCCTTCCTGGATTACGATGCCTAAGAATATACTCCCGCATCATACCGCTTTTAGCCACCCCAGGCCTAATTATAGAACTGGCCGCCACCAACCCCAGATAATTATCTACCTCCAATTTTTTAAGCAGCATGCGCATAGCGGGAGACTCCACATAAAAACAACCCATGCATTGTGCTGTTTTTATTAAATTATTGATGGTAGGGTCTTTAAAAAACGTCTTTACATCATGAATATCAAAAGTGAATTTTTCTGGCTGATTGTATTGTACAATACCCAAGGTATCTTTGATTTTACCTAGACCGCGCTGTGCAAGGATATCAAACTTATACAAGCCCACATCTTCTGCAGCTATCATATCAAAATGAACAGTAGCAAAACCTTTTGGCGGCAAAAATGTGGCCGAAAATTGCTGCAACGGGCCCTCGCTTATTAAAATACCGCTAGCATGTACGCTTACATAATTGGGCATTCCATGAATAAGCCTTCCGTATTTGAGCACCAACTGCGCTATAGTATCTAGTTGTTTTAGGTTGGTTTGCCCCGCACTCAAAGCATCTATTTCTTCTTTAGGTAACCCAAACACCTTGCCCAATTCCCGGATTACTCCTCTTTCCTTAAATGTAACATAGGTACCTACCAGCGCTACATGGTTAAACCGATTAAAAATATATTGCGTCATGTGCTCGCGGTCTCGCCACGAAAAATCAATGTCAAAATCTGGCGGGTTGGCGCGATAGAGGTTGATGAACCTTTCAAAATACAAATCCAAATCCATTGGGTCCACATCTGTAATTCGCAATAAATAGGCCACCACACTATTGGCGCCACTACCCCTACCCACATAGAAAAAACCCTGCTTGCGAGCATAACTCACAATATCCCAATTAATGAGAAAGTAAGACACAAAATCCATCTGGATAATTAAATCCAGTTCTTTTGCCATACGGTCTTTTACAGCCTGGGTTACCTCTGGATACCGATACGGCAGCCCTTCTTCTGCCAATTGTTTGAGCAAGGCTACATCTTCTGAGGCATTGCCAGTATAGTGCCGTAAGTTTTGGGTCTTTTTATCGGCAGAAAAATCAAAAAACAGCTCACAGCCATCCAACAGTTTTTGGGTGTTTTCCAAAATAAAACTGTATTCTGAGAACACTTGGGCCAAATTGGCGATAGGATACATTTTCTCTTCTTCGCTGGCCACCTGGTCATCGTCTAGCTTGCTTAACAACACATTATTATCAATGGCACGTAATAGCCTATGCGCATTAAAATCGCGCTTGTTTCTAAAAGTAACCGGCTGCTGCACCACCAGCTTGTCCGTATAATTTTTAAGTCGAGAAAAAGGCAGTCTCCGCAAATCGCGCACAGAAATACCTATAAACTCATGCGGCAGAAATTCATCATACTCATTCAACAATACTTTCTCAAACGGATATACCACAAAGGCATTTTTAAAAACAGGAGCCCGTTCTGGAATAGGAATATGCTGATGTAAAAAACGGGACAAATAAGTATTCAATTCTTGAAACCCCTCATTATTCTGTGCTACACCAACAAAACACTGGTCTACGCCATTTCTAAAATCGATACCCAAAATAGGTTTTACGCCATATTCTGGCGCCTTACGTACAAAATTTAATGCCGCAGAAGTATTATTTATATCTGTTAACACCAATTGCCGCACATGATGCTCTTGTGCCAATTGCAAAAGCGCTACCTCAGAAAAGGTTCCAAAACGCAGGCTGTAATAAGTATGGCAATTTAGATACACGGTGTTTATTTTTCGTTGTTCGTTGTTCGTTGTTCGTTGTTTGTTGTTTGTTGTTTGTTGTTTGTTGTTTGTTGCATGCATTTTTTTTTAAATTGATACTGCTAGCAACTAGGTTTTACTGTTTTCTGTGTGCTAAAACAACAGGTGGTTGCCCATTAAATGGGTTTTGCATTCTACCAATGGTTTTGGCGCCCATAGCAGACGCTCGCAATACGGCCCTGTCCCCAAAGCGCTGCCGCACTTTATCCATGGCTTGGTATAGATTCAAGGTTTCTTCCGTATCCTCGAACAAGTTTATCTGGTAGTTTCCAGATACCAGATGGCTAAACCGCACCCCAACCAAGCGCACCAACATTCTTTTATTGTAAAGTGATTGAAACAACTCCATCACCTTAGGTATTAAAATATGGTCCGCACTGGTGTAGGCAATTCGTTTTTGCTTGGAATAGGTGTTAAAATCTGAATAGCGAATTTTTACCGTAATACAAGCGGTAAGCTTTTCGCCACGCCTTAACTGATAGGCCAAATTCTCTGTCATTGCCGTTAAAATACCCTTGAGCTTGACCACGTCTATCGTGTCTTTATCAAAAGTGCGCTCCGTAGAAATAGATTTACGCTCGTTAAAAGGAACCACTGGCGTATTATCTATGCCTTGTGCCCTTTTCCAAATAAGCACCCCGTTGGCACCCAGCACTTGATGAATAACATCTTTGGGCATTTCTTGCACGGTTTTTACTTGGCGTATTCCCAGATTACGTAGGGTTTGATAGGTTTTATCGCCCACCATGGGTATTTTTTTAATGGACAAAGGAGCCAGAAAAGGTTTTTCGTACCCAAAATCTATTTTTATTTGATTGTTAGGCTTTGCCTCATTGGTAGCAACTTTAGAGACCACTTTATTTACCGAAAGCCCAAAGGAAATGGGTAAACCCGTCTCCTTGATTATTTTTTTCCGCAGCTCCGTAGCGTATTTGTACGAGCCAAAAAAACGGTCCATCCCTGTTAAATCCGCATAAAACTCATCTATACTGGATTTCTCAAAAACAGGCACCTGCTCTTTAATAATCTCGGTAACCACATCTGAATGCTTGCTGTAGGTACCCGCATTGCCTCGAATTACCACCGCCTCTGGACACAACTGTTTGGCCATACGCATGGGCATACCAGAATGCACCCCAAAACCACGAGTTTCATAACTACAGGCCGCCACCACACCACGGTCACTTGTGCCGCCAACCAATAATGGACGGTGCTTTAACGCTGGTTGTATGAGTCGCTCTACAGACACATAAAACGTGTCTAAATCCAAATGTAGAATAGTCTTGTTCATACCACTTAACTCCCCTACTGCTAACTTGTTAGACATCCCTTTTTAACAATCAAAAAGGCAATCCACAAAAAGGGGGAAGCTAAATTATGGAATTATTCCATTTATTTGGATTTTATCCATGTTAAAATATCAACATGAATAATATAGATTCATTTGGGACCTTAGTAGCAATTAAAGACTCTACTAATAAGGGGGTAATAATGAATAGTACAAATAATAAAAAGTCCAAAAAGTCCAAAAAGGCCTTTATTTTCAACACTTCACAGCGTTTTTAGTCTAATACGGTAAAATAATTAAAAAGTACATTTAGTTGAATTTTCTTGAATTCTTATAGACCAATGTTAGTTTATACCTAAAATATTGGTACAACCCTTTAATATAGCGGTCTAAAAAGGTTTTAAATAGCGTTTAAATTCTTTATAAAATGCTCATGTACTTATTTCTATAGTATGAAAAGTACAGTTTGGGCAGTCATTTGGGCAGTCATTTGGGCAGTCATTTTCATGTATAAATATTAACGTAGAAATAGGGATAAAAGCATAAAAAAGGGATAAAAACACTTAAAAACACACGAAACAAGGGGGATAATGTAATGTATTAAAAGTAAAAAAATACCTTATAACATTGACATACAGCAGTTTATAGATTTTTATTGTTTTTTATGTGTGTAAGCGTCAAATACTGATGTGCGATTTGTTTGCTCTATCATAGGGTGTAATTATCGCTTTTTATGTTAAAAAATGGTAATAATCTGCAAAACCATATAAAAATTGTGGTTTTCGTGTACTTCTATGTCGTAATTTATTCACATATTAGCTTTTATTATTGTGAATACCTTCCCCCAAATAATCACAGTATTAAGCAATTAAGGCTTTAAATTTATGTTTTCACTTAATCTTTAAACCTTAGAGTATGAAAACTTTTAAAGCCTTATTAATTGCAACAGTTGTAACAGTATTAACAGCATGCACAGATGACACCACCAGAGAGCAAGAAATTTATCAAGTTGACAAAGACAAAATCGTCAGACCAGGAAATCAAGGGCAAGGAGAGGTTGACAAAGAAAAAGTTGTCAGACCCGGTAATCAAGGAGGTAACTAAAACTTTTGGTAGTTTCTTAATAATCTTGTCAGGGGTAATACTTATCGCTGACAAGATTTACCCAAATCTGCAACTATCTAATAATTATGGGTACCAAGACACTCAAACATTTATATGGGTGTTCTCTCAAACGCTCTCCCCTTTTCTAATCTTAATAGCCGTGTTTTTTAAGCCCTACAGGATTAGCTACATGGTACCTGTTTATCTATACTTCATTCAACTATATTGGGTTTTTGACGCCTCATTAAAATGGGACGATGCGCTCTTACATCTATATGCCTCTGGTGTGGTTATAAGTTTTGTTGCTCTCGCTTTAGGAGGTAGTTATATAATACAAAGGGCGCACAACAGAAAGTCGCAAAAGATACAGTTACTTAATTCTATGTTAGACCTTTATTTTAAAGCAGATGGCAGAGGATAAACTAAAAGTACTACTACTGACAATTAAGCAAGCCAATGCGGACTACGATAGCGGCATTATAGATAGTAATGAATTAAAACGAATTGTAAAACAAGTTCATAATGAATTTAAAGCGCTAGAGGCTGCAGAGTTACAGCAAGTAGGGTCTAGTTTAATTAATTTATTAACGTCTTAGTTAGTTTCTTCTTTCTTACGCTTTAAACGCTTTTTAGATTTCTCAAGCTCTTCCTCAAACTCCCTGCGCTGTTCTCTCTTGTACAGGTAGCTTATCTGTTCGGTAAGGCTTGTCATGGCTGCAGCACTACCAAGATAGTCCTTTATACCCTCTTTAATTAACTTTTTAATATAACCCTCAAAACCTTCTGTAAACATTTGGTCGGGAAAATTTTGCGTCTTGTAGTGTGCATTTTTTTCACGAACAATAGATTTATGCTCACCTAAATCATACTTAGCATGTTTTAAGTCTTTTTTTAACAAATCATCAATAGAAACACTATAAAGGTTTGATATAGTGATAATTGTAGCAAAATCTGGGGTAGACTTACGCCTTAGGTACGCACTTATGCTCGTCCTGTCCTTGCAAATTATATCCGCAAGATGCTGTTGGCTATGCCCTTGCTTATCAAGCAAGTAGCGCAAATTTTCCGCAAAATAGTTAATATCACTCACTTTTTATGTTGAAAATATTTCACAATGTGAAAAATATTCACAATATTTGTTCAAGAATTTAAACAAAGCTAGTCAAAAAAATGGCGTACACAAGAGAAGAGTTAAAAATATTAAACAAAAGCGCAATCGCTAAACAGTTGAATATGAGTAGTGCATATGTGGACTACGTATTGACCGGAGAACGCCCTGCAAATACAGAGAGAGCTAAGCAACTAATTAAGATTGTGGAACCTATGCTAGGTTCTTTTAATAAAGAACCCCAAGAACCCCAAGAAACCAAAGAACCTAAAGAAATAGCATAATGTTCGAGACCTACCAAAATACACTTTGCATACACGGCGGTTGGCTCTACAAGGTAGCTCGCATCATGCCTAAATATAAATATGATAATTATTGCCGCCGTGGCCCATTTAGAGTAATGCGCAAAGGCCGTGGTAAAGGTTCGCCAGCTTTGATTAGTTGGGCATCCATCCACGAACACTACCAGCAAGAGGTTATATCCCTTGTTGGAGACCCAACAAAAACGGATATGCATATCATATTTTGCGATTATCTAGAGCGAGATGTGAAAGCCGCTCGCTATTTTGCAGATTACCTTTTTGATAATGGTACGCCATTGGCAGAAGATGTGCAGAAAAGATACGCTGCAGAGGCCGCTATCCTAAACGGTATTAAAACAGTGATTAATGACCGTATATTGAGAACTAAAGCGCTAGGTAATGGCGGTCTTACCAAAACATGGAATGCCTTGAGCGATATAGTTCAGGAGCTTCCCTACCATCTTTGGCCACATAGCTTGCCAAAAAATGCACGTAGTCTGCAGCGTAAGTACAAAAAGTACCAAGAAATTGGTTTTGAGGCCCTTGTGCACCAAGGACATGGCCATAAGAACAGCGAAAAACTAAATAGCAATAGCAAACAATGGGTAATAGGCCGCTGGGCAGACCAGGTAAACAAAGTTACCAGTTGTGCACAACTGTTAGATGAGTATAATGAGCGGGCCATAGAAAAGAACTGGAGAGTACTAAAAGAAGAAAAGACACTTTATAACTTTTTACACCAGCCAGAAATTAAAAACCAATGGTGGGGCTACCGCTACGGAGAGCTTAAAGCCAAAGAAAAGTACAGCTACCAACACTCTACCAAATTACCAACCATGAGAGATAGCTTATGGTATTCAGATGGTACTAAATTAAACCTTTACTATAAAGACGAAAACGGCAAAATGGCCACCTGCATGGTGTACGAGGTTATGGATGCCTTTAGTGAGGTATTCCTAGGCTATCACATAAGCCCAACAGAAAATTACGAAGCTCAATACTATGCCTATAAAATGGCGGTCAAAAATAGCGGGCATAGACCTTATGAGATAAAATATGATGGTGCTGGTGGGCATAAAAAACTAAAGAACGGCGTATTCTTAGACCGTATAGCCAAGCTGTCCATAAAAACAGAACCGTATAACGGTAAGTCCAAGACTATAGAAAATGCCTTTTACAGATTTCAACACCAGGTAATGAAAAGGCATTGGTACTTCACTGGTCAAAACATTACCGCCCGTGCAGAAGAGAGCCAGGCAAACATGGAATTTATTTTGGCCAATGTAGACAACCTGCCCACTTTAGAAGAGGCCAAAGCCCAGTACGCAGAAATGCGTAAGCAATGGAATCAAATGCCACATTTTAAAACCAAAGAGCCAAGGTTAAGCATGTATTATGATAGTAATAATCCAAAAGCTCCAGCAATAGATGTGTTTGATATGGTAGATATATTCTGGGTACAAAGAGAAAAACCAGTAACTGTAACCGCTTATGGTATAAGCTTTACAGAAGCTAAACAAAAGCACACCTATATGGTGTACGACCAAGATAGGGCACCAGATGTTAAATGGTTGGCCAATAACATAGACCGTAAGGTTACTGTTAAATATGACCCAGAAGATATGCACCTAATATGGTTGTATGAAGATACGCCGCTAGGCCTAAAATTCCTTACAGCCGCAGAAACCAAGATAGAGATTAGCCGTGGCAAGCAAGAACAACAAGACTGGGAAGCTCAATTTATAGCTAAAGTTAAAAAGGCAAATAAAGAGCGCCGCATAGAATCTAGGGATACAATGGATGCCCTAATGCAAAACCTTGGCCTCTCTGCAGAACAGCAAGGCCTAAATGCTCCACACATAAAAGGGTTAGAAAGCAAAAAAAGAAAAACAAAAGAATCCAAGGCACCATCTATAGCACAAGTGCAAAAGCAAGTGAGCAATATGGAATATGGAGACTTATATGATGATTATTAATTAACACTCAATATGGTAACACTACAAGAAAAACAACGCATTACAGAGGCTGTAGGGCTTCACATAGAAAGGTATGGCGGTCTTAACAAAGCCGCTCATAGCCTTAAAAAAGTAAGCCCTGCCACTTTGCATCAGATTACCAAAGAAATATGGGAGCAAATAAGTGATACTATGTGGCGTAACATAGGTACGCAGTTAGGCATATCTGGAAAAGATTGGATAATCTGCCAAACAGCAAACTATAAGCGCATACAGCGCCTTATGGAAGACGCACAGGAAGACGCTAAAGTATTTGGCATGATTGGGGATGCTGGCTGTGGCAAAACAAAGGCATTAGAATCGTATACCCTTCATAATCCAGATGCCTACTACGTATGCTGTAGAGAATATTGGGACCGTAAAACATTCCTAAGAGAGGTATTGCGCATAGTAGGGCATAAAACTAGTGGCAAGAGCATTAGTCAAATGATGGATGAGCTGGTGTTTGCTCTTAAAGTAAAGAACTCCCCGCTATTAATATTTGATGAGGCAGACAAACTGCCAGACCATGTATTATGCTTCTTTATAACACTGTACAACCTGTTAGAAGACCATTGCGGTATAGTCCTGGCAGCTACCGAGCACCTGCAGAACCGCATAGACCGTGGCCGAAGATTAAACAGAAAAGGGTATGAAGAAATGTATAGCCGTCTAGGGCGCAAATTCATCTTTATAGCGGAACCATCAACAGAAGATGTAGCACACATCTGTATGGCCAATGGTGTGGAGCACAAAGACTTTATAAAAGAAGTAATAGAAGATAGCAAAGCAGACCTACGTAGAGTAAGCCGCAAAGTGTATGCTATAAAAAAGAAACTAGAGCGCAACCAAAACCTAGCTCAAGAGGCTATAGCATTATTGTCAGAAGCACTGGTAAAACAACAAGTAGATAAGTATACAGATGCGGTAGCTATACTAGAAGAGGATAGCAGATTTAATTGGAAGGGCTTAGCCCCATTGTTAGATAAGTGGAGCAAACTAAGAGAGCAAGCAGAGAAAGATTTTAAAAACAAGTTAGAAACGGTATAGCCAACTATGGCCAAACTAAAGAAAGCAATTTCGATTACACAATTATACGCAACCAAAAGAGATGTACTACCCTTTACTAATGAATGGCAAGAACATATTGGCAGACCAGAAAAGTCCGCAAACTGGATTATTTACGGTCACTCCGGAAATGGTAAAACAAGCTACTCCTTACGTCTTGCTAAACTCCTTGCTAAGTATGGAAAAGTCTGGTACTTGGGCTTGGAAGAGGGGAATAGTGAAAGTTTTGAGCTGGCTTGTAAAAGAACAGGCATGGAGGCTTGTGGTTCTAATTTTCAGTTGCTTACTGATGAGTTTGAGGAGCTGTACGCCAGATTATCCAGGAGAAATGCAGCCGACTTTGTGTTTATCGACAGTTACCAGTACTACGGCATTAGCTACAAGCAATACCAAGAGTTCACTAGAAAATTTAAAAACACCTCCTTTATCTGGCTTAGCCATGCGGAGGGTAAGAAACCAGAGGGCCGTGTGGCCAAAAAAATTGAATACGATGTATCCGTTAAAATCTGGGTGGAGGGTTTTATGGCCTTTCCAAAGTCAAGATATGGCGGTAAAGAACCCTACAACATTTATCCAGCACGGGCAGCCGAGTACTGGGAAAAATTAACAAAATGAGCACAAGAAACCATCTAATACGCAAAGCCCTGGGCAGTACCTATTTGGTGTACGATAATTGCCGGGTAAACCACTACGCTGTATGGTGTAGTAAGTATGCCATAAACCTAGGCTTACCGCTAATGCACATGTTGCAAAACAAGGCCTTGTACAATTGGTACGCCACCCAATGGCAACTATTTGTAGAAGAGCCATTTTTTAACGACCACAAAGAGTACCTAGAGGCGGGTATTGTAGACCCAGAAAACTTTCAAGATTTGTTTCTGCAGTATGCAGAGGCCATTCAAAGCAATTACCCAAAAGCCTTGCTAGACTTAATTAAATCAGATTTAAAAACCCACAGAAATAGCATTAAACACCCATTTAATTAATGAACAAAGCCCAGATAATAATAAGATTAGACCTTCTTATAGCCGTGCAGCGCTATACTAAATTAAATGGTACCCTAAGTGCCGGTAAACGCATCTGCATAAGCATGGAACGTGCAAGCCTTATGCATTGTCTAGACCAATTGGCAGAAACCCCCAACGTATTAGTAACCCCCAAATACGTTCTGCCAAAGGCTCTAGATAGAGAAGTGCAACAAGTGTATGATTATTTAACTAAAAAGAAACCAGAATGCCCATAACACCTAAAGGCCATTTAACCAATGTAGAGCTAATTAACAGAGCAGCTAGCTTAAGCCATTGGTTAGAAAACAAAGGCCCAGACCATCCGTACTACATTGGTGTAGTACGCTACAAAGAAAGACTAGAGAACCTATTACATAATCCAAAACCCAGTACAACACATGTCACAAGAAAAGTCTCCAGCAGAAATGACTACGGCAGAGTTAGAGCAGCTGTTAGCCTCTAAGCGTAAAAAAGAACAGAAAGAAAAGGAAAGGCTCAAAGAAAAGTATGAGGCAGAGCGTGAGCACACCATAGAGTATCTATTTACTAATGCAAAAGACCTGCACCTTGCTCTGGCTCGTTTTAAAAAAGAGGCAGAGGCCCACATGCAAGAACAGGCAAAAGCCTTACAGGATTACGGCGCCCTTCGTAGTAATAGCAAAGGCGGATTTAGCATTATCACCAAAGACGGCAACTATAAGATAAAACGCCGTAGAGATACTACACCTACATGGGATGAGCGCAGCACTAAAGCCAGTGAGCTAATCAAAGATTTTTTGGGAGACACCGTAAAAAAGAAAGACAAAGAGCTGTATGAGATTTTGTTGAGTTTCCTAGCCAAGAACGATGCTGGAGACCTGGAATATGCCCGAGTAATGAATTTGTTTCAACACCAAGACAAGTTCAATGACCCAAGATGGATAGAAGGCCTAGGCTTAATCAAAGAAAGCTACAGCACCCATCTAAAGGCCTTTGGGTATGAGTTCCAAGAAAAGCAACCAGATGGCAGTTATAAGACTCTTAGTTTAAACTTTAGCAGCCTCTAATGCCTACAGAAATAGAAGTGCTAGAGTTAGATGTTACCAAAGTCTACGTAAACGGCAAAGAAATAATACAAGACACCAATGGCAATTGGGTGTGCAGAGAAGAGTTAACGCCATCAGAGCAAAAGGCGTTTAGGCAGCATTTAAACAGTATTCAAAAAAAGTAAAAATGGACAACAGCAGACAAGATGTAGCTAACAATCCCAAATTCTTGCGCCAACAAGCACTAAAAGCCCTTGTAATAGCCAAGGAGCAAGATGCCAAAAGAATAAAGAACGGGGCAAAGTTTGTGCCCCTAGCAGGTATGCCCGTGCCTACAATGGTATTGAGTAAGTAAAAAAAACATGGGGGTTGCTTCCCAGTGTAGGTCTCGCTTTTCGGCGGGCAAAAAGGGCTTTCTTAATACCAGCTGCAGACCCCCAGGCAAGTGTATAACTGCAGCAAGGTTAAACGGTGTGGGAGCACGCAAGATTCATGCACCAAGATAGCCAAAGAACGTAGGCCCTACGATACAGGGCAAAAGCCAGGGTGGCGGAACATGGTAGACGCTAAGCCATACCAAATGGTGAGAAAAAACGTGGTAGCCTCTAGTGCACTGGAGGAGTTTATAGAGAAAGTCGCGGTCACTTGCAATGGTAACGCAAGTTTTTCATGCAGGTTCAAATCCTGCCCCTGGCACAAATAAAATTAAAAACAATATGCTATACATCTTTTTAATACTTCTGTTTACCCTCTTTGTAATACTATTAGTCCGTGGCGGCGCAAAAGCATATACCCATGAGCAATGGGAGCAACAGTGTAAAGAAGATTTTAGAAAATATGGGCCGGTACCAGAAGACAAAGACATTTTTAACTAACAGACATGCAAGCAACAAAATCACAAAAAAAGTACATTCATATTAATACCCCTACTAGGGATATTAAAGAAGAGTTTGTGCAGTGGGCAACAGGCAGCGTAGATAAAATAAGCTGTAACGACCTCTCTTTTGAGCAAGCCAATCTAATTATTGAGCAGTTAGGTGGCACTCCGCACAGGGGCCCTTATGATAATTGGGCGGCCTTTAATGTAAAAGACAGTAAACACCGCTACATATTAAGCCTTTGCCAACAATATGGATGGGTAAGTACTAAGAATGGCAGAACCGTTGCCAATTTACAATTACTGGCCCACTGGCTGTATACCAAAAGCCCCGTTAAAAAGCCTTTAAAACAATTGTGTGCCACTACAGAAATGCCCAAAGTAATAAAGGCGCTCGAGCAAATGGTGAATAAAAAATACAAGTAATTAATGAAACTCTATCTAGTTAAAAAGATGCAAAACTTTACGCCTACTACAATTATGGTAAGGGCAAAGAGCATACTAGAGGTAGCTAAAGAACACCCAGAGGCACTATTAATAAAACAAACACCCTACACCGTAGAATGATAACAACCCAAAGACCGGTACAAGAATGGTACCTAAAAATGTGGCAAGAGATGTGCCCGCATAAAAATGATGTTCTCTTAGTAGAAGAGGCCTTTGCTACCCATGAGGTTACTAAAGCCCACTGCCTAGATTGCCGTAAAGATTTTGCAAGTATTACCCATGACGTATAATGAAAAACAAAGCTGGCTTCAAAATTATGAGCTACAACTCATAGCATTTATGGCGAACAATGCCCATGTATTGCCAGTTGCCAAGACAAAAAAAATTATAAGGGAGTTGGCAAAGCTGCAGCAACAGATAAAGGCAATAGAAGCTCTGCCAGATTGGATTAAAGAATTTACCCTGGATCAAACCGCATTGCATTTACCCTCTGCTCTCAACACAGAATTAGGCAAAGTAAATAAAACGAAAAAATTAGAACACACATGGCAATAAAAGTAAAAATAGACTTAAGTAATGACCGTCTTAATGTAGTTAACACAATTTGGCAATACTGCCACCTCCATGCAGATAGCAAGCAGAAACAACTGTTTAATAATATATGGGGTTTGCTGGCAGATAAGTTAAGCACACTAGCCATACGTAAGCGCCAACTTCCACCTAATAAAAGATATACCTTAAAACTACAGTATTGGGAGGCATACTACCTGCAGCTAGCGCTACTACATGGCATTAAATTTATACCCAACTTGTATGAGCAAACGGTATTACAGAATATAAGTAATGAATTAGATAAAGAATTGGCGTAATGGAACTACTAACCACTTACACAGTTACCGCCCGCTCTGGCCTCTTTGTTTGGCAATTTAAATACCATTTAAATGGCGATTTAAAAGCTTTTGAAGTGCTACAAGGCCAGATGCAAGAAAACCAAATTAAATGGCTGTTCAATGCCAAAAACTTTCCATCTCAAGAAGACCGTATGGACTTCTGGACTAAAGATGTAGAGATGCGCAAGTTTTTTGAGGTAGAAAAAGGAACGGTAGACACCAGCTTTGCAACATTTTGGACGGTTTACGATTTAAAACAGAATAAACTAAGGGCAGAAAAGTTATGGATCAAACTATCAGAAGCAGACCGCATTAAAGCGCTAGCAGGTATACGCCGTTATAATGATTGGCTCCGTATGCATTCTGGCATTGCCAAATGTTTACCAGATACCTACCTACGCAACAAGCGATGGGAAGACGCAGAGTAATAATTAAAAACATAAATATGAAAACACTATACACCTTACTTATTATCACGGTACTTGCCAGCTGCAGTACACAAGAACCATGCACCTATTGGGTAGAAGAGTTTACCCATGTACCTGGATCAGATATTTATAAGCTAAAAAGCACCTACAATGCCAAAGAGCCACCCGTAGACTACACGGCAAACGGTCTAGAACATGTACACTTGGTAACAGCTGTATGCCCATGAACAAAGTAGAGAAAGGCAAATATGGTAAAGCAATCTTTAAGCCAGAGCATTTACGTTTTATCAAAGAAAACTACAAATTGCTCACCAATACAGAAATGGCTAAGGCCTTGGGCGTGGGCAATACCAGTGTAAGAGTAATACGTTACCAAATGGGGCTGTACCGCCAACAGTTAGAGTACTGGACCCCAGAGCAAGTTGCTTTTTTAAAAAAATGGTACCAGGTAAAAGGAGACACGGAACTGGCCACGGAATTTGCAGAGCGCTGGCATAAAGATAAAGGCTGGAGCAAAAAACATATAGAAAAAAAACGGCGCTATCTAAAGCTAAAGCGCACTGCGGCACAGATAAAGGCCATTAAAAAACGTAATGTGCAATTGGGTATGTTTAAAGATTGCCCCGTAAAGGCATGGCAAACCCGTGGGGGGGCAACCCCAGTAGGTACTCTAAAAATCTGGAGCGGCCAAGCCGTTATAAAAACCAAAACGGGCTTTGTACACTACAACAGGTGGCTGTTTACCAACACCTATTTTACGCTACCATCTAGTGTGTTGGTAATTACCAAGAGTGGCAACATTATAGCAGACGGGCCAGAAGATTTAAAAATAATCACCAGAGCAGAACATGCCAAACGCAACAGACTACCAAAAGAACTAAGGCCTACAAAAAGCCTTCTATTACAATTACAAAGAGAACTTTAACAACACAAAAATTATGGCAAAGAATTTAGATGATTTAAACGACATTTTGTTTGATACATTAGACAAAATAAGAAATGGCGAAATGAAAAAAGAAGAGGCGCAGACAGTGGTAAACATAGGCAATACCATAGTAAATGCGGGTAAATTACAGCTCCAAGCATTTAAGCTTAGCAAGGGGCAAACGGGCATCTCTTTGTTGGGCAAAAACAATTCTAAAATAAGCCTACCACCAACTACAAGTAAAAGAGAAGGTTACGCCTACCAGGTGGCAATAGATAAAGGCTACAAAAATATTGCAGAGGCCATTGCGGTAATGGGCAAAGAAAAGTTTAACGCCGCAGTTACAGAATACATGAAAGATTATATGTAGTTAAACTCATTATATGGATAAACACGACAGATACATAGATAACGTTTTAATTTCACTAAGAAGAAAATATTCAAGAGACGAGTACATAAATAGCTTAGTAAAAAAGATAGAAAATCAAACCCATAATATCTTAGAATTAAACACTAAACTAGAGATGCTCAAAAAAGAAAATAACTCCATTAGGAAAAGGAATGAGTTACTTGAGCAAGGTGTGGAAAATACTAAAGCATATAAGGATTTACAAAGGGTGCTGTCAGCCAATTTGAGAACATTCAATATAAAAAATAAAATTATTGAAGATTTAAAACTAAAAATAAGTGATTTGGAAAATAAAAATGCGCAATAAATTAATATTAGCCGCTTTTCTAGTGGGCAGTGTAATTGCGTATTACCTGCAGCACGTAGACTATGCGCTTTTCTGCGCTTACATATACATATCATTAGACTACCAGATAAGAGATGAAAACACACGTAATAACACTTTCTAAAACCTTTTTAAAAGGCCATAGCCAGCAAGGGCAATCCACTAATTTTAGAACCAAGGTGCTGCAAGGAACAAAAATACATACCCTAAGAACCAATGTAGGCTATTGGCAGCCAAAGATAGAAGAGGTGGCCGCAGGTAAGGCCATATTAAGTATTAGAGAGTGGCAGGGCATGCCATACCGTTCTAAACAAGAGCAGATTACCTGCCTTACCCAAGAGGATCAGGTGGGTTTTCAAATTATAGATTTAGACTTCTATAATACCTGTTTAAAGATTGGGCCAATATCTTATGATTGCCGTATACCAATGCAACAATTGGCCGCTAATGATGGTCTAGAGCTCTTGCAGTTTAAAGAATGGTTTGGCCTCTGGGCCACCACCCAAAAAAGAGTAACAGCTATTTGCCTGCATTTTACAGCCTTTAGGTATTCTCCAGATGAGGAATATAGATAGACAACGCCCGTCTATCCGTCGTTTTAATGACGGATAAGCCTTGTTGTATTAAAGAAAGCTTAAGCCAAGATTTTAGTGCTAAGCTTTCTTTTTTTGTACATTTATATAAATTAACAACCAGATGTACAGAAAATTAGCTTTAGCATTCTTTTTATGTAGTGGTATGCTTTGCGCCCAATGGCAGCTTACCCCTTACGGCCTCACCCATAAAGACCAAGACTATTTGGTACTTACCACAGACCAAGACGCCCAAACCCTTTACCAGATTACCTTAGATTACCTGCATGGCCTATACACCCATCCAGATCGTGCCATTAGTGTTATACCAGGAGAGCGCATAACTGTTAATGCGCAGGCGCCCAATAGCATACACCGCAATGGACTGCACGTTTTTAACATGGAGTATACCCTTGCCTTTAGGTTTAAAGATGGTAAAGTGCGTGTAGATGCTCCCAGTTTTATACTTACCACCTATACGGATAAGCTACAGCAATTGCATATAGTTTGGGAAAAAATGAGTTTAGATGGTAGTAATCTTGGTATTTACGGCAAAAAAGGTAAGCTAAAAAGTAAAAGGGCAAAAACAGATTTAGAACAGTATTTTAATAACTATATACTGGCGTTTAAAAACCATTTAAATAACCCACAAGACAACAACTGGTAGTATGGTATTAGGTGGTAAGCGCAAGATTTATGATAATCTGGTAAGCAATGCTCTAGAAGAGTTGCCCATAGAACCCCAACAAGACTTAAAAACCAAGCGCACCACATTAATGGTGAGTAGGTATTATTATTATGCGGTATTATGCCGTAAAAGGTATGATGATTGCTTGGCAGACCTTAGCCAAGAGTTCTTTTTAAGCCCCCTAACCATATCTAGGCATATTAATGGACGTTTGGGTTATTTAGAAAACCTAAAAGACCGCAAAACAGACCGTAGCGACCTTAAAAAGAAATACCCTTGGCTTGCATGGCATTAGTCTGCAGCGGTATGGTCTTTAAAACCACTTGCAAAAACCAGTTGTACCGTTTTATACCCATCTGGCCTGGGTATAGGCCTAAAGCTAATTCTATCCAAAGGGTTAAAGCGGCCACTGCTCCAGCCTTGTAGTGCTTTGTATACCGCATCTACAACATCATAATACGCAAGGCTTTTGTCTCGCTCTACAGTTGGTGTTTTGCTATTGGTATTTCCCGAAAAATCAAAACACAAGGTAATGGCCAGCTGCAGCTGTGCAATTTGTTTTTTATCATTAAGACCTTGCGTACCCGGAATACTAAGGGTTACCAAAGCTGCAGGGAATACTAATGGCGGTCGGTCATAAGCTCCTGTATAGTTCATTTGGCCCTTCTCTTCATCTACCCAATTAAGTTCGGCAATGCCGTCTAAACGTTCGGTAATGTCTTTAAATAATTGTTTCATTTAAATGGCTTTATAGGCTGCGGCCAGCCTGTTTTTAATAGCTTGGTTTAGAAAGGCACTACGGCCCATAAATCTACGCTGTGGCATCTGGTAGTTTACCTGCCTGTTGTGGGCTTTGATAGTCACGGCTCTACCCTTGCCCATAAAATTACTATTGGTATAGCTACGCACACTGCGTACGCCGCTAACCCGTAAGCCCTCATTATGTATTCTGGCATAAGGTACTTTACTATTACCTGCGGTGATTACTACTCTTTTTAGGCTTACCGTAGAGGGTCTAATGCTGTTTACCAAAAAACCATTACGGGTTAGTATGCGCCCACGGCCAGCGGTTTTTTTTTGGGCATATTTGGGGTTAAGACTAGGCCAAGGCACATTGTCCCAATTCTCTTCTGTAAAGCGTTGTTTAAAATATTCTGTGGCCGTTTCTGCCACAATGTTGGGTATGGCCGCCACAAAACGTTGGTCAAACTGCGCAAAAAAGCCGTCTATTTTTTTTTGGTTTTTGCTTTTCATTACTTAACATATGTTAGTAAACCACGCCTTACCAGGTCTATGCTTTTACGTGTTTCTTCCAAGGTATACCAATTAAGTATTTGCATGCCTGTTGGGGCAACTTTGGCAACGGTTACAAGGGTTTGGTCTTTGTAGTACTTAACATAGTACACCTCTGTAAGGTCTTTGCCTTGGTACCATACCTCGTCTGGCTGGTGCAATGCTTCTTGCATGCCCAGGTATAAGGCATTTGGGCCTCCAGATTTGTTTACAACCACTGGTCTATTGTTGTAATCTTTTAATTGCGCTTGATCCGGTCTATCGCCATCAAAAGTCTTAACTACACCCTTACCTGCTTTTTTGGCCTGCGAGTACGCTTGCAATCCCCAATCTTGCGGTTTTAATTGGGCCAAGCTCTTCTGTGCCTTGCCTGGGAATTTGCCTGTATACATTTGGTTGGCTAAAAATACCTCACCAGAATTAGCCCTGTTAACGTGCCATCCTTGGTCTTTTTCCATCTGGCCCATAGTACTATCTAAATAGGCTTTGGCCCGCTTTTGCATAGCTCCCAATAAGCTGGCATCTACCTCATGCGCCATTAATGGTACCACCCTGCACCTGCAGCGCCATGCATTTGGCGGAAATAGTTTTTGCCAGATTTTATCTGTTGCGGGTAAAATTAACCCATCTAACAAGCGGTGTGCTGGCCTTACAAGCTCGTCTCCCACCGTGGTATACTTCCAATAAGGAAATAGGTCTATTTGCGCCTTTAGACGCTGGTAGGTGGCCGCTGCCTCGCCTGTTAGTACCGCTGTTGCATATTCCGTCTGTAGCCATGCCGTGTTGTACAATTCTGTACGTGGTTTGGCCATTTGGTAGAATTCTTCAAAGCTTTTGCTTTGCCTAAAAAATTGGTTGAGCTCTTGTATTTGCGCCAAGGTTTTTGCCCCTGCGAATTTAAAGAGGTTCTGTTCAAAAGCGGTGAGCATAGCGGGGTCATCACCACCGTAGGCAAAGCCAGGATTTTCTGTAAGCTGCACGGTGTTTCCTGTGCCCCATCCTTCTTTAAACGCTCTGGTAAGGTTGCTGCTATGGTAATAGAACAGTGTGCTGCTAAAGCTTTTATTTTTGCCCTCCCAGAATTGCCGCAACCAAGTATCACTATTAATGCCATTACTAAGTGTTATGGTGGTATGGTGGTGTGTACAGCTCTGCAGCATTGCCCCGTCTTGCGGGGCTTTCACGAAAAAACCCAATAGCTTTTCTACAAAATTGTTGTACGCCCTTATAATACCAGATTGTGCCTTGGCATCATCTAAAGAAACGTCTTTGTTTTCTTTATTGGTTTTGGCGGCTTTTTTCCCTTCTTGCTCTTCTCTGGTGGCTTTGGTATTCGGTTTTTTAGGTGTTGGTTCTGCTGCCTCTTGTTGCGCTTGCTCCTTTAATAGCTGCTCATAATTATCTGGTTTGGGAATGCCAAAGGTCTCATAAAGATAATCATGGTCTACAGGTAATTTATGTTTCTCCATTAAAGTGCTAACAATATTAAATTGCTGTGTTTTGTCTAGCTGGTGCTCATCGCCTTTAAGGGTAAATTCGCCACCTTTAGTGTCAAAACCGTAAGCGTTAAGTACGCGAATAAAGCGGCTGTTTAAATACCTGCGGGTAAATTGCAAATCACTGTCATGCTTGTCATTGTCTTGCTCATCATGCGTTTTGCTCTGCGCATAGCCAGAAGAGGTAGAGCTTTCCGTGGTCTCTGTGGTGCCCAATAAAGATTTACTAATTTCTTTATTTAAGAACCCGGTAAAAGAACCGTGTGCATCACTGGTGTCTTTTGCCTTGTTTTCTATAATGCTTATCTCTGTGCCATCTGGCCTAATTATAGTGCCACCTGGTCCTAAGCCATTTAAGGCATCTTGGAGTGCTGCCTTTTGGGTTTCATCAAAACCATCCCAAGTGGCGTCTATTAGAGGGCTGCCAAAGGTTTGTATAAAAGCTGCCCAATCTCCTATGCCTCCCCTTTTTAAAATAGCGTATGGCGCTGCTTTTACGTAAAGCCCCATATCGTCTACTTTGCCTACCTCCATTACGGTTTTAAGGTAGCGCCCACTACGTATATCCACGCCATCTTCTCCATACCTTTGGTAGGTAACAATGCCAGCCTCTGGTCTATAATGCAAGCGAGGCAATAGCCCTGCATTCATCTGCCATTTATCATCCAGACCTTTCCAGAATTTTGGTTCAAAAATAGAGTAGCCCCAAAAGCGGGTTTTAACAATCTCCTCTATCATTTCTCCAAAGCCAATAGTATCTATAAGCTGGTTAATCTCTTCTATAGGGCTCCCATCTTTATCTACAAAGTGCCAATCTGCCAAACACACGGCATCTGTACGTTTACTTACAACACTCTCTACATGGCCATCTAGTTCTACATCTGCATACAAATCATATAACAACTGCCTTCTTGGGTTTACCCCTTCTGCAGATTTAATGGCGTTGCGCCATTTGGGTATGTCTTGCTCTGTTCTGGTAGCCTTACGTACCTCTAACTGCTGTATAATTATTTGCTTTGGCTCGTTTGCGGGGTTCTTTGCAGCCGTAGCCGTATGTTTAATTTTATGTGCCATTTAAATGGTGTTTAAATAGTTGTTACCAGTTGGTGGTTCTGCGGGGTCTGGAGCTTACGGCAATAATGGCCTCTCCCTGTTCCTGGGTGGTGGGTACGGGCCAATCTGCATAATATATTTTGCCCCGTTGTATATCTGTAAGCCAACGTATGGCATCTTCATAACGGGTGCGGCGCAGCGCCATATCTGTATTGGGGTTGGCCAGCGGTATAAAATGCCAGACCGCAATATCTTTTAAATACAACAACAATGTTGCATCCCTGTCTTCTCCAGTAGCTGCAAATAGTGCGTCTACATCAAACCGGCTTAAATAGCCTTTAGCCTCGCCCAAGGCTGCATTAATAGCAGTGGTTAGCAAGCTGGTGTCTCCACGGTCTATAGCGGTTAAAATTTCGGCATATAGGTGGGTGTCAAAATCTGTCCTGGTTACCATCTCTTTGGGTTTCGTTTTTTATGTTTATTAACACTAATCTTGCCTACATCACTACTGGTTTTGGCATTAACAATGTATACGCCACCCTCTACGGCATCTGGCCCATCATCATGTGCCTTACTGGTAGGGCTAATGGCTAAAAATTGCGCTTCCATAGCCTTCATATGGTCACTTACCTTTAAGCGCTCTTCAAACCACAACTTTTCGTTGGTGTTCAAAGGCTCTAGGGTACTTTCTATTCTAAAGAATTTGTCTGGCTTGTTCCTTTCATCTGCCTTAAGGGGCAAAGTCATTTTATGCCGCTTGTCTGCCTTTTGCAGCTCTTGTTTTATAGGGTCGTCAATGCTAGGCCATTCTATGTAGTGATAAACGGCGCAATGTGGCGCAATCTCTTTATGTGCTTGGTAATGCCAATCTAACATATTGGCAGTTGTTGTTTGGGCGCAGCGCACAAACTTAACATGGTATTCGTCTTTATACCTACCCACCGCAATAGTAGCTTTATAGTCGTTCTTTTTGCCCGCCTTATAGCTTGGGTCTGTATAGATTACAAAGAACTTGTACCGCTTGTAGGGTAATAACTTCTTGTAGTGCAAGGCATCAAAAACTTTGCCTCTAGTAATGGGGTTATTAAAATATTCGCCCTGTGCAGCATTATAGCTAATTTTACTTAACACACGGTCTATCATCTCTTCCGTGTTCTTTTGGGGCCAAGTACTTTTGCCGTTTTTGTCCCTAATATTAACTAGCTCATACTTATCTGCCACTTTCATGGCAAGCTTGGTGCTGCAGTATTCGGCTATAATATTTCCGTTCCAGATGACCAATAATGGATTACTGATAGAACGGGTGGCGTACAAGGCCCGCTCAAACCAATCCCAATACTTGTCTATGGTTTCTGGATTTCTGCAGTCTTCATCCGTATCAAAATCATCTGGTATAATTAAATCTGGCCTTACGGCCTCGTTACGTGTACCACGGGGAGACTGCCCTTTGCCCAGCGCTAAAAAGGCGGCACCACCACGTGTTATAAAGTAATGGTCTGCCCAGCTACCGTGTTTTTGTTGCGGCCCATAATCATTAATAATACGGTTGTTTTTTTCTAGCAGAATCTTATAGGGCTCTAGCAAACGCATGGCATTCTCCTTATTGTTGCTTACTAGAATCACGTTTTTTTTCTTGCCCGTAAGTACCAGTTTTAGAGTTTCCATCATGGTGCGACCAGATTTTGCTAGCTCACGGGACCAAGGGCGTACCTCAAAAAACTCTGCATTTTCCATTACCCGCTTGGTGCTCTTTAAATGGAAAGGTGCTGGCTCACTAGTGTAGTAGGCGCTAAAGTAGTATTTAAACCAAGCCTCATGGTTTTTTTCTAATTGCGCTACACGTGCCCTTCTTTGTTGTGGACTCTCGTTAAGTTCTACAGGAGCCTCACGGTTCATGTTTTGCACAAACTCATCCCAATCTATAACGGCCCTTTTGTCCTTAGCTGTAATCATACTATTTTATAAGGCTGTTTATAAAGGCGTCTGCCTGTGTGGTAACCAGTTTGGCGGCTTCAAAATCTTCTATACGCACAAAGTTTATAAAGTCTTTGAGCACTTGAATGGCATCTGCTAAAGAGGTATCCATCTCTAGCTGCTTAACTGCGGCTGTAAGTTTTACCAAAGTGTCTGCTTCTTTGCTATTGGCAAAGCGCTGCCCCTCTTCTTTTTTATTGATAAAATCGTTAAGCTCGGTAATCTGCAGGTAAAGCCTTTTTAGTTCTTGGTCCTTGGTTATGATAACATTGCCACGCAGATACTCCCAGTTCTCCTCGTTTACCCACTTGTTAATAGTAGTTTTAGAGACCCCTGTACGCTCTGCCAACTCTTTTTGGTTGGTTACGCCCTGCTGCGTGTAGAGCAGCCTAGCATGCTCTTTTTTGCGCTTAACCGTGTCTTTTGTGTTTACTGCCATGAGCACAAAAATGCTGTATAAGGTGTAGGGCTAAAAATGCGTGTTGCAAACTGGTAACGCTAACTATACCAAGGCGGTACGGTAATTACAACCATTTAAAAACAGCAAATTTTTTACCCCAAAAAAGCCCTATTTATTTGTGCCAACAATTCGCAACAAAACGCAATAGTGCATGAAAAAGAGTAGTAAGAGATTGGTAATAAGTACAGACGCCAAAAACCGCCACGGTTTTAGAGTGCGTACTGCGGGCATAGACCTTGCAGAATTCACGGCCAACCCACTCTTGTTATGGATGCATAAACGCCCCAAAGGAGAAAGCCAAGATGAAATTCTACCCCTAGGCTATTGGGAAGATGTTGAGCTTAACGATGGTAAACTGTCTGGTATACCGGTATTTGATGACAAAGATGCGTTTGCCATGAAAATACATGATAAGGTAGAGGCAAATGTAATACGAATGGCTTCTGCAGGGTTGCGTCCTAGAGAATTTAAGAAAGACCAGGAAGATTTATGGTTGTGGGATAGCTCTTTGTTTGAAGTTAGCCTATGTGATATTGGAAGCAATCCAGAAGCTTTGGCCGTAAGTCTTTACGATGCCAACGGTGAGGAGGTTACGCTCTCTGATGTCTTACCACCAAATTTGAACCCAAAAACAAAAGATAGTAATATGAGGACTTTAGTGCTTTCAGCTTCTACGCTGAATTTATTAAAATTAAAAGACGGCGCAACAGAGGCAGAAGCCCTGCAGGCTATCCAAGACATGAGCACCACATTGGCAGATAAAGAGCAAGAGGTGCTTAATCTTACCCAGAAAAACAAGGATTTGGCCCAAGAGGTCGTAGACCTTAAAAAAGAATCTGCAGAAGACAAAGCTGTAGCATTGGCAGAAAAAGCAGTGGCAGAAAAGAGAATTACTGCAGATCAAAAAGACCATTACGTAAAGTTGGCCAATGCAGATTATGAAACTACAGACGCCCTTTTAAAATCTATGCCGGTACAAGAAGATGTGGCATCTAAAATAGATGGCAAAGAAGATGGCTCTGATGAGTTGTTGAAGCTTAGCTATGATGAGCTAGACAAGAGCAATAAGTTGACTTTGCTAAAGGAAAAGAATATAGAGGCTTTCAAAGAAAAGTTTAAGAAAAAATTTGGCACAGCGTACCAAGGATAATCACAAATAAACCCGAAAAACAGCGTTAGAAAAAATGAAAAATCTACAATTTAAACCCCTAAACTTTTTGTACTTGGTTATTGCCTATGTGGTACTTGGTACCGTGTTATTTGGCCCTAGCCCAATGCTAGTTCCTGCAGCGGCAGCTTTAGCATTTGTAACAGGTACTTTGGTATCTATAATGCCATTTAAAAGTGTTTTAAACGCAATTCAAGTAGAGATATGGCAGAACCATATAGAGGAGGAGTTGTTTAAGGACAATACCTTTTTAAGGTTCTCCCACAATGCAGATGCCAATGTAATTAATAGTAAGGTAGTACATATACCGCAGTCTGCAGGTTCTGGTAATGTGGTTAAGAATAGAAGTACGGTGCCCGCAAGTGTGCGCAAGCGTAATGATACTGATGTAATCTATCTGTTAGACGAGTTTACCACAGACCCAGTATACATACCGCATGCAGACACTAAGGAATTGTCCTATGACAAGAGAGCTTCTGCCCTTGGTGAGGATAGAGACAAACTGGTAGAAGTAGTTGCAGAAGAAACTATCTACAACTGGTTAAACAGCGGCGCTCATGGAACCTATGCGGCTAGCAGCTTTCCAGCGGCCAATATATTAGCAACTACAGGAGCAGACGTAGCCAACGGTGCTACAGCACCAAATGCCACAGGAGCACGTAAGGCCTTTAGCATTAATGATTTGCAAAGAGCGCAAACGTATTTCCGTCAAAATAAGCGTTGGTTTAATGATAAGATGTATGCCATGTTGCCTCCAGATATGTTGGCGCAGGCATTCCCAGCAGATAGCCAGGTAACGGCCACTTACATGCAAAATGTAACAGAAGAGGAGCGCAGAATGGGTGTAATACTTAAAGCGCAAGGCTGGAAGATTTTGAGCCGCTCCACCGTAACTAGCGTTACAGCTGCTAATGCCGTTAACCCAGTGGGTGCTGCAGGTGCTGCAACAGACGATAATTGCGCCTTATTCTGGTATTCAGAAGCGGTAGAGTTTGCCTTTGGCGGCGTAGAAGCTTTTGAGAATATTGGCGACCCACAATACTATGGAGATATCTACTCTTTCTTAGTACGTTCTGGTGGGCGTGCAAGAAGAGCAGATTACAATGGTATTATGTTAATGAAACAGGCTAAGACAGCCTAATTTTTGAGTTGGTTAGTTAATTAAGGGTCTGCCCACTACTGCAGTGGGCAGATTCCCCTACGGGGTTTTTATGAGAAACATACGCTACATAGTATTGCATTGTACAGCAACACCGCAGCATACCAGTATAGCTAGCATAAAAAACTACTGGACCAACTTTTTAGGGTGGAAGAACCCAGGCTATCATTTTATAATTGAGCCAAACGGTGCGGTTACCGAATTATTACCGATACAAGAAGTAGCCAATGGGGTGCGGGGCTACAACCAACAGAGCATCCATATAAGTTATATAGGCGGCATAGACCCAGAAGGGGCCCCTAAAGATACTAGAACACTAGCACAGTGTATAAGCATGGCCCGCCTGGTGGCACAATACCAGAAAACATTCCCAAAAGCCAAAGTGCAAGGCCATAGGGATTTTAAAGGGGTTAATAAAGCCTGCCCCAGTTTTGATGTAGCAAAATGGCTTGCAACTTGGATGTACTGTCATGAGAATTAGTTGGCCAAACGTAATAGAAAATAGCATTTACATTGCCCTTATAGGTGTGCTGGTCATCATAAGCAACCAAGTAACCATTGCCAATTTTGAAGGTATGGTACAGGCCTCCATAGCAAAGGAGACCACAAAAATAGAGAACACCTTTGAGACCGAAATTAAAAAGCTCAAAGCCAAGCATGGTGGTACTGTAGATGTACATGTAAAACCTGCTATAGATAATAAAGCCCAAACAGTTGTTCAAAAAGATAGCGTGCCACATAAGCGCACGTTTTGGCAGAAAATATGGGGTAAAAACAAAGCTAAAAATTAGGATATGTCTAAAGTTATTGAAAAAGCAAAAGCAGTATTGGCCAACAATGGTCTAGAAGAGTGTTATGCCACTAGTGATGGTGTAATATTTATAGAGAAACACCATGCAGATTCTCACGCCCAACGTTTTCCTACAGGGAAAAATAAGGTAGAGACCTTTACGGCGCTAGAGTTATTAGAAAATGCCGAAGCAAGAATTAAGGCGCTTAATAAAGCAACTAAAGATGATGAAGACCTAGAAGCATTAGGTTTTGAAGAGTTGAAAACGCTGGCCACAGAAACGTATCAATTAGATATTACAGGTCTAAACAGTAAAGATAAGCTAAGAGCAGCTATACTAGAAACAAAAGCAAAAGACCTGGAGGTAAACACAGAGGAGTAACCCAAAAAAACCATAAAACATACGCCTTATGAGCAAGTATAAAATTGGCTTTGAAAGCCTTAAAGTTTTTGATATTAATGCCACTACAGGCTTAGCAGAAGCGGGTACAGAGCTAGACTTAACCCAAGATGTGCTAAGAGATACCTTTGATTTTAATGAGGAAGATGGCACGGATACAGAGATTTATTCAGAAATGAATAACACACCTGTAGTGTCTTTTTCAGAGCCCGGCAAGGAAACACTCTCTTTTGGCCAGATGGATTGCTCTGTAGATAAATTGGCGGCCTTTGCAGGGGGTACGGTTACCGATAATGGAGATGGCACTAAGACCTGGGCAAAGCCAGATAACCAAGCGGGTATCTACAAGCGTATGGAGATTACCACTACAGATGGCGCTGTTATGGTAGTTGCTAGAGCTAAGGTAAAGGCGTTAAAAAACCTGCAGTTCCGTAGAAACAATATCTGGACGCTAGACTTAACCTTTACGGTAGTAGCTCCATTGGTAGATGGTGTACAAGCACTTACGGTTACAGACCCTGCAGATGCGTAATGAATAAAGATAAAGATGGCGCCATCACAGAGATGTTGGCCGCCCAAACCATACTACAAAGGGGCGTCAAGTTTAAAATTGCCGCCCCTTTTTTTATAAGGTGGCTTAAAAAGAGTGTTACCATTACCGTAACCGCTCCCTATTACGGCACCTTGTTGCGTATAAGTGCCTACTATTTAAGTACAGGCCTTAAAGATGAAAAACTAGACCAGCTAAGCGTAGAAGAGAGCTTGCAAATTATGGCGGTGCATGGCACCACCATTGCTAAGGCAGTGGCCTGCGCAATGCTTAATGGTAATTGGTCTGGCAGACTATTTACCAAGCCTCTGGCCTGGTATTTAAAATGGCATTGTAAGCCTGCAGAGCTATTGGCCTTAACGTCTGCCCTATTGGTGTACGGGGGCAGTGCGGATTTTATGAGTACTACCAGATTGGTAAGAAGTTTAAAAGTGACAACGCCAAATCTGGGTCAGACACCACAAGGGAGTTAAGGCAATACGGCCTACATAGCCCTTGGGGACTGTTGCACCAATTTATAAAGGAGACAGGGCATACCTGGCACCAAGTGTTGTGGAGGGTAAACCAACCCAACCTTATGCTAATGTTGGCAGATGCCATACGTTTTGAAAGGCCTAATGCAGACCAAGAGCAAGAACCACAAGAAGAGGGGACGCTACAAGATTTAAAAAATAAACTTAAAACCCGTAAGCCCAATTAATGGATTTTGAGCCGGTAGACATAGAGTTTTTAATTAACGAGCCAGAGGTGCGTAAGAACGCCAAAAAGGTTAAAGACCAGATAAAAGGCATTGCGGAAGACAGTGAGGACGCTGTGCGCCAGGTTAACAACCAAGTAGAGCGTCTGCAAAACGCTACTGGAGCTTCAATTACGCAAAATGCAGCTGCGTTACGCAATCAAAGAGCCCAGTATGATGGTTTAGGCAATAGCCTTAACCAAATAACTAGGGAACTACCTGCCTTTACCTTCTCCATGCAAACGGGTTTCTTGGCCATTAGTAACAACTTACCCATTTTAGCAGACGAAATTGGGCGTATAAAGGCACAAAACGACCTTCTTGTTGCTTCTGGTAAAAAAGGCATACCTGTATGGCGCCAAGTAGTTGGTAGCCTTTTCTCCTGGAATACTGCATTAAGTTTAGGCGTTACCTTACTTACCATCTATGGTCCGCAGCTGGTAGATTATTTTACCAAACTTTTTAATGGCGGCAAGGCCATAGACCAGGCCAAGGCCAAACAAGAAGCGCTTAACAAAGCCTTTGAAGATGCCAACTATAAAACAGCTATTAAAGATGTAGTAGAGGTTGGTGCCGCTTTTGCCGGAGCTGCAACAGATGTAGATAAAAAACGTAAGGCTTTAGAGTTGTATAACGATAAGTTTGGCGATGCACTAGGCACTGCCAACAACTACAACCAAGCAGAGCAGTTGTTTAGAGAAAAAAGTGATGCCTATGTAAGAGCACTGCTTTACCGTGCTGCAGCATTAGCTGCTGTTAACGAGGCCAGCGCCAAGCTTATAGAAATAACCAAAGAAGAGGACCGCCTAAGTGAAAAAATAGAAGCCAAAGGCGGCACACGTAGTGCCACCTCTACTTTTGCTACCAAAAAACTTAGAGAGGAACGCAGCGACTTACAACGAGAAGAACAGCAATTAAACACCACATATAACCGTATTATAAATGGTTTAAACCAAAAAGCAGATGCCCTGGTAAAAGCTTTTGATTTAAAGTTAGAGGATGGTTCTGATAAAGACGCCCTAAAGCTAGTAAAAGAGCGTAAAAAATTATTAGACCAAATAGCTGCATTAGATACGGAATTTGCAAAACAGCAATTAGATAAAGATGGGCAAGAACTTAAAGCGTTAAAAGATAAATTTAGCAAAATACGTGCCCTGGTTCAAGAGTTCAATGCCAATCCAAATAATGCCCAAGTCAAGATTAATCTAACGGAACTAAATGCACTGGAGGCCAAGAGTTTTGACCAATTGTACTACCAGCAAGAAACTCGCTTTTTAAAAAGCGCTTTAGAAGAACAAAAGCAGCTTTATGAAGACTATGCGGAGTACGTTAAAGATTTTGGTGTAGCCAAAGCTAAAGAGGAATTCAGTGCCAGGCTTGGAGCTTATGACACTTATTTACAATTGTTAGAGCAAAAGGTGGTAGAAAACCAAGATGCCTTTACAGCTGTAAATAACGGTACCGCAACGGCGCCACAAGCAGAGCGGGTACGTTTACTAAAAGCAGCTTTAGAAAAAGAACAATCTGCACAAGCACAGCATTACCAAGAGTTATTGGCTAGTCTGCAAGATTATGAGCAACGCCGCACCCGTTTGGTTACAGATTACCAAAACCAACGCCAATTACTATTGGCCAATGGTAATTTTGCAGAGGCAGACCAGCTTAAAAGAAACTTTACTGCAGATTTAGCAGATTTAGATGAGGCTTATGCCAAAGGTACAGAAGAGTATAAAGCCTTGATACGTGGCGTAGAGGGCCTTAGCACAACAGCAGCAAGAACAGTAATTGCCAATGCCCGTAAAATGGTAGAGGCCTTACAAGCTGCAGGTAGATTAAGTGCAGATACCGCTGCGGAGATCAATAGTAAAATAGATGAGCTAGAGCAAAATGTAGATGCTGGTGTGGGCCAGAACTTTTCTAAAATAGCCCAACAAGCCAAAGAGATTGGCGGTGCCTTCCAAGCCCTAGGGCAAGAAGTTGGGTATTTTGATGAAGGCCTTGGAGACACCATTGAAACCTTGGGAGAGGTGGTAAATGTTCTAGGAGATGCTGCAGAAGCTGGAGCACGTTTTGCCTCTGGAGATATTGTTGGTGGTATTGCCAGCTCCCTAAAAGCTATAACCGGTTTATTTTCCATTGGTCGCAGAGCCAGAGAAAGCAGAAAGCAGGCAGAGGCAGAACTATTGAGGCTGCAGCAAGAGATAGAAGATGGTGAGCGCCGCCTGGCAGCGCTACAGAGAGAGCGCAACATAGCTAAGGCAGAAGAGGTAGAATTAACGCTTAAGGGTCTAGATGCCCGTAGGGAAAGCCTTAAGCTGGCCCAGCAAGAAATTGCCATAGACCAACAGCGCCTATTGGCAGAGCTGCAGCAAGAACAGTTTATTACCAATAGCTATACAGAAAAGTACGGCGGCTTTTTGGGTATTGGCCGTAAAACCAGAGTGGTTAATGAGTATGAGGACCTCCTGGGCAAAACTTTTGAAGAAATAGAAGCCTTGTATGAGAAGGGCGTGCTAACAGACCGTGCAACGGAACTGTTTGAGCAATTAAGGGATTTGCGCCAAGAGGGGCAAGATGTTAATGCGTTGCTTGGCGATTTGGAGCGCCAAAGCCAAGAATTGTTTACGGGTACCACGGCTACTGGTATAGCAGATAGCATTATAGAAGGGCTAAGACAAGGCTATGATAGTTTTGAGGATTTTGCAGGCGATATTGAAAAACTACTGCAAGGCGCCATTTTAAACGCTATACGGTACCAAACCTTAGAGGAGCCGCTACAACGCTTGTTTGAAGAATTTGCGGCATATGCAGAAAGTGATGGTGAATTAACCCAAAGCGAGGCAGACGCCATACGTGCGGCTTACCAAACCCAAGTGCAGCGTGCGCTAGACCAATATGAGCAATTGAGTGATGTGCTAGACCTAGACCAACTAGACACCAGTGCGGCAACGGGCTTGCAAGGCGCTATCCGAAGGGAATTGACAGAAGAGACGGCCAGCGAGCTTACGGGCTTATTTAGAGGCCAGTTTGATATTACCAAACGTCATTTTGAACTGCATGAGCGCCATTTTGAAATTGACCGGCAAAACCTAGACGGCACCTTACGCTTATTGGCTTCTAGTGAAGCTATACGGAACAACACCGCCCTAATGGTGGTAGAGCTACAACGTACGGTGGCAGAGCTTATGAGTATCAACAAGAACACAACCAAACCCCAAACCCAAAGAGATTTAGGTAAATAATGTATAGTTTAAATAACATATCATTGGCAGATTATGGCATACTACCAGGGAGGGCTCCAGGCAGCAATATTGCGCTAGAGGGTTTTTTGGATATGCCAAAACGCCTGGGTAAAACTTTTCACGATTGGTTGGGAGAGGAAGGTATTGAGCCTTATGTGGCTGCAGATGAGCTGTTTTTTGATAGCCGTACCCTATCTTTTTACGGCTACATAAAGGGAGCCAATAAAGTAGATTGCATAGAAAAGCTCCAAGAACTATACACCTCTATTGCCCGCCTAAATACTTTGGTAACCCTAGGTACGCAATGGGGAGATTTTGAGGTATACCTAAAAGACCGTATTGTAGTAGACTATCTTAAAGAGGGTTATGCAGCCATTAAAATGGTGTTTGAACAGCCTTTAATCACTATTCAAAACAGGGAGTTACCGGCTGCCAACAGTGTGGCTACTTATAATATAGACCGCATACCCTTTAGTGCCTTTAGCTGCTTTGTAACCAAATTGAACGGTAATTATGACCGGCCAGAACTCAAAGAAAGTTTTTATACCAGCTATAATGCGCCTGGCTATCAGTTAACACAAGTTGGCCCTTTGGAGGTAACCATGGAGCTGTATTTTACCGCACCAGATTTTTTAACCCTAAAGGCGAATATAGAATTATGGCACCAAATGTTAACAGCACCTGGTGTACGCAACTTAAACATAGACGGCACAGAGCGAGACTGTTTTGCGGTGGATGGTTTTACCGTTAATCAAGTAAGGGTGGTAACAGGTAACTGTATGGCCCGCCTGCGGGTTAAACTGCTCTTAGCTTTTGCTGGCAAGCCAGTAATTACTCCGTACCTAATAGAACCTAAAGGAATACAGCCTATTGCAACCGAGCAAGGCGAGTTCATCATATTTAATAACCTAGAAGAATTTACGCTGCTAGACCATAAAGGTAATGTGATTACGGATAGTGGCGATTCACCCATAAAAGTACCATAACATGCCAGGGAGTAAAGTATTTTGGAGCGGAATGCTCAAACGGGCCTTTAATGAGCTAAAGCTATCAGATAAGCTAATTATTGGTAACATAGACACCTTAGACCCAGATTATGCGGATATAGAGGATCTAAGAGACTTTATAATTATGTCTCCCCTACGTAAAGCGGGCTACCGATGGATAAAAGGAGAAGGTAATAAAAGCAGACAGAATTGGGAAGTTGGGGATGAGTTTATAGGCGTAGGAACCCTATTCCCTGGCTATGTAGTGCATGGCTACATAAAAAATGCTGCTATGACCAATTTAGAGACGGACGTAACCTTATTAAATGCCACACCATTATGATAGTATTAGCCATAATAATAGCAGTTCTGGCCTTGTTGGTAGCCATAGCCGCCTACAGAAAAAAAGAACTTTATAGAGAAGAAACCGAGCACGCCATAGTGCATAGAGATAAAGACAACTATATAATTAACAGTACAAAAAAATGAAAAAGTTAGTAGCAATACTCGTATTTACCGTATCCTTATACGCTACAGCGCAGGTGCCAGGCACACGCCCAATAATTAAGAGTGCCATATATCTACCACAGGCAACGGCACCCGCCAACCCAATGGTAGGAGAAAAATACCTTTCTACAGATGGGCAATACTACCGCTTTACTGGAGCGGAATGGGTGGTAGATGTAATAGGTGGGGCAGACCAAACAATAACCCTTGCCAATAACGTATTAACCCTTAGCAATGGCGGTAGTGTAGATTTAACCCCATACTTAGACAATACCGATAGCCAAACTATTACAGATTTTAGTTTGTCTGGCACTATTCTAACGCTAACTATTAGTGATGGTAATACGGTAACCGTTGATTTGAGTGGTATTGTAGGTAACGGAAGTTTGCAAGACTTATCCTTAAATGAAAATCAACTAAATATCACGGGTGGTGATGGCGTTAACCTAAGTCCTATAACTAGCATAAATAGAGCTGAACAAAAATGGGTAATTTTTGGAGATAGTTTCAGTTCTTTAAGTACAGACGATTACCCTTATTATGTAGTGCAAAATCTGGGAATGGACTTAGACAATGTAGAAACCCATGCAATAAGTGGTGGCGCATTAACAAGTACATTAGGAGCCTTAGACGCTTTACCTACTGGGTATTTTGACGATAAGGATTTGGTAACGCTGCATATCGGTACTAATGACTATTATGGCAATAGAATCGTAGGAGACATGTCCATGGCTGCAGATAATTCTACAGCGGTTTTTATTCAAAATTTAAAGTATTTCGTTGAGACAGTACAGGCTGCAAAGCCTTCTGTTGAGATTGTTTTAATTACTCCCGCCAAGACGTGGCAAGCTGGTAACACTTACTTGGACAGAAATAATAAGGGATACTTTATTAAAGATTACGCGCAAGCAATGAAGGATGTTGCGAGCGCTTACGGTTTATCTGTCATAGACGTTTATAGCAAGTACCCAATTAATTCACAAAATTACACGCTGTATTCTACGGATTTAATACATCCTAATGAAGTCGGTAAGCTTGTATTAGCTGATGTTGTATCTAGTGCTTTAAAATCAAAAGGGCATCAATATGAAACCTCTAATCAAGAATTAGATTATTCTAACATTAGTTATGGTGGGGTAAATCTTTTTAATAAAGAAACTGTTACTGATGATTTATATATGTCTGCTACAGGATATACTGTAGCAAGCGAAGTATATTGCTTAAGTGATTTTATACCTGTTATTGAAGGTGAAACCTATACCACAAATCACGATATAAGATTTAGTACATTTTTTAATGGTAAGCGTGACGGTGTTATATCTGGTGGGCGTTCAGGAAATTCTTCAGACCCTTTTGTAATACCAGAAGGAGTAAAATGGATTAGAATTACATTGCTAAAAACTTATAAGGAATATTTTCAACTTGAAAAAGGTTCATTTTCAACTGGATTCAAAAAATATAACCCTCCAATACATTTGTTTTATGATAATACAGATAGTAATTTAAAAGAAAACACAGTAAAAAAAGCCATAGATGAGTTAGCTAATTTTGACCATGCAACATTATTTCAAATAGGGAAAAATAAGTTTAATAAGGACACGGCAGAAAGAGGCAGGTATATGTCAGACAATGGCTTTGAAGCTGCTAATACTGCTTATGATTTAAGTGATTTTATAAAAGTAAAAGAAGGTGTTGAATACCAACCTTCGCATAATATAAGATACTCTACTTTTTTTGAAGAGGATAAAACTACAATTATTTCGGGCGGTAGGTCTTCTTTGTCTGATGATTCTTTTATCATACCAGCTAATGTCTCTTATATAAGAATATCAATACCTACGGAAGATTACGATAACTTTCAACTTGAAGAGGGTAACATTAAAACAAATTATGAGGTTTATGATGAAGGTCTTAAAATTCCTTTTAGAAGTAAAAGCGGCCTTTCATCCACTAACGTACAAGATGCAATAGATGAAATAGCGGCAAGCAGTACAGCTACAACGGGTAGCCAATACTACCCAACCACCGTAACGTCTAAAAAAACGCTCACGGATGCAGACTTTAGCGCAGCGGCAAACTATAAAAGTCAACTCTTTAATGTAACAAGTGACACCTTAGAGTTAGGCGATGGCGTTACGGCTACCAATTACAACAAGGCGTTAATGGTAATACCTAGTAGCGTATCAGACAACGCTTACATAAAGCCTGTGGATGGTGATACTTTTAGAATCCTAAACACTAACACGGCTTTTACCGCAGATGGTATTGTACTAACAGGCAACGAAGTAGCAACAATATTTAAAGTAGATGCTAACACGTGGATAGTTAGTGCTAGCGCCTACACGGAGCATAATGAGGTGGCTGATGCTGTTGGGGCTTTTGATTGGCAATATGACTTTAATGCGGAAAGCACAAGCCTTGGAACTTTAACAAGTTGGTCTAATGACGGTAGTGGAGTAGTTACATCAGCAACGCAGGGAACGGCGGGTAGTCAACCTACGGTAATAGATGAAAGTGGACGTAAGGCGGTGCAATTCGATGGCGTAGATGATAAGTTAAGCATGGGTACGCCTTCGGATTTAGATTTTAACATCGGTACGGACACAGGTACAATTATAGTCGTCATAGGTGATGATACAGGCACGACGGGTAGTATTGTTGGTGATAGGGCTACGGATAGGAATATAAACATAGGTAGGCTTTCAGCTACTAATATGTTAACGCAGATTGGTGATGGAGGACAGATAAATGCAAATTACACGGGTACGGATTCAGGTGCATTTATTTGGGAGGTTTCTTTTGATGATTCAACTGTATCAACATATCTAAATGGTGTGTTGCAAGATGATGCTGTTAGTCAAGTTACAGGCGAAATTTCATTACAAGAATGGTTTATAGGAGCAAGAGCTTCCGACACATTCTTTAACGGTTCAATTAGGCGAATACTAATAAAGAGAAACGCGCAATTGACAAGCGGAGAAAGAGCAGCTCATATAACACAATTAACCAATGAAAACCTATAGATGAAGTGGTTATTAATCATATTACCGTTTGCTTTAATAGCGCAAACAACGCCTGAAAACTTTTATTATACGGACGTTGAAAGGACATTTGTAACTTTAAAATGGGATGCCGTTAGTGGTGTAAACGGTTACAATGTTTACAAGGATGGTGTAAAGGTAGGCAGTACAACTAACACTACTTACACAGTAACAGGATTAACTACTAATAATAATTATGATTTATCGGTTAGCAGTTTCATTGGTGGAACTGAAAGCGATTTAACAACATTACCTAATATTAGAACTGGTTTATATCCTGATGAAGAGTTATTAACCGCAACAGGCTATAGTTACGTTGCACCACCGTCTAACACAAGTCCTTATATCAATGTTTTCGGTTTAACCGAGCGTAAAGTTAGCCAAAGAAGTGTTTTAGGTGATAATCCAGAATTGGAAAAAGCATACGCAAAAGAACCGCACTGGTCTAGAGATGGCACCGAAATGCGTTCTAATATACCTTTTGAGTTCTACGATGCTTCAACCTATGCGTTAAAGACTGATAGAACAGTAAGTAATGTATGGGGGTATTGGGATGATAACAGGAGTATCAATCTTAACGACAATAGATATAGGGAGCGTTCACCAGACGGTAGTACCCTTACAGTGATTAGAACTTTTAATTATGATGCTAATAGCATAGCACCAACCGCAGAAACCACCCCTAGTTGGGATGGTAGGTATTGGGCGTTTGAAGGTACAAGAAGCGGACAACGCTACATGTTTACCTATGATGCTGTAAATGATGTTGTTTTTGGTGAAGTAGCTATTACAGATTTAGGTGATGGCTTTACGTCCGTTAGTGCTTATGGCAACTACGCTATTGTTGTGGCTCAAAATAGCGCAAGCGATTATATGCGAGTTTACGATTTGCAAACCCTAACCTTGTTACATTCTAATCTAACAGCAGATATAGGTCATGCAGACCACCAAGTAACCATACAAGGCAATGAATGTTTTGTTGGGCGAGAAAATGGTAATCTTGTAATGTACGTTTTGGAAACGGGCGAAAAAATTACAATTCTTGGTGATGTTGGCAATTCAGACACATTTGAACTTGGTCATGCTAGTGGAAAGAACTTTGACCAGCCCGGATGGATATTCTGGGAAGATAGAAATAACGCTACGTACGCTTCTGTTTCTGATCCAACGGCTCAGAGGGTATATAGAAAAGTAATAGCTACTTGTTTAGACGAGAATAAAACAGGCTACAATAGTGTGCTTAATAGAGTGTACGCGCAGATTCATATGGAAGAGAAAAACAGCTTTGTTGCCACGCCAGACCCAACAGGACAAAAGGTAGCTTTTAACAATTATTCAGATAACACTAGTTACTCTAACATGGAATTTTATGTAGCCCAAAGAACAACGGGGGAAAATACAACACCACCTAGTAACGGGGGCGAGGTCGCTAGTATAGCAAAAACAATACCAATTTTAATCAATAATTGATAGTATGACAGACAAAATTAACACCGCAATACAACCGATAAAAGAAAATCAGTTTGTACGTAGATTTTTAAGAACCTTAACCGGGTTGATCCTGGTAAACTTTACGGCCTATATATTATACCATACCTGGTTTACCGTAGACATACCTATGGGAGCAAACAAATGGTTGTTGGTAATTGGATGTATCTCTTGCTGGGCAGCATGGGAGGCGGCATTAAAATGGCTTAAAAGAAAACTAGAATAGCATGAAAATACCATCCGGAGTACTGCAATGGTTTAACCAATTACCTATGTGGGGTAAATCTGCCATACGTTCTGGTATCATATCAACATTGGTTATTGCTGTTTTTCAGATAGGCAATAGTGCTAGAAAGGACTATATAATACTGGCCAAAGAAGAGGTAATTACCCAAAACAGAAAGCAGATACAACAACTAGAGATTGTTAATAAAAACAAGGATATTGAGCTAGAGCGTTTGCGTAAAGAAAACCTAGAGCTTAAGATAGACTATGTAAAGCTCCAAACGGCATTTAACAATGTACGGGCAAACACGGATAACATGCCCTTAGTGTATTGGGAAAGGGAAACGGGTACAGAGCTTTTTACCTATGTAAATCCAGCTTTTGAACGGCAGGTGCTAGAGCCACTAGGGTATGATAGACATGATATACTATACACTAATGGAGCGCAGATTTTTGGTAAAAAATATGCCAGCCAGTATTTAAAGTCTTTTAGGTGGGTGGTTAAAACAGGTAAGATATATGCCGGAGTTGAGCCCTCTAAAGATGTTACGGGTAAAATAGTAAGCTGGAAAAGCACCAAATTCCCTATTTACGAAAGTGGCGAGCTTAGCCGTGTTGGCGGTATTAGCTATAAGGTAGAACACAAATAAATTAAGATTAATGCAACTAACCATTTATCGCAACGCTGCAGCTGTTGCTACTATAAAAATTGACCAAAATACCGTCTTTACCAACAAATTGATGGGAGAGCACAAAATAGTAGTAGATAGCTACAGCGCATTGCCCCTGCCTATACGCATAGGGGATTACGTGGAGTATAACAATGAGCGGTACTATATTAATCAGTTGCCAACAGAAGAAAAGCTAAACAATGTTAGCTATAGGTATACTATTGATTTTGAAGGCCAGATTTACTTTCTATACAACAAACTCTTCTTAGATGAAGGTGCAGCAGATTTTAGCTACACCGGCACTCCTTTGCAGCATCTACAGCTGTTAGTGGCTAATATGGCAGAAATAGATGCAGAATGGGTAACCGGTACGGTAGAAGATTTGCCCGCACAAACTATTACGTATAATAGTGATAGTTGCCGTACGGCTTTAACCCGCATGGCAGAAGCCTTTGCCCTAGAGTATAGAGTGGCAGATAAGACCATTAACCTTAAGAAAAGTGTTGGGGTAGAAACTACGCTTACCTTTCAAGAAGGGCGTGGCCAAGGGTTGTATAGCCTAAAAAGAAATACAATTAATGATAAAAGCCTGGTAACTAAAGTTTATGGCTTTGGGGCTCGTAAAAATATTGATTACGATTACCGTAATGGGCTATCTAGATTGGTTTTTGAAGATAGATTTTTAGATAACAATACCACACTTTACGGTATTAGGGAAGGGTCTGTAATTTTTGAGGATATTTACCCTAACCGCACAGGAACCGTTACGGCAATAGACCCAACAGACCCTTTTAAATTTACAGACGCAGATTTAGATTTTGATTTAGACGAGCAATTACTGGAGGGCACTACAGCTAAAGTTATATTTAAAACAGGCTATTTAATTGGGTATGAATTTGAGGTTAAACGCTATTTAAACGGCTCTAAAACAATTGAATTATTGCCTTTTGTAGAAGAGAACGATTATGAGCTGCCCAATACTAATTTTGCGCCGCAGGTAGGAGATACTTACACCTTTGTAGACATAAAGATGCCCCAGACCTATATAGAAGCTGCAGAGGCAGAATTGGAGCAGCGCACCCAAGAATATTTACTAGAAAATAGTGTGCCAAGGGTTGTTTATGATTTGGAGATAGATGAAAAATATGCCCGCAGCAATAACATTGCGTTACGCCCAGGAGATTTTATAAAGGTAATTGATGTAGATTTAGGTATTAACACCTTTATACGAGTAAGCGAGGTTAGCTATCCCCTGCCAAATCCTTATCTAATAACAGCTACCATTAGTGACACCATTCCTTACACCATAGAAGAGAGGTTAATTGCAGACAGTGTAGACCAGCAATATATTGTTAACAATGTGGACCGTAAACGTGCAGAGCTGTCTAGGCGTACTGCAGGCAGATTTAGGCAATTGCAAGACTTGGTTTTTGATCCTGATGGCTACTTTACACCAGAGAACATACGCCCACAGAGCATTGAAACGCTAATGTTAAGTGTGGGTGCTAAAAGTCAAAACTTTGGCCTTAGCGGTGTTGTGCTTAAGCCCAATAATAATGGTAATGCCAATAGTTTCAATATTACTGCAGGTAAGTTGGTGCATTATGAGATTGAAATTGATGGCCTTGGTTATGTTTGGGATATTGACCCCTTTGATATAGCTGGCTTATTACCAGATAAAGATTACTATGTCTATGCCCGTTGTAGCCGTACAAGTCTAACAGGTACATGGCAATTGGCTGTAGCGCCACTGCCTTTAGAATATGAGGTTGGTTATTACAATTTTAACGTGGGTATTCTGTATGCGCCAAAGGATGGGTATAGGGATTTTGATTTTACCAAGGGCATGACCTACATCACAGGTGATACCATTACCACCGGCACCATTAAATCTTTAGATGGCCTAAACTTCTTTAACCTTACTACGGGCCAATTTAAAATAGGAGACAATAATAGCTCATTAGATTGGAATGTTAGTGCTCCGGATAGATTAACTATAAAAGGGAGTATACTGCAAACCCCAGCAGGAGAAGCTATAGAACTTGTTAATTATAGAGGTCTTTACAGCAATACAACTGCTTATGCGCAATATGATTCTGTAACCTTTAACGGTGAAACCTTTGTAAAATACAGTGCAGGTTCTGTTACAGGTGTAGCGCCTAGCAATACCACGCATTGGCGTATTTATGCAGCCAAGGGCAGTGATGGTCCGCAAGGTGTTCCGGGTACTCCAGGAGAAGATGGGGTTACCTATTACACTTGGATAAGATATGCAGACAATGCCAGTGGTTCCGGCATTAGTAATAACCCAACGGGTAAGAAGTATATAGGTTTTGCCTACAACAAAACAACGCCAACAGAGAGCAATATACCATCTGATTATACTTGGTCCCTAATGACAGGGGAAGGTGTTCCAGGCCCTCCAGGTGATGACGGCCAAACACTATATACTTGGATAAAATACAGCAACAACAGTAATGGCAGTGGATTATACGATGCTCCAAATGCTAATACCCAATACATAGGTATTGCAGTGAATAAGACCACGCCCACAGAGAGCAATACGCCATCTGACTATACGTGGTCTAAGTTTAAAGGAGAAGACGGGCAAGACGGCCAAGATGGCCAAGATGGCCAAGATGGACCTGGTATTGTTTTTAGAGGTGAACATAGCAGTACTACTGCGTATTACAATAATAGTTTGCGTAGAGACGTGGTTAGGCGCTCTGGTATATATTACTTATACAAAGGCCCAAACGGTGCAACAGGGAGCTTTAATAGCAGCCAGTGGGATAATTTTGGAGCGCAATTTACAGCTGTAGCAACAGATTTACTTTTGGCTGAAAATGCTACTATTGCAGATTGGCAAATACGTAACGGGTTAATCACTTCACAGGATAACACAGCAAAATTATACGGTTCAAAAGGGCGTATTTTACTTACTGGATCTAACACAGGAACGTATGATGATAAAACTTACATTACGGGCGAAGGAATCAGAGTTGTCGGCTATGGAGTTTCTAGTTTGCAGCCAAATTCTGTTAGTTATAATAGTGATGGTGATGAAGTTAATGGTTATTCTACCACTCAAATGGGAACAATAAACGGTTTTACTATTAATAACGGTTTTCAGTTTACAGCCGGAGGTAAAGCTGCAGGAGTTATTGGAAAAAGTTTATATGATACTAGATCAAGCCTTGGGGGTTATTTCACAAGCTTAGAAGCGAATAAACTTTACTTAAGGGGCTTATATAATTATGTTATTAGAATTTCTTCATCAAGGACTATATTTGACTTTGAAACCTTTATTGTGACAGTTCACACTAGCAGCGCAATACAAGTAACTTTGCCTTCAAATCCTGAAAGTGGTCAGCAGCATATAGTTCTAAGGTCTGATAATGGTGGCGTAGTGGTAAGTGGTAACGGTAAATCAATTAATTATAGAGATTCAAGAACCTCAACACGAGATATTGGCGCCGTAGGGGAATCGCTTTTGTTTATTTACGACGGGGTTTATTGGCAGGCAATGAGCATGTTTAAATAATATAGTTAAACATTTAAATGTCCATTAATTGCCCTTTAAAAGCAATTTGCAAAAAATGCAAAATGTGTATTTTTAGTACTTTTCAATTTTTAAAAATGTACTTTTTAATTTTCCGATTATACTAAAGTCATTTAAAAAAGAAGAAAGAGGGAGGTGGTAAAATCAACAAAAAAGCCTCAAAATCGTATGATTTTGAGGCTTTAAGTACCTTGGGTGGGAATCGAACCCACACGTCCGAAGACACTGGATTTTGAATCCAGCGCGTCTACCAGTTCCGCCACCAAGGCTAAACGGATGGCAAAAGTATAAAATTAATTCAATTTAAAAACCAAATAATGATAATTATTCTTTAGCAACCCAGATTAATGTGTAAATTTGCAGCGATTTTAAGCAGGCATATTTTTAAGTTAACATGCCTGTTTTCAATTTTTAGCAATGCCGTATCAAGTTCCAGAACCGAAAATTTTTGCCTGCTCCCAGAGTACCGCTCTAGGAGAAAAAATCGCAGCTGCCTATGGGGCAGAGCTAGGAAACATTAAATTCTCTAGGTATAGCGATGGAGAATTTCAACCTTCTTTTGAAGAGTCCGTTAGAGGGGCCAGAATCTTTATCATAGGTTCTACCAATCCCGGACCAGAGAACTTAATGGAAATGTTGTTAATGCTAGATGCCGCAAAACGTGCTTCTGCGAGACACATTACTGCGGTAATGCCTTATTTTGGTTGGGCTAGACAAGATAGGAAAGACAAGCCTAGAGTGCCTATTGCAGCTAAACTAGTTGCTAAAATGCTAGAGACTGCTGGTGCCACAAGGATTATTACTATGGATTTGCATGCAGACCAGATACAAGGTTTCTTTGAAAAACCTGTTGACCATCTGTTTGCCTCCACTTTGTTCTTGCCTTATTTAAAAGAACTAAAACTAGATAATCTTTGTATTGCATCGCCAGATATGGGTGGTTCTAAAAGAGCCTATGCCTATTCTAAAGCTCTAGAGAGTGATGTTGTTATTTGCTACAAGCAGCGAGAAAAAGCCAACATTATTTCTAAAATGGAATTGATTGGTGATGTAACAGGTAAAAATGTGGTTTTAGTAGATGATATGGTAGATACAGCCGGCACCTTAACTAAAGCAGCAGACCTAATGATGGAACGTGGCGCACTAAGTGTACGTGCCATTACTACACACGGCTTACTTTCTGGCAATGCTTATGAAAGAATAGAAAAATCTGCTTTAAAGGAATTAATCATCACAGATTCTATTCCTACCAAGGAGAATTTTAATAAGATAAAAGTATTGAGTTGTGCTAAATTATTTGCAGATGTAATGCATAGAGTACACCATAACACTTCTATATCTTCTAAATTTTTAATGTAATTTTTTAATAAATAGATAAAATGAAATCGATTACTATCAAAGGATCCCAAAGAGAAAGCGTGGGCAAAGTAGCAACTAAGGCCTTACGTAATGCTGGAAAGGTCCCTTGCGTTATATACGGAGGGGAATCACCGATACACTTTTCAGCAGAAGAGCTATCGTTCAGAGATTTAGTCTACACTCCTAACGCGTATACCGCTGTAATTGAGTTAGAAAATGGACAGTCTATCAACGCTGTGTTGCAAGACATCCAATTTCACCCAGTAACAGATAGTATCTTACACATAGACTTCTTCCAGTTGTTTGATGACAAGCCTGTGACTATGAATATTCCTGTTCGTTTAGAGGGGAACTCTCCAGGTGTTAGAAACGGTGGTAGATTGTTGTTCAGAAACCGCAAGCTTTCGGTTAAAGCATTACCTAACTTATTACCAGACGAGATTGTTGTAGATATTTCTAAACTTAAAATTGGTGGTAAAGTTGCAGTAGAAAGCCTAAGAGTAGATGAGTATACTATTATGCAGCCGGACAACATTACCGTGGTACAGGTTAAGGCCTCTAGAAACGCTGCTGTTGGTTCTGACGAAGACGAAGAAGACGAAGAAGGTGGTGAAGCGGCAGAAGCTTAATCCGCTAAAAATTTATAAAAAGAGCATCCTTTTCTTAAGAAGAGGATGCTTTTGTATTTTTAAGCCATGCTGAAATGGTTTTTTAAACAAAAAAAAGAAGTTTCTATACAAATTACAGAAACAAACCCCATGAAAAAATTCTTGATTGTAGGTTTAGGAAATATTGGTGCAGAATATGCTAATACGCGACACAATATTGGATTTAAAGTACTTGATGCTTTAGCCGAAGAAGAACAATTTACATTTGAAAGTGCCAAGCTTGGCAGTGTCGCCACTTTTACTCACAAAGGTAAAACAGTCATCTGCTTAAAACCATCTACTTACATGAATCTTAGTGGCAAAGCTGTTAAGTACTGGATGGATCAAGAAAAAATACCGCTTAACAACGTATTAATTATAACCGATGATATTCATCTAGATTTTGGCACCATCCGTTTAAAAGGCAAAGGCAGTGATGGCGGGCATAATGGCTTAAAAGACATACAAAATGTACTACAAACCAGCACTTACCATAGGTTTAGATTTGGTGTTGGCGCTAATTTTGGCAAGGGTAAACAAGTAGACTTTGTTTTAGGCAAATGGACCGCCCAAGAAGAAAGTGCTTTGGTAGAACGTTTACAAAAATCTACAGACTTAATACGCTCTTTTGTCTTTGCTGGCCCCAAAAACACAATGAATCTGTTCAATAACACTTAATTAGAACACTTTAAAGTCTAGCACTCCAGAATCCGAAGTATTGCCTTCGCTATCTGTAGTAATAACTCGCCAAAAGTAAATAGTATTTTCTTCTGCATCAACTACGGTTTCCATTACCGTTGCATCTAAAGTGGCTACTAGTTCTAGAGGTGGATTTTCCGTAGAAAAATACACTTTATAATTTTCTATATCTTCTTCCACATCTGAGCCGTACCATTTTAAAGAAACTTCGCCAGCGTTATTCAATTGTATCGTACTCCCAGAGATAGGAGCTATTACTTGTGCAGGAAAAGGAGCATAAGTGGTTTGCGCCCCTGCATTGTAAAAGAGCCAATTATCACTAGTAGCTGTTTCGTTAGAATCATTAGAAGAAGACAATACAGACCAAGAATAAGGAGCTCCCTTATCTATTGCCACACTAAGGCTTGTATTCATAGTATTGAATGCTTGTGGTGTATTGGTGTTTAAATTTATAATTGTTAACGTATATAAATCCGTATTAGCGCTGGGTTGCCACTCAAAACGCACTTGACTTTGAGTTGCATTTAAAGAGACTCCCGTAGTACATTCCGCATCTTTATCTGGAAAAACTAATAAAGCCTCCTCTGGTGCAGGCGGTGGTCCATCGTCCTTTTTACCACATGCAAACACAATTAAGAACAATAGTAGCGCTAAAAGTTGTTGCAGTCTCATCATCGCTTCACCACTTTAACTGTTTTTGAATTTCCATTCCCAACAATCTTTAAAAGATACACACCATTTGCAAGGCCATCCATCTCTAGGGTTGCAAATCTGTTTTCTAAAGTTTTATTTCTAACCCAAAGTAACGTGCCATCCATAGCAAACAACTGCAGGGACACCTGTTTTGCTGGAAAACCGACCCATACTTGAGCTTGGCTCCGAACCGGGTTAGGCACTACATTGGTTGTTGTTGCTACAAAAACTGTTTCTTTATACACCCCTTGACATTCTTGTAGCGTACTCACTTTTATATCATTCTTTCCATTCACTAAAGGCAATTGATAAATTGAATTATCCGTCTGATAAAGAACCCCGTTTAGCTCTATGGTATAAAAATTGGCACCAGACAACTGCAATTCTAAGAGCGTACCTTGTTGCAATTCACTAGTTAAAACCTCTAATAATTCTGGCTCCGTTACCACAACTTCAAAACACTTTTCAGTATAATTCACGGTACCATTTGTACCTACTATACAAAGTTGATAGGTTCCTGACGAAAGCCCTTCAAAACTAACTTCTTCTGTAAAATCTTGTATCAAATTATTAGCCCCACCAGTAATCGTCGCTGTATAATTCAACGTTGTATCCGCAGCAGTCACAGAAACCATTCCATCTTCTGCATTAATACAAGTTTCGCTAGCGATTGCCACGGTAAAATTATTGGCCGCAAACTGATTTATAGCACAACCACTAGTATTTACTGGTGTTCCTTTTGGCGTACCCAAACACAAATCGTCCCCATCATCAAACACACCGTCCCCATCTTCATCTGGCCTAAAAATACCTTCTACACAAACCTCCATAGAAAAAGCCACCAGTTCACCACCATCAGATGCCGCCGCATCCTCTATTTGCAATGTCCATTCTCCTAGCAAAGACTCTCCATTAAAAGAAGCTAAAGACCCAAAAGGTTGTAAATTACCACTGATAGCAGGATTGTTTCCGCAACTAACGGGGTCACCACCATCTTCAAAAACCGCCACAATATTATTGCTACTGCCGCATGCTTTGGATACCAAAACAACGCTTGTACCGTTAGGTGAAATTAAGCGTAAGGTTAAATCTTCTAAAAACGTATGTGATAATTCTACCGCTACTTTCAAATCTGCCACCTTAACGTCTTGAAAAAAAGCTATTTTAGAGCTAACAGTCACCGCATTTTCTGACGGTATTTCTAAGGGTAAGAAATCGGCATCAAAAGTATCACAGTCTACTATAGAAGTCGTAAATTGATGTACCGCGCCAAAAACCCCTTCACCACATTCATTTTTTGGCTTAACGCGCCAGAAATATGTAGTTTCTGGCAGTAAGCTAGTAAGCTTGTAACTATTGAAATTGACTGTACCTAACGAAATGATATTTGTAAACATAGCATCCGTAGCCACTTCTACATCATAAGACTGATGGTTAGCCGTACCGGTCCATTCTAATGTTGGGCTTAACGTAATGCCTGCCGCTTCATCCGCAGGAAAAACAGGTGAAATTCCAGTAAATGCATCATCCAATACCAAAACTGTAACCACTACTGATGTTGTTATACTATTGGCTGTAGCCACAATCTCAACATTGTGGTAACCCGCTGGTACGCTTGCCAGATTATCTAAAGTTACTGTTACTGGGGTATTATTAGCGGTAACTGTAGGCTCAGAAAATACAGCAGTTACCCCAGCCGGACCATTAATACTCAATGTAGCTGTTTCTGCAAAACCGTTGTAAGCTTCATACACAAAAGGAATCACTAAAGAATTTGGCTTGCAAACCTCATAATTTAAAGCATCAAAATTTAGGACAACATCTGTGGATGTCACAGTAATCGGCGCTTTATTAACGGCAAAAAATATGGTATTTACCCCTTTTACCATCACCCGTCCGTTTGTAGTGTTGACCCCTGGCATCTGCACTTTAGCTGTACCTGTATTAGGCACTCCAGACACTAATAAATGGTCATAAGATAAGCCTCCATTATCAGAAAAGTAAATAGCTACTTCTTCTGCGTTGATTGGCGCTACATTGGTATTAGCAACATCCCAAGAAATAGTTTGCACACTCCCCGCCTGGTAGGTTTCTTGTGACATCTGGGAGGTGACCTTAAAAGGCCCTGCACCATTTACCACGCTTACAGCTACCGTATCTGCTGCTATTTGACCTCCATTAGGATTGTTATCCCTTACGGTAACCGCAAATTTTAAATTCCGCTCTACAGTAGAGACGGTTTCCCAGATAGAATCTTTAGTGGGTAAGGTCTGGGTTAATAGATTTCTCGCCACCCTAGAAAGTCTGGGAAAATACCTTGTTGGACTAGCTGTTGGAGGAACAGACCTAAAATTAGCACCAGAAGAATTTTCTGGACCAAAGGTTTCTGTAGTTACTACTCCATTATTTATTTGCTCCCAGGCATAGGTTAGCATGTCTCCATCTGCATCTGTAGCAGATGCTGTAAGCGCAAAGGCAGTTCCCTTGGGAATTATGTAATCGGTTTGCGATGCAATTACAGGCGCCTGATTCGCTAGAACCACTTCTTCTGCACAACTAGTAGTAGCAATAAAGTCTGTAATTTGAGCAATACTTGCATGATGAAAATAATCACTTCCGCTTTCTGCTACATTATTTCCTTCCACTATACCTGCATACCCCATTATTGTAGTACCACTAGCAGGTTCCATTTGCACCCCTGTCCCTTCGGTCTCAAAAGACCATGTGTGATTTGCACCAAATTGATGACCTAGTTCGTGCGCTACATAATCCAAATCGAACGCATCCCCAGACGGCTCTTGTGCTGCAGAAAAGGCGCTCCCTTTACTTGCATCCTTACAAACCGAACCAATAGACCCTGCATTGCCGTTATCATTGGCAACATGAAACAAGTGCCCAACATCATAATTTGCCGCACCAATTACAGCATTGATTGTACTTTGTACTTCAGAATTTAAACTACTACCATATGGGTCCGTATCCTTATCCGTATAAATAATTTCATCGTTATTAGAGATTAGTTCTAGCGTGATAGCCAAGTCTCGCTCAAAAACCATATTAATCCTAGTAAGCGTCGCATTAATAGCCGCTAAAGCCCCAGCCTTTGTACCACCAAATTTTGCGGTGTATTCCCCAGTAGCAGAAACCGCTATTCTAAATTTACGCAGCGTTTGGTCTTGCACTAAATTTTTAGACCAATTGCTAGTAACCAATGCTTTACCAAATTCGTATGGCGTTTTACAAATAAAATTTTGGATTTGCCGTGATTCTGTATTTCTATCATGCACATGATATAACGTATCCTGAGCTTTATCTTTTGCTAAAATTTGCACCTCACCACCTGTAACATCAAGTACTGTAGCATCTACTGCGAGGGGAGTTACACTTATTTTTGCTCGGTACAATTTGTCTAAACTTTCCGCAGTAAATGATTGTATTTCTGGATATTTCTTTGCCAAATCTGGATGTAAAATCCCAGTTTCTCTTACCTTAAAAGGCACTAATCCTTTATTTTTTACAGGCAAATACACAAAAGCTTTCCCTAGCTTGGCCTTACCTATCAATGTACGGAACTTAGATTCTTCTAATTGGTAAAATTCTGATGAATTGTTCTTGCCTGCTATTGTTGTAGCAGTCTGAGATACAATAGGTTTCCAATAATCCGCTTGGGACCAACTATAAAAGCTGATAAAAAATATGGAAATTGATAAAACAAGGTGTAACTTAGCTCTCATCCTAAAAAAGGGGCGTATTACTATCAAAAGTAAGCCTTTTTTATTTGTAATCCTGTGGAAGCAATCCAAGATATTTTTGAATTTACTACCCAAGAAAGGACGGCCATTACTATTGGTACGTTTGATGGTGTTCATATTGGTCATCGTAAGATTTTAGAACGCCTCATAAATAATGCCAAAAGTACAGGCACTAAATCTTTGGTACTTACCTTTTTCCCCCATCCAAGGATGGTGCTGCAAAAAGATGCCAATATAAAATTGTTAAATACATTAGAAGAAAAGCAGTACATTTTAAAACAAAGCGGATTAGACTACTTGATAATTCACCCATTTACACAAAAATTTTCTAGACTTACTGCATTAGAATTTGTGCGCGATGTATTGGTCAATCAACTAAAAGCTAAAAATGTAGTAATAGGCTACGACCATAGATTTGGCAGAAATAGAAATGCAAATATTAAAGACCTTATCGGTTTTGGGGAAATATATGATTTTGATGTTGAAGAAATTCCTGTGCAAGAAATAGAAGACGTATCCGTAAGCTCTACCAAAATCCGAAAAGCACTAGAAGAGGGCGATATAGAGACCGCAAATAGCTATCTGGGCTATGCTTATCTGCTTACTGGTACTATTGTTAGAGGTAAAGGCATTGGTAGACAAATAGGGTATCCTACGGCTAATGTACACATTGCAGAAACGTACAAGTTAATTCCTCAAAACGGCGTTTATATTATAAAATCTACAATAAACAATAAGACCGTTTATGGCATGATGAATATTGGCTTTAACCCTACTGTAGACGGCAACGAAAAAAGTATAGAAGTACACTTTTTTGATGTTGAAGGCGATTTATACGGTCAGAAAATTCAATTGCATTTATTGAAAAAAATAAGAAACGAACAAAAATTTGATTCGTTAGAAGCCTTAACTTCACAATTAAAAGAGGACCAAGAAACTTCTTTGATGTACTTAAAAAATGCAGCGCATATCTAATTTTCTCTTCAAAAAAATAGACAACGTACAACTGGTTATTTTCCGAGTTTGTTACGGTTTATTAATTGCCGCAGAATGTTACGGAGCTATTGCCACTGGCTGGGTAAAACGTACTTTAATAGCACCTAAATTCACCTTTAATTTTATTGGTTTTGAGTGGTTACAACCCTTGCCTGGCTCTGGCATGTATATCTACTTTGCTGTCATGGGTACTCTAGGCTTACTAATTACCCTAGGTTACAAGTACAGATGGTCTGCACTGAGCTTTGCTATTTTGTGGACAGGGGTTTATTTAATGCAAAAAACATCTTACAACAACCATTATTATTTGTTAATGCTACTGGCCTACATCATGGCATTTTTGCCTGCAGCCAAAAACCATAGCTTAGATGCCAAATTACAACCAGGCATTAAAAAAGATTGGATGTATAACTGGTGCCGCTGGATTATCATCTTACAATTATTTGTAGTCTATACCTACGCTAGCATTGCAAAACTATACGGAGACTGGTTAGATTTCAGCATCATAGAGTTACTAATGAGTAGTAAAAAAGACTATGTGTTGGTGGGCGAATTTTTACAGCAACCATGGGTACATAGATGTATCGCTATTTTTGGCATGGCGTTCGATTTATTTATTGTGCCTGCCCTACTCTGGAAACCCACTAGAAAATTTGCTTTTGCAGCAGGTATCTTTTTTCACTTATTCAACAGCTTTGTTTTTCAAATAGGTATTTTCCCCTATCTATCTTTAGCGTTTTGCTTATTCTTTTTTGAACCCCAAACCATAAGAAAATTAGTTTTACAGTCTAAGCCGGCCGTACTCCCTACCACAAATGCCTTACCAAAGCACCATCACTTTACCACAATGGCCATAGGGAGCTATTTATTACTACAATTGTTACTGCCTATTCGGCATCATTTTATTGCTGGAGACGTTTTATGGACGGAGGAAGGTCACCGACTTAGTTGGCGCATGATGTTGCGTAGTAGAGCGGGCACCATAAAGTTTAGAGTGGTCAATAAAAAGACTAAGAAAACTACTTTTATCAACCTTAATGACTACCTCACTAGCAAACAAAAGCGAAAGGTGGCCTGTTACCCAGATTTTGCTTGGCAATTTGCGCAGCATTTGAAAAAAGAATTTGCTGCTAAAGGAGAAGACATCAGTGTTTATGTAAGTTCTAGAGCAAAAGTTAACCGTGGTGAATACGCCACTTTTATAGACCCGAAAGTAGATTTAGCAGCGGAATCTTGGCAGCATTTTAGCCATCACGATTGGATTTTACCCTATCCTCAAAAAACTAAAAAGGAGTAGCGCGTTGACATAATTGTAATGGCAAACCCCAAGGGTCCCTTAACATTACAAGATGAGTGCCATCGTCCTTTTTTGCTTCTTCTATAAAACTACAACCTACTTTTTGCAAACGCTCTTTATCTTGTTGTGCATTTAAAGATATAAAAGCGATATGAAAGGTAATATGATGTTCTTTTTTAAAATCTGTCATTTTATGTTCTGGCCTATGATACAACTCCAAAACTATACGGTCCGCACTATCTGCTAAAAAGGTCATAAACGGTGGCCGGTTTAACTGTTTAACCACTTTCAATCCAATATGTTCTTGGTACCAATCTACCATATCTTGCAAATGCGCCACATTTAAGGCAAAGTGTTCAAAAGTCATAATTCTAGTGAATATAGTTTAAAATGATAGCGTACTTTTTACAATTCAGAAAACAACTTTTCACTATCCCAAACTGTAGCAAATTCATCATTTAAATTAGCTAATGTTGTATAGTGTATGGTTTCTGCACTATATTTTTCTCCATTTATACCGATGCGTTCAAATGCCGCTGTTGCATCAGAAATAAGGTAAGTTTCATACCCTAAATTACCAGCCATTCTAGTAGTGGTAGACACACAGTGATTTGTGGTAATACCAACAATAACAAGCGTTGAAATTCCCTTAGCATCTAACTGCTCCTGCAAAGTGGTCCCTATAAATGCACTGTTTACATTTTTAGTAATCACAGGTTCATTATCTAAAGGCAAAACTGCATCATTAAATGCAAAACCCATGTTGTTTACATTGAACTTAGATTCTGGATGGGTAGAAGTATGTCTAATATGAAAAATGGGTAAATTGAGCTTTCGCCACTTTTCTAATATCGTCCCGCAAACGGACTCAGCATTTTTATTGTTTCTGGTACCGCCCCAATAATCTTCATCTAAAAAAGCCTTTTGTACATCAACAAGAATTAAAGCTGGATTTTTCTCTTTTAGCGCCATTTCAATTTCAATAGTTTACTAAATAATTTAAATACAATCAATGCTGGGGGATTCTAGCCAAATATAGTTTTATAATTGGGCTATTCCCTTAAATTTGCAGGACAAAATTTTAATTCGATGTTGCAATTACACGCTATTAGAGCAAACAAAGAGGAATTTGCAGCGGCTTTGGCTAAGAGAAACCTAGACGCACTTCCTATATTGGACAAAATTCTAGAACTGGATGAAGAAAGACGTGCTACACAAACACAATTAGATAGTACTCTAGCGGAAAGCAACAAACTATCTAAAGAGATAGGCATGCTTTTTAAAAGTGGCAAAGCCGAAGAAGCTAATGTTCTTAAAGCCAAAACAGCAGAATTAAAAGAAGCCTCCAAAGTTCTAGGAGAAAAACTAAATGACGCTGCCGAAAAATTGCAACAAGAGTTATATCAGGTTCCCAATATTCCACACCCTAGTGTTCCTGCGGGTAACTCAGAAGAGGATAATGAAGAAATATATACAGAAGGTAATATACCTACCCTTGCAGAAGGGGCATTACCCCACTGGGAATTAGCAAAAAAGCACGACATTATAGACTTTGAACTAGGCGTTAAGATTGCTGGTGCCGGTTTTCCTGTTTACAAAGGTAAAGGCGCTCGCTTACAACGTGCTTTAATCTCTTATTTTTTGGATAAAAATACAGCTGCTGGCTACACAGAAATACAGGTGCCTCATTTGGTAAATGAAGCTTCTGGCTATGGCACAGGACAATTACCAGACAAGGAAGGTCAAATGTACCATGTAGGTGCAGATGATTTGTATTTAATACCTACAGCAGAGGTGCCTGTGACCAACCTTTTTAGAGATGAACTTTTAAAGAGTGATGATTTCCCCATTAAATACACTGGATACACGCCTTGTTTTAGAAGAGAAGCAGGCAGTTATGGTGCTCACGTACGCGGATTAAACCGCTTGCACCAATTTGATAAGGTAGAAATAGTGCGCGTAGAACACCCAGAAAACAGCTATGCTGCCTTAGACGAAATGGTGGAGCATATTAAAGAAATTTTACGTGAGCTTAAATTACCTTTTCGTATTCTAAGGCTTTGCGGTGGCGATTTAGGGTTTACTTCTGCGTTGACTTATGATTTTGAAGTGTTCTCTACAGCGCAAGACCGTTGGTTAGAGATTAGCTCTGTTTCCAATTTTGAAACTTATCAAGCTAATCGTTTAAAACTACGCTTTAAAGACGAAAATGGAAAAAGCCAATTTGCACATACTTTAAATGGTAGTTCTCTGGCATTGCCACGTGTTTTAGCTGGCATATTAGAAAACTATCAAACAGCAGACGGTATTAAAATTCCAGAAGTCTTGGTACCCTATTGTGGTTTTGATTTAATAGACTAACAGGTTTTTGTAGCAGCTTAACATATTTATCCTTATTTCTCCGTTATCTTTGGGTATGATGCGTATTTGCCTGCTAATTAGTTTTCTTTGTTGCTTTGGCACTTGGGCTCAAGACGATTTTTTAGCCAAACAGTATTACAATGATGGTGCGTTTGAAAAAGCCAAAGTCTTGTATGAAAAATTGGTGAAAAGAAATCCGTCTAGAACGGACTATGCAGAATATTATGTGGGTTGCTTACAACAGCTTGAAGCTTATGAAGAAGCAGAAGCCTTCTTGCTTAAAAAGTTAGAACAACCAAGAGTTTTCCCAACTTTTTATATAGAATTAGGGTACACATATGCCTTGCAAGAGAAAACAGCCCAAGCAGATATGTTTTATGACCGCGCCATAGCAACCTTGGCACAAAACCCAAATTTTGCCTATCCTTTGGGGCATCGGTTTCAAAAATATGCGCTTTTAAATAGAGCCATAGAAACGTACACTACCGCCATGGAACTAAAGCCAGATTTAAATTATGATATTCATTTAGCCCGTATTTATGGAGAGCAAGGTGCTATTGGTAAAATGTACGAGTCCTATTTAAAACTTATATATGAAGGCCACACCAGCCGCTCTAATGTTCTACGTTATCTAGAAGACTTTATTTCTGACGACCCAGAGGATCCTAACAATATTTTACTTAGAAAAACCTTATTAAAAAATGCACAAAGGAATCCAGATGTATTGTGGAATGAACTTTTGAGCTGGCTATTTATTCAACAAAACCAATTTAACAGTGCTTTTGCACAAGAAAAGGCTATCTATAAGCGTACGGACGAACTGTCTTTAGACCGGTTAGAAAACTTAGGAAAAATAGCTTTAGACAACCTAGCAGATGAAACCGCTGCTGCAGTCTTTGAATACATATCCCAAAATGCTAACCAACCTTTGCAAAAGCTTAATGCACAGTTAGAGTTAATACAATTGCAATTAAAACAAGACGGAGCCAAATCTTACAGTAGTGTAGATAAAAAGTTCCAAGCTTTAATAGAAACGTACGGCTTGGATTCTAAATCTCTACAGCTTCAAATTGCTTACGCTAATTTTTTAACCTTCAATCTAAATACTCCAGAACCTGCCATCAATCTGCTTAGAAAGAGCATGGAAATCCCTATGGGACGCTATGGAGAGGCTTACCTAAAAATGGCATTAGGGGACATTTTAGTTTTTGACCAAAAATTTAATGAGGCTTTAATTTATTTTACCCAAACTCAAAAAAACCTTAAAAATGATGTTATGGGTCAAAATGCTCGATTTAAAGTAGCACAAACTAGTTTTTATAAGGGCGATTTTGACTGGGCGCTAACCCAGCTAAAAGTATTACGCAGTTCTACCAGTCAACTTATAGCCAATGATGCTATGCAATTGAGCCTCTTAATTTCAGATAACACCTATGAAGATTCTACACAAGTAGCACTTAAAAAATATGCGCGAGCAGACCTTCTGGCGTATCAACAAAAAACGGATGATGCTATTTTGCTTTTAGGTACTATTTTAGAAGAACACAAAGGGCAGCAAATAGAAGACGAAGCTTTACTAAAGCAAGCGGAATTATTAGAAGCCAAAAAGAAGTTTGACGACGCTCGGTTTAACTACATTAAAATAATAGAATTTTTTAACGACGGTATTTTGGCAGACGATGCACACTTTAAACTTGCTCAACTATACGAACAACATTTAAATGAGCCAGATAAAGCAATGCCGCTCTATGAAAAAATTATTTACAACTATCAAGACAGTTATTATTTTCCGCAAGCCAGAAAACATTTTAGGCGCCTTAGAGGAGATGCTGTAAATTAAATTACATATATGATTATATACAACGTTACCATAAACATAGAAGATAGTGTGCATGATGAATGGCTGCAATGGATGAAAGAAAGCCATATTCCAGATATGCTTGCTACTCAAAAGTTTACAGAAGCAAAAATGTGCAAAGTACTTGTAGAAGAAGAAATGGGCGGCACCACTTATTCCGTGCAATATCGCGTTAAAGACAGAGCTACTTTAGAGGCATATTACAAAGAGAACGCAGAAAATATGCGAATGCAAGGCACTCGCCTATTTCCGAATAAATTTGTAGCCTTCCGCACAGAACTAGAAGTTATCAGCGAACAATAATGAACCCAACGCATCTAATCTTTAGCTATGGTACCTTGCAAGAACCTAAGGTACAAATAGCCATTTATGAGCGTTTATTGCAAGGCCATAAGGCAATATTACCTAATTATACCCTTGCTAACAAAAAAATGTATGGCCAATACCCTGTAGTAATACCTAATACAGGCTTATCCATCGCTGGAGTAGCCTATGAAATTAATGAAGCAGAATTGGCTCTTACAGATGCATATGAAGGTCCAGATTACACACGCCGCTTGTTACCCTTGGCAAATGGTAAAAAAGCCTGGGTCTATTTAGAAAAACCGCAATAGGTAGTACCTTGCGCAAAAACACCCCAAATGGGTAAAAAAGGAAAGAAAAAGCACACTAAATATCAGCAAGAGGCATCTGCCTCGCAAAGTCCGGTAAAGGCAAAAAAACATTTAGGACAGCATTTTTTAAAAGATGAAAGCGTTGCAAAACGTATTGCAGAAACCCTAACCCTAGAAAACTACAGCAATGTTATAGAAATAGGGCCGGGAACTGGGGTACTCACAAAATATTTATTATTGCGAGGTATGGATTTGGTGGCGATGGATTTAGATGAGGACTCCATTGTGTACCTGAACCACAGTTTTCCTTTAGAACACCCCAACGTGTTTACTAAGAAAGGAAAGCTTAATGTGATTGAGGCCGATTTTTTAAAGTTTAATCTGAACGAATTGTACGGAGATGAACCCTTTGCCATTACAGGTAACTTTCCTTACAATATTTCTAGCCAAATAGTTTTTAAAATGCTAGAGATGCGCCATCAAGTCCCAGAATTCTCTGGAATGTTTCAGAAAGAAGTTGCCCAACGCATTTGCGAACAAAAAGGAAGTAAAACCTACGGCATATTATCTGTACTGGTTCAAGCATTTTATGAGGCCGAATATTTGTTTACTGTTCATCCTCAGGTGTTTGACCCACCGCCTAAAGTGCAATCTGGAGTACTTATGCTCCGCAGAAAAACCAACTACAAATTGGATTGCGACGAACGCTTATTTTTTAAAGTTGTAAAAGCCGCATTTAACCAACGTAGAAAAACATTACGAAATAGTTTAAAAACCTTTGACCTCTCTCCCATTCTCAGAGAAGATAGTATATTTGACCAGCGCCCAGAGCAGTTATCGGTGGCCAAATTTATTTATCTGACAAAACTGATTGAGAATGACCCCGTTTAAGCTAACAGAGGATTTATTAGAGCAGATAAAACAACTCATCTCTCAGAGCAATAGCAGTGAGCTACGTACTTTGATGAATGATATGCACTATGCCGATATTGCAGAAATCATTAATGAGTTAGAAGAAGACGAAGCCACCTACCTCATTAAACAATTAGATACCGAAAAAACTTCTGATGCGCTTACTGAGCTAGATGAAGATGTTAGGGAAGCTATTCTATCCAATTTATCTCCCAAAGAAATTGCAGACGAGTTAGAGGAACTAGATACAGATGATGCAGCAGATATTATTGGTGAGCTACCCAAAAACATTGTACAGGAGGTAATCTCAGAAATAGATGATAGGGAGCATGCCAAAGACATTGTAGACCTTCTGCGTTATGATGAAAGCACTGCTGGTGGTCTTATGGCCAAGGAGCTAGTTAAAGTAAATATAAATTGGAACGTGCTTACGTGTGTAAAAGAGATGCGCGCACAAGCAGAGAATGTTACTCGAGTACATTCAATTTATGTAGTAGATGATGAAGACAAATTACAAGGACGTTTATCCTTAAAAGATTTACTAACCACATCTACCCGCGCCAATATTAGTGATGTTTACATTCCAAAAGTAGACTCTGTAAATGTAAATGAAAAACCGGAGGAGGTGGCCAAAATTATGTCTAAGTACGATTTGGAAGCCATACCTGTAGTAGATGAGATTGGTAGGCTAGTAGGCCGTATTACTATTGATGATATTGTAGACGTAATCCGAGAAGAAGCAGACAAAGATTACCAAATGGCGGCAGGTATTTCGCAAGACGTAGATTCTGATGACAGTATATGGGATTTAACCCGTGCCCGTTTACCCTGGTTGATATTGGGATTATTCGGTGGTGCTGCAGCTGCCATGATTATGGGCGGATTTGAAGAAATGTTTAAAAAATACACCATCTTATTCCTTTTTACACCACTTATAGCCGCAATGGCTGGGAATGTAGGGGTACAATCTAGCGCTATAATTGTGCAAGGTTTAGCTAATGACGATATTAAAGGAAGTATTAGTACTAGACTGGTGAAAGAAATGCTTCTTGCCTTACTAAACGGATTTATTCTGTCGATTCTTCTACTCTTATTTACATGGGCTTGGAAGGGAGATTTAATGACTTCCATAGCTATATCTATATCGCTAGTAGCTGTAATTGTAGTAGCTGGTTTTATAGGGACATTTGTACCGCTTTTTCTAGATAAGAGAGGTATAGACCCTGCCATTGCTACAGGGCCATTTATCACAACTAGCAATGATATTTTTGGGATTCTTATCTATTTTTCTATTGCTAAGCTTATCTTAGGTCTTTAGCAGTAGCTCTGTTCCCTAAAGCAAACCTGTATGAAACCGATAAACATTCAACAAAAATTAAGGCAATTTAATGCCACGTGGCACCCGCAACAAATTGGTGTTGTAGACCAAATGCAGGTGTTATTAGCCAAATTGCAAGGTGAATTTGTTTGGCATAGTCATGAAGATGAAGATGAGCTTTTTCAGGTCGTAAAAGGCACCTTATACATGCAATTTAGAGACCGTACAGAAATAGTTAAAGAAGGAGAAATCATTATTGTACCCAAAGGAGTAGAACATTGTCCGTTAACTAAAAACGATGAAATTGTAGAAGTTTTACTCTTTGAAAAGTTAACTACTGCCCATACAGGAAAAACACAGCATCAACTTACTAAAACAGCATATCCAAAATTATGAAAGTACTTCATTTAGATACCAATCATCCACTATTAATACAAAGATTTCAAGAACTTGGCTGGGAAAATCATGAAGATTACACGAGCAATAAAGCACAGATTGAAGCTAAAATTCACGAATACGATGGTATTGTAATTAGAAGTAGATTTACCATAGACCAGCAGTTCTTAGATGCCGCTACACAATTAAAATTTATTGGTAGGGTTGGCGCTGGTTTAGAAAATATAGATACACAATATGCCAAACGCAAAGGCATCTTTTTAGCCAACGCGCCAGAAGGCAACCGTAATGCGGTTGGCGAACATGCCTTAGGAATGTTATTATCTCTAATGAACAAAATGCACAAAGCACATAGAGAGGTGCGCAAAGGTAAATGGGATAGAGAAGGTAATCGTGGTGTTGAGCTAGATGGTAAAACCGTAGGTATTATAGGGTATGGTAATATGGGAAAAGGCTTTGCCAAAAAACTTAGAGGTTTTGATGTAAATGTTATTTGTTATGATATTGTGGGTGGTGTAGGCGATGAAAATGCTAGGCAAGTGGGTATTATGGAGTTTCAGCAACATGCAGATGTAGTAAGTTTGCACGTACCCCAAACAGAGCTTACCATAGGTATGATAAATGAGGCTTTTATTAATGCTTTTCATAACCCATTTTGGCTATTAAATACTGCTCGCGGTAAATGCGTTAAAACAGAAGACTTAGTAACCGCTTTAAAATCTGGCAAAATTTTAGGTGCTGGATTAGATGTTCTTGAGTACGAAAAAAAGTCTTTTGAAGACTGGTTTACTCAAAAACCAAAACCCTTTAAATATTTACGCAAAGCTAAAAACGTGCTTATGACACCACACGTAGCAGGCTGGACATTTGAAAGTAAAGAAAAATTGGCGCAAACAATTGTAGATAAGGTAAAGGAAAAATTTATGTAACTTTAGTGGAGTACCAATAAACGCTATATGGCCGCTGAAGCTAAAACGGTAGAAGAATACCTATCTCAACTTCCTGAAGAACGCAAAGAAGCTATAACACAATTACGGGATACCATTAAGGAACATTTACCTCCAGGTTTTGAAGAGGGTATTTCTTATAAAATGATTGGGTTTTATGTTCCCCATTCTGTTTACCCAGAGGGTTATCATTGTGACCCAAAACTACCTTTACCATTTATTAATATTGCATCACAGAAAAATTTTGTCGCCCTATATCACTCCGGTATATATGCGGATAAAATGTTGCTAGATTGGTTTGTAGCGGAATATCCAAAGCATGTTAAGACAAATCTAGATATGGGCAAATGTTGTATTCGTTTTAAAAAAATGAATCAAATTCCGTTCAATTTAATGGCCCAGCTAGCAGCAAAAATGAGTGTTAACGAATGGATTACTCTTTATGAAGAAAACGTAAAACGATAATTGCGTATATTTCAATGAATCATTAAAACCTTGGCTCTAAAGGGTATACATATTTTAGCAATCATGAAAAAACGTGTTACTGGTATAGGCGGATTCTTTTTTAAGTGCGATGACCCCGATAAGGTAAAAAGTTGGTACAATAAACATTTAGGCTTAAATACGGACCAATACGGCTGCAGCTTCTGGTGGAAAGATAAGGAGGGTAACGATGGGCTTACCCAATGGAGTCCCATGAATAAGGATACCGACTATTTTGAACCAAGTAAAAAGCAATTCATGATGAATTTTAGAGTAGAGAACCTTAAAGAATTGCTGGCTACTTTAAAAGAGGAAGGTGTTACTGTTATTGATAAAATAGAAGAATTTGAGTACGGTAAGTTTGGTTGGATACTAGACCCAGAAGGCAATAAAATAGAACTTTGGGAGCCTATTGATAAAGCTTTTCTTTAGTATTAATTTATTTGCTACTTTTAAACCTAGATAACCAACAATACAATAAACCATGTCGGAAGAAAACAAAGACTTAGGAGATAAAGCTGAAGAAGCTTTTGACAAAGCAAAAGACGCGGCCAAAGAGGCTGCAGAAGATGTAAAAGATAGCGCTAAAGACTTTAGTGAAGGCGCTAAAAAAACTGCTAACGAATTCGCAGAAGGTTTAAAAGGTGCAGGTAACGCTGAGAATAAAAAAATACTTGCTGGAATTTTAGCTATAGTATTAGGGTGGTTAGGTGTTCACAAATTCATCTTAGGGTATCAAAAAGAAGGAATTATCATGGCCGCTATTGGTGTGGTGGGTTGGTTTCTTTGTGGAATACCTACATCCATAGTAGGTTTAATTGGTTTAGTAGAAGGTATCATCTATTTAACAAAGTCAGATGAGGAGTTCTACAACACCTATCAAGTCGGTAGAAAACCTTGGTTCTAAAGCATACATTTAAAGACCAGTTAACCTACTGGTCTTTTTTAATTCATTCTTTCATCGTAATATTGCAATAAATAAATTATACCAGTATGCAACTTAGGTACATGCTAGCAAAAGATTGGCCTACAGTTTCTAAAATTTATGCAGAAGGCATTGCCACCGGTATAGCAACATTTGAGACCAATGTACCTTCTTACGAAGATTGGGATGCTGGGCATTTAAAGAATTGCCGATGGGTTGCTACTGAGGCCAACCATCTCATTGGCTGGGCTGCATTAAGCCCCGTATCTAGTAGGTGTGTTTATGGAGGTGTTGCAGAAGTTAGTATCTATATTGCATCTAATGCTAGAGGTAAAGGTATAGGCAAGCAGTTACTACAACAATTAATTTTAGACAGTGAAGATAACGGTTACTGGACCTTACAATCTGGTATTTTTCCACAAAACAAAGCTAGTGTAGCCTTACATATAACTTGTGGATTCAGACATTTGGGAACAAGAGAGCGTATTGCCCAAACCAAAGAAGGTATCTGGGTAGATAATTTACTTTTAGAAAGACGTAGCAAAATTATAGGACAATAAATAGACACATGAATACAAACAACCTTTATCCCAATTTAAAAGAAACGCTTGCTCAAATAAATACGGCGAGCATAACAGAAGAACGAAAAACCATTTTAACGCCTTTGGCCCAATACTTGAAAAGCAAAATAAATGAAGACCAGCCTATACTACTAAATTTTATATGCACCCATAATTCTAGACGCAGTCATTTGTCCCAAATTTGGGCACAAACTATAGGCCATTATTTTAATGTAAAGCAGTTATATTGCTATTCTGGAGGTACCGAAGCAACTGCGCTATTCCCTAAAGTTGCAGAAACACTTACTAATCAAGGGTTTCAAATTCAAGTTTTATCCAAAGAAGATAATCCAGTATATGCGGTGAAATTTCAAGAAAATGAACCAGCTGTCATCGGATTCTCTAAACGTTATGATCATGACTTTAATCCAGCAAATGGGTTTGGAGCAATCATGACATGTTCTTCTGCAGACCAAGGATGCCCTTTTGTAGCGGGAGCAGAAAAAAGATTTCCAATCACTTTTGAAGACCCAAAGGTATCTGATGGAACCCCTGAGCAAGACGCTACTTATTTAGCAAGGAGCGTGCAAATTGCAATGGAGTTAAAATTTGTGTTTGAAGAAGCTTTAAAGTAATCTACTCCTCTTCTTCAGTCATTAGACCTTGTTGCTGCTGTAAAGCCTCTGCATGTTTGCGTTCCAATTCTGCTTGGAATTCTTCCATCACAGGCTTTACAGTACTTTCTGGCAAATCTGCAATTTTGATATACATTAACCCGTCTACAGAGTTATTAAACAAGGGATCTACATTAAACGCTACCACTCTAGCATTCTGCTTAATATATTTTTTTATCAATACGGGCAACCTTAGACTGCCTGGTTCTACCTCTTCTATTAGCTTATCAAACTTATTTAAGTCGGCCTGAGTTTCATCAAAAACGAATTCTTTATCCGCGTCCTTCAACTTCACCTTAAATTCTTTTTTTGGGCGCACATATTGGGCTACATATGGATCCCAGTAATGCGATTTCATAAACTCTATCATCAAGGATTTAGAAAAGTTAGAAAACTGATTACTGATACTTACGCCACCAATTAAATACTTATGCTCTGGAAAACGGAGTGTGGTATGCACTATTCCTTTCCATAATAAAAATAAAGGCATGGGTTTTTGCTGGTACTCCGCAACAATATAAGCTCTACCCATTTCTATACTTTCGCGCATCATCGGATACAATTCTGGCTCAAATCGGAATAAATCTTGCAAATAAAAACCATCTATTCCATGGTTCTCAAATATCTCTGAACCCAAGCCCATGCGGTAAGCTCCAACAATTTCTTTTTGGTCATCGTCCCAAAGAAACAAATGATGGTAATAGGTATCAAAATGGTCTAAATCTATAGCGTTGTTGGTCCCCTCACCAATAGCTCTAAACGTAACTTCGCGCTGTCTTCCAATTTCCTTTAGGATAAAGGGCATATCTTTTTCTTGCGCTAAAAAAACTTCGTAATTTTTGCTTTGTAAAAGCCTTAAATCTTTTTCGCGCAGCTTTTCAATTTCGCCCTGAATAACTTCTGTACGTACAGCAGAAACTATTTTTTTAGGTGGTTTAGGTATTTTTAAAGACGAAGGCACTTTATCTATAAATCGCTCTTTTTCAAAAGCATTCGCCAATAAATACGTTTTCTTTCGCAGCAATTCGGTAAAACTTTCTAATGTAGGCTCATCTTTTTGGGTGGCCACAGAAATGGGTTTCCCAATACGGACTTTTATGGGTCTACGATTTTGAGTAGTTACTTCCGAAGGCAATTTAGCTGTACGAAAAACATCATCAATCTTGGACAACCTATAAAACAACCGGCTATTCTTTGCATGAAAGTAAATAGGCACCACAGGTACTTCGGCTTTCCGTATTAATTTTAAAGCAGCTTCTTCCCATGGTTTGTCTACCACCAATTTACCATCTCTGTAGGTAGATACTTCTCCTGCTGGAAATATTCCCAATGGATGTCCATTTCTTAAGTGGGCTAAAGCATTTTTAAAACCGGCGACACTACTTTTAGCATCTTTATGACTTTCAAAAGGGTTAACAGGCATAATATAGGGCTTTATTGGCTCTATTCTATGCAGTAAAAAGTTGGCAATTATTTTAAAATCTGCTCGCTGACCAAGCAAAAGTTTTAGCAAGAGCACCCCATCTATACCTCCAAGCGGGTGGTTAGAAATAGTAATGAAAGGCCCGTCTTTAGGCAAACGTTTTAAGTCTTCTTCTACTATTTCAAAGTTAATCTCATAATGCTCCAGAATTTTATCTAAAAATTCTGGAGCATCTAATTCCTTATGGTTGTCATAAAACCTATTAATGGTTGTAATACGGGTTACCAGCATCAATAGCCAGCCTACGAAGGTTCCAAAGATTCCGTATTTTTCTAAGTTCAGTACTTGTGCAACTTCTTTTGCGCTTACCAGCCCCATCTACTCTGTTTAGTAAAGAGTAAATATAGAAAAATACCAGTGCATCTAGGTGTGCTTTGCTTTATTTTACTACTAATTGTGTGGTTTGTTTACCGCGTTGCTCCACAAGTACCTCATAGCCATTTAATACGGATTTCACAGCTTCTTCTGTAAAGTGCCTCACAGTGTATAGAGATACCTCTTCATAACACATCACTTTAAATTTTTTCTCTAGTTCTGGCAATAATGATGATAGACCGCCGAACTTATTATCTAAACATACTGAAAAACTGATGGCAGAGTTTTGAATCATATCCACTTTAAGCCGGTGCTCATGAAAAAGCTTAAAAATCTCGCTAATATTATTTTCCACAATAAAAGAGAAATCTAAAGACGAAAGTTTTAGTAAAACCTGATTTTTCTTTACGATAAAACAAGGCACTTCTGGCTCAATTTTAACCCCTTTACCTACGGTAGTCCCTTTTTCTTTTGGATTAATAAAAGACTTAACGTGTAATGGAATTTCTTTGCGCTGCAAAGGCTGTAAAGTTTTAGGGTGTATTACAGACGCACCATAAAACGCCAATTCTATGGCCTCTCTATAATTGATTTTATTCAATAATTGAGTTTCTGTAAAATGTCTTGGATCGGCATTCAAAACCCCCGGAACGTCTTTCCAAATGGTAACAGATTCTGCATCTAAACAATAAGCTAAAATAGCAGCAGTATAATCAGATCCCTCTCTGCCTAAGGTAGTGGTAAAATTATTTTCATCGCTCCCTAAAAAGCCTTGTGCAATATGTAGCTTGTTTTTGTCTACAAGTGCATTAACGGCAGCTTCTGTTTTGTCCCAATCTACTTGAGCATCTCTGTAGCTGTTATCCGTTTTTATTAATTCACGAACGTCTAACCACGTGTTGGTTAGACCAATCTCATTTAAATAAGCACTTACAATGGTAGTAGAAATTAGTTCTCCATAGCCCACCACTTGATCATAAACAAAGGCATATTTGGGCGATTTATTCCAGATTAAAAATCCTTTAAACTCTTCTATTAACTGATTTACCTTATGATGCACCTCATGGTTACGGGCTTCAAACAAATCATTTAAAATTTCTTTGTGGTATGCTACCAACTCAGATATGGCCATTTCCATATCCGCTTTATCCTTAAAATAACCATTTACCACACGCTCCATAGCATTGGTAGTTTTACCCATGGCAGATATAACCAACAAGGTATTTTTATGCCCAACTTCCTTTAAGACATTTACTACATTCTTTACCCCTGCTGCATCTTTAACAGATGCGCCACCAAACTTAAAAATCCTCATATGTCCTTTTTAAGGTTTTACCCTTTATACGTTAAATAATTTTCAATTCCCTTTTGGTCCAATTGTACTACATCCCAATCTCGCATTACATTGGCTCCTTTACTCTCGTAAAATTTAATAGCAGGCTCATTCCAGTCTAGCACCTCCCAACTTATACGCCTAACGCCTTGCTCTTTACCATAAGCAACTACTGCATCTAGCAACTTTGAACCTAAACCTTTACCGCGATAACTTTGTGTTACAATAAGATCCTCTAAATGAATAACAGGACCTTGCCAAGTGGAGTATCTTGGGTACACTAAAGCCATCCCTATTATTTGCTCTTCCGCTTCCGCAACAAAGCAATGGTAAAGTGGTTGAGCCCCAAAACCTGCCTCTTCCAAATCGGCCTCAGAAATCTTCACCGCATCGGGTTCTTTTTCAAACAAAGCCAATTCTTTAATTAGTCGATACATACTTTCGACGTCCTTTTTTTCTGCTATTCGTATTTTTATTTCCATCTTGTTGCAAATAAAACAATAAGTTATAATGCACACCAATTAACCCTTCTCGAAATCGTTGTAGTTTCACAAAATGTTCGATATTTGCCCTCAAATAACACACATCCATGTCCGAAGCTAAAAATATGACCATGGGCGAATTCATCATCGCCAATCAAAATAATTTTAAATATACTTCTGGGGAGCTTTCTAGACTTTTAAATGGTATCCGACTAGCAGCCAAAGTAGTAAACCATGAGGTAAATAAAGCTGGACTAGTAGATATTACAGGAGCTGCTGGGGAAACCAACGTGCAAGGAGAAGACCAACAGAAATTAGATGTTCTTGCAAACGATAAGTTTATACAAACCCTAAAGAACCGGGAAATTGTTTGTGGTATAGCCTCGGAGGAAGAAGATGACTTTATCACCATAAATAGCTTTGATGAAAATCACCAAAACAAATATGTAGTTCTTATAGATCCTTTAGATGGTTCTTCTAACATAGATGTAAACGTTTCCGTGGGTACTATTTTTTCTATATACCGCCGGGTTACGCCGGTAGGTACACCAGTGACCATGGAAGACTTCTTACAGCCAGGCAACAAGCAAATTGCTGCAGGCTACATTATTTATGGCACCTCTACCATGTACGTGTATACAACTGGGCATGGCGTAAATGGTTTTACTTTAAACCCTGCATTGGGCACCTTTTATTTAAGTCACCCAAACATGCAATTTCCAGAAGATGGCAACATTTATTCTGTAAACGAGGGCAATTATGTACACTTTCCGCAAGGGGTAAAAGATTATATTAAGTATTGCCAAAAAGAAGAAGGAGACAGACCGTATACTTCTAGATATATAGGTTCTTTGGTATCAGATTTTCATCGTAATATGATAAAAGGTGGTATTTATATGTACCCACAAACCAGCAAAGCTAAAAACGGAAAATTACGTTTGTTGTATGAGTGTAATCCTATGGCTTTTTTAGCAGAACAAGCCAATGGCAAAGCAAGTGATGGCACGCAAAGAATTATGGATATAGAACCAACAGAACTACACCAACGGGTACCGTTTTTCTGTGGCAGTAAAAATATGGTAGAAAAGGCCGAAGAGTTTCTTCGACCTTAACTAAGTAGTATATTATTTTTTCTCTACTAAATATTGGTAATCCTCAAAAGGAATGTTACCAGAGAAAATTTTAATGGATTTCTGGATGATGCTTTCTGCTTTATCAGAAGGAAATCCAAGTCCTAAAGCGTAACGTTTAACCATCTTTAATTCTGCCTCATCTATTTCATGATCAGAAAAGATGATTTTAAAGAAATCGAACAAACGCTTTAATCTTTTCTCAGCGCTATGTGGCGTTTCAATAGGATATTTATTTTCCTTTTTAAGAATTTCCGCATATTCTTCTTCGCTAATATGCAATCTAAAAGCGAACTTATCTAAAATAGCTTTTTCTTTTGGATTTATTTCTCCATCCACGGCAGCTAAACTAGCCAAAGTAGCAAAGTGTGCCACTTCTTTTCTTCTTTCTCCGTGCTCGTATAAATCTATAATTGGCATCTTCAAATTTTTGTTCCGCAAATATAGTTTTTATGGATAAATGCCACAGTACGAAATGCTAGAAAGAATTCGTAAATTCACACTGCTATGAAAAAACCCTTATTGGAATTTACGAACCGAGGCATTTACTGCCATCCGGCAAAGGTGTATTTAGACCCTTGGAAACCGGTAGACAAAGCCTTGATAACCCATGGCCATGCAGACCATAGCCGCTGGGGACACCAACAATACATTACACACAACAGCAACGTTCCCATTATAAAACACCGGCTAGGAGATATAAATGTTTCTGGTGTAAACTGGGGACAACCCTTTACCATAAACAATGTAAAATTCACCTTTTACCCAGCTGGGCATATTATAGGTTCTTCCCAAATAAAAGTAGAGCACAAAGGAGAAATCTGGGTATTTACGGGGGACTATAAATTAGAGGACGATGGGGTAGCTACACCTTACGAATCCGTAAAATGCCATAGCTTTATTACCGAATGTACCTTTGGCCTACCCGCTTTTTTATGGCGGCCACAAACCGAAGTATTCACGGACATTAACAACTGGTGGGCCCAAAACAAAGCCAACGGTCAAACCTCTATTTTATTCGGTTATTCATTGGGCAAGGCACAACGCCTGCTAAAGCATCTAGACCCCAGCATTGGCAAAATTTATACCCATGGTGCCATTGAGAATATGACGGAAGTTTTACGCCCATTAGTGGATTTTCCAGAAACGGAACTAATTACAAGAGAAACCAAAAAGGAAGCCATAAAAGGCAATTTGGTGCTAGCACCGCCTTCTGCACACGGCAGTACTTGGATACGCAAAATGGTTCCCTTTGTTACCGCTTCTGCCAGTGGTTGGATGGCCTTTAGGGGTGCACGCCGCAGACGCGCCATAGACAAAGGTTTTGTGTTGAGCGATCATTGTGATTGGCCATCATTGCTCAAAGCGATTAAAGACACAGGAGCAGAAAAAGTAATTTGTACCCACGGTTATACTGATATTTTTTCTAAATACTTGCGCGACTTGGGTTATGACGCCCGTACAGAAGCTACACAGTTTGAAGGAGAAAATGCCGAAGTGAATGCAGAACCCGAAACCCAAGAATCGGTATGAAGCAGTTCTCCCAACTTATAAAAACTTTGGACGGCACCAACAAGACCAATGTAAAAGTGGCGGCCTTGGCTAATTATTTTGCTACTGCTACAGATCAAGACAAGGTGTGGACCATTGCCATATTGTCTCATAGAAGGCCTCCACGCCCGGTAAACACTACTTTGTTGCGCGAATGGGCTTCTGAACTTGCGAATATTCCGCTCTGGCTTTTTGAGGAAAGCTATCATATTGTTGGTGATTTGGCAGAAACCATTGCCTTGGTTGTACCTCAAGACGAAACCGCAACAGACAAATCATTGACCCAGTTTTTGCAAGAAATGATTTGGCTTAAAAAACAGGAAGATGCTGATAAAAAAACCTACCTCTTCGCTAATTGGAAACAACTGGATTATTACGGCCGTTTTGTATTTACCAAACTGATTACCGGGGGCTTCCGCATTGGGGTAAGCCAAAAATTAATGACCCGAGCTTTGGCCAAGGCTACCGGTATAGACGAAGATATCCTTGCCTACAAATTAATGGGAAATTGGGATCCGAATACCATTAGTTTTCAAGATTTGGTATTGGAAGAAAAGGCAAGCGATTTCCTTTCCAAACCCTATCCTTTCTATTTGGCATATGCCTTGGAAGATGAGCCCAAGGATTTAGGCGATGTTACGCAATGGTCTTTTGAACACAAATGGGATGGCATTCGTGCACAAATTATTCTTCGCAACAATGAATTGTTTGTTTGGAGCCGTGGCGAAGAATTGGTAACGGATAAATATCCGGAGTTTGAAGCGTTTGTGGGAGTTATCCCTAACGGCACTGTTTTAGACGGTGAAATTCTACCCTATCCCAATGGGGAAATTGGTACGTTTAACGATTTGCAAACCCGTATAGGACGCAAGACAGTATCCAAAGCGTTGCTTAAAAAAACTCCTGTTGTTTTAAAGGCTTATGATTTGTTGGAATGGAAAGGTAAAGATTGTAGGGAATTACCCTATTTAGAAAGGCGAAAGCTGCTAGAACAACTGTATAGTCAACTAACCTCAGCTAAGGGTGTACCTTTATTGCTATCCCAAAAAATGGCATTTAATTCATGGGAAGAAGTAGCCGCAGAACGGGAGACCTCCAGAGAAAAACGTAGTGAAGGCCTCATGCTGAAGAAGAACGATTCGCCCTATTTGGTAGGCCGTAAAAAGGGCGACTGGTGGAAATGGAAGGTAGACCCATTAACCATAGATGCCGTACTTACTTATGCCATGAGGGGCCATGGTAGGCGTAGTAACCTGTTTACTGATTATACCTTTGCCCTTTGGGACGAAAATGAGGATGGCGAAAAAGAGCTGGTCACTTTTGCTAAAGCCTACTCCGGACTTACAGATGCCGAATTCCGAAAAGTAGACGCTTGGATAAAGAAAAATACCTTGGAACGCTTTGGACCGGTACGCAGCGTAACCCCACATCATGTCTTTGAAATTGCTTTTGAAGGCATAGCGCTTTCCAAAAGACACAAAAGCGGTGTTGCCACAAGGTTCCCAAGAATTTTACGCTGGCGGCAAGACAAGAAAATTGAAGAAGCCAATAGCTTGGAAGATTTAAAAGCTTTGATTTCGAATGGGGAGGGATAGTAATAGCAAAAAGATTGGCAAGTCAGCAATGAAAAAGAAAAACCTAATTACTTCTAGAAGAGAACTAAGACAAAATCTCACCCCTGCTGAAGCACAATTATGGAAGTACATTCAAAAAAAACAATTAGCAGGCCGAAAATTTAGAAGACAACATCAAATAGAAAATTATATAGTAGATTTTTACTGTGCAAAAGAGAAAATTATTATTGAATTGGACGGAGAAATCCATTTTAACACGGTAAACAGAGAACAAGATTATCTAAGAGATAAACATTTAATGAAACTAGGATACAAAGTACTTCGTTTTGAAAATAAGCAAGTTTTTGAAGATTTGAAGCAAATACTAAATGTAATTGAATCTAATTTTAAGAACGTATAATAATTCCTTTCCCTTTGCAATGGGAAAGGTGGGGTAGCATAGCTACCTCGGAAAGGGAAAAAGGCAACCCTTCCGAATTGATTACCATCAATTCACCTTCCCTTAAGTAAGGGAAGGAACTAAAAAATGATATGACCCAAAAAGAATTATTCCATATAGCCCAACATTGGTTTCATCAGCAAGGTTGGAAACCCTTTCCGTTTCAAAAAGAGACCTGGAAAGCCTTTTTGGCGGGCAAACACGGCCTACTAAATGCACCCACGGGCAGCGGAAAAACCTACGCACTTTGGTTCCCCATCGTTCTCAACTACATCAAACAAAATCCTGATTACAAGAACAAACACAAAAAGGGGTTAAAAGCTATTTGGATAACACCATTACGAGCCCTTTCCCAAGAAATAAAACAATCCGCAGAACGCATTACGGAAGATTTAGGCACCCAAATGACGGTAGGCATCCGCACAGGAGATACCAGCACCAAGGAGCGCGCCAAGCAACGCACTGCCATGCCAGATTTGCTCATTACCACACCAGAAAGTTTACAATTATTGCTCTCTTCCAAGGATTATAAAAAAGTCTTTAAAAACTGTTCTGCCATTGTGGTAGACGAGTGGCACGAACTTTTGGGTACAAAACGTGGTGTACAAATGGAACTGGGTCTTAGTCGACTCAAAACCATCTGCAAAGATTTACGTATCTGGGGCATTTCGGCAACCATTGGTAATCTAGAACAGGCCAGACAGGTGTTACTGGGTCCCATAAGTCCAGAACTGGAAAATTCCGTCATGGTACGTGCCAACCTACAAAAGAAAATTACCGTAAAAAGTATCATCCCAAAAACCATGGAAACCTTTCCGTGGCGTGGGCATTTAGGTTTGCATTTGTTAGACGAAGTGGTCCCCATCATTAACAACAGCAAGACCACTTTACTATTCACCAACACCCGTAGCCAGTGCGAAATTTGGTTTCAGAAAATCTTGGAAAAGTATCCGGAATTCGCAGGGGAAATGGCCATGCACCATGGCAGTGTAAACAAGGAAACACGCTTGTGGGTAGAACAGGCCATTCGTAACGAAAGTTTAAAGGCCGTGGTGTGTACTTCTAGTTTGGATTTGGGTGTAGATTTTGCTCCTGTAGAAACGGTAATACAAATTGGTGGCCCCAAGGGCGTAGCTCGCTTTTTACAACGTGCAGGGCGTAGTGGGCACCGACCCGGAAAAGAGAGTGTTATCCACTTTTTGCCTACACATGCCATGGAATTGATAGAAGCTTCTGCCTTGCAGGTGGCCGTTAAGGAAAATGCGGTGGAAGACCGCCTACCCTACCTCAACAGTTATGATGTGTTGTTGCAATACCTCACCACTTTAGCCGTTTCGGATGGTTTTTACCCAGAAGAAATCTATCCTGAAATTCAGCAGACCTTTTGCTATCAAGGCATTACGGAAGACCAGTGGCAATGGCTCCTAAATTTTTTGGTCATGGGCAGCCAAAGTCTGAGCAGCTATGACGAGTACAAAAAAGTGGAAGTGGAAGCAGACGGCAAGTTTAAAGTGAACAATCGCGGTGTAGCTATGCGGCATCGGTTTCAAATTGGGACCATCGTAGGCGATGCTACCATAAGTGTTAGATACCAAAAAGGAGGATATATTGGTTCTATAGAAGAATATTTTATTTCGAAATTAACGCAAGGCGATGTATTTACTTTTGCGGGAAGAAACTTGGAGTTCATCCGTATCAAAGGCATGCAGGCCCACGTGCGAAATTCCAATAAAAAAACCAACAAAGTACCCAGTTGGATGGGCGGTAGACTAAGCTTTAGTGCCCAAATGTCCGAATTGCTACGCCAGGAACTCTACAAAGCCCCACCCCCTAGCCCCCTCCCCAAAGGAGAGGGGGAACTTATTAGTGAAGAGCTAAAAGCATTGCAACATATTTTTGACAAGCAGCGCCAAGAAAGCATTGTACCCAAACCAGACGAATTTCTCATTGAAACCTTTAAAACGCGAGACGGGTATCATCATATTTTTTATCCGTTCGAGGGTCGTGCGGTACATGAAGCCATGAGCAGCCTACTTTCGTATCGTATAAGCCTATTAAGCCCAATTACCGCTTCTTTGGCCTTTAACGATTATGGTTTTGAGATGTTGAGCGATAAACCTATTGACATACAAGCCATACTGGATAACGATTTGTTTACTACGGATTACTTATTAGCCGATTTACAAAAGAGCCTAAACAGCAACGAAATGGCAAGGCGCAAGTTTCGTGATATTGCGGTAATCAGCGGTATGGTTTTTACCGGCTATCCAGAGAAAGGCGTAAAAATGAAGCACCTGCAAAGCAGTTCACAATTATTATTTGATGTTTTTCGGGATTATGAACCAGACAATCTTTTATTTCAACAGGCTTTTACCGAGACTTTTGAACATCAATTGGAAGAAGGCCGTTTACGTTTAGCGCTAGAACGCATCGCGCAGCAAAACATTATTTGGAAAAATTGCGAAAAACCTACTCCTTTTTCTTTTCCTATCATCACAGACCGATTGCGAGAAAAACTATCTTCAGAAAAACTGGCAGACCGTATTAAACGTATGACTCGCATGCTTACCAAATAACGGTTCGTCTATGTGTTAAAATTGTTAACCTAACCTTAATTTTTAGCACACCTCTACAACACAAAAACGCCGCACCTTTAAGCGTTTTTTTATTCTTAAACCCACTACATGAAAAAAAATTACGCGCTACTATTTTTAGCAACCCTCCTTTTTGGTTTTAGCGGCCTAGCCCAAGACTTAAGAATTACAGGGGTAATAGACGGCCCACTCAGCGGCGGACTACCAAAAGCGGTAGAACTTTACGCCGTTAACGATATTACCAATCTCAGCTTTTACGGTCTTGGCTCTGCCAATAATGGCGGAGGCACGGATGGCGAAGAATTTGTTTTTCCGGTTGCAAGTGTAGCAGCAGGCACCTTCATCTATGTGGCATCAGAAGAGGTACAATTTGCTTCCTTTTTTGGCTTTACTCCAGATTACGTAGATAGTTCAGCGAATATAAATGGAGATGATGCTATAGAATTATTCTACCAAGGCACTGTAATTGATACTTTTGGCGACATCAACACAGACGGAACTGGGCAACCATGGGAGTACCTAGATGGTTGGGCGTATCGTAAAAATGATACCGGCCCAGATGGAGCAACTTTTGTATTGGACAATTGGACCTACAGTGGCCCTAATGCCTTAGATGGGCAAACGAATAATGCCAATGCGCCATTGCCTTTCCCAACCGCAACCTTTGGAGGCGGTCAAATAGATGTCATTGCCAATCCTACTAATTTCAATAGCTTGCCTATTAGCACTACTGCTATAGATTTAACATGGGCATTGAATCCAAATAACGATAATATTTTATTGGCATTTTCTACTACTGCCCCAATTACTGCTAGCCCAGAAGAAGGCATTCCTTATGTACCTGGAGAACAATTAAGCGATGGTAGTACCATTTTACTTTCTGGCAATAACAGTAGTTTTAATCATGCAGGTTTAACACCTAATTCATCGTACTACTACAAAATTTGGTCGGTTTCTGACAGTTTTAAGTATTCTACTGGAGTAACTACTACTGCTAAAACCCAATCTGACAGCACAATTAGTGCAAATCTTATTATTACAGGCGTTTTTGACGGGCCGCTTTCTGGCGGTGTACCAAAAGGCGTAGAATTATATGCTACGGCTGCTATTGATGATCTATCTACCTATGGTTTGGGTTCAGCCAACAACGGTGGTGGTACAGACGGACAAGAATTTACATTTGATGCGGTTCCAGTAGCTGCTGGCACGTTTATCTATGTGGCCTCAGAAACGGATGGTTTTACCAGCTTTTTTGGATTTGAACCCGACTACACCACTGGTGCAATGGGAATTAATGGTGACGACGCCGTGGAACTATTTTTAAATGGTAATATCATAGACGTTTTTGGGGATATAAATACCGATGGAACAGGAACAGCTTGGGACCATGTAGACGGCTGGGCCTATCGTAAAGACAATAGCATAGCTAATGGTGGTTCTTTTGACCCCAGCAACTGGATATTCTCTGGAACCGATGCCTTGGATGGCAGCACAGATAATGCCACTGCCAATACACCATTCCCTACAAAAGCTTTTGGACCCGATTTATTGATTACTGGAGTTATAGATGGCCCACTTTCTGGTGGCACACCAAAAGCTATGGAATTGTATGCAAGAAATGCTATTGCTGATTTAAGTAGCTATGGTGTTGGTTCTGCCAATAATGGTGGCGGTACGGATGGAGTAGAATTTACCTTTCCGGCCGTGAGCGTAGCGGCAGGAACATACATTTACGTAGCTTCTGAAACCGATAATTTTACCACCTACTTGGGCTTTGCACCAGATTATACTTCTGGAGCCTTAGCCATTAATGGGGATGATGCCGTTGAACTTTTTTACAACAATGAAATTATAGATGTTTTTGGCGATAGCAATACAGATGGCACAGGACAAGCTTGGGAATATCTGGATGGATGGGCCTACCGTAACACAGGCACATTAAATAACGGTTCTTTTGTTTTAACCGATTGGAGTTTTAGTGGCACCAACGCTCTAGATGGCACCACTACCAATGCCACAGCAAGCCTACCTTACCCTGTTAAAACCTACGCTGGTGGTGATGGTGGCGTGGACGAAAATCCTGACGTAATTAGTATTAGCGAAGCGCGAAATGCCGCAGAGGGCACCTTGGTTACCGTTACTGGCGTATTAACCGTAGCGGACGAATTTGGTGGTTCTGCATACCTACAAGATGCTACTGCGGGTATTGCCATTTTTGACCCTCAAGTTCATGGCGAAGGACTTTTCCAGGTTGGGGACAGCATTACCGTTACCGCGGTACGTAGCTCTTTTAACGAACAACTACAACTAGGCCCGGTTACTTCAGTGAGTGCAAACGGCACCCCTAACCAACCCATTATTCCGGCAACGATAACCCTAGACCAATTAGGAGCATACGACGGACAGCTGGTAAAAATTAACAATGTTACCTTCCCTAGACCAAATGATTTGTTGTTCGGTAATAGCAATTATCAACTTACAGATGCAAGTGGTACGGGTGAAATGCGAATAGACAATGACGTAACTGAACTTGTAGGTTTGGCACAACCAGAAAATTGCGGAGAAGTTATTGGAGTCGTTGGTAAATTTCGCGACTTCTACCAATTATTACCAAGACAACGCACCGATTTGGCTTGTGCGCAACCGTATGAGAATCCACCTTTACCCATACCAGTAGACCCTGCTAGCACACTAGAAATCACTACGTGGAATATAGAATGGTTTGGAGATGACAGCAATTCACCAGCGGCGGGCAACCCTAACTCGGACGCCATACAAAAAGACAGCGTTAAAACAATTATTCAGCAATTAAACCCAGACGTTTTAGCCGTACAAGAGATAGCAGACGAAGCTTTATTTACCACCATGGTAAACGAATTAGAAGGATACAGTTATGTGCTTTCTCCTGCCGTTTCTTACCCAGACGATACCTCGGGCAACCAACAGAAAGTAGGTTTTATTTATAAGAATGGTACGGTAAGCATTACGGATACCAAGGTGTTGTTAGAAAGTGTACATCCGTATTACAATGGTGGAGACACATCGTTCTTGACCGATTATCCTAGTACTCCAGACCGTTTCTATGCCAGCGGGCGTTTACCGTTTATGATGTCTACCCAAGTAACTATTGATAGCACCCAAGTTCCTTATGACTTTATCGTGTTACACGCAAGAGCGAATAGCAGTAATGGTCCTCAAGAACGTTATGATATGCGTAAGTACGATGTTGAGATGCTTCGCGATAGCTTAAATCAATATTACCCTACGAACAACTTGGTTCTTTTGGGCGATTTTAATGATGATGTAGACGAAACGGTTGCTGATGGTATTAACACCACCCTTTCTAGTTACGAGGCCTACGTAGCAGATGCTACCAACTTTGATGTACTTACAGATGTTTTAAGCGAACAGGGTTTTAGGTCTTATGCGTTTAGAGAAAACATGATAGACCATATTTTGGTGTCTAACGAGGTAGCACCTAATTATATTGAGCAATCTGCTCGGGTGCATTACGAATTTTACGATGGTGATTATACCAGTACCGCATCGGACCATTTTCCTGTTTCTGTACGCATGCTGATTAAACCACTAAGTTTGGAGCAATTGGCTAGTACGGACATCAGTTGTTTTGGAAACGCTGATGGAACGGCCAGTGTTAGCATATCTGGCGGTGCAGCTCCGTTTACCTATGCATGGAGTAATGGCGCTAGCACCCCAAGTGTTTCTGGATTAGAAGCTGGTGATTATACCGTTACTATTACCGATGCACTTTCTGCAAGTGTGAGTGCTAGTTTTACATTAATGGAGCCAGCAGCTTTAGATGTGATTACTTCTGAAGAGGTTAAGGTTTTTGTTGGATATGATAATGCCAATTGCACTACCCTTAGCGTTCTGGAAACTATGGGTGGCACTGCACCCTACAATTATCTGTGGAATACGGGTGAAGCTACAGAGCAAATACATGTTTGCCCAGAAGAAAACACCACGTATAGCGTAACGGTTACCGATGCCAACGGTTGCGAAACCACAAAAGATATTACGGTAACGGTAGAAGACGTGAGTTGTGGCAATAACTACAGAAACCCTAAAGTTACTGTTTGTTTTAAAGGCAGAAGCCTTTGTGTTTCCAAAAGAGCAGCAGCACGTTTATTGGAAAAAGGAGCTACTTTGGGTAGTTGTGAGAATGTACCCCCAGTAGCGCAAGTAATTACCGCGAGTCCAAATCCGTTTAACACCTATACCGAAATTAATTTCAGCACACCTACTCAAGAACGATACTATGCAGTTGTTTTTAATAGCTACGGACGTGTCGTATACCGAACTTGGATAAGAAAAGGATGTCAAAGTCAAAAACTATACTTAAATTACCTCTATAAAGGCATCTACTTTTTAAACCTTTATGAAGGTAGCGAGGTAGTAAAAAGCATTAAACTGATTAAAGAATAGCATACACACTTTCCAGATACTAAGTAACGCCCGGCACTATGCTGGGCGTTCTTTTTTTGGCTCGTATCTTTGCCATCTGGATTCTTGCAGTTGCTCAATGAAGATTACTATTTTAAATCAAACCTTTACCTTACATCCTTATGGAGCGCTTTTCTGGCACGAAAAATCGTGCTTATTTATTAGCGATGTGCATCTTGGAAAGGTATCGCATTTTAGAAAATTTGGTGCAGCAGTACCCAAACAAGCAGTGCATCAGAATTATGTAATGCTAGATGAAGTCATCCAAACATTTCAGCCTTTTGAAATTTGTTTTTTGGGGGATTTATTCCACTCTTCTTTAAACAAAGAGTGGTTGTTATTTGAAAATTGGGCAGCAAAGACTCCGGCTAAAATCACCCTAATTACCGGAAACCACGACATTATTGCCCCAGAAAAATTTGAGGCTTTACATATTGAATTGCATGAAGAGATACTAACGGAAGGCTTTCTATTGACGCATCATCCCGAAGAAAAAGAAGGCCACTATAACTTTTGTGGTCACATACACCCTGCGGTTAAACTAAAGGGGTTTGGCCGGCAGCATCTAAAACTGCCCTGCTTTTATAAAACGGACAAACAACTTATTTTACCTGCATTTGGGGAGTTTACAGGAACGTATGTTTTGACACCCCAACCAGAAGACGAAGTTTTTGTGTTGGCAGACCAACAAGTGATTAAGGTATAGCCAAAAGAACGCCTTTTATAGCAATCCAGACCAACAAACCAGTACCATTTGCTTAATTTTCCCAACTAAATTGGCACAAATGGTAAAACGACTAACAATCATAAATGCATCATCTGTAGTATTGGTGCTTTTGGTAAATGCGCTTTCTCAAATTTACCGTTTAAACAATACCACTATTGGTCAGGTTAGTGCCCAATACGATAATCTTTTGACACCTGCAGGTTACGCATTTTCCATTTGGGGACTCATCTTTTTAAGCTTAATTGGCTATGCTGCTTTTCAGGTTAGACGCGCATTTTTCAGTAATAAAACAGACGAATTTATCCTGCAAACCGGCTTTTGGTTCGCTCTAACTAATATTCTAAATGCCAGTTGGGTGGTTGCTTTTAGTTATGATTTTGTTGGACTTTCCGTACTCATCATGCTAGGAATTATGGTCTCCTTGATTCAAATAATACGAAATACGGATATGGAATGCTGGGATGCTCCCATAGAAATTATCGCTTTTGTATGGTGGCCCATATGTTTGTATTCTGGTTGGATAACCGTGGCTACCATCGCCAACGTTTCGGCCTACTTAACCAAATTGGGTTGGGACGGCGGCCCACTTTCTGAAGCAACATGGACTATTGTGATGATTATTGCCGCAGTACTCATCAACCTACTCATCATCCTAAAACGAAACATGCGCGAGTTTGCACTGGTAGGGGTTTGGGCATTGGCAGCTATTTACATTCGCCATAAAACCGCTCTTCATAGTGTAGCATTTACCGCTCTGGGCGGGGCCATTGTTTTATTTATTGCTATAGGAATCCACGCTTATCAAAATAGAGCTACAAGCCCAGTAGAAAAATGTAAAGAACGCTGGGGGTTAAAATAACTACACCATACTTTTAGTGTCATACACCCAAGATGGGTAAGAGAATATAGTGCCCTGTAAATCGTCTTCCGTCATTTTATGGTTTATGGCCAAGGCAAAAGTATTAATGGTCTCACCTGCATCCGGACCCAGTAGGTGCGCGCCTACAATTTCTCCTGTACGTTCATTTAATAAAATTTTATAGGCGTATACTGGCGCGTTCCATCGTTTAGCGTTGAACCAACTGCTGGCATCACCAGACTTTACAACTACATTTTTGTAACGCTTTTTTGCTTCTTCCTCACTATAACCCACAGAAGCCAAATTGGGCAGGGTAAATACCGTAGAAGGAATAACCGGTACATCTATTCGCTTTTTGCTGTTATTAATAATGTTTTCTGCCACCACATAGCCTTCCCTCCCCGATAATGGCGTTAGAGGCAGGTTACTATCTGCTACATCGCCACAGGCATACACCAAATCATTGCTTTTACTCTGTAAGAAGGTGTTTACTTCTATACCATTGGCATTAAAATCTACCCGCCCTTTTTCTAATTCTAAGGCTTTTAACGCAGGCACTCTGCCTGCCGTATTAAAGACCATAGCGGTTTTTAAATGATGCTTTTTATCGCCTTGTTCGTAGAATACTTTGTAATTTTTTTTCAGTTTTTTTATGGCACTTGCCTTAGCATTCATAATAAATTCAATTCCCAAAGTTTTAGAATATGCCACTAAGCGCTCAACTAAGTCTTGGTCAAACCCCTTTAAAGGCAAATCTCCAGAATCTATGACCGTTACTTTTACTCCTGCTCTGGCGGCTATATGCGCAAACTCCATCCCAACATAGCCACCGCCAATAAATACCAGTTTTTCTGGGAGTGTTTTAAGATTTAGGAAGTCATCACTAGTTTTTAAGTGTTTACTCCCGTTTATAGGCAAATTCACAGGTTCCAAACCGGTTGCAATTACAATATGGTCTGCCTTAATCATCTTACCTTCTACGGATAACGTATTTCTATCTAGAAATTTAGGCGATTGGTGGTACAGCGTTATACCCGCTTCTAGTAGTTTTTTTTCAGTGGCTTTGGGTACAGATTTAGTAAATGTACGCTTAAATTTCTGTAGCTTTTTCCAGTTGATTTCTATTTTACCTTCTATGCCAATACCCTTTAATTGTGCTGTTTGCTGTAGTGCTTCTGTAGCAGCTAGTAGCACCTTTTTAGGGTCGCACCCCCTATTGGCACAAGTCCCTCCAAACGCTCGCTTATCGGCAATGGCCACCTTAAGGCCAGCTTCGGCACAACTAGTAGCAACGGTTTGCCCCGCAATGCCACTTCCTATTACAAAAACATTAAACTTCTTGGCTTCCATATAAAAAGTATTGGTCTCTTTTAAATTTACAAAAAGAGAATTTTGGCAAGGTGTTCATTTTTAGCGTCAAGGACTAACGCATTTCCATCAAAAATGGATGGCATCGATTTAGGAACGATGCGTATCTTTGCAACTCAAAAAAAATTACAGGATTGACCAAAGCGTCCGTACTTCAGCTATTTGAACAGTCTCCTACCCTTAGGAAACTGCAAAACACTATTGCCCAAGATTCTGCATCGCCCTTAAAAACTACCGTTCAAGGCCTGGTAGGATCTTCACTCTCATTTGCCTTAGCAAATACGTTTAAAACAGCCGAAAAGCCATTTTTGGTGTTGCTGAGCGATAAGGAAGAGGCCGCCTATGTACTTAACGATTTAGAACAACTACTAGGCGATAAGGATGTACTGTTCTATCCAGGCAGCTACCGTAGGCCCTATCAAATAGAAGAAACGGACAATGCCAATGTACTTTTGAGAGCAGAGGTGCTAAACCGGATAAACTCCAGGAAGAAACCTGCATTGATTGTTACCTATGCCGATGCCCTTTTTGAAAAAGTGGTAACCCGTAAAGAACTGGAAAAAAGTACGCTCAAAATTAAGTTGGACGATACTTTATCCTTAGATTTTTTAAACGAAGTACTATTTGAATACAAATTTAAACGTGTAGACTTTGTTACAGAGCCGGGAGAATTCTCTGTACGTGGGGGTATTGTAGATGTCTTTTCTTTTAGCCATGATAAACCGTACCGACTAGAATTTTTTGGAGACCAGGTAGATAGCATCCGTACGTTTGATGTAGAAACACAATTGTCTATGGATAAGGTGAATAAAATTACCATTATCCCAAACGTAGAAAACAAAACCTTACAAGAAAGCAGACAAAGCTTTCTAAAATACATAGCTAACAATACGGTGATTTTTGCCAAAGACTTGCCTTTGGTGTACAATCGTATTAATGAAAATTTTGAACGTGCGGAAGAAAGTTTCAATAAACTAGGCAACGAGGTTAAACGCGCAACACCCGATGAGCTTTTTGCCAGCAGTGCATTGTTACAGGAACAATTGCATCAATTTAATCTGGTTCAATTGGGCCAATTAAATGCCAAGGATACCGAACAGACGGATATTATTCAGTTTCAAAATAAGCCGCAGCCCACCTTTAATAAAAAGTTTGAACTGCTCATCAATAACCTGAACCAAAACCATAAAGACGGTTTCGTTAATTTTATTTTCTGCGCAACGGAGCAGCAAGCCAAGCGTTTTGAAGATATTTTTAAAGACATGGAAGAAAAGGTGCACTACCAAGCGGTGGTGATTCCAATATTCAATGGCTTTATAGACCAGGAACTAAAACTAGCTTGTTATACAGACCATCAGGTTTTTGAACGTTACCATAAATTTCACCTAAAGAATGGCTATTCTAAAAAACAGGCCATATCCTTAAAAGAACTCACCAAATTAGAGGTAGGCGATTATGTTACCCACATAGACCACGGTATAGGTAAATTTGGCGGTTTACAAAAAATAGATGTAGAAGGCAAAAAGCAAGAAGCCATAAAACTTATTTACGGCGATAGAGACATACTCTACGTTAGCATACACTCCCTACATAAAATAAGCAAATACAACGGCAAAGATGGTGCGCCGCCCAAAGTATTTAAGTTAGGTTCTGCCGCCTGGAAAAAGCTGAAGCAAAAAACCAAGAGCAGGGTTAAACATATTGCATTTAACCTTATAAAACTATACGCAAAAAGACGTACGGAAAAAGGGTTTCAATATGCGCCAGACAGCTATCTACAGCACGAGCTAGAGGCTTCTTTTATTTACGAGGATACACCGGACCAGGCAAAAGCTACGGAGGACTTTAAAAAAGACATGGAGAGTGAGCGTCCTATGGACCGACTTATTTGTGGTGATGTAGGCTTTGGAAAAACCGAAGTTGCCATTAGAGCCGCTTTTAAGGCTGTGGACAATGGCAAACAAGTTGCTGTTTTGGTGCCTACAACCATTTTGGCTTTTCAGCATGCCAAGACCTTTAGAAAACGACTAGAAGAGTTTCCGGTTACCATAGACTATTTAAACCGATTTAGAACCACCAAAGAAAAAAGAGACGTTTTAGAACGCCTAGAAGCTGGCCAAGTAGACATTATTATTGGCACGCACCAATTGGTGAACAAGAACGTAAAATTTAAAGATTTAGGACTACTTATTGTTGATGAGGAACAAAAATTTGGTGTAGCCGTAAAAGATAAATTAAAGGCGATAAAAGAAAATGTAGATGTTCTTACCCTAACGGCGACACCTATACCAAGAACCTTGCAGTTCAGTTTAATGGCAGCCAGGGATTTGTCTGTAATTACCACACCACCACCCAACCGTTATCCTATAGAAAGTAGGGTTATTGGTCTAAACGAAGAAGTAATTAGAGATGCGGTTTCTTACGAGATTTCGCGCGGCGGACAAGTATTTTTTATCCACAACCGAATAGAAAATATAAAAGAAGTAGCAGGTATGCTACAACGGCTGGTACCCGATGCTAAAATTGGCATTGGCCATGGGCAAATGGACGGTAAAAAACTAGAAGAACTCATGATTTCTTTTATGAACGGTGAGTTTGATGTATTGGTGTCTACAACCATAATTGAAAGTGGGTTAGATGTACCCAATGCAAACACCATATTTATCCACAATGCCAATAATTTTGGATTGAGTGATTTGCACCAAATGCGTGGTCGTGTGGGGCGAAGCAATAAAAAAGCCTTCTGTTATTTTATTACCCCTCCATATGAGTCCATGACACCAGAAGCCCGTAAACGTATTGAAGCCTTAGAGCAGTTTACGGATTTGGGAAGTGGGTTTAATATTGCCATGAAGGATTTAGAAATCCGTGGGGCGGGCGATTTACTGGGTGGTGAGCAAAGCGGTTTTATCAATGAAATTGGTTTTGAAACCTACCAAAAAATTCTTTCTGAAGCTATAGATGAATTAAAAGAAAACGAGTTTAAGGAGTTGTACGACGAAGTGGAAGGGAACGACCGTAAAAAAGTCTATGTTAAAGAAACTACTTTGGATACCGATTTTCAGTTGTTATTCCCAGACGAGTATATCAATAACATTACGGAGCGTTTAAACTTGTACACCAAGTTAAACGAAACCACCAACGAAACCGAGTTGCAGCAATTTGAACAACAACTAAAAGACCGTTTTGGTGAGCTGCCAGACGAAGCGGTTGACCTTTTAAACTCCGTACGCGTAAAATGGATTGCCAACAAAATTGGCTTGGAAAAGGTAGTGATGAAAAAAGGTAAATTTGTGGGTTACTTTCTTGCCGACCAGCAATCCGATTTTTACCAAACCAATGCCTTTACCCGCGTATTGCAATATGTGCAGACCAATCCTAATAAAGTAAAACTAAAAGAAAAAGAAACCCGGAACGGTTTACGCCTTCTCTTGACTATGGATCGGATTACCAACGTAGATGTTGCCTTACGAATTTTACAGCCTTTAGCTAATTAGGGTTGATGATTGATGATTGATGGTTGATGGTTGATGGTTGATGGTTGATGGTTGATGGTTGATGGTTGATGGTTGATGGTTGATGGTTGATGGTAAGGTGTCCTTTTTGTGAATTGAAAAAAATACAACAACCCAAAGTTATTAGATAAAAAGTGAAATTGGTTTTGGTTCACATCATTTCGATAGTTGTAGCGAAGCTATTACTGAGAAATCTATCTGAAGTAAAAAGTGCAAAGCTCCAACGAACCGTCTTGCTGAACTTGTTTCAGCATCTTCTCCACTTTTCATAAAATCTCCAAAAAATTACAGCAGTTCCCTTTAGTTAAGGAAACTGTCCGCAGGACTTAAGGGTCTAATGTCTCCCGTATTAAAATTTTCTTCGGCATTTACCCTATTCCGGTTCGGCATAACCATAGCGCCCTAACTTATCTACAGCATAATAACTGTCTAAACCGCCAATAGCAACACTACCTAAGCGTTCTAAAGCGATATCCCCCCCTTCTAATAGCACGTCTTCTGGTAAAATTAAATTCTCTACTTTACCAATAATCAGCCGGGTATCATTAACCTTTATTAGTTGTTCCTCCACAAAAGAAAGACCAATTTTTATAGGGCTTTCGTACACAAAAGGCGCCTTAAAATCTTCATGATGGTATGGAATTAAACCCACTGCATCAAACTCAGACACACCCTTGTCGTACTTAGCAGAAGTTTGGTGCGCTTGCTTGTGCATGGATTCTGTAATCTGATTGATGGTAAAAACTCCTGTCTCTTTTATGTTTTCGTATGTATGCCTTGCCACGGTTGTGGGCCTAAGAATAAACCCTATGTATGGCGGATTGGCCCCTATGTGCACCACACTATTAAAAATAGCTAAGTTGGCATCGCCATTACTGGCTTGTGTGCCAATTAAATTTGCAGGTTTAAGGCCAGAAACCTTATTCATTAAGCGACCGCGATACCTACTCGGGAACGCCATAATATCATCAAAAGTAAATGTCTTTTCCATGTTACTAGAGAAAACGGTATTTGTAAGATTCTATTGCTATAAATTATAAAATGTAATTAAAGATTTATGGATTAGATTCCAAGGCAATGCCTTATAAAATATACTATATCAATTTAACTGTAATTCGTCGAAAAACAACCGTTACCAAAAAATAATTGTAATACTTTTCTTACTATTTCGTTGATTATAGCAAACCATCGCCATGATAACTAAAGCCAATACGAGTTCCATTAAATATAAAAGAAGAAAAAAAACGATTAAGTTCTTTCTAATTTTTCTATGTCTGTTTGCATTGCTTCGTACACTATTATACTTACTTACTGAGTACAATTTAATGGTACATTTTAGATTAGAACAGTAGTTTAAAATCGTTTTTTGAGCACTAATTGTCCATCCCTATTGTAATAGCGCCAAGTACCTGCCTGTTTATCTTCTTTAAATTTACCCGTCATTTTACGGGTACCATCTGGATAGTACGCTTTATACCTACCATTTTTTTTGCCATCTGTTAAGCCCACCTGCATCTTAAGGGCCCCAGAAGCATATTTTATTTGGTAACTTTTTGCGTTTAGGTCTTTTGGGTACATGGGTTTTAAATTAAATACAGCTTCCGTAATTTCTTTTTCTACTTTACTTATAGGTTGATGTCTTTTGTTTACTTCTGGTTTACCATAATACTGGTTTTGTGCCACCATCCCTACGGGTTGGTAGGCGGTAACCAAGGTACTTTTAAAAAGTTCTTCTTCTGGTGTTAGCTGTATCCCTAATTGCGGAAAGCAAATAAAATAATCTTTATTGGTTGTTAATAATTTTTTTGTAGCATAGTCTGCTTCTTGGTAAATACCTTTATATAACAAAGGCACATTTGCATAAACATAGACACTAGATTCTTGCTCAAAGCGATTATTGAATGTGATAAAATCTTGACTATTCTCCAAGGTACTCCCATCCAATACATCGGTTATTATGGATTTTAATGTATTTGGATTATCACTAAACACAACATAATCTTCAATTTGAGTAAAATAAGGTTTGTCAAACGCATTAAACCGATTTCCTAATAACAATTTAAAAAAACCTTTGATGGATAAAAAATGGATATCGTGATTTTTATAGACAACTGATTTAAACTTAATGGGAGTTTTTTTTCGTATTTGCTGTAAAACAAAATCCAATTGTTCCTTAGCTAAAGCTGCATCTTTGGTTTTAATAAGCAGTGCCGTCTCATCCTTATCTTGCGTAAGATTAGAAGTCAATTGCAGTACAGCAATTTCATTCCCTATCCAACTTACAAACTGTTCTTGTACGTTAATTTTTAAAACACGTTCTACCCTTTCAAGATTGTTTTTATACGATTGAAATTGCGTACTATCCGCCTTTAAAATATCTTCAAAATTGGCATAGAAGGTGGCAAAATCTTTAAATCCGTACCCAACGTATAAAGAAGTAGTTTTAGGAGCAATAATAGGTACGTTTCGTTCAGAAGTTCCAGAGGCCCTCAAAGCATTAAGGTATACTTCATTGGCTTCTGTAATATTAGAGAAACCTTCTGCGGTGAGTACTTCGTTTTCTAAATCTAAACTAAAGCCGGTGAACTTTAAATTCTTGTTTAATCGTTCTAAAGCATCTGGCACAGTGCTAAAATACTGCCCTAAATAATCGTCTAAATATTTATATTGAATGTATAATCTAAAATCATCTGCATAACCCACCTCTTCATTTACTCTTAAAAATTCTAAATTTCTACCAAGAAAAGGTTCTTTGTGTTGATCAATACTTGCCTCTACTAAAGTGTGCGTGTAAGAGGCAATGAGCTGATTTTTAATAAAACTGATATACATGGTTTTCTTGGTTCTTTTATCCAAAAGTTCCAAAATTTCTTGCCCGTGGTAATTTCTTTTACTCAACACATAATCGTCATTGAGTAGGGTATTTAAATAAGATTTAACTAATTTTAATTTTGCTAATTTCTTTAAATCTAGCACGTAAAATATTCCATAATCCTTTTTAGAAATCATGTGAATAGATATGTAAAGAGAGCGGCCATCAAACTGCTTAAACAGGCGTTGTTGGTCTTTAAAAACCGTGTCTATTTTTTGAATACTTTCAGTTAGTTCAGAAAAATAGCTGTTACTAGTTAAATGTTCCCATGCATCACTATCACTAACTTTTTGCCAACCTTCAACAGGTTTATCCGATTCAATTATAAAAACAGCATCCTTTGGAATAAGGTATATGGGTTGTAAATTGTTTTTAGGAGATAAAACAAACACGTACAATAAATAACAAGCATAAAACCCCATAAGGGTAAAAATGGTCCAAAGAATTCGTTTTTTGGTCATGGATAACAACTATAACAACCAAACGAAAAAATTAGAAGCTTAGTCTTCTATAAGGTTTTTAAATCTTTAATAGTTCTAAACGCCACATCTACTTGCTCATCATTTACCAAAATAGTAAATTCGTTTGTAGTAGAAATAACCTCATATAGTACAATACCCTCCCAAGCCAAACGCTGAAAAATAAAATAGTATATTCCAGGAACAGAGACGTTTTCTGCTGGTAATTTTACCGTTACAGAAGAAAGATTAGTTGCCTTTTGTGTGCAACGCTCGTTCTGAAACAACTCCTCTACCGTCTTATCTAAAATATTGCTTACTACAATATTAATCTCATTTACTCCACGGCTAGAGGTATAAAAAATGTCTTGATTCTCGTGCACCTTTTCTAATAAATTGGCTTGTTTGGCCAAAATAGTTTCTGAATTTAAAAAAGTATAATCGGTGAGGTTAGATCGCACGGTAATTTCACCAATATTCTTTAGGACCTTAACAATTTTATGGGTTGCCCTAAACTCCAAATCGTCAGATAAGCGCTTTAAAGCCATAACAATAGCACCATTACGCACGTCTTTACCCAATTCTTCCTCTATTTCTGGTTTAACTATTCTAGATAAAGAGGTAAGGTTGATGATACCCTGCGCTAATGCACTTTGTAAAAATGGTTTCTTTTTAATGTAATGCTCTACAACAGACGATATTGTTTTCATGTTATTGGTATTTATGCCAAAATTAACACATTGTTACAAATAAAACAAATAGTTAAAAATGATAAAATGCATTTTCTAAATGCTCCAAAACATATTTATTCTGATTTTTAAGTATGGTAACGATATCAAATTGTACCTCTACATCTAAATCTAAACTTGTCACATAATAATCCGCAGCCTGTACCAAAAGTCGTTTTTTCTTTTCGTTTACCGTCTCTATTATTTCTTGTAAATAATTGGAAGAACGGGACTTAACCTCTACGATTACCAGTAAATTATTCACCTGAGCAATAATATCAATCTCTGCTTTAAGATATCTATAGTTTCGTTCTAGAATCTGATACCCCTTTTCTTGTAAAAAATTAACAGCCAGTTGCTCTCCAAGCTTTCCAAACTCGTTATGTTGCCCCATATTTTTTAAATGTAGCAAAAATTGTTTTGCATTTCGTCGAAAAATTTGGTAGTTCAACCTTAAAATTGCGTTAAGATTGTAATTTACGGGCTCAAAAGAACCACGCCTACCTAAAACACATAGTTTACCCAAAAGACTATGAGAAATTATAACGCCAAACAACGCTATGGAATTCTTTGTAAATTGTAATTCTGCAACCCTAGCGCCGTATACTACTCCTCTAGACAAGGAGAAGGCTGCGCATTTGTACAGAAGATTAGGCTTTAGTGCCTCTAACACAACTATTGAATCGGCCATTGGTCAAAATGCAGGTACTCTTGTAGATACCTTAGTTGACCAAGCCCTTGCTGCTCCCCCCCTTGCTGCTCCTCTTTGGGCCAATTGGACCAATGCAGACTATCCTGCGGATGATGATGCCAGAAGACAGGTACGTAGAGAGCAACTGCGTGAAATACGCGCTGGTTATGGCAACCAAATGTTGACCAACAACCTTAGAGAACGTCTTAGTTTTTTCTGGAGCAACCACGTGGTTACCCAATTGAGTGTGTACGATTGTAACACTTTTTTGTTTGAATATTTAGAGTGCCTACAACGCAATGCTATTGGCAACTTTAGAACTTTAATAAGTGAAGTTGGCCTTACCAGTGCCATGTTGTACTATTTGGATGGTGCTTTTAACAATGGCAATAACCCTAATGAAAATTACGCTCGTGAGCTGTATGAGCTATTTACCCTGGGTGATGGTAATGGCTACACAGAAGAAGATATTGTAGAAACCGCCAAGGCCTTAACAGGTTATGTAGAACGGGGTGAAGTTGGTTGTACTAAGGTTACTTTTAGAGCAGACCGCTTTGACCCGGGTCCCAAGACCATTCTTGGTCAAACGGGCAATTGGGGTTATGATGATGTTATTGAAATCTTATTTACCCAAAGGCAGAATGAGATTGCTACTTTTATCTGCACCAAACTCTACGAATATTTTGTGCATCCAGATAGTAATGACGCTTCAGGCAATGCACAAACTATAATTAGCGGCTTAGCTGCTACGTTTGTGAGTAGCAATTTTGAACTTGCTCCTGTACTAAGACAGTTATTTAAAAGTCAACACTTTTTTGACGATACCGCCATTGGTGTAATTATAAAATCACCTTTTGATTTATATCTGAATTTTACTAAGGAGACAGATTTTGGGTATACGGACGACTTAATCATTAACATGCTAGATGCCTGCGAGATGATTGGGCAAGAAGTTTTTGAGCCCGTAGATGTAGCCGGTTGGCAACGCGATAGACAATGGATAAACACCAACTATATTATTGGCAGGTGGTTAACTATGGAGGTTTTTATAGACTTGCATTTTCAAGAAGACGATGAAAAGTTTAGAGCCTTAGCCATGGATCTAGTTGGTGGCGATACCGGGAATCCGGAAGTGGTTACTCGGGCATTCGTAGATAAATTCACCCCAAAAGGACTCCTTACGGAACAAGATTTTCTGAATGCCGTTGATGCTTTTAAAACAGACGATGTGCCAAATGAATATTACTCTCCAGACTATGTCGCTGGCGGATTAGGCTATTGGTCTTTATCCGTAAGTATGGAAGCCCCAAACCAAGTGAGACAGTTATTACGTTACTTAAGCAGACAACCAGAATTTCAACTAAAATAAACCTACCCTTATGTGCGATCATCACAACCACGATAATTCCCCTTTTAAAGGCTTACAGCACGAGGGGCACGACCAAGAACATAAAAATTGGAGTAGAAGGTCTTTTCTACAAGCTTTGGGCATAGCAGGCTCTGGGAGCATGCTATTAGGTGGCAATATGCTTTCTGCCTCCGCACCTTCTCCTTTAACTGCAGCTATTGCTGCTGCAGAAACAGATAACATTTTAATTTTAATTAGACTTAACGGTGGTAATGACGGCTTAAGCACCGTAATACCCGTTCAACAATACGACACCTACGCAAATGCTAGACCTAACATTTACATTCCAGAAAGTAAGGTCTTAAAACTTACAGACGATTTTGGCATACCATCTTATATGAATGCTTTGGAACCCTTGTGGGGTAACGGGCAGTTTAAAGCTGTACATGGTGTTGGGTATCAGAATCAGAGTTTGTCCCACTTTACAGGTTCTGATATCTACGCTAATACGGATTTAGCTACTACTGGCTTTAGTGGCTTAAATACCGGATGGATGGGGCGCTATTTTGAGGATATTTATCCGGACTATTTAGTAAACCCGCCTGCCTCCCCTGCTGCCATACAAATTGGAAGTATCTCTAACCTTGTTTTTCAGGGAAATGAAACTAACTATGCATTTGTCACCAACAATGTAGACCAGTTAGAAGAAATTGCAGAGACAGGACAGTTTTACGATTTAGAAAATGCGCTGTTTGATGAGTGTATGTATGGCGACCAGTTACGTTTTTTACGTGGCGTAGCTAATACTACTTATGAATATTCTGGAAAAATACACGAAGCCTATATGCGTGGTCAAAACCAAGTAGAATACCAAGACAATGGTTTTGCAAGACAGTTAGCGTTATTGGCCAGATTAATTAAAGGTAATTTAGGTACCAAAGTATATATGATTTCTATGGGAGGTTTTGATACCCACGGCAATCAACCTTTGACCCATGAGCGATTAATGTCTACTTTATCTATCGCCATAAATAATTTTTATGAGGACATTGCTTTTACCCAACAAGACGACAAGGTATTGAGCATGACTTTCTCCGAGTTTGGTCGCCGTATTTATGAGAATGGCTCTAATGGTACAGACCACGGAAAAGCAGCTCCTACTTTATTTTTTGGTTCTGGCCTTAGTGGTAGTGCTTTTGTTGGGGAACACCCTAGATTAGATGAACCTAATAATCGTGGTAATTTGGAGTACACCATGGATTTTAGAGACTTATATGCTACTGTTTTAGCAGAATGGATGTGTGTGCCTGTAGACAAAGTAGAAACACATTTACTAGACCACCCTTACAAACCGGTGAATCTTGGTTTTAATTGTAGTGGCGTAGATTTTGATGATATTGCCTATAGCGACGAACCACCGACACCACCAACACCAACGGACCCTGATAGCGAAACACCAGAAGAGGAAATACGCACAGAGGTAGTACACACGCCGTATTATCCCACAGAAAACAATCCACATATTCACTTAGAAATGCCATTCAGCGCCCATGTAGACATACAATTGTACAATATATTGGGGCAAAAGGTTGGCACTGTTTTCAACGAAATGGTTATGGAAGGATCGGCAGAAATCAACATACGAGAGCGCGTTAGAGGAAGCTTATCCACCGGAAAATACATTTATAGAATACAGGTTGCAGACCAATTTATGAGCAAGTCTGTTATGATAATGTAACCAACCCCCGATTTCTCTAATCCCTCAATGGTGCTCTTCTCACCCCATTCCAAAGAATAGTACCACTTGGGGGATTATTTTTTAAGCCCATTTGGGCTTATCTGCATCAGTTTTAAAGGTAAGCTCCTTTTTGGTTAAGTGATTTTTATCTATATACAGCTTAGCACTATCTCCACTCTCCTCCGCGATTTCTGCATTCTTGGTGATTTTCTCTAGCTTTTTTAAGGCTTCAAACTTTTTTGGATTACCTATACTCATATCTCGCACTTGTAAGATTATACTTTCATTTTAATACTTCACTATTAAAAACTTTCCTAAGCATAATTTATTGTTAGCTTGTAAAGCTTTTACACCAATTGTTTGTGACAGTTTGTTCGCATGCTTGCGGTTAAATTCTTTATTTTTGACGCCTAAATTTGAATCCATGTCGCAGAACAATCCTTCTAGATATACCATAACAGCCGCTTTACCTTACACTAATGGTCCCATCCACATTGGGCATTTAGCAGGCGTATATGTACCCGCAGATATTTACGCACGTTATCAGCGTTTACAAGGTAAAGACGTAGCTTTTATTTGCGGTAGTGATGAGCATGGTGTAGCCATACCTATGAAAGCAAAGAAAGAAGGTGTTTCGCCACAAGAAATTATAGATAAGTATCATACCGTTATCAAAGATTCTTTTGCGGAATTTGGGATTAGCTTTGATAACTATTCCAGAACTTCTGCGCCAATTCACCACCAAACCGCATCTGATTTCTTTAAAAAATTATACGAACAAGGTGATTTTATTGAAGAAACAACCGAACAGTTGTATGATGCGGAGGCCAATCAATTTTTAGCAGACCGTTTTGTTACTGGAACCTGTCCAAAATGCGGTAATCCCGAAGCGTACGGCGATCAGTGCGAAAATTGTGGTACATCTTTAAACGCTACGGATTTAATCAATCCAAAATCTACCATTACTGGTGCAGTGCCCACTCTTAAAGAAACCAAACATTGGTTTTTACCTTTAGACCGCTATGAAGACTTTTTAAAGGAATGGATTCTTAAAGGACATAAGAACGATTGGAAACCTAATGTGTACGGGCAATGTAAATCTTGGATAGACGATGGTTTAAAACCCCGTGCGGTTACCAGAGATTTGGATTGGGGTATTCCCGTTCCTGTAGCCGGCGCAGATGGTAAAGTATTGTACGTTTGGTTCGATGCTCCTATTGGTTATATTTCTTCTACCAAAGAATGGGCCGCTAGAGAAAACAAAGATTGGGAACCGTATTGGAAGGACCAAGACACCAAAATGTTACATTTTATTGGTAAGGACAATATTGTTTTTCACTGTATTATTTTCCCAAGTATGCTTAAAGCGCATGGCGATTTTATATTGCCAGAAAATGTACCTGCAAACGAATTTTTGAATTTGGAAGGCAACAAATTATCCACTTCTAAAAACTGGGCAGTTTGGTTGCACGAATATTTGCAAGAATTTCCAGATATGCAAGATGTATTGCGCTATACATTAACGGCAAACGCACCAGAGACCAAGGATAACGATTTTACGTGGAAAGATTTTCAAGCTCGCAATAACAACGAGTTGGTAGCCATTTTTGGCAACTTTATTAACCGTGTAGCCGTATTAACGCACAAATATTACAACGGTGTGGTGCCTACCCCTTCAGAATTTACTGAATTAGATTCGCAAACCTTAAAAACCATGCGTACCTATCCGCAAATCTTAACCGATTCTTTGGAGCGTTACCGTTTTAGAGAAGCGAGCCAAGAATTGATGAATTTAGCCCGTTTAGGGAACAAATATTTGGCAGATGAAGAACCTTGGAAATTAATAAAGACCGATGAAGCCCGTACCCAAACCGTAATGTATGTTGCCCTACAGATAGCTTCTGCCCTTGCAGTGTTAAGTGAGCCTTTCCTACCTTTTACTTCTGCTAAATTAAAAGGCATTCTTGATATTAGTTCAAGCGATAGCTCATTAGATTGGAAAGATATTAGCGCTAAAGAAGTTTTACTGGCTGCCGGCCACACTATCCATAAAAGTGAACTGCTTTTCCGCAAAATAGAAGACAAAGAAATAGAAGTACAATTGGAAAAATTAGAAGCCACCAAACTAAGTAATGCTAGCACCAATACAGATGCTGCGCCTCAAAAAGAGACCATTACGTACGAAGATTTTACCAAGTTAGACATTCGTGTAGGTACCATTTTAGAAGCAGAAAAAATGCCGAAGGCAGATAAATTGTTGGTGCTTAAAGTAGATACAGGTATAGACGTGCGTACCATTGTTTCTGGTATTGCACAAAGTTTTAAACCAGAAGATATCGTTGGCAAAAAAGTAACCGTATTGGTGAATTTAGCACCCAGAAAATTAAGAGGTGTAGAAAGCCAAGGCATGATTTTGATGACGGAAAACTCTGATAACAAATTGGTATTCGTAAACCCAGATGAAGATGGGGTTGCCAATGGGGAGGGAATTAGTTAGCACATAGCTGTCCTTTAATTTTCTAATTACAAATTGATAGCAGTCGAGAATTTAAAGAACCTAACGTTAATTAGGTCTCAACAACGCTCGACCTGACATTAAAAAATTCCTAAGCACTATGAACGCTATACAATTCATCACCCAAAACACACAACTAGACAGCAAAAGTGTGGCCAACACGGTTAGTCTTTTAGAAGAAGATTGCACCGTACCCTTTATTGCACGTTACCGAAAAGAACGCACGGGTAATTTAGACGAGTTGCAAATTGGTGAAATTGTAAAGTTCAAAGAAGTTTTTGAGGCCTTAGAGAAACGCAAGGCTACCATTTTAAAAGCTATTGAAGAGCAAGATGCTTTAACGCCAGAACTAAAAAGCAAAATAGAACAAACGGCAGACGCTACCGTCTTAGAAGATATATACTTGCCTTTTAAGAAAAGTAGAAAGACCAAAGCTGAAAAAGCACGCAAAAATGGATTGGAGCCTTTGGCTAAAATCATCATGGCACAGCGCACTACAGATTTGGATTTTACCGCGGGCAAATACACCAACCAAAATGTCCCTGATGAAGCTGCTGCACTGGAAGGCGCCAGACATATTATTGCGGAATGGATTAATGAGCGTACAGATATTCGCAACCAAATTAGAACGCAATTAGAAAAATACGCCCAGTTAGAAACCAAAGTGATTGGCACCAAAAAAGATGATGAAAAGGCACAGAAATACCAGGATTATTTTGATTGGAACGAGTCTCTTTCCCGCTGTCCATCGCACCGATTACTAGCCATACTTCGTGCAGAGAGCGAAGGATTTATTCGCATTAAAATTAGTATTGATGACGACCGCGCTTTGGACCGAATAGATCAAAAAGTGATAAAGAGTAATAATGCTTGTGCAGACCAAATTGCTATGGCTGTAGAAGATGCCTACAAAAGATTGTTGCTACCCTCTCTATCTAACGAAATTTTAAAGCAAGCTAAAGAAAAAGCAGATGAGGCGGCCATTGCCGTATTCACCAAAAATTTAAGGCAATTACTGTTAGCACCACCCCTAGGGGAGAAACGTATTTTGGCCATTGACCCTGGCTTCCGAACTGGTTGTAAATTGGTTTGTTTAGATGCCAATGGCAATCTATTGCATAACGAGACCATTTATCCTCATCCACCACAAAAACAGTTTAGGGAAGCGAGTAAAAAAATAGCTTCTTTGGTAGATGCCTATAAAATTGAAGCCATAGCCATTGGTAACGGCACGGCATCTAGAGAGACCGAAAATCTTGTAAAAAACACGCCTTTTAAACGCGATTTGGAAGTGTTTGTGGTGAGTGAAGCTGGAGCCAGTATTTATTCTGCCTCTAAAATTGCCCGTGATGAGTTTCCAAATTATGATGTTACCGTACGTGGCGCTGTTTCTATAGGAAGGCGTTTAGCAGACCCCTTGGCAGAATTGGTTAAGATTGATGCCAAAAGTATTGGCGTTGGACAATACCAACACGATGTTGACCAAACCAAATTGAAATCCGCTTTAGATACTGTAGTAGAAAGCTGTGTAAACTCCGTAGGCGTTAACGTGAATACGGCAAGTGAATCGCTTTTAAGTTATGTATCTGGCATTGGTCCTAAACTAGCGGAAAATATTGTAAACCATAGAGCAGAAAACGGAGCTTTTACTTCTAGGGAAGCCATAAAAAAAGTGCCTCGCTTGGGTGGTAAAGCTTTTGAGCAAGCAGCTGGATTTTTACGTATTCGTGATGCGGAGAACCCACTAGACGATTCGGCCGTGCATCCAGAGAGTTATGGTATAGTAAAACAAATGGCGAAAGACCAAGGTGTTCCACTAACCAAGATTGTTCGTAATACCGCAGTACTAAAGAACATCGACCTAAAAAAATACCAAACGGAAACCATAGGCTTACCCACGCTACAAGATATTTTAGAAGAATTGGAAAAACCAGGGCTAGACCGTAGGGAAAAGGCCAAAGCCTTTACGTTTGACCAAAATATTAGAACTATAGAAGATTTAAGGTCAGGCCAATTACTACCAGGAATTGTTAACAACATTACTAACTTTGGTTGTTTTGTAGATGTAGGTATCAAAGAAAGTGGGTTGATTCATGTATCTAATTTATCGGACAGTTACGTGAGTGATGTCAATAGTATTGTTAGTTTACATCAACAAGTAATTGTAAAAGTTTTAGAGGTTGATGCAAAACGAAAACGGATACAATTAGCCCTTCACAGTAAAGCATAAGAAAAAATAACACTACTTAACAAATTGTTGTGTGCATATTTTTGTTCTACACCTCTAAATTAAATAGCTTAGAGCCGTTTAGCTATGGAGGAAAAAAAATATACCCTATTGGTTGCAGATGATGAACAAGTAAATTTTTACTTGTTAGAAATGTGGCTTAAAGAAAAATACAATCTAGCACATGTTACAGATGGTACAGAAGTACTTTTTTATCTTAAAAAATACCCTAACCAAGTAGACTTAATTGTGATGGATTTAAATATGCCTATTTTAAACGGTAAAGCTACAATAGCACAACTAAGAAAGGAGGGTTTCACCTTACCAATTATAGTACAATCTGCCTTTATATTGGAAGAGGAATTAGAGGAATTAAAAGCTTTAGGTTGCGATGATGTCATAGAAAAACCTTTACATCAAAAGGAATTAGAGCACTTATTAGTTACTATCTTAAAAAAGTAGATGAGTAATGCTAAAAATAGCCTATCACCCTATTTACAAACATCCGTTGCCAGATGGGCATCGTTTTCCTATGATCAAGTACGAGCTCCTGCCACAACAATTACAACTAGAGGGTATTTGTACAGCGGCTAATTTTTTTGCGCCTACACTTGCGTCTAAAGTAGATATTATTCGAGCACATGAAGAAACCTATTACAATAGGCTCATCAATTTAGAGTTGACCCCCAAAGAAATAAGAAAAAGTGGATTTCCACTATCTGATGTTTTAGTAAAACGAGAGCGTATTATTGCTCAAGGTACTATAAATAACTGCCATTATGCGCTAGAATATGGTGTTAGTATGAATATTGCTGGTGGAACCCACCATGCCTACACCAATAGAGCGGAAGCATTTTGTTTACTAAATGATCAAGCCATAGCTGCTCATTATTTACTGTTTCATCAACTAGCTAAAAAAATACTCATAATAGATTTAGATGTGCACCAAGGCAATGGTACTGCAGAAATATTCAGCAATGAGCCGCGCGTTTTCACTTTCTCAATGCATGGTGAAGGTAACTACCCTTTTAAAAAAGAAACATCGGACTTAGATATTGCGTTAGCCAAAAACACAGATGATGCTACTTATTTAAAGCTACTTTCAAATATTCTACCTAATTTGATGGAAGAACAACAACCAGATTTTATTTTTTATCTATCTGGTGTAGATGTATTGGCTACAGATAAATTAGGCACCCTAGGGATGAGTATAGAAGGTTGTGCAAAAAGAGATGCCTTAGTATTTAAAATTGCTAAGGAAAATAATATCCCCATACAATGTAGTATGGGCGGCGGTTACTCCCCAGATATTAAGATTATCTTAAAAGCCCATGTAAATACTTATAAGCTAGCTCAAGAGTTCTATTTTTGACGGCTAAAAAAAATTGAATATGGAAAAGTTGACATCAATACTAGTATTACTCTGTTTTAGTTTTAATGCATTGGCTCAGGACATTCCCGGACCTAAGAAGGACAAACTTTGGAATGAATTTACCTATGACATGGGCAACGTATTCAATGGCATGGGTTATAGCTACAGTAGACCTGCACATTGGCAAGGGGAGCAATGGGGTAATTTTGGCATGTTAACCGCCGGAACCCTAGCCTTGTTTTTAGTAGATGATGAAGTATATAATTGGACCCAAGGGTGGGAAGAAGATGTGCCGCAATCAATTAAAGACTATGGTCATAAATACGGCAACCCAAACAACAATTATATGTTCACTGGGGCTGTTTACTTAACTGGCCTATTCACAAAAAATGAAAAATTAAGAAGAACTGGTGTTCTTTTAATCTCCTCTGCCACTGCAGGCGGATTATTGCAACAAGTTAGCAAACGTATTGTGGGTAGGGCCAGACCAAAAAGTGGCGATTCCTCGGGAACGTTTGACCCCATACATTTAGACCGTGTATTTAATTACGATTCTTTCCCTTCTGGCCATGCTATGTTAGCTTTCAGCAATGCTTACGCCATTGGCAAACAATTTAAAAGTCCTTGGATTAAAGCTGGTTTGTATACCGTAGGTATGATTCCTGGAATGGTACGTGTTTTAGATGGTTTTCACTGGATTTCTGACGTGGCCTTTAGTACTGCTCTTAGTATTTTTATTGTAGAATCTATAGATAAATATTTAGATAAAAAATATAGCGAAAAATACAATAACACCCGTAAAGAAGTTGATTGGAGCTTACAATTTGGGTTAAATACGGTAGGTGTTAGCGTAAGTTTTTAAATTTATTCTTAATTATCCGATTTGTAACTTTAGTTTAAAATAAAACCTATGTTATCTAAAAAATTAGAAGAAGCATTAAATACGCAAATCCGTATAGAAGCAGAATCTAGCCAAGTATATTTATCTATGGCTTGCTGGGCAGAAGTTAAAGGCTTAGAAGGTGTTGCAAAATTTATGTATGGCCATTCTGATGAAGAGCGAATGCATATGCTTAAATTGATTAAATATGTAAACGAGCGTGGTGGTCATGCGCATATCTCTGACCTAAAGGCACCAGATACCGAGTTTGGAAGTTTTCAAAAAATGTTTGAGCAATTGTACCAGCACGAAATTTATGTTAGTAAGAGTATTAATGAGTTAGTGCACATAACTTTAGAAGAAAAGGACTATGCTACCCATAACTTTTTACAATGGTATGTGGCAGAACAATTAGAAGAAGAGGCGCTGGCAAGAACAGTATTAGATAAGATAAATTTAATTGGTAATGATAAAGGTGGCTTGTATTTGTTTGATAGAGATATACAGCAACTTACCGTAGAGAGTGCTGCATCAGAGACAGGCCAGTTATAATATTTAACTTATAGTTTATTTAGATTTATTTAAAATAATATATTTTTGCCCATATTCATTCGCAGTATGGGCAAGAAAAAATCGGCTGTTAAAGAACTTAAACAAGCGCATTTAGAACAGTTAAATCCTAAAAAGTGTAAGACTAAATGTTGTGATAAGTTTAAAAAAGGAGAACACAAACGCTGCAAACGTTGTCCTTGTTTTGATTTATTACAAAAGGTTGCCTAATCTATTGAGCCACAAGTTCGCTCCCTTTGGTATCGTGTAATATGTAAATACTAGCTTGTTTTAGATACAATTCGGTATGGTCACAAGCATTATCCTCACAATATTTTTGATGTGCTAGATACTCCGTACGTTTCTGCCTCATATACACAGCATATAAATCTGGACGTTGTTTTTCTAAGATAGCCTCGTAACTTTTCTGGTCGTTCCAGAAATCTTGTTCATCTTCTAATTTATTGTAAGAAAGTTGATGCTCATTATTGGCATCCTTAACCGCTAAGTGGGTATAAAAATTTACTTCTTTGGTGGTCGCCTCTTGTTGTGCCATTAATCCAATGGGTGTTCCTAAAAGGAATATAGCGATATAACAAGATAGCTTTTTCATTACTTTAATATACGTAAAGTTAGACGATATGGATGCTAGTTAATAACCTCATTACTATTAAGCTATTGTTAAAGTTTAAAAAACACAAAAAAAGAGGGTAAATAACCCTCTTTCCTAGTTAAATTTATCACTTTAATGTGCTATTTTCCAAGAAGTAATAACTCATTACACCTTACTTCCGTAATGTATCTTTTCTCTCCGTTACTCGTTTCATAGTTTCTATGAGTTAATTTGCCCTCAATAGCTACCTGTTTTCCTTTAACTAAGTAACTTTCTACTAAATCTGCCAGCTTACCCCATGCCACAATATTGTGCCATTGTACATCTTCTACACGTTCTCCTTTATTGTTTTTATAACTTTCGCTTGTAGCGATAGAAAAGCGGGCTAATTTACCGCCGCCATCTAAATTTAGAACTTCTGGATCTGTTCCTAAATTACCAATCAACTGTACTTTGTTTTTTAATGCGTTCATTTTACTAATTTTATATATTAAACAGTTAATACTAGTGCTGTACCTAACAACACCGAGGCAAACTTAGGGGCTGGTTCCATAAGTAATCGGTAACAAAGCATTTAATTTCGATTGTAGTCGTTTGTAATCATTTATAAATGAATAAAAAAAGGAATACCAACTTAAAAAATAGCTATACCATTGTCATTCTGGGTATTTAAAAAGAATTCAATATCTTAAACAGACAAACCTATGTCTATGAAAGCTACACCTGAACATAATGAACGTATCGCCAAACTTACATTTAGCGCCGTTTATCCTCATTACCGAACTAAAGTTGTTAAAAAAGGGCGCACAGAAGAAGAATTACAGCAAGTCATTACATGGTTAACGGGGTATAGTTCAGAAGAAATTAGACAATTACTCCAAGATAAAATCACCTTTAAAACATTTTTTGAAAAAGCAACCCTGCATCCGAATGCACATTTGATTAAAGGAGTCATATGCGGCTATCGCATTGAAGAACTAGAAAACCCTATTACAAGACAAACTCGGTATTTAGACAAATTAGTGGATGAATTAGCTAAGGGGAGAAAGATGGAAAAAATATTAAGACAGTAATTATAACATAATAAGCATTTAAGAATTTTCGTTTTATGTCCGTCGTTTAGAAAGTAATTCTAATAACAGAACAATTATAATGGGACTAACCAATTACATAATTGCCATACTTATTTTGCTAGGAGCATTTATTTTGTTCTTAAGTGCGCGGTACACCACTAAAATCTTTAGGATACTCCCAGATAATAAACTTAAATCAAATTGGAAAAAATTACGCCTGCTCATGATTCTATTTTTAGTAGGTTATTTAGGCGTTGCGCTTGCCGTTATTTTAGGGAATACCAACCTACTCACCTACCTTTCTGGTGGCATTTTTTTTATGGGTTCTCTTTTTGTTTTTATAGTAGTGGGCACAGGTTTAGATAGTTTTAAAAAATTGAATGAGCTACACCAAAATTTAGATGACACCGAACTTAAGAATAAGGAATTAGAACAATTTGTTTACATTACCTCTCATGACTTAAAAGCACCACTCAGGGGTATTTCTAGCTTAACTACATTTGCTAAGGAAGATTTAGAAGCCGGTAATACCGCTAGCTTACTAAACCACCTTATTTTAATGGAGGGCCGTATTGAGCGTTTAGAAGATTTAATTAATGGCATTTTACACTATTCTAAAATAGGCAAAATCAAGGTAGAACGGTTAGACTTGCATGCCCTAGTAGAAGATGAATTTAAGAACTACAAAAATCAGAAACACATTCATTTTAAAATAATAGGTAGGTTACCCATTATTAAAGGTGATAAAACCCAAATAAGTCAGGTGATAGCAAACCTTATTAGCAACGCCATTAAATACAACGATAAAGAATTTTGCCAAGTAACTATAGCGAGCTTAGAACGGTCTGATTATTATGAAATAAGCTTTGAAGATAATGGCCCTGGCATTGCACCCCAATACCATGAGAAGATTTTTAATGTTTTCCAAACCCTTACTGAAGACCAAACCTTGGAAAGCACAGGATTAGGATTGTCCATCGTAAAAAAAATAATTGAAAAACATGAAGGACGAATACACCTGCACTCTGATGGCGAATTGGGAAGCAAATTTATCCTGAGCTATCCCAAACGGCTTAGTCGGTAAATCATAATTCTAATTTAGTTTTTTACCGAATGTTTGGTTTTTAATAATTGTTTTGTACATTTGCTTTATGAGACCACAAAAAGTATCTGAAGAAGAAATATTAATTAGCCTAACTAAAGTTTTTAGAGCAAAAGGATATGAAGGTGCTAGTTTACAAGACTTAGCAGCAGCTACTGGCTTAAAAAAGGCAAGCCTATATCACAGGTTTCCAGAAGGTAAAAAAGAAATGGCAGAAGCCGTACTCCAGTATATAAATGATTGGGTAGACCTGCATGTATTTAAGCCTTTGGATGACACAAATGATACCCCAACACAACGATTAACTAAAGCTCTTTCCGGTATACGACAGCTTTATGATGGTGGCAAAGAAACTTGTCTTTTTAGAGCATTGTCTATGCAAGCAAGTCTTGCCCTGTTTGAACAACAAATAGTAGCTGGTTTACATACCTGGCGTACTAAATTTGCCAGCTTAGCTAGTGCTTTTGGGTTTAATCCAGACAAGGCTTCTCAATTGGGTTTAGAAACCTTAATCGCCATACAAGGCAGTCTTATTGTAGCGAAAGGTCTTAATGACATTACCGTTTTTGAGCAAACACTAACTAAAATTGAAAATTCATTTATAGCAGATTAAAAAAAATTAAATTATTAATTTACCGAATGTTCGGTTTTTTACTAAGAATTATGGAAAAAAAATACCCATTACCTCCTTTTAACAAGGAAACCGCTTTAGAAAAAATACAATTAGCCGAAGACGCATGGAACAGTCAAGACCCTATAAGAGTATCCATGGCATATGCTACAGATACCGAATGGCGTAACAGAAATCAATTTATCAATGGCCGAGCCGAAGTGCAAGCCTTCTTAGCCGACAAATGGAAAAAGGAGCTCAACTATAAGCTTAAAAAAGAATTATGGGCCTATCAAGACCATAGGATTGCGGTACGCTTCGAGTATGAATACCGCACCAAAGAAGGACAGTGGTTCAGAGCTTATGGCAATGAGAATTGGGAATTTGACGCTGATGGTTATATGATAAAACGATATGCCAGCATCAACGACTTAGCCATTAACGAAACAGACAGAAAATTATAATACAATGAAAAAAATAATCGGTATTGCTCTTGGGTTAACCTTAGTAATGGGTGCTTGCAAGAATGGAAAAACTATTCCTGAAAATGAAAAAACAACAGAAAATATAGTAACTATGAATCCTATTTATTACAAAAAATTAGACGTTAACGGAGTACACATTGCATACAGAGAAGCTGGGAATCCAGAAAATCCTACTATAGTATTACTCCATGGATTTCCCTCTTCATCACATCAATATAGAAAAGTATTAAACGCCTTAGCAGACAGCTATTACTTAATTGCCCCAGATTATCCAGGATTTGGCAATAGTGATTTTCCTTCTCCAGACACTTACACTTATACCTTTGACAATCTTGCAAAAACTATAGACCAGTTTTTAGAACTTAAAGGACTCTCTAAATATGCACTAATGATACAAGATTATGGTGCTCCAGTTGGTTTTAGGATTGCCACAGCCCATCCAGAACGCATAACAGCAATAGTAAACCAAAATGGCAATGCCTATGAAGAAGGGCTGGGAGAAGCTTGGGCAACCACAAAAGAATTATGGAAAAATAGAAATGCAGAAACCGAAAAAGCAATGCTACCTGTCTTTTCCTTAGAAGGGTTAGAATGGCAATACACCCATGGTGTACGTAATCCAGAAGTGGTAAATCCAGATACATGGCATTTAGATTATTTGCGTTTATCTAGACCTAATGCCCATAAGGTAAATTTAGATTTATTCTATGATTACCAGAATAATGTAAAACTCTACCCAAAATGGCAGCAGTATTTAAGAGAACATCAGCCCCCTATGCTGATAGTTTGGGGTAAAAATGATGCTTTCTTCCCTGCAAGTGGTGCAGAAGCCTACAAAAAAGATGTAAAAGACATCGATTTTAATATTTATGATACAGGTCATTTTGCATTAGAAGAAGAGGGAGAGGCTATATTGAAAAAAATGAGAAGCTTTTTAAATCAACATCTTTAGTAAAGACCTCATAGCTAAATATAGAAAGGCGCCCTTAAAACGGCGCTTTTATTTTTCTAATACTCCTCTAGCTTTTTGGTTATCTTTAGTTTTTTAAATCCATCTATGACCGGTTTATTTCCTTTTCGCTACAGCTTCTTATATTTACTCCTCAACTTATTTCTTTTATCATCCTGCAATAAAAAGCAGCAAATCTATGCCGATACTGTAGTTGTAAATGCCACATTTTGGACTCCAGATGTAGCCATGGACACCATAGAAGCCATGGCCATTAAAGGAGATACCATCCTTGCCATAGGCAAAAGAAAAACGCTCAACGAACATATCAATGCTACTACTACCGTAATTGATGCAAAAGGAAAAATGGTTGTCCCTGGTTTCATAGATGCTCATGTACACTTACTTATGGGAGGTAATAGTCTTTTAAATGTAGCGCTTAGAGATGTAGATAACAAACAAGAATTTATCACTAAAATTGAGGATTTTGCCAAGACACTTAATTCGGACGAATGGATTGTAGAAGGAAATTGGGACCATACGCTTTGGGGCGGTGAGCTCCCTAATAAAAGTTGGATTGATTCCGTAACACCCAACACCCCTGTTGCTATTTATCGTATGGATGGTCATATGATTCTCGCTAATTCCGCAGCTATAAAAATTGCAGGCATTGACACCTCTACTTTAAACCCAGCTAAAGGAGAGATTGTAAAAGATGCTGAAGGCGAACCTACTGGTATTTTAAAGAGTGAAGCCATGTACTTAGTGTTAGATAAAATACCACCATTATCGCCAGAAAAAAAGATAGATGCTATTTTAAAAGCACAAAACTATTTTTTAAGTCAAGGGGTAACGAGTGTTCATGATGTTGATAGTCTAGGAGGGTTTTCTGTTTTGCAAAAAATGTATGCTAGTAATCAATTGAAAGTAAGGGTGTATTCTGCAGACCCACTACCACAATACCGCACTATAGACCCAAATACGCTTGTGGCAAACAAGTGGATTAAAAATGGTTTATTAAAAGGCTTTATGGATGGTTCTTTGGGCTCACATACGGCAGCGTTTAATAATCCCTATTCCGATAGTCCAAAAGACAAAGGGATTCTAATGCTAAATAATGATACTATTTTTAAATGGATAGAAGAAGCTGACATGGCTGGGTTTAAAATAACTGTTCATGCTATAGGTGATAAAGCAAATACTACATTACTGAACGCATATGAAGCTGTACTCAGGAAAAACCCAGAGAAAGAACCTAGGTTTAGAATAGAGCACGCTCAACATTTAGACCCAAAAGATATTCCAAGATTTTCTTCGCTTAAAGTAATTGCTAGCATGCAACCCTACCATGCTATAGACGATGGTAGATGGGCAGAAGAATTAATTGGTAAAGAAAGAGCAAAAACAACATATGCTTTTAACTCCTTATTACAAGCTAATGCTTTGCTAGCGTTTGGCAGTGATTGGCCCGTTGCACCTGCATCGCCATTATATGGCATTTATGCTGCAACAACCAGAAGAACCTTAGATGACAATAATCCTGAAGGTTGGTATCCTGCAGAAAAAATGAGTGTAACCGATGCCCTCAAAGCTTATACGATTAATGCTGCGTACAGCGAATTTTCTGAAAATATAAAAGGAAGCCTTGCTGTTGGCAAACTAGCAGACTTTGTTATTTTAAGTGAAGACCTTACTAAAATAAAACCAGAACAAATAAAAGATGTTAACGTTATGGCGACTTATGTTGGTGGTAAGCTTGAATATTCTAAGGATTAAAACACAACGTAATTTTATCCACAAATTTAAGTACTCATGGCAGAACATAAACCTATCCTTATCATTGGTGGTGGCTTAAGCGGTCTCTATTTAGCCTATCGTTTACATAAAGCTAACATACCTTTTAAACTCCTAGAGGCATCTCCTAGACTGGGTGGACGCATTTACACTTTACATGGACGTTTAGGTACACCCTTAGAATTAGGTGCTACTTGGTTTGCCGATATACACACCGCTCTTAATACATTACTTGAGGAGCTACGTTTAAATAAATTTCCGCAGTTTGATACAGGCCTATCACTTTTTCAAACGAAATCTTTTGAACCTCCTCAAAAATTTTACGTTCCTGAAAACGAAACGCCATCTTATAGAATCGAAGGTGGCACGGCAAGCTTAATTAACGCATTAACCAAAGCCATACCTAAAGACGCTATTTGTTTAAATACAGCAGTCACTAAAATTCAACGCAATAAAAATGGTCTAACTGCTACCACACTTAAAGGAGATATTTACCAAGGCACTAAACTGTGTTTAGCAATTCCGCCTGCTCTTGTAGAAACTTTAGACTTTAATCCTCCTTTGCCAGAAAATCTTATGTCCATATTACCAAAAGTGCAAACATGGATGTTGGGCAGTATAAAATTTGTGATAGAATACCGTAAACCCTTCTGGAGAGAGCAGGGATACTCCGGAATGTTGTTTAGCCACTCTGGTATTATTACAGAAATGTACGACCATACAGATTTTGCAGCGCAAAAGTTTGGTTTTACAGGGTTTTTAAATGCAGGTGCATCTGAATTCACTAAAGAAGTGCGTAAAGATTATGCCCTGAAACAGTTGGTAGAGCTTTTAGGAAAAGAGGCTTTAGACTACATTCACTATCAAGATAAAGTATGGAATCACCAATGGATTAGCGCTGGAGCTCAAAATATTCTTAGACCACATCAAAATAATGGTCATACCCTATTACAGAAAGCATATTTAAATGATTGTGTTTACTTTGTAAATACGGAGGCAGCTACAGCGTTTTCTGGTTATATGGAAGGTGCTATCCGAGCAGTGGAAACTTATTTAAGAAAGACAGAGATTTTGCCATAAGTAGGTAGCAAAGGTATACATCTAGGCTATTATTTTTAAAAACCAGTAATTTACTTCTCAAAATGCTATAACTTATTAATTTGGTTATGGCCAAGATACCTTTCTGTTCTACCCCTTCTTTTCTCTATTAAATCCTATTCCCTAACCCAAAACACCTCTTACCTCAACGGCACATCCTCTTAGCATAATATAGACTTGATGTGGCATAAGAATTGTTACCTTTAACTAAAATCTTAATCATGAAAAAACAACTCATTTATTTATTATTCTTAATTCCATTGACCACTATGGCACAAAGTAAAAATTTCTTAGATGTTGCCTATTTAGAAACCTCTGCACAAGTAGACACATTAGTGGCACCAGACCGCATATATCTGAGCATTACTATTAAAGAGCAAGATTCTAAAGGCAGGAAATCCGTAGAAGAACAAGAAAACAAAATGGCAAAAGAATTAAAAGCTCTTGGTATAAATATAGACAAGCAACTAAAAATTAAAGATGTTAGCAGCAACTTTAAAAATTATTTTTTACGCTCCAAAACGGTTTTAAAAAGCAAACAGTTTTCACTCTTGGTTTATGATGGTCTAACCGCGGGTAAAACTATGGCCGCTTTAGAAGATATTGGTATAGCCAATACCTCTCTAGAACGTACAGAATATTCTAAAATGGATGAGCTAGAATTAGAGCTTAAAGGAAATGCTGTGAAAAAAGCGAAACAAAAAGCCATAGCCCTAACCAAGCCTTTAGACCAAAAAATAGGTGCCGCTATCCATATACAAGATAACTCACAACCCTACTACCGTGCTATGGCCACCCCTAGAATGGAAATGAAATCTATGGCGATGGATAGTGCAGAACCTTTAGATATTGGTTTTGAAAAAATTAAAGTAGAAAGCACCGTAAAGGTTACCTTTAAACTATTGTAAAAAACGAACCTTATGAGCACCAGATTAAGCATAATTCTAGTAATTGTTTGTATCCTTTTCGGCACTACTATAAAAGCTCAAAAAACCAAACAATTAGGTGAAGGTGATGCACCCGCTCCGGCTTTATTATCAGAAATAACATGGTTAGAAGGGCACTGGCGTGGCGAGGCTTTTGGTGGTATTGCAGAAGAAATATGGAGTCCTCCGTTGGGGGACTCCATGTTTTTTTCGTTTAGATTGATAGATGATGAAGGTGTGCAGTTTTATGAACTTGGCCATATAATACAGCAAGAAAATAGCCTTCTATTGCAACTAAAACATTTTTCTAAAGATTTAAAAGGCTGGGAAACCAAGGACGAAACCGTAGATTTTAAATTAGTAGATAAAGATAAAAATGCCTTTTACTTTGAAGGTTTTACGATTGAACGTATAGATAAAAACCACATAAATATGTATGTGCTTATAGACGAAGGAGATTTAAGAGAAGAAACTGTTTTTAGCTATAAAAAATACCGTCCATGAACAAACCCTATGTAATAGATACTACTTTTACCAAAGTTAATTACCAAGAAAAAGCTTTAATAAAAGCAGATTACGAGGCTTGTACATTTAAAGAGTGTAACTTCTCTAATACATTCTTAGACAACCAGAACTTTGCAGACTGTGAATTTATTGGTTGTGATTTAACTAATGCTAACATAGCGCATACTACCTTTAATGTGGCCACATTCACTAAATGTAAGCTACTGGGATTAAACTTTTTTACGTGCAACCCTATGTTTCTAAGTTTACATTTTAAGGATTGTAATCTTAGCTTGAGTAATTTTTCCCAGATGGATTTAAATAACATCCACTTTATAGATTGCTCTCTGGAACAAGTAGATTTTACCAACACCCAACTTATTAGTAGTGTTTTTAAGGGTAGTAATTTAAAAAATTGCATATTCAGCAATACCAATTTAGATAAAGCAGACCTTACTACCGTTACTAATTTGATGCTGAATCCAGAAGAAAATAGCTTAAAAAAAACACGCATCAACTTACATAGCCTACCTGGTTTATTAAAAAAATACGATATTGTTGTGGAATACTAATCCATGGAAACTAAAAAATGTCTGGAATGTGGTACGGTTATAAAAGGCCGTGCCGATAAAAAATTCTGTACGGACCATTGTCGTAATGCCCATAACAACAGGCTAAATAAGGATAGCAAAAACCTGATTCGTAATATTAACAACAGGCTTCGTAAGAACTATAGAATTTTAGACAGTTTTCCACTACGCGATAATAAAACCAATACCAGTCGCACTAAATTAATAGACAAGGGTTTTGATTTTGAATATTTTACCAATACATACACCACTAAAAAAGGTGCAACTTATTTTTTTGTGTACGATTTGGGTTATTTACCACTAGAGGGTGGTGAATATTACATGATTGTAAAAAGAGAATAAAAAAACCCCGCATTTGCGAGGTTTTTTCAAGTTATTGACTAGGTTAAACCCTACTCATCTTCCAATTGGCACCGGTTAACTTCAGGGCTGCAATAACAATATCTTTTCTACTAATCTGGCCTACTAAAATACCATTTTTTAATACAGGTAATCTTCTGCGGTTATGCTGTACAAATACGCCTGCAGCATCAAAAATGGTCATATCATGCGGAATAGTTTCTACGTTTTTTGTCATGTATTTTTCAACACTTTTATCTAAAATAGGCTGATTAAAATAACGACTTTCAGATATCTGCTTCATACAATCTGCTTCAGAAATTATGCCAACTAAAAAGCCATTGTTGTCCAAAACAGGTCCACCAGAGATTTTAAACTTGGCAAAAGCCTCCATTACTTCTAAAATAGATTGGTCTGGCGCAAAAGTTACTAGTTTTTTAGTCATGTAATCAGAAACCAAGATGGGGCGGTTATCTCCTTTTGTAGGACTTATCTTAGCCCTAGCCCCTTGAAAACTTTTAATAGCCATATGAGTTAATTTATAGGTTGCCTTCTAAATATAGTGATTATTAATTAATTAGGTAATTTTATTGCCATATTAATCAACAAACTGTTATTATTTTATACATTTAGGAACCAATCTTAATTCCTTATGAAATTTTCTAGGACCCTAAGCCTAATTCTTCTATGTATTGCAGCGTATTACAGCATTTCATCCTTAATGCCAAAATACCATGAAGACAGCCATGCAGAGCATACCGAATTTTCTGTAGACAAAGCTTTAAAACACGTTAAAGAGCTAAGTAAAGAACCACACAGTGTAGGGTTCAGTGGACATAAACACGTACGTTCTTATCTAGTCAAAGCCTTAAAAGAATTGGGCTTAGAAACCTATACGCAAGAAGGCCAGACTATTGGAGATTGGGGTAATTTAAGTACAGCTATAAATATTATGGCCAAAATTCCAGGGTCAGACCCAAACGGCAAATCATTACTTTTACTTTCGCATTACGATAGCAATCCACATTCATCTTTAGGTGCTAGTGATGCTGCCAGTGGTGTTGCCACCATATTAGAAGGCGTAAGGGCGTACTTAGCCAGCAATAAAAAAGCTAAGAATGATATTATTTTGCTATTTACAGATGCAGAAGAATTGGGACTTAATGGTGCGGACCTTTTTGTAAGAGAACATCCGTGGGCAAAAAATGTAGGTCTCGTTTTAAATTTTGAAGCTCGTGGTAGTGGTGGCCCAAGCTACATGCTTATAGAGACCAATAGAGGTAACGCTAAATTGATACAAGAATTTACTAAAGCTAACCCTAAATATCCCGTAACCAATTCTCTAGCCTATAGTATTTACAAATTATTACCTAATGATACTGATCTTACCGTTTTCCGAGAAAAAGGAGACATTGATGGATTTAACTTTGCCTTTATAGATGACCATTTTGACTACCATACAGCGCTAGACACTTACGAGCGTTTAGATAAAAAAACACTAAAACACCAAGGTACTTATCTAATGCCGCTGCTAGACTATTTTAGTAATGCAGACCTTACCAATGTTAAAAGTCTTACAGATTATGTCTATTTCAATTTTCCACTTTACGACATGGTGTCCTATCCTTTTGATTGGATATGGCCCTTATTCCTTGGAGGTGTATTTATATTCTTTATTGTTCTCACCATAGGATTTAAAAAATCTACCCTAAATGCTTTAGAAATAGCAAAAGGATTTCTACCCATGCTAATCACACTACTTGTCAACGGTGCCATAGGTTATTTTACTTGGAGTGCACTGCAATGGTGGTATCCTTGGTATAGAGATATACTACATGGCTTTACCTATAACGGGCATGATTACATCTGGGTAGTTGCGCTGTTAGCTTTAACCGTTTGTTTTTTTGTGTATAATCGATTTAAATTTTTAAAAACACAAAATCTTTTAATAGCCCCAATTGCACTATGGTTAGTTTTATGTGGCTTAGCGGCATATTACTTAAAAGGAGCTAGTTTTTTTATTTTACCAGTCTTTGGAGCAATAGCATCATTATACGTATTAATTAATCAAGAAAAGCCATCGCCCTATATCTTGTTATTTTTAGCATTACCTGCGGTATTTTTATATGTTCCATTTATTAAAATGTTTCCTGTTGGTTTGGGATTAAAAATGTTAGTAGCTGCAACGGTTTTTGTCACCCTATTGTATTTTCTATTAGTGCCCTTATTTGGTAACAGTGGCCATAAAATGAGATTTGCAGTTTTAAGCGTAACCCTATTTCTAGTTTTTAGTATTAAAGCCCATTTAAACTCTAGTTATTCCCCAGAACATCCTAAACCAAGTAGCTTATTGTACGTTTTAAACAGTGACACTCAACAAGCACAATGGGCTACTTATGATAACGTCCTTACCCATTGGAACTCGCAATTTGTGAAAGATAAAAATGATAGTCCCGAAACAGGATTAAAAACCATAAGTAGTAAATACAACACGAGTTTCACATATGTTACTCCTACCGAAGTTAAAGCCATCCCGGCACCAGAAATACTAATAACACAAGATTCAATTATAGAAAATACCAAGCACGTAACCTTATGCATTTATCCCAATAGAAATGTAAATAGACTAGAACTCTTTACCAATGATGTAAAAATTACTAGGGCTATAGTAAATGACGAAGAACTTGCCGAAGCTTATTTGGCACAGCGCAATGGAGGGCGATTATTTACGCATCATATTACTGATAATGCATATACAGAAGTGAAAATAGAATACAATGCCTCTTCCAAGCTAGAAGTAACCTTATATGAAGCTTCTAATGATTTATTAGAACATGAGCTATTTACGGTTCCCGATAGACCAATTGATGAAATTCCTATGCCCTTTGTCCTAAACGATGCTATCTTAGTTGTAAAAAAGCTACAGATTGAATAAGAATATAAGCATCATAGGCTGTGGATGGCTAGGTACACCCACTGCTAAAAAATTATTAGAATTAGGCTATAAGGTTAAAGGCAGTACTACCCAGCTAAATAAGGTAGCAACGTTAAAAGAATTGGGTATCGCGCCATACCAGATAAGTTTACACGAAAATGAAATAAATGGGGATATCGCGTCTTTTTTAAGAAATAGTGATATTGCTCTAATCAATGTACCGCCAAAACTAAGAGGACCTAATAAGGAAAACTATGTTGCTAAAATGCAGTTGCTTTATCAAGAACTGATTAACGCCCAATGCAAATGGGTACTTTTTGTAAGCAGCACCTCTGTTTATGGCGATGCAGAAGGTATTATAACAGAAGATACCCCAACCCAACCTATTACGGAATCGGGAAAACAATTGGTCCAAGCAGAAGCTCTTTTTAAAAAGGGGCCATGGAAAACTACGGTTATTAGATTTGGCGGTTTAATTGGACCCAACCGCCACCCAGTAAATCATTTAAGTGGTAAGAGCAATTTAACCAATGGCGATGAGCTAGTGAATCTTATTCATTTAGATGATTGCATTCATATGATCACCACAATTTTACTTCATGAATATGCGGAAATTACCTTTAACGGCGTTTATCCGAATCATCCTACAAAAAGAGAATACTACACTCAAGAGGCTGTAAGAAAGGGGCTTAAACCACCAGGATTTTCACAAAAAATTAAGAATTTTCCTCAAAAAAAAATATTATGTAGGAATTTTCTCAATAAAAATCATTTCCTACAAACCACTCTAAAAAGCACCTAAACCACAGGTTTTTTACTATTCACAACATTTACCTTAAACTGGTGTTAATTACCCTGCGTAAAGTTTACGAAATCATTTTCGGCTGTCTAACTTTGTATCATAATATTTAAACTACAGGCATGGAAAATCTGATTTTAAAAACTAGAATTTTATCGGAAATGGAGCGCTTAATTGACCTACACAGCTCTCCTAGAAAATTATCCGATGAAGGAAAAACAATACATGAAAGTATTGTAAAACAATGTTACAACGCTGCAGACGTGCAAATGGATTACCATAGACGCAGAATTAATATGCATTTGGTCATGGATGATGCACTTTATAGTCCGGAGAAACTTAATGTTAATTTACCCGTACTACCTATGAATCTCTATTATATAGATTTAAGAGATTTTTTAAAGTCGTGTCTACAAGAAGATGCTAAAAGCCTAGCACTTTACGCCCGTATTCTTAGAGACCATTCCTCCATTTCCTTAGAAGAACTTTCTGCCTAACTACCATATATACCACCAAACAAAAAGGCTCCAATTATGGGGCCTTTTTGTTTTACTAAGGCTTCTTTAACAAGGGGATACACAAGATTTTTATAGCTTTGCCCACCTAACTTAAGTATGATGAAAAAACTTCTTGTTTTATTGACCCTTTGCTCCGTTTTCCAAACGGCTGCTCAAAACAGTACAGAACTTACCAAACATTATGAAGCGTATTATAAAGAAATGCGCACACAAGGCGATGTCAATGGAATTATTGGAGCCTTAACACATTTAAACATTTTACAACCCTCTAAAGCTCGTAAAGACACTTTAGCCTTTGTATACATGAATAGCAACCAACACCTACAAGCATTAAATACCATAGGCATAGAGAAAAACAACACCGATTCTGATTTAGCGGTACAAGTAAAAGCCGTAAGTCTAAAATCGCTTGGGCAACCTCAACGTGCTGTAGAACAGTTTGAAATTTTATACGAAAGAAATAAAAATCCAATGTTGGCTTATGAAATAGCCGATTTAAAAATTCAGTTAGGCGATGGTACTGGGGCCTCTAGCTATATTGAATACGGCATAGCAAATGCTACTGACCAAATGAAGCATGCCTTCTTTGAGCGTCAACAACCTTATGAAGTTTCTCTAAAAGCTGCATTTTTACATTTAAAAGGACTTCTGATTTTTAATAATGATAAGACTAAAATTGATGAATCTATTGCCTTTATGGACCAAGCATTAGCAATAGCGCCTAATTTTAACTTAGCAAGCCTTAGCAAACAAGCCTTAGAAAGCCGCAAAAACGAAACCAATACAGAAGAAAAGTAACTATTACTTTTTAATATTTTTTAATTGTAAGAGCAGAAGGCTATCCTTCTGCTTTTTTATGGACACAAGTTCATCCACGTTTTCATTAGGTACTGCAATAGAAAGTACATAGTGCGCAATTTTCCAATCGTTATTTACTTTTTTTAATACCCCAGAACCACGGCAAATTTCCATTTGGGTGTCTAATAACTCATCAAACCAAGCAAAAGATTTATCATCAGAAACATATATATTGCGCTCCACCGCAGTAAAACTCCAGGCTTTTCCTTTATCAAAATAAGGTTTAGAAAATGTACGGAATTCATCATTCTGCCAATTTTCCATAGCGTCTGTACCAATAAAAACACCGTCTGTAGTCATCTTACTAAAATAAGCATCAAAATCCGCTTGGCTAGCCGCCATATGCCAGCTATCTAAAACTGAATTAATGGCGTTAATCTCTTCTTTTTGCGCAAAACCAAGTGTAATATAAAATGCAGCTATGATACCTATGTATTTTTTCATTCCAAAATAGATTTAGTGTCTAGGGTGTCCTTAAGAATTCTATTAAATTGATTGCGCATAGCGTTTCTTGCCAGCAACAACTCTTTCACAGGCTCTTTAACTTCTTGTTGATTGTCTAAATGCCCTTTAATTTTCAGTAAAAAGGTTTTTAAAATCAACTGTCTACTTTTTATCTGTGCAATATTATAAGCCTCTGGATAGTCACTCTTTTGCAATGCTGTTTCTTTTTCTATCAAATCTGTTACAGCCAACTTTAAATCTTCCGTATTACGAGCTCTACGGAATACTTCAAAACTTTTTTCAAAATCCTGATAAGCAGTCCAAGGTTTCAATTTTTCCGTTGCCTTATCGGTCAATGGTATTGGGTTAGGCATGTTTTTAAAAGAAAACTCTGCTGCTATAGCATTTTGTTGCTCTTGTATTGGTGCTTTTTCCTTACAAGCAAAACATACCAAAAAAAATGTACAGATGATTAGTAATTTTTGCATTTAACGAAAGTACAAATTTTAAGAACAGCTATATTTGTTAACAATGCAACAAACGACTAATTCATGGCTAAATCTATCTTAATTTTAGGTGCCTGTGGGCAAATAGGAACAGAACTAACCTATGCACTAAGACAAAAACACGGAAAAGACTGTGTGGTGGCAAGTGACATTAGGGAAGGTGATGCTACTCTTATGGCTTCTGGCCCATTTGAACTACTGGATGCAACCAATTATAGTGCCTTAGAAGATGTGGTAATGCATTATGAAATAGAAGAGGTTTATTTAATGGCTGCCATGCTTAGTGCTACTGCAGAAAAATTCCCAATGAGAGCTTGGAATTTAAACATGAATTCCCTTTTTAACGTGCTCAATCTTGCCAAGGAAAAAAAGATTAGCAAAATATTTTGGCCTTCTAGCATAGCTGTATTTGGACCCAATACACCTAAGGAAGCTACTGAACAACATACCATAATGGAACCTAGTACAGTTTATGGAATTAGCAAGCAATCTGGAGAACGTTGGTGCCAATATTATTATGAAAAATACGGAGTAGATGTGCGTAGCGTGCGCTACCCAGGGCTTATTAGTTGGAAAACACAACCTGGTGGTGGCACCACCGATTATGCTGTAGAAATTTACCACAAGGCTATAGAAACACAAACTTACACCTGTTTTTTAAAAAAGGGAACTACCCTGCCTATGATGTTTATGGATGATGCTATAAAAGCAACCTTGGCCATTATGGAAGCACCAGAAACACAAATAAAAATACGCTCCTCTTACAATCTTGCCGCTATAAGTTTTGCTCCAGAAGATATTGCGGCTAGTATAGCGCTACACATTACCAATTTTAAGATGAAATACGAGCCAGATTTTAGACAACAGATTGCTGATTCTTGGCCCAGCAGTATAAATGATGATTCCGCTAGGAAAGATTGGGGTTGGCAACACTCCTTTGATTTGGAAAAAACAACAAAAGAAATGTTGACCAACCTTGGCTAAGCCTTAATCGTTGTCGCTGTCCTCAGATTCAGAAATTTCGTCTGGGTCTACAACAGCAGTAGGGTCGTCGTCGTCATAATCCTCATAGTCTTCTTCGTCATAATTGGCCATAGTTTTCTCTAATTTAGAAGAAATTTTGACCAAGTACTTGGTGTCTTCTGTAAGGACCTCTACGCACTCCACTTTTTCACCAGCTGCATTTCTAAAGCTGATAATGTCTGTATAATCATACCCGTCTGGGTAGGCCTCTACCAACAACTTAAGCACCTCTGGGGTAAGCTTTTTAAAATCTACGATTACTCGCTTTAGGTTGTTCATTTTACTTAAAAGATTATGAGGCTAAAATAGAAAAATAATGAGCTGACGCTTTCAAAAATTGTTAAAATTTCAAATCAGATTTTCCTCCTGTTTTCTCTAGCAATTTTATATTTAATATAGACACTTTTTTGTCTATCGGTTTTAACATATCATACATATTTAAGGCTACGATACTAGCTCCGTGCATAGCCTCTACTTCTACTCCCGTTTTATAAAAAGTTTGTACTAAAACCTTAATGGTAATAGTTAAACCATCTATTTGATATTCTACTTTTGCATGTTCAATAGGCAGCGGATGACAGTCTGGCAATAATTCTGGTGTCTTTTTTATACCCAAAAAACCCGCTGCTTTGCTCATTTCAAAAACATCGCCTTTTGGCACAGTATTATTTTTTATCGCTGTAATAGTTGCCACATCCCCAACTTGTACCACTGCCTGCGCAATTGCGGTTCTATGTGTATTCTTTTTTTGTGTAATATCTACCATTGTTCTACGTATTCACTTTCCATTGGTAACTGTCGTCTGCAAAAACTTCTTTGCCAAATACTGGCACTTCTTTTTTTATAGCCTCTACCACAAATTCTAATGCTTCAAATACCACTTTTCTATGGGGAGAAGAAACAAAAACAAACAAACATAGTTCACCTACGCCAACTGTACCTAAACTATGATAAATGTGCATACAGGTGAGATTAAATTTAGAAAAGGTAGCTTCTCTTATCTCATCAAACTTCTGCTCTGCCATGGACTCATAAGCTGTATATTCTATTGCAGTAACCGTCTTACCGTCTATCTCATCTGCCCTTACCTGTCCTAAAAAAATATCGTGCGCTCCTATAGTTGTTTTGGATTGGTGTTTGGCAATAGCATCTGCAATAAAGCTAGGTGCTACAGGCCCCTCTACAAACACTTTTTTTTTCTTTTTCTCCATAGTATAAAGGTAAACATCTCTCTGAAAAAAGTTGGTATTTACCATGTTATATTCCCATATTATCCCACCATAATATAAATTTTGATTATAAAATGTAAACGTTTACATTTGTTGAATGAGTCGTTTTTATCTACCTGTTGGCATTACGCTTACCGTTTTAGTAGCGGTATTCTTCAACAAAATTTCTGCTCCCATAGCTTTAACTTTGGGATTACTAATTGGCCTTTCTGGACTCATTAAAAAGAAGCCTGTACCTTACCACGCCCCTATACAGAAAAAATTATTGAAGCTATCTGTTATCGGCTTAGGTTTTGGTATTAACTTAAGTACCGCTATTGCTGTAGGCAGTGATAGTTTTGGCATTAGTTTATTTGGAATAACTTTTACATTTTTAATTGCTTTTGGATTAGCACTCCTTTTAAAATCTGATAAAACAATCACTTTTTTAGTGGCTTCTGGCACTGCAATCTGTGGTGGCAGCGCTATTGCCGCCGTTAGTACGGGGATTAAGGCCAAACCTCATCAAACAAGTATTGCACTAGCCGTTGTCTTTTTGCTTAATTCCGTAGCCTTATTTCTATTTCCGCCTATTGCTCATTTTTTTGAGCTTACTCAAAATCAATTTGGAGTTTGGTGTGCTTTAGCTATACATGATACAAGCTCGGTAATTGGAGCGAGCAATTCTTACGGAGAAGATGCCCTTTTAGTAGCTACTACCACCAAATTGGTCCGAGCCTTATGGATTGTGCCTTTAGTAGTTTTAGTTTCATTTAAATCTAAAGAATTTAACAAAAAGAGTTTTCCATATTTTATCCTAGCTTTTTTAGCCGCAATTCTCTTAAACACCTATTTACCAAACTTTGAAACCGTTTCTATAATTTTAGTGTGGATTTCTAAACGTTTATTAGTCTTTACCCTCTTTTTAATTGGCCTTAGTATAAACATGGCCCAGATTAAACAATTAGGCTCACAAACTTTTTTAATTGGACTTTTCACATGGCTAATACTAGCCTTAGTTTCTTTTGGATACGTAACTAAATTCGTGAGTTAATTTAGTCGGAATGCTTCTGGAAACGAATTGTTTTTGAGAATCAATAACAAATTTCCATCTTTCTGTTTGACGGATTTTACCCTACGTGCATCACCACTAATTTTAAATCCAGAATGGTTTATCACCTCATATTCTCCATTTTCAAAACCAAGAACAGCTCCTTTTGAAGCATCAAACCGTATGGTTTCAACTTCTACAGGAAAGTGATTACCCACCACAACAACTTCTAACGTGCCATCGCCATCTATATCTATTATTTCAAAATCTGTGATTGGACTTATTTGTACCTCATTTGGTAAAACGTGTTGTTTAAAACCCTTATCCCCTAAATTTTCTAGCCAAATACTGGCCAAATTATTGGCCTTATAATGGATAGCCTCTGCCAAGGCTTCCTTTCCATAGACCTCTTCTACAGAAGCATTTGCAAATGATTCATAGGTAGAAAATTTTTGGTTGATAAAAGGTAGCTGTTCACTGGAACACTGTTTACCTCTCACTGGTACTAATTTATCTTTGTATTGGTTTACTAAAACAACATCAAAACTACCAGAATCATCAAAATCGTCACCGTATACCTCAAAAACATGAGATGCATCGGCCTTGTATTTTGTATTTAATCCTAAATTTCCTAATAGATAATCCACGTCTCCATCCCCATCTACATCCGCAGCTTCTATAGTAGACCACAATCCTGTACTTTCTTCCAAACCTACACTATCTTGAGATTTAAAGATGCCGTTGTCATTTTGCAAAATTGTAATTGGCATCCACTCCCCTACAACCAATAAATCCTCATCATTATCACCATCAATATCGGTAAAAATAGCATCCGTAACCATACCTAAAGGGTGCTCAAACCTTAATACCGTATTACTAACATCTGTAAACTTTCCGTTGTCATTTCTTAATATCATGGATTGAGGTGCAGATGGATAAGCCCAAGGCACATGCCTACCACCTACAAATAAATCCAAATCACCATCATTATCTATATCTGCCGTTTTTACCACCTGTCCTGCAATTGAAATTTTTGGAAGGATTCCAATAGTTTTGCTAAAATTCCCTACACCATCATTATTGTATAGTCTATCTTGATAATAGCCCGCATTTGCCTTTTTCTCATTGCCGCCACTAACCACATATAGGTCCAAATCTCCATCCTTATCATAATCAAAAAAGAGGCTTTCTAAATCTTCAAACATAGCATCTTTAATAAAGGCTTGCTGAATTTGTTTTTTAAAACTTCCGTCGGTTAATTGTATATATAAACTAGCTTCTTGCCCTTGGGCACCCCCAACATAAAGGTCTTCTAAGCCGTCTGCATTTACATCTGCCACTGCCATATATGGGCCACTTTGAGACATTTTATAAGGGAGTAACAACTGTTTAGCGTAATCATTAAAGGGCTGCTCTTGATGCTGGTAGTCCAAACCATTTGTTGTTAAGTCCACCTTTTTTAAATGATAATGTTCTTGCTTTTGACTCTCCTTACTGGACCTAGCCTCCGCATACGCTATTTTTAATACTTGGTTGGCTTTTACCTTGCCCAGTTCTTGTTTTTTACGATCTGGCCAATATACTATTACGTTCTCTATTGATGCGTCTCCTAAACCAAAGTGAAGCTTAGTACTTACGGAAGATTGAAAGCCTCTATTGGCATACATCTGCTGTATCTGTTGCCCCTTATTTGTTGTTACGACCACCTTAACCCCTAAGCCTAGTGGATTATTCTTAGGACCTGTTATTTGCATTTGTAAAAAGTTGCCTTCTGTATTATTGCGGTAAACAAAGGCTGAATCATCTAAATTATTTACTACAATATCCAAATCGCCATCATTATCTAAATCTGCATAAGCGGCTCCATTAGAAAATGATGGGGTGCCAAATCCCCAATCTTCTTGGACTTTAGAAAAGGTTAAGTCTCCCTGGTTATGAAACACATAATTGGGTATTTTACTTGCAGGAACCATATCCAAAACACTGTTTAAAGACATGGGCTCTTTATTTTTAACTTTAAAATTAAGGGTGTTTCTAAAATCTACGTTACCAACATCTTTTTTAATACCATTGGTCACCAAGAGGTCTTTTAGTCCATCATTATCCAAATCTGCAAATAGGGGCGCCCAACTCCAATCTGTCTTAGCAACATGTGCCATATGTCCAATCTCTGAAAAGGTAGCTCCTCCTCTGTTCCATTGCAACATATTAAACATGTATTGGTAATGGTAGCCTTTTGCCACAGCATTTTCAAAAGCTTCTGTACTCATAGAGGGCATGTTTGTTTTACTACGAACGTGGTCCTCTGCAGACATATCCAAGACCATTATATCTAACATACCATCGTTATCAAAATCTGCAACATCAGACCCCATACTATTGAAACTTATATGGTCCATAGTTTTTAATATTTGGTCCGTGAACCCACCTTTTTGGTTATTGATGTACAGAAAGTCTGGCTCAGAAAAATCATTACACACATAAACATCTGGCCAACCATCTTCGTTAAAATCGGCTATAGCTGCACTTAAGCCCCATGCCTTATTTTGAATTCCAGAAGTTTTTGACACATTGATAAATTGGCCATTATCATTGCGATACAACTGATCTGAAGCTTCTTGTATAATGGTAGCTGTACTTTTTAGATTACCAAAATCTGGTCGGTGATTTACTATGTATACATCTATATCTTGATCTAAATCGTAATCTAAAAAATAAGCTTGTGTACCAAAACCTGTATCTGCCAAGCCGTATTCTTTTGCTGCTTCTGTAAAAGTTAAATCACCATTATTGATATATAGCTTATTAGCACGCTGACTGGGAACGTCTATTTTACCAGATTTACATACGTAGATATCTAAATATCCGTCTGCATTTATATCTACCATTGAAATACCTGTGGTCCAACCAGTACTATCTTCTAGCCCTGCTTTTTTAGTAACCTCTTTAAACTTAAAATTGCCCTGATTAAGATAGAGGGCATTGCTATTTTGATTGGCGCTTAAGTATACATCTTCCAAGCCGTCGTTATTAATATCGCCAATAGCTACACCACCACCATTGTAGATGTAAGGATAATTTAAGAAATTAAACTGATTGGTGCTGGTAATTTCATTTTTAAAATCTATCCCAGTAACGGAACTAGAAAGTAAGGTAAAACGCTTTTCATCATTACCTTTTGTATCCCTTTCTGAGGAACAGCTTGCCACATATACTAAGGCAATCCAAACAATACTTTTCAAAAATTTTATTCCCATTTCATCTACCAATAAACAAAAAAATAGCAGAAGGAACCGACTTAACCCTCTGCTATCAAAATTTACTAAACTTAAACTATATGCGGTTTTTAATACCCTTGATTTTGGGTTAGCACAGAACTTGCTGCAAGAGCATTTCTAGGTATAGGGTACACTCTTACAAATGGTTCGGTAACTGGTTTTTCCGTATAAGCATCATTAAATTTACCAAACCTAATAAGGTCTGTTCTTCTTTGTTGCTCCCAGTAAAACTCAAACCCTCTTTCTGCCAATAGACCGTCTAAATCAATGGTTGTTAAACTAGCGCTACCTCTAGCGGCTCTTACGGTATTTACATCTTCTAGAGCACCTGCAGCATCACCATTTCTTAGTTTTGCTTCTGCACGCATTAAATAGGCATCTGCCAAGCGAATTAAAGGCACATTAATATCTGTATCCCATCTACCTGGGCCAGGAGTGTCATAGCCATATTTAAATACTCTTGCCCCTTGTTCTTGGTTTGCTTGTAAGCCTACTTCTTTAGTGTGATTGATAACATCATTATCTCTTAAGAAATTCCGTAATTCTTGAATAACAATGTTCCCCTCTTCATCCTTTCTAAAGTTACCCCCTTCTGTAGGCACATCATTTTGATCCACAGGGACCGCACCATATTGTACGCCTACTATAATTCCTCTATTTAATTCATAATCCTCTGGAGCAATTGTTCCGGGTTCTTGTGGTATATTTTCTTCAAAATATCTAGGGTCTGTAGTATCCCAAGAATCTACAAAGTCTGGTGTGGTTGCAAAACCATTCCATCCTCTAAAACTACCCCCATCTGCACCGTACATTCCTTGGCTTAGGGTCATAGCAATAAATGCCCTGTTCCCAGCAACACCAGCTTGCAAATCCGCTGCAAAAATAATTTCATCAGAAGCGGAGTTAGAATCGTTATCCCCATCAAACAAACCAAAATAATCTGTTGCTAAAGTATACCCGCCTGTATTGATAACTTCTGTAGTTTGCGCTATAACCGCATCCATATCCGCTGCACTAAAATTGTAAGACGCTGCATATCTATCTCTGTAAACAGCCTTATTTAGGTTTAGTTTAGCCAATAGTGATTGCCCAGCAGCTTTATTAAATTTAGTCCCAGAAGCAGAAGCTCCTTTCTCTCCTAATAAAGGAATAGCTGATGTAAGCAAACGTTCTATTTCTGCAATAGCGTCTTCCCCAGTCAACACGGTGTTCTGACCCGTTTCTGCATCAACATAAGGTACTTGGGCATACAAATCGAACATGTAAAAGCTGTAGAAAGCTAACAATCCCTGTGCTTCTGCCAATGCATTCTGAACATCTTCATTCTCTGTATTAGAAGATAGAATATCTATCGTCTCTAAACAGCCCGCAATTCCTTGTTGTAAGTTGTTAAAAACATCTGTTAAAGTTACTTCTTCTGGCCCCCAAGTATGGGTATGCAATGCAATGTAACGGCCACCATCAAACCAATCCGAACCACCATCTGCTCTGGACCTTGTAGGCACAATAACCTCATCCGTAGAAGCTTCTTGCAAGTTAAAAACCAAGCGCTCTGTAAAATTTGGAATCAGCGGACTGTAAAGACCAGAGATTAAGGTGTTTAAAAAATCTTGGCTTGGGTTTTCTAATAAAACCTCTATATCTGTTCTATTTAATTGCGACAAATTCTCTTCTTCTAGGTCTGAACAACCATAGAATAGTGCCGTCGCCAACATAAAAATTAATGCTTTATTTTTCATGCTATTAGTTTTATTTGATTAGAATGATGCGTTAATACCTAAAATCAATGTTCTTGCTCTTGGGTATGCAGCAAAGTCAATTCCGTAAGACAAAATTCCATTTTGTGTTCTTGGTGTATTTACCTCTGGATCAAAACCGCTATAATCTGTAAGAGTAAATAAGTTTTGACCTGTCATGTAAAATCTAAACTTATCCAAAAACGCAACTTTAGAAACATCAAAATCATACCCCAAAGTAGTATTGGCAAGCCTTAAGAAAGAACCATCTTCTAAATAGTAATCTGATGCTCCTGGCGGAATATCGTTAGTTTCTGTTAATAATTCTCTTGTTACATTATCCCCAACGTTGTTTAAGAACTGTGCCGTGTTGTTGTAAATTTTATTGCCACTTACCCCAGAAAAGTTCATAGAGAAATCCCAACGTTTATAGTTTAAACTAGTATTAAATCCGTAAACAAAATTTGGAATTCCAGACCCTTGAATAGTGCTTTCTTCAGAAACCGTACCATCCGCATTTGCAGTTGGCAACAGAAAAGAACCTAAGGCTTCGCCACTTCTTACAACTTGCACAAAAGAACCGTTAAGCCCAGGACCATTGATTGCTCCGGTGATAAATTCTTCTCCATCTCTTAAGTTCACCTCATTAGAAATGTAGGTTCCGTTAGCAGATAGTGTCCAGTTGAAATCTTCTGATTTTACCACATCATAACTAACAAATGCTTCTAAACCGCTATTGGTAATATCTCCTGGTAAATTTATCCACTCTCCAGAAACAGCCGGCGGCTCTGATGCCACAAAAAGAATCATTTTCTCATTTACTTTATTAAAGTAATCTAGGCTACCATACAAACGATTATTAAGCATACTAAAATCTACGCCAATATTAAATTGGTTACTAATTTCCCACTCTAAATCAGGATTTCCTTCTGCCACTTTTGCAACTCCTACTTCAGTTTCTGATAATTGTACATATTCAAAAGCATCTTGTGTAGGGTTACCAGGAACATTCTGGTTCCCTGTTTGCCCCCACCCTACTCTTGTTTTTAATGTGTTTATAGCTCCATCGCCGTTATTTATTAAAGCGTAAGACGCTGCCAAAGCAGGGAACACACCCCACTTATTACCTTTAGCAAATTTAGAAGTACCATCTGCTCTTAACGAAGCAGAAACATCTAAACGGTCTCCGTAAGAATAATTAATTCTACCAAAAACTGATTCCAAAATGGTTCTAGAATTTGTACCCCTTGGCAATCCGCTTAATAAAGGAGCGTTGGTAGGATTGTCTATGGCGCTAACATTAGGCAATACAAAACCTAAATAAGAATTAGAAGTAGATTCTAATTCAAAACTTTGGTTGGCATAACCCAATAAGAAGTTGAAGTTATTATCCCCTTTTGTTAAATTGTAAGTTAAAAAATTCTCGAATAATAAGTTTGTTGCTCTTACGTCCCCAACGGCGTACGTTCCGTTGTTAGCAACACCCTCTAAATTGTTAGGGATTAATTCTTGCTCTCTTTTACCATTGGAGTAATCCGCACCTAAATTAACTTGGTAATTAAAATTTGGAGAAAACCTATATGTTGCAGTTAAATTGCTTAAAAAACGATTAGTCTCAGTAATATCATTAGTAGACGCTAACAACCCAACTGGGTTTGTTCTTCCACTAGAGTAATTACCGCTAGCATCTAAAACAGGCCTTGTTGGCACCGCTCCTAGGGTATTTGTAATTAATTCTCCCGTAGTATCTGCACTATCCGTTCTTGGCACACTATTATTTTCTGTCTGGCTCGCAATTAGATTAAAGTCTATCTTAAGCTTGTTATCTTCTAAGGCAAAAAAGCTAGTATTAAGTCTACCTGTATACCTTTTTAAACCGCTTTTTTCTATGATACCTTCTTGATCAAAAGCAGATAAAGACACCAACATGGATGACTTTTCTCCCGAGGTACTGTAGGTAAGACCATAATTTTTGGTAATACCTGTTCTAAAAATCTGATCCTGCCAATCGGTATCAATTGCTCCTCCTCCAAAATCTTGGGCTGTTCCCACCTTTAGCTTATTGGCAATTTTAGAAAAAGCAGTATAATGATTAAAATCAATTTTAGATTTACCTCCTTTACCCCTTTTGGTTGTTATTAAGATAACCCCGTTAGCACCTCTGGAACCGTAGATTGCAGTTGCAGAAGCATCTTTTAATACATCCATAGAAGCGATATCATTAGGATTTAAAAACGCTATAGGATTGCTAGCAGCAGAGGTAGCTGGCAAACCTGAACCTAAGATATTACTACCGCCTGGTGATGTTGCTGCGTTACTAATAGGTACGCCATCTATAACATACAAAGGACTATCCCCGCTACGCAAAGCACCAGCACCTCTAATGGTTACTGTGGTTGCTGCACCAGGCTCGCCACTAGATGTTGTTACACGCACACCTGCCACTTTTGCCTGTAACAATTCTTCTGGAGCATTTACAACCCCCTTGTTAAATTCTTCTGCTTTTAAATTGGCAACCGCTCCTGTAACATCTGTGCGTTTTTGAGCTCCGTAACCAATAATAACCACTTCATCTAACTGCTGTCCAGACTCTTCCATGTAAATAGTTACATTAGATTCACCTTTTACAGCAATTAGTTCCGTTTTAAAACCCAAAAAAGACACGCGTAACGAAGCATTTTCTTGAGTTAGCTCAATCGTAAAATTACCATCAAAATCTGTCACCACACCATTATTGGTTCCGTCTTCTACAATGGCAGCACCAGGAACAGGAATTTCCGTACCTTTTTCTAATACTTTACCAGAGACTTGTAATTGCTGAGCATACCCCCAAGAACTTGCCCCAAGTAAGAATAGCAAAGTGCAGAATATTCGGGTTAGTCCATACCCCCTCATACTCAACATTTTTAAGTTTTTAGTTTTCATTCTTCAGTTTAGATTATTTCTCATTTTTAATAATTATCTTAAAAATGATAACGTTTACATTTACAATTATATGAAAAATTCACAATAAATAAATCGTTTTCGGAATTTTATGGTCAATTTTTTTGTTTTTCAATAAATACCGGAGCATTTGTGTTAAATTTATCCCTTATCACAACCACATTGCAATGGCAGGCATTAAAGAAATTTCTAAAATGACTGGGCTTTCGCTGGCAACAGTTTCCCGAGTTTTTAATGATAGTAATCTAGTATCCGCTAAAACCAAACGCAAAGTTTTAAAAGCGGCAGAGCAACTCAACTACAGACACAACCGTATTGCGGCGGCTTTACGTAGCGGTAAAAGCATGACTATCGGTGTTTTAGTACCAGAGATTAACAACTACTTTTTTGGAAACGTTATCAATGGTATTGAGAAGAAGCTAGTCGCAAACGGCTATAGCACTATAATAACGCAATCCCATGAATCTGCAGAAATAGAAAAATTAGCTTTAGAATCGTTATTAAAATTGAATGTGGATGGCATTTTAGTCTCTACCTCTAAAAATACTATTGATTTTTCTGTTTTTGAAAATTTACAAAAAGAAGGTACGCCCATAGTGTTTTTTGACAGAAAGCCTGCCTTAGATAATGCAAGCGTTGTCTTATTGGATGATTTTAAGGGAGGACAAATAGCTACACAGCATTTAATTGATGCTGGATGTACGGCATTATTACACATCGCAGGAGAAGATAATGTTTCTATTTTTAAGAAACGAAAAGAGGGTTTTGAAAACACTATTAAAGAAAGCATGCCACCTATTAGCTACCATGACAGCATATCTCTTAGTTTTAATGTAGATCAAGACACCAAATTATTAAAGCAAATTTTAAAAGAACACCCATATATAGATGGTGTTTTTTGCCATGGTGATAAATACGGCGTCCATACCATGAACATTTTAAGGTTGCTCGGGTACAGCATACCTGAACAAATTAAAATAATAGGATTTGGTAATAATGATTATACACATTTTACCCATCCTAGATTAAGCAGTATAGATCAAAAATGTGATGAGATGGGCACGTTGGCAGTGGAAGTATTGTTAGACAACCTTGAAAAAAACAATGTAATCCACTCCCAACATATTTTGTTACCCAAATTAATGGAACGGGAATCTTCCTAACCTATAATTCGTATATCACCGCTTCCCAAGGCCTTAATACATTAACTTTGTTGGCAATCCCACTATAGTTGCCAATACGCTTACTTTTAATTAGTTGCGTTGGCACCTCTGTATCTAGAATTTGACTTTCATCAGAAAAATTCAGTAATACCAAAAAAGCTTTTTTATCCATGCTCCGCTGGTATATGTAAACTTGCTCACTACTTTGCATGTACTCCGTAAATTGTCCATAGACTAATGTTTTTTCTTCTTTACGCAAGGCCAACATATTTTTGTAGTAATGCCAAATACTATCCGTATCAGCCATAGCACTTTCTACATTTATTGTTGTGTAATTAGGATTAATACCCAACCATGGTTTGCCAGAAGTAAAACCACTTTGTACCTCCCTATTCCACTGCATTGGTGTTCTCGCGTTATCCCTTGCCATGTGGTGTAATATCACTTTGAGTTCATTTAAATCTTTACCTTCTTGCTGCCACTCTGCTATTTTATTCCGTATTTCTATATCATCATAATCATATACAGAATTATACCGAACATTGGTCATTCCAATTTCACTACCTTGGTAAATACAAGGCGTTCCTTTCTGAGAGAACAATAAGGTTGCTAGTAATTTAGCAGATTCTACTCTGTAAGTAGTATCGTTCCCAAACCGAGATACCATTCTAGGAAAGTCATGATTATCCAAGAAAATGGTAACCCATCCTTCATCTTTTAAAGTAGCTTCCCAACGTCTAAAAATGGATTTAAATTCCGTCAATTGCCACTGCTTAATATCAAACTTCCCCCTTTTACCCCAATCTAATGCCATATGCTCAAAATGATACACCATTTGTAGCTCTTTTCGTTTACTAGAAGTATATAACAAACCTTGCTCAGCATCAACACCAATACCTTCTCCCATAGACAGCGCATCATACTTAGAAAGCACCTCCTTATTCATTTCTTGTAAAAACTCGTGCAAACGTGGCCCATTGGTATAGACCTCATTAATTGCTGCTGTAAAATCATTAGGGTCTGTATCTGGAAAATCCAATCTTTTAGAAATCATTGGTATCACATCCATTCTAAAACCATCTACACCTTTATCTAACCAAAAGGTCATTAAATCGTAAACTTCTTGTCTTACTTTAGGATTCTCCCAATTCAGGTCTGGTTGTTTTTTAGAAAACAGATGCAAGTAATAAGAATCCGTAGTAGCATCATATTCCCAACAATCGCCTCCAAAAAAAGATTGCCAATTACTTGGTTTTTCTTTTCGCCAAAAATAATAATCACGGTACGGATTGTCTTCTGATTTTCTTGACTCCACAAACCATGGATGCTCATCAGAACTATGATTTACCACCAAATCTAATACTATCTTTAAACCTCTTTTATGGGCTTCTTCTAGTAACACATCAAAGTGAGCCATTACTCCGAACTTCTCAGAAATATCTCTATAATCGCTAATATCATAACCATTATCATCATCGGGAGAACCAAAAATGGGAGATAGCCAAAGTACATCTACCCCCAAATTTTTTAAATAATCTAGTTTTTCTACTATACCCATCAAATCACCCAAACCGCTCCCTGTAGTATCATTAAAACTCCTAGGGTAAATTTGGTATACTACAGCTTCTTTCCACCAAGTTTGCTCCATCATCTATTAATTAAAGTTTAGCAATTGACTTATTTGCTTTTGTAACAACTCTTTTATTTCTTCACCTACAACCATCTTATTATCATCCATATACTTATAAATTGAAGAAATGGGTAATTTATTAGGATGTACAAACATTCCTAAATGATTTAAAACATCTGCCAAATGGTCCATTCCTCTTAAATTACCAGCCCTGCCAGATGCAACACCTGTTACAATAGCCTTCTTATTTTGAAAACTTTCTTTGGAATCTCTCACGGAAATGGCATCTAAAACCAACTTCACTATCCCCGGATAACTACCATTATATTCTGGAACAAAAAACCAAAATTTTTGACTTGGAATTATTATTTCATCTTGCAACTGTTTGATGACCTGAGGTTGAGACGAATTTCCGTACATATCTCCTGTTACACTCCAACTAGCGAGTGCGGCCATATCTACCAATACAACCTCTTCTTTTGTTGATTTTTGCAACAACTGTTTAGCTAATTGCGCAAACTTTAAGGTATGATTGTCATTTCTATTTGAACCCGACAGAATTGTTATCATTTAGCTTAATTTTTTACATTTTATTTAAATAAATACGTTCAAAAATACATTTTAAAAATGTAAACGTTTTCATTTTAAAATTATTTTTATACTTTAGGCACCTCATAATTGCATTTAATAGTATGAAAAACTACCCAATTTCATCCATAATTGTAGGCACAATGCGCCTAGGACAATGGGGGCAAAAAATGGCTACAAAGGAAATGGATTCCTTTATAAAAGAATGCTTAGAAATTGATTTAGTTGATTTTGACCATGCAGATATTTACGGGTCTTACACTACTGAGGCCGAATTTGGAAAAGTATTAAAGCAAAATTCAGCACTACGTGGCCAACTTAGGTTAACTACAAAATGCGGTATAAAACTAGTATCTGAACATAGAAGCGAACATAAAGTTAAATCTTATGATTTAAGCAAAGCCCATATTATCGCTTCTGTAGAAACATCTTTGAAAAATTTAAATACAGATTATTTAGACACTTTACTATTACACCGTCCAGACTATTTAATGGAGCCAGAAGAAATTGCAGAAGCCTTTACAGATTTAAGTAAAAGTGGTAAAGTTCGCTTTTTTGGTGTTTCTAATTTTACAAAAGAACAATTTGAATCCTTAAATACACTAACCCCTTTATGCACCAACCAAATAGAAGTTTCCCTATTGCAAAGAGAAGCTTTTAGCAATGGCAGTTTAACCCAGGCAATGCAAATGGGATTTAGGCCAACTGCTTGGTCACCATTAGGCGGTGGCGCTCTTTTTGCCAAAGAAGTACCATTTGCATTAAAACCACTAAAAAATACTTTAAATCAGTTATGTACTAACTACAACTGTAGCATAGACCAACTGCTTTTAGCATGGTTAGCCAAACACCCTTCTAGTATTGTCCCTGTTATGGGGACACGTAAAATAGCCCGACTACAAAAGGCTAAGGAAGCTATGGATTTAAACATAACCAAAGAAGATTGGTACGTACTATGGCAAGCTGCCACAGGAAAAGAAATAGATTAAAAAGATATATAAAACCACTTAGGATAATGGAAAATAAAATTGTAATTCGTTCAGAACATTTAACAGGTTCAGAGGTCTCTTGGTTTGCCCCCATTTGTGATGGTGACGATAGGTATCTAGGCGAAAGAAGCATGGAATATAAAAGCAGTTGGGAAAATACCTCTGACATACTTTTAACTGCAGATAAATTAGGATTTAGAAATATTCTTTGCCCCTCTTCTTACCAAGTTGGGCAAGACACCCTACCTTTTGTTTCTGCAGTAGCCCCTATGACAGAAAACATTAATCTTTTAGCAGCTATACGCTGTGGCGAGGTACACCCACCAATGTTAGCACGGACCTTAGCTACTATAGACCATATATTAAAAGGAAGACTTACCATAAATATTATATCTTCTAACTTACCAGGGGAAGATTTATCTTCCGAGGATAGATACCAAAGATCTAGGGAAGTTATCCAAATTTTAAAGCAGGCTTGGACACAAGAAGAAATAGATTTTAAAGGTAAATTCTATAACTTAAAGCTACCTACTAATCCTGTTAAACCCTATCAAAATGGCGGGCCAATGCTATACTTTGGAGGGTATTCTCCTAGTGCTGTAGAACTATGCGCAGAACATTGCGATGTTTACTTAATGTGGCCAGAGACGGAAGAAAACCTACGCGGTTTAATGCAAAACATGAGCGACAAGGCCGCAACTTACAATAGAAAAGTTGACTTTGGCTTGCGTGTACACGTGGTGGTGAGAGAAACAGAAGAGGAAGCAAGAGCCTACGCAGATAGTATTTTATCTAAATTAGATATTGACAAAGGTACCGAGATAAGAGAAAGAGCATTAGATGCGAAATCTTACGGTGTGAGCAGACAAAAAGAAATGAGAGAGCAATCCAAAGATGATGGATATGTAGAACCGCATTTATGGACCGGAATAGGCAAAGCTCGCTCTGGCTGTGGGGCTGCTCTAGTAGGGAATCCAGAACAGATAATAGCAAAGCTAAATCGCTATATGGATATGGGTATTCGTTCTTTTATATTATCTGGCTACCCACATAAACAAGAATGTGAGTATTTTGCAAAGCTAGTGTTACCCCATTTAAAAACAGTATCATTATTAAAAGAACAAGGTAAGGTTGGTGACACTGCACCTTTAACACCTTTAGCGGCGGGCAAAAGAATTTAAATACTCATAAAAAGTAGTACAGCGAAGAAAACATGATAGACTTGGTAATTGTTATAGCCTATTTTGCTGCCGTAATGGTAGCTGCTATCACTGGTAGGCAGAAGACGGAGGTGACTAGCGAAGAATATTTTTTGAGTTCTAGAAGTCTCCGTTGGCCTTCTATCGCCTTTTCTACCATTGCTACTAACATTCAAGGGTATCAATTTTTAGGGATGATGGGGTCCGCATACCTTTATGGCATTGCACAAGCCAGCTTAGAAATTAACGCTGTACAAGGCATTCTTTTAGCTGTTTTCATATTTGTTCCTTATTATTTGAGAGAAAAGATTATTACTATTACCCAATTTATCAAAACTAGATTGGGAGCCAAGGTAGCCCTAGCATATTCGCTGTCTAATATTTTACTTTTCTCTACCATAACAATTGGAGCCGCTTTATTTTGGGGAGCTTACGCAGCAGACGTTGTTTTTGGAGAATATTTAGCGGTGCTGCATCCAGACCGCATTATCCGTATAAGTATACTAATTATACTTTTAGGTTTGTTTTCTGCCGTTTACACTTATTTAGGCGGATTAACTGCAGTTGTCCGTACAGATATCATTCAGTTTAGCATTTTACTTACCGGTGGTATTGTTGTAATGTTTATGGCGATATATCATCTAGGAGGCTGGGAACAATTGTACATAAAAACCCCAGAGTTAATGCACTTGCATTTACCTTCTACTCATGAAAAACTACCCTGGACTCATATATTTGGTCTTTTCTTACTTAACATAAATTATTGGTGTGCCAACCAATCTGTAGTACAACGCTCCTTAGCCGCTAAAAGTTTAAAACATGCTCAAATAGGCCTAATGGTTGGTGGTATTATGAAGTATGTTATGGCAGTAATCATAGTGGTTCCGGGTATTGCTTTAGTAGGTATATTGGGTAAAAACGGATTGGTAGATCCAGACATGGCCTTTCCTTATCTGGTTAACACCTATTTGCCTTTAGGTGCCAAAGGTCTTGTACTTTGCGCCCTATTTGCTTCTTTGATGAGTACTGTTGACTCCACCTTTAACTCGCTCGCTACGCTATATTCCATAGATATTTACAAAGGCTACCTAAAAAAGGACGCCACAGATATGCAAATGGTAAAAGCTGGTAAAAGGGCTATTATTTTTGGATTCTTTTCTGGTGTTCTCATCGGCATTATCTTGTTGTATTTAAAATTTGCGAATCCTGATGCTGCTTTTACCCATACGTTAAATGAGCTACGTTACTATATTAATTGTGGAATAGTAGTATTAATTTGCTCTGCGGTTTTTATGGTTAAGCCAAAACACAATACCGCACTGTACGTGTTTTTTGGAACCTTTACCTTACAGGTTATTTTTAAAGCGATACTCCCAGACATGAATTATTTTGTACGTGCCATGTGGGTAATTGTTTCTGGTATTAGTTTACTTTTCTTTATTTCTAAAACCACTTTAGTACCCCTAAAAACCTTATTACAATCGGGTTCTAAATCCATATCCTATTTTGGACTGGTCTTGTTGCTTTCGTTAGCAGGTTTGCATGTTATATTTCATTAAAACAAAATATAGCTTAACAGCTATACAAACACCTTAATTAATAGTATCGGTTTAAGTAAGCTCTAATAAAAAAGTATTCTTAATTTTACGGTCTGCTATTAGGCCCCGTAGTTCAATGGATAGAATAGAAGTTTCCTAAACTTTAGATGCAAGTTCGATTCTTGCCGGGGCTACTTTTAAGCACTTTCTAAGGTATCCTTTAAACCGAACTTGGTTAATACCCTAATTAGTAATTTAAGACGCTTTCTGAAAAACCTTTGCCAAACTGGTTTTTGCTAAAGGTTTATCAAAATAGCCCTCTATAACTGGATTTTTCTTAGCCTTTTCTCTATCCTTAGAATTTACGAAAGAAGATAACACGTAAACTTTAGGCATCTTTACTCCGTTAGAGAATTTTTCTAAGTGTTCTAGAAATTCCCATCCGTCCATCTCTCCCATAATTAAGTCAAGGAAAATAATATCTGGTAGTTTCCCATACTCCTCTATCCACGTTGCACAACGTTCTAAACCTTCTTCTGCACTACCGCAAGTAGACACATCAAAAGAATCACCAAATTGTTCAATACAATATCTTGTAGCAAACTGGGATACTAAGTCATCATCAATGATAAAGATGTCGAGTTTCATTCTAAGGGGCTGATTGGTATTATAATGAAACAAAAGTAGCCCCTTTTTTTTGTAGTAAAAATCCTAATCGGCAATTTGTGATAAAATTACCGTAAACTACACACTTTTAATGTGGTAATTTATTTTTAAGCACTCCATATATAAACGTACCAAAAATTGCTGACCCTAATACTACCAGAATAGGTATGTAACCCGCTCCTGCTAAAACGTACATAGGTCCCGGACATGCGCCAGCTAATGCCCAACCCAATCCAAAGCATATACCACCAATGGCATATCTATAGAAAGATTTTTCTTTTGGTTGAATAGCTATGGTTTCTCCAAAGATAGATTTTGAATTACTCCGTTTAACAATTTGAATAAATATAATACCTAATACCAAGGCAGAACCAATGATACCATACATATGAAACGACGCAAATTGAAACATTTCGTAAATACGAAACCAAGAAGCTGCTTCTGACTTAAAAAGAACGATACCGAAAAAGATACCAACGATTAAATAAAGTACACTACGCATCAACTAAAAAATAAAGGGAAACAAAATATGAACCATAAAAAGGCCGCCAATAAAAAAACCAATCACTGCTATAAGAGAAGGTAACTGCAGGTTGCTTAATCCAGAAATTGCATGACCAGAAGTACACCCACCAGCATATCTAGCCCCAAAACCTACTAAAAAACCACCTAGTATTAGTAACAACAACATTGTAGGATTAGTTAAAGCTTCTGTGCTAAATAATTCTATAGGCATGTAAGCTTTGCCTGCACTTTTAAAACCGTAATCTTCTAATTGGGTAATAATTTCTGGTTGTATCGCTACAGCTTTATGAGGGCTCAAATAGTTTTGAGCAATAAAACCCCCAATTACCACCCCCAATACAACAATAAGATTCCAACGTTGCGCTTTCCAATCAAACTTAAAAAAATCAGCCGCTTTACCAGCTCCAACCATACTACAAACGGTTCTGAGGTTAGAAGACATACCAAAAGTTTTACCCAGTAGTATAAGCACGGCCATAGTTAAGGCAATTAATGGTCCGGAAACATACCAAGGCCATGGGGCTAAAATTATATCCATCAATATATTTTTTAGCAAAGAAACTAATAGTAAACCAATTTAAACGTAACCTGAGTCACTTAAACATTAATAGCTTGTATCATCTAATTGTACTTTACCCTTAAAAGTTCTGTACAGAAAAAGGAAGTAAAACGCCAGTAATGGTGCTCCTATGAGGACAATAGTGAGCATAATCCCTAAAGATTTTTGAGAAGATGCGGCATTATAAATAGTAACGCTAAAATCTGGATTAATGGTTGATGGCAATAAAACTGGATACATTTGAAAAGCCACTAACATTAATAAAAAAGACATGGTTAAAGATGTAAATATCATAGCTTGCATGTATTTTTTCTTAGAAACCAATCTAGGAACATTCGCTACTGCCAAAAAAGCTGCTATAGGCAAAATAAAAAAGGCAGGATATTCCTTAAACTTATCCGCAACCCCTGGCAAATAGATTAAAGTGTAAAAAGAAGTAAAGACAAAACTTAATATAAAGAATATCATTGCCTTTTTTAATAAAAAGGTAAAACGAGCATACAACCTCCCTTCTGTTTTAAGTAATAAAAATATAGCCCCTTGTGTCATAAATATCGAGAGCGTTGTTAAGCCTACTAATAGGGCATATGGATTTAAAAAGGTTAAAAACGCCCCTCCTTTATATTCATGATTTTCATGAAGTTCAAAACCCTGTAACACATTACCCAGAACAACACCTAACAAAAATGCTATGGCAGTATTAGAACCGCAATAAATAACATCCCAAGTTTTACGCCACCAAAGCATTTCTTCTGCACTTCTAAATTTAATTGCAGCAGACCGCAAGACCAAAAACATTAAAAACAGCATAAAGGGTACATACATAGCAGACAGCATAGTGGCATACATGACCGGAAAGCCAGCAAATAGGGCTCCCGCTCCAATAATAAGCCATACTTGATTGGCATCCCAAAGTGGTCCTATAGCATTTATAGCTATACGCCTACTCAAATCTTTTCTTAAAAATAAATGCCATGCCCCTGCACCATAATCAAACCCTTCTAAAATGGCATAACCAGAAAATAAAAGCCCAACAACCAAGTACCATAGTGTTGGGTAATCTATACCTAAAAATGTTTCCATACGCGTTCTATTAGGTGTATTTTAAAAATTCGTTTGGATTATCAGCTTCATCATACGGGCCATGTTTAATCTTCTTATTCATGGAATACAAAAACAATAAGAACAAAAGGGTGTACACCACTAAAAATAGAATTAATGAAAATAAAATTTGATTGGATGACACCTCTTGAGAAAAAGCCTCGCTTGTTTTTAAATGTCCATATACCACCCATGGTTGTCTGCCCATTTCTGCAGCGAACCATCCTACTTGGTTTGCTATCTGTGGCAACAAAACGGAGAAAGCAAAAATTTGTAACAACCATTTTTTATTAAACAGCTGACCCCGCCACCATAAATAGCATGCAAACAAGGTTAAAGCTATCAGAAACATACCAATTGCAATCATTATATGGTAAAATTGAAATACCGCATTCACCTGCGTTGGTATTTCGTCTTTAGGAAACGCATTTAACCCCTCAATAGGGGCTTCAAAATCTTGATGGACCAAAAAAGATAAGCCGCCTGGCACCGCTAGTCCCGTAACTTTCTCTGTTTCATCATCAACCCATCCAAAAAGGTATAAATCTGCTGCAGAAGAGGCCTCGTAATGGCCTTCCATTGCAGCTAATTTAGCTGGCTGATTTTCTGCCACACCATCTGCAGAGCTATGCCCAGACGCCAATTGAGATAATGATATTAAAGTAGCTACTACTAAGGCAATTTTAAATGCTGTCTTAGAAATTTCAACAAACCTACCTCGAAGCAAATAATAGGCATGTACACTCAACACCAAAAATGCCCCCGCTAAGAAAGCGCCTTGCCATACATGAATTATTCTATCTATACTAGACGGATTAAAAACCATGGCCCAAAAATCGGTGACTTCTGCTCTAGCGTTTAATCCTTTACCAACTATATGGTAACCCGCCGGAGTTTGCTGCCAACTATTGGCCACTACAATCCATACTGCAGAAAACATGGATCCTAAAAACACCCCTATAGTAGCTATAAAGTGTACGCGTGGAGAAACCCGATTCCAACCAAAAATCAGAATGCCTAAAAATGTACTTTCTAGCCCAAAAGCAAACAAACCTTCTGCCGCCAAGGCACTACCAAATATATCCCCTACATATCTAGAATAAACAGACCAATTGGTACCAAACTCAAACTCCATTATAATGCCAGTAGCCACTCCAATCCCAAAAGTTATCGCGAAGATTTTCAACCAAAACCTGGTAAGAATTTCATATTGTTTTTTACCGGTTTTAAGATATAAACCTTCAAAAATTACCATTAAAAGACCTAAGCCTATACTTAAAGGTGGATAGATGTAATGAAAAGCAATAGTGAAAGCAAACTGGATTCTGGCAAGTATTTCTGTATCCATAAGGCCCTGTATTTTCTACTATAAAAATACGGCACAAACCTTGAATTAAAGCGTAATCTAGGTTACAAAACGCTTTAAAAATGCATCAATAATTAATCCTGTTTATTTTGACCAGAATTGATCATGGTATATATGCCTAGTATAAACGCAACTACGACCACAGCAAAAACAACAATCATGGTAATTCCGTTTTGCCAAGATACTAAGGGTAAGGTAAGTATTGTTTTCATAACTCCATATTTAAAGGTGAAAAATACTACTACAGAACCTTACAAAAAATGATAATTATCAGCTAGAACGCTACTCTTTAGTTTTACACGTATTTACTTTAAATAAGGAATACACTGGGCAATAGCCAATGATGCTTGTAATTATAAAGATTGCAGCTAACACCATAAGGATGATAGAAAATACTCCTGCAATAATTTCTAAATATCCAAATAGGGCAACCAAAACAGCTACTATTACCCTGTAGACCCGATCTACAACTCCCATGTTTTTATTCATAACAACCATTTTGATTAATTTTTACACCATTAAAACTAATACCACCTAATCTTACTATATAATAAACTTTGCTATGCAAACGATTGCATTCAAAAATAAGTGTACAGCTAAACGTTTATTCGATAAAATGTAAGTTTTTTATTACGTAATTTAGAATGAGTAAAATATTTTATTCACTTTCTAAATAGAAACAATTACTATCTAATATCCTTTCTATCTTAAAATTTTCTCAGCACTAATGAATACCCCTGTAAAGAACCCCGAACTGTAAATTTAAAATGTAAACGTTTTCATAAATATGTATTATATTACCACTTGTATGGTAGTAACCCTTGGTTTCTGAACCAGAAAACTTGTACTTTTAACTAGCCACAACCAGAATAATAAATGAAAAGAAGAGATTTTACGGCTGGGCTATCCTTAGCCGCTATGGCAAGTATTTTAGGAAGCCCCATCGTTTATGGCCACAACTTGCCAAAAGACTATGTACCACTTGGACTACAAGAATCAGATCCTTTTAGTCTTTTTGACAAAAACAAAGAAATGGTGGTATTAAATGATAAACCCTGGAATATTGAGGCCAAGGCCCATTTGTTGGATGATGCGGTTACCCCTAATAAAAACATGTTTATCAGAAATAATGGGAAACTACCGTCAAATATAAATGCCGACACATGGAAAATTACCTTTAACGGGGAGTCGGTTGTACGAGAAAAATCATTTAGCCTAAACGATTTAAAAAAACAGTTTAAACAGTACACCTACCAACTTACTTTAGAATGTGGCGGAAACGGACGGGCGGAATTTAACCCACCAGCTAAGGGAAATCAGTGGACCGTAGGCGCCGTACATTGTGCAAAATGGACAGGGGTTCGCCTTAAAGATGTATTACAGGCTGTTGGAATAAAAGATGATGCCGTTTATATTGGTTACCACGCTGCAGATGTACATTTAAACGGTAACCCAGAGAAAGAGCCCATTTCTAGAGGTGTACCCATAGCAAAAGCCCTACAAGACGAAACCTTATTGGCTTTTAAAATGAATGGCGAAGACATACCTTTAGCGCACGGTTTTCCGTTACGTTTGGTCTGTGGTGGTTGGCCAGCATCTACCTCTGGTAAATGGCTTACAGAAATTAGTGTCCGTAACATTATACATGATGGAGCAAAAATGACGGGTACCGCCTACCGCGTTCCCTGTAAACCAGTAGCACCTGGTGCAAAGGTAAAAGATGAAGATATGTGCATTATAGAATCTATGCCTATAAAGTCTTTAATTACCTATCCAAAAACAGGTGCTATGCTGAAAAAAGGGCAGGCTTTAACCATTCGCGGTCATGCTTGGGCTGGTGAACTAGAGGTAGCTCAAATGGAATATTCTATAGATTTTGGAGCTACTTGGAAATCTTGTAAGCTAGATAAACCTCTTAATAGATTAGCGTGGCAGCATTTTACAGCGACGGTAGATTTTCCAGAATCTGGTTACTATGAAGTTTGGGCAAAAGCTACGGATACCAATGGTGTAAGTCAACCCATGTTAGTACCAGGCTGGAACCCCAAAGGCTATTTAAATAACGCTTGCCATAGAATTGCCGTAAAAATAGGATAATGGAACAGCCCAATAAATTTAAAGAAAGTGCGGCATTAATTCGCAAGTTAAGTGTAACCCTATTTGTTTTCTTTATTGCTATTGCTGGAATTCTAGTTTACTTGATGGTTGACCCCAGTTTATCTGCATTTTCTTCTAAACCAGAGACTACGCTTACCGTATTAGAAACCAACGAAATTAAGGATGATTTTGATGCCATTGATGATGGTATACATTTACGCACTGGATTTATTGCAGACGATGGGTTAATGACGGTGGTAAATAACTGTACCAATTGCCACTCCGCTAAATTGGTAACGCAAAATAGAATGACCAAAGAAGGTTGGTCAGCTACTATAAAATGGATGCAAGAAACTCAAAACCTATGGGATTTAGGGGATAATGAAGTTATAATTTTAGATTATCTGGCAAAAAATTACGCGCCAGAAAAGAAAGGTAGAAGAGAAAACTTGACCAATATAGAGTGGTACACCTTAAATTGATGTAAGTGGAATACGTAGATGTGTTTTTAAACGCTATTAGTGGCACCTTTGATTATACTTTAAAAGCAATACTGTTTAAAGTACCATGGTATAAAAACTATTTTTGGGGCTTGGTGGTTATATCCATGGTAGTATGGCTCTTTGAGATACTATTTCCATGGCGAAAAGACCAAAAAATAGTACGTAAAGACTTTTGGTTAGACGCTTTTTACATGTTCTTCAATTTTTTCATTTTTGCTCTAATTGTTAGTGGGTTTTATAAAGTTATAGAACTAGCTTTTGCCAAAGGGGGACTTACAGTAGAAAGTATAGCAGTCATAGATACTAGTAGCTGGCCCGTTTGGGCCCAATTGTTGGTGTTTTTTATTCTGCTCGATTTTGTACAGTGGTTTACCCATGTTTGCCTTCATAAATTTCCAATTTTCTGGAATTTTCATCAGGTACATCACAGCGTCAAAGAAATGGGGTTCGCTGCGCATTTACGATACCATTGGATGGAAAACATTCTTTATAAGCCTTTAAAAACATTTGGCGTAATGCTTTTGGGCGGCTTTGAGCCAGAACAAGCCTACATTGTTCATTTTATTGCCATTACCATTGGCCATCTAAATCACGCAAACATCAAATTGAGCTATGGCCCCTTAAAATATATATTTAATAATCCCGTAATGCATTTGTACCACCATGCCTATACCCTACCAAAAGGTAGTTTTGGGGTTAATTTTGGGATTAGCCTAAGTTTATGGGATTATATTTTTAAAACCAATTACCTACCAGAAGATAGTGGTAATGTGCCATTAGGCTACCCTGGAGACGAAAAAATGCCCCAAAACTTTTTAGGGCAATTAACTCATGGGTTTAAAAAACAGAAATCTTAATTGGCCTGTATTAGCCTAACTAAATCTTGAGATTGTACTACACCAGACTGTCTCCATAGCATTTCGCCATTTTTAAACAACATTAAGGTAGGCACCCCTTTAACTTGGTAACGAGCCGCCAATGCCTGATTTTTATCTACATCTATTTTACAATCTTAGCTTGTTCCCCAACTTGGTCTTTTACCTGCTTGAGTATTGGTCCCATGGTTTTACATGGCCCACACCATTCTGCAAAAAAATCGACCAAAACAGGTTTTTCACTTGCTACTATATCATTAAAACTTGCCATACGTGTTTATTTTATCCAATCATTATAACCACCTGTATAGTCGTAAATTTTAGTAAAACCTTGCTTTTTTAAAAGTTGCGCCGCCTTATTGCTTCTACCACCCATTTTACAATATAGATATACCGGCTCTTCTTTATCTAAACCTTGAATTTGTTGTACAAAATCGGCACTGCCTACATTTATATTTTTGGCATCATCTATATGTCCGGCGCCATACTCTTGTGGTGTACGCACATCTATGAGCTGTACTTCCTTACCAATGGCATGGGTTTTTAAGAATGCTTTATCAACTTTAGTAACTACAACGTCATTTTTATCTTGGCAGGCACCTAGTTGTATAAAAGACAATGCTGCACATAAGACTTTAAGGATATTCTTCATACGTCTATTTTATAGTTGTTGGGCAAACATAATCAGATACAGGAATGCCTGCCTCTTTAATAGCCTTAAATCCGCCAGCAACATCAATCAAATTGTGAATTCCTCTACTTTTTAAAATACTTGCGGCAATCATACTTCTATAACCACCTGCACAATGCACATAAAATGTTTCCTCAGAAGGGAATTCTGCCAGGTGATTATTTAAGAAATCTAAGGGAGTGGTATGGGCATTTGGGATGTGTTCAGAAATATATTCTCCTGGTTTTCTAACGTCAAATACCGGTACATCTTCGGCATCCATGGCTTCTTTTAGTGCGGTTGCAGGCACGGTACTTACGGTATCATATTCCATAGAAGCCTTTTTCCATGCTTCAAAACCGCCTTTTAGATAACCTAAGGTATTATCAAAACCAACACGAGAAAGCCTTGTAACCACTTCTTCTTCCCTACCTTCTTCTACCACTAATAAAATAGGCTGTTGTACATCGCCAATCAAAGCCCCCACCCAAGGCGCAAAACCACCATCTATTCCTATAAAAATGGAGCGTGGTATGTGCCCCTTGGCAAATTCGTTCTGATGCCTAACATCTAAGACAATAGCACCGGTTTCGTTGGCCGCAGCCTCAAATGCAGTTGGTGATAACGCCTGGGTACCTCTTTCCAAAACCTCATCAATATCATCATAGCCTTCCTTGTTCATCTTAACGTTTAATGGAAAGTATTGTGGAGGAGGCAACAAACCATCTGTAACTTCTTTTACAAATTCTTCCTTGGTCATATCTGCCCGCAGGGCATAATTCATCTTCTTTTGGTTCCCTAACCTATCTACCGTTTCCTTCATCATATTTTTACCACAAGCAGAACCGGCACCATGCGCAGGGTATACCACTACATCATCTGCCAAAGGCATTATTTTGGTACGCAAACTATCAAACAAAGTAGCTGCCAATTGTTCTTGGGTCATATCCGCAGCTTTTTGAGCCAAATCTGGCCTACCTACATCTCCTAAAAACAAAGTATCTCCACTAAAAATAGCATGGTCTTTTCCATTTTCGTCTTTTAGTAAATAGGTGGTACTTTCCATGGTATGTCCAGGTGTGTGCAAGGCTACAATGGTTACCTTGCCTAATTTAAACTCCTGATTGTCTTTTGCTATTATGGCATCAAACGTAGGATTGGCGTTTGGCCCATACACAATTGGAGCTCCCGTTTCTTTAGACAAGGTAACATGTCCGCTCACAAAATCTGCATGAAAATGGGTCTCAAAAATATACTTGATTTCTGCATTGGCCTTAGCCGCTCTATCCAAATAAGGTTTTACCTCTCTAAGGGGATCAATTATAGCCACTTCGCCATCACTTTCAATATAATACGCCCCTTGGGCCAAACATCCGGTATATATCTGTTCTATCTTCATTGTAATTGTATTTAATACTTCAAAAATAGTTTTAAGTTTTTTCTTACGTAGTAACTTCTGTTACACAATTATTTATACTGCATAGACACTTTGTTCTGCATGGGCGATTTGCCCACATGTGCCAAACAATCTTCATAGGCTTCTGCCGTACGTACGTGGATATGGTCTGGCCCAATAACTTTGACCAACCCACTTTTTACCAGAATATCACGTATGGGTCCTATGGCACCTGCAAGTTTAAAGGTGATTCCTTTTTCTTTTAGGTCGATGACTATTTTTTCTAATTCTGCGGCAGCAGTATTGTCTATATAATTCACCGGCTCTGCATTAAGAATAACATAACTCAGCGTTCCTTTTTTAAGGTGGATTTGTTTGTATAAGGCTGTTTTAAAATGTTGCACATTGGCAAAGAACAGCTGTGCATCAAAACGAAGAATGAGAATGCCGTTATCGCATTCCACATCTTCAGAAAAGCGTTCTACATTCTTAAAATAGTCCATCCCTTTTATTTTACCCAACACGGCTACGTGTGGTTTAGAGGTACGATATATTAATAGGAACAAGGAAAACAACACCCCAAAAATGATACCTTGGGCAATACCAACAAAAAGCGTAGTTACAAAGGTGACAATCAACAATATCAATTCGTCTTTTTGATGTTTGTACAGCTGCGCTGGATATTTTAAATCTAGTAAACCAAAAACAGCCACCAAAATAATGGCTCCAAGAATAGACTTAGGTAAATATTGAAAGTAAGGCGTTAAAAACAACAACACCAAACCTACCACCAAAGCACTAATAATAGATGCCAGTCCCGTTTTAGCACCTTCATTTACATTTACGGCGGTACGAGACATACTTGCGTTAGCAGAAAAAGATTGAAATAGTGCCCCAATAATATTACTTACCCCCAAGGCTTTTAATTCTTGGTCTGGCACGGTATGGTATTCTTGCGTACGTTCTTCTACACCTTTGGCAATTGCCATTTCTTCTGCAAAAGCAATAAATGCCAAGGCCATGGCTAACGGAAATGCAAGTGTTAATTGTTCCCACGTAAAATTGGGCAAAGTAAAAGCGGGTAAACCATTAGGCACATAGCCCACAATGTTTACATCTGCCTCATTTACCATAAAAAGATAAATCCCCACAATACCCAATACCACTACTATCATGGCAGAAGGTAATTTTCTATTCCATTTTTTTAACCCTACAATAACGAGTATGGCTGCAACACCAATGGTAAAATCGTACCAATTTAGCGTATGTAAATTGGCAAACAACTGCTGTATGGTTTCTACTGTACTAGACGAAGAAACTTTTACCCCAAAAAGGTGTTTTAACTGGCTTACCCCTATAACTATAGCTGCTGCAGAAGTAAAACCACTCACTACGGGTCTGGATAAAAAATTGGCCAAAAACCCCAATTTTAAGAAACCCATAGCCAATTGCAGCACCCCAACAAATAACGCCACAAACAAGGCCATAGCTATGTATTCACCTTCTGTTGCCAATTTCATGGCAGACAAGCCAGAAGCAACTATAAGGGAATCTAATGCTACAGGTCCTACAGCTAATTTTCTACTGGTACCTGTAAGTGCATATACCAGATTTGGAACTAGTGCGGTATACAACCCGTAGACCGGCGGCAAACCAACTATCATAGCGTAGGCCATACCCTGCGGAATTAGCATTACACCAACGGTTAAGCCCGCTACTAGGTCTCCAGATAAATAAGACTTTTTGTAGTTGGGCAACCAATCTAGAATAGGAAAGAATTTTTTAAGCATCTACTAATCTATAAGTTGATGATTTCTATATGGCTTCTACTAAGTTTAATTTTACCCATGTTCTCCAACTTTTTTAGTAAGCGAGATATCACGACACGAGAGCTATGCAAATCGTACGCAATTTCTTGATGGGTGTTGGTGATAATTGTACTGTTGTTTACCTCAGACTTTCGTACCAAAAAATCAATTAGCCGCTCATCCATATTCATAAAAGCGATACTATCTACTGTATGTAGCAACTCATTTAAGCGAGAATGGTAACTCTCGAACACAAAATTTCGCCATGTTTTGTACTTAGCGGTCCATTCTTCCATTTTGTGAATTGGAACCATAATAAGCTTGGCATCCGTCTCGGCAATAGCCCTAATGTTACTTTTTGCATCGCCTAGACAACATGCCATTGTCATGCTACAGGTATCTCCTTGCTCTAAATAATAAAGTAACAATTCATCTCCTTCATCATCCTCTCTAAGTATTTTAATTACACCTTCTAAGAGCAGCGGCATGTATTTTATGTACTGCCCAATATCCATCAATTGAAAACCGGCAGGCACTTCTTTAAAAGTCCCCACTTGGGCAATATCGTTTAACAAAGCTTGCTCAAACGTATTTCCAAAACTGGTATGTAATTCTTGTATCACAGTACGAATTTACACATTAACAATAGCAACTTTAGTAACTCTTGTTACATCTTGTTCAAGGTCTTTTGTAATGGCATATGATTTAGCCTTTTTCCCGTTAAACGATACACTGCATTGGCAATAGCGGCACCTATAGGCCCTAAAGGTGGTTCCCCCACTGGCCCAGGAACTTCACGACCTTGTAAAAGGGTTACGTCAATTTCCTTTGGTGCATGTTTCATTAGCGCCATTTGGTAAGGTCCGTAAATAGTGGGCTGTAATTGCCCATCTACTACGGTCATTTCTTCAAAAAGCGAAGCACTAATACCCATAATTATGGCGCCTTCGCACTGTGCTTTTACTTGGTCTGGATTCACTGCCAATCCTGGGTCTAAAACACAGGTTACTTTGTGTATTTTTATTTGCTGTTTTTCTATAGAAAGTGCTACCACTTGGGCACAAGGGGTACCTGCATCCGTAGAGGCGGCAAAACCCATGGCCTTACCATTGATCACCTTGTCCGTATAGCCCGCCTTTTCCGCGGCTGTTTCTATCACCTTTCGTAATCGTACACCTGCGTCATCGTCCTTTATGTGTTCCAAACGAAAATCGACCGGGTTTTTCCCCGCCTTTTCTGCCAAGATATCCATAAAACTTTCCCAAGCAAAGGTGTTGGCCAATAGGCCTAAACTACGCCACCAGCTGGTAGCAAATGGGAGTTCTACATGCCAAGAGGTAGTTCTAATGTTGGGAATAGCTAAATATTGACAAAATCCGCCACGAATGGCCCCCACGTCTGCGCCCAACATCTCGTTTAAAAATCCAGGTAATAAGGCGGAATCTATGGCTACATCTCCACTAGAAAAATCGTGCTGAATACTTTCTATTTTGCCATTAGCCGTAAGTTTTGCTTTAAGTTGATGATGTGTAGGCGGCCTAAACATATCATGCTGAAACTCTTCTTTACGACTAAAAAAATATTTTACCGGTTTACCAATCGCTTTAGACATTACTGCAGCTTGCACTGCATGTGGCGTATGTAACCGTCTACCAAAACCGCCTCCTAAAAAAGTGGGAATTATATTCACTTTATCAGTATCTAAATCCAATCGTTTTGCGACTTCCTTTTGGGTAATAGCTACTACCTGAGTAGATAAATGTAACGTAGCACCATCATCCGTTACGTGTGCCACTACGCCGTTAGGTTCTATCTGGGCATGTGCGGCAATTGGCGTGGTAAACTCCGCCTCTACAGCTACTTCTTCTAAGACATCTCCCTTTTTCTGAATTAGCGTTGGATTGCCATTGCCCACTTTCATCTTGGCCTCAATATCCTTTAACTGCAACTGTGTAGGGGCATCCCAAGTTACCTTAATTGCCTGTTTTGCATTTTCGGCTTCCAAATACGAGTTGGCTACCACGCCTACAAAATCATCTTCCTGAATAATCTTTAGCACGCCAGGCATTGACGCTGCTTTACTAACATCTGCACTAACAAAGGTTGCCCCTATGTATTCTGGCCTTACCACCGTACCATACACCATGTCTGGCATGCTTGCATCCATACCAAAAATAGGTACTCCAAATACCTTATCCTCTAAATCTACTCTAGGTAAGGGTTTGCCAATTAGTTTATAGTCCGATAGTTTTTTAAGTTCTGGCGTGTCTACTGCTGGCCATTGGTTTACCTGTTTTGCCAAAGCCGCAAAAGTAAGTTCCTTCTCCCCAGCACTCACCTTCGTTTCTTCCATTACAACATCAGCAACAGCTACCTCCCACAGCTCTGCAGCAGCGGTTTTAATCATTTCTCGCATGGTTGCGGCAAGTTCCCGCAAGGGTTGCCATAAACTTGCAATAGAAGTACTACCTCCTGTAGCAAAACTATCCATATTACCTGTGATGGAAGGTGCGTGGACCACCTCTATACTAGATAAGGGCAATTCTAACTCATCTGCTGCCAATTGTGCCATACCCGTAAAGGTTCCTTGACCCATTTCTACCTTTGGAGAATATAGGCGAATTCTATTTGCTTCAGTCAGTTCAAACCACAAAACGGGTTCCATACCGCTACCTAAATAAGGAGAATCGGCGGAATTTGCATAGGCCAAAACCTGCCTACGAATAGGGTTGCGAAACAAGTACGTACCAACCGCTACAATGCCAGCCGTACCTAATGCACCTCTTACCAAAAACTTTCTTCTAGATACTTTTGCCATCCTATTCCTTTTCTTGTTCAGTAATTGGTAATTCACTATTCAGTGCTGCAGCTCTATGTATGGCCTTACGCATGCGATAGTACGTACCGCAACGACATACGTTAATAATGTTGTTGTCAATATCTTCATCTGTTGGCTTAGGTACTTTTTTTAGAAGCGCAGCGGTGGCCATCATAAACCCAGGCTGGCAATAACCACATTGCGGCACTACTTCTTCTATCCACGCTTGCTGCACGGGATGTGGATTTTCTTTTGTTCCTAAACCTTCTATAGTAGTTATGGATTTTCCTTCTGCAAATTTTATAGGATACGAACAAGAACGTACCGCTTGGTCATCCACCAAGAGCGTACAAGCCCCACAGGCAGCCTTTCCGCACCCAAACTTGGTACCTTTTTGGTCTAACACATCCCGAATCACCCATAAGAGTGGTGTCATTTCATCTTCTATTTGCACTAATTGCGGAGTGCCATTTACTATAAGTTGTATTTTCATTTGTTTTATTTTGTGGGTATTACAGCTCCGTCTGCGAACCATTTTTCTACAACTGCGATATATTCTTCCTTAGATAAGGGTGGTTTTTCTCGTTCTACACCGTTGGCATCTACCCCAGGGTTCCATGCCCATAAAACCAGTGCATCTTTGGTAAGGTGTTCTACGAGCGCCTCATGATTTTTACCCCCGTTCGTTTCGGTGTTTAACAAGCGTTCCGCAATTTCTATTCTGGTTAATCCTTGCCACCCCATGGAAGCTGGTGCTAGCCCCCAGTGGGGTGCTCCTGGAACTCCTGAATAGGGATTGTTTTCTTTTTGGTGACAGGTATGGCATTGGGTAGCTTCAAAACCATGGTCATCCGCACCTCTGGCCATATCAAAATGATGCGGCTGCCGTTCCATGCCTTGTTTGGGCAGGTTGTCTGTCGGGTGGCAGTTCATACAACGGGGATGCGTTAATACATCCATCAGTTGATGAAAAGTAGTCTCGTTAGACACTTCTACTGGCTTATCTATTGTTTTATAATCGCTTACGTGGACGGATTTATTAAGACCGAAGAGCATTCCAGTGAGTAGAACTAGCAAGAATAGTATGGAGAGCGATTTTTTCATTCTTTCGTTTTTTCCAAGATACGAAATATAGCAAAGCCATACCTTTGCCGTTACAACCTAAACCTCTACTATTTTGATCAAAGAATTACAAGAACGAAGTGGAAACCAATGTGAACTTTGTGGTAGCCAAGATAATTTAGAACCTTACATTGTTGCTCCAAAAACAGGAAGCCTTGCCGAGGAGTGTGCCCTGCTCTGTGCTGTTTGCTCAAAACAATTAGACCAGCCAGAAACCGCAGACCCTAACCATTGGCGTTTGCTGAATGATAGCATCTGGAACCCCAATGCCGCAGTACAAGTACTTTCTTTTAGAATGCTCCATCACCTTAAGCACGAAGGCTGGCCCGTAGATTTATTAGATATGATGTATTTAGAGGACGATACCCGCAGTTGGGCAGAGGCTACATTACCCAATGAAAATGCCTTAGTACATAAAGATAGCAATGGCAATATTTTAGCTGTAGGCGACAATGTGGTTTTAATTCAAGATTTAAACGTAAAAGGAGCTGGTTTTACGGCTAAAAGAGGTACAGCAGTGCGTAATATTTCTTTGGACCACGAAAACGAAACCTACATAGAAGGCAAAGTAAATGGACAGCATATTGTAATACTTACAAAGTATGTAAAGAAGTTGTAGTAAAACCCCAATCCATACACAGACTGGGGCCTACACTTAATTAGCGATTTTCAATGCTTGTAAGATTTTATGAAAAATTTCTGTGTTTTCATAGACACCAGAGAACAGACCAGACCTTGGCCCATAGGCAAATAAAGGCACCATAGCAGCAGTGTGGTCATCGCTAGCAAAATCTACCATTATTTCTCCCGTAGCTACATCTCCGCCAATGATATCTAAACCACCTGTTTCATGATCTGCAGTGATGATGACTAAGGTCTCCTTATTACTATCTGCGAATTTTAATGCTTCTGCAATAGCCAAATCAAAATCCAAGGTTTCTGTAATTACACCGGTTATATCATTACCATGACCATAACTATCTATTTTGGCTGCTTCTACCATTATAAAGAAAGGTTTTGAATCTTTAGAAAGATAAGAAAGTGCGTCCTTTGTAGTAGTAGCTAAAAGTGGCCCTCTACCTTCTTTTACAGCTTTAACGCCACCTTCTGAAAAAAATACACTTACTTTTTTTTTGCGTTCTGGGTTAAATTGCTCGCCACCATGATTGGTGAATTTAAAATGTTTTTCCCCACCGCCTGCGGTCCAATCTAATTCACTTTTGATAAAATCTTGAGCAATTTCTTTCTGCATACCCCTATCCTTCTGATGTGCATAAAATGAGGCTGGTGTGGCTCCTACAAGTTCATCTGTAGTAATAATGCCTGTTTTAAACTGCTGATTTTGCAAAATCTCTGCAATGCTAGGTAAGTTTTCTGCTTCTGTAGATTTACCAATATAGCGATTATTGGTCTTGTGCCCTGTTGCCATGGCAGTGCCACCAGCAGCAGAATCTGTACACAAAGCGTCTGCACTAGAGGTTTTTACAAGACCGGTTTGCTTTAATTGGGTTAAGCTCAAATTTCCTCTGTTGGCTAGGGCAGCCGCAGATACTTGGGTGTTACCCATACCATCTCCTATCATTAAAATGATATTTTTTGCAGCTACTTTATGGTTATCTGGTTTAAAAGTTGGTTGGTACACCTTTTGTACTGGTCTAGGGTGATAGGTATGCTTTGCTAATTTTTTAAAAAAGGCTACACATTGGTAGGGATTATCTGTATTGATTACCTCTACTCCTATCTTTTGAAATTCTAACCATGCCGTTTTATTATCTGGAGTACCCCAAAACCTAAATGGTTTTCCTAATTTTTTAGCTTTAATAATCACCTCTTTTACAACATGCTCATCCTCATGTGTAAGTCTGCCTTTGCCATTCCAAACCGAATACTCTTTAAACCCTACGCTGACCATGCCTACTTTTTTAAGTTGTTGCGGACTTAAAGGTGTATCAAGTTCTTGCCAATCAAACTGTATATAAGCAGGATAGGCATTAAAATCTTCTGGTTTGGGACGCTTACCAGAGATTAAGAATTGTATGTTTTTATTATCCGTTAAAGTTTTAAACGATTTTAACTCCTTTAGCAATACTTTCAATGTTTTATAGGGCTGCTCCTTAACGTCTATCATTAATACAAAAGGTTCTTTAAAGTATCCCTTTTGGGCTGCTACTTTCATTGGCTCTAGATAGCCTTTTATTAGAGTTAAATTCCCTATTTCGTCTTTGGTATGTGCAACTTTTAATGTGTTATTATGCACAAATACATCTGCTTCTACCACATGAGCACCTGCACTCAGAGCAGTCCAGAAAGGAATTGGTTGTAAATAGTCGTTATGCGAATGTATTAGTAGATTTGCATTATGGTCTTGAGCAAAGGAATAGAATAAGGTAAGATTAAGTAAAAAGAAAATAATTTTATACATGTACTAAAATTTAAAAAAGGTGCTGAAACCAATCAGCACCTTTTTGCTAACTGAAAACTAACTACAAACTACCACCCTATGTTTTGCGGTATTCCAGAAGACTCAATCACAGTTTCTGGTATAGGCCACACATGCATATAACTGGCATCAAAATTTCTGGCTGGCCATACTTCTTCCAACGTGTAATCAGAATCTGGATTAGAACGGTCCGTATAAATTCTACCATAAATAGGTTGGGTGTATGCGTCTTGCGCATCTCCCCATCGTATTAAATCAAAATGTCTATTCGCAAATTCGCCCGCTAATTCCACCCGTCTTTCATGCTTTATATCTTCTATAGTAGCGTTAGAAATTGGAGCTAAGCCAGCTCTTTCTCTTACGGTATTTAAAGGTTCATCACCATTTTTCCCGTCCATGATTAATGCTTCGGCTTTCATCAATAACACTTCTGCATACCGCATTAAAGGCACATTGTAAACCGTAGAAGGGTTGTCTCCGTTGCTATTGATGTAGGTGCCTATTGGGTCTTCAAACTGAAATTCGTACATATATTTATTAAACTGAAAGCCCGACAAAGAATTCTCTGACTGGTATCTACGCTCCTCTCCAAAATATGTAAAAGTGTCTCCAAAGCTTAAAATTGTGATTGCTTTTCTGGCATCATCTGCCTCAAACTCATTAAACAAACTTTCTGATGGTGTATAATAACCCCAACCATTATATTTACCCCAACCTTTGTTCTCTAGCATAACTCCGGAAAGTATACTGCCTTGGTCTACGCCAGAATTAACAGACCAGATATACTCACTCGTCCAATTGTTTAAATGGCTATGCAATTCCCTGTAATCTTTAGCAGGGTTCCCAGTATTTATCAACGCTCTTCCAGACCCAGAATTTGTAACCATATCTGCATATTTAACTACTTCTGCATATCTAGAGGCATCATATTGCGCCCAATACAAGTTGGTTTTAGCCATGTAGGCATACGCAGCATCCTTATGAGGCCTTCCATAATCTTCTGATGCGTAATCCGTAAATAAAGGTAATAGTGCGGCCGCTTTTTCTAAATCTGCGACAATCTGGGCATAATTGGCCACTACACTTTCTGGTCTTTGGTAACTACCAGCAGGCTCGTTCATATTTTCTTCCGTAACGATAGGAACACCGCCGTTTGGACCGTTATCGCCATAGGTGTGCGCTACCCAGAAATAACTAAAAGCACGCATAAAATAGGCTTCTCCTAAATATTGGTCTTTCTTTTCTTGAGAAATTTCCATCGCTGGAATGTTTAAAATAACATCATTAGCTCTGCGGATTACCTGATAACTTTTTGGGTAACAGGTAGACGTATAGCCACCTTCGCCACCAGTGATATTAAAACTTTTAATATTATCTGCTGCTGCCTTTATACGACCGGTTACCATATCATCAGAAGCATTGATGTACCAGAAAAAACCTCTAGAGAACATTTCTTGGTCTGTCATATAAGCGTACATACTATTTACAGCCTCTTGTGCATCTTGGTCTGACTTATAAAAATTAGCATAGGACGTACTCCCAATAGGGTCTAGCTGTGTAAATTCTTCTGAACAAGCCGTAAATAATGCCCCGATCGTGGTAAGGGCTACAATTGATTTTTTTATTTGTATTGTTTTCATTTTCAACACTATTTTTTTTATTAAAGCTTAAGAGATAAACCACCAGTAACGGTTCTAGACAATGGATACTTGGCAATATCTAACCCTTTACCACCTACCTCTGGGTCTAAACCAGAATAATCTGTAAGCGTAAACAAATTCTCTGCAGATATATAAATACGAAGTGATGAGCCTTCTAGAATAGCATTCATTATTTGACTATCTACATTGTAGCCAATGGTTATATTTTTCATTCTTAAATAAGACGCATCTTCTAAATACCAACTAGACGCCAAACCAAAGTTTCTGTTGTCATCCTTAGTAGACAATCTTGGAATGTTTGTTGTTGTATTTTGAGGTGTCCATGCGTTTAATACACGGTTATCTAAGTTATAACCTGTTAAAGAAGCATTGTAGGTGGTGTACTTATACCCATTAAAAACATCTACGCCAGAAACGCCTTGAAACAACATGGAAACATCAAAGTTTTTATAGGCTAAGTTTAACCCTAGGTTATATGTAAAGTCTGGTTGATAACTCTCATAAAAAACTTTGTCTGCTTCATCTATTTTTCCATCGTCATTCGCATCTGCAAACTTAAAATCTCCTGGCTGTGCATTGGGCTGTATTAGGTTACCATCTTTGGTATACGCATCTATTTCTGCCTGACTTTGAAAAATACCTAACTGTGGCACCACATATACAGAGTACAGCGACCTACCTACCTCTGAACGGTAAGGCCTTAAAACATTTCTTACATTATCTGAATGTGCTATAAAGTCGATGCCGCTGCTGTTGTAACCATCTAGATTTACCAACTCGTTATCTAAAACACTAATGTTACCGTTTACTGCAAATCTAAAATCTCCTAAATCTTTGGTATAGGTTGCTGCAATTTCAAAACCTGTATTCTTTACTTCTCCACCATTAACATCTGCAGCTTTTGTTCCCTGATTTAAATCTTCTAGGCCAGGTAAAATCATTCCCTTAGTAGTTTTCTCAAAATAATCAAACGTTAAACTAAGGGTATTGTTAAACAAGGTGGCATCCATACCTAAGTTAATAGACTCTGACACTTCCCAATTTAAATTTGGATTGGATTGTTTGCCTACAAAAGCACCACGATCATCTCTAGAAGCATCCTCACCCAAGGTAACTACGGTAGTGTTTAGCGGTACATCAAAAGAGTAATAACCAACGGAGTTAATATTACCGATTTGTCCCCAAGAACCTCTGAACTTTAAATCGTTTATGGCGTTAACCTTAAAGAACGGCTCCTTAGAAACACGCCAACCTGCAGAAACGGAGGGAAAGTTATCTGATTGATTCTCTACCGCTAACCTAGACGTTTTATCCCTTCTTATACTACCAGATAAATAATACCTATCTTTAAAATTATACATGGCTCTACCAATAGCAGAAGTCAAACGGTCTTCAAAAACGCTAGATTCTGGATTTCTTATGATACTGGCGTTTGCAATAAATTGATTAAAAGGTTCTTCACTACTAAACCCATCGCCACGTAACCAAACATATTCTGCATCTGTATGCTGGGCAGAATATATAGCTGTTAAATCTATGGAATGCCCACCAAAAGTTTGTTTGTAAGACAATTGATTGTCCCAAACCCATCTGTTGGTTTGCCTATTAGACTGTTCTAAAAAATTGTTTGGATTAGAACGCCCCAATTCTGGCACTCTTGGTTGAAATCTTTTAAAATCTGATTGCGTGTAACTATACGCGTAGCTAGACCTCAAGGTTAACCCTTTTAGAACGTTATAAGTACCGTATACATTGGCATTTAAAAAATTTGTTGGCGCAGAAACCGTAGGTCTTAGCAACAAGGCTAAAGGGTTATAAACATCCCCATAAGCACCTGCAAATTGTGACAGGCTTTCTGGAACAACACCAGCAAAACTACCGTCTTCATAACGTGTAGGTGCCGCTGATGGCATATAAACCGCATTAATAATAGTTCCAGAATACGGATTGTCCGTATTGGTACCTAAAGCTTCTGTACGAGAGAAATATACATTTTCCCCAACCGTGATTTTATCACTTAAATTAAAATCAGATTTAACTCTAAAACTATACCTATCAGAAGAAGTTCCTTCTAACAAACCTTCTTTATCAAAATAATTAAAAGAAGTGAGATAATTAGCATTTTCACCAGCACCACTGATGCTAGCGTTTACACTTTGTATGCTTGCTGGCCTAAAGATGGCATCTACCCAATTAGTTCGGTTAACTTGTCCGTAAGGATTTTGGGCAGCATCATGTGCTGACTGTCTTGGAGAACCTGCGTTATCTGCCGCTAGGTTATACACCTCTGCTTGCTGTTGTGCTGTTAATGGCGTAGGCAAATTCATTGCTTCTTGTATACCACCGTAATAATCTATGTTTACCCTTGGTTTCCCAATCTTACCCTTTTTAGTCTGTATTACAATTACGCCAGACGCTGCTTGCGCACCATAGATAGCAGCGGCAGAAGCATCTTTTAGTACAGAAACCGAGGCGATGTCATTAGGGTTTATAGCAGGTCCATAATAGGGAACACCATCTACTACGGTTAAGGGGCTTTCGCTAGCAAAAGAGCCCAAACCACGGATAACAACATTACTACCGCTAGTAGGATTCCCACCTTGTTGCAAAACGGTAACACCAGGCACATTACCTTGTAGAAAATCGTTAAGGTTTGCTACTGGCCTAGAACTTATGTTTTCTATATTTTCTACTGTAGAAATTGCAGAGGTTAAATCTCCTTTTTTAGTAGTACCATATCCAATAAGGACAACTTCATCCAGCTCACTCGCCGCTTCTTGTAGTTCTATAGCTAAGGTAGAATTACCACTAAAATTTACTTCTTGTTCTGCGTACCCAATAAAAGAGAAAACTAAAATTCCGTCATTGGTGGGTACTTCTACAAGAAAATTACCATCAAAATCTGTAGCGGTGCCTATAGCACCACCACCTTTTAACATCACCGAAACGCCAGGTATTGGCATTTGGTCTGTTTTGGAGGTTACAGTACCTTTTACAGTAACCTGACTTACAGCGCTGAGGATACACCCAAGGGTGAACGCTACACTAAGTACTAACTTTTTCATTTTAAAAACTTGAGTTTTTGGTTTGGGTCAAAACTATTTTAGCTAGGTGGCACTAGGGGGTAATTTTGTTTCTATAAGGTGGACTTTGGTTGCAAAAAGAATGATAAATAGTTCAAAAAAGTGCACTTTAGTTACAGTAACATTGGGGTAACTTAGTAGTAATCTAGCGCTAACAGTCTAGAGTTTGTTCTTGCACCACAAACCTTTTTGGCGTTGTACCAAATTGTTTTTTAAACGAGCGACCAAAATATTTTGCATCTGCATAACCACATTCAAAACTTATTTCTGATACATTTAATTTGCCTTGCTTTAATAATAGCACTGCTTTTTGCATGCGTAAGGAGGTTATAACTTCTGAGGGCGAATTTTGCAATCGTTCTTTAAATAACCTGTAGCATTTAACCCTACTAATCCCCATTGTTTTTATAAGTGCTTCTACATTAAAACTTGGCTGTCCTAAATGTTGTTTTATGATATCTAAAGCCTGGCGCAGTAATCTGTCATCAGCAGATTCTATTTCTTGGTCACCTGCCAATAGTTTAAAGAGTGATTTTTGAAAGTTGTTCGATTCTGCTTTATTACGCTGTTGAATTAATTTGCTGAGTTTTTTTGTGATAAACTCTTGCTTTGCTGGTAATTGAATAACAGCATCTAGATTGTAAAACAGAGCTTTTTCATTAAGGGTGTGATCAATAGCCTCAGAGATGTAAACTAAAGGAATACGATTATTACTTATACGCTCCTTGTTATCTAATAATAACCCTGTTAATTCTTTATTGAAACTAACTTGATACAGCACCAACAAATCTACCTTGAGTACCTGTATGGCAGATAATACATCAGAAACCTTATGTTCTACAAGTATAGTATAGGCTTTGGGTTGCTGCAACATTGGCAATACAGCAGCTTCTTTATCTTTACCAGTAAGAATTAAAACCGTAGGTTTATCCGTGTTAACAATATCATCTTTCTGTTGTAAATGTTTATAACTAATGGCTTCAGAAAAGGAATGTTTTGGACTTACTTTTTTAACAGGAAGCTGTAATTTCAATAAAAAATTAGACGATAAATCTACGGTAACAGTTCCCTCCATTTCTTTCCACAACACCAAAAATGCTCGATAATAATTACCATATTTTTCAATATCTGGCCAAGTTGCATTCAGTAATTCGCTATCTGAAATCACTAAAAAGTCTAACTGGTTTTCTTGCTCTTCTATTTTTACTTTAAGTGTGGTATGCTGGGCTGTGTATTTTAATATGTCGTTTAACACGTACTGCAATGCCAACCGCAATCGCAATGCGTCTATGACAGCTAAATTATCCTTAAGCTTTAGTTCACTTTCATAATTCAGCGCAGCTAAAAGTGCTTTTTGTTTCACTTTAGAAAACACATCTTCTAATAAAACTCTAGACTCTACCACATTTTCTTGTAGTGGCCCTAAATGTTTTACATCTTGCAAATAATCCCATTCAATCACAAAATTTAACAGCTTACCAGCCTCTTGCTGTAACGTTTCTTTTAATTCTGGAAACTCTTGTAATTGCTGAGAAACATTTAAAACTTTTTGCAAAGGTTCTTGTAGAGAAGAAATAACAAAATGTTTAAACTTATCTACTTCAAAATCAGTATGCTTTAAACTGTTATGTAATTGCAATAATTCTTCTTTTTGATTAAAAATCTCTTGTCTTTGAACGTCCAACTCAGTATTAGCCTGCTCTAGAGACTTTTTTTGGGTTTGTATAACGGCAGTACGTTCCGCAATTTTAAGTTCTAACAGTTCTTTTTGCACTTTAGCCTTTTTATTTTTATTAAAAACAAGCAGAATAGCTATAGCTATAACACAAAGGCATATCCCTAAATAAAACCAAACCCTTTGATAAAAGGCTTTACCCACAGCAACGGTCGTCAATTTTACGGGTTCATCTATTTTAGTGTTTTTAAGCAATATAGAATAAGTGCCCGCGGGTAAATTTTTATACGTTTTACTACTAATACCATTTCCATGTTGCCATTCTTGGTCTACGCCCTCTATTTTGTAATAATAAGATTGCTTATCCGATAAAGGAAAAACAATAGGAGTAAAGGTCAATTCTAAACTAGCAGAATTGTGTTTTAAACTCAGTGTATCTGGCACATGTGATTGTTGATTGATGGTATACTTAACCTTTTGTTGATTCTGTTGATGGTCATAGGCAATAGGATCAAAATAATTTACCCCTTTAATGCCACCAAAATACATGATACCCTTTGGGTCTTTATAAAAAGCACCCTCAGAAAATTCACTTGTTTGCCAACCCTCTTCTGCAGCAATTGGTAAAACGTGGTAATTATCCTTTTGTATACGCGCTAACCCTTTGGTAGAACTTACCCACACATAATCTTCCGTATCTAAAATTCCATACACCATGTGACTTGGTAAGCCATTAGCTTCTGTAAGGCGGTGTACCACTCCTTTTTCACGACTGTATACTGTTACGCCACCCAAAGAACCGAACCAAAACAATTGCTGATGCGTATCATAATACACAGAGTAAGTACTATTCCCCAATAAACCATTAGCCTCATTTAAAACTTCTAATTTACCTGTATTGACATCTAAAAACAGAATACCGTTATGTTCTGTTGCTAACACCAATAGGCTGTTTACTATCTTTATTTGCCTTATGTGGTAATTTTTTAATTTATCCGCTCCTTTAAACGCTTCAAATTGCCCTGTTTCTAAGTTATATTTTGCAGCCCCACCCCAACAAGCAATCCATAATTCTTGGAAACCGTTTTCAAAAAAACCATAATGCCTGTTGCTTGGCAAAAGCGGTTGATTTTTAGCGGTTATCAAACTATAGCCCTGACCAGATATCTTTATGATACCTGCGTAAGTGCCTACCCAAACCGTTCCTTTGCTATCTGTAAACATACTGCGTATACGGTACCAATCTGGATCATCTAAAGCTTGTACTATGGTAAAAGGCAGATAACACTTATCTGTTAGCTGTTTAAAAAACAACCCTTTAGAATAGTAGCCTAGCCATTGTGTACCCTTTGTATCTGTAGTGATAGCTCTTACCGTCTCATTAGGTAAATGTTTGTATTTTGTAGGATGAGGGACCACAGAATATATACTTTCTGAACCTCTATAGGCCATACTTAACCCACCATCTTTCTGTGCTAACCATACGTTACCAAAATTGTCTAAATGAAGTTTTTCTACTTCGTTACTACGTAAACTATAATTAGAATATTGGTCATACGTATACTGGTCTAACTTGGTAGGTTTTGTTTCTGATAAAGTGTTCGCTACTACAAACAATCCATGCCGGCGGGTAGCAATCCATACGGTACCCTTTTTATCTTTTACACATTGATTAATTTGGGCATCTGGCTGTTGTTTTAAAACAAGTGTCTTGTAATAGCTAAAATCCTCTTTAAGTGCAATTGCTTTGGTAGGCTCAAATTCATTATTAATAAAAGCTAACTCTTTGTTGTCTAAATAAAGTAGCAAATCCCCTGTGTTACTAAGCCTAATGCTTTTTACAGGTTCATTAAAGGAATAACGTTTAAAATTTCCGCCGCCAAGATATCTACACAATTGTCCCCTATTATCTAATATCCATATGCGTCCTTGCTTATCCCTTTCAATAGTAAAAATATGATTCCCAGAAAGGCTCTTTTCATTAGCTCCATCATGTTTATAGACTGTAAATGTATAGCCATCAAAATAGTTTAAGCCATCATAGGTGCCCAACCAAAGTCCTCCATCTTCATCACTCGCTATGGCCGTTACAGAATTGTTAGAAAGCCCATCTTGAGTGGTGTAACTTTTGAATTTTATGTTCTGAGCAACTAAAAAATGAGACAAACAAAACAGAAAAAGCAGAATGCAATAAGGGTTACGCATGGCAGGAATACTAAAACCTACAATACTACCATAGTAATACCAACTTTTGCTAAATAAATAGTTATGTAAATGTAAATCTTACACTACTTAGCCAAAACCAACTTTACAGGTTTAAAATTTGCTAAAGAAGCCTCACAAGTGGGGCAGCTATATAGCGATGGTAATTCTTTAAATGGAGTGTTTTTAGCTATTTTATTCTTTTTATCCCCTACGGCGGCATCATAAATAGTAAAACAATCTTGACATTGGTACACTGTACTACCCTCTTCCTTTGCCTTAAGTTGCACTTTCTCTTCTGTTGGTGCGGTCACCTTGTGCAATTGTTCAAAATATTTTTTACTTAACTCCATTAATAGGCCACTCAACTCTACCTTATCCACATCTTGTGCGTACACTACATAAGTATCTGTATTGGGGTCAAAATTTTTAAAGTGTAGCACGTTGTAAGAGGGCCTAACCTCAAAATCCGCAACGAGTTTAGGTGGCGGATTCTTTTCTATTACAATAGAGGAAAAATGAGAGCGTTTGCCTACATCATTACTAATACCAAAGGTTAACCCATAGGTGCTAATGTCATTTTGATCAAAATTACGTACTAGGAATCGTTTTAAATCTAATGCTTCTGCATCATCTACAGGCAAATGCCAGTTCATTTCTAACTGCGAATGGCGAACATTAATACCGTTTAACCCTAAAAAACGTTCCAAAGCAGGCCTACTCTCGGTTTTAATCCCTTTTACTATTAAAGATTTCCAAGGGGTAATACAGATTTTACCAATACCATTGTCTAAACAGAAGCCGCAAAATTCTTTTAAAAATTTTAAATCGTACCGATTGTTTCGCCAATAAAGCCCTAACCAATACTGATCTAACCCCATTCTGTTCATCCCTTCATAATAAGGAAAGGTTAAATAAGGCGTTTGCAAGGGCTGCTGTATGTTTTTGTTGTTCGTTTCTAATTTTTGATTGATGATGGTGAACAGCTGGTCTACATTGTCAATTCCAGTAAACACTTCTTCTATGTTCCGCGCAATTTTTACGATATCCCAACTGTAAATTAATACTGGATAAAACGCTTTGTTTTTCCAATGCGGAAGCATAACATTTAAATACCAATAATCTTCTTCTTCCGAAGCGATGAAGTTGAGGTTGCCGCTAAACAAGGGAACCAACCGCTGTTTGGGGTCTGTAATGTTTATTTTTAATTTAGGTTGATAGTTAAATTGCTCCAATAAATACAAATACGTAGACCCTTTTAACCAGTGGGTCATGTCAAAAATATCCGCAGTAACATAAGAGCAAACAATGTTTTGATAACTTCTGTCTGCTACGATGTTTGTATTAAACTCTGACAACAATTCTAGTTGTTTTTTGCTCTTTTGAGGTAATGGAAAAAGCAAATCTTGGCGCGAACCAAAAAACACTTCTTGCAGACCTGCAGCTTCTAACATGGCGATGCTATCCTTTAATTCGCCTGGTGAAGTAACCCCACCTTTAAAACATATGCGATGCAAATCGTCATTCATACCACCTAGATTTAAACCGTTTGTAATTGTGCTTCTAAAATTGCTTTCACTTCTGGTTTACAGCTACCACAACCTAAACCAGCACCTGTTTGTGCAACTAAATCTGTAAATCCAGTGCACCCTCCATTTATAGCTTTTTCTATATTGCCCTGCCCCACTTGGCTACAAGAACATACTAATTTCCCTAACATAGGTTCACCAGAAGGCGCGCCACGGAGCAGTTCGTCTCGCTTATCAGAAAGCTCAATTTCCTCTTCAATTAGCCGTTTAAACTCGGCAAACTCATTTTTATCTCCAATTAGGATAGCACCTTTTAATATATCGTCTTTAACGATACATTTTTTATAAAAACGCTTGTGCACATCCATAAGAACAATTTCTTGGTAGGTATCATCATTCTTGGGGGCATTTACCATACCAATACTACAGAGGTCCAAATCATCAAACTTTAAAATGTTCATTAGGACGGAGCCATTGTAAATGCTACTTAAATCGCCTAGGATATAATTGGCAGCTACATCTGCTTGTTGTTCAGCAGCAGAGGTAATACCAAACAAACTGCCATTAAACTCGGCAATCTCTCCCATAGCAAAAATACTAGGGTCGCTTGTTTGCAGGTACGGATTCACAACCACTCCTCTACCTGTTTGTAAGCCCGCATCCTTGGCAATATCCATATTTGGTCTAGTCCCTATGGCATATACAATAGCATTACAATGTAATGTACGTCCCGTTTTTAGATTGATTTGTAAACTATGTGCAGCACCATCAGCATCAAAGATGGTACTGACTTCATTATCAAAATAGATTTTAATACCCCGCTCTTGTACATCTTCTGCCAATAACCTACTAGCTATGGGGTCTAATTGGCGCTCCATTAAACGCGGTGCACGCTGAATGATACTAATTTCTAAACCAATTTTTTTTAATGATGCCGCTAACTCCAATCCCAATAATCCACCACCAACAATAGCTACATGTTGTTGTGCATTGGGTAAACCAGTATCATTTAAATAGGTTTTTAATCGGTCTGCATCCCCTTTTTCCCGCATGGTAAAACGCCCAGGCAAATCCATGCGTACCCCTTGAGGAACAAATGCACGGCTGCCTGTTGCCACAATGAGCAAATCATACGGATGTTCCTGGCCAAAATCATCGTAAACCACCTTTTTCTGAGCATCTATTTTCTGAATCCCATTTTTAGCATATAAATTAACTTGAAGTTTTTCCAATTCGCCTTCTTTAAACTTTTTTAAAGCCTCCCAACTTAAATCTTCATTCACATATTCTGGTAGTAAAACCCGATTATAGAACGGGTTTTCTTCTTTAGAAAAAACAGATATCGTATCAATCTTGTTTTTATCTCTATAGGTTTGGATAAAACGATAGGCAGCTGCCCCTGCGCCAATTACTACCAAATTCTGTTTGGTCTTTTTGTATTTTTCTACTTGTACAGCACTATATTTAAAGTCCGGCTCCTTAGAAATTGGGTCTACCAAGGCATGCGTTAAGTTATTTGCTCTACTAAAATCCTGATTAAGAATTTTGCCCCAATGCATGGGTAAAAACACTACTTTTTCCCGAATATCAAAATTGATTTTAACCTTTGCCCGCACCTCCCCACGAGGGTTTTTGACCACCACAACATCGCCTTCTTTTAATCCACGAATATGGGCATCTACCGTATTCATTTCTAAAAAAGGTGTAGGGATATGGGTTAACAATCGCTTAACTTTCCCTGTTTTAGTTCGCGTATGCCACTGGTCCCTAACCCTACCCGTATTTAGTATCAACGGAAATTCTGGACTAGTAGCTTCTGATTTGTTGTAAAGACTTTGCGGTGCATTAAACTGTACTTTACCAGATAGGGTAAAGTAGTTTTGGTCAGTGAACAATCTTGGTGTACCTGGGTGTTCTGCGTGGGGTACTGGCCATTGAAAACTACCTTCTTTTTGCAAGCGTTCATGAGATAACCCAGCAATATCTATATTGGTGCCTTTCGTCATCAGGCAATATTCATCATACACCTCTGCGGCCGACTCATAATCAAACCCTTTAAATCCCATTTCTTGCGCAAAACGCCATAAAATTTCTGCATCTGGCAAGGCTTCTCCGGGAGCTTCCAATACTTTAGGTAAATAGTTAATGCGCCTTTCGCTATTAGTCATAGTGCCTTCTTTCTCTAACCAACCTGCTGCGGGCAGCAGTAAATCTGCATATTTAGTAGTTTCAGAATTATGGCTGATATCTTGCACAATGACAAAATGGGCTTTCTCTAGGGCTCGTTCTACAAGCTTAGCATTAGGTAAGCTCACAACAGGATTGGTACAAATAATCCATACGGCTTTCATTTTACCACTTTCCAAGGCTTTAAACATTTCTGTGGCCGTGTAGCCAGGTTCTGCTTGGATGGGCCCAGAGTTCCAAAATTCTTGTACGGCCAACCGGTCTTTGGGGTTACCTAAATCTTTATGAGCTGCCAGTAAACTTGCCATACCACCAACCTCTCTACCACCCATAGCGTTGGGCTGCCCGGTTAAAGAAAATGGTCCGCTGCCGGGTTTTCCTATTTGCCCAGTTAAAAGTGAAAGGTTTAGTAAGGATACGTTTTTATCTACCCCAATAACACTTTGGTTAAGGCCCATGGTCCACATACTTATAAAACCTTTGGCATCTGCTATATATCTGGCCGCTTTTCTAATATCCTCTACAGGAATACCACACAAATTGGCTGCCTGCTTTAAAGACAACTCAAAAGCTTTTTGTTTGCACGCCTCAAAATTTACCGTGTGCTTGGCTATAAATCCTTTATCTATTTTTTTCTTTTCTATAAGCCATCTTGCTATGGCATTGAATAGGATTACATCAGTTCCCGGTAATAGCTGTAAGTGCAAGTCTGCCAAAGCGCAGCTTTGTGTCTTACGTGGGTCTACAACAATAATCTTAACCTTAGGGTTTTTCTCTTTATGCGCTTCTATACGCCTAAACAAGATGGGGTGGCACCAAGCCGGATTGGCTCCTGCAATTAAAAAACAATCTGCCAATTCTATATCTGCATAGGCAATGGGTACGGCATCATTACCTACCGTTTTTTTATACCCTACTACGGCAGAACTCATACATAAACGTGAGTTGGTGTCTATGTTATTGGTCCCAAAAAAACCTTTGGTTAATTTATTGGCTAAGTAATATTCTTCTGTTAGACATTGCCCAGAAACGTACATACCTACGCTGTTTGGACCGTATTTTTGAATTATACTTTTAAATACTGCAGCGCCTCTTTTAAAGGCTATATCCCAAGACACCCGTTGTCTTGCATGGTTTTTACTCCACTTCATCTCTGGATATAGAATGCGGTCTGTGGTATCTTGTGCTACATAATTCAAGGTTTTCCCTTTGGAGCAAAGCATACCTTTGTTCACAGGATAATCTGCATCTCCTTCTAGGGTTATTGCTCCTTTTGGGTCTTTGTGTATCACCATACCACAACCCACACCACAATAGGAACATACAGTTTTATGTGAGGTAGAATTTTTCATAATCAAAGGAATTGCCAATGCTTATGGAAAATTATAAAAATACGTATTAATACGTAGTATTTATATCATAAATATGCGTCCAAAAAATAGCGTTTCAACAAAAAATAAGGGTAAACAGAAAGAATTGTTTAAAATGAGCTTAGATTGTGCGCTCTCGCTTTTTTGGTTAGGTCGAAAAGGTTTTTAACCTCCATCTTTTTCATGAGGTTAAACCGATGCGTTTCTATGGTTCTTTTGCTATTCTGAAGCTTTTCTGAAATTTCTTTATTGGTATAGCCTTCCAGTATCAATTCTAATACTTTCAATTCTTTTTTGGTTAAATCGAATGGTATTTCGTCTTCTGATGTTTCCGCAACTTCATTAGAATTAGCAAATAAATTATTGACCAAAACATTAGAAATATCGCCACTAAAATATTTACCGCCGTTTTGTACGGTATGTATCGCTTTGATAAACTCTGCCTTGTCCGTGTCTTTTAGCAAATAACCACTAGCCCCAGCCTTAACCGATTTAAGAATATACTCCTCAGAATCGTGCATAGACAAGATGATGCATTTGGTTTTAAGGTCTTTCTGCAGATTTAATTTTTCTACCGCCTCTATACCACCCATTTGCGGCATTCGAATATCGATTATCAACAAATCCGGGGCTTTTTGCGCTACCATATCCAAGGCTTCTAGACCATTACTGACTTCTGCAACTACATCTAAATCTTGTTCTTCTTCTAGTAGCGCACGAATTCCATCCCTTACCAAGGCGTGGTCGTCTGCCAAAACAATTTCTATAGTCTGCTGCATAGTTTGTGGGTCCATATCGCAAATGTAATTGAATTATCTATAAACTAGAAAAGGCCACATTGCCTAAACAACATGACCCAATCGAAGCAATGTGTTACTTTTATTTTTCTGCTGTGGTGAAAAATTTAGGTTTTATGATGAGCATGGCCCAAGCCCAATTTTGAGAACTTGCCGCATCTGCTTCTGCCACCCCTTTAAGCTCGTACATACCATCTGAAGGAAATAAGTGCGAATAGCCCACTTTTAAGGCAAAACCTTTAAAGCCTTGGGAATACACCAAATCTAATTCCGTTCCCAAAGATTTTTCGCCGCTTGGCAACTCTTCTGCGCCCGAGAAATTAAGCACTTTTGCCATTAGGCCACCTTTTTCTCCTAATTTAAAATTAGCACTTAAGTGTACATCTGTTAGCCCAACAGAATTAGCATGGTTACCTACGTAGAAGTAATCCATTAGACCATTAAACTTGTGATTGGTACCATACAAAGGAAAGAAAGCTCCTGTTTCCCCAGCGGTTTCGCCATCATTGCCGCTAATAAACTCCACTCCGGCACCTAGCCCTACTTTGCTCGATGCCTTATAGGACACATCTAATCCTAGTAGACTAGCTCCTTTAACTTCCAAACCGCCTTGGCGCTCTCCAGATTGGAAATACGCATTAGCGGCAGCACCAAAACTACCTTTGTTGTATTTAAGGTGTACCCCAGCGGTAAACAGATTGTTTAGACCGTCTGCAGCTCCTTCGTCATCAAAATTTTGGAACCCATTATTCATTAACAAAGCACTCCCAGAAAACGAATCCCATTTCTGACTCAAATGCAGCATTTGCATGGTTTTATAGCTAAAGAATCCGGTAGTGTTGTACGCCGTACCCACAGATTGAAATCCGGTTGGATTATCAAAATCTTGGTTAAATGCAAAGGCAAAATCCATTTTAAATTTATCCTTACCATATTTTATCATGGCGGCATCATGGTTACGACCTTGTTGTGCCCAATCTAACCCCCCTAAAATACGTTGGTCGTCATACGATAATACTTGTCGCCCTAATTTGGTAGACCACCCAGAACCTAGGTTCAATTCTGCCCAAGCTTCAAAAACGGCAAAAGAATCGTTTTGATCATCCGGTAAAATCTGTCTGTTCTCACCCCAAACTAAAACATCTTGTATACTTAAGAATACATTAAAGTTTTCGGTTTTAAGGCCTGCGTTTAGTCTTGCCCGCGTAGAAATGGCAAAACCAGGGTCTGCCGCATCCGGAATTATACTTCCAAATCCGTTTCTGTATTCCGTACGTGGTCTAAATTGACCATCTAAAGTAAACTGTGCTTGGGTGGTGGCAAGGCAAAAGATACCTAGGCCAATAGTACATATTAGCTTTTTCATACTGATTATATGTTTGGGTTATTTAGTTTTTTATTGAAATTTTTAGTGTTCTAAAAAATCGATTAAGTGTTTTCTATACTTGTAGTAATCGGCATGTTCCAAGACCGATTTTCGGGTTCGGGGACGTTTGAATTCTATGGGCAAGACATCACCAATTTTAGCTCTTGGTCCGCTGGTCATCATAACCACACGGTCTGCTAAAAAGATAGCTTCGTCCACATCATGGGTAATCATCACCGCAGTAATTTTTTCTTTATTCCAGATTTCAATCAAAATATCTTGTAGTTCGCCACGGGTAAGGGAATCTAACATTCCAAAAGGCTCGTCTAGCAACAATACCTTGGGTTTTATAGCAAAAGCCCTTGCAATACCAACACGCTGCTGCATCCCTTGAGAGAGTTCGTTCGCCTTTTTATGAAAAGCTCCTTCTAGCCCTACCTTGTCCAGGTAATACATAGCGATGTCTTTTCTTTGGGATTTACTGGCATGCGGAAAAACCTGATTTACCCCCAACAATACATTTTGCAAAGCGGTCATCCATGGCATTAAACTAGGTGCCTGAAAAATAACTCCACGGTCTGGCCCTGGGCCTTTGATAGGGCTACCCAAAACCGAAATACGCCCATCAGAAATTGGATTTAGCCCTGCAATCATAGAGAGCATGGTAGTTTTACCACAACCGGAATGCCCAATAATGGTCACAAACTCTTCTTTTAATATCTGCAGATTTAAATGCTCTAAGACTACATAATCGCCTTTTGGTGTTGGATACACTTTTTTAAGGTCGTTTAAATCTAACATTACGTTGTCTGACGGAAATGTTATACCATTTTGATGGCCAAGTGCTTCTTTAGTAACTTCTACAACCATGATTTCTTTTTTTAGAGATTAGGCAACAAAACTTTTAGGAGCCACATCTGGCAAAACATATTCTTTCTTAGAGGCAGATTTACGCGCTTCTCCAATACCCATGAGGTATTCAATAATAGCGTTACGGGTCTTTTTGTATTCTGGATTATCATTTAAAGCCGTTTTATCCCTAGGTCTGTCTATATTTATCTTGAACTCCGGCCCTAGTGTAGCATTAGGCCCTGGTTTTAAGGGTATAATACGGTCTGCCATATAAATACCTTCGTCCACATCATTGGTAATTAACAATGCTGTACGCTTGTCCTTGCTCCAGATTTTCAAAATTTCGTCTTGTAAATTCCCTCTGGTCAAGGCATCCAAAGCCCCTAAAGGTTCGTCCATAATTATCATTTCTGGATTCATTGCTAGCGCTCTGGCCACAGATACCCGTTGCCGCATACCCCCAGAAAGTTCTTTAGGTCTCTTGTTGATGGCCGGTAACAGATTTACCATTTTTACATATTCCGTTACACGCTCCTTTAATTCGGTTTTGCTTGCTTTTGGAAAAGCTTCTTTTACCGCCATGGATACATTCTGGCCTACAGTGAGCCAAGGCAAAAGGGAGTAATTCTGAAAAATAACGCCTCTTTCGTGACTGGTACCTTTTATTGGTTCGCCTTTAAACAGTACTTCGCCACTTGTAGGTTTTAGCAAACCATTAATTAAGTTAACTAAAGTAGTTTTACCACTACCGGTAAAGCCTACAATAGCTACAAATTCGCCCTCTTCTATACTAAGATTGATATCTGTAAGTACCGCTGTAGCTTCCGCTCCCGTGCCGTAAGTTTTATTGATGTTGTTTAGTTCTAAATACGCCATACCTCTTTTATTTAAGCTGTTGCGTTTTTATTGAAAGACACCATATTTTGTATGGTTAACATAATACGGTCTAGTAAAAAACCGATTATCCCAATAACGAACATGGCAACGATTATTTTTGAGTTGGAATCGTTAGCGCCGTTCTGGAATTCTTCCCATACAAACGAACCTAATCCTGGACTTTGTGCTAATAATTCAATGGCAATCAATACCATCCAAGCTACGGATAAGGTAATTCTCAACCCTGTGAAAATTAGAGGTAAAGAGGAGGGTAATATCACTTTAAACACCTTTTGGATTGCTCCTAATTTTAAAACCTTGGCTACGTTGATGTAATCTTTGTCTACCGTTGATACGCCCATTGCCGTATTGACCAATGTTGCCCACATGGCACAAAGCCCAACACTAATGAACGAGATGATAAATGCACTATCCGAGTCTGAATCTTTGGTCATGGTTTTTACAATCATAAACACCAAAAGCAACCAAACTACAGGAGATACGGGTTTAAAAATCTGAATTAACCAGTTAAAGCTATTGCGTAAAGTTGGACTCAGACCTATAATAATACCAACAGGAACTGCAATAACCAAGGCTAAAAGGAAGCCAGCGAAAACCGTTTTTAAACTGGTAAAAATCTGGTCAACAAAAGAAGGCCTACCCGTATACGTAATTGGCGCCTTACCTTCTGCTTCTCTTTTTTCATTTAAAGCAGCTGTTTTTGCCTTAAACTCGGCTTTATCCGCACTAATGGTTTTATGGTCCGCAATAAGTGTATTAAAGGACGTCCAAACCTGAGCAGGAGACGGCAAGGTGTTGGGTTGACAGCTTACATCACCAGAAGCTATACACGCCGCCATCTCGTCTGCCGCGGCCTGACCTTGGTCGGTTAATGCTTTCTCAATTTTATAATCGGCCTCTATATTAAACAGTGCTTTTGCCCCCACATGCCACAATCCAATGAATAACAAAATGGATGCAAGCGGAATTAATACCTTCCTTAAAAAGGTCTGTACATTCCATTTGGGCATTTTAGGTAGTAGCTTGGCCGCTACAGCTTTTGCTGTAGTACCAAACTTTACATTATCATCTTTTACAACAGTAACACTTTGCTTCATGGTGAGTTTGTTTTAGAGTGATGAATCGTCTTTGTTTCCTATTTCAAAACTATTGATGTACCCAATTGGGTCTTTAGCATCATATGTTTTACCATCTATAAAATCTGTAGTCGCAGGTTTATAGCCATCTGTAGTTGGAATATCACTAGCAGGTATTTTACCTTCTGCCACTAAGGCTTCCGCAGCCTTTTTCCAAATGTCTGGTCTGTAGATATCCTTGATGGTTTCATCATACCAAGCGGCTGGCTTTGTGTCTGGAATTTGCCCCCATCTTCTCATCTGGGTTAAAAACCAAATACCATCAGAATAGAAAGGATACGTAGCGTTATACTTATAGAATACATTAAAATCTGGCATGGAACGCTTGTCACCTTTTTCAAACTCGAACGTTCCCGTCATAGAATTGGCAAGAACCACCTCATCTGCACCAACATATTGTGGCATAGATAAAATCTTAACGGCTTCTGCTCTGTTTCCAGGTTCATCTAACCATTTACCAGCTCTAATTAATGCTTTGGTTACTGCTGTAGCCGTATTTGGGTTTTCTTCTACAAACTTTTTGGTCATTACAAATACCTTTTCTGGGTTGTTTTTCCAGATATCATAATTGGTAGTTACTGGCACACCAATTCCTTTAAAAACGGCTTGTTGGTTCCAAGGTTCACCCACGCAATACCCATAAATAGTACCTGCTTCTAAGGTAGCTGGCATTTGTGGTGGTGGTGTAACAGACAATAATACTTCTGCATCTATTTGCCCTTGTACGTTATCTGCAGTGTATAATCCTGGGTGTATGCCCGCAGCAGCTAACCAATAACGAATTTCATAATTGTGCGTAGATACTGGGAAAACCATTCCCATTTTAAATGCTTTGCCACTATTCTTATACTCAGAAATTACAGGCTTTAAAGCATCTGCTTTAATAGGATGTACTGGCTTACCATCATCTCCTTTTGGCACGTTTGGCTTCATTTTAGACCATACGTCATTAGAAACCGTAATACCATTTCCATTTAAATCCATAGAAAATGGTGTCACCAATTCGGCCTGTCTACCAAAACCAGCACCTGCTGCAATAGGTTGCCCTGCCAGCATGTGGGATCCATCTAATTGACCATCAATTACACGATCCAACACATTTTTCCAGTTAGACTGTGCTTCTACAGAAACAAATAAACCTTCATCCTCAAAAAAGCCTTTCTCTTTTGCAATGGCCAAAGGCGCCATATCTGTCAATTTAATAAAACCAAATGTCAATTGTGGTTTTTCAATCTCTAAAGCGGTAGAAGATGTTTCGGCTTGCGCTAAGTCTTCTCCCCTTTTCTCTTTTTTTCCTCCGCAGGCTACAAGTGCAACCATTACAAGAAAAGCGGATAATTTTGTCATAATCGTTTTCATAAAGCGGTATTGTTTAAATGGTTATTCTAATTCCTTATGTTGTAAATGTACGTATGAAATTATATTTAACTACGTATTTTTACGTATTTATACTTAAAAATATCGATTATTATGTGATTGAAAATCTAAGTAGGGGGATTTTTACAGAATGCAAAAAACAAAGGGATAAGATTTGCAAATTGATAATTTAAAAGTTTGATTTACAGCACAGAATCCAATACACGCTGTATATCATCCTCAAAAAAGAAGTTATGCTCTGCCACTACATCACCAATTATAAGTATACCTGGCTGGGTAACATCTATAGTGTTCGATACTTCTGCCATGGTGCCTAATGTACCCATAGTACAACTTTCATTTTCTAAAGTTCCGTTTTGCAAAATCGCGAAGGGAGTCCCAGGACTTTTATGTTGTAACAATACTTCTGACAACGCTTTCATTTTACGTATTCCCATAAGTATTATCAAGGTTGCCGAGGATTGTGCCGCTAGGCTTAAATCCTTAGAAAAACTACCATCTCTCGTAGTTGCTGTTACTACCCAAAAGCTGGAACTTACACCTCTTTTAGTAATAGGTATACCCTGGCTAGCTGCAACTGCTGTAACGCTACTTACCCCTGGCACTACGGTTACGGGAATACCAAAGGTATTGGCGTAAGCTATTTCTTCCGTGGCCCTACCAAACACATACGGGTCACCTCCTTTTAAACGCACCGCGTGTCCATAAGTAAAAGCGCTCTCTACTAATAGGGTATTAATTTCTTGCTGGTTTAGACTGTGCTGCCCACATCTTTTACCTACGTATATTTTCTTAATACCAGCAGGAATTTTTGCTAATAACTTTTCTGAAACCAAAGCATCATACAAAACCACATCTGCATCCTGTAAAGTTCGTAAACCCCTTACTGTTATTAAATCTTCTGCCCCTGGACCTGCTCCCACCAAACTAATTCTCGCTTCTCTATCTATTGCATTCATATGTATTTGGTTAGGTTAGAATTATTGATTTCGCAACAATGATACGTATTTATTTCGAAATAAAAAGCAATAAATTAAGTAATAATACTTAGTTTTGATTTATCAATTAAGTAGAGGCTTATGAAAAATATAATTGTTATTGGTAACGGAATGGTAGGTTACAAGTTCTGTGAGAAGTTTGTTGCCGCCCAAACTACAGGGTTTACCCTAACGGTTTTTGGAGAAGAACCAAGACCTGCCTACGACCGGGTTCATTTAAGTGCCTATTTTGAAGATGAAAATGCTATAAAACTAGAGATGGCGCCTGCCTCTTGGTACACAGACAATGGTATTAATCTTATCACCAATAACCGCATCGTAGATATTAATAAGGAAGCCAAAACGGTAACCGACCAACATAATCAACAACACACTTACGACTATTTGGTCCTAGCAACGGGTTCTGTGCCCTTTGTTCCTCCTATTAAAGGTGTAGAAAAGGAAGGCGTTTTTGTCTACCGGACTATTGAAGATTTAGAAGGGATGATTGCCTATGCCAAACACATCAACCAAATAAAACCCAATGGTAAGGCCGCCATTCTTGGTGGTGGTCTATTAGGCTTAGAAGCCGGCAAGGCAGTTATGGATATGGGCTTAGAACCCCATGTGGTAGAGTTTGCTCCTAAATTAATGCCCAGACAATTAGATGCTCGTAGCAGTAAGGTATTACAATTAAAGCTAGAATCCATGGGTATTCACATTCACCTGAGCAAGGCTACCAATCAGATTTTGGGGGATGAAATCATAACAGGAATGGAATTTGGCGAAGATGATATTTTAGAAACCGATATGCTTATTATTTCCGCGGGTATACGACCACGAGATGAATTAGGAAAAACCTGCGGCTTAAAAATGGGAATCCGTGGTGGCATAGAAGTGAATAGTCGCATGCAAACCTCTGACCCGTATATCTTCGCTATAGGAGAAGTAGCGTTATATAATCAAATGATTTATGGTCTGGTGGCTCCTGGTTATGATATGGCACATGTAGCCGTACAACAAATTTTAGGGCACACAGATATCACAATGGCCAGTGATATAGACATGTCTACCAAGTTAAAACTCATTGGTGTGGATGTGGCTAGTTTTGGCACCCCATTTATGCCCGCGGATAAAGGATTATCTATCATTTTTGAAAATAAAACCCAGTTTCTTTACAAGCGTATCAACGTAAGTCTAGATGGTAAAAAATTATTGGGTGGTATTATGGTAGGTGATGCTGCTGATTATAGCATGCTACACCAAATATATCTAAATGGGATGGCCATCCCAGAAGACCCAGCACAACTCATCTTACCTGCCAGCGAGGGCGGTGGATTGTTGGGTGATGTCATGGATTTGCCAGACGAAGCCCAAGTATGTTCTTGCGAGAGTGTTTCTAAAGGTCAAATTTGCAATACCATAGAAACAGGAGCTGCTACGGATTTGGCCGGTGTTGTTAGCTGTACCAAGGCTGGCACTGGCTGTGGAGGTTGCAAGCCTATGGTTAAAGACCTTACGGAAGCCACATTAAAATCGTTAGGCATAGAAGTCAAGGACCACATTTGTGAACATTTTGATTTTAACCGACAAGAACTGTATTCTTTAATACAGGTAAAAGGCTATGAAACGTTCAATGAGGTTCTAGATAACCATGGTAATGGCGGACATGGATGTGAAATCTGTAAACCCGTAGTCGCTTCGCTTATGGCTACTATTCACGCCGATACAGCCAATAAAGAGTATGCCATACAAGATTCTAACGACCGATTTTTAGCGAATATTCAACGGAACGGCACTTACTCCGTAGTACCGCGGGTACCGGGTGGTGAAATTACGCCAGATAAACTCATCGCCTTAGGAGAAATAGCCAAGAAGTACGATTTGTATACCAAAATTACTGGGGGTGTCCGTATCGATTTGTTTGGCGCTACCTTAAACCAGCTTCCGCTTATCTGGAAAGAATTAATTAGCCACGGGTTTGAGAGCGGACATGCCTATGGTAAATCGTTACGTACCGTTAAAACCTGCGTAGGTAGTACGTGGTGCCGTTATGGTATGGACGAGAGTGTAAGCTTTGGAATAGAACTGGAGAACCGCTATCGTGGTATTAGAGCGCCACATAAAATTAAAGGTGGCGTATCTGGTTGTATTCGGGAATGTGCCGAAGCCAGAGGTAAAGATTTTGGCCTTATTGCTGTAGAAGGCGGCTGGAATCTCTATGTGGGTGGCAACGGTGGTGCCAATCCACGCCATGCAGAACTGTTGGCGGAGCAAATAGACAACCAAACGGTTATTAAATACCTAGACCGCTACTTAATGTTCTATATGCGTACGGCAAAACCTTTACAGCGTACTGCGGCGTGGCAAGAGCGTTTAGACGGTGGTATGGCGTATCTAAAAGAAGTAATTATAGAGGATAAATTAGGAATTGCGGCCGACTTGGAAGCCGAAATGCAGACCTTGGTCAATAAGTTTGAGTGCGAATGGACTCAAGCGGTAAACAATCCGGAAATGATGAAACGCTTCAACCATTTTGTGAACAGTAAAGAAGAAGACGATAATTTGGTTTTTGTACCCATGCGCGAACAAAAAATGCCACAGCAATGGCAATAACCTATCAACCTAAAAAACAACCCATGGAAACATTTCTTTCTAAATATATCAAAACCGCTCCAGCAGAAGTCACCACATGGTTCAAAGCGGCTTCGGTAAACGATTTTCCAAAAGATGGCGGCGCCTGTGTTAAATATAAAGACAAGCAGATAGCCGTGTTCAATTTTGAGCGACTCAACCAATGGTTTGCATGCCAAAATTTATGCCCGCATAAATTAGAAATGGTTTTGAGCCGTGGTATGATAGGCGACCACCAAGGTATACCTAAGGTAGCCTGCCCGTTGCATAAGAAAACCTTTTCCTTAGAATCTGGCGAAAATTTGAATGGCGATTTACCCGCAATAGCCACCTATCCCGTAAAAATTGAAGCAGGTTTTGTGTATATTGGCTTTTCTGATTAACGTCTGAAAAACCAATACCTATGGGCAACTCCCAAAAATTAGAACAGGCATTTGCCATGTTTGATGCTGCTAATGCTAAAGATCCTAATACTGAAGTGGTGAATGGGAAAACCTATCCCAAAGAACTACTTTATGCTGAGCGAATGACCGCAACTTTAAATCGTTTTGAACCAAATGCAACCGAGGCCTTACAGCTAACTGCTCGCTGCCAGCACATTTGCCGATGGGAAATACCTAGGGAAAGCTATGAGATGAACCGAACTGGTTATTTGTTATGGCGACAGAATTTAAAGAAATTCCATGCTAAGAAAGCAGCAGATATACTAACCCAAGTTGGCTACGACCAAGAAACCATAGACCGGGTACAGTTTTTATTACAGAAAAAACAACTGAAAAGAGACGATGAAACCCAGTGTCTAGAAGATGTTATTTGTCTCGTTTTTTTAGAACATTACTATGAATCGTTCTTAAGCAAACACGATGATGCCAAAATGATAGGCATTCTACAGAAAACTTGGAAAAAAATGTCTGAGAAAGGACATAAAGCCGCTTTGGAGCTCTACTACTCAGAAAAAGGTTTGCAATTAATACAACAAGCATTAGCATAGTATATGGCAGAAAACGGGCAGAAGCATCAAACATTAGATACCCTTACTTTTTTAAGGGTTCGTAAATGGTATATTCTTGCCCTAGCTACTATAGCGTTAACTATTGTTGTAGCACAAATACTTATTCAAAATCATTTAGATTCCCAATTAAGTGACTCTAGAGTAATTAACGTTGCCGGCCGCCAAAGGGCCTACAGTCAAAAATTGGTCAAAGAAAGTCTATTGCTACAAAAAGGTGCGGAAGACACCAGCTTACCAGAACGTTTAAAAGAGACGCTTTATGTTTGGGAAACATCGCACAGCGGGCTGTTATATGGTAATGATAGCATAGGTTTACCTAAAGAGGAAAATCCGGAAATTATACAGCTCTTTACAGAATTACAACCGCACCACACCACCATGGTAGAGGCGGTGAAAAGCATCTTGCAAAAGCAAAAAACTAAGATTAGCATTGATCAAGAGGTGAACACCTTGCTACAAAACGAGCAGTATTTTTTGACCAAAATGGATGCTATTGTAAATGCGTATGATACAATTTCCAAAGAACGCCTGCAACAATTAAAACTTAAGGAATATCTGTTATTGGGTATTTCATTGCTGATTTTATTATTAGAGGTCCTTTTTATTTTTAAACCGATGTCTATCCAGATTAAAAGAACCATTGGCGATTTAATGCAGCGCAGACAACAATCGGAAATGGATGCCCAAAAAATTCAGAAAATAGCAGAGGATAGGCAAGCTTCATTACAGGAACTAAAAGAACTCAATTTTGCCATAGACAATGCCGCATTATTTGCCAGTACAGACCGCAACGGTAAAATTGCCTTTATCAGCAAAAAGTTCTTAGGCCTATTGGGCTTAGAAAAAACACCTGTAAATTCTTACCTGTACGAAGCATTAACACAAAACGAAGGGCAACAACAATATTTGCGCGAGTTACTGTCGTTAAAAAAACGCAACATCCGTACGGAAGAAATAAAAATACAAAACCATAAGGGCGTAGAAATTTGGTTAGACATGTCTATAATTCCCATGTTCCAAACCACGCTAAAGCAGAGTATTTTAATTCTATGTTCTAACAGTACGGAGCGTAAAAAGAACGAAGCCGAAATTGCAGCCTTGAACCAGCGTAATTATGAAGACCGTATGCAACAAAAACAAGTACAGGCTAGTTTAATTGTTGCCGGGCAAGAAGAAGAGCGCAAACGTATTGCAAAAGATATACATGATGGTATAGGGCAAATGTTGACCGCCTTACGCTTTAACATACAATCTATAAACTTAGACCATCCAGAAAAAGCCGCTGAAAAAGTAGCTTACCTTAAAGACTTAACGTCTGACCTGATAAAAGGAGTACGCACGGCAACCTTTAATCTAACCCCTCCTGAATTAGGAGACCACGGCATATTCCCCGCATTGCAAAAAATGACCACAGAATTGGCAAAACTTACTGGACAAAATGTGCTTTTTGAAAATAAAGCTGAAGTAAACATTCGTTTTAATTCGCTTGCAGAAACCAATATTTACCGTGTAACGCAAGAAGCCGTGAACAATGCCATTAAGTATGCACAGGCCAATTACATCTTAGTTATCATTAATGTAACGGAAAACCTATTAAGTGTTTCTATTGAAGATGATGGAAAAGGTTTTGACACTTCTATCTTAAATAAACCACCTAAAAATAATAGCGAAGGTGGCATGGGTGTATTTTTTATGAAAGAACGTATTGGATACATTAACGGTCGTCTCTTTTTTAACTCCAACCCTGGCAACGGCACCAGAGTAACCATTAATTACATGCTAGAAGACTAATTAAAGACAAATTATTTTGACATTGAATTTCGGGAAAAAGTTTTACTTACTAGAACGGTTTGTTTTGTTTGGTAAAAAGCTCGTATATATATTGCTTTTCTTTAAGTGTAAATTTTTTATCCTGAAACCAATCGTACGCCTCAATTTTTCTGTTTTCTATCTGGGCTTGCCTAATGGCATCTAAAGAAACCATGTGCCAATGCACCCCCCGTTGGCGATATACAGAATACCCTACTTCTTCCATAATGTAAGACGGTTTGGGGTCATTTACTAATCGTGTACCGTTTTTAAGAATAGCCAAAGTTTTAGTCAGTTTTACAACCACAGAAAAGGTGTAGCGCTTAAAATCATCAAACCCATCTTGGGTAACATTATAGACTTTATCTCCAATTTCTAACGGTCTCATAGGCTAAACGGCGACAAAAATAAAAGCCTTGCATGGCTATGCCTAAAAAAATGTGATTTTGTTATCAACAGATGGTTGATGGTTGATGGTTGATGGTTGATGGTTGATGGTTGATGGTTGATGGTTGATGGTTGATGGTTGATGGTAAGGTGTACTTTTTGTGAATTGAAAAAAATACAACACACTCAAAGTTATCAGGCAAAAAATGAAATCGGTTTTGGTTCACGTCATTTCGATAGTTGTAGTGTAGCTACTACTGAGAAATCTTTTTAAAGTATAAAGTACTAAGTACAAAGCTTCATACATTCCGTCTTGCTGAACTAGTTCCGCATCTGGTTTTTAAAGTTAGAAGTTATAAGAATATTCTTTTTGAAAATAACTTTTAGTGCTCCCTTAAGCCAGGGGAGCTGTCCAAAAGACTGAGGGGTCTGTGTTGAAGATAGAAGTGATTCAATATACCTAAGCCACGTCATTTCGATAGTTGTAGCGTAGCTACTACTGAGAAATCTCTCTAAAGTAAAAAGTATAAAGTATCAAGTACAAAGATTTATACCCCCCGTCATGCTGAACTTGTTCCGCATCCGGTTTTTAAAGTTAGGAGTTATAAGTTCAAAGTTTTAAGAATATTCTTTTTGAAAATAGCTTTTAGTGCTCCCCTACCCTAGGGTAGCTGTCCGAAGGACTGAGGGGTATGTTTTGAAGTTAAACGTGATAGAATATACTCAACGTCATTTCGATAGTTGTAGCGTAGCTACTACTGAGAAATCTCTCTAAAGTAAAAAGTATGAAGTATTAAGTAATACGTACAATGTATTTTATTCTGCGTCATGCTGAACTTTTCTAACGTCTTTTTGGGGAAAAATGTCTTGCAGACTAAAAAACCCAAGTGTTTAGCCATGCTCAATTGCTAATTTTTATATCGCCTAAAACCTACATCACTCTTGCAATTAATTGCGCGGCAAAATCAGCAAGGTCCGTAGCCACCATAGTTGTGGGTTCCGCTAACGGAAACTGTTGTTGCCCCGGACGTTGTATAAAAGCCGCTTGCCAACCCGCCCATTGTGCACCCGCAACGTCCCAACCGTGTGCCGCCACCAACATGGCATCATCTGGCTCAATTTTCAGCTGTTGTATGCCCCAGTTGTATGTTTGCGTAAACGGTTTATAAACGCCTACCTCTTCCATACTACGCATTTGGTCAAAGCATTCCGTTAAACCCGCATACGCCAACTGCGCTTTTAGTCCTTTACTATCAGAATTGGTAAAGGCTACCAAGGTAAATCCTTCCGATTTTAATCTATTTAAAGCCTCTTTTACTTCTGGATAAGCAGGTAGTTTTCTAAACCCTTTAACGACTACTCTCTCTGCTTCTTCTTTAGAAACGGATATACCCGCATTGGCAGCCACCATTTGCAAGGTTGCCGCGCCAATTTTGCCAAAATGAACATATTTGCCACTAGCAGAAGTTACCAACGAATAATGCAATAAGGTTGTAAACCAAAGCGAGACCAATTCGGTTTTTCCTCTTAAAAGTTCTGCAACATCATTTTTTAAAGGAGAGAGGTCTAATAAGGTTTCATTTACATCAAAAAACAAAACTTTAGGTAGTTTTTGCATCTCTATATCATTTTATTAAAACGGTGATACATACCATATGGCAATCATTAGAAAGGTAACAATTAAAAAAAAGAAATGGGAAAAGAAGTTACTTCTTTTCCCATCTTTTCCACATCATCTTAATACATTAAACAAATTTTTGAAAAGCCTTGTCTACTGGCGTTTCTGCAATACTGTTGGTGTAATTACTTATAATTTTTTGGGATAATCCTAAAATAATTTCTAACAACTGTCTTTGGCCATATCCTGCTGCAAAAAATGCCTCTTTCTGATTATCAGAAAGTACGCCACGGTTTTTAGTCAATGCTAAAGTAGTCTCGTGCAATACTTGTAATTTTTCTGAGGGCAGGGTGGTTTTATTTCGTAATGCATCAATAATGGCATCGTCTACACCCATAGATTTAGCAATAGCGGTATGTGCAGGCACACAGTAATGGCAATTATGCTCTACATTAATGGTTTGCCACACTACGGTTAACTCATCATTGTTAAAAGAAGAATTAACAAACAACTCGTGCAAATTTGCATATGCCTGCAATAATTCTGGTGCTTCTGCTAACACCCCATGCAAATTAGGAATGTAGCCATAGGCATTCTTAGAATTTTCTAAAACAGGTTTGCTTTCTGCTGGTGCAGATTCTAAAGTGTGAATTTTAAATGTTTCTGTAACTGTACTCATAATCTGTTTGTATTAAATATTTCTAAACGTTTGTTTAGTTTTAAGTTAAAAAAATAGTTATAGGTTTTTTAAAACGGTATCTATGTAGTTATCTATCTGCTCTGGCCCAAAAAAACGAGTTGCAGAGGATAACCCAAACATAGCTATGATTAAATAATCTGCTTTATGGTTAACGGTCTCTTGGTCGTGCCCTGTAAATGCTGCTACAATTTGCGCAAATAAGGAACGTACCTTCGCTGTAAACGTATGGAGTATTTCTTTTATTTGTTCGTCTGTCTCTTCCCTGATTTCGTTAGCCGTATTCGTCATCAAGCAACCTCTTCCAACTCCATTTTCTGACGAGAACTCTATAAAATCATAAAAATATTGCCTAATTGCCTCTTTGCTCGGATAGGCCGTTTCCAATTTAGTCAGCAAAACATTTAATTTGTTCTGATAGCACTTTAGACTCTCCACAAAAACGCCGTTCTTGCTTCCAAAACTGGCATAAATAGAAAACTTATTGATGCCCATTTCTTTTTCTAACTGGTGCATAGAGGTAGTTTCATAGCCGTTCTTCCAAAAAAGATGCATGGCTTTTTCTATAACCTCTGTTTCTATGTACTGCTTTTTACGTGCCATAATTAATTTCATGACAAAACTAAACAGTTGTTTAGATAACGCCAAATGCTTTAACAAAAGCTTAATCTTTGATGGTTGATGGTTGATGGTTGACGGTTGATGGTTGATGGTTGATGGTTGATGGTTGATGGTTGATGGTTGATGGTTGATGGTTGATGGTTGATGGTTGATGGTTGATGGTTGATGGTTGATGGTAAGGTGTACTTTTTGTGTATTGAAAAAAATAAAACACACTCAAAGTTATCAGGCAAAAAATGAAATCGGTTTTGGTTCACGTAATTTCGATAGTTGTAGTGTAGCTATTGCTGAGAAATCTTTTTAAAGTATAAAGTACTAAGTACAAAGCTTCATACATTCCGTCTTGCTGAACTAGTTCCGCATCTGGTTTTTAAAGTTAGAAGTTATAAGAATATTCTTTTTGAAAATAGCTTTTAGTGCTCCCCTACCCTAGGGGAGCTGTCCGAAGGACTGAGGGGTCTGTTTTGAAGTTAAAAGTGATAGAATATACTAAACGTCATTTCGATAGTAGTAGCGAAGCTACTTCTGAGAAATCTTTTTAAAGTAAAAAGTATGAAGTACAAAATATATAGCTGGACACAGTCTGTCATACTGAACTGTTAAAAATTACCTGTTAAGTAACAATAAGGTAATATGATTTCCTTCTCACGAATGTCATGTCTATGAGGTCAACCTTTTAAAGCAACCTCTGTAACAATACACGCAACCTTTTTAGCACCCTTAAAATTCATTCGTAAGTGGATTAGAATTGGTTCTAGCCTTGTAGAAGTAGATAAAAACAAAAAAATCCGATACTTTTCAGTATCGGATTTCTATTTTGCTCCCCCTCTTGGGCTCGAACCAAGGACCCTCTGATTAACAGTCAGATGCTCTAACCAACTGAGCTAAGGAGGAGTGTTTAATTTTAAACGGGTGCAAATATATATTTTTCTTTCCTTTTCTACAAAGAAAAAATCATCATTTTATTTAAAAATCATCTTATAAAGATCGTTTCCATTCGCAAACAACAGTAAACCAATCAATAAGAAAAATCCAACCATTTGTGCATATTCCATAAATTTATCACTAGGCTTCCTTCCACTTATCATTTCATAGAGTAAAAACATTACGTGCCCACCATCTAAAGCCGGTATTGGTAGAATATTCATAAATGCCAGAATTATACTTATAAGTGCGGTTGTTGCCCAAAACGCAGGCCAGTCCCATGAATCTGGAAACATGCTTCCTATTGCTTTAAATCCGCCCACACCTTTATAGGCGCCGGTTGACGGATTGAAAATCTTTTTAAGCTGCTTTACATAGTTGCCCAAAGTTTCTACACCTTGATTGATACCTGCTGGTATTGCCTCTAAAAAGGTATACTCCTCGGTTTTCACATCGTAATACCCTAATTCTGCATACTCATATGGTGAGTACCTACCTAAAGCTACACCCAATTTACCTTCTGTAGAAACCTGAGCTTCTACTGTTTTAGAACTACCTTCTTTGGTAAGCACATTTATGCTAATAGTCTTTCCCTTATTTGCCTCTAAAAGTGTACTTACTTGATCATAATAACGAGCATCTTGACCATTGATAGTTTGTACCCGGTCACCTTCTTTTAAATCTATCCCCTTATTAACGCTACCTTCAGAAACCTCAGCAATAATAAAAGGCTGCCTTAGGGTTAAAAAACGAGCTTTTTCCTCGTCCTCTATTAGAGTAGAAATAAAATCCACCGGTAATTCTTTTTCTATCTGTTGTCCATCTCTTTCTATAGTAATGGTATTCCCGTTAATTATTTCGATAAAAAGATTATTAAAGCTTTCTATAGACTCTCCGTCTACCTTTAAAATACGGTCACCAGTTTTTATTCCTGCTTTATCCCCAATAGTAGGTTCTACTACTGCAATTCCGTCTTTTAAACTATCCATTACAATGTATTGGCTCCCATACTTATAGGCCATCCCAATGTAAATAAGTACGGCCAAAATAAAATTTACCGTTACCCCACCTAGCATAATTATAAGACGTTGCCACGCTGGCTTGCTTCTAAATTCCCACGGTTTTGGCTCTTCTTTCATTGCCTCGGTATCCATACTCTCGTCTATCATACCAGCAATTTTTACATAGCCTCCGAGAGGTAGCCATCCTATACCGTACTCTGTTTCTCCTATTTTCTTTTTTAAGAGTGAAAATTTTACATCGAAAAATAAATAAAACTTTTCAACTCTAGTTTTAAAAAGCTTGGCTGGAATAAAGTGGCCTAACTCGTGTAAAACAATTAGTAGGGAAAGGCTTAAAAAGAATTGAATTACCTGTATTGCAATGGGACTCATATACTATCTTATGTCTTAAAGCCCACAAAAGTACATTTTTACGGCAGGTAATAAAACATTGCAAAGATTCCGATGAATGTTTTTAAGAAAGAATTAGCAGGAATTGTCTTTCTACCGCTTTGATTATACCAGACTTACCCCCTAATTTTGCAGCATGTTACAATTTTTTTCAAAATTTAAATTCTTCTTTGTTGTTTTAGGAATCCTCTCTGTTTTTATACTGTACTTTATGTACAACGCTTTAAAACCAGAAAATCGCTTACCTGTTTACCAACCCCATATGGTAAACCCAGAATTGGTAGATAGTACGCTGCTCGATGTAAAGAAGTACCATACCATTGCCGATTTTTCTTTGACAAATCAAAATGGGGAGACCATTACACAAGACAATTACAAAGACAAAATATATGTAGCCGACTTTTTCTTTACTACCTGCCCAACCATTTGCCCAATCATGACAAAAAACATGGTTGCTGTACAACAAGCTATTCTAGATGATGATGATGTTTTATTATTATCCCATACAGTAACGCCACAGATAGATTCGGTAGCACAATTGAAAAAATATGCGCGAGAAAAAGGCGTATTAGACCATAAATGGAATTTAGTTACTGGCGATAAAAAACAGATTTACCAGCTAGCAAGAAAATCTTATTTAGCAGTAAAAACGGATGGCGATGGTGGGCCTTTTGATATGATTCATACCGAAAATTTTATTTTGGTAGACAAGGAAAAACGTATTAGAGGCTTTTACGATGGAACCCAACCAGAAGAGATAGAAAAACTTTTAGAAGACCTAAAAGTGTTAAAAGACGGGTATAATCGAGAGTAATAACCAAGATGCTCTAGAAAATTTATCTTACTTTTGTCCTTACTTAAAATAAATCTAAATAAGCTTTGCTAATTACAGTAGCCACATTGAAAAAAGGACAAAAAGGCATTATTAAAGAATTTACCAGCAATTTACTGCCTATAAAACTCTTAGAGCTAGGCTGCTTACCTGGTAATGAAGTAGAATTGATACAAACAGCGCCTTTAAATGACCCCTTGTATATAAATGTTAATGGCTCTCACATTGCTATTAGAAAGTCTTTAGCATCACAAATAGAGCTGCAGCTTATAGAAGAGTAACATTAGCATGAGTAAGAGCATTAATGTAGCCCTGATTGGGAACCCAAACACCGGAAAAACCTCTGTTTTTAACCAGCTTACTGGGCTTAACCAAAAAGTTGGTAATTATCCAGGCATCACGGTAGAAAAAAAGGAAGGTATTTGCAAACTTCCAAGAGGCGTTAAAGCTCATATTTTGGATTTACCGGGAACCTACAGTTTAAACACGACCAGTTTAGATGAGAGTGTGGTTGTAGAGTTGTTATTAAATAAAAATGATAAGGATTATCCAGATGTTGCGGTTGTAGTTAGCGATGTAGAAAATTTAAAACGAAATCTTCTACTTTTTACACAAATAAAAGATTTACGCATACCCACTATCCTTGTCGTCAATATGGCGGACCGCATGGACCGCAAAGGTATCAGTTTAGATATAGATTTATTAGAAGAGCGTTTAGACACCAAAATTGCATTAGTTAGCACCCGTAAAGGAGTAGGTATAGAGCGATTAAAAGAACTCATTGCCAATTACAAATTGCTTTCTGCTACACCAAATATTGATACTTCTGTTATTGACCCAAGCTATTTTGAGCGACTAAAAAAGACGTTTCCGCAAGAAGATGTATATAAACTTTGGTTGGTCATTACGCAAGATGTCAACTTTATGCCCATAGAAAAACAGCGTATACAGGACCATGCGTCTTTTGGTACTAAATCTAAGACGGAGCTGAAAAGATTACAGCATAAAGAAACAGTATTAAGATATCAATTTATAAACGGTATTCTAAAGGCTACTTACAAAATAGATTTGCAAGCCGCCAAAGGAATTCGCGCTAGCCTAGATAAGATATTAACTCATCGTATTTTTGGCTATCTCATATTTTTTGTCATTCTACTAACCATTTTTCAAGCTATATTCGATTGGAGTAGCTATCCCATGGATTTTATTGATGGTTTGTTTGCAACTATGGGAGAATGGGTTAAAAATACCTTGCCTCCTGGTGTACTTACAGATTTGCTCGCAGAAGGTATTTTAGCTGGTATTGGTGGTGTGGTCATTTTTATTCCACAGATTGCTTTTTTATTCTTGTTTATAGCTTTACTAGAGGAATCTGGCTACATGAGCCGCGTGGTATTCTTAATGGATAAGTTAATGCGTCCGTTTGGTCTTAGCGGTAAAAGCGTGGTTCCTTTAATTTCTGGTACCGCATGTGCCATACCTGCCGTGATGGCAACACGTACTATAGAAAATTGGAAAGAGCGATTAATTACCATTCTAGTAGTTCCGTTTACCACCTGTTCTGCCAGGTTACCCGTCTATCTAATTTTAGTTTGGCTAGTTATTCCCCAAAAGAGTTTTTTAGGATTAAGTTACCAAGCATTAACCCTAATGCTTCTGTATTTACTAGGATTTGGAATGGCCATTGCTAGCGCAACCATTTTAAACAAAATACTTAAAATTAAAAGTCGCTCTCTTTTTATGGTAGAAATGCCTGCGTACCGAATGCCTTTGTTTAAAAACGTTTTTTACACGGTTGTTGAAAAAACAAAAAGCTTTGTTTTTGGAGCAGGTAAAATTATTTTGGCAATTTCCATAGTGCTATGGTTTTTAGGCTCTAATGGCTTTAGTGATGAATTTCATAATGCAGAAACAATCGTAACCCAAAGAATAGAGCAACAAGGCTTTAATGCTTATAGCAAGGCGTATATAGAAAAAAACCTTGAAGACTATAAACATGCATTAAAAGATAGTGTGCTAAAAAACAGCTACACCATGCCAATAGAAGGTATTCGGGATTCCTTACGATTAAAGGACGAAACACTATACCAAAAGGTGGTAGAACAAGAAATTGCTAGCTACAAATTAGAGAATTCTTACATAGGTTACATGGGTAAGGCAATAGAACCCATAGTTAAACCTTTAGGATACGATTGGAAAATTGGCATCGCTGTGATTACCTCTTTTGCTGCCAGAGAAGTATTTGTGGGCACGCTTGCTACAATTTATAGCGTAGGGAGCGATGAGGAAGAAACTATTAAGAACAGAATGGCGGCAGAATTAAAACCCAATGGTAAACCGTTATTTGATTTGCCCACAGGGGTTTCTTTAATGCTTTTCTATGCCTTTGCTATGCAATGCATGAGCACCTTGGCAATTGTTAAAAGAGAGACAAACTCTTGGAAATGGCCTCTATATCAATTAATTTTCATGAGTGTAACGGCTTATGTTGTCGCTTTTACCGCATATCAACTACTAAAGTAAAATCCAATGATTCAGCAAATCCTTGTATATATTGTTCTAACTAAGGCTCTAGTTTACTTATTTCATAAGTTGGTTAAACCTATTCCTGTATTAGTCTCTAAAAAGAAGAAAAAGCCTGGCTGTGGAAGCTCTAATTGTGGTTGTTCTTAAGGCGAAGGCACCATATTAACTGCGCTTATTTTTGCTTGCATGTCTAAATAGACTGGTGAGGTAATAAATAGTTGATGTACCTGGTTATCCCAATCTTTGGCCACATTAAAATAACTTACATTATTTTCCGCCATTATTTCGTCACAACTAGTACAGGTATGTTTATAATCTAAAAAGTGATGAGCAAATTCATGAAATGCTACAATTTTTAAGATTTCTGGATCCACGCTTGCAATCCAGTTAACTAAAATGTGCTCTATAACATGGTCATCATTACGTTTTACCATACCCATGACCACACTACCTTCTTCTAATGGCAAGGTATTACTAATATCTATAGATTTTAGCTGAAATAATTTAGTGTGATATGGTATACCATACGCTTCACAATGTTTAAAAAATTCTTTGAGTAATGGCTGTAAGCGACCGTCTATTTTTACGGAATCTTGCGCAAAAGCGATGGTGAAAGTAGAAATTAAAAACAGTGCCAATAAAAATCTTTTCATGATATTCTATTTTAATCGTTAGTGGCAGTGCTCCACTAAAGAAACGCAAATAGGTATCACATTATTAGCAAATAATTGATTTTTAACGTTTTATAAATACAGTTTTAAGAGAACTTATAGAGAAATCTCAATTTTTGTTATTCCATTATGAGAAAAAGAACAATCCTTATACGTTGGTGGACCAAAGGTTCGCATTCTGGCTTTAGAAAAGCCTACTTTCTCTTTAGGTATGCCCAGCCAGTTAGTGTCTAGCTTTCCATTGCCATTAGCATCGTAAAAAACGGCTAAAGCATATTCCCCAATAGGTAGGTCTTTAAAATGCAAGGTAGTTTCGCCTGCTTTTGCCAAAATGCTATCACTCTTAAAAACACCTTCAAACTTTAAAAAACTATCCTCTGTATTGTAAACCGCAACACTAACATTACCTTTTGTTTCAGGTATGCCTTTTACTTTCACAGATAATTGATTCTCTTGTGCGTAACCACAAAGAATTGTTGTTAGAGTAAATACCAATACGAAAATACGCCGCATAGCTACTTAAGATTTACATAGTTAACTACAAAATACTGTAAAAAGTATACGTTATTATGGTTCTTTTGGATGTTCTTTTAAAAACGATAGTATTTTATGATAATATGCATTGGTCTGCACACTATCCTCTACGTTAAAATATAAACTCAAAGAATCTTGATATTGTATACGTAACTTATCTTGATGTAAGTCGTCCACAAATACATAGGCGTCTGCCATTACCAATGAGTCTTTAAAAATTCCTTTTTCTTTCGCCAACCAAGAAAATCCACTCTTACGTTCCATTTTGGGAATTTTGTTTACCCTTTCTATGGCATAAACCTCCTTTAGAGGAATTCTTTTGCGGTATATACCAGAATAGACCGTAAATGTACCCTCTTCTATCTTGGGATAGTTTTGGTAGTGCAATGCAAACGCAAAAATACACGCAGCAACAACGCTAATAATAACTGCATTCCAAAACCAGTTTCCCTTATTCTTCATATTCTTATTCTTCCTTTTTGTATTTGTCAAACCAAGCAATAGTATGGGCAATTTTAGTGATTAGATTACTAGGTTTACTTGCAATACCATGACTAGCTCCAGGTATTTCTACCAATACAGTTTCTTTTTTACGCAGCTTTAAGGCGTGGTACAACTGTTTTGCTTCAGAAGGCGGCGTACGTAAATCGTTCATGCCCACCATTACCATAGTAGGGGTTTCAATGTTACCCACCAAGGAAAGCGGAGAAAACTTCCAATAGTTTTCAAAATTTTCCCATGGTTGTCCCGGATATCTAGAATTAGCATAACCAAAATAATTATCTGCTACTAGGGTTTTACTTATCCAATTCATAACTGGTTTTGCAACTACCGCAGCCTCAAACCGGTTGTTTTTACCTATCATCCAGGCGGACATAATACCACCAGCGGAACCACCGGTAACAAAGAGTTGGTCTTCTTGGGCTATCCCTTTTGCAATACAATAATCTACCCCATCCATAACGTCATTATAATCCTCTCCGGGATAATTATTGTACAGAAGATTCCCAAACTCCTCACCGTAACTTGTGCTGCCTCTGGGGTTTGGGTAAAACACTACGTAACCTGCACTAGCATATAATTGCATTTCTATGGAAAATCGGTCTCCATAATTCAAAATAGGACCCCCGTGATTCTCCACCATAAAAGGATACTTTTTATTCGCATCGTAATCTGGCGGATACACTACCCATCCTTGTATAGCTCTACCATCTACACTAGAGGTATACCAGACTTCTTTTACTTCACCTAAAGTTTTAAAATCTAAAAAAGCTGCATTTAGCTGTGTAATCTTGGTGGTTTTTCCTTTGGCTGTTATCAGCATTAACTCAGCTGGAGCCTTTGGGGTACTGTAAGTATAAACTATTTGTCCGCTATCAGACACTGTAAAAGTACCACTGCCATAAGGTCTACCCAAAGTTGTACCTCCTCTATTGTCTGCTATTTTAGTTACTTTCCCCTGCAAGTCAATATAACCTATTTTTCCATTCCCTTTATCGTCATAAGCAAAATACAAGCCCTTATTATCATTAGCCCAAGTAATGCCAGAAATAGAACGATCTAATGCTCCAGAAAGCTCCCTTTTATCACTACCATCGGCATTCATTATTTGTATTTTTCTAGTTTGATAGGCTTGCACTTTATCCTCGTAGCCCAAATAAGCAATCTTTGTGCCATCCGGAGAAATTACAGGATTTGTATCTGGCCCATTTCTATCGGTAAGTGTAGTTATCACGCCTGTTGCGACTTCAACCGCATATATTTCACTATTTCTAAAGCGATATTCCCATTCGGGCACCCTGTTTGCAGAAAAATAGATTTTAGAACCGTCCTTACTCCAAGATAAACTTCCCCTATGGTGCCAATCGCCACTTGTTATTTGCCTCACGGCGCCCCCGTTTGAAGGCATTACAAATAGGTGGTTAAACCCGGGTGCTATATAACCCCTGCCATCTGCCTCATGATACACCCTATCTGTGATTCTCGGAACATCTGCCCAATTAGCCCCCTTTGGTTTGGAGGGCATTTTTGCTAAAACCGGAGCCTTGGCTGGCACATGCATACTAAAAGCAAGCTGGGTACCATCTGGAGACCACGTTATGCTACTCGGGCTATAGGGCAATTGGCTTATTTTAGCCGTTTTTCCTGTGCTTAACCAATACACAAAAATTTCTGAACCTTCGTCTGTACTACTGGTGAATACTAATCTATCCCCTTTTGGAGACCAAACAGCATTACCTTCTGCAGCTTCTCTTTGCGTTAACTTTTGATGCTGAGTTCCATCTGTTTTTAGCATCCAAAGAGCACCAGTTACTTGGTCTTTCATTACATCAAAACCCATACGTTGGTATACCACCCACTCTCCGTTTGGAGCTATTTGTGGATTCGCCGCATATTGCAATTGAAAAATATCTAAATACTCAAATTTAGATTTTTGGGCTAAGCAAGAAACACTTAAACAAAGCCCCAATAGGCTTAATAATAATTTGTTCATTGTTGGTCTGTTAGTTGGTTTTAAAGGTAAATGAAACTGTTGATATAGTCAAAACACAGGACACACCTTGCTTTCTTCTCTCCAAAAAATCCAAAATTCAATACTTCAACAACCCATTCTAAAAACTTATTGTAAACCCGTATCTTGTTACGGTTTAATCATCATCACATTAAAAAATGAACTACATCAAACTAAAAGCAGCTTTTCTTTTGCTAGCCTTTCATTTACTGTTTTTAAATCAAGGCATTGCCCAAGAAACCAAATTAATGCATCAACCAGCTATTAGCGATACGCAAATAGCATTCATCTATGCCCAAGACTTATGGGTGGCAGATAAGGACGGCAGCAATCCTAGAAGATTAACTGTTGATGAAGGCATAGAATCCAATCCGGTTTTTTCACCGGACGGGAGTTTGATTGCCTTTAATGCGGAGTATGATGGCAACCATGACGTCTATATTGTACCTGCCACTGGGGGCGTACCCAAAAGACTAACGTACCACCCATACCGGGATCTAGTAAGAGATTTTACCCCAGATGGAAAACAAGTACTATTCGCTTCTAGAAGAAATACACATACCAACCGCTATTTTAAATTATATACGGTGCCTGTTGAAGGTGGTGCTACTACAGCACTAGATGTACCTAATGCTTTTTGGGCCACCTATTCTAAGGATGGGCAACAGTTGGCCTACAACCCCTATTTTGATGCCTTTCACCAATGGAAAAACTATAGAGGTGGTCGTATTTCTAAAATATGGATATATGATATTGACTCGCATAAGATTACAGAGATTCCAAAACCCAATGGCGGCAGTAACGATGTACAACCACAATGGTATGGCGACAAGGTGTTTTTTAGAAGCGACCGCGATGGCGAGTTTAACTTATTTGGTTATGACACCAAAAGCAAACAAATTACCAAGCTAACAGAGTATACAGACTTTCCTGCTATAGACCCTAAAATGCATAAAGGCCTAATTATTTACGAACATGCCGGAACGTTGCATATTTATGACACCAATACGGGTAAAGACACCAAATTAAGTATAACTATAACTACGGATTTATTGGAGCTAAGGGAACGTTATGTTTCAGGACAAAACTACGTTCGGTCTGGTAGTATCTCGCCTTCTGGGGCTAGGGTGGTACTAGATTTTAGAGGAGAGGTGGTTACCCTACCCGCAGAAAAAGGAGATATCAAGAATATGACACAAACTCCAGGCGTGCATGAAAAATTTCCGGCATGGTCACCAGATGGCAAAACTATTGCCTATTTATCTGATGCCTCTGGTGAGTATGCTTTGCATGTGCAAACCGTAGCCACAGGTACCATCAAAAAAATAAAACTAGAGGGAACAGGGTTTTATGGCAACATGCATTGGTCTCCAAACAGTAAAATGGTAAGCTATGTAGATAATGGCCGTAATCTTTATGTCACCAATATCAACACTGCTAAAACTACTAAAATTGACCAAGACGAATTGTTTATACCGGGCGACTTAAGAGAGCTTTTTAATGATTGGTCTTACGATTCTAACTGGATAGCCTACACCAAGATTATTGGAACCAATTTTGAAAAAGCCTTCTTATATTCCTTAGCAGAGAACAAATCTTACGAACTTACCGATGGACTTGCCAACGTTACGGAACCTAAATTTGACCCTAGTGGAAAGTACATGTACGTTTTAGCTTCTACCGATGCGGGCCCTGTAGTTAATTGGTTTGACCAATCTAACCAAGACAAAGTAAGCACCAACACTATATACCTTTTAACTCTTCAAAAAGATGTTGTTTCACCCTTAAAAAAGGAAAACGATGTTGAATTAGGTGAAAACAAAGCAGCGGAAGCAAAAAAACCAGAAACCCTGAAAATAGATTGGGATGGTCTACAAAATAGAATGCTTGCGCTGCCCATTGAAACAGGTTCTTACAGTAATCTTGCTTTGGCTAATGAGGGCGAATTATATTATGTTTCAGCTGATATATTCAACGGGGAACGCCAACTCTTCAAATTTACCTTTGACGAACGGAAGGCCGAAGCACAATTTCCTTTAGACTATTTTGAGGTAGCTAGCGGAGGTAAAAAAATGTTTTATAACAGCAGTAACTCTTGGTTTGTGTCCGATTTAGGTAAAAAAGCTGAAAATGGCCCCTTACCCTTAAACAACATCGCTGTAAAAATAAATCCGCAAGAAGAATGGAACAATATCTTTAACGAAGCCTGGCGAGTTAATAGAGATTATTTTTACGACCCTGGAATGCATGGAGCAGATTGGAATACCATGAAAGCGAAATACGAACCCTTTTTGGCACACCTTTCTTGCAAAGATGACTTATACCGCGTAATGCGATGGATGTTTAGTGAGTTGGCCGTGGGGCACCACAGGTTTGATTGGGAAGGGGATGCACTTAATGAAGTCAAAAACATATCGGGCGGATTGCTAGGTGCGGATTACAAAGTAAACAACAATCGCTATCAGATAACCAAAATTTACGGAGGCCTCAACTGGACTCCAGATTTAAAATCGCCACTTACAGAACCCGGAGTACATGTAAACCAAGGTGATTATATCCTAGCCGTAAACGGTAAAAATGTTTTGGGGACTGATAATCTATACCGCTTTTTTGAAAACACCGCCAATACCCTAGTAGATTTAAAAGTAAGTTCTTCCCCAGATGGGAGCAATGCTAGAAACTACCAAGTAACACCCTTGGCTACGGAGTGGGCCATACGCAACCGCGATTGGGTAGAAGGGAATATGAAAAAGGTACATGAAGCTACCGATGGAAAAGTAGCCTATGTCTATGTGCCCAATACCGCTGCTGCCGGATTTGAATATTTTAAAAGATATTTTTACCCACAAGCTAATAAGGAAGCCATAATCATAGATGAACGCTTCAACGGCGGTGGGCAATTAGCAGATTATTATATAGACATTCTTAAAAGACCTGTACAAGCACACTGGAATTTTAGGTATGGAAAAGATTTAAAATCGCCCAGCGCCTCTATTCAAGGTCCAAAAGTTATGTTGATAGACGAAATGGCCGGTTCTGGAGGCGATTATTTACCATGGATGTTTCGCAAATTTGAATTGGGCACCTTAGTAGGTAAACGCACATGGGGTGGTCTTGTAGGTGTATTGGGTTACCCAGAATTTATAGATGGCGGGGTGGTTACCGCACCCAATGTAGCGTTCTATTCTGATAAAGGCTTTAGAGTGGAAAATGAAGGGGTTGCTCCTGATGTTGACGTGGAACAGTTACCAGAATTAGTGGTTAAGGGCCATGACCCTCAATTAGAAAAAGCGATAGAAATTATCCTTGAAGAACTTAAAGAAAAACCCACTAAGAAGACAGTAACACCAGCCTATCCGGTTAGGGTAAAGCAGTAAATACTAAATGGACTAATCATCTAATGCAATTCCAAAATAAAAAAGTATTGATAACAGGAGGCTCTAGAGGCATTGGCAAAGCAACTGCTTTAGCCTTTGCCCAACAGGGCGCCCAAGTAGGCATCAACTTCAAATCAAACAAAGATGAGGCTCAAAAATCTATAGATAGTTTACTTGGTGAAGGACATTATTTGTTTCAAAAGGATATTTCTGAAAAAGAAAATTGTCAGCAATTAATTGAAGAATTTATTGGTATCTATGGGCAACTAGACGTGTTGGTGAACAATGCTGGCATTTCAATTTTTCATGAAGTAGATAAGGTGAGTTTAGACGAGTGGTCTAGTGCATGGGAATCAACGTTTAAAACCAATTTGTTTGCTGCTGCCAACCTAACATTTTGTGCAGCCAAAGCCATGATGAAAACCGGCGGTGGCCGTATAGTAAACGTTTCTTCTAGAGGAGCTTTTAGGGGGGAACCTACTAAACCGGCTTATGGTGCTAGTAAAGCAGCATTGAACGCTATGAGCCAGTCTTTGGCCAAGAAGTTGGCGCCGCACAAAATTTACCTTGGTGTGGTTGCACCAGGATTTACCGAAACCGAAATGGCCGCAGTAACGCTTACACCAGCAGAACGCGACAATCTTTTGCGTGAGTCTCCCTTTAAACGCATGGCACAACCAAAAGAGGTTGCTCATGCTATATTATTTTTAGCTTCAGAACAAGCCGCATACACCTCTGGTACCATTATAGATGTAAATGGAGCCAGCTATTTAAGAAGTTAATGGATTTGATGTAATGAAAGCAGCAACAGTAGCACAATTAAAAAAAGAATTACAATATAAGGACCAAGAAGAATTGGTGCAGCTTAGTTTACGACTTGCTAAATTTAAACTAGAGAATAAAGAATTACTCTCTTATTTATTGTTCTTAGCAGATGATGAAGAAGATTACGTAGCAGAGGTAAAAGGTGATATTAGTTACGAATTTTCTGAAATTAACACTAGTAGTTATTTCTACATAAAAAAAAGCGTTAGGAAGATATTAAGAGGACTTAAAAAGAATATTAGATACTCCGGAAATAAAGAAACGGAGGTACGCCTTCTACTTCATTTTTGTGATGAACTTATAGCTATTAAGCCCAGTATAAGACGTAATAAAATGCTCATGAATATTTACGACCGCCAATTAGCCATGGCGAAGAAAAAAATTGATGCGCTCCATGAAGACTTGCAATATGATTACTTGCAATTGCTAGAAGCGCATCAATCTAATTAAAAATTCTAATTAAAAATTATATTTAAAAGGCTTTAAATGATAGGTAAACCCTAGGTTAAATGCATTAGAGAAGAAATTTTCTATAGTATAAAACTCAGCCCCTGCACTTACGGTAAAATATTTGCCCAAATTGGCATTTAAGTTGGCTAAATACCGCTCAAAATTTGGCTCGCCTTGATTTTCATAAAAATAGGTTGCGCTAGAATCTAAGTAGAATTTATTTTCTTGTTTACCAATTATAAGATGTACTCCCGCACCAGCTATAAAACGCTTATCTGCCAACCAATAGGGAAATCCATCCCTTTGATCCACACTGGCAACACCATAAGAGGCTTCTGCCAATGGCCCTAGTTGCCAACTAGCATTTGCATCAAGTAGGTTATAGGAAGTTCTAGCAGCACCCGTAGCCATAAAGGCTGCATCTGTAAAGTAATTACCTTCTATATTTATTATTTGTGTTAATTTGGGCAATAACTGCAGCTCATTATAACTTTCTACTGTTGCCATGTATATTCCACGCACATATCCTGGCCCAGTAGGTACTGGATTAAAACTCAATTTATTACTATAAAAGTTTTTTTCCTTAGCAAAGCTAATGCTAGCAGCAGCGTGGAAAAACGTATTATTAAAATTATCCCCTTCTATTCTTGCACTTAGGGTTAAATCGTATTCTTTATTCCAATCATTCTTAAAAATATATTCTAAGCCTAATACATTCCGTTCCTCATTATCCAGAGTATCTCCAATAAAATTTATGGGGTAAACAAACCCTCTAACACCTGCCAAGGCATGAATATTATTCTTCTTGTCCCTTAGATTATACCCTCCCTTAAAGTTAAGAACGGTTGGGTCTAACCTATCATTCATAGAATTGCCTTTAAAAAACACATCGTGCCCTTCTAAAAGCCGCTCTTTAGACCTTAATTCTGTTTTAGTATTATCACTAAATAAATTAGGATATTTACCGACCAAATACATTTGCTCACTAACAGGGAGGTATTCTACGTCCTTATTTATTTTACCGCGTAATTCAATATAGTTTTTACCACTTGCTATTTCATTGGTGATTTTTGCCGCACTGTTTAAATCACCTGTATACATTAGTAACGTAGCCATGTGGTACCTTACCTCATTATCTTCTGGATATAAATCCATATAATCCTGATAAACACGCTTCATTTTGGTGTATCGTCTAACCTCGTAATTCCAAGTAAGCAAATCCTTAACAGGTACGGTTGTTGCACAGTCTGTCCATGCTAAAGCCCCTCTGTAATTTTCTCTATTACCAAAGAGTATTGCAATTTTATCTGCTATTGGCACTAGTTCTTTTGCACAATAAGATTTAGACATTAACTCTGCATAAGCTTTATCCTCATCCGTCCTTATCAAAATACCATAATATTCGGCTGGGTTAGTTTCCTTTAACTCTTCAAAACGGGTAGATTTTAAAAACCAAAAATCTCTTGTTTCTTTATCAATAGTATCGGAGCAATACGCCCAATCTAAAGCATTGGTATAATCTAGAGCATCTGCGTAATACCAAGCCAATTCTGTCGCCATTGCCTTATAAGTTTCTTCACAAGCATCAATAGGCTGCAGAGCTATACTTAGCTCCGCATCTTTATTATCTAATAGGAACTTTATATAGGCCTTCTGGTCTTCTGCGCTTCCAGAGACATTGCTTAACTGCTTATAAGCCTGCTTTATATTAGTATGATTGTTTGAATCATTAAACGATGCTATATACTCTCTTAAAAAATCTACATTGCCTTGTTCTGCCTTTAGCATACGGTTGTACCAAAGTTTTTGAGTCGTTAAATTAGGATAGCCGTGTTTTTCCCCGATGGACAAAACATTATGTAAAAGACTAACATCTTTAGTCTCTTTAAATATGCTATCTAAAAAAGCCCACATAGCTTCTTTGTTGTTAGATTCTAACATTAAATTAGCATAATTATTCCACTGGCCACTGGTTAATTCATTTCCCTTTTTAACATGATTTTCCAACTCGGTTGCAGCCTCTTTATAATTACCTGTGTTTACCAATTCCTCCAATCGTTTGATTAAAGGCAAAAACTGAAATTTAAATTTATTAAACAGTTCACGCTCATTGGCCACCCTTGCAACAACTTCTGCATTACTTTCTCCAGAATTTACTTTTAATTGGCCTACAGAAATAAATGGGTCATGCGTTTTAATTTGATACAAATAACCATTAATAATAGGTAGCTTAGTATACTCCAAAATGTTCCCTGTAAGCTCTTTCTCAAACTTTGCAGCATTAGCTTTATCAACGTAAGAAAACCACAAAAATTCTTGTTCTTGTTCCCCATAGCTATCAGAATAAACCATATGGATCCCATCTTCTAAACTATGGTCATATCTTGCATAACGCCATCTAGCTGTAAGCTCTGAACCTTGAGTAGCAGTTACAAACCGCGTGTATGGATATTTCTTTTTAAACGCTTTTATCTCATCTTCAAAAATATTGTATAAACCTTTTTTACCATTCATGCTACGCCAAGGCAATGTTTTAGAATTTCTTAAAAAATAGCGCCCTGCTGTTTTTGTATTGGTACCATCTGGTATTTGAAAAACATCATCTGGGTGTAAAAAGTGAGTCCAAATTCCAGTAAATAAAAAGAGTGAATTGATGTCTAATTTTAAATCGTCACTAATTTCGAAACCACTAGAAATCCTAGGAAAGGCAAAAAAGTGATTATTCCAATTTTCTGGACCAAACTCTCTGTTACCACCAATATCATATTGTCCTAAATACGTGCTCTGAATAAATTTGATACTGGGAATTGCCTCTGCTAATTTTGCCATCCCTACACTATCTATAATATTAGAGGGTGGCACATAAGAAGTAGGTAACTTACCAAAATTTATTGTCTGCCATTTTTTTTCTGCAGAATTGAGTGCTGTTACCATATGGTCTGGATTCAACCATTCGTCTTTAGTCAAAGAAACATGGTTATAACCATGGAGTCCCAACTCGTGACCATTGTGTTTTAATTGTCTTCCCAACCAAGTACTTATTTCTTCTTCGTACCCACTTCGATTAAATTTATTGTACTCCCACTCTCCAAAAATAAATGGTGGTTGCACATTATAATTATAATCAAATGCAGGGTAAGCCGTATATTTAAGCTCTAAACGCTGCGCCAATGCAAGCATATCTGGCCACCAAATGTCCGTAACAAATTGAGACATATTTTTATTGAGATTGCTTTTTACTGGCTCTTTGTAAATATTGTATACCGGCGCAGGAAAATCATCTAAATGCACATTGGCTACATTAGATACTGGGTATGGCACCCCTTCCAAACCTCCTAAAAGTGACGCAAATAATACACCTCTAGAAATTTTATAGAAACGGTTTACAGAATTATGAACAATAACCTTTCCTTGACCTAATGAATGACTAAAAAGAATAGGATATTCTTTATTATTACTAGCAGTTGCCCAAACATCAATTTCGTCTTTAAAGTTTTCTTGACTAAACCCCTCATGCACATCATCTACAGCTGGTAACCGCTTATTTTTGGCTGTGGGAAAAATTTCTTTTAAAAAATAATATCCCTTAGCATTATGGTCTCTATTAAACTTGTAAGATGGTGTCATTCCCATAAGGTGTGCAGCCCGCTCGTCTCCAGCAACATTAGCAATAAAAAGCGTGCCCCCTTTGGCAACAAATTGATAAATAGTATCTAAAGCCCTATCATTCAACTCAAAGGTATTGGTTAAACAAATGGTCTTTATAGAGGTTGGTATTTTAGTTGTTAAATTAAACTGCTCCTCATTCATAGACAATAGCGGTAATTTGGCATAGTCTGTAACTTGGGCCAATTGTCTGTAAGTGGTGCTCGTACTCCCAATATATGCTATTAAGGGAGAATTATTATTTTTCTTAACCTTTGCAAAACTATGAGCCATTTGCTGGCCAGGCTGGCAAGAATATAAAATAACTGCAGCTAAGAAAAGAATACTAAAAGCCTTTTTCATAGTTAAAAATCATTTCGTTGATGTTACTTAAATTATTCGCGTTTACGATTTCTACAACCTTTAAGTTTTCGGTTTCTCCATACACTCGTAAACGCCTACCTTTTTGTTTTAAGGTCTCTAGTACTTGATAAGACTGTTCTTGTTGCTTAGAGCCAATGGTAAAGTGCGCATCTTCTTTATTCTTTTGCTTTGTAAAAATTACAAAAACACTCTCTGGCACTATTTCTTCTGGCAACATCTGCTCTTTTAAACCTTGATTTATTTTTTTAAAATAAACGGCATCCCTGTCTAAATAATCCTTTACAAATTCTGCGTGACTCATAAATAGATGCTCATTTTCTGAAAGTTGATATCCATAAAAATTATTAACCACCATAAAACTATTCTGAAATTGGTTTCTGTACAGCGCATCATAAAGCATTACTAATTCCTTTTTTAAATCTCCGGTAGTTTTATCATTAGAGTAGGATGGCTGTATAAGAATGGTGGCTAATATTACTAAACCCATGGCAGTAACTGTTCCGTTTTTCTTCAACTTAAACCAAAGACTAACTCTAGAAAAATTAGTGTCTATAAAACAGACTACTGCATGTATTCCTATAGCAATTTGGATAGGAAAAAGAACGGCTAGCGTTTTGTAAAATAAATCTACATCTAACCATAAAAAGCCAAAAATATTTACATGAAAGAGAATTAGAAATAAAAGCGTAAACCCAAAGCTAGCATTGTATTTATTATTCCTAATTTTTAAAAATAAGAGTACTAAAAAGCTAATCCATAAAACAATTTGATAGATTATTAATAACACATTAAAATCTATAAGTAATGTAGGGAAATAAGAATAACTCTGTATGCTTAAAATGTTACTTGTAAAAAATGAAAAAACATCAATTTTATGCACGTAACAAGAAACAATTTTTACACCAACCAAAATAATGGTAGCTGCCAAATACGCTAGAAGGCTCTTTCTTATATATTTTTTTTCTTGCTTGTAATTGACCAATGCTACTATTAGAAACAATGGCATCAACATAAACAACACGTAAAAATTAATTAACGCTACTGCAGACACCAGTAAAAATTGTATTAAAAAATACTTTTTCCGAAACACTGAAATTTCAGAAGGCTTTAAGAGAAATATTAAAAATGTAATCGCAAAAAATAGCGCCAAATCTACAGGCGAATTTTCCATTACAATATTGGTGTTCACCGGCAAAACGTAAAAAATAGTTGCAAAAAGCATGGTGCCAAAAAATGGAATCTTCCATTTAGAACCTGTAAAAGCAGCTAAGGCATAAAATATTGCAGTACAGAGTAAGAAAATCTCTATTAACCCAAAAGTATATAAGGCCATTTCTTTACTAATACCCGTAAGTTTGGCATATACATTTATAAAAGCATGTTCACCTACAATTCTATAATCATCTACCAACCAATTATTAGCATCAAAATTCTTTACAATCTTAAGAGATTCTAACCAAGCGCTTGATAAGGTGTACGTATCTGTATCTACATATGCAAAACGCATAACAATGGCCAATAGCCCGATGCTAAGCACCAAAATGGTAGGCTTATGAAACGTTTTAGGCATTATCTCTTTAATGCCTTTCTCCCAAAAATGTTTAAAAGAAAACTGTCTTTTTTCTAGTAAAACAAAAAAGCCAATTAACATGCGCCTTCTTAGCTCTTTTTCTTTTCCTTGTTCACCAATTAGTGAGCCTATTCTAAAATATTTGTAAAATGAAATTCCAAAGAGCAATAGTATGATGCTAAATGTGCTGTACATATTTAACTGCACCAAAACAAACATTCCTAACAACAACGCTGCACCATAAATAGCTGTACGCCTAACAAAATAAGAGTAGGTATAATTTTGCAAGTGTTGCCTAACTGCAAATTGATGTATCACCAATAAGCCTAATAACAAAAAGATAAGTCTAAACGGTGCTATTAAAAAATTATCGAACATTTATTCTACTTAGTCTTTAAATTGATTTAAGGCAATATTGCTTACATAGTAAGACAATGGCAGCCCACTTAACCGCTCTTTGATTTGTTGTTTCAATGCTTCTTTTAAAGCATACTCTACCACCAAAATCTCTATTTTAAATTCTTTTTTGGCTTTTAATAGTTGCTGCTTTCTTTGGTAAAAATCTTGTTGTTCTCTTAGTTGATATTTCTTTTGCTTAAAGTTGTAATCCGTAGCAACAGATTCTACCAATACCGTAGTTGTAAGTTGATGTGTTTGTGGCAGTATATCTAGCCCCCCGTTTTGCACCCACATTTTGGGATTCTCCTCCTTATTTATAGCCTTCATTAAATACAATACCTCATCCTTTAAATGTGGTAAATCTCCCCAAGTACCCACATTATCCATAGTATCTAAAAACAACCCATCAAATCCTTTTTTCAATAGGGACGAGGCCCGCTTTTTCATAAGCTCTAGCGCTTTATCATTTTTTAGATTGATGTAACAACTGCCCCAGGTTTCATTCTCTCCCATGGTGTAAGGTGCAAATGCATCATAACTTGCATCATCCTTACTTATTTCTGTAAAGCTGATGTATGCTAATACTAAATTGCACTTTGCCTTTAAGGCTTTAACTTCTTGTGCATTGTACAAGCTCCCTTCTACAATTAATAGCTTTAAATTTTCTGGTAACGCCTCTGGTTTTACCTTAGCATAACTCACCACAAAATTTTGTTGCACTTTACTTTGCATACTCCAAAGACTCGCTAGGCTTAAAAAGCTAATCATGACTAATTTTTTTTTAGTAGGCAGCACTGTAGTGAAAGTCTAAACGGTTAAAAAAATTATGCAAATGTTTATAGGTAAGAATGGTAAATACAACCGCCCCTACCAACATACCATATACGCTTAAATCATGCGTAAACGCTCTACTTAAAAGAAAACCACAACAAAAATTAACAACTATCGCAATAGCTAGAGCACGCAAACTAGGCCTTACAACATTGAGTGTAAACATATAAAGTACATTGAGCATACCCCAGCTCAAGAAAATATAGCCTAATGCACCGGCAATAGAAACATGCATACTTGTAGTTGCCAACTCCTCTCCAAACTTGGCAATATAACCCCAAGGTTCAGTTACTAAAATGTAAATAATTGCACTAGAAATTAGTGCTGTAATCCATAAAATTAAAATATGGCTGCGGTACAACTTTTTAAAATGATGACCGAACACCTTACCATCTTTAGAAGCTAGACCTTTTTGATTTTGGTCTAATTTTCTGCTAAATTCTGCAATGGCATATTCTCCAACGCCTACAAGGGCAAAAAACATAAGAATGGCTAAATCCATGCCTATCTCATAATTTTTTTCATAAAGTAAAGGGAACTTAAAGTTATTTGTCCAATTGGCAGACCAAGCAATTATACGATCCATAAAAACAAACACATACAAAAGCATTCCGTAAAAAAAGTAAGGGTAGTTATTGTAAAACACTTTTATTTTAGAAGGACGCTCATGTTCTCTTTTGTCTTTACCTATTTTCTGTCTAAAAAAATACCAAACAAATATTAGGTTAAATGTGATGGCCGATGCCAACCCTAAAAAATGACTTATATAGACGTGTACCTTAAACCCCTCATGTAACACTAAAGCAACTACCGTAGCTAAAGTTATTGTAATGGTAACCGCCCACCTTTTTTTAAGCGGATAAAACGGTGCAATAGTTAAAAGCAATGTAGCCAGCATAAAGGTATAACCACACAAAACAAACATAAAGGTCAAGGGAAACCAGTGTAAGAGAAAATTGGTTAGAAAAAGGAGTAGCACTGCTACCAAAAACAATTTGATTCCTGCTTGCGTATAGGAATAAATGAGATGCCTGGTCTTAGCATATTTTTTGTGCTCCCTATAGAAAAAGGCTTGTCTACCCATCAGTTGCACAAAACCACCAGATATTACAAATCCAAAGATGACTCCAAGCACCACTGCGGTAGATTGTACAATATTGAATTTAAGGTATGTCCAGAGGGAATAATTAAAGTAAATAATGGCAAATACTTGTATAAAGATAGGTAGCAAATAAAACAAACCCAGCCCATAATACTTAGCAAACCAATTTAATTTTACTTTAGAGTAATCATTTACAGGCAAATAGGCTTGTGTTACTAGTTCTTCCTTTTCTGCGGTATTTTTAACTTCTTCAGCAGGCATGCCTAGTATTTGATTATAGATGGCAGAAGCCAGCTCTTGTAAAGATCCAAAACCGTAATCTTCTGTGGTATCTTGGTCGCGAATACCTAAAGATTCTAATGCTGCGTACACCACCAGTAACCCTTGGGGTTTGCCCACTTGTGCAATTACTTTTGCACTTAGTTCATTGTACCTATCTACTGTATCCATTAAGCTATCTGAGTCTGCTTTAGTGGTTCTTTTTTTAATTGAGGTACTGGCGTTACCAAAGCTTGATATTCTTTTGTAAACAGTGCAATAAATTGTTCTATAGTAAAAAGCTCTAAAACTCTTTTTCTAGCTGCCTCTCCCATTTTTTGTCGAAGTACATCATCTTTCAATATTGCTACAACTTTATCTGCAATAGCTATAAAGTCTCTAGGCTTGCAAACAAACCCACATTCTTCTGTTAGCGCTTCTGTAACACCACCAACATCCGTAGCTACTACTGGTATGCTACAACTCATAGATTCTATCACAGTATATGGGAACCCTTCAGAAATAGAGGTGAGAATAGAGATATCACCCTCTAAAAACAATTCTTGCGGTTTATTATGAAAACCAGCAAGTTTAAAATGGTCTTCTAATGCTAACTCTGAGATTAAATTTTCGCATTGTTCTGTATATTCCGGAACAGCATCTTTATTACCATACACCAAAAAAAGTACATTTGGAATAGATTTGCGCACTTCTGCACAAACCTTTATCATGGTAATAATATCTTTTAAATCGAAAATCCTAGCGGCAGCCACAACTGTAGGCCTGTCTTTTTTAATAATTTTTTTTGCAGGAATAAATTTAGCCGCCTCTACCCCATTATAAACCACATTTACTTTTTCTTTCTTTGCTCCATAACGCAGTGCCCATTCTATATTAAACTTACTCACTGTTAATATACGGTCGCACTCTCTATAGGTTAACCGAGTTAACATTTCAGAAAAAACAATTAATAGTCTTTTTAAAAAAGGAGAATAAGCGGTCTTACTTATTGCTAACATGCGTTCTCTGATAAAAACACCATGTTCGGTTAACATTGTTTTAGCGCCATATTTTTCTTTATTCTTAAGCGCTGGTATAATTCCAGTCCCCGCAATGGTTAAATGGGTAATATCTGACTTTGGCGGATCTATGGCTAATGGAATTAAAAACCGATAAATTAATCGGATACCCATACTCATATCTTGCAACGTTGCCTCCTTAAATTCTTTCTGTGGCCAAATTTTTGAAATACAATGATTAAAACTGTTCCAAACAGATTCACTTCTTAAAGTAGACTTGTAATCGTAATTATTAAAAAATTGCCACATTTTTATGAATGCCTTTTTAATCGCTTCTAAATCTGCATCCGTTTGTGGAGCGTCCTTAAACGTATTTTCTAGAAAGAGTTTAAAATGTGGTACAAATAAATTTTGAACATTCTCATAGGTGGTCATCTCCCTACGCATAAGAATGGTTTTATATTCTTCATTATAATCTACACAGTCATACGGTTCTTCTGGAGACCAAACAGGGATTTGCACTATTTCTTTAACCGAGGTTCCTAAATCATATATAGGTTTATATTCCACATCTGCGGTAAGCGCATACAGGCTAAAATCAAAATCCTTAATATTTTGGGTAAGGTAATGTGCCCACGTAGAGACTCCGCCGCCTTTGTATGGGTACGTACCTTCTGTAACAAGAAGTATGTTCTTATTATTGCTCAAAGGAAACTTTTAGTTAATAGTTAACGCTTATACAAAAATCACTTTGCTAATCAGAATCAACAAAATTTTAAGTTTATAAGCACATTACATCTATAAAAAGCAAATGGGGGGCTAATTTGTAGGAAAAACGCTAATCCTCAAAGAATTCAAATGCATCGATAATATCCAAATAAACACCGTCAAACTGCGATGACAGTATTAAATTTAAATAGGAGTTTTGATTGTAAATAATAGTATCTTGCCAATCTTGCTCCCAATATTTTACTTTAAAATTGCCTGGCCAATCAGGATTTTCTTCTGACAACCACACCGGGGGCTCAAAGTCCCAATTGTTGTCCCAGTAAAAGCGATAATCTTCTGCTTCGCCAATAGACATATAGGCAATCACCTTTCTTTTACCGCCATTAGCTTTGGTTTTTAAAGCGGTGATGTCCTCTACAGTGAATTGCTGCTCTGTAGCAAAAAAAACATCTATAATTAAAACGTCATAATTAGTAGCTTGTAATGCCGCTAACCAAGCAGTTTTAGATGGATATGCAGAATAGTTTAAGAAGAAGAGATGATTTTTAGCATCTGTTAATTTCACAATATCATTAGCATTCTCATTTGGTATATCGTAAGCTTCTGTAGGTATTACATTTAATTCTCTTTCAGTAGCTACAAAATGAGTGAATCCTTTCTCTTTTGCATTATTTATGCTTGTATTAATCTTATTGGTTGTACGGCAGTAATCGGTTACCAATATGGCATTACCTTCAGCTTGGGACTTCTCTAAGTAATTTAATAAATATCTAGTTCTACTTTTGCCCGTTGCCGAATTATCTCTGGGCTCCCCATACCATAATGATTCTTGCCCGTGACCGTCTATAGCATTTAAATAGTCTACAGCTAATACACCCTCTTCTGTACCATCTAAGGTCACTAGTTCTATACCATTTTGTGGAATTATGCTGAATTCTGGATTTTTTTCTTTTGCGTAACGGGATATCTCTATAACAAAGGCTCGCATTTCATCCTTATAATAGGTAACACTCAAAGGCGCTTCTTCAGTAGGTATCATTACTGCTTCTTCAAACTCTTGAGTGGTTTGAGAGCAGGTGATAAACAAAACTCCCATCAATACTGAAAAAATAAAACCTCTGTGTAGCATATCTTTCATAAGTTCAGCTTTCAAAGATAAATGCAAATTTTAGACCACAAATTATCTTAAGGTAAAATTCATTAAACTTTAGGGAGTTACAAAAAAAAACAATAGTAATACTAGGAATTATTAAGGTATATTTCTAAAACTCCCGTTTACCAAACTCACTCTCTATGAAACGCGATTTATTTTTACGTTTATTAAAAGAATAAGAGAGGTTTAAAAGCACCATATCTACCTCATAAACATAGTTGGTAGTGGTAAAAAAGGCACCAGGCCTAAAGATTGTAATCCTTTGCTCGTTAGTATTTAGCAATCCCAAATCTATATTTTGCCATTGCAATGTTGCAACTAAACGATTGTCTAAAAACGATTTTCTAAAAGACAGGTTGGGGGCAAAAAACTCTGAATCTTCTCCCTGAGCTGTATTCTTTGCTGATAAATAATTAAACGTGAATTGTAAAGATGCGGTATCTGTAAAGGCATACGTACTATTGGTATTTAGACTAAAAACGGTACTATTAGTTGCTATTTTTTCACCGTCAAAACTACCGTCTATCTGGTAGTCGTAAACATTAAACCCTATAAAATTGCTCCACTTTTCCGTAGGTTTTATTTGCGCTCCTAGCTCTAACCCAAGGGAGCGAGCGTCCCCAACATTAGAATAAATTCGGTTCAAGATAGTATCATTATAAATGGTGTTTACCCGGTTCACCACATTTTTTACCTTTCTATAATAGCTCGTTGCAAAAATAGAATTGCCTTTGCCTAAGTTTTTAGACACTCCTAATTCCACCAAATCTATAAATTCAGGTGTCAACGTTGGGTCCCCTTGCTCTAAGGTTTCTGAATGTTCTCTTTCTGGAAAAGGATTCATCTTAAACGTAGTGGTGCGTTCTATACGCTTGCTATAGGCAGCCTTTACCTTTATCCTGTTTTTAAAAGTGTATTGCAAAGATGCGGAAGGAAAAGGTTTTACAAAATCGTAGGTATATGTAGTATCTATCACCCCTAATTTATCACGTAAATCGAACCTCCTATCCATAGTTTCTATACGGACACCTACTGCATATTCCCATTGTGCTCTTTGTCCGGTAAATTGTAAGTAACCCGCATGTATGGTACGTTTTAAGTCCACTTCACTAGAAAATTCTGGAACCAGCTCAAAAGAAGCTGTTGGTTCTGTTCGTCGCTCATAAATAAAATCTCCTTTATGATCAAGCATTCGGTATTGATAACCCAGTTCTAATTGACCCAAACCCCATGGATTTAGAGCGTAATCCAATTGAAAACGATATCCATTTAAGGGGTTGTCATTAGTATTGTATTCATCTTGATAAAGAATTGTTGTGTCTGGATATCCTAAATTTCTATTGGTTGTAGGCCCTCCAAGTAATGTATATTCATATAAAAACGAAGCAGCTAATTTTGAAGTGTTTTTAAATTGATGGGTATAATCCATACTACCTAAAACAAAATCACTTTTTCTAATCCTAAGGTTCTTATTAAAATATTGAAAAGTATAGTTTCTTGTACCGCCCTCTGCTGTGGAAATTGCGTGATTATCAAAATATACAATATCTGCAGTCCGGTCTTTAGACCTTTTCCCAGCATAAAAACCTACAGAAAACGTATTTATAGTATCTGGAGTAAAATCCACGGTAAATCTTCCAGAATAGTTTTCTTCATCAAAACTACGCTCTCCATCAGATGGAAATTGCGTTCTAGTTTCATTAAGAATGGTATATACATCGCCTTCTCTTCTACCCGCCAAATCATGACGTTGATAGTTGGCACCAAGCGAAACATTCCACTTTTCTCTTTGTATATTATAGGTTGCATCTATACCATAACGATGTGCATCTTCTGCGTTCCCGTAATTTTCTATAGAAGGGAAACCTCCTTTAATATTAATCTGAGCAAAATCTCCCAGGTTGCTACCCTTTTTAGTAATAATATTTAAAATACCAGCCTTACCTTCTGGATCATATTTAGCAGAAGGTGCCGTAATTACTTCAATCTGCTCTACTGCATTTGCAGGTAGTTGGTTTAGTAAAGTAGCAGCATTGCCTTGAACGGGTTGTCCATTTAACAAAACGACAAAACCAGTAGTTCCACGCACACTTATCTCTCCAAGTCCATTTACAGATACTGATGGTAAGTTTTTTAAAATAGCTGCGGCACTACCTCCTAAAGCATTCCGAAATTTTTTAGTCTCAAAAACTTGTTTATCAATACGGTTATTGACCGTATTTCGTTCAGTTTGTACTACTACCTCTTGCAGCGCCATTTGCCCAGAATTTAAGAAAATAGTTCCTACATCTAAAGCCCTAGCACTCCTGACCTGTATTGGTGAAAATTTTTTGCTTTGGTAACCAATAAAAGAAGCATCTAGATAATAATCACCATCATTAGGATGTTCTATAAAAAAATAGCCATTTTCATCCGTAACTACTCCAGATACCAAGGTACTATCTACACTGTATAAGGCTACAGTGGCATATTCTAATGCACTTTGGTCTTGTGCGTCTTTTATGTAACCTTTAACCTGAGCTGATAAATATCCATAAGAAAGTATTACGTATAGAAATAGTAGAAGTTTGGTCTGTTTTAACATGGTCAATTAATTATAAAGTGTCAAAATTACGCTTAATAATAACAGACAAATGGTAGAATTCTATAAATTATGGTATTCTTGCCGTTTTACGGTATTGTAAAGGGGTTAAGCCTGTATGCCTTTTAAAGTATTTTACAAAGTTAGAAGCATCGTTAAATTCAAAAGAATAAGCCAACCGCGCAATCGAAGCGTCTGTATAGCATAGCCTTCTTTTTGCTTCTTTAATTATAGCCTCTGCAATAACAAGAGATGCGGTTTTATCAAATTCCTTTTTGCAGATGGCATTAAGATTCTCTGGAGAGGTATGTAACACTCCTGCGTAATAAGCCACACTATTTACTAAACGCTCTTGTAATAAGGCCACCAATTGTGCGCCTTTACTGTGTACCTTTTGGCCGTCTTTTTCTGCTTCTTCTTTTATGCTTGCAAATAATGCCTTTAATAAACCTTCAAAAACCATAGTATTCCTCGCTACACCTTTTGCATATTCTTTCTCCAATAAACTAAAAAGCGTACCAATATTTTCTTCTCTGGATAAGTTAATCATTGGCTTATCAAAAATACTACGCAACAAAATAGCCAATTCTTGATCTGTACTAAAGTCTAAAAAAGAAGCTTTAATAATTAGAACAAACCCTTTAGGTTCCGTAGTGATTTCCCAATGATGCACTTGGTCTTGGGTAATGACAAAAACTACGGGAGGTGTAATTGGGTATGCTTTAAAATCTACATGGTGCGCTCCTTGCGCATCCGAAAAGTATACCAGCTCTAGATATTTGTTATGCCTATGGGGTTTGGTATATCTTTTACGTACATCGAACGGTGCAATTTTTAAATGTGTATTACGCTCACTTTTATCCTTAACCTGTATTGTTGCTTGCATGGTTTAGTTTTTGGTCTGTGGTTATATCGTAAAAAAGCATTGATATATCCTTAAAACTAAACATTCTCAACGGCTAGGAAGCTAAATAAATGTGTAAAACAATAAAACAAATTGTTTTTACACCTATCCTAGCCCTACATCTAAGGTCATCATGATGATAAATCCGCCTATAAAGCCCATCGTTGCTATGTCTGTATACTTATCTTGCTGAGTTTCTGGTATTACTTCTTCTACTACCACAAAAATCATGGCTCCTGCAGCAAATGCTAATGCATAAGGTAAAATAGGCTCAAAAGTCAAAACCGCCCAAGCGCCTAAAACCCCAGCGATAGGTTCTACAATAGCAGAAGCCTGCCCGTACATAAAGCTTTTTCTGCGGCTTAAGCCATGTCTGCGCATTGGTACTGCCACGGCAAACCCTTCTGGAAAATTTTGCAAGCCAATACCAAGAGCTAAAGCAACCGCCCCACCAATAGTAGCACCCTCAAAACCAGAAGCTACCCCTCCAAATAGTACACCCACAGCCAAACCTTCTGGTATATTATGCAGGGTAATAGCTAAAACTAAAAGTACAGTTCGGTGCCAAGGGGTCTTAATACCTTCGGCTTCATCTACTTTAAAATTTATATGCAAATGGGGTAAGATTTTATCTAACCCAAAAATAAAACCAGCACCTAATAAAAAGCCTACCGCGGCGGGAATCACTTTAACAAAACCTTCCCCCGGACTCATTTCTATGCCTGGCGCCAGTAAACTCCAAAAACTTGCTGCCACCATGACCCCCCCAGTAAAACCTAACATACCATCCATTAAAGCTCTATTAGGACTTTTAAATAAAAAAACTAATCCTGCACCAGCAGCAGTTAGGCCCCAAGTAAATAAAGTTGCATACAAAGCGGCCAAAATGGGATCTATGGTTTCAAAATAAGCAATTACCTGTTCCATCTAAGTGTTTATTTTTATGTATAAATTACTAGCTATCATATTAGAAATATGCATTTCTTTTGTTTCGATTTTAACAAAAAGTGAATTATCAAAATCTTCTTTTTCTAAAATTTCTATATGATTTCCTAACGCTATTTTGTTCTTATCCAAAAACTTTAAAAAAGCAGAAGAAGTATCTTTTACTCCCACACAAATCCCCCTTTGACCCTTACTAACCTCACTTAGTAATTGTTTATCCCGCTCAAAAAACTCACCTTCTTTAGAAGGAATGGGATCACCATGAGGGTCAAACTTTGGAAAATCTAATAGTTCGTCAATTTTATCTATTAGTTTTTCGCTCTTAATATGTTCTAACTGTTCCGCAACCTCATGAACCTCATCCCAAGAAAAATCTAATTTCTTTACCAAAAAAACCTCCCAAAGTCGGTGCTTTCTTATGATGGATAAAGCCGTTTTTGTTCCTTTCTCTGTAAGAGAAATACCCCTATATTTTATATAATCTACCAGGCCTTTATCTGCTAATTTTTTAGCCATATCCGTTACAGAAGAGGGTTTCGTATCCATCTCTTCTGCAATGGCATTGGTCGTAATGAGTTGACTTCTATGTCCACCCAAATGATAAATTGCTTTAATGTAATTCTCTTCAGATTTTGTCACGCTCTTAAAAGCTTTTTTCAAAAATACATTTTTATTTATCAAAATCAATTTTTAGCTTTGTCTAAAATTAATTTACATGATAACTAAATTTCATGTTACGTTAATCTTTTTACCACTTAACAGTTTTAGACTGCAATTTAATTTTGAGACCTCTTTTTAATGAAAACCTTTTTTATAGTACATTTTTGTTTACTATTTACCTATTTAACCGCTCAAGATCAACTGGTAAGTGGTACTGTTACAAGTCAAAAAAAACCCGTTGCGTTTGCTAGTATTTTTGTAAAAGGAACAACGCTGGGCACAACTTCTGATGAAAACGGAACATATACTTTGAAGCTGCCACAAGGCATTACTACCATTACTGTACAAAGTCAGGGTTTTAGAAGTTTGGAAAAGAAGGTTGATATCAGCAGTACCAAAAACAATCAACTTGACTTTAATTTGACGGAAGATATTTTAGGCTTGGATGAGGTTGTCATAAGTGCTACTAGAAACCGAGTGGAACGTAAAAGTGCGCCTGTTGTGGTTTCTTCTTTAAAACCAAGACTGCTCACTGCAACGCAATCTATATCCGTTGCAGAGGGCTTAAATTTTGCGCCAGGCGTACGAGTAGAAACAAACTGCCAAAACTGTGGGTTTACACAAGTACGACTAAATGGTTTAGATGGTGCTTACACACAAATTCTTTTAAATAGTAGACCTATATTCTCCTCTCTATTGGGGGTTTATGGTTTAGAACAGATACCTACAAATAGTATTGAGCGCGTAGAAGTAATCCGTAGTGGTGGCTCTGCACTTTTTGGCTCTAATGCCATAGCAGGAACCGTGAATATAATTACCAAGGACCCTATATTAAACTTATGGGAAGTTGGCAGCAACCTAGCTATTATAGATGGCGAAGCTTTAGACCGTGTTGTAAATTTCAATAGTTCTATTGTTGCGGATGATTTAAAAAGTGGCATAACGCTTTTTGGCATGTACCGTAACAGAGACTCATATGATGCAAATGGAGATGGCTTCACAGAAATAGTAGAATTACGCAATAATACCTTAGGAGCTAAAGCTTTTTTTAAGCCTACAGACAAAAGCCGTTTATCTTTAAACTTAAATGCAATACGTGAACAACGTAGAGGTGGAGACCGTTTAGACTTAGCGCCTCAATTTACAGATATAACCGAGCAGTTAGACCACGATACTTTTATTGGCGGATTGGACTATGATATTCGTAGTAAGGATGGCACACTTAACAGTCAACTTTATACCTCTGCTTCTTACACTGCTAGAGATAGTTATTATGGTGGTTTAGGAGGAGAGCGGACTAGAGCCGATAGTATCGCAGCTAACAATGCATTTGGGGACACTAAAGATTTAGCTTGGGTAAATGGTTTGCAATTAACTAAAGCTTTTAAAAACAATGATGTTCTTACCGGCGGGGTAGAATATACTTACAGTAATACCGAAGATAATATTGCAGGCTACAATCGTTTAATAGACCAAAGTGTAAACAGTCTAGGTACCTACGCTCAGTACGAATGGAAGCCTACCCAGAGATTTACCACACTATTAGGGGGCCGTCTAGACCACGTATCTGTAGATGGCAATTATGCTATTGGCACTATTGCTAGAACAGTAGACCTTAACCAAACTGCATTTTCTCCTAGATTAACGTTATCCTATTTAATTACAGATGATTTAAAGTTTAGAGGAGGGTACGCTCGTGGATTCCGCGCTCCACAAGCTTTTAATGAAGATTTACACATTTCTAGTGTAGGCGGAGAACAACAGTTTGTAATACTATCAGAAAATTTAAAGACTGAATTCTCTAACGCTTTCACAGCATCCTTAAACTATGCTAAAACAAAAAAATTAGTACAGTTAGACGTTTTATTAGAAGGATTTTACACCAATATACAAGACCCATTTACTTTGGTTAGTACTGGTGCAGTTTTAGAAAACGGCTCTATCTTAGAAGAAGTAAGAAATGGGGAAGGTGCAACGGTTTACGGTTCTAATTTTGAAATAGGAGTTTCTCCTAATCCTAAATGGCAATTTCAGGCAGGGGGAACGTTACAGCGTACAAAATACGATGAAACACAATTGTTGTTTGAAACTGATGGCACCCCTGGTGAAACTAATATTACTGTAGACGAGTTTGTACGTGTTCCTAATTTTTACGGTTACATAAATGGAACTTGGCTACCTAACAAACATTTTAATATTGATGTTACCAGTACTTATACAGGTAATATGACCGTCCCTAGAGTAATTAGCAATACTGGCTTTTTACAACTTAGGGAATCTGGTGATTTTTTTGATATGAACCTAAAATTAGAAACGCATTTTGATTTTAGTGAATCTTTTATGATTACCATTTCTGGTGGTGTAACCAACATTTTTAACAGCTATCAAAATGATTTTGACAGTGGTGCAACTCGTGATTCTGATTACATCTATGGACCAGATGCGCCAAGAGCCCTATTCTTTGGCCTTAAAATTGGCAAACTACATTAATAATGGCATCAACACCGACAATTAAACCCTTTAAAACGTTACTAATTTTGGCATTAGTAGCACTAGTTAACTCCACTGTAAACGCACAAAAATCCACCATAAACTGGCTAAGTTTTGAGCAGTTAGAAGATTCTTTGGCAGTAAAACAAAAAAAAGTATTTATAAATTTCTACGCTGATTGGTGTGCGTACTGTAAAAAAATGGATGCCGCATCATTTAAAGACAAAGAGGTTATCGCTAAACTTAATAGTGACTTTTATGCCGTAAAGATGAATGCAGAAAGTAAGGAAGCAATAGCATTCAGAGGAGAACTATTTACCAATAAACAATTGGAAACGCATAGAAACCCCACACATGAACTTGCCTTAGTATTAGCGTCGAGACCTGAGACCCCTTTTTCCTTGCCTACCACGATTATTTTAGATAAAGATTTTAATATTACACAACGATATTTTGAATATCTATCTCCCCAAAAATTACTATCTATTCTAAATTAAATAAGCCTAACAATACTAGTTAGACCCTGAATTGCAGTAAAAAAGGCCACTATGCTTGCCTTCAATTTCACTAAAATAAAAGTGTAAAAGAGTTAATCCTTTTGGCGCAAACCCAGTACATTTGAGCTAATATATTATGCGTTATGGAAAGCAATCTGCCTTGGATTATTCTTATTGGTCATGTGCTATTATTACTGTTTATAGACTTTTTTGTCTTGCATAAAAAGAATGAAGTTGTTACCAATAAAAAAGCACTTTGGGAGACTGTTTTCTTTGTTACCAATGCCTTACTTTTTACCGGCGCTGTCTACTATTTTTATACAAATGGTATGGTCGCCAATCCTACAGAAATACCCGCTACAGAGGCTGTTTTCAAATATATTTCTGGCTATCTAATAGAACTATCTTTAAGTGTAGACAACTTATTTGTAATTGCCATTATATTTACTGGTTATAACATTCCTTTAAAATACCAACACAAACTCTTGTTCTTAGGAATTTTAGGCGCTATTATTTTCAGGGCGCTTCTTATTAGTTTTGGCTTGTTACTTATTCATAAGTTCCATAACATCACCATTATTTTTGGTTTGTTTTTGTTGTACACAGCTATAACCATGTTTAAGAAAAATGATAAGGAAGATGAACCAAGTCAAAAAAACAAAGGCATAGCCAAATTCTTTAATATATCGGACCAATTAGATGGTGATAAATTTCGTACTACCATAAATGGCAAAAAAGTATTTACAGCGCTATTTGGAGCTTTAATCACCATAGAATTTACAGATTTACTTTTTGCTTTAGATAGCATCCCAGCCATTTTAGCTATTACCACAGACCCATACCTAATTTTTAGCTCTAACATCTTTGCTATTATGGGCTTACGGTCGCTATACTTTTTCTTAGCGAACATGCTAGAGCGTTTCCATTATTTAAAATATAGCGTATTTGCAATCCTCATTTTTGTAGCTTTTAAGTTAATGCTGGCCAATTGGATTAAGATTCCAGAATGGATTTCCCTCACCGTAATTGCAATTGCCTTAGGTATTGGTATTTGGGTGTCCATGGTCCGCTCTAAAAAGTAAGTGTTGCTTTTGTACCTTTAGCACATGCATTATAACTACGTAATTGTTGGCGCAGGAGCTGCTGGTCTTCTTTTGCTAAAAGCTTTAGCCGAGGATTCATTTTTTAATGCTTCCTCCATTCTTGTTATCGATAAAAGTGCCAAAACAGAAAACGATAGAACCTGGTGCTTTTGGGAAAAAGACCAGAGTGATTTAGATGCTTACACGTATAAAAAATGGTCAAATATTCGCTTTAAGAATACTACGTTCAATACTAAAGAAAATATTAGCCCTTACTACTACAAAATGATTAGGGGTATTGATTTTTACAATAAATTAATTCCCAAGCTCAAGGCAAAAGAAAATATAGAGTTTCTGCAGGGTACTGTCACAGCAATTGTAGACAATCAAATTAGACTAGCCAACCAAACCCAAACCATTTCAGCGGACAAAATTTTTGATAGTAGATTTAACTATAAGGATTTGCTTTCGCGAAGTAAATTCCCTGTGTTACAACAACACTTTATAGGTTGGCATATTAAGACAGACCAAGCTGTGTTTGGGTCAGATACAGCTACCTTTATGGATTTTAGCGTGCCTCAAAAAGGAAATACAAGGTTTATGTATGTGCTTCCGTTTGCAGAAAACGAAGCTTTAGTGGAGTATACCCTATTCTCCGCTACTCCCTTATCTACAGACGAATACGAAACAGCTATAACAAATTACCTTTCTAAATTGGGTGTTACCTATTATAAGATTATTGCCAAAGAAAAAGGCAATATACCTATGACATGCCACCAGTTCCATAGAGAAAATACTGGGCGTTACCTAAAAATCGGAATTGCTGGCGGATGGGCCAAACCCAGTACCGGCTACACCTTTTACAACAGTAAAAAACAAGTTGCTAAGTTGGTAAACTTACTAAAATCCAAAAAACCTTTACATCACTTAAAACCCCAAAAAAAATTCTGGTTTTATGATGTGTTGTTGTTAGATATTTTAGACCAAAAAAACAACCTAGGCAGCCCCATCTTTAGTCAAATGTTTCAAAAAAGACCAGCAAAACTCATCTTAAAATTTTTAGACGAGGAAACTAACCTTTGGGAAGACCTGCAACTTATTTGGGCATGCCCCAAAAAACCTTTTATACAAGCCTTACTAAAAAGGGTAAAATCAGGATTTTAATCTAGATAATAAACCAAACAGAACAAGGTAATCTACACCTTTCTAGTCATCAAACTTTTACCAAAGGCAAGCAATGCATCTTTTCTATTTTCAGGCACATTTAGAGCTTTAAGCTGGTTAAAGGCCAATTGGGTATATTTTTCCACCTCTTCTAAAATGGCTGCAACGGCACCACTGTGCTCAAATATTTGTTTAACTGCCGTTATTTTACTAGTAGGGTCTGCTGGTTGTATACTAAAGAGATGCTGCAAAGTAGTTTGGTCTGCCTCTTTTGCTTTTTCCATAGCAGTGATATACAAGAAGGTCTTTTTATTTTCTATAATATCCCCACCAACTTGCTTACCAAATGTTTCTGGGTCACCAAAAGCATCTAAATAATCATCTTGCAGTTGAAAAGCGATTCCTAAATTTTTACCAAAGGCATAAATAGCTTCTTGGTCTTCCACAGTAGCTTCGGCCACAATGGCACCCATCTGTAATGCTGCTGCTACCAAAACGGATGTTTTATAGGCAATCATTTGCAAGTACTCCTGTAAAGTAACATCGTCTCTCACTTCAAAATCCACATCGTATTGTTGGCCTTCACAAACTTCTAAAGCTGTGGTGTTAAATAATACCAATAGTTTTTTTAAGGTATCCCCATCATACTGTGCCAAGTGTTGGTACGCATTAATAAGCATAGCATCACCAGAAAGAATTCCGGTATTGACATCCCATTTTTCGTGTACTGTGGTTTTTCCTCTACGCAGCGGAGCATCGTCCATAATATCATCATGTACCAGAGAAAAGTTATGAAAAACCTCTACGGCCATTGCTGCAGGTAATGCTTTTTTAAAATCTACCCCAAATAACTCGCACCCCATAAGTGCCAGAATTGGACGCATTCGCTTACCTCCCAATTGTAAGATGTAGTTAACGGGCTCGTATAACTGTTTGGGTTCTTTGGTAATTTCATGTTCTTCTAAATACGATAAGAATGCTGCCCTGTAGGCATCCAAGCTGTGCATAAAATGGGATTTTGCTCAAAAATACATCCAAAAAGATTAACAAAAACGGATTGCACTCGTCAGATATATCAAAAAAAGATGCAATAGAAATAAAATCTTTCGTCTTTATAAATAGAAAGCACTGTAAACCAGCTTGTGAAAACCACTACTAACAATAACCTAAGTCAATTTTTTAAAGAGGAGTACCATTCCCTTAAAGGGTATGTACGCTCTAAAATAGACGATACTGCAGATAGCAACGCAGAAGATATTCTGCAAGAGGTGGCGTTAAAAGTACTTTCTAGAGCAGAAGATGCGGTCCCTATAAATAATATTGCCGCTTACGTATACAATGCCATCCGTAAAAAGATAATAGATGTATTACGTACTCGTAAAGAAAAACAATACGATGAAGACCGTGTAGCAGAATTATGGGAAGAATTTAGCGCTCTTTTTTATAGCGATGAACCAGAAAGTCAGCGACCAGAATTGGAACAGGCCCTTAAAGATGCCTTAGTACAACTTAAGCCTGTTTACAGAGACATTATTATTGCGGTAGATTTTGAAGGATACTCTTATCGGGAGATTGCAACACAGACAGGGATTGCACAAGGAACGCTAATGTCTAGAAGACACAGAGCCCTTTCTCATTTACACAAACAGTTGAACAAAAAATAAAGTAAAACCTATGAATAGTTACAAAGAAAAACAGTTAGAAAAGTCTGCCGAGCACTACGCAAAAAAAGTGTTTAAAGTGATTGCCGCTATAGTTTTTGGCGCTATAGTTTTTGGCTTGGCCATTTATGTGCTCATGCGTTTATGGAACTGGCTTACTCCAGAACTATGGGGCTGGTCTACCCTTACCTATTGGCAAGCACTTGGTCTCTTTGTGTTGGCTAAAATCATTTTTGGTTTTGGCGGTGAAGGGGCTTGTAAACCTAAAAAAGGAAAGAAAAACAAGAAGAAATGGAAGATGAAGTGCGATATGCGTAATGATTTCTCTGATTGGAAATTGTACGACGAATTTTGGACTGTAGAGGGCGAGGCCGCCTTTAAGCGATATGTAGAAAATCACAAAAAACAACATCATGAAAACGAACAAAAACAATCCTAAACCCAAGATTTTTAGATTTTTAGGCTTTTACAACATTCCTAAATCAAAAGAAAAACATTACAATTCTTTACCGAAAAGCATTTCGATAGACCCAGAAAATACGAAATCCTAAATTCTAAGTTAAAAAAAGGTAAAAACGACGGAAACTTTTTTTGTTTTTAAAGTTTCCGTCATAATTTTGCCGCCTAAATATGAAAGAAAAAATTTTAAATAGAGCAACGGACCTTTTTTTAACCCTTGGTTTTAAGAGTGTTACCATGGACGATTTGGCCCAAGAAATGGGGATTTCTAAAAAAACCATCTACTCGCACTTTAAAAACAAGACCATGCTAGTAGAGGAGGTAACGTCTAAAATGTTCCAAGAAATTACGGAAGGGATTGATTACATCGTAAGTCTTAAAAAAAATCCTATCCAAGAATTGTATGAAATTAAACAACTGTTGCTATTGCGATTAAAAAATGAAAAATCATCGCCTATTTATCAACTGCAAAAATACTATCCTAAACTGTTTGAAAATATAAAGCGAAAACAGTTTGAAATAACTCAAGGGTGCATTAAAGAAAACATAGAGACAGGAATTAAAGAGGGTATCTATAGAAAAAACCTTAACCCCGATTTTATTTCTCGCATCTACTTTGTAGGTGTCTCTAACTTAAAAGACGAATCTTATTTTCCATCTACACACTTTACCATGGCCAACCTTATGGACGACTATCTAGAGTACCACTTAAGAGGAATTGTGACGCCAGAAGGCCGTAAAATTTTAAATGAAATCATCAACTCAAATCAACAATAAATGCAAAAATTCTTTTACATACCAATTCTACTCTTTTCTTGGGTAACACTAGCACAAGAAGAGGTGCCAACAAGCTTTACGCTACAAGAGGCCGTAGCATATGCATTAGAAAACAATTACACGGCTATTAATTCTAATCGGGATTTGGTAGATGCTCAAAAACAAAAATGGGAAACCATTGCTACCGGACTACCCCAGATAAATGGTAATGTGTCTTATCAAAATCAATTAAAACAACCAGTTTCTGTAATACCTGCGGAGTTTTTTGGCGGAGAGCCAGGCACTTTTGAAGAGGTTGTTTTTAGCACTAAGCAAAGTGCGTCTGCTACTGCTACGCTTACCCAGCTTATTTTTGATGGCAGCTATATTGTGGGAGTACAAGCGGCAAAAACCTTTGTAGACTACACTCAAAACACCAAAGAAAAGTCCGATTTGGAGGTGAAAAAGTCGGTAGTAGAAGCCTATGGCAATGTTTTATTGGCTCAAGAAAGCGTTGCAATATTGGAGAAAAATAAAAGCAATCTAGAGAAGAATGTTTATGAGACAGAAAAGATTTTAGAAAACGGATTAACGGAAGAAGAAAATCTGGATCAACTAAAAATTACACTAGCCTCTATTAACAGTCAGCTTAAAAACGCCATCCGTCTAAAGGAAATAACCCTACAGATGTTTAATCTAATCCTTGGACTACCGATTGAAACGCCAACTATTCTTGAAGAAAATTTGGATGAATTAACAGAAGAACAGATAGATTTTAAACTACTAGAAACACCGTTTAGTCTTAGCAACAATGTAGATTACAAGCTTATGACTAATTTAAATGAGCAACGCCAATTAGAGCTCAAATTGGCCAAAAGCAGGGCATTGCCTTCCCTAAGTGGTTTTGTAAATTATGGAACTTCTGCTTTTAGCAATGAATTTACCTTCTTTAACGGAGACCAAGAGTGGTTTGATAGTTCTGTTTTAGGAATAGAAATGAACATCCCAATTTTTAGTTCCTTTAAACGCTCTGCGAGCACTCAACGCGCAAGAATAGCGCTAGATAAAGCCAAAACACAAATGCAAGAGACAGAACAAATGCTTCAACTGCAATGGGAACGCGCTAAAAGTAATTACACTTTGGCCATTGATGAGTACCAAACTTCCAAAGACAATTTAGCGCTTGCAGAACGTATAGAGAGAAAAAATCAAATTAAATATGATGAAGGAATTGCAACTAGCTTTGAACTTAGAGAAGCACAAACACAGCTATACAGTTCACAACAAGAGTATCTGCAATCCATGGTAGATGTCATTAACCAGAAAACCGAATTGGAGACGGTTTTGAATAACAACTAAAAAAATCAATCAAAATGAAAAAAACAATAACAATACTAACACTTGCCATCTTAGCCGTTTCCTGTGGTTCTGATAGCAAAACAGCCTCTGTAGAAAGTTTGGTTTCTGGCAACGACGTTTCTGCAATGAACAAAAAAAGAGAAGAACTAGACAAGGAATTAAAAGCATTGGAAAGCCAAATAAAAGCCTTGGATTCTGCCATAGTTTCTAAAGACCCTGATCGTAAATTTCCTTTGGTTAGCACACTTACAATTGCACCGCAAGAATTTAACCATTATTTGGAGTTGCAAGGCGATATCATGACAGACCAAAATGTGTTAATCTACCCAGAAATGGCGGGCACATTGTACAAAATCTATGTAAAAGAGGGCCAAAAAGTAACCAAAGGGCAACTTTTAGCCTCTATAGATGACGGAGGCATGTCTAGTCAACTAGAGCAAATGCGTACCCAAGTTGCACTAGCAAAAACCACTTTTGAACGTCAAAAAAGACTTTGGGAGCAAAACATAGGTTCAGAAATACAATACCTACAAGCTAAAACTCAGTACGAAGCACAAACAAGCGCTGTTAAACAAATGGAGAGCCAATTAGGTAAATCTAGTATTAGAGCCCCATTTAGTGGTATTATAGATGCTATTATAAAAGACCAAGGTACTGTTGTAGCACCAGGACCGGGCGCCGAGGTTTTTAGAATAGTTAATCTTAACCAAATGTATGTAACGGTAGAAGTTCCAGAAAGTCATCTACCTAATATAACACCAGGTAAAAGTGTAGAAGTGTATATTCCTGTATTGGGGAGTAGCATAAACTCTAAAGTGCGCCAAACAGGTAATTTTATTAACCCAGGGAACCGCGCCTTCAGCGTAGAAATCCCTGTCCCAAATAAAGATGGGAACATAAAGCCAAACCTAACGGCACAAGTAAAAATTAACGACTATACTAACTCAGAGGCCCTCCTAATCCCTCAGTCTATTGTTTCTGAAAATGCGGATGGAGACCAATACGTGTATTTGGCGAGTAAAAGCGCAAACGGAGACACTTATTTAGCCCATAGAAAAGTGATTGAAACAGGTAAAACTCAAGGCGATTATATAGAAGTACTTTCTGGTCTAAGTAAAGGTGACCAAATCATTTCTGAAGGCGCAAGAAGTGTTAGAGATAATCAAGAAATCCGAGTTAAAAACACAACCGAAGTAGCTAAAAAATAAGGCATGGAAAAAGCACAAAAGAACGCCAACAAGCTGTTTGGCCCATCTTCATGGGCCATTGAAAATCCTTCGGTGGTATATGTAATGATAGCCCTTTTCTTCATTTTTGGTCTATCTGCCTATTTTGCTATGCCTAGAGAAGATTTTCCAGAGGTATCAGAAACCAAAATTTACATCAGCACCATATATCCGGGCAATACCGCAGAAGATATGGAACGCTTGGTTACAGACCCATTAGAAGATGTTTTAAAAAATATCAGCAACGTTACAGACATTACCTCTACATCACAAGAAGATTATTCTATGATTGTGGTGGAGTTTGATGAAGGCATTACAGTAGAAAATGCAAAACAAAAAGTGAAAGACGAAGTTGATAGTGAAAAAGCTGGGGAAGATTGGCCTGTGTTTAACAATGCAAAGGTGGAACCCAATGTTTTTGACCTGAATATCGCAGAATCTTTTCCTATAATGAATGTGAATATTACAGGAGATTACCCTGTGGAACGCTTAAAAGATTTTGCTGAATATTTACAAGACGAAATAGAAGATTTGCCGCAAATTAAAGGTGTAGACATTCGTGGGGCTCAAGAAAAAGAGGTAGAAGTTGCCGTAGATGTATACAAAATGATGGCTGCTCGGGTAAATTTTGATAATGTTATACAGGCCATTGCTAATGGCAATGTAACCATGAGTGCGGGTAATTTAATTACGTCTGGGCAGCGCAGAACTATTCGTATTCTGGGCGAAGTACAGAACCCAAAGGAGCTAGACAATTTTGTAGTAAAATCAGAAAACGGAGCTGTATATCTTAGAGATATTGCAAAGGTTAGTTTTCATGAAGAAGATAAAACCACCTACGCCAGAGATTATGGTGCTCCCGTGGTAATGCTAGATATTAAAAAACGCTCTGGAAAAAACACCATTGAAGCTGCAGATTTAATAAGAGCTATTGTTAAGGACACCAAAGAAAATGTATTCCCTAAAGATTTAGATGTTAATATAGCCAATGACTCCTCTAGCAAAACTTTAAACCAAGTAGATGATTTGGTCAACAATATCATCTTTGGTATTATCCTAGTGGTTACGGTTTTAATGTTTTTCTTAGGATTCCGTAATGCCTTGTTTGTAGGTTTTGCTATTCCCATGTCTATGTTCATGAGCTTCATGATTATAAACCTGATGGGCTACACGCTTAACACCATGATTCTCTTCGGCTTAGTTATGGGACTAGGAATGTTGGTAGATAATGGTGTTGTGGTGGTAGAAAATGTGTACCGCCTTATGGACCAAGAAGGACTTTCTAGAAAAGAGGCCGCCAAAAAAGGGATTGGTGAAATTGCCATACCCATTATCATATCAACCTTAACTACAGTGGCTGCTTTTGTTCCTTTAGCGTTTTGGCCGGGTATCATGGGGCAGTTTATGAAATATTTCCCAATTACCCTTTCTATTGTCTTAGGCTCATCACTCTTTGTAGCCATTTTTATGAACTCCATGCTCGTTTCTCAGTTTATGGATGTTGGTGAACGTGTCCTTACCAAGAAACAATTAATTAGAAGCACCTTGATTTTAGTTGGTTTTGGCTTATTCATCTTTTTTGTAGGGGGAGCGGTAAGAGGTTTAGGGTCTTTAATGATTGTGGTTGCTGGTCTACTTTGGATTTATAAATACTTTTTAAAGAAATGGGCGGTTCGTTTTCAAACTAAGACCTTGGTACGTTTCGAGAATTTTTATGAAAAGCAGTTAATACGTGCTTTAAGAGGCAAAAATGTGTATTGGTACTTTGGCTTTACCGCATTACTGTTGGTTTTAGCTTTTGTGTTCTTTGGAATGTCTCTTGGTAGTCAACGTACTAAAGTGGAATTTTTCCCTGACAATACACCAAACGAAATTTACGTCTATATAGAATACCCGCAAGGTACAGATATAGAGAAGACCAACACCATTACTAAGCAAATAGAAGAACGAGTGTATGGTGTGGTTGGCAGACCAAAGTATAACAAGGGTGATTTTAATTATTTGGTAGAATCTAGTGTATCTCAAGTAGGTAAGGGAGCAGAAAATCCGTTTACAGAAGGTGGATCTGCGGCAGAAATGCCACATAGGGGGAAAATAACCCTTTCCATGCGTGAGTTTAAGTATAGAAATGGCTTAGATACAGAAAAGCTTCGTCTTAAAATTCAAGATACCCTTACCGGGGTTTATCCGGGTGTAACTATTTCTGTAGAAAAAGATGCCGTGGGACCACCTGCTGGTTATCCTATCAACATAGAAATTGCAGGTATAAACTACGATACTCTAATCAACACCGCAGAACGTATGCGTAACTTTATTAACAGCAAAAATATTGCTGGGATAGAGGAATTAAAAGTGGATGTGAATAAAAGCAAACCTGGCATGCAGGTAGTTGTGAATCGAGAAAAAGCGGGTGAGTTAGGCGTAGCTGTAGGGCAAGTTGGCCAACAGTTAAGACGTTCCATTTTTGGTGAAAAGGCTGGAGTTTTTAAGAAAGATGGAGATGATTATGATATTTACGTACGCTTTAATGAGGATTTGCGCTACAATACTAGCGCCCTTTTTAATCAAAACATCATTTTTAGAGACCCTTCTAATGGTAGAATTATGGAAGTACCCGTTTCTGCGGTAGCTAACAAACGCAACAATTCTAGCTTTAGTGCAATTAAACACGTAGACACCAAACGTGTGGTAACCGTATATTCTGCTTTAAAACCTGGATTTACGGATGCTGGAGCTATTGTAGCTGAAATTCAGAAAGAAATGACCGAATTTAAAGGGTTACCAGACGGAGTTAAAATAGATTACACTGGGCAGTTAGAGGAGCAAAACAAACAAATGCAGTTTTTGATGGGAGCTTTCTTTGGTGGTTTAGGGTTGATTATGTTAATTCTAATTTTTCAATTTGGTGGCATTTCTAAACCTGCCATTATTATGATGGCCATATTTTTGAGTTTTATAGGTGTATTTGGTGGTTTAATTATTACAGGCTGGCCATTTGTTATTATGATGACCATGATGGGGATTATTTCCTTAGCAGGTATTGTTGTAAATAATGGGGTTGTACTTTTAGATTATACCCAGATTTTATTAGATAGAAAAAAGGTTGACTTACAGATTAGTGATGAAGAATTATTGACTATAGATCAAGCCACTGAAGCCATGGTTAAAGGTGGAAAAGCTAGATTAAGACCTGTAATATTAACGGCAATTACTACCGTTTTAGGTTTAATACCATTAGCTATCGGTTTAAATATCAACTTTGTCACCCTATTCTCTGAGTTCGACCCACAAATATATATGGGTGGAGACAACGTAATTTTCTGGGGACCACTAGCTTGGACCGTAATCTTTGGTTTGATTGTAGCTACTTTTTTAACATTAATAATAGTACCCGTATTATTTAATATTGTGTACCGTATTAAGATTAGGATTCGCGGCGATTATAAACAAAGAAGTTCTAGTAAAACAGAATTAGCATAAATAAAAAAACCCCGACCAAATGGTCGGGGTTTTTAACACTTACCCTAATTATTAGTGTATCGAAACCACTTCAGATTGGTTCCAATTTTTTACGTTGGTAATACGGTTGTCCACAAAATCAACTTCCTTCAACATTTCTCCTTTCCAGAACAACCATTTACCTTCTTTAACGCCTTCGTTATATTTTCCGGTAGCCAGTTTTTTGCCATCTACATCATACATAAACCATTGTCCATGTAGTTTACCGTCTTTAAGGTAACCAGATTGTGCAACTTCTCCATTATCATGAAAATAGGTTGCTTTTACCATTTTACCCTCTTTTTCAAACTTCGGTTTAGTTTCTTGTGCAAAAGTCACCGCCGAAATCATCATCACTGCCAATATAATTGTAATTTTCTTCATTGTATGGGGTTTAAAGTTCTTATATTCCTTTACACTAACGTTACAAAGATAGTAAATATTTTACATTAAATACATGTTTGATTTACTTTTACATAACCTTAAGTTAACATTAAGTCTATATTTGTCTGTTTTTTAGTGTTTTATATTTTTCTTTTTAACCCTATTAAACCTTATTAAATGGATTAATCGCTTAAAAGTGTAGATGAATGGTTAGCATCATATCTATAAAAATACTTGCATCTGCGTAGTCCTAGACCTTACCTTTGCCCAGCAAATTTCTTTATTATGTATAGGAGCCATACTTGCGGCGAATTGCGCGCATCTCATATTGGAACAGAAGTAAGTCTTAGCGGTTGGGCCGCAAAGTCTAGAGACAAAGGTTTTGTGGTTTGGATAGACCTAAGAGACCGCTATGGATTAACCCAATTGGTTTTTGATGAAGAACGCTCCACGCCAGAACTATTGGCTTTAGCTAGGACAATAAGCCGTGAAACCGTAATACAGGTAAAAGGCTCTGTAATAGAAAGAGCGTCTAAGAACGACAATATAGCTACAGGCACTATAGAAGTATTGGTGAGCGAACTCACCGTTTTAAATAACGCCAAGCTACCACCGTTTACCATTGAAGATGACACAGATGGCGGAGAAGACATCCGTATGAAGTATCGTTACCTAGATATTCGTAGAAATCCAATTAAAAACAACCTCATCTTTAGACACAAAGTGGCTATGGAGGTTCGTAAATATTTATCGGACCAAAATTTTATAGAGGTAGAAACACCTTATTTGATTAAATCTACACCAGAAGGCGCAAGAGATTTTTTAGTTCCTAGCCGTATGAATGAGGGGCAATTTTATGCTTTACCACAATCGCCACAAACCTTTAAGCAATTGCTTATGGTAGGTGGAATGGATAAGTATTTTCAGATTGTTAAGTGTTTTAGAGATGAAGATTTACGAGCAGACAGGCAACCTGAGTTTACACAGATAGATTGCGAGATGGCTTTTGTGGAACAAGAAGATATTTTAAACATTTTTGAAGGCCTTACAAGACATTTGCTTAAAGAAATTAATGGTGTTAATGTAGCAGAATTTCCGCGCATTACTTATGATGAGGCTATGGCCAAATACGGTAATGACAAACCAGACATCCGTTTTGGAATGGAATTTGGCGAGCTAAATGCCGTAGCACAGCATAAAGATTTTGGCGTATTTAATAGCGCAGAATTGGTAGTAGGTATTGCGGTACCAGGTGCTGCTAACTATACACGCAAAGAAATAGACAAACTGATAGATTGGGTTAAGCGCCCACAAGTAGGTGCAAAAGGCATGGTCTATGTTAAATGCAATGAAGATGGCACTTACAAATCTTCCGTAGATAAGTTTTATGACCAAGAAGATTTAGCTAAATGGGCAACAGCTACCGGAGCACAAAAAGGCGACTTAATTTGCGTGCTTTCTGGAGAAACAAATAAAACAAGAGCGCAACTAAGCGCATTGCGTATGGAAATGGCAGAGCGCCTAGGATTGCGTAAAGCAGATGAATTTGCTCCGCTGTGGGTTATAGATTTTCCACTTTTAGAGTTGGATGAAGAAACCAACACCTACCACGCCATGCACCATCCATTTACGTCTCCAAAACCTGGACAAATTGAATTGCTAGATGAACAGCCAGGTGCCGTAAAAGCTAATGCATATGATTTGGTACTGAACGGCAATGAAATTGGTGGTGGCTCTATACGTATTCACGATAAGGAAACTCAAGCCATTATGTTTAAACATTTAGGTTTTACTCCAGAAGAAGCTAAGGAGCAGTTTGGCTTTTTAATGGATGCTTTCCAATATGGCGCTCCTCCGCATGGTGGTATCGCTTTTGGTTTAGACAGATTGGTAGCCATCTTAGGAGGTAAAGAAACTATTAGAGATTTTATTGCTTTTCCTAAAAACAATAGTGGTAGAGATGTTATGATAGATGCCCCTGCTACTATTGATAATGAACAACTAAGCGAGCTGCACATAAAGCTAGATTTGTAGTTGTTATTACATTTTAGGCCGAGATTTTTAATACTTTTATTAAGAATCGGATAGTGTATGAGGGATAGCAAAGTCTATTTCAAAAAATTCTTGAAATGGCGCTACAAGAACATCAATAACAAGACATTTGTGCAGTTGGTGAGTATTGTGGTGGGTTTGTTAGCGGGTTTAACTGCAGTTACACTTAAGAACATTACCTACTTTATAGAGGCGCTTTTAGAAGAAGGCATCGTATTTTCTGAGAATCAACTGTATTTTATTTTGCCTATTGTGGGCCTAACTTTGGTGTACTTATATACCAAGTTTGTAAACAAGCATCCGCTAGGCAATGCCGTTTCTTCTATTCTATTTGCCCTTTCAAAAAAAAATGGATTACTATCCTTAAAAAAGATTTACAACCCATTGATAGCTGCTCCATTAACTGTGGGTTTCGGAGGGTCTGTAGGTTTATTGGGACCTGCAGTTGAGTCTAGCTCTGCATTAAGTTCTAATCTAAGCAAGTTTCTACATATAGATGCCAAAACAAGAACCTTGTTAATTGCCTGTGCATCTGCTGGTGCTATAGCTTCCATTTTTCAGTCCCCTATTGCAGCGATAATTTTTGCGGTAGAAGTCTTTAGTCTAGATTTAACTATGTTATCGGTACTGCCCCTTTTATTAGCATCTATTTCTGGGGTACTCACTTCTTACTTTTTTTTGGGGAATGAAGTATTATTCAACTACACCCTTACCGAAAATTTTGAACTAGAAGACACCTTTTTTTACATTCTTTTAGGCGCAGGTACTGCCGTTGCCTCTATCTACTTTACTAAAATGTTCTTTTGGATTCACAATCTTTTTAAAAAACTGCGTAGCCCCAAATACAAATTACTCGTAGGTGGCCTTGCCATAGGTATTATGCTTTATTTTATTCCACCATTATATGGAGAAGGTTTTGGTTTTATAAATAATCTATTGCATGGAGACGATTTAAAAGCGCTTGGCAAAACACCGTTTGATGCGTATACTTCTAATATTTGGGTGGTTATTTTACTGCTTTTCGGTATCACTATTTTTAAGGCCATAGCTATGACCACCACTATGGCGGCAGGTGGTGCTGGCGGGATATTTATCCCAACCATGGTTATGGGTAGCGCCTTGGGCAACGTATTTGCCAAATTGATAAATCAATTGGGGTTAGGATTTACGGTATCCGAAAGCAATTTTACGCTTATTGGCATGGCAGGTCTTATTGCAGGGGTGATTCATGCTCCTTTAACGGCCATTTTTTTAATTGCAGAGATTACGGGAGGCTATCAGTTATTTGTACCCTTAATGATTACTGCGTCTATCTCTTACTTGGTCACTAAAAATGTAATGAACCATAATATCTATACCAAAGAATTAGCAGAAAAAGGTGCTTTATTAACGCATAACAAAGACCAAACGGTACTTACTTTAATGCAATTAGATGAGGTGATAGAAAAGAATTTCAAAACGGTTTATCCAGAAATGACTTTAGGAGAAATGCTTCATAAGTCGGTAGCAAAGTCTACCCGAAATATTTTCCCAGTGGTAGACAAGGACAGTAAAATGGTTGGTATTGTTCTTCTAGACGACATAAGAGAAATTATGTTTAATAATGAATTGTACCATTGCACCTTTGTTAAAGATATGATGCATGCCCCACCTGAGTACATTTTTCAAGATAAAGATAACATGAAGGTGGTTATGCAGAAGTTTCAAGAAAGCGGCGCTTGGAACCTACCCGTAGTAAAAGACGGTACATATATTGGATTTGTAAGCAAATCCAAACTATTAACTGCTTACAGAAGAAAACTTATAAAGCATACTCCATAACAAACACCGTTTTTAAAGCCTAAATTCATTTATCTAAACACTTTTACGCTATATTTTCATACTTCAACCGTTACTATTTTAAAAGTATGCAACTTTATTTTATTCCTTTCTTCATTCTACTAAGTATTGGCATCACCCATATTCTCATAAAAAAACTTAAAACAAAAACAGGTTGCATAAGTTATGGCTTTATAGGTTTGGTACTCATCAGTATTAACCTATTATTCTTAACCTCTTGGAGTATATTTTCACAATCCGTGGCCAACACCTATATGGCCCTCACGAGTGGTACCACCTATAAAGCCGTAGTAATTGGCACCGAGTATAGCCATACCAATGGTGATAATGAAAGGCGCTATGCGCCCATAGTTGAATTTACAACCGAAAATGGGAAGCGAATAAAACGTAAACTAAACCATTCCGAATCTGAAATTTCTGTAGGCGACACGTATACCATTAATTACAATGAAGAAACTGATACGCTCGTAACTATGGGATTTACTTTAGTCTTAGCCTTAGTTGGGAGCTTTATTTTTGTTTTAATTTTCTCTGTTCTCTTTTATGCACAAATACATTTGGTGTTGGGTAAAGACGTTGGAGTGCTAAAGGAGCTACTTTCTAAAGTAGGATTCAATTTTCTTATTCCTTTTTTAATGATTGCTTTTGATGCATTACTGATTTACGCGCTTTTCTATGGAAACCGAATATCACTTTTCGGGATTATTATGCTCCTATTTTTTATTCTTATTTTAACCCTAGCTATAGTAGGATACATTAGTAATATCCTTAACAAAGGAAGACCTACTTTACGCCGTACTGGCCTTGGTCGTTGGTCTGGAGGCTGGGAAAATTAATATTAGATATCCGTTAATACAAAAGAATAGTGCTTACAATAGCAAGAAGTATCTTTGTACCATTAAAATTTTAAGCATGAAATTAAAACACCTTACCCTTTTGGTTCTTTTTGCTTCTTTCACAGCTATGGGTTATGGCTTATATATACAAGAGCATGGTGTACCCAACGGTGCAGAAAAATACATAGGCGCTGGAGTTATAGGACTTTTTTTAATAGCGATGCCACTATTCCTTTACAAAGAAAGTAGGGGAAAGAATATGAAAGATTACATGCTTACCAAAGAAAATATTGAGAAAATGAGAAAAAATGAAGCTGAAAAAGCTGATAATCAATAATTTTCGATAAATATAACCCTTACTTAAACTTTTTCCATTTTAAAAATATTACATTCGCACTTTATAATAATTTATTTTAATGACTGGTACAGTAAAATTTTTCAATGAGTCTAAAGGTTATGGATTCATTACAAACGACGCAACAGGTAGGGACATTTTTGTACACGCTACAGCGCTAAATGGTTTAGTCTTGAACGATGGAGACAAGGTAGAATATCAAGAAGAAGAAGGTAGAAAAGGTATGGTTGCCGCACAAGTGCAGGTAATCTAAGAATATATATTTTATTTTGAAGCTTACGAGCCCTAGCAATTGCTGGGGCTTTTTTAGTTTCTATTTCTACGCTGAATAAAAAAGCGTTTTAGCAATTCTGCCGCTTCTTGTTCCATTACACCTTGTATAACCTCTGTCTTAGGGTGTATTGTAGTACCCATAACGCTAAAACCGCGCTCTAAATCTCTAGCTCCGTAAACTATTTTAGAAATCTGACTCCAGTATAATGCACCTGCACACATTTGGCAAGGCTCCAAGGTAACGTACAAGGTGCAACCGTGTAAATACTTACCTCCAATATAATTAGCTGCTGCCGTAATGGCTTGCATTTCTGCATGTGCGGTAACATCATTAAGGCGCTCCGTTAAATTATGAGCTTTACCAATAATTCTATTATCAGCTACAACCACAGCACCTACAGGCACTTCTCCCATTTCAAAAGCATTTTCTGCCTCTAGCAAGGCACGCTTCATAAAATACGTATCATCAAAAGGGTTTTCCATCTCATCAAAGATAAAATGCAAAAAAGGTAAAACCCAATCTCAAAATTGAATTTTACCTTTTTGTATTAAACAAATTAATATCTGTTCTTTAATTTTTCACAAACACCACTTTATATTCAATAGTAATACCTTCTTCGTTAACGCTTTCCGTTAATATCATTTTATCTCCTTCAAAAGCAACCGCAACTCCTTCAAAATATAAATCGCCAGTCTCATACGTTTCATTTTCAGTAGGGTCTAATAAATCTGTATAAGCAAAATCTACAACAGACAAACCATCCACCATATTGTACGCCCACTTACCTAAATATCTATCGTGATAACCATAGATTTCTGTCTCATAAATAGCAGTACATTCATTCGTAGTTGCCTCATAATCTATGTTATAAGCCTCATACTCGTATTCTTCGTAATAATCCCCATCAGCTTCAAAAACTAACAACCAGTTATCCGTAACTATATCTGAGTATTCTGCTAAGACACTCCCCCCATTAACGCAAGGAAATTCTTCTTCATTAGAAGATTCATCTATACGTTCCCCATTTTCATATGAGGCCTCAAACTTCCATTCTCCTACTACACTATCATTACCACCCCACTCATCAATTACTACACATCTAGTTACAATTTGGCTAATATTCCCTGTAGCATCGTACAAACACAAGTCATAACAAAAAGTACCGGTTGGTATGGTATTCTCAAAAACCACTCTTATTTCTTGCTCTTCCGCTCCATCTTTATTAAAAATAGAGGCATTAGCTCCAAATTTCTTACGTCGCTGAATAGATTTTTTATTTCCAGTACCGCTTAAATCCACATCAAAATAAGAATCTTGTGCGTTGCCGTCTTTATCTTTAAAAACAATATAAGCCCCTGTTGGCTCCCCCGTAGAACTCACTCTGATGTTAAAACCAGCATCCAAATACCCTAGTTGGTCATCTGTATCCATACTAATATCTAACTGACCTGTTGGTGCTGGCGGCATACCTTCTTTTACCGTACTACTTTCTACAGTAACACCAGACGTTACTTGTGCTATAGCAATTGGTGTTTCTCTTATTTCTTTTGATTCTTGGTCTATCCCTTCTTGGGAATCATTAGTTTCATCTTTAGAGCAAGATGCTACTAAAATACATAGACTTAGACCTAAGGACAACAATGAATGTTTTCTCATAATACTAGTAATTTTGGTTTATGTTTAATTGATTATATACTTGTTAATCTGCACACTCCACATCACCAATTTCACTAGCCCTTATGCGCAGGCCTCTTTTTATGGTACAGCTTAGTTAACGGAAGGCGATAAGACTTATTGCAAGCTAATTTTTAATTTTAAGTTTAGTAACGGTAATTTTAAATAAAAACAACTGGCTTTCTAATTTAAAAAACTTAGCTATTTATTGACGCTAGAATTGACTAATTTTACGCATATTTTGACACCTTTGTTAGCACATATAAACTCGCCCGAAGACCTTAAAAATTTAACCCTAGACCAACTATTAGGGCTGGCCAAAGAATTACGTGACTTTATAATTAACATTATAGCCACCAAAGAAGGGCATTTAGGCGCTAGTCTTGGTGTTATTGAGTTGACCATAGCGCTACATTATGTTTTTGACACTCCAAAAGACAAACTTATATGGGATGTGGGTCACCAAGCCTATGGCCATAAAATCTTAACCGGCAGAAAAGATATTTTTAACACCAACAGACAACTAGGTGGTATTAGCGGATTCCCCAAAATTACAGAAAGCCCGTATGATGCTTTTGGAACAGGGCATAGCTCTACCTCTATTTCTGCTATATTAGGCATGGCGCTGGCAGCACAGTTGCAAAAAGATTTTACTACGCAGCACATCGCTGTTATTGGGGATGCATCTATTGCAAGTGGTATGGCATTCGAAGCTTTAAACCACTTAGGAGAAACTAACACCAATACTTTGGTCATCCTCAACGATAATGCTATAGGTATTGACCCCAGCGTTGGTGCACTTAAAAAATATCTTACCAACGTAAAAAAAGGTACTGCTAAAGATGAAAATATCTTTGAGTGCCTTAATCTCACATACTCAGGACCTTTAGATGGTCATAATCTACCCGAATTAATAAATGAATTAAACCGACTAAAGGAAATAGAAGGCCCAAAATTATTACATGTTATTACAACAAAAGGTAAGGGTCTAAAATCGGCAGAAGAAGACCAAGTCACCTATCACGCACCGGGTAAATTTAATGCACAAACAGGTGAGCGCTTATCCCACAACCAAGAAAATTTGCCACCCAAATACCAAGATGTTTTTGGCAAAACGATTATAGAACTTGCTGAACAAAATGATAAAATAGTAGGGATAACTCCCGCCATGCCTACTGGCAGCTCTTTAAAATACATGATGGCTGCTATGCCAGAACGCGCTTTTGACGTGGGCATCGCAGAGCAACATGCAGTTACATTAGCTGCGGGGATGGCCTTAGACGGACTTGTACCTTTCTGTAACGTGTATTCCACATTCTTACAACGCGCCTATGACCAAGTAATACATGATGTTGCCCTACAAAACATTCCCGTAATATTTTGTTTGGACCGCGCAGGTCTGGTTGGCGAAGACGGCCCTACCCATCATGGAGTTTATGATATCTCTTATTTGCGATGCATTCCTAATTTAATCGTTTTTGCCCCTATGGATGAGGTAGCCTTACGGAATATTATGTTCACCGCTCAAAAAGGTTTAACCCACCCTATTGCTATAAGATACCCTAGAGGCAGAGGAGAAACAATGGATTGGCAACAGCCTTTTAAAACAATACCCATTGGTAAAGGAAGAGAACTAAAAAAAGGAACACATACCGCCGTTCTATCTTTTGGGGCTATAGGGCATGCTGTTACTAAAGCGATAGCCCACTGCAATAATCCTGAACACGTTGGGCATTATGACATGCAATTTGCTAAGCCATTAGACACAAAACTGTTAGACACTATATTTGTGAATTACAAACAGATTGTTACCATAGAAGATGGCAGCCTAATTGGTGGATTTGGCAGTGCCGTTTTAGAATATGCTAATAAACAGGGTATCAGTATACAAATAAAACCATTTGGTGTACCAGATATTATTATTCCGCATGGCTCTATCAAAGAATTGCACGATATTTGTGGCATTAGTTGGGAACATTTAAAAAAATACCTTGACCAGACCAATTAAATTATTACTCGGATGCTTCCTTTTAGCAAGTATTACTTGCTTAGGCCAAGAAAGGGAAAAAAGCCCACAAGACAGTACCCAAGTTGCTATAGACTCTATGGCCATAGATACTATTGTCATAAGGTGGGAACAAAAGAAGATAGACAACATTAGAAAAGGCATTAATTTGCAAGCACCTAAAGTCCGTATTCAATCTAAAACTTTAGCGCAACGTGCGCGTTTTGCATCGCCTACCAGTTTCTGGGAAAATAGCAATCAGTTTACCCTAGATTTAACAGAAACCGCTTTTGTAAATTGGAATGCTGGTGGTGAAAACGCCGTTTCTGCCTTAGGCAATCTAAACTTTACCCGTAAATATAAATTTGCCCATACTACCTGGGATAGCGAATTGCGTTTGCGGTACGGTATAAACGCTCAAAAGGGACGTAAACTCAGAAAAACGGACGATTTCATAAAATTTGCATCTACCTTTGGTTTCCGTAAGGACTCTACTTCTAAATGGTTTTGGTCTGCAAAACTTAATTTTAATACCCAGTTTTCTAACGGTTATAAATATCCGAATAGAGAAAATCCCATCTCTCGTTTTATGGCTCCAGGATATTTGCTTTTAGGTGCAGGTACCACCTTTAATCCAGAGGGCAAAAAGTTCGATTTATATTTATCTCCCATCACACAGAAAGCCACATTTGTTCTAGATGAAAATCTTTCTAATCAAGGTGCCTTTGGGGTAGAACCTGGAGAACGACTGTTTATGCAGTTCGGATTTTTATTAACCAACAATTGGGAAGAAGAATTGTTGGAGAATATCTTTCTAAATCATCGTTTAAGCCTTTACACAGACTATATTAATAGCTTTGGCAATATTGATGTAGACTGGGAAATCAACTTACTCTTTAAGGTAAACAAATTTATCCAAGCTAATATTAGTGGGCATCTTTTGTATGACGACGATATTAAGTTTGATGAAGTGACCGCTGAAGATGGTACCGTAATAGACCCTGGAATTCCAAAAGTACAGTTTAAGCAAACACTGGGTCTTGGATTAAAATATAGTTTCTAAAGATGCTTGCCTAGCAAGGTGTTGTTTAATTGTACCGCAGCACTATCTGATAAGCTTGCGACAAAAGAACTAACACCCAGTAAAATCTCATAACTAGTAGCATTAGTATTTGCAAAGTGTTTGGGTAAGGTACCTACCAACAAGGTGTCATAATTACTAGCGTTACCAGCCTTGCTGTTCATCATGGCAGCACTATAACTATCCAATAAATTAGAGATAATTTTATATCCCGCCAGTTCTTTCTCTACCACTTCTTGAGATTGATAAATCTTGCTCACGCAAAGATTAATAATGTCTTTAATTTGTGCTTTATATTGAGATTTGTCTAGTAATGCACCATCAAATTCTCCTTTGAGGATAGCTTCTTCATTTGCTAAAAACAATTTGGCTGCATCTGCAATTAAAGTACTTATTGCTAAAGCTCGCAAATAACTAAGACGGTCACTAACTGAGTCCATTGCTCTAAATTTACTTGAGTTAATCCGGTCCTTTACCAAATTAATCATGTATTCTAAAGCAAAATCTTCTGGAATCAATCCTAAATTAATTCCATCTTCAAAATCAATGATGGTATAACAAATATCATCCGCAGCTTCTACCAAATATACGAGTGGATGTCTGTGATAAGAAGGTTGTTCGCCTTCCGTTTTTTGTGGTAACCCTAGCTCTTCAGCCAGCTCTGTAAAAAAAGCTTTTTCTGATTGAAAATAGCCGTATTTTTTATCTGATATATGCTGGGTTGGTTTTTTTGGCAGTGATGCTTTGGGGTATTTAACAAACGCCCCTAGGGTAGCATAGCTTAAGCGCAAACCACCCTCTATTCCTTGCCTAGAAGCATTAAGCAATCTAAATCCGTTGGCATTCCCCTCAAAATCTATCAAATCTTGAAATTCTGTTGCTGTTAGCAATTCTTTGTACTGCAAACCCTTACCATTAGAGAAGAAATTACCAATCGCTTTTTCACCGCTATGCCCAAAGGGTGGGTTACCAATATCATGTGCCAAAGCAGCGGCAGCAACAATAGCGCCAAAATCATTAAACTTATAACCCAGTTCTGTATGTAACTGTGGGTATTTTTCTAAAAGTTCCTTGCCTACCATTCTACCAAGACTTCTACCCACTACAGAAACTTCTAAACTATGAGTTAAGCGTGTGTGTACAAAGTTGCGTTTAGACGCCAAATTTATAGGCAGTGGCATTACTTGCGTTTTATCTTGCAGACTTCTAAACTCAGAAGAAAATATTATACGGTCATAATCTACCTCAAACCCCAAACGGGTTTCATCTTGCAATTTTCTATGTCTTGTTTCCGTATCGCCATAACGCTTAAGGGAGAGTAATTTTTCCCACTTCATTGCCTAAAATTTTGCAACGAAGATAACGCAATTGCACTTTTGAGGCTCAAGTTAATTTAATAACCCTTACCATAAAGCTCAAAACCAGCCTATATCGTAACGTTTTATTAACCTGTATGCCGATTTATAATAGCAATTTTGCCCTATTTGAATTATTAAGATGGGGGAGAATATCTACTTGTTTATGGTTGTTGCATTGGCTATCCTTGCCATAACCGATTTAGTGGTTGGGGTTAGTAATGATGCTGTAAACTTTTTGAACTCTGCGATTGGCTCTAAAGCTATTTCTTTTAAAACGGTGATGATAGTTGCTAGTCTTGGCGTAGCCTTTGGTGCCATGTCTTCTAGCGGCATGATGGAAGTAGCCAGGAAAGGAATATTTAATCCTACCGAATTTGTCTTTGCAGAAATCATGATCATCTTCATGGCAGTAATGATTACCGATATTTTACTGCTAGACTTCTTTAATACGCTTGGTATGCCAACCTCTACCACGGTATCCATTGTTTTTGAATTACTTGGAGCTGCGGTGGCCGTTTCTTTAATAAAAATAGCAGGTGCAGATGGTAGCTTTTCAGAATTGGTAAATTACATCAACACACAAAAGGCAACAGAAATTATTTTTGGCATTTTGCTATCTGTTGTGGTAGCTTTTAGTATTGGTGCCTTAGTACAGTATGTTACTAGAATACTTATTTCTTTTGATTTTAACAAGAAACCTAAATGGGTAGAAGCCATTTTTGGCGGTATAGCTATTACCGCAATTGTCTACTTTATTTTGGTCAAAGGCCTAAAAAGTGCTGCCATTTTTGACCCTTCTTTTATGGCAATGATTAACGCCAATACTTTCTTGTTTTTACTTGCCAACTTGGCAATTTGGACGCTTATTTCTTGGGCAGCTGCGTTAGTAATTAAATGGAATATTTACAGAATAGTTATTATTCTGGGCACATTTGCTTTAGCTATGGCCTTTGCTGGCAATGACTTGGTCAATTTTATTGGAGTACCTATTGCTGCCTTACAATCTTACCAAGATTGGAGTAGCTCTGGTGTAGATCCTGCTAAATTTACGATGGAAGGATTAACCGCCGCAGTACGCACAAAACCCTATTTACTCTTACTTTCTGGCGGCATTATGGTGGTTACCCTTTGGTTATCTTCTAAGGCACGTAGTGTTGTAAAAACCAGTGTTGACCTAGCAAGACAAGACGAGGGTGATGAACGCTTTCAACCCAATTATCTATCTAGGCAAATTGTAAAATTATCTATAACTGCGAGCAGCAACGTCATGGCCGCTTTACCTCCTAGTTTAGTTAAAAAAATTGATGAACGTTTTAAAATGCCTAAAACATACTTACCTAAGCAAAAAGCACAAGATATGCCTGCTTTTGATATGGTGAGAGCCTCCGTAAACTTGATGGTTGCGAGCATCCTTATTTCATTAGCAACCTCTATGAAATTGCCTTTGAGCACCACCTACGTTACTTTTATGGTGACTATGGGTACTTCTCTTGCAGACCGTGCTTGGGGAGCAGAAAGTGCGGTATACCGAGTAGCAGGTGTTCTTAATGTTATTGGAGGTTGGTTTTTTACTGCTTTTTCTGCGTTTACCGCAGCAGCCATTATAGCTTACATCTTACATATTGGTGGTTTTGTTGCTTTGATAATTCTATTGGTTGCAGCAGCAGTATTATTACTACGCAACTACATGGCTCACAATAAAAAATCTAAAGAAATTAAAGCCGAAGATAGCCTTAGAAAAGCAGAGAGCAGTTCCATACAAGGGGTTATCCAAGAAAGTGCTGACAACATTGGCAACATGATTTCTAGAAGTAATAAAATATATACAGGCGCTATAAATGGTTTGGCTAGGCACGACTTAGAATCACTTCGTAGAAATCATAAAGAGGTGGCAAAAATGTCTGCAGAAATAGAAAGCTTGCAGAACAACATTTTTTATTTTATCAAAAATTTAGACGAGTCTAGTGTTGGTGGTGCATCTAACTTTTATATCAATTTATTGGGTAGCTTACAAGATGTTTCGCAGTCCTTAGAACATATTGCCAAAGTTGGTTACAAACACGTTAATAATAACCACAAGAAATTAAAATACAATCAGATTAAAGAGCTGAAGGATTTAGACCAACAGTTAGAGTCTTTATTTAGCAACACAGCTCAAGTATTTACAGAACGTTCTTTTGATAAATTAAGCCCTTTATTGGCCCGTAAAGAAGAACTTTTTACACTGATAGACCAAAAAATAGAAAAACAGGTCGCAAGAACTAGAACGGAAGAATCCAGTCCAAAAAACACTACATTGTATTTTTCTTTGTTAACAGAGACCAAAGATATTATCAAAGCCACAATGAAGCTGATGGAACTTTATTATTTTGAACACGATAGCACTATTGAACCTGCTAAGATTCCACAAAATGCATAAAATTCTATACTTTACTGTTTTTATATGTGGTGTTTTAGGGGTACAATCACAATCGATTACGGGTTCAGAATTATTAGATAAAGCTATTGCATATCATGACCCAAACGGCCAATGGCCTACTTTTAAAGACAGCCTAAAAGTGGTTATGGAAACCCCAAATAATTCTTCTCGAGAAAGTATTATCTATCTAAATTTACCAAAAGAGGTGTTTAATCTTACGGTAAAAAAAGAGGAAAACACTACGCAATATCAAATAGAACAAGATAATTGCAACATTAGTTTTAATGGTAAACGCAACTTTACAGAAGAAGAAAAAGCAACCTACAGATTAGATTGTGACCGCGCTTTTATGATGAAGGATTACTACACCTACCTATATGGCTTGCCAATGAAATTAAAAGACCCTGGCACTAACCTAGACCCCACGGTGGTTACCAAAACGTTTAAAGGCAAAACGTATTTAGTTTTGAAGGTTACCTATGATGCCGTAGTAGGTAAAGACACTTGGTATTTTTATTTTGACCCTACCACCTATGCCATGGAAGTATATCAGTTTTACCACAAAGAGGCAGATAATGATGGCGAATACATTCTGTTATCTGGTATAGAGACTTTTAAGGGTATTAAAATGCCCAAAACACGCAAATGGTATTACAATAAAGATGATAAATTCTTAGGCACGGATATTCTTAGCCATCCAAATTAGACACCAAGTCTAGGGTTACCGCGTAAAGGTCTTGTTGGGTTAATTTTGATTTTAGCCACGCATAAAAACTCATTACAAAGATATCTTCTTGCCTACGCCCTTTAAAATAAAACGCGTTTTCTACTTTAGCCTCAAAATCTGGAGTAGTGGCCAAACTAGGGTTTTCAGCATACGCCAACACCAATCTTATAAATGTCAACACACGTTCTTCTTGTATCGCTGCCAATTTACTTTTAAACTTACGCCTAAATTGTTGCCCTTTAGCGTACACTGAATCGTGTTCTTGCAGTTCTATAAGCGTCAATAATTCTAAGATATTCTTTTTGAGCACCCATGCCCAACCCACGCGTTCTTCGTACCAATTATCAGATTTTTTAAGTAAACGCAATTCTCGATAAACCTCTTTGTATTTGCCTTGTTGAAAAAGACACATAACCAACACCAATTTTACATCTAAAGAAGTGGAAGAAAGACCTTTTAGCAGTATTTCTGCCTCCATAACTTTTCCAGTATAGAGAAGTAAAAGTCCTTTGAGGAGGTTTCTTTTTCTGAGTAAAGCTTTCTGCTCTGTAACACTTAAGCCTACCAAAACATCTTCTAATTCAGACAACAAACTAGCAGACTTTTTGAACTCTTTATTTCTAAAAAAAGAAAGTGCCAATAAGTGCAGCATGCGTACATAATAATAGCTGTATTTGGCGGGAACCTCTCCTTTATTTTTAAGTGCGATAAAAAGTTGTTCTATATAGGGTGATATAGCGTAAAAATTACGTTGCAGATTGGCTTCTGTTGCCGTTATGGTCATCAATTGATAAAGCGATTTATAACTTAAATCCTCTTCTAGAACTAGTTCCAAATCGGTAAAAATCTGCTGCAGTTCTTTAGATACCTCTGGTGAATTATTCTTTTTTAATCGCGCCCTAATCTGAGCGTAAGCGATATTGAATCGTGTTGCTGTTTGAAGTTTTTTATTGTTTGCTTCCAATTCTAGAACTAAGCTAGCTAAAGAATAATCTGGTATCAGATGCGCAAATTGTATTTTGGTCTGTATTACTTCTGCCAAGATAGGATAGGCATCAATGGTGTTAGCTAAGTTTTCGGATTTTAATAGTACTTTACTAGCCATCTTAATAGCTCCTTTTTCAAATAGTATTCGCGCAGCTAATAAATATTTCAAAGCATGAAAGTCTTCTGCGCTTTCATGCTCAAAACCATAACTCCCAATAAATTCTATCAATGCCTCTTGTACTCTAGCACAAAGCACATAAAAAGCGTTTTTATTGTTTTTACCATAAAGCTTAACGTCTAAATTGGTTACCTCGCCTTTGGCCAAAAACTTTACTAGTGTAATATTTTTTATATCTGTACGCCTATTCTTCTTTGCCAAATACTGCAAAAACTCATGCAATTCGTGTTCAGAAAGACTATCTACGAGTATTTTTAACTCCATTAATTCGTAAGTTTTTAAAACCGTATATTATTATTAATAGCTTAATATAGAAGAATCATCGTCAATTATATCGTAAGTATAGTAAAAATATCACCATTGCGTAGTGCGTGGTCCTAAAATAGATTTGCCCCATACTAATTTTATAAACTTTAGTTATGGAAAATACTTTAGAAAACAACAAAGAAGTAAAAACCAGAAAAGAAAACCAATTTACCTTAAAACCATCTCCTGCATTTATTTCTGCCTCTTGGGCTGCTTTGTGTATTGGCATGGCATCGTATTGTATCGGCTTATGGAATTCATCTCTTTGGCTAAACGAAAAAGGCTATTACTTTACCCTATTATTATTTGGCCTATTCTCTGTGGTCTCCGTTCAAAAAAGTGTTCGGGACAGGCTAGAGGGTTTACCCGTTACGGATGCTTACTACAGCATTAGCTGGTTTACCACCTTTGCAAGTATTATCCTTTTAGTGATAGGATTATGGAATGCAGATATGGAACTGAGTGAAAAAGGATTCTACGGTATGTCTTACACCCTAAGTATTTTTGCCGCCGTTGCGGTACAAAAGAATACAAGGGACATGAAATATTATGATGATTCAGAAAAATAGTGATAATTACTTATACAAGAGCCCCTTTAGTGCTTTGCAAGCTACACTAAAGGGGCTCTATTTCTCTATAAATAAAAACCTAATCTACGGCCAACAACTTGTCTATGCGAGCTATTAGGTCTTTGTAATGATAACGGCTTAAGATAGAACCATTATTCTTAACGGCATTTAGCTGTCTTTTAAGTGTTTCTAATTCTCCACGCACCAAAGCCCTAACATCAGATGTATTTACATTATACACAAGTTTACTTTCAAAACCAGGTCTGGAATAATTGTAGCCTTTGTCCTCTTCCGTCATTAGATACTGCATGCGGTCTACATAGCTACGTTGTAAATTTCTTCGGTATAGGCTAACATTTATTCCTTGTGCAGCTTCTTTAAAAAGACCAGATCTCAGCTCTTTTAACATATCGTAAGCGGTGTACCCTCCCCTTTCTTCGTTATCTATAAGCCTGCCTAGTCTATCAAAACTCAACAAAGAATTGAGCTGCCTAGCTTGTACGCTGCGTAACGTTTCAAAATAGCCCGCATGGTCTATATTGGGCAATGCATCTTCTATAAGCAACCAATCTGGCGTATTAAATACGTTTTTGTGTAGCCAACGCATAGCTTCTTGCTGTTGCGTTTTTGGCACAGCACTGTATACGACTCCTTCTTGGTTGGGTTTTTTCAAATTTTCAAAAACACCCCCTATGGTTGTGGTTACATGACCCGTAAAACGACTATAAACTCCCAACAACTCACCATACAGTTCTTCTAAATCGGTATAATCATTGGTTTGGTCAGATGTCCATTCTGGCAAATGCTCGGCTACATACTTTAAGTTTTTAAGTCCATAGGTGCTGGCCAATACAGGATTATCACCTATACATTCTGTTTGTGATTGTGGGTCGAACCTACTTGATTGTCTTCCAAATTTATAGACAGGGTCGTTTGCCTTAGCTAAAATCCATTGATCTAGGGTAGGCACTTCTTCTGCTGGCGAAGAAGCTTCTGGCAAGTACCTATACCCCCAATTGGTAGCATAATGGTCATAAGGGCCCATTTGGCGTATAAAACGAATATTCTCGTCTCCTGGTTGTGCCACGTAATTGTAGCGCGCATAGTCCATTATACTAGCTGCTATACCATTTTTTTGTGTAAACGCCCCATTACGAAGCGAATCTACAGGATACGCATAACTGGCAGCCATATTATGAGGAAAACCAAGGGCATGCCCAACCTCGTGAGCAATAACCATACGCATCATCTCTCCAATTTCGTCTGCTGGTGTATCTAAGGTACGAGCAGAAGGGTTAGCCGCTGCCGTTTCTAACAAATACCGGTTGCGGTAACTTCTTAAATGGTTATGATACCAAATAATATCACTTTCTATAATCTCACCACTACGTGGATCCGATACACTTGGCCCTACCGCATTCCTGGTAGTACTAGCTACATAACGCACCACAGAATAACGTATATCTTCTGGACTAAAATCTGGGTCCTCTTCTGGAGTTGGTGCATCTTTAGCTATAATTGCATTTTTAAAGCCAGCAGTTTCAAACGGTTTCTGCCAATCTTCTATCCCTTGTTTAATATACTTTTGCAATTCTTCGGGCGTTCCTGGGTCCAAATAATATACAATAGGTTTAATAGGCTCTACCAATTCTCCCCTAGCATAGGCCTCAGGGTCTTTAGGCTCCAAACGCCACCTACGGATATAGGTTTTGTAATCTGCCTTTAATTCTTTGGAACCAAAATCATACTGACTTACCGTAAAAAACCCCACTCTAGGGTCATAAATACGTGGTTGCATCGGTTTTTCTGGCAAAAGAATCATACTCTGATTCATTTGTAGGCTAATGGTCTCTGCCCTGCCCTCTGTTGGCGGTTCTGATGCCACATAAGTAAAGTCTTGTTTTACTTCTATGTTTTTAGGAAAACTCTTTACGCTATTGATAAAACTACGATCACTATCTAATTTTTTAACCTTGTATGTTTTTCGTAACCGTGCGGACAAACCACTTATTGCCGGCACATCTGAGGTAAAAAATTTTGTAACATCAATTACAGCCGCAGTAGAATCCTTGGAAAATGTCTTGATATCAAAAGCATACAGAATAGGTTCATAGTTATTTACCTTAACAGAATTACGTATAGCTTTACCCTCTTCTGCAACATTAACGTAGGATTTTATCTTAAGTAATATTTTATTCTGAAAGCGCTCCCAATGTACCACTTGCTCATTGGTTTTAGAGCCTGCATTTACATAACCGCCACCCAAACCATTGGGAATTTGGGCAATTCTACTTACCCAAAGCATATCTTGGTTTAAATTAGCAAAGGGAATTTCGTAAAAATAGGCGTCATTAACTTGATGCACCTTAAAAATACCATCATCTGTTTTTGCCTCTTTGGTAATCACCTCCGTGTAAGTTTTGATACCGTTTTTAGGTTTCTTAGCAGGAGTTGTAGTTTCTTGTTGGCTCTTCTTCTTTTTATTCTTTTTTTGAGCTTCTAGGGTTTGGTTGGTTAGGAAAAGACAAGCTAATCCAAGTAGTAGAACATTTTTCATCTTTCAAATATGAAACTTTTGAAAAAGGAAAAACACTCTAGAATAGTTAAATAAAACTAAATATTAACGGTAAAAATTCATCTCATCTAAATAGGTCCAAACTTTTGGAGGCAGTAAAGGCTTAATATTTTTACCCAGTTTATGGTTTTTACGGATGAAGGTTGAAGAAATTTCTACTATAGGAGCCGCTACCCGATGCACTTTTGGGTGATTTATAAATTGATGATTTACCTCTCCTTCAGAAATTCTAGGATATACGTATACATCATGGTGTTCTAGGATTACCTCATAATTCTTCCACTTGTGGAAGCTTTTAAGATTATCCTCTCCCATCATCAAAGAAAAATGGTATTTATCTCCATACTTTTCTCCTAAATGCACTAGGGTATCTACCGTGTAATTGGGTTGCGGTAGATTAAATTCGATGGTGCTTGCCTTTAACTTAGGGTAATTGTCTTCAATAGCTTCTTCTACCATTCGCAATCTATGGTGGTTATCTAAAAGAGACTTCTTAACCTTGAACGGACTTTGCGGGGTAATTACAAACCAAACCTCGTCCAAATCAGAAAATTCAGCCATGTGGTTTGCAATAATCAAATGGCCTATGTGTATGGGATTAAACGTTCCAAAATAAAGCCCAACTTTTTTCATTCTTTATCAGAATCTATGCTAGCGGTTACCCCTACGTACTCTGCCACCATGCGGTGTGCTTCCTGCAGGGCGGTATCTAAATCGTAGTTTTTAATTATCTTATCAAACTGTGGCGCCGTAGCCAATTCTACCGAAGCTTTTGCAATACGCATGTTTATCTTATCCTCACTTTCCGTACTGCGTTTTTTAAGCCTAATTTTGAGTTCGTCCACGCTAGGTGGTTTTACAAAAACTGCTAACGTCTGTTCCGGATATTTTTTCTTGATACGCAAACCACCAACCACGTCTATATCAAAAATAACGTTCTTGCCCTCTGCCCATAATCGCTCTACTTCACTATTCAACGTGCCGTAGAAGTTATCTCTGTAGACTTCTTCCCACTCCAAGAAATGGTTTTGTTTAATGTGTTTTTTAAACTCCTCCGCAGAAATAAAATAGTAGTTAATACCATCTTTTTCCTCACCGCGAGGTGCACGAGATGTTGCGGAAACAGAAAACGCCAAATTTAACTCTGGCTGTTGCAACAAATGCCTTACAATAGTTGTTTTACCACTACCGGAAGGGGCTGAAAATATGATAAGCTTGCCACCTTTTGTCATAGTACGTTCAATAATTGTTCTTTAATCTTCTCTAACTCATCTTTCATTTGAACAACCAACTGTTGCATGGGCGCATAATTGGCCTTAGAACCAATGGTATTGATTTCCCTACCAATTTCCTGAGCTATAAAACCCAATTTTTTACCATTACTATCTGCCGATGCCATTGTGGTTGTAAAGTAATCTAAGTGATTGGCTAAGCGCACTTTTTCTTCCGTGATATCGTACTTTTCCAAATAATAAATCAATTCTTGCTCAAATCTATTGGCATCTACATCTGCTTGCAAATCTGCAACAGCCCGTTCTAAACGTTCCCTAATACTCCCTAAGCGTTCTGGGTCTTTAGCTATAACTTGCGCTAATAAATCCTGAATTGCATTTATTCTATTCTGAAAATCTGTTTCTAGCACCTTACCCTCTTCTGACCTAAACGTATTGATATTGTTCAAAGCTGTTTCTAACGCTTCTTGAATCTTAAGAAACTCATCTTCATCTATATCTTCCTTATCTGTCTTGAGGGTGTCTGGCATGCGTAATGCTAACTCTAATAACTTAACGTCATCGCCACTAGCAATGGCATTAAGTTGCTCCATGTATTTTTTTACTACTCCTGCATTTATTTCTGCCGTGGTTTCTTCCCCTGTAATTTCTACAAATAAGCCAAAATCTACTTTACCTCTTACAAGAGCATCTGCAATTTGCTTTCTTAGTATTAACTCTTTTTCTCTATACCCTTGCGGTATACGCGCATTAATATCTAGATTTTTACTGTTGAGGGATTTAAGCTCTACGGTAATCTTTTTGTTGGAAAGTTGTAGTGAGTGCTTTCCGTAACCGGTCATGGATTGAATCATGTGAGTTGGTAAATTTTGGCAAAGGTAACTAATATAGAATTGTATACTTATTACCCTTGCCAGAATCCAAGCTATAGTTCCCTAACCCAAATGTTTCTATAGCTAACACGGCTATTATCTCCATGGTCTTGCAGCATAATTGGCGCTTTACCATGTGCTACATTTTTTGGCCACCCTATATATTCTGATGTCCCTTCTATCTCAAAATGGTCTTGGACTAACACTCCGTTGTGAAGCACTGTAATGGTAGCCGATTTAGTCTTGTCACCAGCTGCATTAAACTCTGGTGCGTGGTAAATAATGTCATAGGTATTCCATTCTCCGGATGGTTTAGAGGCCATTGCCAATGGCACAGATTGTTTATAGATTGAACCTACTTGCCCATTAACGTACGTTGGATTGTCATTATTATCTAACACTTGTACTTCATAGCGTTTCTGCAAAAAGACACCACTATTGGCCCTACTTTGATTTTCCCCTTGAATTTCTGATGGAGATTTCCATTCTATATGTAGTTGAACACTACCAAAATTCTGTTTGGTTTGTATATTACCTGTTTTATCATTTACCGTCATGGAACCATCTTCATTAACATGCCATTTCGCTGCTGAACTTTCATCGTTACTACTAACCCAATTCTCAAGATTTTCGCCATCAAAAAGTACAATGGCATCACTAGGCACTCCATTTTCAGATACAGTAACTTTTGGCGGCACAGGTTCATAAATCTCCGTCTCTTCTGGTTTGGTAGGCTCCTTACCCCTATCCATTTCCGAGGTTACTTTTTCTTGTTCCCCTGCCACAGTTTTGTCCGTTTTCGGAGTTTCATTGCAAGAAGCAGCCAATAGCACCCCTAAACTCAGCAGACTTATTTTAATTTTATTCATAATTACGTTATAATTCTTTTATTCTGATATTCCTGTAAGCTACTTGATCTCCATGGTCTTGTAGTCCTATTTTTCCTGTTTGGTAAGTACCGAAACCTTCCCAACCTTTGAATTTAGAATTCGCTATCATTTCATCCCATGCGTCGCCATGAACAGGAAACTCTACTACTTTTACCCCATTCTGGATTACGTAGCCTTGATTGGTATTGTGATTGACCAAAAGCTCTACTGTATTCCATTCGCCTATAGGATTTACCGTTTTTTCTGAAGGTGAAACCATATCGTATAGAGCGCCCGCTTGGTGACTGGTTCCATTCTTGGCGTCTGGATGATTTTCATCATCTAGCACCTGAATTTCTGGTCCCGTTTGGTACGGCTGTCCAAATTTTTCTATTTCTTTTACTCCATAGAAAATTCCACTATTTGCGCCTTCTACCACTTTCCATTCTAATTGTAATAAGAAGTTAGTGTATTCCTTATTGGTCACCAGATTATAGCTTTCGCCATTCCGTTCTTTAGGTGGGTAAAATACCATAGCACCATCTTCTATTTTCCAAGGCTCGGTAACCGCTCCGCCATTGTAATAATGCCACGCATCAAAAGAGCTACCATCAAACAACACCTCCCAATTTGGCACTGCCACTTCTTGGGATACTTCCTCAACTGCTTCTTTTACCGGGTCTTCTTTCTTTTCTTGCTTACACGCTACCACAGCTAAAAAAGCTGCTCCAATTAACCAATTTCTCATAACCCTAGAATACTATTTAAATAGGCATCATCTACGTCTCCGCCAGCAAAATCATCAAACGTTTTCTCCGTAGCTTCAATAATATGTTTTTGTATAAACGGCGCCCCTTCTCTTGCTCCTTGCTCAGGACTTTTCATACAACATTCCCATTCCATAACCGCCCAAACATCACAACCATATTGGGTAAGTTTGGAGAATATTGCGCTAAAATCTACCTGACCGTCACCTAAAGAACGGAACCTACCCGCGCGGTCTATCCAATCTGAATACCCGCCGTACACTCCTTGTTTTCCGGTTGGATTGAATTCTGCATCCTTAACATGGAAAGCTTTTATAAATTCATGGTAATAATCTATAAAGGTGATATAGTCTAAGTGTTGTAATACATAATGACTTGGATCGTACAACATATTTACACGCTTATGGTTACCCGTTGCTTTTAAAAAGCGCTCAAAGCTTACCCCATCATGCAAATCTTCTCCTGGGTGAATTTCATAACAAACATCTACCCCATTTTCATCAAAGTGATTAAGAATAGGCAGCCAACGTTTTGCTAATTCATCAAAACCCTTTTCTACCAAGCCTGCTGGGCGTTGCGGCCAAGGATAAACCGTGTGCCAAAGTAATGCGCCAGAAAATGTAGCATGAGAATTTAAGCCTAATCTTTTACTCGCTGTACCTGCTTTTTTTACCGTATCTATTGCCCACTCCGTTCTTGCTTTAGGATTATGACGCACTGCCTCTGGTGCAAAACCATCAAACATGCTATCATAAGCAGGATTTACGGCAACCAACTGGCCTTGCAAGTGGGTAGACAATTCCGTAATCTCCAAGCCATAAGAATTAATTTTTCCTTTTAAGTCATCACAGTAAGCTTGACTTTCTGCAGCTTTGTCCAAATCAATCAAAAAGTTTTCCCAAGTAGGAATCTGGATGCCCTTATACCCTAATCCAGAAGCCCATTCACATAGACCGTCTAAAGAATTAAACGGCGCCTTACTATCTACAAACTGTGCCAGAAATACTGCTGGCCCTTTTATTGTTTTCATGCTGTTTTATGTTTTTTTGTTTTCGGTTTATGTATTTATTTTTTGCCTATTATGCGGTGTTACACTCTATAAATATAGCAACTACAAGCAAAGCAACAGGCGTATTCTTTTAGTTTATTTGTTTGAATAACGAAAAGATAATTTTCGTTAAAACAATGCACTCCTTGGTCGAAAACCCCATGTTCTCTATCGAATTAAATTGCATTTTTAACTAATATTGCTACTATGAAAAACGAAGCTGTAAAATTGTTTTGGGAGGAATTCTCCAAAGCACATCCTTCTTATAAAAACCATACCTATAACTATGGATATTTTTGCGACAATGAAACCGATGCTAACACTTGCGCAGAACTGGTAAAAAATGATATTAAACGTGCCACAGCACATGCGCTTTTAAGTTTGCAACTTAACAATGAGCCGCTCCCCAAAATAGGTGACCTATTTGTGGTTACGGACTGGTCCGGAACACCAAAGTGTGTTGTAAAAACCACTTCTGTAAAACTACTACCCTACTTTACTATTAACGCGGAGCACGCACGACTAGAAGGTGAAGGTGATAAGTCTTTAGAACACTGGCAGCGAACGCATTGGGATTTCTACACAAGAGCGTTAAGACCCTTTGACCGCTATCCAAGTCAGAGCATGATTGTGGTGTTTGAACGATTTGAAAAAATATATTAAAACAAAAGGCCGCTAACGGCCTTTTGTTTTTTATACTAGTCTTCTAATGTCACCCAAGTATTACCACCTTTATGAGACGCTACAGTAGCCTCTATAAAATTCATGCCTCTTACCCCATCTTTCATAGTTGGGTAAGCTCCACTATTAGTTTCTTCGCCACGTATTGCCCTAGCAACACCTAAATAAATATTAGCCATAGAATCAAAAATACCTTCTGGGTGCCCAGGTGGCAACTTGGTACCATCCAAAGAAAATTCACTATTGTAAGCATGTCCAGGTTTGTAGATACGAGTAGCTTCTGTATCACTCATAAAATACAAGAAATTAGGTCTTTCTTGTTCCCATCTAAACGCCCCCTTTTCGCCATAAATAGCAATAGCCAATCCATTTTCTTCGCCAGTAGCTACTTGGCTACTACGGATTACACCTTTTACATGGTCTCCCATACGTATTAAAACAGTGCCATCTACATCCATTTGGTTATCCTCATACAAATAATTAAAATCGCACAAGATAGATTGTACTTGCAACCCAGTTGTGTACTCTACCATATTAAAGGCATGTACACCTATATCTCCCATACAAGAGCTAATACCTGCTTTTTTAGGGTCTAATCTCCAAACACTAGAACGCTTTTCTTTATCATGGATAATTGGATTGATCCATCCTTGGTAATACCGAGCATCTACTTTATGTATTTTTCCTAACTCCCCATTTTTAATCATCTCACGCATTTGGCGCACCATTGGGTAGCCCGTATACGTATGCGTTAGCGCAAAAATAACACCAGATTTTTCATGAGATTCTTGCAAAATTTTAGCCTCTTCTAAACTTGTAGTCATTGGCTTTTCACAGATTACATGGAAGCCGTTGTCCAATAACTTTTTAGCCATAGGAAAATGCAAGAAATTAGGCGTAAGAACGGAAACCACTTGTATTCTTTCGTCTTCTGGCAGTTTAAGCTCTTCTGCAACCATAGTGTCAAAATCGGAATAAATCCTATCTAAGGGTACATCTATCTCTTGAGCAAATTCTTTATTCTTTTCAAAATCGGGGTTAAAAACCGCTCCTGTGATTTGATAATTGTCATTAATATGGGCAGCGATACGGTGCAGTACACCAATAAGTGAATCGCCTCCTCCACCTACAATTCCTAATCTAATTTTTTTTGGCATTGTTTTTAAATTATCGTGATTTAACTAATTATACTACTTACGCAGCTTCTGTATGTATTCTTTTTGTTTCTACTTTTTTTCTTAGGGCGAAAAGGACACCGAACAGTAATACCAATGCTAACGGAAAAAATACCATAAAGCCAAGAACTGCTTGGCCAGCAGCAATATCTGCTGCTTCTTCTACCAAACCAGATGCTATAGCCGTCTCTTTTTCTGCATCTAATCTAGAACCAATGATAGGGTTCCAAATAGAGGTAGCAAACATCCCTGCTGCTCCCATTAAAGACATTCCCAATGCTCCTGTTTTTGATAAATACTCAGATGTAAAACCAATCATGGTTGGCCAGAAATAGCACACCCCAAGTGCAAATAATGCTGCTGCTGCGTAAATTATATCTCCCTCAGCAACGCTCATAAAATAAATAGCTACTGTGGTAATTATAGCAGACATTAACAACACGCCTATAGGATTTAATTTATGCACAATAGGCCCTGCAAAAAATCTACCTAAAGCCATGATACCTGTTACCAAAGCCAATACCAACATTGGGCTTGCTCCAGAACTACCTAAAATAGTCTCTATCCATTGTTGCGGAATAAATTCTGATGTTGCGGTTAACGTCATACAAAGCATCATAAACCAGAACAAAGGGTCTAATAACCCTTTAACATTGTCTGTAGTTTTAGACACCATATTCTCACTTTTAGGAAAGGATTGTGTAAATACCAAAAAGCCGTAAATAGCTGTTGGCACTAACATGGTAGCTATTTGCAATTGCCAACCTAAACCTGCGTCCGTCATAAATTTAGAAACTAACGCACCAATGACCAATCCGCCAGGAAACCAAACGTGGAACTTATTAAGCATAGCGGTTCTATTATTGGTATACATATCTGCAATCATAGGATTACAAGCTGCCTCTACGGAGCCATTTGCAAATCCGATAAAGAATGTAGAAATGATTAGTGACCAAAAACCGCCAGCGTATATGGTTAACAACAAACCTAAAACATGGCAGACAAAGGCTACAATCATTAAGTTTTTTGGCCCTACCGAGTTATAAATAAACCCACCAATTAGCATAGCAATCGGGAACCCTAAAAAAGCCATACTATTTATATACCCCAACTCTGTATTGTTAATTTCAAAATCAACTCCTAGTTGATTTAATATTCCTGCTCTAATAGCAAAGGTCATAGAAGTAACAATCAGCGAGACACAGGCTGCTAGAAATAATTTGTTCTTATTGATTTGTTCCATGTATTCGTTTTATTTATTCAGTTAATTTTGGTTTGTTATCGTTTGTAAATAATATAGTCTAGTTCTAAGGGCTCTACATTATGCTTTCGTAATTCTACCAATAGCTGCCCTCTGTGATGCGTAGAATGGTTTATGATGTGAAAGAGCACATCCTTATATTCAGTGGTATAGGTATTCCCTTTTTCGGTAGTATAATTGATGCGCTTACTCAAATCCTCAGTATTACGAAGTAACTCAAAAGTAGTTCGCTGATTGTTATAATGAATGTCTTCCCAATCCTCTATAGCGTGGATTTGCCATTGAGTATATTCAGACGCTTCTCCCAAAATAGCTGCATTCCATAAATGATGTACATTTAAAATATGAGAAAACAGGCGTTTGCAGCTTTCTGGGTAATCTACGACATCTTTGGCCTGAAGAATTAGCTCTTTATTACAGTAAAAATTATAGTCAAACAGTTGATTTAAATGGGATTCCATTGCTAGGTAGGGTTATACTATTGTCTTTGCTGCTTTAATCAATAAATTTTTGGTTGCTAAAATACCCGCTTCTTCACTCAGTTCATCCCCTTCGTACTCTACTCCTATAAAACCAGCATAACCAGCATCTTTAACAATGCGCAACATTTTATTGTAATCGGTATCTGTCTCATTACCATTAGCATCAAAATTCATAGATTTAGCACTTACAGCTTTGGCATACGGCATTAATTCTGCCACACCTTTATACCTATCGTACATTTCTACACAGGTAGAATGCCAATTATTAGGATCTTCTTTAGCAATACAGAAATTCCCAAAATCTGGGAGGGTACCACAGTTTTTCATATTTACTTTCTGCATTACTTGAGCCAATAAGGCTCCGTTAGAAGATAAACCGCCATGATTTTCTACAATCACGTTTATATTTTTATCCATGGCATATGTACTTAAACCCTTAAGTCCATCTATGGCCGCAGGCAACCATTCTTCCTCTACCGTACTACCCGCTAAATTTACTCGGATACTATGGCAACCCATTGCAGCAGCTGCATCTACCCATTTATAATGATTCTCTATTGCAGCCTTACGCTCTGCCTCATCATTTACTGCCAAATTTCCTTGGCCATCTATCATGATTAAAAGATTTTGCAAACCGTGTTTTTTTGCCTCTGCATTGCTACGGTCTACAAAATTTTTCATAGCAGCTTCAGAAAAATTTTCTTTCTCTAATTCTGGGTAGTATAATCCACTTACATATTCCAATCCAGTGAAGCCCCATTGTTTTGCTTTTTCAGCAAAAAGATAGGGATCTAAACCTTCTTCTCTAATCATTCTATTAATAGACCACTGTGCTAGTGAAATTTGAAAAAAAACGGTTTCTTCTTTTTCTACTTCCATCCCCCCTTCTGTCATTTTTTCTTCTTTCTTTTTTTCCTGTTTGCAAGCTTGTAATCCCAAGACAGAAATTCCAATGGTGGTCAAAGCGGAATTTTCTACAAATTTTCGTCGTTTCATGGTGATTTTTAAGTATTTCTGATTTTGAAGAGATTAGCGAAAACTACAACGTTATAGTACGATATTCTCAATTTTCATAAGGATTAAATGTAGAAAATTAATTTAATATTTAATACATTTAGAGAATAAACAATTTTAAACTAAATGAGCAAATTCTATTACAACGAGGAACAGGATTCTTATGATGCCATCGTAGTTGGAACAGGGATCAGCGGTGGATGGGCCGCAAAAGAGCTCTGCGAAAACGGCCTTAAGACCCTAGTCTTAGAAAGAGGTAGAATGGTAAAACATAGAGAGGATTACCCAACTGCCAATAAAGATCCGTGGGATTTTAAAAACGCTGGAAACCCAACTGCTGAAGACTTAAAGCAACAAGAAAAACAAGCACGTACAGGTTACACAGTAAAGCAAGAATCTAAACATTGGTTTGTTAATGATTTAGAGCACCCCTATAATGAAGTTAAGCGTTTTGACTGGATGCGTGGTTACCACGTGGGCGGGCGTTCTATAATGTGGGGTAGACAAAGTTATCGTCTTAGCGAGATAGATTTCGAAGCCAATAAAAAAGAAGGGATTGCTGTAGATTGGCCTGTCCGTTATAAAGATATTGCTCCTTGGTATGATAAAGTAGAATCTTACATTGGTGTATCTGGAGAATTATTAAACTTACCGCAGCTACCAGATGGTAAGTTTGAGCCCATGATGGACCTAAATTGTGTGGAGCAACACGTACGCGAAAAGGTTTTCGAACATTTTGATGGCAGAATCCTAACTTCTGGTAGGGTTGCACACATAAATAGTGATAAAAAATTTGAAGGCGATGGTAGAGTTCGTTGCCAATTTAGAAACCGTTGCGTTAGAGGCTGTCCTTTTGGAGCTTATTTTAGCAGTCTTTCTTCTACCCTACCCGCTGCGGAAGCTACTGGTAATATGACACTAAGACCAGATGCTATTGTACACGAAATTATGTACGACCCAGATACTAAAAAAGCAACTGGAGTTAAAGTAATAGACCGCACAACTAAAGAGACCTATGAATTTAAAGCCAAAGTAATTTTCTTATGTGCTTCTGCTGTAGCGTCTACCTCTATTTTAATGCAATCTAGGTCTGACCGTTTTCCAGATGGTTTAGGAAATGACTCTGGAGAACTAGGACACAATATTATGGACCACCACTTTTTAGTTGGTGCTCGTGGTAAAATGGATGGTTTTGACGATAAATATTACAAAGGAAGAAAGCCTAATGGAATTTACGTACCAAGATTTAGAAATTTAGGTGGCGCTTCTGATATGAAAGATTTTACTCGTGGCTATGGGTACCAAGGTGGTGCAAGCCGTGGGGATTATGAAGACTTAGTGGCCGAAGCTAGCTTTGGTAAAGCCTATAAAGATGCTGTTCTTTCTCCAGGTGGTTGGAATATGAACATGTTAGCCTTTGGGGAGATTTTGCCATATCACGATAACAAGATGACTTTGGATTACGGTAAATTAGATCAATGGGGCTTACCTACAGTAACTTTTGATGCAGAAATTCGCCAAAACGAATTAAATATGCGTAAAGATATGCAAGACCAAGCCGTACAAATGTTAGAAAAAGCTGGTGCTAGAGATATAGAACCGTATGACAATCCGTATGCTATTGGTTTAGGTATCCACGAGATGGGAACCGCAAGAATGGGGCGTGACCCAAAAACTTCTGTACTTAATGAGTACAACCAAGTACATACCTGTAAGAATGTTTACGTAACAGACGGATCGTTTATGACTTCTGCCTCTTGCGTAAATCCTTCTTTAACTTATATGGCATTCACAGCAAGAGCTGCCAACCATGCCGCAGAAGAACTTAAAAAAGGAAACTTATAATGGAAAGGAGATCAGCACTTAAAAACATGGGGCTTGCTTTTGGTTATGCCGTTGCTACCCCAACATTATTGAGCGTATTACAAAGTTGTAAAGAAAAAGCTCCCTATGCAGAATGGGTTCCTTCTTTTTTAGAGAAAGATAAAGGTTTTGCCCTTGCGCAAACTTTAGATATTATTTTACCTAAAACAGATACTCCTTCTGCTACAGAAATGAACGTACATACGTTTATAGATACTTTTATTAAAGAAGTATTAGAAAAAGAGCAGCAAGATTTTGTACTTAAGCGTATGGACATGTTCTTTAGCAAAATACAAAAAGACGCTGGTAAGGAAACCATTGCTGACCTTACACCAGAAGACATTGAACCTGCTTTGAAAACGTATCTTAGAAAACGTACAGAAGAAGAGGAAGAAATACATGCTAAAGCCATAAGTGGTTATATGGAAGCTATTATGCAAGGTGGCGAAGCTACTTTGGAAGAAGATGTAGCTAACTTCTCCTTTGCTAATGACATTAGAGATATGGCAACATTTGCCTATAAAAACTCCGAATACATAGGCGAAGAAGTTTTAGCATACCTGCCTATTCCTGGAGAATATATTGCCTGTGGAGATGTTAACGAACTGACCAACAATAAAGCATGGTCACTTTAAACTAAGCAAGATTATCGCTAAAAAAGCTCCCAATGGGAGCTTTTTTTATGACCTTAAATACAAACGCCCAAAGGAAAAGCTTTGGGCGTTTGTATTAAATAAACACTTTTATAATAGTATTCACTAATACTAAGAGCCGCACATAAGACAATCATCATCTGCTTGCCCTTCTTTAGCACGTGCAATGAGCTCTCTCATCTCTTCTGCAGACATAGGCTCTACTTCCACATCACTGGGATTACCAACCGCAGTTGCACTCACTTGCATTGTAGCTGCTACCTCTGGTTTAGGCACCTCTACTGCTGCTTCTACCGCTACAGGCTCTTCTTTCTTTTTAGAATTGTCTAAAGTAAATTTAATAGCATCTACAGCCGCTTTAGTACGCAAGTAGTACATGCCTGTTTTTAAACCACTCTTCCAAGCATAAAAGTGCATAGAAGTAAGCTTTGCGAAGTTGGCATTTTCCATGAACAAGTTTAAGGACTGACTTTGATCTATAAAGTATCCTCTTTGGCGACTCATATCAATAATATCCTTCATACTCAACTCCCACACCGTCTTGTACAACTCTCTAATTTCTGCAGGAATGCTTTCTATATGCTGTATAGAGCCATTAGCACGCATTAGCTCTTGTTTTAAACCTTCGTTCCACAAACCAAGGCTTACCAAATCTTCTAATAAATGCTTGTTCACAACTATAAATTCGCCAGACAAAACCCTTCTAGTATAGATGTTAGACGTATATGGCTCAAAACATTCATTATTACCTAAAATCTGAGAAGTTGAAGCAGTTGGCATTGGCGCTACCAACAAGGAGTTTCTAACACCATTTTTCTGCACCTCTTTACGAAGTTTAGCCCAATCCCATCTACCGGAAAGTTCTTCATCTTTAATACCCCAAAGGTTATGTTGAAATTCGCCCTGAGAAATTGGAGAACCTTCATAACTAGAATAAGGTCCTTCTTCTTTCGCCATTTCCATAGACGCGGTTACTGCTGCAAAGTAAAGTGTCTCAAAAATCTCTTGGTTCAGTTGTTTAGCTTCATCACTCGTAAATGGCATACGCAACATAATGAACGCATCTGCCAATCCTTGCACACCAAGACCTACTGGCCTGTGTCTCATGTTAGAGTTCTCTGCCTCTTTTACTGGATAATAGTTTCTATCAATTACTTTGTTAAGGTTTTTAGTGACACGTTTGGTAACTTTAAAAAGTTCTTTATGATCAAATTGACCATTCTTTACAAACATGGGTAACGCAATAGAGGCTAAGTTACATACAGCTACTTCATCTGGAGAGGTGTACTCCATGATTTCTGTACATAAGTTAGATGATCTAATGGTTCCCAAATTCTTCTGGTTACTCTTTCTATTTGCCGCGTCTTTATACAGCATGTAGGGTGTACCTGTTTCTATTTGCGACTCTAGGATTTTCTCCCAAAGTTCTCTTGCTTTTACCTTTTTTCTTCCTTTCCCCTCTGCCTCATATTTGTGATACAACGCTTCGAACTCATCGCCATGAATATTAAAAAGGTTTGGGCACTCATTAGGGCACATTAATGTCCATTCCGCATCTGCCTCTACGCGTTTCATAAACAAATCTGGAATCCACATGGCATAGAACAAATCGCGCGCACGCATTTCTTCTTTACCATGATTCTTTTTTAAATCCAGAAAATCAAAAATATCTGCGTGCCAAGGTTCTACGTAAATAGCAAAACTCCCTTTACGCTTGCCACCTCCTTGATCTACATAACGTGCAGTATCATTAAATACGCGTAGCATTGGCACAATACCGTTGGATGTTCCGTTGGTCCCTGCAATGTAAGAACCTGTTGCACGCACATTATGTATAGATAAACCTATACCACCTGCCGACTGAGAAATTTTAGCCGTTTGTTTAAGGGTGTCATAAATACCATCTATACTATCGTCCTTAGTAGCTAATAAGAAACAAGAAGACATCTGCGGCTTTGGGGTACCAGAATTAAATAAGGTTGGTGTTGCATGTGTAAAGTACTTTTTAGACATCAACTCGTACGTCTCTATAGCAGCATCCAGGTCATTAAGGTGTATCCCTACAGAAACACGCATTAACATGTGTTGTGGACGTTCTGCTATTTTGCCATTTAATTTTAAAAGATACGAACGCTCTAAGGTTTTAAACCCAAAATAATCGTACCCAAAATCACGATTGTAAATTATAGTAGAATCTAATTTGTCTGCGTTTGCCTGTACTACTTCGTACACCTCATCAGACAACAAAGGCGCTTTCTTACCTGTTCTAGGGTTTACATACTCGTACAAATCCTTCATCGTTTCTGAGAAAGATTTTTTAGTGTTTTTATGTAGGTTAGAAACAGAAATACGTGCAGCCAGTCTTGCATAATCTGGATGTGTAGTAGTCATAGTTGCAGCAATCTCTGCAGCTAAGTTATCTAGTTCTGATGTAGTTACCCCATCATATAAACCTTCTATAACACGCATGGCTACCTTTACAGGGTCTACAAGGCTATTAAGCCCGTAACACAACTTTCTAACTCTGGCCGTAATCTTATCAAACATTATCGGCTCTTTTCTCCCGTCTCTTTTTACTACGTACATCTTTCTAACGCTTTTAAATCTTAATAAATGGCAATACTATTATGAGGTTGTTAAAATTTTAACAACTCGTTTTGGGTTCTAAAAAACCCCTTGTAGATACCAAGGGGGTGGTATGTGTTATTGTTGACTAGAAATCAGCGTCAAAACTGATTTTCTGAGAATCGCTATCGTCTTTTTTAAGTACACCTGCTTTTTGATATTCAGAAACACGTTTCTCAAAGAAATTGGTTTTTCCTTGTAAAGAAATCATGTCCATAAAATCAAACGGATTAGTGGCGTTATACACCTTTTCGCACTCCATTTCTACAAGTAATCTATCCGTTACAAACTCTAAATATTGGGTCATTAACTTAGCATTCATCCCAATTAAGCTTACGGGCAAAGACTCTGTAATAAACTCTCGCTCAATATTTAACGCATCTACAATAATTTCTTTAATACGCTCCTTTGGCACTTTGTTAATCAAGTGCTTGTTATGTAAATGCACAGCAAAATCACAATGCATACCTTCATCTCTAGAGATTAATTCATTAGAGAAAGTTAAACCAGGCATTAATCCTCTTTTCTTTAACCAAAAAATAGAACAAAAGGCTCCCGAGAAAAAGATACCCTCAACCGCAGCAAACGCTATTAAACGTTCTGCAAAGCTGGGAGACTCTATCCATTTAAGGGCCCAATCTGCTTTCTTTTTAATTGCAGGAAAATTTTCTATAGCTTGGAAAAGCACATTTTTCTCCTTTTCATCCTTAACATAAGTATCTATCAAGAGCGAATAGGTTTCTGAATGAATATTTTCCATCATTATCTGAAAACCATAAAAGAATTTGGCCTCAGAATATTGCACTTCGTTCACAAAATTCTCCGCTAAATTTTCATTAACAATACCATCAGAAGCCGCAAAAAAGGCTAAAATATGTTTAATGAAATATCGCTCATCGTCATTGAGTTTTGTATTCCAATCTGTTAAATCTTGGTGTAAATCAATTTCTTCTGCAGTCCAAAAACAAGCTTCACACTTTTTGTACCATTCCCAGATATCATTATGTTGGATTGGGAAGATTACGAATCTATCTTTATTCTCTTGTAAAATGGGTTCAACAGCAGTAGACATATCTCTCTAATATTTTTAGAATGGGTTGTAAAAATTACCTGGCGGCAGGGACAAACAAAGATTGTAAAATACCATTGAATTCTAAAGGCTGTTGAAGCAATTAACATTACAAGTTTTTAACAGATCTTGTTGAAATGTAGGCTTAGCAGCGGAGTTTATTGAGCCGATCAAACTTAGAGCTGAAACCGCATTATTTTTACATTGTAAACGAAAACAAAAAAGACCAAAAAGTATAATCAAATTATATACTTTTTGGTCTTTATTTTATAGGATAACCTTACCACCAAACCGTACGGCCAATGCAATTATCAAAAGGATTAAAGCCTAGGTAGTTCCCCCGAAACCTAGCACCATCTCAATTGAAAAAGCATCAACTATTTTATCTATTCACATGCTTGCGCACATTGGCGGCCGTACGATGGTTGGTAATGTGATGAACATTTTACTTAGCCGCAATTAATGTCTCTTGTTTTGCTGGCATGTCTTTATCAGAAACCACAGCAAAGAAGAGCGAAATCAATAATACGATGAACATTAGTATACACTTTCTCATAATTAGTCCGTGTTTTTAGTCTAGCAATCTTGGATTAAAATTACCACTACAATGGTCCTGAATTGAGCCTATTTGTATAATTGGTATAGAAACCTGTACGAATGGAAACCGGTTTGTATGAATTCTGACAGATAAATTTTAACATTTACTGCATTAACAGGTTGTTTCTTACAGGATTACTCTAAAAGCAACCAACTATGCACAATAAACGACCAGAAATACAATCTTATGCGCAGAATTTAATCTAAGTCTTATTTTTACATTAAACACCTATAATCATGTTACAAGCTGTATTGGTAGATGATGAATCTAAAGCTCTAGAAAGTTTAACGTGGGAGTTAAACAACCTTAGTAATGAGGTTAATGTTATTGCGTCATTTACAGATGCACACGAAGCATTGGGCTATTTAGAGGATCACACACCAGATTGCTTGTTTTTAGATATTGAAATGCCCTTAATGGATGGTTTTCAGTTTATTAAAAGCCTAAAAAACAAAAATTTTCCTGTTGTGATAACCACCGCTTACAATCAATATGCTTTGAAAGCTCTGAAGAACGAAGCTATTGATTACCTACTCAAACCTATTGATACCGATGACCTTAACGATACGATTAAAAAGATTAAAAAGTTCAATAACAAAAATCAAACCGCAGAAAAATTAGAGCAGATTCTTTTGAACTTTAATGCTCGTTCTTTGGATAAAAAAATTACCATTAATACAGATGGCAAATTACTTTTTTTAGAAAGTGATGAAATTTTATATGCTGAGTCTGATGGTAACTACAGCACCATATACTTAGAAGATGGCCAAAAAATTGTATTAACAAAAAAGCTCAAGGAGGTAAATGCACTATTACCCGATACTTCTTTTTTTAGGATACATAATTCCTTTGTTGTTAATTTAGGAAAGATTAAAGAGTTTTTGAAAACAGATGGCTACGTCATCTTAAAATCCAATCACAAAATTCCTGTTTCTCGTCAAAAGAAATCAGATTTTTTAGATTTGCTCTAACAGAACTATGGCCCAAATCCGTTTACAGTATCTGCACCTACAACAAAGAATCCTCTTACTTGCCATGTTATGCTTCTGCATAGGTATACACTCTACTGCACAAGAAACTAAATTTAATGAGGCACCTTCAGCAGACAAAGCCATCTTAGCCTTATTAGCAAATAGACCAACTACCTACGAAGAAATAGATAGCAGTTTTGGATTTTTTAAGAGAGACACATTGCTCCTTTTAAAATTTAGAGATACCGCCCATGCTGAGAATTACCAAGATGGCAAAGTATATGCTTTAAACATGCTCGGTACTTATTTCAGAAATAAATCTGACTACAAAAAGGCCATTACCTACCATGAGGAGGCACTCGCCCTCTCTAAAGACATAAAAAACACAAGTCTCACCATCAATAGTTTAAATATGCTAGGAGTGGTGTACAGACGTATGGATGCTGTTAAAACTGCGCTAGACTACAACCAACGGGCATTAGAAATGGCAGATACCGTAAAAAACAAAACACATCACATATACCGAAGTATCAACATAAGTCTCAACTGCATAGGCAATATATACCAATCTCTGGAGCAGTATGATTTGGCTATTGATTATTTCCAGAGAGCCCTAAAATCTGAAGGCGATTTGGGAAACAAACTCGGTTTAGCCATCAACAATCAGAATATTGGCGATTGCTATGAATATAAAGGAGATTTAGAAACCGCTCTAGATTACAATAGGCGTTCCTTAGCCATTAATGATGAGATGGATAATACCTACGGTAGAATTATCTGCAAAAATAGCATTGCACAAATCTATCTTAAGCAGCAACAACCCAAAGCAGCTAAGGATCTATTAGAACAATTGGTGGAGCCCATAAAGAACATTGGCGACAAATTTATCTGGAGCAATGTAATGATTAATCTAGGGTGGGCCAATATGGAACTTGGAGCTATTAATGATGCAGAAAAATACATGCTAGACGGCCTTGGCATGGCCGTGGATAAAAACATTACAGGGCAGATTATTTATGGCAACAAGCTTTTATCTGAGTTGGAAACTAAACGTAAAAATTACGAGAAAGCACTAATCTATTTTAAAGAGGCAGAACGTATAGAGAGTGATGTTAAAAACGGACAAAATCTACGTTACATTAACGATTTAATCACCCGTTACGATGCTGAACGAAAAGCCAATGAAATTGCTGAACTTAATGCAGAAAACGAACTTATAAATCTACGTTTACGCAAGAACCAAACCACCATTTTAATTAGTACACTACTCGTAATATTGGTCATTACCATTTTATTAATAATGTATCGTAATCGCCAATCTAATTATGAAAAAAGGGTGATTGGTTTAGAACAAAATATGTTGCGTAGCCAAATGAATCCGCACTTTTTATTCAATTCCTTAAACAGTATAAAACTGTATATAATTAATAATGATAAAAAAAATGCAGTTCATTACCTCAATAAATTCTCCAAACTTGTCCGTAGAATATTAGATGGCTCTACCCTAAAAGAAACCACTCTTGCAGAGGAATTAGAAACCGTAGACCTCTATATAAACATAGAAAACATCCGCTTTTCTGAAGAGATAAGCTATGAGGTAATTATTAAAGACGATTTAAACCCAGAAAACATAAAAATTCCGTCACTGCTATTACAACCCTTCTTAGAAAATGCCATATGGCATGGACTCTCTTCTAAGGAGGGGTTCAAAAAAATTACAGTAACCGTAGAAAAACTCAATGACTACCACATCACTTTAAGCATTATGGACAATGGGGTGGGCCGCGCTAAATCACAAAAAATAAAAGAAAAACGTGTTATTAAACGTAAATCTGTTGGGATAGATATTACAAAAGAACGTTTGGCCAATTTTTCTAAGGATTACCAGCACGGATACAGTGTAAACATTATGGATTTATACGATGAAAAAAGTAACCCTTCTGGAACAAAGGTGGTATTAGAAATACCTATTTATTAAGATGCTGCTCTGCCACTTTCTCTAGTTCCGCATACCATGTAGTACCAAATTTCCGAATTAAAGCATCTTTTACAAATTTATATATTGGCACTTTAAGCTCCTCTCCCAACGCACAAGCTGGGTCACAAATAGTCCATTTGTGGTAATTTACAGCTGTAAATTCTGTGTAGTCTCTAGTTCTTACAGGATATAAATGGCAAGACACTGGTTTTTTCCAATCTATTTTGCCATCGTAATAAGCCTCCTCAATACCGCATTTAGCAATTCCATCATCAGAAAAAACGACATAAGCACATTCTTCCCCGTTTACCAATGGAGTTTCCCATTCACCATCCATTCCTTTAACAAAAACACCCTGCTCCGCAATTGCCTTTTTGCCTTCTTCTCGTAAATAAGGTGTAACAGCGGTATAAATTTGCTCCAAAATGGGCAATTCATCTTCCGTTAACGGTGCACCAGAAGAACCTTCAATACAACAAGCTCCCTTACACGCATTTAAATTACACACAAAATCGTTCTCCAAAATTTCCTCTGATATTAGTGTGCTGTCTATTTGAAACATAATGCTTATTTTGATGCTGTAAATTTAATAGGGTTTTAGCAAATACTTGGGAATAAATAACTGTAGATTTGCACCCTCAAAATTTAATGGGATGAATTTCAATTTTAAGGAGATAGCCACAGCGAGCATGGTTTTATTTGCGGTGATAGATATTTTAGGTAGTATCCCAATCATAATTTCTTTGCGCAAAAAGGTAGGTCATATACAATCAGAAAAAGCTGCAATTGTTGCAATTTGTATTATGATTGCTTTTTTGTTTGTTGGGGAAAGTATTTTAAACCTAATTGGTATAGATGTAAATTCTTTTGCGGTGGCAGGGGCTTTCATTATCTTTTTCTTAGCAATTGAAATGATTTTAGGTATTCCTCTTTTTAGAGATGATGAACCTAAAACCGCCTCTGTGGTACCCATTGCTTTTCCGTTAATTGCGGGAGCAGGAACTATGACTTCTTTATTATCTTTACGTGCAGAGTTTCACGTAGAAAACATCATCGTGGCCATTGTGGTAAATATGTTGTTTGTTTACTTAGTACTTAAATCTTCTAAACGCATAGAAAAAATGCTAGGTAAAAATGGTCTAGAAATAATTAGAAAAGTTTTCGGCGTTATTTTATTGGCCATTGCTGTAAAACTTTTTGCCACTAATATTAACGAATTGCTGAACCGATGAACAAGACTTTCTTAATTATAATGATACTAATTGCATTAGCATTGGCTATTTATAACGTTACCATGCTAGATTTTAATGCTCTTTTTAAAGGGGATAGCTTAATTGCTTGTATTGGTATTTTGGCTGCACTATCTGCCATTGTTTTATTGTTGATTTTAAATACCTCTAAGCGTATTGAGCAAAAGATAAAAGAGCAAAAATAACTTGACGTTCTTAGTCTACAACATCTTCCGTAACTGGCACTTCTTTTCGTTTTGCTGCTTCTTCTAAACTCAGCACTTTTTGAAGCATTATATCTTCTGTAGATTTTATTTTTGCTGCTAAGTTGGGTGAGTATAGTTGTTCTGCAATGTTTGCTTTTAGATACCTTTTAATCATCTGCTCATTAGCATAAAAATCCATCTTAATATTATTATTAAGCAAGTAATCTATAAATCTTTCAAAGATGATGTCATCCACACGATAATCTTCCATAAACTCTTTCTCTGGAAAATTATAAAATCTGCTACGGTCCAACTCTAGAAACCGAAAAGCAAAATCAGAAAAATACCCAGAGGCTTCCATACTTTGGATACGTTCATGGTCTAGTGTACCTATTGGCACAAACTCATCTGGTATAATCCCACCTCCGCCATAAACAACCTTTCCTTTTGGTGTGGTAAACTTTAATGAGTCTGCCACTTTTATACTATCCACAGAAATTAATTCACCACTCTGGTAACGGTCCATAAAGGTTTGGTAGTAATCTTTATGTCCTTTTGCATAGGGCTTTTGTATAGACCGCCCTGTTGGGGTGTAGTACCTAGAAACTGTTAAACGCACTGCAGAGCCATCGCCTAAATCCATTTCTCTTTGCACCAAGCCTTTGCCAAAAGAGCGCCTCCCTACTATTGTACCCAAATCATTGTCTTGCAGTGCTCCTGCTATAATTTCACTTGCAGATGCAGAACGCTCATTAATTAGTACGTAAACCTGTTTATTTTCAAAAGTGCCTTTATTAGTAGCAAAAACTTTGTTGACTTTTCCCTTTTTATTTTTTGTAAAAAGAATAAGCTGCCCATCCTCTAAAAACTCATCTGCCATTTTCTCTGCAATGCCCAAATAACCCCCAGGATTATCTCTTAAATCTAAAACGAGTTTACGAGCACCCTGCACCTGTAAGGCATACAAAGCTTCTTTAAACTCTTTAAATGTTGATTCCGCAAAGCGATTTATTTTTATGTATCCCAATTCTTTATTAAGCATGTATTGGGCCTCTACACTACGTATAGGCACCACACCCCTACGTATCTCTACTTTTAAGGTTTTGTTTTCTGTTTTACGATACACCAATAGCGATACTTTAGAACCTTCTTTCCCTTTAAGTTTGGCAACCAAATCATTATTGGGTATGCGTTTACCATACAGTGTATCACCATCTGCCAATAAAATTTTATCACCAGCTTTTAGTCCCTTTTTATAACTAGGGCCATCAATGATGGTACGGACTACAGTTATGGTATCTTTGACTCTGTTAAAACGAATGCCAATACCTACAAAATCACCCTTCATATTCTCGGCTACTGCTTCCATTTGGTCTTTTGGAATGTAGACGGAATGTGGGTCTAATTTGCCCAAAATATTATTTACCGTAACATCTACAATACTATCTGTATCAATCTCATCTACATACTCGTAGTCTATATAATCTATTAACCTATTGAGTTTATCTTTTTTGGAATTTGTAGTGAAAAGCTTTTCAGGAGAATCACCAAAATGAAGCTTACCACCAATAAAAATGCCTAATGCAAGAGCAAAGGCAAAAATGGTAGGTTTTAAGATGGATTTCATTCCTTTCATACACATACAATTATACTGGCTCTTCTACTACTGGCATATGCACGATTTCCACTCCTGCTTTTTCTAAAAATCGAAGTCCCGAATCGTCTTTATATGCATTCTGATACACAACACGTTTTATGCCAGATTGGTGTACCAACTTACTACACTCTTTACAGGGAGACAAGGTAATGTACAAGGTTGCTCCATCACAAGATTGCGTAGAGCCAGCCACTTTTAGAATTGCATTAGCTTCTGCATGGAGTACATACCACTTGGTATACCCTTCTTCATCTTCACATACATTTTCAAAACCGGTGGGTGTTCCATTGTATCCATCAGAAATTATCATCCGGTCTTTTACAATAATGGCTCCTACTTGTTTTCTTTTGCAATAAGATAACTTACCCCATTCTTGAGCCATTCTTAAATAGGCACGGTCGTACTTTTCCTGTTTAGAATCCTTCATTCTTCTAAAGATACCTGCTTTGTTATCGTCTACCAATGAATTCCGATAAAATTAACGAAACCTCTTACAAAGGAAACGTTTCTATCAACATCGGTATTGTAATTCCTAAAATGAGTATTGAACCAGCTAATACAAACCATTTACTGGCAAGGTTGAGCTTATGAACGAGTATGTAATATAGCATAAGTACAGAAAGTATAATCACTAATTGCGATACTTCTATCCCCGCAGCAAACCCCAATAGAGGAGTTATTTTATCTTCTGCTTCTGCCATCATCATATTAAAATAATTGGAGAAACCAAAACCATGTATCAATCCAAAAAAAGCTGTTGCCAAACCTGTAAAATACCAACCCGTATTTTGGGTTGTGTTATAGACACGGTAAACATTAAAAATTGCTGTAAAGGCAATTGTGACAGGAATTAAAAATTCTATCCAGCTGGCATCTACCCTTAAAATATCAAAAGCAGATAGCGCTAAACTGATACAATGGGCTATTGTAAAAATGGTTGCTAATAAAACTACCAAACGCCACTTTTTAAATCCGTATGGTATAGCTAGTGCACTTAAAAAAAGAATGTGGTCATAGGCAGCAAAATCAAGTACATGCGCTACTCCTAGCTGCAGATATAGGCCAAAATCGTTCATGAGCTGTTCTAAATTGATGCCTAAATGTAAGAAATTTAAAGGGTGGATAATGTTGGACATCCATCTACTTTAAATTTATTTAAAACAAATCTAAATAAAAATTGTATTTACCATTGCCAGCCGCTACATTTGCACAGTTATTTTAAACAAGTCTAAATAGCAAGACCAAAACAAAAGTTGTTGTATAAAACTTAAAACAATACAAACAACCAGGATTAAGACCAACCAGAATTATTTTACAAATATGGCGACCAAAAAGAACACTTACGGATTTAAACAATTGATAAATGATATTCACTTATGGTTAGGCCTTGTAAGTGGCATTATCATTTTTTTGGTATGTCTAAGTGGTACAATACTCACGTTTGAGAAAGAGATAGAAGTCTGGTTTAAAGAAGATTTGGCCGTAGTGCCTAGTGGAGCGCCATTATCTTTAAGTACGCTTACTCAAAATCCAAATTTAACTGCAAAGGGGCAATTGAATGCGGTAACCATTCCTACAGACCCTAAAGAGCCCTATATATTCTCTATAAAAGAAAATCCTAAACAACGCCGCGGTACTAACTACCAAATAAACCCATATACTGCTGCTCTTTTAGCTCCACAAAAAACCGCTATGGACGATTTTATGTTTAGTATGTTTAAACTACACCGCTGGCTGTTGCTCGATTCTAAAATTGGTAGACCCATAGTTGGTATAGCCACCATTATCTTTTTAATTCTTTCTCTAACAGGGATTGTTCTTTGGTTTCCAAACAAATTGAAATGGAAATATCTAAAAAACGGCTTTAAAATTAAGACCAATGCCAATTGGAAACGTGTAAATCATGATTTACATAATACCCTAGGGTTTTACGCTTGTTTGCTAATTTTAGTCATGGGTTTAACCGGACTATGCTGGTCTTTTGAAGGGTATAGAACAGGGCTTAGCGCAGTTTTAGGCACCAAGGTATTTAATAGAGGTGGTGGTCCAGAATTTGATGCTGCCAAAGTGGCTAAAGACCAAGAAATATCTTTAGAAGAAGCTTTGGAATTGAGCCAGACACACTTAAATTATCAAGGAGTAGTACAAATTAGTTTGCCAAATAAAAAGAATCCTACCTATACCATACGTAAAATAGCAGACCAAAGCTGGGTGACTACAGCGTATGATAATCTTATTTTGGGACTAGACGGAACCGTATTGGCTAAGGAGTTGTATGCAGACAAGCCTTTTAATGTAAAAATAGCCTCTGCCATTAAACCTATACACACTGGGGAGATTTATGGCACGTTTAGTAAAATCTTGTATTTTCTGGCGTGTTTAATAGGTACAAGTTTGCCAATCACAGGCACCATAATTTATATTAATAAACTAAAGAAAAAAAAAGCCAAAAGACGAGTGGCCCAAGCTATAGCTTAAGATAATCCTCTTTCTTGTTGAATGGTTTCATAAGCTTTTTGCACTTGCTTAAACTTTTCTTCGGCTCCCTTTTTTATAGCCTCATCTTCCGTTACTACACGGTCTGGGTGGTATTTTTTAGCCATTGTTCTATATGCCTTTTTTACCTCATCATCACTGGCAGCTTTAGAGATTTCAAGAATTTTATAGGCATTGTCTGCGTCTTTAACAAACATAGCTTTTATACTCTCAAAATCGTAATTACCAATTCTTAAATAGGTGGCAATTTGTTTAAGCTTGTTAATTTCAGCAGTACTGGGCTGCCCATCAGATTGTGCTATTCCAAATAAAAAATGAACCAATTGCAAACGTACTTCATGTCGAGTACGTTGATTAAGGTACGTGCAGATACGCTCCGCAGAAACTTCTCGTTTTTTAATGACCTCATTAAAGGTTTTAAAAATGGCATTTGCTTTTTCTTTTCCGTAGGTGCTTATAAAATACTGCCGAACATAATCTAACTCTCGCTGGCTTACTTGTCCGTCTGCTTTAATCACAATAGAACATAAAGAGAGTAGGTGCAACTCAAAATCTGCAGGAGAAACCGTTTGTTTTTTATAGTTCTTGTAAACGGTACTTGCACTAGCTCCGCTAGTCTTTAGGTTATCTAAAAAACTACCGACGATGAATCCAAGAATAGCACCTGGCAACCGTAAAAACACATAGCCCAAAATGGCTGCACCCCATTTAATCATACCGTAATTATTGACGAACAAAGATAGACCATTAAAAAAAATTGCTAACGTGAACACCTTGTTAAGTTTAATCTGCTTATGCGACAAAAAGTTTATCTTTGAACTGTAAAAAGAAAGTTTATGTACCCAGAAGAATTAGTAAAACCAATGAGACAAGACCTAGCTTCTGCTGGTTTTGAGGAATTATATACAAGTGATGCCGTAGAAGAGGCACTTAAAAAAGATGGTACTACTCTAGTTGTAGTAAACTCTGTATGTGGTTGTGCAGCAGCTAATGCAAGACCAGCTGCTAAATTGAGTATTCAAAACAGTAAAAAACCAGACCATTTGGTAACCGTTTTTGCTGGTGTAGATACGGATGCCGTAAATACCGCTAGAGCAGCTATGGTTCCTTTTCCTCCATCTTCTCCAAGTATGGCATTATTTAAAAATGGTGAATTGGTTCACATGATAGAAAGGCACCACATAGAAGGTAGACCTGCAGAAATGATTGCAGAAAACCTAATGGAGGCTTATAACGAGCATTGCTAAGCTACAATTTAAAGCAAATAGAAAACCACTCTTTTAGAGTGGTTTTTTTAGTTTGTAAAGATTCTGTTTTACCTTGCCACCCTAAACTAACATAGACTCCATGCTTAAGATACTTTCTTATCCTTTAACAGTACTCTATCTTCTGTTATTTGGGCTATTTCTTGTAACATTTCATCCCATACAATGGATTTGTTTTAATTGGTTTGGATACGAAGCTCATAGACGTAGTGTCGCCATTTTAAATTGGTTTTTAATGCGGAGCACTACAGTTTTGGGCACACGTTATAGTTTTACCAACACGCATGATATCCCAACAGACAGGCCTTTAGTGATTGTTACCAATCACCAAAGTATGAATGATATTCCTGCTATAATTTGGTACATGCGTAAATACCACCCCAAATTTGTAAGTAAAAAAGAATTAGGCAAAGGCATTCCTAGTGTGTCTTACAACTTAAGGCATGGCGGCTCTGTACTTATAGACCGTAAAGACCCTAAACAGGCACTTATGGCCATTGCTTCTTTAGGAAAATACATAGAAGAACACAATAGATCTGCAGTAATTTTCCCAGAAGGTACCCGTAGTAGAGACGGTAAGCCAAAACCTTTTAAGCCCATGGGTTTAAAGACTTTATTAAAAAAGGCTCCCAATGCTCTGATTGTTCCTATAAGTATCAACAATTCTTGGAAACTTTTAAAGTATGGTAAATTCCCTATGGGATTAGGGGTACATGTTACTTTTGAGGTACATGAACCAATAGAAAATAGTAAAAACCTAGACGCCCTTTTGATACAAGTAGAAGAGGTAGTAAAATCTGGAATTAAATGGAAAGAATAGGAGACGACCAACTCATAGAAGAAACAATTGCTTTTGTAAAGGAAACCTTGCAAGGCGCAGAGGGCGGTCACGATTGGTTCCATATACAACGTGTATTCCGAAATACCATCCGTATTGCTAGGGATGAAAATGTAAATATCTTAGTAGCAAGCTTGGGAGCGTTGTTGCACGATATTGCAGATGCTAAATTCCACGATGGAGATGAAACCGTAGGTCCTAAAATGGCTTCGGCCTTTTTAGCTTCTTTAGCGGTAGAACAAGATGTAATAGACCACGTAGTAAAAATAATAGAGCATATTAGCTTTAAAAATAGCTTGGAAGACGGACCTACCTTTACGTCTCCAGAATTACTAGTAGTGCAAGATGCTGACCGTTTAGATGCTATTGGCGCCATTGGTATTGCTCGTACTTTTAATTATGGTGGTTTCAAAAATAGAGAACTATATAACCCCGCCATACCACCCAACCTAAACATGAGCAAAGAGACCTATAAAAAATCTACAGCGCCTACCATTAATCATTTTTATGAAAAGCTATTGTTATTAAAAGACAAAATGAACACCAAGACGGGAAAAGCTCTTGCAGAAGAACGCCATGCGTTTATGCTTAGCTTTTTAGAGCAATTCTATGCCGAGTGGAATCCTATAGGCATTAAAGAAGAAGCATAAAAAATGTCGGGCTCTTACCCGACCTTTTTATATAAATTTATTTTAAGGCATCAACTTAAATCGTCTTTGCTTTTTAGCGTCTAATCCTCTAGTTAACCACCCTCCTTTACTTACCGTCGCAATAGAATACGGCGTTATCCAGAACAAACCAAAGGTGTAAAATATGCTGTAGGAATACGCCCAAAACGACTCGGCAAAATTGTATTTTCTGGAGTAGAAAATAACCGAGAAAGAAGATAATATCAAAATACTTACCAATGAGGATCCAATAAATAATAACGGTTCGGTGACCACAAAGAACAACATGAATACAAATAATGGATAGCTCATTACAATTTTTAATACCTGACTGGTGAATAACAATCTTGCAGCGCCTTTACTATGTGCTCTAAAGTTGGTAAAAACAAACTTAGACATCTCTAATACTTCTCTAACGTTGCTTCTATCCCATCTAATGAACATTTTATACAAGTTTTTGTAACGCTCTGGCACATTGGTATAGCAAAATGCATTGCTTTGAAAAAGCACACTAAATCCTTGCTTTATTACCATGTTGGTTAAAGCTTGGTCTTCCCCTATATCAGAAGGTTTACCCATGAACTTTTGGTTAATCCATTCTTCTTTACAATTGAAAATCACCTCTCGTTTATAAGCTGCCAAAGCTCCTGGAGTACATAGCACCGTATTAACATTGCTTTCTGCGGAACGTACAAATTCAAAACTCAACACAAAACTTACATCTAACATTTTAGGCAACAATGCTTTTTTATTGTTTAATACCCGGATGTTCCCTGCTACTGCACCACATTTATTATCTACTATAAAAGGACTTACTAAATTCCGTAAGGTGTTTTGGTCCACAATAGAATCGCTATCTACTGTAACAAATACATCGCCAGTACCCAAATGGAAGCCTCGGTATAAGGCATGCCTTTTACCCATATTCTTAGGTTGCTGATAAATTTCTACTTGGTCTCCTAACACTTGCTTTGCTTTTTGCATCCATTCCCAAGTATCGTCCTTACTTCCGTCATTTATAGCGATAATTTGTAATTTTTCCTTAGGAAAATCGCTCTTAGACAAACTTATCAAAGTATCATAGACTTGCTTGCCTTCATTATACGCTGGTACAATTACGGTAGTAGTTGGCAATTCTGTATCACTCACAGATTTTATCGCCTTGTATTTTATGTAATGGTATAGAGTATATAAAAAGAAAAAGGCTTTAAATACTAAAAGACTCAACGCTAATAATAAGAATGAACGGCCTAGCAAAGAGCTACGTTGTTCTGTATTAAATTGTGTAAAATCTTCATGCAACACATACACCAAATAAATAGCGCCCAACATCAAGGCTAAGGAACTCCCCTTAACAAAGATTTCTGCACCATCTGCGGTATAAAAAAAGTGCTGTATTCGTTTTAAAAAAGTGGTCTTGTTTTGGTCTTGGTTGGCTTCCTTAGAAGTAGTTTTAGACATTATGTGTGCTGTTTTAGTGTTCTTGATTTAAATACACCTCTTATACGCACTTGGCTGAGCGTATGGATGACAAAAAATGAAATTTTAACACTATCGATATATTATTTAATATTTGTCTTCTTCCCTTAACGTATAATTAATACAATGCCTTTAGTAGCCTACCACTATCTGCTAAACTTTTTACAGCTGTTATCGGTCTAAAAAGTTAACATCATCTACCCCAAAATCCGTATCTTTTTAAAAACTAAAACTAAACCGAATGCAACGACGTAATTTTGTTAAAAATGCAGCCGCGGGTACGGCTGCCTTCACTATTGTACCCAGCTTTGTCTTAGGAAAAAATCACGTTCCTCCAAGTGACACACTTTATGTAAGTGCCTTTGGCGTGGGCGGAAGAGGTGCTGGAGTAATTGAAGGCCTACACAACACCGGTAAAGTAAAATTTGTTTCTTTTTGTGATGTAGATGATAGAGCTGCAGCCAATACCTACAAAAACTTCCCAGATGTAACCACCTATAAGGATTTTAGAACGGTATATGACAAACACCTTAAGGACATGGACGCAGTAATGGTAGCCACTCCAGACCATACACACGCTACCATTGCCCTACCGTTTATGAAAGCCAAAAAACATGCTTACGTAGAAAAGCCTTTGGCGCATAATATTTATGAAGCTAGGCTGATGACTAAAGTAGCTCGAGATAATAATGTAATTACCCAAATGGGTAACCAAGGCGCCTCTAGTGATGGTAGCCGTGTTGCACGGGAATGGGTAGAATCTGGCATTATTGGCAAGGTGCATACCATAGATTGTTGGACCAACAGACCCGTATGGCCGCAAGGTGTTGCCGTACCCAATATAAAAGAACGCATTCCTAAAGAGTTAGATTGGGATTTGTGGTTGGGGCCTGCTGCTATGAGAGATTATAATTCTAGATACTTACCTTTTAAATGGCGAGGTTGGTGGGATTTTGGAACAGGCGCTTTGGGCGATATGGGATGCCATATAATGGAAACTCCCTTTAGTGTATTAGACCTTGGCTACCCTACTGAAGCAGAAGCGAGTTGCACTACTGTTTGGGTAGGCGATTTTGTGGAGGCAGATTATAGCCCTTCTTGCCCACCGTCTTCTAAAATACATTTAAAATTTGAGCACGATTATCACGGAGATATACAACTGAATTGGTATGATGGTGGTATTAAACCAGATTTGCCAGACGAGCTTAAAGATGGTGAAACTATAGGCAATGGTGATGGTGGAACTATAATGTATGGCGAAAAAGGGATTATTGTAGCAGACACTTACTCCCAAAATGCACGTTTGTTACCGTCTGACCTCATGGGTTTCTACCAACAACCTACACCTAAATATCCAAGAGTTACTAATGGTATCAATGGTCATATCCAAAACTTTGTAGAAGGCTGCTTAACCGGGGTAGAAACCTCTTCTAATTTTGAAAAAGCAGGAAAACTTACCGAAACCGTACTTATGGGTAATTTGGCCGTACGGGCTTACCAATACAAAAAGTTGAAAGCTGGTAAAAAAGTAGGCGATTGGGATCCTTATAGGTACGAAGGCCGCCGCAAACTGCATTGGGATGGCGCTAATATGCGAATTACCAATTACGAAAAAGCCAACGAATGGGTAACTAGAGACTACCGTAAAGGTTGGGAGCTTTCTTAATTAAAAAGACACTATAGCTATAAAACCGAGAGTACTGCTCTCGGTTTTTTAATTTGCAAAAATTCCAACGAAAGCGCTACATGAATAGTTTAAACATTACCTGATATTTAGAACTATTTATTTTGGATTTTTTGCTTCATAAAAACAGACCCCTCAGTCCTGCGGACAGCTCCCCTTGCTAAAGGGAGCACTAAAATTTGTATTTGCAATAGACTTATTTCTAATTATTAACTTCAGGATGAGATGCTGAAACAAGTTTTGCATGACGACAGACAACACCACTTAATACTTCGTACTTTTTACTACTTACTGTTTACTTAGTACCTTTTACCTTTAAAGCAATCTTCAAGACAAACCAAAAAACAATGCTCAATTTTGATAAAACCCTAATTACTGAAAAAGTTATTCTAAGACCTATGCAATTAGAAGATTTTTGAAGCTATGAAAACACTTACTACAGACACCCAAATGTGGTATTATTTTACGGCTGATTTATCTAATGAAGTAACTTTAAAAAATTGGATTGCTACCGCGGTACACAACCGTGAGCAGCAAAAAGAATTGCCCTTTACCCTTGTGGACCCCGCTAATGGGGCTATTATTGGTACTACACGTATTGGAAACATTTCTACCAAAGATGGTCGTGTAGAAATTGGTTGGACGTGGATTGCCAAGGCGTATCAAGGTACTGGAATTAATAGCTTGGTAAAAAAACTACTCTTCAACTATCTCTTCACAGAAACGGCAACCCTACGCATAGAGTTTAAAACAGACGTGCTTAATATTGCTGCTCGTAAAGGCATGGAAAAAGTAGGCCTCGTAAAAGAAGGGGTATTGCGTAGTCATACCCTAATGACCAACAACCGTAGAAGAGATACGCTGTATTATAGTATCCTAAAAGAAGAGTGGAAAAACAATTCATAAACTTGTTTAAATGTGCTGCGTATATTGGCATGTAAAAGACTGTATTGGTATAATTCTTGTGGTAGGCAAATAACTTATACACTATAGTCATGAAGCCTAAATGTCTCAAAATTGGGTACATAATGCTCCTTTTTTTAAACGTATTATTAGCCCATTCTCTAAAAGCACAAGACAAAATACCCACATCTTTTTATGCAGAAGTTACAGGTTTTTACGAAGACCAATTCGATGGACTATACCTACAGTTTGATTTGGGCACAGAATTGTTCCGCTATAAATGGATAGCACCAGATTTAAGTGTTAATCTGTTGTATGGAAGTGTTTCTGATGAAAATTTTGACGACCGTAATAGAGATGGAGAAATTGACTTTAGGTCTTTTGATAGCCAGTCCTTTGTGGCATGGAATGCCGCTTTTGGGGCTAAGTTTATTATTGATGATGATACTGGACAATTTATAATACTACCCAAATACCATTTTGGCAAACAGGAAGCTACCGGAGAATATAGTAATACCGATGGTATTGCAAGTAAAACAAGAGCATTTACCAGCAACAGTCATTGGTCCCTTAGTGCCGGTTATGAGTTTCTGCACCCAAAATATTATAACAAATTTGGAGTGTACTTAAGATATACCCGTTTTAATGCTGGTAAAAGCCTTAACCATCTTAATCCCGAAAACCAGGTATACCACAGAACTAATTTTAATACGCCAGCTATTGGAATTACACTTCGCTTTTCTACTAGTTTTTCCAAAAAAGTTAGGGCCAGTTATTAAATATTAAGCGATGATTCTAGCCAATACAGGTGTAAACAACCATAACTTATTCAAATTCAAAACAAACCACTTTAGGCAAGCCAAGCTCTCCTAGCTTTAAAAATGGAAAAACCATTGCAATAACCCAAGTCTTAAATCCATGCAAGGCCCTTGGGTTGATAGGTAAGCCAACCCGTTAAGCTATACCGATCTTTGTGAGATTTTAATACCGCATGGGGTACTACCCCACTTTTAAATAGTACACATCTGTTGCCAAGCGGCTGTATCAAACTCAAAGATTTATCAGGTTCAAAAATTTCCAATTCACCCCCATCACCCATTTGCCACGTATCGTTTAAATAAATAATCATGGTGATCATGCGGTTACTTCGTTCTTCAAACTGGTCTAAGTGACGGGCATAATGCCCACCAGGCGGATAATGTGCTAGATGAAACTCGTGCCCAGACAAACTTAAGTAACAGTAGCGGTTGAGTACGTTTTTTGTCTCTTGTACCAGTTGCCAAAAAGAATTTAAGTCAACATCTCTATTGGTATCTAGCCATAAAGTTTTGTCTCCTCTAATTTTAGTACGTACTTGGTGGTTATCTAAACTACCAATACCCGCTTGTGTAAACTTATCTTGGTGTGCTACAAAGTAATTTTTTAGCGTATCGTAAAGAGGTGGGTTCAAAAAATTGTCGACCACTACGTAATGCTTATCAGAAAGCTCATCTATCCAACTGAGCCAATCTTCAAGGTCATGAAAGTCTATCACTTACATTAATAAAAAATAGCGCGCAAAAGTAAACTTATTTAGAATATAGCTGTGGTTTTTATTTTAATTTTTACAAGTAATTACCAATTCGCCAAACCACTAAATGAAAACCTAAAGAAACCTAGCATAGCAAAGAACAAGGTTACTTTGTATTAATTCTTTAATCGGAATTACACGTCGTTAAAACAATTTCAATTGGCCATCTTTATAAGCTTCATGCAAATCTGTTCGCAATTTTGGAAAACTCTTGCCTTTAAAATATTTCGCTTTGGCTAGCTGAACCATTTGGTGTATCTGTTCCGCTACAGCGCCATCGCCCTTCATTCTACTACCAAAACGGCTATCATTCAGTTTACCATCATGGCATTGCGCAATAAGGCTAAGTACTTTTGCTGCTTTATCTGGCATGGCTTTGTGCAACCAATCTGTAAATATTTCGCCTATAGCACCATTTAAGCGCACCACAGTAAATCCAAAAGAGCGTGCACCATGGTCAGACACCGCTTTTGCTAGGGTTAAAAGTTCATGACTATTAATTCCGGGAATTATGGGTGCCAACATTGCATTTACAGGAATACCTGCTTTAGATAAAGTTTCTATGGCTTTTAACCGCTTTTGTACCGATGCCGTTCTGGGCTCCAACAAACGTCTTGTAGATTCTTCTAGAGAAGTAATAGAAATATTAATGCCAACCAATCCTAAGGCATTCAATTCTAGTAATACATCCAAGTCTCTTAAGATTAAAGCATTTTTAGTAATTATCCCTACAGGATCTCTGTACTTTAGAAAAACTTGTAAGCATGCTCGCGTAAGTTTTAAATCTCGCTCTATAGGTTGATAGCAATCCGTATTGCCAGATAGTACTATGGTTTCTGCTTTCCAGCTTTTTTTCTGCAATAACTTTTCTAACAGTAGCGGTGCATCTTTTTTAAACAAAATTTTCTGCTCAAAATCTCTACCCGCGCTATAGCCCCAAAATTCATGGGCATTACGCGCATAACAATAAATACAACCATGTTCACAGCCTTGGTAAGGGTTTAAACTGTAGTGCATACCCACATCTGGGCTTGTGACTTTATTTACAATACTCTTTGGAAAAATAGGAATACGTTCCGTGGTATTCTTGGTTGGTTCTTCGCCAGAAATACGACAGAATTCTAAAAAATCATCTCGTTGTTCATGAATATCTTTTAGAAATCTATTATGCACATTTAGCTGTGCCCCACGACCTTTTTGATAGCTAGAATTGGACAATAAAATAGGATTTAATCCAAAATTATGGATTAAATCCTATTTCTGTAAATTTTTAACGCTCTTAGAACGCCACTTTAACCATTTGCTTCTTAGAACCACGCTTTGCATAGAAATACATAGCATCTTGTTTGCCTAAACGTAAGGGTGTAGATACCATTAACGGCAGTCTAGCTTCTTTACTATCTATAATCTTTTCATAAGATAGCTTTCCGTCTTTATTTAGAGCAATAGCGAAAACGTTTCTATTTTGTGTTAGCCCTTGTCTAAATATTAATCTTTCTTGATTAATTAATTGCGGATTGTCTGCCGCCGTGCAGATAAAAAAGTAAGTATTACCATCTTTGGTGTAAGAGCTGTAAGATGCGTAAGCACCATCGCCTTGTGTAACTTCTGCTTTATTGATATTACGAATCCAATGCAAATCCCCATTTGCTTTTAATTTGGCACTCATAATATCATTGTAATGAAAACGCTCCACCTTCATACGTTGTCCCGCACCGGTGCTATACATACTATTAGTTACAAAATATTCTTCTGCATTAAATAAGATGTCGTTCTCCTTAGTCACTGTTACTTCTTTAAAAACCAAGTTTTTTATCACTCTATCATCCTCACGACCAAACTTATCAAACATAAACTCGTCCGAAAATGGATGGTGTTTTTCTTCTGTAATGGTTAAGTCTGATGCATTTAAATTATAGTAAGAAATACCATTGTAACGATTATCCTTACGGTCTGCATAAAAGCCAACACACTTAATAGTATTTTCGGTGATTATGGGATACAAAGCTTCTGGATAGTTCCCTGGTGTGGTAAACTGTTGCGTCTGTACGCCAGCGCCATTAACCTTTAATAGCTCATATTGATATTTGCGTTCATCTTGCTTAAAACGTCTTTTCTTAAAATACGCTTTGGCTACAATGTAAGCAGTAGATAAATCATTGGTTAGCGCTAGCTGTTCAAAAGCGTAGTTTTTCTCTTCTGCTTCGCGATTAAAATCTACCTCCCAGCGTTTTTTAAGATTGGTATCAAACAACTGCAACGTATGCGTTTCTTCTTTTCCTTTAGAATGATGTGTACTGATTACGAATCCGGTTTTCTCTTTATTAAATAGTAAGGTGGTAGAAAAGCCGTTAGAAAAATCTCTATTGTAATAATTTTTACCAAAGGCACCATTGACCACTTTAGTTTTCATCTCATAAATACGCTCTGTAGTAAAGTTGATATTGGTTGTAGCAGTTTTATGCACCCAATACTCGTACTGCCCTTTATTATAATCGTAATTAAAAAAAATGAGATTAAGTGTGCCGTTTTTTACAAAACCATCTATCAACTGCATGTCTTTAAACTTGTAGTTGTATTCAGAGATAAGGTTCAAATCCTTGTCGTAACGCTCAATAAGATAGCCTTTGGGTTTTAGAATGAGTCCTGCAAAATAAGACCGCACCAAAATAAGACCGCCATCGCCATCTTCCTCTATGGTTACTAAATTAGAATACCGATGTCTATCGTTCTGTTTTTCTCCAAATTGATAGGTAATTGGCATATCTTGGGCCATAATACACCCTGCCATCAATAAAAAACAGCTTAAAAAAAGATTTTTCATAGGGACATTAGTTGGTTTAGACTATGAACCTGGAAAATTAGCTTTACGTTTTTCTAAAAATGCAGAGGTGCCTTCTTTAAAATCATCTGTACCAAAACATTTACCAAAAGCTTCAATTTCTACGGTATAGCCATTCTTTTCAGAATTATAACCCGCATTTACTGCTTTTATTGCTTGGGAAATAGCTACAGGCGAATTATTGATGATTTTACCTGCTAATTTATGGCATAACGGTAACAGCTCTTCTGGTGTTACTACGTAATTTACCAAACCGTGCTGTAGTGCTCTTTGCGCATCTATCATCCCAGCTGTCATAATCATTTCCATGGCTAAACCTTTACCCACTAACTGCGGTAAACGTTGTGTACCGCCGTAACCTGGTATTACGCCTAAGGAAACCTCTGGCAGTCCCATTTTAGCATTATCACTAGCTACTCTAAAATGGCAGGCCATGGCTAACTCTAATCCGCCACCAAGTGCAAAACCATTGACCGCAGCAATAACAGGTTTAGAAAGGTCTTGTATAAAATTGAATAAGATGTCTTGCCCTTTAGCAGCCAATTGTCCTCCCTGTTTTACCGCAAAATCTGCAAACTCAGAAATATCTGCGCCAGCAACAAAGGCCTTATCTCCGCTACCGGTTAAAATAATAACACGTGTGTCTTTATCTTGCTCTAGCTCATTTAAAGCATTATGCAACTCCTCTATGGTTGCTTTATTAAGTGCATTTAATTTTTTAGGACGGTCTATAGTAATCACCGCAACCCCATTTTCTTCTTCTATGTAAATGTTGTTGTAGTCCATCTAATGTTTTTAGTTGTTAATGTATCTAGTATTGTAAAGTTAAAAAATATGAGGAGCAACCCATGTAGTAACTGGGTTATTCTTTGGGGAATTTTACGATAAAAACAGTCCCTTTAGCTTCTTGACTGGTAAATTCTATAGTGCCATGGTAGTTTTCCACAATATTTTTAACCATTCCCAAGCCCAAGCCCATACCACTAGTTTTTGTGGTAAATTTGGGTTCAAATATTTTCTCTTTATGCGCGTCAGGGATACCTATACCATTGTCTGCTACGCAAATTTTAATCCAATCCTTTTCTTGAGCTACGGTGACCAAAATTCGAGGGTTATCTATCTCTGGTACAGCTTGCAAGGCGTTTTTAACCAAATTGGTAACCACCCTAATCAATTGTGTGCGGTCTAGTTTGGCAATAAGCGTGGTTTCATCCGATATAAAATGAATATAAGGCTCCTGAAATATATCTAAGGCCAGTTTGGTTACTTCTACCACATTCAAAGTTTCCTTTTGTTGGGCAGGCATATCTGCAAAATTAGAGAAGGCAGATGCTATGTTACTCATAATGTCTATCTGCTGCACCATAGTTTTAGAAAACTCGCTCAATTTCTCTGGAGCGTCCGGGTCTGTTGGGTTAAATTTTCTTTCAAAACTTTGTACACTTAAGCGCATAGGCGTTAATGGGTTTTTAATCTCGTGCGCCACTTGCTTCGCCATTTCTCGCCATGCCTGTTCGCGCTCACTTTTTGCTAATTTAGCTGCGCTTTGTTCTAATTGGTCTATCATACTATTGTAAGAATGAACCAGTTTCCCTATCTCTTCGCTAGGATTTTCTATATAAATTTTCTCGTTTCGCTTTGATAAACTGGTCTGATGCAACTTATCTGCCACGGTTTGTAAACTCCGGGTTATGTATTTAGAAACAAAATACGCCAAGATAATTGCAGATAACAACATAAGCAGATAAACACCGCCTAAGCGCATTAAAAATTCCTTTAACTCCATATCGTTAAAAGAATTATCTTCAAAATAGGGTAGGTTTATAATACCAATTGGTTTAAATTTTGGGTCATTGATGTATGTATAACTGGCTTGGTAATTATCCCCTGCTGCTCGTTTTTCTTCTACATAGCGTTTGGTAGGGCTTATTTCTAAATTGTTTAAGACCTCAGCATCCAAACAATTGCTAATAGAATCTGCTTCAAAAGCGGGTTTGGAAGATTTTATCAGTTGCCCTTCTAAATCGTAAATATTAAAATTTACATTTTGTACATCGGCAATCTTATAGATTTCTGTTCTAAAAATATGTGCAAGGTTCTCTGTAGACGGTTCATAAGTGGTCTCTTGAAGCACGTAATTCATGCTTTGCAAAATCTGCTCTTCTTTACGCTCTAATCGATTTTCATGATAATCGTTGGATTGTTCCCTATACTGATAGATGGTAACCCCGGCTATTAAAACAGATGCAATAACCACAAGTAAAATCATGGTAAAAAATATGCGTGATCTAAGGGAAAGCTTTTTAATCAAGGACTAGGACTTTATATCTAAATTAAGCAATAATCGCACCAAAGGCTAACATTAAAAATAGATTCCGATATTTTAAAGTTGTAGCTCTCGCTATATTTCCTAAACCGAACGGTTTTAGGCATTTGGATTTTTATCTCGAATCCGCTTATATAACTTAATTCCTAACATCAGCAGAATTCCTAAAACAAAGATTCCCACTACGCCATAAATCCAATTCACGGAACTTCTTAAAATGACCAAGAAGATAACTGCAAATAGAATTAGGGTGGTTACCTCATTAAAAATACGCATAAACCGAGAGGTATATTTTATCTCATCGCGTTGTAATTCTTTTACAATTAAATGGCATTTTATGTGGTACGCCCATAACAAGGCTACAAAAACTAATTTTACCTGCATCCATGGCATTCCTAATAATCCTGGGTTTAAATGTAATAAGGTCAATGCAAAGAGCGTACATAGAACAGCAGATGGCCACGTAATAATATTCCATAACCGTTTGGTCATTAATTTTAATTGTGCAGTCAAAATTTCTTTTTCTGGGGATGCTTTATCAGCTGCTTCAATATGGTAAATAAATAAACGGGGAATATAAAAAAGCCCTGCGAACCAAGTTACTACAAAGATGAGGTGAAGCGCTTTAATGTAAAAATATGCCTGCATATGCTCTCTAAATACTTCACAAACTTACTACAACCTTTTTAACTTTTATGATATTGAAGCAATTAACAATTTCTTAAAGCATCCTATCTTATATATTTTCATCTTAGTAAAAACCAAGCTACCTTATATGGCGCCATTACCTAAAAATATACCTCTTGTATATTATTGTTTCGCATTTTTGATAGGAAACCTATACCTCAGTCATAGTCAAGATTCTATTCCAAACTACCAGCATGAGATAGCGCTGAATACAACTTATTTACTTGCAGACGCTTCAGCTTATCTAGTTTATGAAAACAGATTTGATAAAAAGTTTTCTGCGGGAGCTGGACTTTGGTACGGCAGATACGGCATCAACAGCAAAGATTTTACTGACGGTTTCAGCGATGGTACACGTGATTATGAAATTACACCTTTTGCTAGATGGTATGTAAGAGGTACACAACGCACAAGTTTCTTTATTCAAGGATTTGCAAGTATCTACGGAGGCCGTTATGACGGTATTAGTAGAGAAACCACAGCTGCCGGTTTTGGAGTTTATAGAAGAGGTATAAATAATTATACCAATCTTGCCTTGGGTGCTGCGATAGGTCAGGAATTTTTGTTGTTTAAAAAGCGTGTTTCACTTGAATTGGTTTTTGGATTAGGAGGCGATTTATCTGGTCAAGAATACTATTATGATTGGGGCATTTCTATCGCGCAATCAGGGATAAATATTGGATATAGATTTTAAAATATTGCTATGAAAAAAATACTCGGAATTCTAAGCCTTTGTGGATTAATACTAGTTGGCAGTTGTATATCTGATGATGATTTTTTTGTACCGCTACTTACCATCGAAGATGCATTTACCTTTGAAAATCAAGAAAACTATCAAGTAGGAGACACCATTTATTTTACATTCGAATTTAGCCGTTACCTACCTGAAGATGGCCAACCAAATCTTTTAGACATTTTTGAAAGCACAGGAGAAACTGATTTTTACTATGATGTAGAATTCAGTAAATTTTCAAGTTTCTCCAATAGTTATCAAAGAATTTTTGCCGAAGAAAGCAACTATTATTCACCTGATGGGGAAACTAATTTAGCAAGCTATAACCCTGATACTGAAACATACACTTCTACCACAGCAATTGTTTTGGTAGAACCAGGTGAATATCTTTTAAATTTTAATGGCGTTTATATTAGTAATTACAACTACACTCCTAACAAAGTATATTTAAATATTCAAAACATTGGTGTAAACTCACCACAAGAGTATTTTTTTACAGTTATTGAATAAAAAAATGGAAGGTTGTTTAAAAAACATACCCTCCATTTAATCGCTAACCCAATTTTAAAAGCTTTGGCTCGCTTATATACTTAACGCGCCAATACCTGCCTCCCACAATAATTTATTAAAGACTGGTATAGCATTTTGTTCTAAATCTGTTGCTGTTGCCTTAAGGGTTTGCCACTGTCTATCCAATTCCGCTTTACGTTGCTTGTTAGCTGTATTTACCCTTGGTATATCGCTATTGGTTTGATTTATTAGGAACAGATACTCTGCAGTAAACTTATTGGGAAAATTCTCCACATCATCATAGGCTTGCGATTTACGTTGCACCATCTCTTCATCCCAAGATTTAAGTTTGGCTAGCAACTCCTTTCCTTTCTGCTTTAATTCCTCGTCTTTAACTTTAGGCAAAATACCATTCAGTTTATTCTGAATTTTATACAATCTATTCACCTGTTGATGCATGGCGGTTAATTCCTGCTCCATAGCACTCATGAAAGCATCAAACTCCTGATAGTCTTCTGCAGATAAATTGTAGGTGGGTATCTTTGTAATTACCGCCTTGGTCGTAACGGTTTTTCCGTCCGCTTTTAGCGAAATGTTATAGTTACCCGGAATTACTTTATGTCCTGTAAAACCGGCTTCAATATATACACCCGGAACACCTGGCATTATGGGATGCTTCATATCCCACACAAAACGATTGAGCCCTTCGTTCTTGGACAATCTGGGCGCCGGTGGTGCACCTCCTCCGTTGTGGGGCACATAGGTTGAATCTTTCTCCGAAGTAAATGAACGAATCAATTTATTTTTTTCATCGCTTATTTCAATGGTGATGTTTGCAGCATCATCCAACTTAGGCAACTCGTAATACAACACCACTCCATTTGCTGGATTTATACCTTCAAAAGGATGTGTTCCAGTAAATTTATCGGTATTACCACTCATTGGGCTTCCCCACGACCCTAAGTAAGCGTCGTCTGGCTGATAGATTTTTACTTCATTGGTATCTCCTTTTTTATAAGCAGTAAGCACATCTAAATCATCTAAAATCCAGAAAGACCTGCCGGAAGTCGCTACGATTAAATCGCGCTCGTGTACTTTTAAATCCAAAATTGGCGTAGTGGGTAAATTCAACTGAAAAGGTTCCCAATTAGTACCGCCATTGAACGAAATATACATCCCTAATTCGGTACCGGCATACAGCAAATCTTTACGTTTAGTGTCTTCCCGAACTACACGGGTAAAGGCTCCGTAGGGAATTCCCGTATTGATTTTCTCCCAAGAGCTACCATAATTGGTGCTCTTGTAAATGGCCGGGGTATAATCGTTAAACTTATATTTTGTCGTAGCAATGTAAATGGTGGCAGGGTCGTGTGGTGATACTTCGATGGCATTAATCAAAGCTTCCCCTATTCCTTTGGGTGTGATATTTTCCCAAGATTCACCTCCATTTTTAGTAATGTGTACCAAGCCATCATCACTCCCCGTTAACAGCACCCCTTTTTCGTGTGGCGATGCTATCATATAGGCCAGGGTGCCGTAATTTTCTGCCCCTACGGCTTCGTTGGTGTATGGTCCACCACCATTACCTTGTTTTTCATCAATATCACGCGTTAAATCAGGAGAGATTTCTTCCCAATTTTTACCCATATCGCGTGTACGCAGTACCAACTGTGCACCATGGTAATAGGTGCCTGGTTCGTGTTTGGAACCTATTATCGGCGCATTCCAATTGTAAAGGTATTTCATGTTACGCGCTTCCCGACCTAGATACTGAATAGGAGCTGCCATAATCTGAGTAGAAGCTTTACTTTCCATATCTAACACTTCAATTGTGCCCAAATAACTTCCTCCTAAAACATATTTTGGATTATCTGGGTCAAACGCCAAAAAGGCACTTTCCCCACCTGCAGCATAGGTCCAATCTTGTTCACCAATACTATACCTTCCTAAAGACCTGCTGGCAATCCGTACCGAAGTATTGTCTTGCTGCCCTCCGTAAATATTATAGGGGAATAAATTATCAACACTAATGCGATAGAACTGTGCAGTTGGCATATTGTCTTGTGGCGACCAGGTTTTGGCAAAATCAAAGCTCACCGCGGCACCACCGTCATTGGCGATTACCATGTTATTGGAGTTGGCTGGATTAATCCATAAATCGTGATAATCTCCATGTGTTCCTGATAAGGTTTCCCATGTTTTTCCTCCATCGGTAGAACGTAAGGCTGGAGCACTTAGCACATACACCGTATCAGCATCGTTTGGGTCTGCAAAAACTTCAATATAATACCAGGCGCGTTGTACCAATCTATTATCTCCACTCACCATTTGCCAAGAAGCACCGGCATCATTCGATACAAACAATCCACCTTTATCTTGGTTGGAATCACTCTCAATCAACGCATAAACTCTATTGGAATCGGCACCACTTACCGCAATGGCCATTTTACCTTTTTCTTCTGGTAAACCTTTATGAATTTTGGTCCAAGTTTCCCCAGCATCCGTAGACTTGTACAAACCACTACCTACACCACCACTTACTACCCTATTGGGTTTGCGTTGGTGTTCCCACATGGCGGCATACATAATTTCAGGGTAGTTGGCATCGATAGACAACTCTGATGCTCCGGTAAGTTCATTGACGAACAAAGTGTTTTTCCATGTTTTGCCGCCGTCTACCGATTTATAAATACCACGTTCTGGATTCCCTTGGTGTAAAGCACCTTGTGCTGCTACATAAACGATATCTGGATTTGAAGGATGAATAACGATACGAGAAATATGCTGCGTTTTGGCAAGTCCAAGATGCTTCCATGTTTTACCGGCATCGGTAGATTTGTAAACCCCATCACCGTAAGAAGTCATTACCCCTCGTGGCGCATGTTCTCCCATTCCGCAATAAATGATGTTCGGATTGGAAGGGGCCACCGCAACAGCACCTACAGAACCTGTTTTAAAATAACCATCAGAAATATTCTCCCAGCGTTGGCCAGCAGTTGTCGTTTTCCACAAACCGCCACCCGTAGTACCCATGTAATAGGTGAGCGGATCACCTATAACACCGGTTGCAGTTACGGAACGCCCACCTCTAAACGGACCAATGTTCCGGTATTTAAGTGGCTTAAAATAATCGTTAGCAGATTGGGCAAAAGTAACTGTAATTGCCATGTATGCTAGTAGTAAAACAGCTTTTTTAATATTCACTTTATCTAAAATTATCTTACTAATTAATCGTTTTTCCAGTTAATACATGCCTGATTCAACAGGCCCCTCCACCCTGTGGGCACCTCCCCTAACTTAGGGGAGGACCTTTAACTAAATGCCTATATCTTTTAAGTACTAAGTCATCATTCACTTGTTCCCTCCTTCTTCAAGGAGGGGTGGCGTTAGCCGGGGTAAGTATGTACTTTCTTCCTGTTTGGTACTGCACTTAACTGAAAGGATAAATCTTACGACTATTCCTCAATGGACAAATAATTTAAACCAAGCTGATTGAACTCCGCATTAAAAGCCTTCATTTCTTCATCAACTAAGGCATCAAACGCCTCTAATTGGGCTTCAATTTTAGCTGTCATCTCGTTTTTAACCGCTATATCTTGTGCCGTTGGTGGAAAATCATCTATACTGACAAGGCTGTTCAGGTGACCAAGCTTGTTGGTCAGGCGAATTGGGAAGTTCAACGGATCTTGATTACTTCTATTCTTGGTTTGATATAGGGTTTTCTCTATTTCAACAAACTTTTCCTTCATACCCTTAGCCTTCTCTACCAAGCTTTTTGTGGCCGAATTATCGTTGTACTGCTTTACAAAGGCATCTAGCTTGGTATTTATAGCGCGAATCTTTTTTATAGACTGATGCGCTCTATCTATAGTCTCATTTATGCTCGTTATAAAATCATATTGCTTTTGCATATCAGCAACAGAAACCTCTGCTCTAGGGTCCGGTAAAATTTTAAAGTTTTCCGTTTGTATGTTACCATTTACACTAAGACTTACTTTATACTCCCCTGGAACTGCTTTAGCTCCTTCTAAAGACGCCCACCAAAGAATCATACCTTTTAATTTTTCCGCACCTTTACCGCGGGTATCCCAAACATGGGTATTGCCACCGGCTTTAAGGTCTTTTAAGGCCTGTTTTTTATCTTTTGCCATGCTGCTGTACATGGCCAAAGTATCTCCAGACTTACTTAAATACGTTAGTTGAACGGTATCTTTTTCTTTATCAAAAGCTTTTAAATAAAAATGGGTAACTACTCCATTAGGGTGATTTTGTCCTTGCAACAAACTTGGCTTGGAGGCTGCCCTACCTTTGGTACGGTAACTATCTTTTGGCGCAAAAAGTTTGGCCGCAACATTAGTATCAGCACTTGCTATCTGATGTAGTACGGTTAAATCATCTATCATCCAAAGGCTACGACCTTGCGTGGCTACAATTAGATTGTTGTCTTTGATGGCCAAATCCGTGATAGGCACAATAGGCAAATTCAACTGAAAAGGTTTCCAAGAAGCACCATCATTAAAAGAAATATACATACCTGTTTCTGTACCGGCATACAATAAACCCTTTTGTTTTGGATCCTCACGAACCACTCTAGTAAAATGCTCATCTTCTATACCGTTCGTTATTTTTGTCCAGGTAGCCCCATAATCCGTGGTTTTATACAAATAGGGTGCAAAATCGCCCAACTTATAACGCGTACCTGCCACGTAGCACGTACCTTCATCAAAAGCGGAAGGTTCAATGCTATTGATCATCATCCACTCTGGCATGCCCGCTGGCGTAACATTTTTCCATGTTTTACCTCCATCTTGGGTTATATGCACCAAACCATCATCACTACCTACCCAAAGAAGACCTTCCTTTAGCGGACTTTCATTTGCAGCAAAAATGGTACAATAATATTCTACACTGGTATTGTCTTGGGTTATGGGCCCTCCACTAGAACCAAGTTTGGTAGGGTCGTTACGTGTTAAATCATCGCTCAACAATTCCCAGCTTTGCCCTTCATTGGTGCTTAAATGCACGTGGTTAGAAAATGTGTATAATTTTTTAGGGTCGTGCTTACTAAAAATGATTGGGAAATTCCATTGAAAACGATACTTCATAGCCTCTGCACCCGCACCCATTGGGTTATCTGGCCACACATTAATGCCCCTAGTAGTACCTTTATCGTGGTTTACCCGGGTTAAAAATCCGTCATAACTACCTCCGTAAACAATATCATTGTTTAAGGGGTCTACCGCTATGTGGGCACTTTCACCGCCCGCTGTTGGCTCCCAATCGGCTTCGCCAATGTAGCTACCGTCTGAGCGGTGTTTAATGCGCAGCGTACTGTTATCTTGCTGCGCCACATAAATACGATATGGAAAAGCATTGTCCGTAGTAACCCTATAAAATTGTGCTGTTGGTTGGTTGTAGTACGTACTCCACGTTTCACCACCATCATAACTTACTTGGGCGCCACCATCGTCCCCAATAATCATTCGTTTGGAATCCTCTGGAGAAATCCATAAATCATGATGGTCTCCGTGCGGCGCATTAAAGGTTTTAAATGTTTTACCGCCATCGGTAGACTTGTGGTATCTTACGTTAAGCACATACACCACATCTTCATCTTCCGTATCTGCATACACACGGGTGTAATACCAGGCACGTTGGCGTAGTTTACGCTCACTATTTACTTGGCTCCAAGTTTTACCACCATCATCTGAACGGTATAAACCACCTTTATCCTTATTCTCTACAATGGCCCAAACACGCTCACTATTCTTTGGCGATACGGTAACCCCTATAATGCCTAAAGTATCCGTAGGGAAACCTTCATTCTTGGAAATTTCTGTCCATGTTTCACCACTGTCCGTACTTTTCCACAAGGCAGAACCCTCGCCACCACTACTTAAGGAATAAGGTGTGCGCTGCGCCCGCCATGTAGACGCATATAAAATTCTAGGGTTGTTTGGGTCAAAAGTTAAATCCACAGCACCTGCTTGGTCATTCACAAATAAAACCTGTTTCCAATTTTTGCCGCCATCGGTACTTTTGTAGATACCGCGTTCTTTGGTGGGTTTATAAATATTGCCCAAAACCGCGGCATACACGGTATTATAATCCGTAGGATGCACCCGAAGCCTTGGCACATGCCTACTTTTCTCTAGACCGGCTTTTTCCCAAGTTTTACCCCCGTTTTCTGTTTTCCAAATACCGTAACCACTAGATACATTGCCACGTAGGGTTTTTTCCCCACCACCAACGTAAATTACATTAGGGTCGCTTTTAGCAACCTCAACGGCTCCAATACTACCGCCAAAATAGCCGTCAGAAATATTTTTCCATGATCTACCTCCATCTAAAGTTTTCCAAACACCACCACCGGTAGCACCAAAATAATAGAGGTTAGGTTCTCCAGGAACACCGGTTACTGCGGCAGAACGCCCACCCCTAAACGGACCCACCAAGCGGTATTCCAAACTAGAATACAGTTCTTCTTTAGGAGCTGTGTCTTGATTTTGTTTTTTCCTGCGTTGTGCTTGGGCCGTAGGAATTGCCAAAGCAAGGGCACATAGTACAATGCCCATTTTTTGAAGCGTGGTTCTCATTTTTTTAAGCAAGTTGAATTAGTCAGTCTTAAAAATAGTGATTTTCCTAATACTCAAAACTTTTTGATATACAATACGAAGCAGAATACTAACGTTTTTAAATAAACCCAAATCATGACCAGACAACAACACCTAGCCTTTTGTAAAAGCTGTAATCACCGTTATTTAGATTATGATGCAGGAATTCTATGTTTCTTAACCAAAGCTAAAGCCAATTTTGATACCAGTTGCGTTGATTATGTAAAGGACGAATCCATTACCAAACCAGTGGCTGAGGCCCAAGCGATACGTCCGAATAAAAAACGTTCGCAATGGGTGGTAGGCTTTCTTTGGGCCTTACTCGTAGTAGAAATAACCAGTATCATATCCTCCTATTTTAATATTCGCATTTTAGAAGACCTCCAAAATGGTGTTGAAGTGGACGAAATGTTCGCCACCTTTAATGATTTACGGGAAGCTGCCATTGGTCTATTAAATTTTATTATTTACATCGTTATTATTGTTTTGTTTATTCGCTGGTTTAGACGAGCGTATTACAATTTAGGTTTACGTGGATACACCTTGCACGATGAAGGGTGGGCCTCAGGAGCTTGGTTTGTACCCTTTTTGAATTTATACCGCCCCGTACAAATAATGAATGAGATAGACACTAAGCTAAGTTCTTATATCAACGCCTTTAGTCCCGTTCAACGGAGTACCACCAATTACACCTTAATTGTTGTCTGGTGGTTTTTATGGATAGTAGGAGGTATTATTGACCGTATGGTATTTAAAAAGACGATGAATGCAGAAACCATAGAGCAGCTCATACAATCTTCTAATTTGCAAATTATGAGTTTAATAATAGGCATCCCTTTAACCCTAAGCATCATATTTTTAATTAAACGCGTTAACGAGAAAGAAGAGACCTTATTACAATTAGAAAGAGAAGCCACAGCAGGCTCTTTTGAAAGTAGTGATACTACTGCTCTATAACTAGCATTGTTTACTCATTGAAACTATCTGTTAACTCATTCATGATTTAATTCTTCATAGCCAAATACTAGTTTTAGCAAAAAATAAACCAGATGCGTATACAATTAAGCATTCCTAATCCTTGTTCTGAAAACTGGAATCAGATGACACCAACACAACAAGGGGCATTCTGCCAAAGCTGTGCAAAAGAAGTGATAGACTTTACTAAAACATCTACGCAGGAGCTAGCGAGAAAAGTGAATAAAGGAGAACGTATCTGTGGGCGTTTTAAAGCAGCACAATTAAATGTTCCATTGAAAGAAACCAGTTCTTCCAATTTTAGAAAAAACACATTGTTATTGGGATTTACTAGTATACTTGCTACAACAGCTCCTGCCCTAGCTCAAGAGCAGCCAAAAACTTGCCCTACTCAAAAAGTAGAACATGTTTTAGGTAGAGTAGCCGTCCAACCTACTGCCAAACTCAACAATTTAACTCTTACGGGCACGGTAAAAGATTATTCAGGTCCGCTACCAGGTGCAACTGTTAGTATTAAAGGAACTGAGTTAAAAACGGAAACCGATTTTGATGGTAATTTTTGTTTGCAATTGGATGGCAGTTATTTCAATAGCGAGGTTACCTTAATCATCCGTTATATTGGTTTTGAAACACAAGAACAAAAAGTAATTCTAAATTCAAGTCATCTTGAAATACAACTTACAGAAATGGAAGAAGAGTTGTTAGGTGAAATAGTTATTGATGAAAAGCCAAATTTTTTACACCGGGTCGGTAATCTATTTCGAAAGAAGCATTGACTCTGTTTTAATTCCCCAGCTAGCGCTGTACTGAGTGAGCAATAAAATACCAGAGACCACAATTTAAAGCTATGGTTTTTTTATTAGGCAGTATATACACTTAAAAAGACGTTGAAGCAAGTCTAGAATGACCAAGAAAACATCACTTAATACTTCGTACTTTTTACTTACTAAGAGGTTTCTCAGTCGTAACTTTACTACTCCTATCGAAATGACGATAACATACTGATTCACTATTCATTCTAACTTTTAACCTCGTACTTGAATAAAAGCAGACGCCTGTCCTGCGGACAGCACCCCTTACTAAAGGTAGCAGCTACATTGTCAAAGAAGATAATCTTATAACTTTTAACTAGTATCTCAAAACTTAAAAAACAGATGCTGAAACAAGTTCAGCATGACCAATATGGAAAACACTTGATTGTTTGTTTAATTTCTTAGTCTAAAGAAGATTTATCAATCCATGCGCAACTTTATCTACGGAAATGAAAATTGAGTAATACCAACAAAAAAAGAGGGCCATAAACCCTCTTTTCACCATCACAAATCACCATCCTCCTATTCTGAAAGGATAACTGATTTTACGTTCACAAATTCGCGCATACCAAAACCTCCATGTTCTCTACCGTAACCCGAGTTTTTAATACCACCAAATGGCATTTCTGGGTTCGCCAAACCAAAGGAGTTGATGAATACCATTCCGGTATCAAAATGATTTTGCGCCAATTCAATAGCTTTTTCTTTGTCTTTGGTAAAGATTCCACCCCCTAGTCCAAACTGACTATCATTGGCAATACGCAAGGCATCATCCGTATCTTTTGCTCTAATTAGCGAAGCTACAGGGCCAAACAATTCATCGTCAAAAGCGGGCATGCCAGGTTCTAGATTTTCTAATACTGTAGCGGGATAGTAATATCCATCCGTTTGTGGCATTTGTCCACCGCAAAGCACATTGGCACCCTTCTCTACGCTCTCAATTACCTGTTGGTGCAATTCTTCTCTTAAATCTTTACGCGCCATTGGACCCAATTCGGTCTCTTCTTTAGTTGGGTCGCCCATTTTTAAAGCCTTCATTTTGCTAACAAAAGCTTTTTTAAATTCGTCATAAACGGCATCTACTACAATAAACCGTTTAGCCGCAATACAGGTTTCCCCATTGTTGTAGATTCTACCCTTTACACAAGATTCTGCAGCAGCTTCTACATCCGCATCTGCTAAAACCAAGTAAGCATCGTTACTCCCTAGTTCCATCACTGTTTTCTTCAACACCTTGGCTGCTTTTGCAGCTATTATTCTACCAGCGCTTGGACTACCCGTTAACGTAACACCTTGTACTAGATTGTTCTTAATAATTGCATCTGACTGGTCGTGATTTATAATCAGCGCTTGAAAAGCGTGCTCTGGCAATCCTGCCTCATTAAAAATTTTCTCTAACAACTTACCTGTTCCGGTAACGTTACTCGCATGCTTTAACAGTACGGTGTTCCCTGCCATTAGATTAACTATAGCATAACGGATTACTTGGTAAGCAGGGTAATTCCATGGCTGTATACCGTAGATTACGCCCATTGGGGAATAGGTAATTATGCCTTCGCCCCCATTCATTAATTCTCTTTTTTCTGATGCTAGCTGCTCTGGCGCTTTTTTTACAGTGTAGTCACAAATTGCTGCACATAACTCCACTTCGTGCTTACTTTGAGATAAAAGCTTGCCCATTTCGTCCGTCATTAACTGTGCAAGCTCATCGGTATGTTCCAAAAGCTTTTTACCAATATTCTTGATAATTTCTCCGCGCTCCTCTAACGATTTGTGTCGCCATGAGGTAAACGCTTTATGACTATTGCGCACGGCATTGGCCACCTCAACATCTGTCATCTGCGGGTAGCTACTTAGCGCTTTGCCCGTTGCAGGGTTTGTAGTTTCTATTTTTTGTGTTTCTATTGTTATCGTCTCCATCATTCTTCTTTTATAAATTCTAATGTTGCTCTGTTGGCATTACGTAAACATCATTTACATTGGCTCTTTGTGGTTGTGCCATAGCGTAATAAATAGCTTCTGCAATATCCTCTGCTTGTAGCGGAGTCATTTCTTGCATATCCTTCATCATATCTAGAATATCATCATCAGTAATAGTGTCCGTTAATTCCGTAGAAGTAAATCCAGGCTCTATAGACGTAACATTGATACCATATTTGGGAGCCAATTCTTTACGCAATCCTTCAGAATACATTTTAATTGCCGCCTTTGTTGCGCAATACACCGCACCACCTGGGAAATAACTATGCGCCGCACTGGAAGATATGTTAATAATATGGCCGCCTTTATTTTCCATCAATGTAGGCAGTACCGCAGCCACACCGTTAAGGACCCCGTTAATATTTACAGAAACCATTTGGTCCCATTCCTCTGTTTTTAATTTATCGATATAAGACAATGGCATTACACCGGCATTATTAATAATTCCGTTGATTGTACCAAAGGTACTTTTTGCTTTTGCCGCAACTTGGCGCATATCGTCCTTGTTGGTCACATCTGCAACTACCACAAGGGCTTCACCATCATTCGCTTTAATTTCTTCTTGTAAATCTTGCAACTGCTCCTCTCTTCTAGCGGTTAAAACAACTTTTGCACCTGCTTTGGCCAAACGTTTTGCAGTTGCGGCACCTATACCACTAGAGGCACCTGTAATCACGATTACTTTATTCTCTAAATTCATAGCAATTTTCTTTTTCTACAAAGTTGCCAAGAATTGAGCACGCCCTTTAGTGCGATTCCCGTTTTCCTTGACGGATATGCTGAAAACACAAATGTTACGGCCATTAAATTTTTAGTACCGTGAACACTGTTATTCTAAGGTTACGTATCTTACAGCAACTAAAACTGAACACAAATGAAACGAACTGCTTTATCCAATGTTCACCATTGGATGTTACTACTGCTCGCATTTAACTTTGGTCTATTGACCGTTGCAGCACAAGAATTTGTATATGGGGACCCTTTACCAGATGCGCCAGAATTGGCGTTTAGAGGCCCATACTCTGTAGGAGTAAAAACCATGCAATTTGAAAATCCTAATCAGGTAGACATTTTAAACTCCACAAGCGAAAAAACAGTAACCTACAACAGACCCTTGACCACAGAAGTCTGGTATCCAGTTAATAAAAAAGGTAACCGTACCACCACGGAATACCAAGATTATATGGGCTTTGCCAATGATAGCTTAAGACCACTCATCCCTTTTACGTTTAAAGGAAGAGCTTTGAGAGATGCTGTACCAGAGAAGCCATTGGAAAAATATCCCCTAGTCATTGTTTCTCATGGTTATGTTGGGTCTCGTTACCTAATGACGTATTTGACCGAGAATTTGGCTTCTAAGGGTTATGTGGTAGTAGCTATTGCGCATACAGACAGCACTTTTGAAGATGCCAATGCTTTTTACAGCACTTTATTAAACCGGCCGCTAGACATTAAGTTTGTATTGAATGCTATTGAGGCTATTTCTAAAAAAGGTTCCAATACGGTTCTGGAAAATTTGGTAGACACCAATAAAACTGCCTTAATTGGGTATTCCATGGGCGGTTACGGCGTATTAAACGTTGCAGGCGGTGGCTATAGTGATGGTTTAGGTGCGTTTTTTAAAACGATGACTAAAGGAAATGATGCGATTACGGTAAACTTGGCGAGCAATGCCACCTATCAAAACAGCAAGGACAATCGAATTAAAGCTGTGGTTGCTTTGGCGCCGTGGGGTAAAGAAAGAGGCGTTTGGACAGCAGACAACTTAAAAGGAATTAAAGTACCTACCTTTTTTATAGCTGGGGATCAGGACGATATTTCAGGATATGAAAATGGTATCAAAGCCATTTACGAGGAGGCTATTTATAGCGACAGGTACTTGCTCACCTATGCCAATGCCAGACATAACGTAGCACCCAACCCTGCGCCAAAAGAAGCTTTAAATTTAGCATTGCATTTTGATGAATATTACCGCTACGCAGAACCTGCATGGGATTCTAGGCGAATCAACAATATCAATCAGCACTTTATAACAGCTTTTCTAGGCCTTCATCTTAAAGATGAAAATAACGATGCCTTTTTAGATGTAGAGACTACAGAAAACAAAACCAATTGGAAGGGTTTTAAACCGCGGTCGGTTACTGGTTTAGAATTGCTACACCAAAAACCAGCGGAATAGCTTTTTACTAATAGTTGTTGTACAAAATAGCAAACCCCATACTTGAGCATTTAAGTATGGGGTTTAATTTTTAGTTTGATTATCCTTAACTGTTAGTAAAACACAAAAAAGATTTACTCAGATGGCTCGGCCAAGTATCGGTCAAAATATTCGATGAGTTTTCCAAAAAGGTAACGGTCGTAATTTGGTTCACGACTCCATCCGTGCGTTGCTCCCGGTGCAAAAGCAAAATCGAAGTTTTTACCCTGTTTAATCAGTTCTTCAGCTAAAACGGCCGTAGTCTTAAATGGCACCACGTGGTCTTGCATACCGTGGATAAACAAGAGCTTATCTTGCAAATTGGCTGCGTACTTAATTGCCTTTCTTTCAAAAACCTCTGGATGTGTTTGTGGGGTACGCACAATAGCAACATCATCTGTACCAAAAAACACTGGGTCCACAGCCGCAGCTGCAGCAACGCCAACTTGGAATAAACCGGGCTTTTTTAATAGTGAGTACACAGATAGGGTACCACCATAACTGCTGCCCCAAATACCCATACGATTGGGATCTACGTAATCTAAGGACTCAAGGTAGGCAACCGCACTTGCATAATCCTCTATGTCTTGGTCCGCAAAACCCAATAAAAACTCTTCCCGAAATGCTCTACCATAACCGTTACTGCCACGTGAATCTACCTGCACCACGATATAACCTTTCTTAACCAACAGTTGCTGTACAAGACTGTAATTACCAGCCCAGCGGTTCCTAGCGGTATTGGAATATACGGGACCAAAAACTACGGGATACTTTTTACCAGGTTTCATGTTATCAGGTTTAAGCATCCGGGCATGCAGCGTGTAGTCGTCTACAAGACTAGGAAAAGTAACGTAAGCCGCACTTGTCCACGTTTGCTCTGTGAACGCTGGCAATGGCGAATGGGTCACTCGTTTGGCTTTTCCACCCTTGCCAGGTATTGCGTAAAGCTCATGAGGTGCTGTGTCGTTACTATGCAAGACTACCAAATTTTGACCATCTGGTGAAGGATAACCTGTGTTTTGACCTGCTAATTGCGTTATCTGCTCAGGTTTGCCACCTGATGCATCCAAGCGATACACGTGTTGTTCGTACGGGTTAACACCGTTCCCAGTATAAAACAGTCTATTTGCCGCATTCATTGGGGCAGACAGTACATCATAAGAAGGATCTGTAATTAATTTTGGGGTATTCTTAGCAGTTGATGGGTCTAAGGCATAAAGCCCATAACGGTCGCCCATATCGCTTAAAAAAACAACCTGCTGCCCATCTGGATGCCAATTGGACCCAAAAGAGGTGTACATGCGGCTCTCGCGAACGCCTTTCCAAATTTCACGAGGTTTGGATTCATTAGGAGCAACAACAAATAGTTTACGCTCCACGGCGGTATCAGAAGCTACGTCAATTAATAATGAACCGCTTGGAGACCAGTTGAAATCTATAATCTGATTGGCACTTGGTTCCGGTAAATCCAAATACGTTATCGCTTGGCTATCTAACTGGAGCAAACCCACCCTACGTATCTCGTTGGGGTCTCCCGGGTAACTTCTGCGTACTTCGTTAGGGGTGGTTTCTTTAGCAAGGTAATTTGGAAAGGGCACCTTTTGCATCTCACGTCTATCCACGGCATGAAAAACAATTTGTTTCCCATCTGGAGCCCATTTGTAAGTTGGACCACTCCAAATACCCGGACCAATTTCACGTTCAGGTCTACTATAGCGTCCTTTTCCTAAATTAGACAGGCTTGCAATCCCAATTTTGGTAAGCTGTTGATTTTGTTTGGTAGTCAAGTCCGCCAGCCATAAATCGCCCTTACTTACATACGCCAATTGCTTACCGTTTGGTGACATTGATAGGCTGTGCGCGCCTTCCGTTACCGCCATTAATTCCGAATCTTCCCTTTTGCGCAACGTTGTCTGCCATAGATGGTTACCACGTAGACTGATGATGGTATTTTTATTGACCCAGACCAAATCGCGCACTGGCGCAGACTCCGTGTTGGATAAAAGTCGTACCTCGTTCCCATCCTTTGAAGATATCCAAAGGCCACGCCCAGAAACACCGGGTTTACTCCAAGAGAAAGCAAAATGTTCGCTGTTGGGTGCCCAAACAGGTTTTGACGGTGTTGTCCCTGTACGTTTTGGTAATGCAAAAATGGCATCCAGGGTAAGCGCTGTTTCCTGTGCTGTAACAATTCCGGTTAGTACTGTTAAAACGACCGTTAAAGCCCATTTTTGCCAAAAAGAAATGTAGTTCATCTGTTTATTTCAATATAAATTTTCTAAAAATCCATTTACTTCATCATTACCATATGGTCAGCATTGCCAGTCATTTCCCACTGCGTTAATACCACAGGAATATTACCTATGCTATTTATGCTATCAAAAAAATCACTGAGCACAAACGGCTCCCCCTCTAGTTCTTTATCACGCGCATATGCGGCCATAGCAGCTTCTAGCAAATATTTCCCTGTAATATAGCTGGTACCGTAACCCGGTTGTCTTAAATACAAGTGCTGCTCAAATATCAATAGTTCTTTTTCCGTTTTCATCCACCCTCTAGGGGTATATTCTGAGTGTATACTTCCAGCTTCTTCCATGGTCATTTCATTGGCATGTGCATAAAGCGAACCTAGTCCTCTTGCTGCCCGTTGCGCAATCATAATGTAAACAATCTCCCGCACCCTAGGGTCGTCATCATACAAACCCGCATCCATAAACATTTCTTCCACGGCCGTGGCTGTGCCCTCGTTTCTAGAATCGAAGATATTGTACAACAGTGGCCCTTTTCTAATTTCACTGGGGTTGGGCTCATTTTCCATTCTAGCCAACTCGAACCAATGATAAAAGTGAGAAAAGAGAGGGCGAGGGTCGTAGTGCGAAGTGATATAAAAAAAGTTTCTTGTTTCTTCTGGAACAAAGGTGCCCAAATGTTCCCGTAAAGCGGGCTCAAAATAGTCTTTGACCGTTAAAATGGCTTCGCTCTCTAGAAAGTTGAGGAAGCTGTTGGCTGCGCGATTGGCTAAGGCATCATAACTTTTAGGAGAGGCTGCGGCAACTAATTGGGGGAGCTTGCGATTGCGGTGTTCTTCTAATTTTAATGCCGACCATGCACGGGCCAATTCTCTTTTTAAAATCATTACCTCATCTTCCCAAGTAAGTGGAACCAAATGCACATTTTGCATATACCAAGTGTAATTCTCCTTTCCAATACCTGAAGGACCTATTTTCTTATCGGATTGGGCTTCTAGCCATGCTACCAGTTGATTTGTGGCTGTTTGGGCTTTTTCAATGGCAGCCATCAGGGCTTCATCGGCACCTACACCCGCTGCACTTTTCATTTTCTCAAGTACTAAGGATTGGGTTTTAATATCTCTGATACCCGTAACCCATAAATCTCTAGCGTTGCCTGTAAGGTTAGTTTTGGCTTGTGCGTTCAAGGATGGAATCACGGCCAGCTCCTTGAGCATTTTTGTTCGTGCAGCATCGCTCAACGGAAAAGTATACGTCCATAGTTCCAAGGTACCATGATGCGTGGGGCCTTCATGTGCTGGCACATCACTTTTGGCGGTCCAAATGGTTTTGTAGAATGCAGGGTCTCGCTCCCATGGTTTTAGTACACGATGGTTAAAATCAAAACCATTCATCTCTGCCCAAACTACCATCCAATCCACTTTGTTAGGGATAGACCAGCCGGTAGTGTCAATGGCAGCATGGCGCGCTCTTAATTGCTTAAAGGCAGGCATACGCTTAGTAAACGTAGCTTTACGATAATCCGGAGCACCTTCGTGCATTGGCGGTGTTTCAAAACGCCGCCATTCTTTGAACAAGGTTACTAAATCTTGATAATCATTGGTTGTAGTTTGTATCGGTGTTGTTTTCCCGTTCTTTTCTTTTGCATCTATGGTACAAGTAAACAAAAGCATTACTAAGACAGGGAGCAAGATGGTAGTGGTTCTCATATAGTCTTGGTGGATTTTCTTAATTGGCCGAAATGGTGGGGTTATCGTTGAATTCCTAAAAATAAAGGATTTTGGTCTAGATAAAAAGGCATTAAACGTAATGTGGTAATGGAGTGGTTTTTAGGTCTGGTTGTTGTAATATGTTTTTCATTTCAGTTCAGGTTTATTCTTTATTGCTTCTTTAACTACAAATGCGACTGTATCTTTTGTAATTCCTTTGTCTTTGCAATATTTACTTTTAAGCCAATCTTCTAATGATTTACAGCCTTTACTGGCATTGCAAGATATACAACAAAGAGCTATATTATCAGTACCATTTATTCTAATGTCATTTACTATATGTTCCCATGATTGTTTTGTTTTTCTTGAATTATTATTTTTAGTGAAAATTACTCCACAATAAACACAGCACCTATCTCTTGATAACACATGTTTTTCCACTTCAATCGGAATTCCCCATTTATTTGCCATATTTATTCACTATCAAAAAAATCGTTATCAAGTTCTTTTACTTCATAAATCATTTTGATTTGGACACCGACATTGTATTGATGCATTAAATCGACTAATTTTAACCCATCAATTAATATAATTGTGTGATGAGCATCATTTGCTTTTTTAATTGCCCCTTTATCAAAAGTTGAAGTTGTTACGAAAACACCTTTTGGAGTGTCTCCGCTAATTGCTCCGATAAAATTTCTAATATCTTTTTCTCGTACTTTGCTTTCTCCGTATCTTTTAGCTTGAATGTATATTTTGTTAAGTCCGAGTTTGTCCTCATTAATAATTCCATCTATCCCTCCATCACCAGTTTTTGAAGTCTCAATGAAGTCACCATAGCCCATTTTATGTAATAATTTTAATATAACTCTCTCAAAATAAAAAGGGTCTATTGTTTTTAACTTTTCAAGAAGCTCATCTTTAACCTGAATATCTATTGAGTTAAATCCTTCGTCAATTAAATCCTGTGGAGTGGCGTTTGAAATTTTGGTTGGCACAGGATTTTTATCAGAATCTTCCTCCGTGTAAAATTCTAAGAAATTATCTGAACTTTCAACTTGTTTAAGGGTTAGTTTATTTGAATTATGGGATTTTCCTTTCTCAGTGATTTTTACAAAACCTCTTTTCGGAAATTCTATATATCCGCCTTTTTTAAGATAGGATTTTCCCCAAGCAATTCTATTAATAATTAATCTATCTCCACTTTTTGTCTTTTGTTCTAATTGTTCTTCAGTTAATTTGGAATAGAAATTATCAATAATCTTTTGATACATTTCTCTAGTTTGTAGAGTTTCTCCATTCTCTAAAACCTTTAGAATAGGAATGAATGTTTCGTGAAATTTAGGTATTTCCATTTCGTTAGTTAAATTACGTACATCCCCAAATGTATAGCGAGCTACGCCAAAAAGCGCTAACCACACGGTTAGCAATAAATATAGCAAATTACGGTTAATAACCGATTAGGAAATTCTGGATCAATGAACTAGAGGCACTATTGAAATATGTTAAGATTTTTTTTCCAATTTCAATCCTTTAATTAAGGATAAGGGCGAATCATAGAAAATCAATTTATTTGGAATGCGTTTGGCAGATAAATTTCGCTTAGACTGACTCTTAATTCTAGCTTTAGTAACACTAAAATCCATTGTGTAAATACTATCCAAATCTTTTTCTTTTTCGGATTGAATTGTAATTACATTTTCTTTAGCAGTCCATTTTCCTTTTCCCCAAAAGTTTTCTTCTTTACACGCATCACAATTTAACTTGCGGTAAAAATTATACAAGAATGTACTATCTTCTTTTAGATGAACAGTCCATACCAAAATAGACCCATCATTGGTTTCTACATTTTTTTCGTATTCTCCAATTACTTGAACTTCTTGTCCATAGACAGTTGAAGCAATAAATATGGTTATGATATAAAGAAGGCTAAATTTCATAGACTTAGTTTAAATGAATTACAAAATAGAATACGCTTCATCCGATAAATACTTCTATAACACTAAAGATAAACCAATTCTTATACACGTCTATAACAACACCCGATAGCACTAGTTATTTTATTAGTTTTATTAAATTGGGATAGGATGTGCACCTATTCTTTCCCTTTATTCTTATTGAAATTATAATTGCGAACACAATGTTCAATATATTCAAGGCAATAAAGAGCACCAAAAGAGAATACGAAACAATAGCATATTCTGGTTTAGATGATATTTCCAATGTTGCGGTCAATAGAGACAAAAATAGAGTTAAAGTTGTCAAAACGGTCCATACTATTTGAAAATTTAGAAGGCGGGTCCCTTTATTATCCAAGTCCACAATTTTATCTTTTTTTGAAATCCAAAAAATTAACGGAATAAGAATATTGCCAATTGGAATAACTAAATAGGTAATGACGGATAAATGCATAAGTGAAAGAATTTTAACGTCTTCTATCTTTCCGTAATTAATTATTTTTTCAGGTAATGTATCTAATGCCGCACAAATTAGCTTAATCGTGTTTCCACTGGGTTTGTTTTCGCCATTCTCAATTCTCTGAATAGTTCTTAAATTTACTTTCGCTTTTTCCGCTAATTCTTCTTGAGAAAGACCTTTTCTCTTTCTTAATTCTTTAATTTTTTTCCGATTTCGTTCATAATTAATTTTGGGTTATTCTTTTCACAAAACTAATTATGAGAATATCTTTTTGATAACGGTTTCTTTGCGACATTCTTGTCAATCTATTGATTTTGTTGCGTTTTTAATTGGTGCCAACGTTGCGGCTATGGCAATTAGGGCAGGCAAGGAGACTTTTAGTTTCCATCTGGCGACGGAGCTACAGCTTATTGTTTTTATTTTCATTTATTGTTAAATGCTAAACCTATAAGAATTAGCGTCATCATAAATGCATTCAGAATTTTCGGTCTAACCCTAAAATCCACATTACATTTAGGCATTGTGGCTGTTGTACAAGTTATTTTATTTCAAATGTCTTTCCATTCCAAATAACTTTTATTTTGTCATCTGCTCCAATTAAATTTATTTCATACGTTTTATTTTTTTCATTCCAATCTACCTTTAGAATATCTTCTTCCATCGCAAATTCGTCATTTAAATAAAATTTAAGAACATCAGTTTTATTTATAACCTTATTTTCTATGTCGGTAAAAATCATAAAAAAATGTTCTGGGTAACCTAAATGATATGCTCCATCGTAACCCTCATTTTGTCCAATAATCTCTACTTTTTGATTGAGTTTATTCAATTTCTTTGTCAGAGAAAAGTCGTGAATATCAGCGTCTGTGTAATAATATTTTTCCTTTATCAATATTCTATTCCAAACGCAATTGGTCAAGTCTTTAAACTTGTATTTGTAAATTATAGAGTCAATATAAACTTGGGTTAAACTATTTAATTTCGCAACTGGTTTTAAGCTATTCAGATTATGGTTTTCAAAAAGTACTATTTCTCTATTGTTAGGATTTAGGAAATTGGGATATTTTTTAGGATTAAGAGTTTCCAAATTCGGTTTGATAATTGGCAGTTCTTTGTCCAAAAATTCTTTAGAAAAACTTTTGTTTTCATAAGTTCCATCTTTTGAATTATCATAGTTAAATTCAGGGTAATAGACTTCTGTTTGAGCAAGACCCAAAGTCAATAAGAATGAGAATAATATTGTCAAAATGCTGTTTTTCATAATTATTGGTAACTTTAAACGTATGGCGAGTTGCAACCAAATAAAGCGCGGACCACACGGTTGGGAATAAATATAGGCAATTTCGGTTGAAAACCGTTTAGGAAATTTTCGATCAATGAATTATAGCTAAATTTTCACCAAGTTCTTCTTTGTTCAAAAGTGGTTTCCTTTGCAGATGAGCAAACTAGTGATAGCGGGGGCAGGAATTTTGCTAGAAAAAATAGGCCTAAATTTAAAGTAGAAAAAAGTTGGTTTTTACCTCAACTCTTTGTTGTATACCGTTTATATTTTCAATTACCAGATTGTATAATTTTAATTCCGTCAAAATAATTTCCTGCTTGTAGTCCAATTGTTAGGGTTCTTTCTATGGCTGATTGGTTTTCAGTCATAGAAATGTGAATTTCTTTAGCATTTTTCCTTTCAATAGTAAATTCAGGTTCTTCGATCAAAAAATTGTCTTGCATAGTATCAATTCCGCTTATATCGTAACTCCAGTCGTCATTCATACCTATTCCATTAATCCACCATGAAGTTCCCTCGGTTGTTATAATTACAGCATCAGATTGGGCAGAAAAACTTACTTCTTTAGTCGAAAGTTTTATATTATCCTCCCACTTTCCATCAGGATTATTAGACTCACAGGATAAAAGACTCAAAAAAAGAATTGAGATAATTTCAAATATTAATTTACTTTTCATATCGTCTATTTTATTTAATAGTAGATATTTAATCATTTGGTTGCGTTGAGTGGCATTCAACGTCCCTGGCTATGCCTTCGTGGCCAAGCGTAGGCGCTTTTAGTTTCTTTGAAATGTACAAAAAATTAGCCGAGCGATAGGCTATGAGGAATAGCCGTTGTTGTAACCAGTTAATTTAAGTAAAAGCATAAATGTTTATGGCCTCCAAATCGTGTTCATTTCCATAAATCATTAATGGCTTTTCTATAGGTATCCCTTCAAATATTTCAATACTCAATTCGTCAAATGTCTCGTAAAGGAATAAATATGTTTTATATCTATAAGAATCTGATAAATTATGATACAATTCTGTATCAATAATTTGATAAAAAATATTTAATTCATCTAGTATCTGGTCAAATTCGATTAGGTTTTTCCAAATTTTTCGATAATCTACTTTACCAATTCCATTGTATAATTCTTCTCTATAATTGTAGTCGATGTATTCAGGGTTTTTTAAAATTGGATAACTCCCTTTTCCAAACCCACAGAGGCAGGCTATTGGTTCATGGTCATATTCTAAAAAAAGTATCTGTTTCTTATACTTTATATTACTTCTTGTAATACTTTCTTTCATTTCAGGAATTGAATTAAGAATATCACTTTTTAATTCTTTTATAATCTCGTCTTTATTAAATTCCATTTTTCTGGCCACCTCAAAGGAATTTATTAACTCAGGATTTTTAAGAGCTCTTTTAACTCTTTCAATTTCATTATAAGTAGGTTTATCCTGAGATGATTCAGGATTTAAATTAATGAAATAAGGGGTTGAAAGAAGAAAGTCATCAACAATTGATTGTAAAGAAGATGAATTTAATTTTTTCAAAGATTCATTTAATAAGGCTTCTAAATTAAATTTAATCTCTTCGTTCATCTTAATTGGTTGCAATGGTCTTGTGTATGAAACGTAGCGTGCAAAAAGACACTAACTTTTCGATTAACACAGAGCCGAATTTTTTATTTTGTTTTAATTTTTCTCTTTTAAAAGCCAAATTAAAAATTTGGCGGTCTTTGTAAATAAGCAATTACCTTTCGGTTTAGTACTTATTAGCTATGTTTTATACACCTTGTTAGGGCAAGTTATTATTCCGTTAACTTTACTGAATTCCTCTTTTCCATATTCAGTCGTTGCCTTTCCATAAGTAGCTTTTCTGTCATTTCTATAAGTCAGTACTTTTTCAGATTCAGTATAAAAATTCCACATTTCGTTGATTTCGTCAGCATAATTTTTCCCAGAAATTACTAATATTCCACCCAAGTCAAATTCCAATTCCGTTATGTTTTCTTTTGTATTTATTAATATGCTATTCAGTTTTTGACCATTTATAAATCCAAGTGCAAATTTAATTTCATCTCGTTCGCTCTCATCGTGAGCCAATATATTCCCTTTTGCATAGATTTTCCAATTAGACATACATATAAAAAATGAATGTTCTCCTTTAATTGTCACGTGTCTGCTTTCAAACTCGTTAAATGGAAATTTGTTCTCTCCTTTAGGTTTATGTATTCTGCTAAATTCCGTTATGGGTTTTCCAAATTCTAAATTCAAGAATGAACCATATCCTTGTTTTACTCCCCAAACAAATTGCCCGATTATTGGTAGTAAAATATCTTGAATTTCTTTCTCTGTCATTTTGGTTTTTCTAATTTTCCCTAACGGCAGTCTGTCCCAAAACCGCCTTCAGATTTTAATTTAAAATTAGCTTATTAGTTTCAAACTACCGAAGCTTGTAAAAAGGATGGCGAAATTTTGTTTTGCTCCAAACTACCATTAAGTGATTTAAAACCCTTTTTAATAGTGCCTATTGGCTTCCAAATAAGTTGAAAATACCTTAAAAATGCGGTAATAAGTTCTTTCCCTTGCACTTTGAGGATTTTCAGTATTCGTTTTAGATTATAAGCCGATAGTATAAGTCCAAAGTCAGCTGAGGCGGCTTCCATTCCTCTTTTGGTCATGATATGGTCAAATCCCCATTGACGTTTTATAGTGCCAAAGGGATGCTCCACCAATGCTTGCCGTTTCTTATAGGTTTCAGGAGCCGTGGCTACTCTTTTTTTATTGCCTTCTATGTATTGGGTAAACTCGGAGCGTTGGATGATTTTTCCGTTCTGTTTGGCGTTAGTGCACAGCTGACGAACGGGACACCCTTTACAGGCCTTGGTTTTGTACTGTTTAAAGTAGTAATTCCTTGCCTTGTACCAACTGCCATTGGAAGTAAGGGTATGACCTTGTGGGCAGGTGTAGCAATCGGTATTGGTATCATAGTCAAAGTGTTCTGCATTGTAACTAGGGTCAGGAGCCTGTGAACTCCTGCCTATTTCAGGAATGGCCACCAGGGTAGCTATGCCTAAGTCATGTGCTATTTTAAACTCACTCCCAGTATGGTATCCCTTATCAAAGAGGGCTGTAAAATCATTGCTTCCCAAAATACTTTTAGAACGCCTAAGCATTATACCCATGGCTTTTTTATCATTTTCAGCGGTGAGTTTGCCATCTATCAAAAGCTTATGTTTCTCATCGACCATGGTCTGGGCTGTATAGGATACCTCGGTAATGCTTCCACGAACTATTTGATGCCTACTATCAGGGTCAGCGGTAGAAATTTGGGGGTTTT
>NZ_JAATON010000020.1:0-1332 GCF_011882165.1 Croceivirga sp. JEA036
CGCATCGTCCTGAAATAGGTTGACTAAAAAAGTTATCATATTTAGTAATCTATGGAAGAATCAAAAAAAACACCCTGCCGAAAAAAGAAGTATGAAAAAGTGGGTTTTGAACACAAACTTTTCATCATTGACCAAATTCATAATGGACAGATTTCCATTAATCATGCCTCTCAAAAGTATGGTATATCCAGAAGTTCCATTTCCTATTGGATAAAAAAATACAGTACCTTGGAGCAAATAAATACGGGTATGGCCAAAAAAGACGAAATCAAAAAGCTCAAGGAAAAAATAGCGGAACTGGAATTTGTTAAGGACTTTCAGCAAGACGTAATTGCGGATATGGAACTTATTACAGGGGTAGATATGGCAAAAAAGTCATTACCCAAAACATTGGCAGACGAGATAGAGAAAAAGAAGCAAGACCGTTTAAAAGAAAATGGTTAGCACAATGTTTTGGGATAAGTAAACAGGCCTTCTATAAAAGGCTAAAATCTCAAAAAGCAAAAGAATATAATGAAAGTATAGTTTTGAAACTGGTCAAGGAATGCCGTAACAAGGTAGGACACCAAACAGGGGGCAAAAAACTGTACGACTACCTTAAAAAAGACCTAGAACTAAACAACATTAAATTGGGTAGAGACCGGTTATTTAATATACTAAGAGACAATAGACTATTAGTTAGAAAAACAAAGCAATACCATGTAACCACTAACTCCAAACATTATTTTTACAAATATAAAAACCTAGTAAAAGATAAAGTACCCACTAGACCAGAACAGCTCTGGGTCACAGATATTACGTACATAAAAACACAACATGGGCACAACTATCTGGCCTTGGTGACCGATGCGTATTCAAAAAAGATTATGGGGTATAAACTGGATAATAATATGCGTACGGAACTCTGTTTAGATGCCCTTAAAATGGCACTGAAAAACAGAAAATATCCTAATCAAAAACTTATACACCACTCAGACAGAGGTATACAATATTGCAATCCCATGTACACCGAATTTGCGGAAAAGAACGGGCTTCAATTAAGTATGACCGAACAATATGACCCTTACCAAAATGCGGTAGCAGAAAGGATAAACAAAACCCTTAAGTATGAGTATGGACTAAAGAACAACATCAAAAACACACAGATAGCACAAAAGATGACCAAAAAAGCTATCTTTATTTACAATTATCTTAGAAAACACTGGAGTTTGGATTTTGAAACACCCAACCATGTACATCTAAACAAAAACAAACCGTACAAATCGTACAGAAAAAATAAAAAACAACTGGAATTTTTAACCATTTAATCTCAAAAAAATGGTCAACCTATTT
>NZ_JAATON010000021.1:0-1061 GCF_011882165.1 Croceivirga sp. JEA036
AAAGTTTGTGTTCAAAACCCACTTTTTCATACTTCTTTTTTCGGCAGGGTGTTTTTTTTGATTCTTCCATAGATTACTAAATATGATAACTTTTTTAGTCAACCTATTTCAGGACGATGCGTTGGGTTAAATTACAGACAACGGTCTCGTATATGAAAAGTAGCAGAGTAGGTAAGCTGTTTTTTCAGATTTAAACAAATAAAGCAGAAAATAGCAAAATACTTAGTTTAACCCTTAACTGCTATTTTTTATATACCGTGTTGGTAGCCGTTACTGTTTAATTTCTGCTTCCATACTACACACTTCAGCACAACCTCCACCATCTAGACAAGCTTTAACCGCATTACCTACACATCTAGCTTGTCGCATTCCTGCTCCAATTCCGCTTAATTCTGGGCATTCGGTTATTTCTCCTGTCTTTTCACAAGAAACTTTTATTCCACCACCTTCATTAGATTTCGATGCTTGTTTTGAAAAACCTTCCGCAAAACCATATTCAAATTCGTTTAAATATCTTATGTTTTCAATGATATAATTCTCTCCTTCCATTCGAATGTCAAATTTTGCAGCCACATATGAAGTACTCTTCGAAGTTGATTCATCACTATTGCCACCCAAATTAGATTTTATATTGCTGATTTGTTTTTCAAAGTCAATTAGAGCTAATTCCTCACTGTTTTGTTCCTCATTTGATGTAGAATCACTTTCGCAATTAGTAAATGAGATACTAATACCTAAAAGAAATAAATAGAAAAAATACATTTTTAAAGTTTTCATGTTATAAGTTTTTATTGCCCATTAAGGTCTTGGGCTGTTAGGTTTCGACCTTAAGTCGGTATTTATTCTTCACTTTCAGAGAGTCAATTTACGTTTTTTCTTTCAAATTCCGTAAGACGGATGGTCTTTAAATCACTCTATTTCGGTTCACAAATGGCTACCAACGGCAGTCTGTCCCAAAACCGCCTTCAGATTTTAATATAAAATTAGCTTATTAGTTTCAAACTACCGAAGCTTGTAAAAAGGAGGGCGAAATTTTGTTTTGCTCCAAACTACCATTAATT
>NZ_JAATON010000022.1:0-1042 GCF_011882165.1 Croceivirga sp. JEA036
ATTATTATCTACTGTGGAAGCAATTCCGTTTCCATCTACACCATTTGCACCGTCTGCACCCGCTGGACCCTGTGGGCCTACTGCACCGTCTGCGCCATCATTTCCTGCTGGTCCTTGTGGACCGGCTGGACCCTGTGGACCTTGAGGTCCTTGTGGTCCTTGTGGTCCTTGTGGACCGGCTGGGCCTTGTAGGCCTACTGCACCGTCATTACCTGCTGGTCCTTGTGGACCCGCTGGACCTTGAGCGCCTTGAGGACCTGTCAAATCTGAGGTGGTAAAGCTGGTACCATCCGTATAATTTAAAGTGAACGTACCGTCATTATTATCTACTGTGGAAGCAATTCCGTTTCCATCTGCACCATCAGCACCTGCTGCTCCGTCTGCACCCGCTGGACCTTGCGGACCTGTCAAATCCGAAGTGGTAAAGCTGGTACCATCCGTATAATTTAAAGTGAACGTACCGTCATTATTATCTACTGTGGAAGCAATTCCGTTTCCATCTACACCATTTGCACCGTCTGCACCCGCTGGACCCTGTGGGCCTACTGCACCGTCTGCGCCATCATTTCCTGCTGGTCCTTGTGGACCCGCTGGACCTTGAGCGCCTTGAGGACCTGTCAAATCCGAAGTGGTAAAGCTGGTACCATCCGTATAATTTAAAGTGAACGTACCGTCATTATTATCTACTGTGGAAGCAATTCCATTTCCATCTGCACCGTCTGCACCCGCTGGACCTTGTGGGCCTACCGCGCCATCATTACCTGCTGGTCCTTGTGGACCGGCTGGACCCTGTGCACCTTGAGCGCCTTGAGGACCTGTCAAATCCGAAGTGGTAAAGCTGGTACCATCCGTATAATTTAAAGTAAACGTACCGTCATTATTATCTACTGTGGAAGCAATTCCGTTTCCATCTGCACCGTCTGCACCATCAGCACCTGCTGGACCTTGTGGACCCGCTGGACCCTGTGCACCTTGAGCGCCTTGAGGACCTGTCAAATCCGAAGTGGTAAAGCTGGTACCATCCGTATAATTTAAAGTGAAC
>NZ_JAATON010000003.1:0-619752 GCF_011882165.1 Croceivirga sp. JEA036
TACCTCATTAACTTTACCACCGAAAGTTGTTTCTGGTCCTTTTGCAAAGCTTGCAACTGTTGCAAACATGATTGCTACTACTGTTAAGTTTCTTAAGATTGCTTTCATAACTCAATCGTTTAAAATGTTAGTAAAAACTTACACTGCAAACATACGCCCGTTGTCCTATGCCATTCTACACCAATTTTTGCCAATATCTATGCTATATTACCCTGCACTCAATGTTAATTTAATGTAAACGGTAATTTTACACAGTTTTTTGGTAATTTAGGATAGAAAAGGTGGTTTTCCCCTGCTTTAAAGGTCAAGAAGAATATTTGGAAGAAAATAGCAGCGTATTAAAAAACCGATGTTATTACTTGCCTATTTGGTTGACAAAGAGAAGAAAGGTGTACTAAAGACTGTCATTAAGGATACGGTTTTTATACAAATCCATAGCACGATTATAATTGATTGCTCCTTTTTCGGTTAAATCGTACATGAAACCATCTAGCTCCGGATGCTCTTTAGCAATCCAAATTAACAAAGCTTGTTTTTGAGCTTCCCAAGCGTCCCAATCTGTACCAATAAATTCAATGTATTCAGATCTAGCAATTTTTCCATTTTTAAAAGAAAACTTATGCTTAAACACTAAAGGATTATTTTTTAGAAATTGAAATTTATCACTAGATACCGATACTGTTGCTACCACTTCGTTTTGCATTGTTTTTATCTCTTTAATATGGTAGGCTGGTTTAAAAACTGAATCCCACTTAAATAATTCATGATAGGTTTCCGGGGTGTACCTTGTAGTAAAATCTCCTTCTACCGATATAAACTCGTCCGCCATTACTTGTTTAACTAAACCATAATCACCTTTAAGAAAACCATCATAGTAAGCTTTAACCATTGCTTTGTTATCGGCATTCTTGTTTGAACAAGCGATACATAAAATAGCCACAATAACAATAGATAATTTTTTGGTCATATCTAAAAAGGTTAGTTTAAAAAATTGAACATTCTAGCTAAGAAATATATGGCCTTTAGCTGAAATCTCAGCTGTATTCCTTTATTTTTTCTGATACGCTTTTTATTTAAGGAGCAGATGACCATCGTAATCTTAACAGATGGAAAATATAGTATTATTACAACAATTTGTTATTTTTAGCACCTAACCAATTGACTATAGTATGTTCAAGTGCCCCCAATGGCTTTTTGCTACACTATTAGTATTTACCTTCTTTTCTTTTGTAAGAGCACAAGAATCTAGACAAGAATGGATAAATAACTACGAATTTTCTTTAGCTGATTTTAAAGCAGCTACTACTAAAGTAGACCAAGAAGTAAGTAATCTTTACCTGCAAACAGGTATTACTATTGAGCTTGGTTTTCAAATGACGAACATAGAATTTATGTTTACGAAAAACTTTAATGACAAAGTAATTTGCATTCTAGATAAGAACACGGCGGTTCTTAAAGCTCAAAATAAAGCGCAACTTACCTGGCTTCTACGTCTAGCATCTTATGATTTTGATTTGTCCGAGTTGTATGCACGGAAAATACGTAAAGAATTGTTTGAAAATAAAAAAGCGTTTTCCAACGCTAATTTTTTTCAACCTTATTATAGTAAAATGATTGCTGAACGCAATACGATTAGCGCTCAGCTTTACGATGCCTCGAATTTTGGAGCAAAAGAAGAGCTTTTACAAAAAGCGCATCAAAAAGTTAGAGAAGAATTAAAAGAATACTCGGATTATTGCAAGGAATGCAAACCTAAAAAACGTAAAAAGAAATAATCTTTTAATTTTTACTGATTGATTTTATCCACTACCACAAAAGATTTTGTAAAAGCTTTGGCGATATTTTTGTTGCCGTTTTTATCTTATTTACATCTCTTCTTTGATGATACTCCATTATCAGAATCGTTTTTAAGTTTTTTGGATTCAGGTAATACTCACAAATTCATTGTGAGCGAATGGATATACTACTTTCTTGTCAAGCTACAAATTCTATTATTGATACTTATTTGGAGGAGTGCTTTAAATTTAAAATTTAGAATTGGTCAAAATATAATGGTCTTTTGGCTTTTACAACAATTTTGTACACTGTTCCTGTTAGACTTTCGTAGTAATTTAAATCTGATTAAATTACTTTCCTTCACATCTTTCTCAATATATTTTATTTACAAGTTAAGAAGTTATCAAAAGTCAAATATAGATTTACACAAGAAAATCTTATTATACAATACCTTACTTTTCTGCATTCCATTATTTGCAGAACTATCTATTCTGGTGCCAGAAGGTAAAACAAGTATTGATATTTTATACCAAACAATAGATTCTTATGGTTTTAAAGACCTATATCAATTCTCATTCGTAATTCTTGATAAATTAGCAATTTTATTAACCTATCTATTTTGGTTCTTGACTGAAAAAAAATGGTGGCGTTACGCTATTCTTTCTCCTATATTGCTTTTAGCAAACCAATCATTTAATATACTATTTACAGAGACAAATGCTGTCGACGAAATAGAACTCTACCAATCTAGTCCGTTTTTGTTGACCCTTTTAATTGCTTTATTGTTATTAGCACAAGCTGCAGACCACCAAGAACGGATAAAAGCATTTTTACGATTGCAGTACCAACATATAGAACATGCCGTAGAGCAGCGTTTTGGCAGGCAACAACAAAATATTGAAGCGAAAAAGCAACGCTTGGCTACTAAAAAAGACCTGAGCAAAGAAGAATTAGCAGCCTTGAAAAAAGAACTAGAACAAGAACTTAAAAAGCTTACGTAATACCTAACAAAACCTATTAGGTATTAGACAAACATAGTTTTCTATTTTTACCCAATGTTTAAAAACCCTGTAATAAAAGATGGTATAAAGGCTCTAGCGATATTTTTGTTGCCGTTTTTGTTGTATTTAAATTCTTATGCTCCTGAAAATTTAAACCATGAATTTTGGAAATACTATCGAAAAGAAATTTTTGACACGACATTTATTGGTTTGATATACATGGAATTAACCTATTTGTATTTAATATGCCTATTCCTAATTTGGTTTAAAAATGCAAAAGACAAACACTTATATGGGGTTTATTTTATAGTTATTTCCCTGCTAGCAATTTTTATTACTTATCCACTTCCAATATTTGATGGCTTTATAAAACTATCTTGTCTACTTTTCCATCTTTGTAGCCTAGCCTATCTATACTTAAATAAGGACTACTATTATAGAATCAGAAAAAACAATCAACTAAATCCTGTAAACCTTTTATTGATTGCCATTGGATTGCTTTACATATGCTCTAGTTTAAATATTATTCCATATGCCTCTAAAGAATTAAACCTAGGTTTTGTAACAATTGGCTCATATGGGTTTTTTGATTTTAACACCTTCCATTTAGTTGTTATTATTAAAATTTATGGCTTTGTAGCTTTTTTAATTTGGTTCTTAACTGAAAAAAAATGGTGGCGCTACGCCATTCTTTCTCCTATTCTTCTGCTTATAAACCAATTCCACAATTGTATAATCTCTACAGATGGTCAAGATATAATAGACGAGTTTGAACTCTACCAATCTGGTCCGTTTTTGTTGACCCTTTTAATTGCTTTATTGTTATTAGCTCAAGCTGCAGACCACCAAGAACGGATAAAAGCATTTTTACGGCTGCAGTACCAACACATAGAACATGCCGTAGAGCAACGTTTTGGCAGGCAACAACAAAATATTGAAGAGAAAAAACGACGCTTGGCTACTAAAAAAGACCTGAGCCAAACAGAATTAGCAGCCTTGAAAAAAGAACTAGAACAAGAACTTAAAAAGCTTACGTAATACCTAACAAAACCTATTAGGTATTAGACAAACATAGTTTTCTATTTTTACCCAATGTTTAAAAACCCCGTAGTAAAAGATGGTATAAAGGCCCTAGCAATATTTTTGTTGCCGTTTTTATCTTATTTACACCTTTTCTTTGATGAAATTCCATTATCCGAATCGTTTTTAAGCTTCTTGGATGAAAGTAGTAATCACGAATTATCTTTGAACATTTGGATATATCTTCTGCTAATTACTTTGCAAAAAATATTCTTGCTTCTTATTTGGAGAAATACCACAAAATTCAGTTTTAGAATTGGTCAAAATATAATTATTTTTTGGTTACTTCAGCAGATGTGCACGCTAATGTTCCTAGACTTATTTAGCTATATACCCCTAGTTAAAGGACTATTGCTTACATTTTTATTAATATACTTAATCTATAATACACGTAGTAATCAAAAGAAAAATACACAAAAGAAAATCTTATTCTACAATACGTTACTTTTCTGTATTCCGTTAATTGCGGAACTATCTATTCTGATACCAAAAGGTACAACAAGTATTGATATTTTATACCTAACCATAGATTCATATGGTTTTATAGACATCCACCAATTCTCATTTGTAATTCTTAGAAAAATAGCAATAATATCAGCCTTTTTAATTTGGTTTTTTACTGAGAAACAATGGTGGCGCTATGCAATTTTGGCTCCAATACTAGTTACAGGAAATCAAATCATAAATGTATTTAATACTACCTCTGAATTTATGGACGAAATAGAACTCTACCAATCTGGTCCATTCTTACTCGCAATCTTGATTGTCTTACTGCTACTAGCACAAGCTGCAGACCATCAAGAACGGATAAAGGCATTTTTACGGTTGCAGTATCAACACATAGAACATGCCGTAGAGCAGCGTTTTGGCAGGCAACAACAAAATATTGAAGAGAAAAAACGACGCTTGGCTACTAAAAAAGACCTGAGCAAAGCAGAATTAGCAGCCTTGAAAAAAGAACTAGAACAAGAACTTAAAAAACTATCTTAATACCTAACAAAACCTGTTAGGTATTAGACAAACATAGTTTTCTATTTTTGTCCAATGTTTAAAAACCCCGTAGTAAAAGATGGTATAAAGGCTCTAGCGATATTTTTGTTGCCTTTTGTACTTTACATAAATATTTATTTACCACATGATTTAAACAATCAATTCTGGAAACTCTATCAGGAAAAATTTTTTAATACTAACTTTGAAAGTTTAGCATATGTAGAATTAACGTATTGGTACTTAACATTCCTATTCTTAATATGGTTAAAAAACGTAAAACGTAAACATTTCTATGGTGTCATATTCATTCTTACAGCATTAATAACCAATATAATAACTTTCCCTTTTCCAGACTATATTACAGAGATAAAACTCTATTGGCTATCATTTCCTCTTGTTCACCTAACTATACTTTATTTGAAGAAAGATTTTCTAAATACAATCGGTATAAATCATCAGGTTAACCCTATAAATATTATATTAATTACTATGGGAATCCTTTACATTTGTACTAGATTAGAAATTTTTCCATACTCCACCAAAGAATTAAACCTAGGTTTTACTATAATTGGCTCTTACGGATTTTATAATTTGAACATCTTCCATTTAGTTGTTATCATCAAAATTTATGGTTGTATTGCTTTTCTAATTTGGTTCCTAACTGAAAAAAAATGGTGGCGCTACGCTATCCTTTCTCCTATTCTTTTGCTGGTAAACCAATTTTATAATAGTATAAGTTATTACCACGAGGAAGATATAGTAGACGAGTTTGAACTTTACCAGTCTGGTCCGCTTTTGTTTATACTCTTAATTGCCTTGCTCCTATTAGGGCAGGCTGCAGACCACCAAGAACGGATTAAAGCTTTTCTAAAATTGCAGTACCAACACATAGAACATGCCGTAGAGCAACGTTTTGGTAAACGACAACAGCGTATTGAAGAGAAAAAACAACGCTTGGCTACTAAGAAAGACCTGAGTAAAGCAGAATTAGCTGCGCTTAAAAAAGAACTAGAAGAAGAACTTAAAAAGCTTACTTAATCCTTATCTTCTCGTTTGTCTAATTCCTTATTTACTTCTCGTAAAAGTTCTTGCAATTCTTTTTCTTGTCGCTCTCTAATTTTAGCGGCAATGATTCGCTCTATTTCTAGCTCCTTTTCTTTTGGAAGTTTGTTCGCAGATAAGAATTGTTTTTCCGGGTTAAGCATCTCACCCTCTCCCGTAATTAACCATATTAAATTTAACTGTGGATAGGTTTTAATAATGTTTTCTATAACATCACTACCTATAGATGCATGGTTCTTACGCATGCGTAAGGTATAGCCATTACTGGCTCCAATACTAATATCAAACTGGCGGGCACTCAAACCTGCATGTTCAATAAACTGCATCAATCTATCAATGGTCTTTATCACGCTACTTTTTCTAATTGTTTAAGCTAGACCCAAAGATACTATTTTCTACAGTGTATACTAGACCAAGTTGTGCAGTTAATCGAAAAACTAAAATTTTATTTTCTATCAAAATGCTATTATATAGATTTTTTTCTATATTTAAACCCGTGAAGCACTTTTAAAATATAAAAAGGACGTCATCACAAACTATCACTAAAACAAAAAGGTAAGCTTCCGCGCTTACCTTTTTTTATGCTTTAAGGTTGCAGCGTAAATACATTCTACAATCCTATATACCGTTATAAACTATGTATTATTAATAGAAGAAAAAGTACCATCCCAGGAGGGAAAACCTCTTTTGCCAACTTGTCTCCCCCAAGACCAATCGTACTCTAGATAGTAATCCCACCCTAAATGGTTTAAGTAGTTACAGAGTCTAATTGTAACTAACATAGTAACGGACCAAATTAAACTTTATGCTGTCTTGCGTACAAAAAACAAGAAATAATTACCGTTACCAATTTTTTCAATACTTTTAAAGAACCCCTACCGCGATTGTCAGTAGCAATCCCCCAATTGTCCTAACTTTTTTAGGTAGGGGTTTTCTTATTCAAAAGCGTGTTCAAAAATAACGCAACTTTTCCATATTTAGTCTAACACAGTCGTAGAAATTGTCAATTAATTCACAAAAAGATTAAACAAAAACTATTTATTATTATTTCTATTTCTAAACAGGTAAGAATATTCTTGGCTTATTTGGCTATTTTAACTTTTGTAGTATTTCTGGCTTATAGTTTTCTAACAATTGATGTAATGCTACTTCATTAGGTTGCAAGCTAGTATTATTGGTTTTGCTTCTTGAATTTGCTATTTTAAAATAGGGCGTTAATTCTTCAGATTTATGCAGTTCTTCTATAAGCGGATGTACATAATATTGTTGACATACCTTTCTGGTATTGTTTAATTCTTTTGCTGCAGCATCTAAGGCTAATAGCCATTGCTTATGCTTTTCTTTATCACTATTTACTGTTGGCATTGTGTTAAGTGTATCAAAAACTATTAGACTTGCTGCCCATGTTCTAAAATCCTTTGCCGTAAAATGGGCTCCACTACATTCTTGTAAATACTGGTTTACCAAACCACTATCTACTTTTTGCTTATTTCCGTTTTCATCAAAATATTGAAAAAGTTCCCATCCCGGTAATTCTTCACAACGATTTACCAAACGCGCCAACTTTTTATTTTTTATGGTAACCTTGTGCTCTTTTCCCTTTTTACCAATAAACTGAAACTTTATTTTATCATTGAATATAGATACATGCTTATTTCTTAAGGTAGAAAGACCATAGGTTTTATTTCGCTCTGCATAATAGCTATTTCCAATTCTTATATGAGACTCTTCTAACAAACGTACTATCAGTGCCAATACTTTTTCTTTTTGCCAACCCTTGGCCGTTAAATCTGCCTCTACTCTTTTCCTAATTTTGGGTAAAACTCCAGCAAATGGCAACATTCTATAGAATTTAGTTTGGTTTCTAATTGTAGTCCATTTAGGATGATAGCGATATTGTTTTCTGTTTTTTCCATCTCTACCCGTTGCCTGTAAATGTGCATTGGCTAAGGAAGCTATTTTTACTTTTTGCCAGGCTGGCGGTATGGCCAATGCATTTATTCGTTTTATTTCTTTTTCTTTTTGCAAGCGCTCTCCGGTGGCAAGGATATATGCATATTTTTCTTCGTCTTTTTTCCTTGATATGCACAACACGTCTGGCGTAGCGTAGACCAAATTAAAATACGCTAAATCTTCCTGTGGTGCTTCGTAAAACCGCTCTATTCCTTTGAGCACTTTTCTGATTTCCGTCTTCAGCATAGTTTAAAAAAATTAAAAAAGGTTGTCTACAGAGACAACCTTTTAATACCACCACTATAAGTATACCTAGCCGTAAACTTATATTGCAAAGATGATCTCACCAAAGTTTACAATTTAACTCATACCAAACTTTTAGTAACGCAATCCAATTGCCAACAGTTTTACCTATTTATTTCTTTATCAAAGTAATACAGTTCATATTTTATTTTAATGGAGTCCTTATAAGAATAAAAGGTGGTCATCTTTGTAAAGAATAACAATACTACAGTGATGCCACAAGATATGGGAGTTTTAGCCACAGATAAGAAGCAGTACATTTATATTTATTCTAATAAATCAGAATCGGGCAAACGCCTTTTAGCGTATGCTCAAAGTATAGATGGCCCAGTGAGGACCATAAATATAGATAATGAAAAAATTTCTGATACCGTTTGGACCGAAATTTTAGAGCTGCTAAACATGTCTGCCAAGGATTTATTTGGAGATTCTCATAATCTTTCTAAAGATATTAATGGCGATGAGCAGATGGATACGCATGATTGGCTTAAAGTGATACAGAACAACCCAGAAGTATTAGCTACTCCCATCATTATAAAAGGGGAACATGCAAAACTTGTAGCTAACCAGCACGACTTAAGTTCCTTTTTTGAAGCTGACGGTAGCAATTTTGATAAATCTCCGGAAGCAATAAAAAAAGCAAACCATAAAGACACTACTAAAAATGAACAATTTTAACAGAAGACTATGACCATTTTTGAAGCCATCCGTAACGACCACGATGTACAACGCAAATTACTAGATGTATTGGTAGACACTAGTGGGGATAGTAAAACTAGAAGAGATGCTTTCAATACGCTTAAGAGAGAATTGGAAATACATGCTGATGGTGAGGAACGACACTTCTACATTCCTTTAATGAAAATAGATAAAACGCAGGACCATGCTAGACATGGGGTTGCAGAACATCATGAAATAGATGAGTTAGTAGAGAAATTAGAAGAAACCGAATTTTCTAGCTCTGCTTGGCTAAAGTATGCTAAAGACCTTCAGGAGAAAGTTACCCATCACCTAGAAGACGAGGAACATAGCTTTTTTCAATTAGCGGGTAAAGTACTACCAGAGGTAGAAATTAAAGAATTAGCCACTACATACACAGATTATATAAGCAAACAACGTAGCGAATAAAGAATACTATTACACATACTTTGCACTTGATTGTTGGTTAGCAATTATCCCAGAGGGGTTCCATATAGGAACCCTTTCTTTTTTTATGTACCTTACTACTGGCATACAAAAACAGACCTTATTTTTTTGTAGGAAAAACGATAAAAAGTAAGACAAAACTCAAAAATTCCTACAAAACAAAAACCACCCATCGATAGCAAATTGGATTTTAACCCTTTTAGCTACCCATTAATCAAAAAAGTAGATAAATTCCTACAAAGCTAAAATATCTTTGTAGAAACTAAATTAAAAAATATTGTTTCGTAAATGATTAAATGATGTAGAATGTTTTAAGTCCCAAAATCATGAAATTACCTAAAATCACAAGACACCACCCAGCTTTTATAGTTATCGTTTCAACGATACTATCTGTGCTGTTCTACCTTCTAGGGCATAAACTAGTAGGATGGATTCACTTTTGGGAAGGGTTAATTTTGGCTTCTGTAATTCCACTATTAATTGCAATACCCATAGCTTTATTTACGTACAATACCCTTAAAAAATTAAAACAACAAAAAGTTAGATTGGAGCAATTAGACAACGTCAATAAAAAATTATTCGCGCTAATTTCTCATGACGTCCGTTCTCCTTTAATCAACTTAAAAGGCCTGTTAGATATTTTTTTAAATGAGGATGCAGACATTAAGGAATCTAAAGAATACTTGGGCCAAGTAGCAGATAAGCTAGACGGTGTTACTGTTTTTTTAGATGGCTTACTAGACTGGTCCAAAAGGCAAACCTTAGATAAACCCTTAGAAAAACAGGTGTTTTCTTGTGCTACAGCAATTAAACCAGTTTGCAAACTCTTAGAACCCTTGGCCGATGAAAAAAATATTAAAATACTTGCTAATATAAGCGCGCATGATATCTACGCAGATGAAAATAGTTACGCTTTTATCTTTAGAAATGTTTTACACAATGCCATAAAATTTACTCCAGAAAATGGTAAAATTTACCTGCGCACCTATCAAATGTACGGTAAGGTCTATACCGAAATTACGGATACTGGTGTAGGGATTTCTGAAAGAGAAATAGAAAAAATTATGGAAGGTGAAAATTGGTTCACCACCAAGGGTACTTCTAATGAAAAAGGTACGGGCTTTGGTATTAGAACATGCTTATTTTACTTAAAGAAAAATAAAGGCACTCTAAACATCAATAGTACTCCAGGGCAAGGCACCACTATGACTTTTGAGCTACCACAAGGCAGGGCGTAATTGTTTATTGCCCCAACTCCACTGCAACAAAGGAAATTATTTCGTTATTCTGAAAATTGGCTTGTATTTCTATCGGATTACAACACACTTCACAATCTTCCACATACGTTTGTTGGCTCACAGAAGTATCTAAAAGCATGGATATTTCTTCCCAACAGTATGGACATTGAAAAAAGTGTTCTAACATCTTAATAGCTTACATTTAACAACTGGCCTGTTAATTGCAACAATTGCAATTCTGCTAGTTTGGCATTGTACTTAGCTAAATTTTTACTGGTTTGAGCATTAAGCAGGTTAATTTGCGCTTGCCTTAATTCTACAGAGGTAATCTGTCCTAACTTATAACGCTCATTAGACCTATCAAAATTGTTAGTGGCAGTAAGCACATTCTGTTCTTGCAAACGGAACACTTTTAAACGGTTTTCATAATTACCCTTAGCATTCGCTATATCTCTTGTAACCTCCAATACCAGTTGTTGCTGTAATTGGTCTTGAGAATCTAGTAACAATCTAGCGTTTTTAACCTGGGTTATACCAGAACCACCATCAAATAAATTCCAGGTTAAATTAGCACCCAAACCAAAACTAAAAGTAGTATTATTGGTTCCAGGAAAAAAGGCAGAAGCCGCAGATTGATTTAGGTTCCACCCATAAGAACCCGTTAACCCAATAGTAGGTAAAAACACAGATTTTGCATTTTTCACCGTATAATCATTAATGGTCATATTGCTTTTGGCTTGTAACAAACGCACATTATTATTTGGCGCATCTCCCACAAAATTTTCTAATTCTATAGGCGACACAAAAACTGCTGTGGTATCTACATTGAACTGGCTTTCTATTTCTTGATTTAGGATGATGTTTAAATCGCGCTGCGTATTTTCTAACAGCTGTCTTTCCGTCATTAGGTTAATACTATCATTTACCAAATCTACTTGAGCATTAAGCACATCTAATTTATTTACTTGACCATACTCAAAACCATATTCTGCACGGGTAAGTCTGTTTTTTGTGTTAGCGAAAGTTTCTTCTAAAACACCTACATTCTCACTTATACGAGCAACTTCATAATACACAGAGAATAACTGTATAATGGTATTCTCTATAGTTTCTCTTGCTTGCAAACTAGAAAGATTGTACTCTTCTTGTAAGCGCTTATAATTGTAATAGCGCCCAAAACCATCAAACAGCGTATAATTTACATTCACAGAGGCATTATAACGTTGTGCTTCGGCTTTATTAATTTCTACATCTGGGCGTGCAATTGGGTTACCCGTACTTTCATCTACCAAAATAGCGCCCTCACCTTCTGTTAAAAATTGTCCTGGAAATTCTATAGTACTATCGTCCCTATTATAATTGGCTCCTGCTTGTCCCGTTACAGTGGGCAAGTAACCAGAATTTAATATTCCTTGATTATTGTCTGCAATGGCTACATTATTGTTGGCCACCTTAATTCCCAAATTGTTTTCTAAAGTCTGTTTTACAGCCTCTTCTTTACTTAAAAAAGCAGTCTGACTAATACCTAAGAATCCTGTAAATAATAAGATTAATGTAATTGACTTACTAATATGTATAGGCATAATGTTACTCTTCTTTAAATTATGCATCGTGATGTTCTTGTTGTTCTTTTATAGCCCGCTCTACCTCTTCCTTACTCACATCTTCTCCTGTTTTTAACCATTTAGCCCCTACTTTAATTTGGTTGCTAAAAGACAGAAAAATAGGTAACATTAGCAAAGTAAGTATTGTAGCAAAACCAATACCATAGGCAATAGAGATTGCCATAGGTTTTAGAAATTGTGCTTGTCTACTCTTTTCTAGTAGTAAAGGCGCTAAACCAGCTATGGTAGTAATAGAGGTTAAGAATATAGCTCTAAATCTAGATTTTCCTGCTTCATATAGAGCATCATCAAATTTCATCCCAGATTTTAAATTTCCGTTGAATTTACCAATGAGCACCAAACCATCATTCACCATAATACCTATCAGCGCTATAATACCTAACATAGACAACAAGTTCACTGGAAAATCATGAATATAATGTCCCCATGCTACCGCAGTTAAACTAAACGGAATTAATAATATAAGTAGCAATGGCTGACTGAAACTTCTGAACGTAAACGCAATAGTGATATAAATAAGAAATAGCACCACAGGCCCAACATAATTTAAACTGTCTGTAAGTTTGTTACGCTCTCTACTTTGACCTTCATAAGATGCAGAAACAGTTGGGTACTTGGATTGTATCTCTGACATAATATCTGTTTTAATCCATGACATGATATCTGGAGCACTTGTGGTCTTAGCATCCTTTAAATCAGCACCAACCTGTATTTCTCTTTGACCGTCTAAGTGATTTATTGCTACATCTCCACGAGCAATGGTATAACTTGCTATTTCTTTTAGAGGCACCCGAGAACCTGTTGGCGTTACAATGCGCATTTCATCTAGTTGATTTATAGATTCTCTATTAGTGCGGTCATAGCGTACCCAGACCCGTATTTCGTCTTGTCCCCGCTGAAAACGTTGTGCTTGTACTCCAAAAAACCCAGAGCGCACTTGATTCATCACCGTACGTAAATCTAACCCTAAGAGATAGGCATTTTCTTTTAACTGTAACTGTATTTCTTTTATTCCAGCAGGGTCGTTATCCTTGACATCTTTTAAAAGCGAATTTTCCTCTAAAGCCGTCTTAAGTTCTTTTTTAGCAGCTTTCAATTCGGTTATATTATTGCCCAATAACGAAACCGATATAGGGTCTCCTCCAAAATTACCACCAGAACCATAAATTAAACTTTCTACGCCTATCACTGGTCCCATTAACTCTCTCAAACGGCTAGTAACCATATCTGAAACAATAGCGTCTGGTCTTTCTTCTCCTGGCAATAAATTAATTTCTAATGAAGCTGTAGCTGTTCCAGGTCCCAGTTTTTTAATCATATTTTCAAACAATTCCTTACCAGAACCATCTAAATATTGGTCTGTTAATTCTTGATTTACAATATGAGCTTTCTCTTGAATTAGACTGATGATAGAGTCTGTTATCTTTTCATTGGTTCCATTAGGCATTTCTAATTGTACACTTACCCTATCACTAGCTACTCGCGGAAAAAAGGCTGTTTTTACAATTCCGCCACCAATAGAACCTATAGTGAGAAAAAGGGCCGTAATAAAAATAGCGAAGGTCAAAAAACGATGCTGTAAAGCAAAAGATAAAGCCGGCGCATATAATTTATCACGCATCCATGCCATAGACCTATCCCCATATTTGTTAACTTCTCTAAGCTTGGCAAACATTTTTCCCAAGGTAGTTTTGGGTTGTGAAGTTTGTTTGGTTAAGGCCTTGGAATGTGCTAAGTGAGCGGGTAAAATAATTAACGCTTCTACCAAAGAAACTACTAGAGTCAAAATCACAATCACAGATACCTCTCCAAAGAATTCACCAATTCTACCTTCTAAAAACAAGAAAATAGAAAACGCCAAAATAGTGGTTATGATAGCAGAAACAATAGGGGGTATTACTTCTAAAGTACCATCTAAAGCTGCTTTAACAGGGCTTTTACCATCTTCATAATGCTGGTAAATGTTCTCTGCTATTACAATACCATCATCTACTAGAATACCAATAACAATAATCATCCCAAATAAAGACAAGACGTTAATGGTTACATCTAGCATAGGAGCGAATATGAACATTCCTAAAAAGGCCACTGGCAAACCAAAAGCCACCCAGAAGGCTAAGCGTGTGTTTAAGAAAAGAGATAAAAATACCAGCACTAACAACATACCCACAATAGCATTTTCTGTTAGCAATTGTGTACGTTGGTTCAGTGTTTTAGACAAATCGCTCACCACACTTAATTGTACGTTATTGTATTTTTGATTGTACTCTTCTATGTAGGCCTTTACTTTGTCTGCAGAACCAATTAAATCTTCTGTATTGGTACTAGTTATGGTAACAGAAACACTAAGATTACCATTAAAATAAGAGGCATTTGGGGTTTCTGAAAACCTATCTCTTATAGTCGCAACATCTTTTAAACGAACCGTTCTACCACTAGCATCTGCCCTAACAATTATATTGCTCAATTCATCACCATAATACGACCTATTATTAGCTCTAATTAAGTATTCTTCTGCATCTGTTTTAATATTACCCCCTGTAACTAAAATATTGGCATTAGAAACTGCTGCTGCTACTTCTGAAAAGGAGACGTTGTAAGCCAGCAAATTATCTTCATTAACCGCAATTTCTATCTCTTCATCTGGGTAACCACCAATGCTAATTTGACTAATACCCTCCATGGCCCGTAAATCATTTTCTACTTGACGGCCAATTTGTTTTAAAACGGCAAGAGAAACATGCTCCCCGCTAATTGCAAAGCTAATCGTCTGCCTTATGGCTTCTTGTTTGGCAACAATTAGAGGCTCCATACCTGTGGGGAAGGTTGGTACCCTATCCACCGCATTTTTAACCTCCAGAAGCATAAAATCAATATCATACCCCTTTTCTATCTCTACATTAATGGTACCCGAATTTTCTCTAGACGTAGAAGTGACTCTATCCACTCCTTGTAATCCTTTTAAATTATCTTCTATTTTAAGTACGACCCCTTCTTCAATTTCTTGCGGAGAAGCACCAGGATAAACTATGGTAATGAGTACATTTTTGGAATCTGTTAAAGGAAAGAAGGATGATTTTAAAGAAAGCATCCCCACAATACCAAAGATGAAGAAGGATATGATTACCACGTTAACAGCTACGTGGTATTTAATGAAGTATTCTATTATCTTCTTCATTATTCTGTACTTTCTGCTTTATCCTTAAACACCTTAACCAACATACCCGCGTACGCACCCGTTACTGGCTTAGATACAATTGTAGTCCCTTCTGGCACATCTTTTAGTACAACTTTCTTTTCTGAAAAATATACGGGCTTTACGTCTATTACATCTAAAATAGAGTCCTTAACCACAAAAATCTGATTGCTTTCCGTTAAAAGCGAACGGTCTACCTCTATGGCATTTTCAACTTCATTAGCGTCTAACTGAGCCTCTAAATACTGTCCTTCTTTTAATTGATTCCCTTCTACTTCTATAAAGGCAGTAATGGTTTGCGATGTTTGGTCTACCCTACCATTTACCCGTACCACTTTACCTGAAAACTTTTTAGTTTTTTCTAAATTTTGAAGTTGTACTGTTTTACCTACTGATAAAAAATCTGCAAAGGTTTTACTCACTGCCACCTCTAACTCGTATACACCCGTTTTTATATACTCACCTAACTTTTGGCCAGACCGTACCAAAGAGCCTTCTGTAACCAAGGCTTCTGTTAAGATACCAGAAAATGGTGCGGACAACGAATACTTAGAAAGCCGCTGTTCTAAATTTTTAACATTGTAATAACTACTAAAAATGCCTCTACCCGTAATAAAAAATTTCTCTTTGTTAGAAGTTACCTCTGGTAACTCCGGGGTAGTTTTGTTCAAATCAAAATTTACCAAATACGCCTGCCATTTATCAAAATGTTCTGGATAATCTAATTGCAAATCTGGCATTATTGCGGTAAGTTGATTGTAAAAATTACTTTTAGCAGCTTGCACACTAGCGTAATATTCAGAGGCATCTATACGAATTAATGTTTGCCCAGCCTGATATTCTTGACCTGCTTTAAATGGCTTAGCTCCTTTTTTAAAAACGCCTTGTACCTCTGCATATAGTTCTACGCGGTCCTTAGCTACCAAATTACCGTTGGCAGGAACCACAATAGGTATCGTCTTATTCTTAATTTCTTCTGCAAAAACGGTTTTTACAACCTTTTGGGGAGTTGGTTTTCTATCCTTTTTACTATTGATAATTGCTTTGGCTCCAAAAAAAGCCGCAATAATTAGCAATACCCCCAGGATAACGGAGATGGTTTTTCTTTGCATTAGTTTGGTATTTGTTAAAATACAAACTTATCGCAAGCTACGGCTGTTCTGGGTTAAATATTTCATAAAAAGAAAAATAGACACAAAAAAAGGGGGCACACCTCTGCACCCCCGAACCAAACAAACTAAAGTATAACTAACTACTTATTATCATTGTCTTCAAATTTTGTATCAGCCATCCTACTAGGTACAGCTTGTAAGTCTAATTCCTTGTAAGGCGATAGCTTTTCGCTATCTGTATCTAATACCAAAAACTGTTTAGTGTCCATGGCCTCAATACCCCTGTAAGAATTGAACTTGTTATTTTGTATTTGAAGTACTTTTAATTTTGAAAGTTGCGCAAATTCTTGCGGTATACCGCCACCTAAGTCATTATTTGCCAACACTAATTCTTCTAAAGCAACCAATTGCCCTATGCTAGAAGGTATTTCTCCTTCTAACGCATTCTCAAACAATCCTAACTTCTCTAACTGGGTTAAGCTCCCTATACTTTGTGGTATAGTACCCCTAAAGTTATTGCTAGATAAATTCAATATTTTTAGTCCCGTAATAGCCCCAAAACTTTCGGGTATTGGCCCACTCAAAAAATTATTAAAAACAGAGAATTCTTTCAAGGCTGTTAGATTCCCAATTTCTGTAGGGATACCCCCTTTAAGCCTATTCATCTCTAACTTGAACGTTTTTAAGCGTTTTAGTTCTACTATATTCTTTGGTAACTCACCTGTTATGCTATTAAACGCCAAATTTAGATGCTCTAAATACTCTAAATTCCCTAAACTCTCTGGTAAAACCCCAGTAAGATTATTATTAAAAAGATTTAAGCCTACAACCTTATCATTTCTTACAACAACACCTTGCCATTCTGATACTGGCGCATCTAAATTCCATGAATTTGTCCACTCCGCTCCTCTTGTGTTTTGGTACAGTTCTACCAAAGCTGCTTTCTCTGCTTTGCCAATTTCAGCAAGGCTAACAGCGGTTTGTAGTACTGCTACTAAAAAAAGGATGGTTGATTTGGTCGTTTTCATACAATTCAAATTTACTTCATAAGAATTTACCTACAAAATAAAAGGAAGAATTCTTTACAAAAAAATTAAATCGTTAAACGCACCCCGGATTGTTGTGAAACTAAACCATATTGTTGTGAAAATGCTAAAAACTGTGGTTAGCCATCTAATTGCATAGAAACCTCTTCCCAGTCTGCCATATAATCCTCTAATTTTTTCTTACAACCATTGTATGTATCAAAAAAATCTGGCTTTGCAATGGTACCCTCATAATCCATTAAAAGGTTATGGTCATAGTCTGCAATTTGCTTTTCTAGTTTTGCAATATTCTTTTCTAGCGTACTTAATTTATTTTTTAAGGATTTTATGCGCTTTTGTTCTTTGTAATCGTTCTGTGCCTTGGGTGCAGTTGCTGCTACGTTTTCCTTACTTCTTTTTTCTATACTCCTAAAATCTTCTACATTACGCTGTTCTAGGTAAAAATCAATATCCCCTAAATATTCCTTAATATTCCCATCTTTAAATTCGTACACCTTATCTGTTAGTCCTTGTAGAAAATCTCTATCGTGAGAAACCAGCAACAACGTACCTTCAAAATGATTTAGCGCTTGCTTTAGCACATTCTTAGATTTAATATCTAAGTGGTTAGTAGGCTCATCCATCACTAGCACATTAAAAGGTTGTAACAAGAGTTTTGCCAGTGCTAAACGGTTACGTTCACCACCAGAAAGCACTTTTACCTGCTTTTCTACATCATCACCACCAAACAAAAAGGAACCTAGAATATCTCTTACCTTACTACGGTTGGTTTCATTAGCCGCATCTATCATGGTATCTAGGATGGTTTTATTGCCGTCTAGATACTCTGCTTGGTTTTGAGCAAAGTATCCTATTTGCACATTATGTCCCAGTTTAAGATTTCCAGAATACGCTAGCTCCCCTACTATAATTTTGGCTAGCGTAGTTTTACCTTGACCGTTTTGCCCCACAAATGCTATTTTGCTTCCACGCTCTACTAACATAGAAACATCTTCTAGTACTTTTTTGCTCCCGTAATTTTTACCTAGTTCATCCAGTTCTACAATTACCTTTCCTGGATTCACAGAAATAGGAAAACGGACGTTCATCACGCTATTATCATCTTGGTCTACCTCTATACGCTCCATCTTATCTAATTTTTTGATAAGCGATTGCGCCATAGATGCTTTACTGGACTTTGCCCTAAATTTCTCTATTAAGCGTTCTGCTTGTTGTATTTCTCTTTCTTGGTTTTTCTGTGCAGCACGTTGCTGTTCCTTTATTTCTGAACGTAATTCTAGGTATGCAGAATAAGGTTTGTTATAATCGTAAATACGCCCTAAGGATATTTCTATAGTTCTGTTAGTAACATTGTCTAAAAACATTTTATCGTGAGAGACAATTACCACAGCACCTACATACCCCTTTAAAAATTGCTCTAACCATAATATAGATTCAATATCCAAGTGGTTCGTAGGCTCATCTAATAGCAAAACATCATTAGACTGTAATAAAAGTTTGGCTAATTCTATACGCATACGCCAACCGCCAGAAAAAGTTGTTGTTTGCTTATCAAAATCCTCGCGTTTAAACCCAAGTCCAAGTAGTACTTTTTCTGTATCGCCTTGGTAATTATATCCTCCTAATATTTCATAACGATGCGTAACATCATTTATATCTATCATTAACTGGTTGTATCCTTCGCTCTCATAATCCGTACGTTCTGCTAGTTGATTATTGATGTAATCTAACTTTAGCTCTAAGTCTTTAATATCTTTAAAGGCTTGATAAGATTCTTCTAATACCGTACGACCTTCTTCAAAATCCAAATCTTGCTTAAGAAAACCAATCTTAACATCTTTGTCTGATGCTATGGTACCTTCATCTAAAGGCATTTCTTTTGATAAAAGTTTAAGCATGGTAGATTTACCAGCTCCATTTTTACCAATTAAACCAACTTTGTCTCCTGGGTTTAGGCGAAATGAAATTTGATTGAATAAATATTCCCCTCCAAAGGATACAGAAAGGTTGTGAATGTTAAGCATAATTTGTGATATAGGTTACAAACCCAGAATTGGATATTCTGTATTTTTGTTTAAAACTGATGCAAATGTTAAAAAAAGGCTCTAAAATCAACAGTATTTTAACAGGAAGTTGCCCTAAATGTCAAAACGAAAGCATGTATGTTAACTCAAACCCGTATGCGTTAAGCCAAGTTTTAAAAATGCATGAGCGTTGTTCTCACTGCAATACTAAGTATAAAATAGAACCATCCTTTTTTTATGGGGCAATGTATGTTAGTTATGCTGTGGGAATTGCCTTTGCTGTAGCTGCATTTGTTATTAGCAATCTAATTTTAGGAGCAGACCTTGTAGCTACTTTTATAAGCATTATTGGTACTCTAATAGTTTTTATGCCGGTGATTATGCGCTTATCTAGAAATATTTGGATTAACTTTTTTATGTCTTACGACCCTAGTTTGGATAAAAAAGAAGCCAATACTACGGCAAAAGCACATTAAGTACTAGCCACATATTTATTTTGAAATCTTTGAATATCTATTTCTGGATGCAATTGTGCGGTACCATACATGGCATCTACTAATTGGTTTGATACCTCTGGAGCAATTAAAACACCTCTTGAGCCAAAACCATTCAACACATATAACTGTTCATAAATAGGGTGTCCCCCAACTAATGGCCTCCTATCTGTTACTGTGGGTCTAATCCCTGCTACATGCTTTTCCACTGTATAAGGAAGCTTTAAAAATTTTTCCAATTTTTCTAATAACTCCTCTTTAGCCGCATCAGTTGGTGTATTCGTTTTGTCCTTCCATTTGTAAGTAGCTCCAATTCTGTATACATCTTCTTCTAAAGGAATAATAAAAACAGAAGATTTAATTACACTCGTTTCTCTTAAACCCGGAATCTTTACAGTGAGTAATTCTCCTTTTGTACCATTTAAGGGCAGATAATTAAAATAAGGATTGCTTTTAAGTCCAAAACCTTCTGCAAAAACTACTTTCTCATATTTTTTTCCTTGATAGGCTACGCCATCCTTAAGCATTTGTAAATCTTGATAGAGAAATGTCGTTCTGTGCAAAGCGCTTATGCCTTCAAGGTATTTTGCATACAACTGTACTAATTTTTCCGTAGCAACACGACCCGTTTCTAAGACTTCTCCATACCCAAAGGGAGCATCTATGCCGTCATTTGTGTTTTTGTGCAAGTGTGTATTTAAAAAACGGGCTAAACGGGGTTTATCAGCAGCCTCAAACCACGTGTTTTGTTCTTCTATAGAAGTAAATCTTCTTAATACCTTAACCTTATAATCTAACTGAGTGCCAAGTTTAGTTTGTAATTGCTGATAAAACGGTATGGCTACATCCATTTGGGCATCTGCTCGCCATGCCATGGTAAATCGTTTTAAAATAACCGGATTGTATAGCCCACCAGCAACTAAAGAAGATTTTTGAGAGGTATCTGTGTACACATCAAATGTTTTCCCCTTAGCTTCTAATCTTTCGCAAAGTGATATCCCCGCTAAACCTAAGCCTACGATAAGCACGTCTTTCATATTACAAAAATACATCGCTAGGCTATAGAAAATAAAAAACGCCTTGGCAAATTGCCAAGGCGTCTAATCTTGTTGAATTGGAAATTATTTTTGGGTACTAATTAATATGCCCACATATCTTGCTCCCTATCGCGAATAGTTTCTTTTATTCTGTTCGCTTCTAGTAATTGGAACAAGGCATTATCAAAAACGTAATCGTCTATTTTACGGTCTCCATGTACGTTATCTTCCTTATAAATGGTACCATTAAACCTTCTAGCGTTTAGCAACATATCAAAAGTGATAGGTTGCGCCGAGTTTCTGTTGTTAAAGACCTTAGCTTCGTGCAAGATTTGTCTTGCGCTTGGGTACCATACCCAGAACAATTCTACCTTGTTTTCGTTTGGATCTACAGACTCATCATCTATAAAGTTTACATCTGGAGCTACTGGAGCTATACCTAATAAACGGTACTTTAATTCTCCCTGTCTCTTATCAAAATACCAAATACCTTTTACGTGGTATTCTTCAATATCTGCAGCATCTAAATCTCTTCTGTTAATAAACTCTTCTGAGATTTGTTCTCCTGCGTTCAATTGCTCATAACCAAGGTCTGTTGTATCTACTTTTTTAAGAGTTGCTTCTAAATCTCCAAGACCTTGAAGCTTTTCTGTAAAGTAAGAATCCGTATAGATGTCTGTTAGTTTCCCATTCTTGATATTTTTAATCAATACGTGGTATAAAGACCTTCTATCAGAACCTATCCCAATAGTATCAGTAGGATAGTACAACGGAAAGTTAACGCGCTCATCTAAATCTATTACCTCCCATACGGTTTTAGACCAAAGAATATCCCTATCGTCCACATAGCCGTAATCTAAAGGTTTGTCATTATCTTGAGCTATTTGTGCATCGGTCTTTTTACCAATCTCCTCTGGCAATTTTGCATTAAGGATGTTTGCTTGTGCCATCATGGATAATGGCAATAGACCTACCGCAGCAATTACTAAAACATTTTTCCAATTCATTTTACCTAAATCTTTAGTTTGTCAATTCTACAACAACAGGAGAAACTTTCTTCAATTTATATCCTTTGTTGTTTGAAATATAAGCGTTGATATCAAAAATTTGTACTGCATCACCTCTTTTAGCTCTTTGTAATGCAGATTTTGCTTTTGCATTTAATTTGTTACCGCTAACTACTACCGTTGGTTGACCAGGAACTTTGAACTTAAATCCGCTTACGCCTAAATTCAAATCAAAATCAAAGTCTTCTAACATTGCACTAACAGTAGAGATTTCCAAGTTTCTTCTTGGCATCTTAACGCTACCTGCCTCTCCACGGATGGTACCGCTAGGTCTTGGAATATCTTTGATACGGAAAGTTGCTGGAGTACTAATTCTTTGACCATCTGGCAATACACCAGAAGCACTGATTGTCACTTCTCTACCCGTACCTGGGTTCATTACGTATCTACTACCATTAACTTTTCTTAATCCCGGTGCAGAAGCACTTACTTTGTTATCTGGAATACCAGGAATAGAGATTGTCATTGGGTTTGCAACCCCACGATAAACTACATTCATTTTATCTGCAGCAATCACAGCAGCGTTAGGCTTAGAAATAGTTGCGAACGAATTGTTTACAGGAACTTCTATTTCTTTACCATCTTGCATAAAGTAAAGGTTACCCGCTACAGTGTGATCACCAGCGCCACCAGCGTTGATTAACATTTTTACACCACCAGCTTCTAATTTGTAATCTTTATCTGCAGTTAATTTTCTACCATCTAAAGTTAACTCTGCACGTACAGGTGTAGATGTCTTATCTGTTTTAGAGATGATGATTTTACCATCATATTTTTCACCACTGTAGAAAGCAGATTTAGATGCTGATAAAGAAGTAGCAAAGTTCTTTAAAGATACTGCTTCTGTAAGGTTACCTTCTAACAAGCCTTTTAATACATCTTGCTCAGTAGCTTTGATGTCTGACTGCAACGCAGTTAACTTAGTTAAAGAAACTACCATAGGTACTCTTTCATAGTGATAGTTTAACCAATCTTCTTTGGTACCGTCACTCTTTTCTACTTTACCATTGGCATCACCAGTAGCAAAACGAGCATTTACAGATTCCTTAATATCTTTCATGTTTTCTGGTAACACCTTACTAACATCTGTACGGTACTTGTTTACCCAGTTTAAGAACTTTTGTCCTTCTTCTGTTACTTTATCACCACCGAAGAATTTTTGATCAAGAAAATCTGATTTATCCATTTTTTCGTAATCTTTTTTGTCTTCGTAACCTGCAAGCATTTCTGTCTTAAGACCTTCTATATAGCTATAGAACTCGTTAGACATTTCTGTTACTTGCTTAGCTTTAGCATACAAAGGAGCATACTCCTCTTCGTTTTCAGAAGCTTTGGTTTCCAAACCTTCTAAGTAGGCCATATTGTTATCGCTGGCTTTTATATTAGAAGCTTCAAACTTTTCATTCATTACACCGAATGCTGCTAGAACTTCTTTTCCTATGTTTAGTGCCAACATCGCGATGAAGATCAAATACATTAAGTTGATCATCTTCTGACGTGGACTTGCTTTACCTCCTGCCATGTTTTTCTAATTAGTTTTAAAAATTAATAATTTGGGGTTATTGTAATAGAAACTAATTAGTTCTTAGACATTGCAGACAACATTCCACCATAAACACCATTCAAAGAAGAAAGGTTAGTGGCTAAAGATTGCATTTGCTCTTTTAAAGCACCAGCGTTTTGTACTACTTCTTCGTTGATAGAAGCTTGACGACTTGCACTTTCTAACTGTACTTTGTAAAGACTATTTAAAGACTCCATTTGAGTGGCTGCCTGAGACAACTCTTCTGAGTATTTTTTAGTATGTTGAATAGCATCTGTAGTAGGAGCAATATTTTTAGCTGCACCTTCAAAACTTTTGATGCTTTCTCCTAAGCTACTAAACAATTGAGAATCAATGTTAGCTTCTTTAAGCATTTCATCTAATTTCTTAGAAAGGATGCCTTCTGCTTCTTTAACCTCAGCAGCTTCTTTCTTTTGTGCTTTTTTAGGCTCACCACCAGCTAATTCTGGGTACACTAAAGACCAATCTACTTCTTCTTCTACGGGTTCAAAAGCTGCAATTGCGAAAATTAATGCTTCTGTAATAAGACCAATAGCTAAAAGTAACCCCCCTGTTAAAGGACCGAACTCCCAGTGAAGTATCTTAAAAAGTGCACCAATAATTACTACTGATGCTCCAAGCCCGTAGGCCATGTTAAACAGTTTTTTTGTTGATTTTGACTGTGCCATAATGATAATTAAATTAAGTTATATAAATAAAGAATTTGGTTACAAGTTTAATTCAGTGTTCTCGTAAGCTATTTCTTGTTTATAGTCCGTTATTACCTTTTGTTGAATCTTCTTCTCCCATGTAGTCTTGTACCGTTCTAAAGCCGATATAGCTACGAGCAGAATCTTGATATTCGTAATCTCTAGTGCTTACTTGTAAGAAGTATGCAACATCTTTCCATGAACCACCACGGATAACTTTACGCTTGTTTTGGCCAGAACCTGCATTTGGGTTCATTGTAGAAACATACTCGTATGCTCCTGGGTCGTAGCTAGAGTTGGTCCATTCAGACACGTTACCAGCCATATTGTAAAGATTATAATCGTTAGGTTCGTAAGACTGCGCTTCTACTGTGTATAACGCGGCATCCGCTGCATAATCTCCACGTTGTGGTTTAAAGTTAGCCATAAAGCATCCTGTATCACTAATTACATAAGGACCACCCCAAGGATAAGTACCTCCTTCAATGCCTCCTCTAGCAGCATATTCCCATTCTGCTTCTGTAGGCAATCTAAATTGATTTACAAATTGCTTTCCTCTGCTTTTCTGATCATCGTTCTTGAACTTGGTTCTCCAGTGACAGAACGCTTTGGCTTGTTGCCAATTTACACCAACTACAGGGTAGTCGCTATACGCATCATGCCAAAAATAGTCGTTATGCATTGGTTCGTTGTAAGAGTACTCAAAATCTCTAATCCAAACCGTTGTATCCGGATATATCTCTAGTTCTTCCTTTTTAATGAAATCACTACGCTTACCAGTTTTTGCTCTAGCAGCTGCTTCAATATCCATCCAGTTATACTTGTACTTTAATTGTTTTACATCAATAGTACGCTGTCCATTATAGGTTTCCTCATCATCTAAATACAAGGTATCCATAATTTCTGCATAGTACTCATCTGGATAATCATTAGTATCCCAAATAAGATCAACATCTTTATTAAGCGCATAGCCTTCATAACCATCACCCCCAATAAAGTTGTCTATTTTATATTTTTCCCATACAGAAAGCTTTGAAGTATCGGCACTTTTAAAAGCATACTCCCCAATAGTACCATCATCATCTGGTCCCAAACCTAACTCATCTGCTAAGATGGCCATTTTGGTTCTAGCAACAGAATCCTTTACCCACTCTACGAACTGACGATATTCACTATTCGTAATCTCTGTATCATCCATATAGAAGGACCTAACGGTAACCGTTCTGGTTGGTGCATTGAGAACTTTAGCTTGATCCTCATCTGCCTTACCCATGATAAAGGAACCTCGTGGTATCAATTCCATACCGTAAGGCTTCTCGGGATACCATTTCTTCCCTTTAACTCCAACTAATTCACCTTTTGAATTTGATTTTGACCCGCAACTTCCGAGTAAAAACGCAAATGCTAGAGATGATAACAATAGCTTTCTCATACTTTAGGTTAAATTTTCGATTTAAGATTTATAAACTGCATAACACAATTTCATACTCTCAAAACTTGATTTTGAATATTTTATTGTACAAATACAATTTAAGTGTCAAAAAATTTTAATGTTCAGTTTAAACCTTTCTTATAGGCTTTTAGCCATCTCTCTGGGATATTTTGATTGCAAGCATCTAAATAGTCCTGTTGAGTGCAAGGTAATAACGCAACGGATTTTGATTTATTATGTGGAATCATAACAGATGGCACCTCTACCCACCATCTTTCTGTTACATGGCTTTTAAAGAATACCATTTCATCCGCATCTGTGGGTACGGTAAATTTTGTAAAATCTTCACTATCAGAAGTTGGCTCTTCTAAAATGCGGTAATTTAAACCCTCTATAAAGTACCATATTATTTGTGCAATTAATTTATGAGAGAGTACGGCATTCTCCATTTCATAAATACCAAAAGCACATATTTTATCGCTCATCCCCGCATACCTTGCTATGGCACAGATTTCTCTACCATCAAATCCGTTTGGAGAAAAATTAGTGGTTACCCCCATTGTAGATGCCATAACCGCCCTCATATCTATACTCACCAAATGTGCATTACGCATTACTGGCTCTACTAACTTGATATCCCCAATAAGTTCTCCTAACCTGTATGCATCAAAAAACAGGCGGTCCATAAGGTCCATCTCTTCTTGTGCATTAAAATACGATTGGTATCCTAGATTGCTAAAATTGAATAAATTATTTGGTTTATCTGTAATGATACGACTCATGTAAGACTCTGAAGAGATTAATTCATCATCCATACCAAAATCAAACTTAGCATCTACATTAACAATATTGACCATATCCTTTATACCATCAAAAGAACGATAAATAGGAAAGGTTAAATCTTGTGTAGCCCCTAAAACTATGGGTATAATGTTTTCTTCTAACAGACCTGCTGTTATTTCTTTAACTACAAAATAAGTGTCTTCTACAGAAGCTCCTTCATGAATGTCTCCTATATCTATTATAGTACCATTCCAATTCCCCATCATTAACCTGTATAGCTCTAAACGTAGGCCGTCTGTATCTAACTTGGCTGTCTTTTTCTCAAATGCATTTCTAGATTCTAGAACACCAAATAGAGCCACCGTAGCGTTTGCAAATACTGGCATACCTTTTTTTTCGGTATGCTTGTGAATATTCATTCCTAGTGCTTGGGGAGGTAAGAATTCTGAAAAGGCCAACACTTTTTCACTTACGGGCACTAAAAAGTCGAACGCCATATATTTCTTCTAGTTTTAAAGGATTTTGGTTTGCTATTTTTTGCTTTTTGCTCTTGTTTTCTTCTTGGGTGTTTTTTGCTCTATTAAGGCTTTGGCTTCATCTAAGGCAATTTTAGTAGCATCTACATCTTTACTCAGCTCTACCTTAATTTTACCTTTTATAATATTGTGCCTGCCCCAGCGTGCCTTTTCTATACGGATTCCTTCTTCTGGCCATTCTTGAATTAATTTATCCTTCTCTTTCTGAATTTTAGCTTCTATTAATTCTTCTATATCTGCTTGGCTAAGATTGTCAAAGTCGTATTTCTTATTCACGTTAATAAACATGCCATCCCATTTTATAAATGGTCCAAATCTACCTACGCCCTTGGTTACATCAGTACCCTTATACGTAGCAATAGGGGCATCTGCCTTTTGCTTTGCCTTAATTAATTCTACCGCCCTATCCATATCTACATCAAAAGCGCTTTCTCCTTTATCTAAAGAGATGAATTTTTTCCCAAATTTTACATACGGACCGTACCTCCCTACATTGGCTTCTACTTCTTCCCCCTCATAAACACCCAACTTTTTAGGCAATTGAAACAGCTCCATGGCTTCTTCAAAGGTAATTGTTGTCAAAGATTGTTCTGGCAGTAGACTTGCAAATTGTGGCTTTTCTTCTTCTTCTGATGTACCAATCTGGACCATTGGCCCAAACCTACCCAACCTTACGGATACTTGCCTACCAGATTCTGGGTCGGTACCTAATATGCGCTCCCCACTAGCGCGTTCTGCATTTTCTTCTACATCTTCTACAGTTGGATGAAAATCAGCATAAAAATCTTTCATTACTTTTTTCCAATCTTCCTCTCCTGCTGCTATTTCATCAAAGTCCTCTTCTAATTGTGCCGTAAAATTGTAATCTAAAATTTTAGAAAAATTGGTAACCAGAAAATCATTTACAATCATACCAATATCTGTTGGCACCATTTTGCCTTTATCAGACCCTACAGTTTCTGTCAGTGTTTTAGCGTCTATCTTACCGCCTTCTAAAACCAATTGGGTGTATTTACGCTCCACACCTTCTATAGCTCCTTTTTCTACATAACCCCTGTTTTGTATGGTAGAAATTGTAGGAGCATATGTAGAAGGCCTACCGATACCCAATTGTTCCAATTTCTTTACCAAAGAAGCCTCTGTATACCTATATGGTGGTCTAGTAAATCTTTCTGTAGCAGAGATGTAATTATTATTTAGAGCATCACTCACCTTCATAGCTGGCAGCATCCCTTCTTGTTCTTCTGCTAAATCTTCTTCATCTACCCCTTCTAAATAGACTTTTAAAAAACCATCAAATTTAACTACCTCACCATTGGCTGTAAATTCTTCTTGGTGAGTACTTGCGCTAATTTTAACATTAGTACGCTCTAATTGAGCATCACTCATTTGCGAAGCCAAGGTACGTTTCCATATTAACTCATACAATCTAGCTTGGTCTCTTTCTAAAGAAGGAGCTTGCAATTTCATATCTGTAGGTCTTATCGCCTCATGTGCTTCTTGTGCCCCTTTAGACTTACCTGTGTAATTACGAACTTCACTATATTTTTCACCATAGTTAGATACAATAGCATCTTTTGCAGCATCCAGTGCTTCTTTAGAAAGATTTACGCTGTCCGTTCTCATGTAGGTGATAAGACCCGCCTCATATAAACGTTGCGCTACTTGCATGGTTTTACCCACAGAAAAGTATAGCTTTCGCGAGGCTTCCTGCTGAAGGGTAGATGTGGTAAATGGAGCAGCCGGTGATTTTTTAGCAGGTTTAGTATCTAATTTAGCCACCTTAAAATCTGTACCAATATTGCTATCTAAAAATGCTTGAGCTTCTTTTTCTGATGCAAAACTTTTATTCAATTTAGCTTCAAAAGAAACACCGCCTAGCGTTTTGAATTCTGCCTTTATTTTAAAAGATGCTTCTGGAGTAAAAGCCTCTATTTCCCTTTCTCTTTCTACAATTAAACGCACAGATACAGATTGTACCCTACCCGCAGAAAGTCCTGGTTTAATTTTTTTCCAAAGTACCGGAGACAACTGGTATCCCACCAAACGATCTAAAACCCTACGCGCTTGCTGTGCGTTTACCAAGTTGTAATTAATTTCTCTTGGGTTTTTGATAGCTCGTTGTATTGCAGCTTTAGTAATGGAATTAAAAACAATTCTTTTTGTCTTTTTCTGCTCCAAACCTAATTCTTCTGCCAAATGCCAAGATATAGCCTCTCCCTCACGGTCTTCATCACTCGCAAGCCAGATTATCTCTGCTTTTTTAGCTAAATCTTTTAATTTCTTAACCAGGGCTTTTTTATCCTTATCCACCACATACTTAGGCGTAAAGTCTTTATCCACGTCTACCCCCAATTCTTTTGACGGTAAATCGGCAATGTGTCCAAAGCTGGACTCTACTTGATAATCTTTTCCTAAAAACTTTTCTATGGTCTTTGCCTTAGCAGGCGACTCTACGATAACTAGATTCTTTGGCATTAGCTGCGGTTTGTTGAAAACAAAAGTATATGAATTTTTTTATTTGACTTAACTCAAAAGCGTACCAATACATAAATATCCCGCTAATTGCGGGATATTTACACACCAAATTCACCTTGTAATTAGTTAAGTTGAAACGTGCTAAGCAACGCTATGGAAGCATCTAAATATTTATATTGATATAGCACACCATCTCCTACCATTAATAAATGGTCTTCTAACGGAATAACATCAAACGTAACAACATCCTTAAAATGGTTTAGCTGCGGCAAGTCCGGAACATTACGCTTATCGTACACTTTTAATCCAGAAGCGCCATCGCACACAAAAAGCTTATCATCTTTAATTCCGAGTCCGTAAGGCTCATCCATGGGATACATCACTTTTAATTCTGGTTGCTCCATATTACTGATATCAATAATAAACAAACCACTCTCTGTAGCACCACAGGTATTACCTCCCCGCAGCGTTACATAGGCATAATTATCATCTACAACCACAGGATCACAAGCCTTTCCATGCTCAAATTCACTCACCAAGGTAGGCTGTTCTGGATTGCCAATATTATAGATGTACATACCGCGCATACTTCCTAAAAACAAGTACTCCCCTTTATTAAAAATGGTCTCAATATCAAAACCAGCGTATACTTTATCTAAAACTTCTGGAGCGTCTAAATTGGAAATATCAAAAATATTGATATTATGATTGTCTACTGCATACAGATAATCTGACACAATTTTAAACCGAGCCAGAGAGCCACCTTGACCTGTACTTCTTGTGCCGTCGCTAGCATTTTCCAAAGCAAAATCTACCGTATTCACCTCTGCTATTTTCCGGCGTTCCACCACAGTTTCCCAACCTACCAAAATCTCGTTTTCATAATCTACGCCATCAAATTCAAATACATCTGCAGCAGGCCAAACTACATTATCTTGCAATACGTTTTCTAATCGTTTCAACTGTTTAATGTTATGTATATCTGTAATATCAAAAACCAATAAATCCATTAAACTATCTGCGTACAATACATCATCCTTAATAGATATATCCACATTGCCTGCAATTTTTATAAAGCCTATTTTATTTGGGTTAGATGGATTACTGTTATCTATAACATGTATGCCTTTGTATTTATCATTCACAAAAATGTATTCCTTATAAGCATACATTTTACCAGACTCATCAATCGCCTGCGGCGGAAGAACAGCTATACTATTTACAAATTCTGTTTTGCTAATTACCAAAGGTTTTGCCACTACAACTTCTGCATAAGAAGCATCATTATCATCCGTACAGCTTAGCATACACACTAAAATAGAAAGGACTACTATAAAAAGGTTCTTTTTCATGATTGTTGTTTTATTGATTGTTAGTTGAATACAATTTATAGATGAAGCCCAAATAAAAAGTTGCGTAACAACTAACACTTTAACATGTTGTTATTACGCAACCTTACTGTAAATAAATTACTAATTTATGCTTCTAAAATTGGTTGTTCATGTTGCTCATCCGCATCAAAACCAAGGCTATTTTTATACACAAAATACAATGGTATTTTGCCAAACATAGCAGTAAAAAACAATCCTATGTAACAGGCAATAACACCTAGATTAGCTAAAAAACCACAGACTAACAGCAACCCAAATATCACTAGCCAATTTTTATTTCCCAAAGCGAAGCTCGCTTTCACTATCTCTGCAGCAGTCAAATCTTGCCTAAATGCTAAAAACACAGGAAACAAAGAAACAGGGACCATAACGTAGATTACCCCTATACCACAAGCAAGCATACCTAAAAAAGTAAGGCCTGTTGCGTATAACCCAAGAACAAAAGACTTTTTTAAATTTTCTCCTTTTAAAAACCTAAAATAATCATCCTTGCCCATCTCCTCCTTATCTTTTAGCTTACAGATTCGATAAAAAGCAGCCATTAGGCCATTACTAATGGTCATTACTGCCAATAAAAAAATAGGCATGAATACAATCATCAACACAGCAAACCACACTGGTGGCTGGTCAGATTCAAAAGACTGAGGGTCATTAAAGCCTGCAGCAAACATTGGTATGTAAATAATAAGATAAAAAGGCATAATGCAAGCCATCATAATTAGAAAGGTCACTAATCCTTGCACCCACACTTTTTTAAATAGCTCGATGGATTCACTAAAAATTCCACCGAAATCCAGATTAACACTGGATTCAATTCTAGACTTTAGTTGGTCTATTTTCATAAAATATTGATTTTGGTTGTTCTAAATTTAGGATATAACGTGCAATTATTTAAAATCGTCTTAATTTAACTGCCAATTTGTCATTATCGTTTACTAAAAATAGTATCTTTGCCCCCCGCAGAAAGGTAAGGATGATGCAAAACGACACGGAAAAAATTATAGACGAAAAAGTACAGGGCACTGCCCTATCACTAGAAAACAACAGCAAAAACACCCGTAAATTATACATTGAAAGCTACGGCTGTCAAATGAATTTTTCGGATAGTGAAATTGTTGCGTCCATATTGGCTAAAGAAGGCTTTAACACCACCCAAAAGTTAGAGGAGGCCGATTTGGTTTTGGTAAATACCTGTTCTATTAGAGAAAAGGCAGAACAAACTGTTAGAAAACGTTTAGAAAAATACAATGCTGTAAAACGCACCAACCCTGGGATGAAAATTGGCGTATTGGGTTGTATGGCAGAACGTCTTAAAAGTAAATTCTTAGAAGAGGAAAAAATGGTAGATATGGTTGTAGGCCCAGATGCCTACAAAGATTTACCAAACCTAATTAAAGAAATAGACGAAGGTAGAAACGCAGTTAACGTCATTCTATCTAAAGATGAAACGTATGGTGATGTTGCCCCCGTACGTCTAAATTCTAACGGGGTTAGCGCTTTTGTCTCCATTACCCGTGGCTGTGATAATATGTGTACCTTTTGTGTTGTGCCCTTTACTAGAGGTAGGGAACGTAGTCGTGACCCACAATCTATCATAGATGAAGTCAATGATTTATGGGACAGAGGTTTTAAAGAAATTACATTACTAGGACAAAATGTAGATAGTTACCTATGGTATGGTGGCGGATTAAAAAAAGATTTTGACAAGGCTACGGATATGCAAAAAGCAACTTCTGTAAACTTTGCGAAATTATTAGAATTGGTGGCACTTGCACAACCTAAAATGCGCATTCGTTTTTCTACATCTAATCCGCAAGACATGACCTTGGATGTTATAGACACCATGGCTAAATTTGACAACATCTGCAAATACATACACTTGCCTGTACAAAGTGGTAGCGATAGAATACTAAAAGAAATGAATCGCCTGCATACCAGACAAGAATATTTTACCCTTATAGATAATATAAAATCCCGTATTCCGGATTGCGCCATTAGTCAAGATATGATTACTGGTTTCCCAACAGAAACCGAAGAAGACCACCAAGATACTTTATCTTTAATGGAGTATGTAAAGTACGATTTTGGATTTATGTTCGCCTACTCCGAAAGGCCGGGAACCTTAGCTGCTCGTAAATTAGAAGATGATGTTCCAGAAGCTATAAAAAAACGCAGACTTACAGAAATTATCAACTTACAACAAGAGCATGCTTTATACCGTACGCAACAACATGTTGGCAAGACAGAAGAGGTTTTAATAGAAGGAACCTCTAAAAAATCTGATGCGCATTGGATGGGTAGAAACTCTCAAAACACCGTTGTTGTATTCCCTAAAGAGGACTACAAAGTTGGGCAATTTGTAAATGTAAAAATTAACGACTGTACTTCTGCTACATTAATAGGAGAAGCAGTTTCACTTTCTAAAAACAATTAAGCTATTGGAATCCGTACAATCCATAAAACAGCGCTTTGAACTTATAGGCAACGACCCAAAGTTTAATAGAGCTTTGGAAAAAGCTATGCAAGTAGCACCTACGGATATCTCCGTATTAGTTACTGGGGAAAGTGGTGTAGGTAAAGAATCTATTCCAAAAATTATTCATTCCTTATCACATAGAAAACACGCCAAATATATTGCTGTGAACTGTGGAGCAATACCAGAAGGCACCATAGACTCTGAACTTTTTGGACACGAAAAAGGAGCCTTCACCGGCGCGACACAAACCCGTAGTGGTTATTTTGAAGTGGCCGATGGAGGTACTATTTTTTTAGATGAAGTAGGAGAATTACCCCTAACTACACAAGTACGTTTATTACGAGTATTAGAAAATGGCGAATTTTTAAAAGTAGGCTCTTCTCAAGTACAAAAAACAAACGTGCGTATTGTGGCCGCGACCAATGTAAATATGTTCGAGGCGATTAAAAAAGAGAAATTTAGAGAGGATTTATACTATCGTTTAAGTACGGTAGAAATCAACATACCTCCCTTAAGAGAAAGACAAGGAGACATTCATTTGTTGTTCCGAAAGTTTGCTTCAGACTTTGGTCAAAAATATAAAATGCCCACCATCAGACTGCAAGAAGAGGCCGTGGCTATTTTACAACGTTACCGATGGCCCGGAAACATTCGTCAACTACGTAATATAGCCGAACAAGTATCTGTTTTAGAAGAAAACAGAGAGGTATCAGCCGCTACACTGGGCAGCTATTTACCAGATATGACTGGAGGCAATTTACCAGCCTTGGTAAATCAACAAAAGAAAGAGAGCGACTTTAGTACCGAACGCGAAATTCTTTATAAGGTTCTTTTTGATATGAAGAGCGACTTAAATGATTTAAAAAAGTTGACTTTGGAATTGATGAAAGAGAATGATTCTGAGAAGGTACAGGAAGAAAACGAAACTTTAATTCGTAAAATTTACGGCGATAAAGAAGAATCTTATGAAGAGGAGCAGCCAATTACTGAAATTTTGCATTTGCCAGAACCAACTGCAGAATCAACAGTAAAACCACAAAGACCCGCTCCCTTAGAAGACCGCTACCACTTTGCAGAAGAAATACAAGAAGAAGAAACCCTGTCTCTACAAGAAAAAGAGATAGAGCTTATAAAAAAATCATTAGAACGGAATAAAGGTAAACGTAAAGCTGCAGCAGCAGAATTAGGCATCTCTGAACGCACTTTGTACCGTAAAATAAAACAATATGACTTGTAAATGAAATTGATAAAATCATTCTTTAGAATTCTTTCCTTTGTAGGCTTACTCACCATACAAGCCTGTGGATTTTATAATTTCTCTGGCGCTAGTACAGGGACCGCAGAAACAGTTCAGGTAAACTTTTTTCAGAATTACGCAGACCAAACTCCAGGATCTACGATTGAACCAGGATTAGATAGAGATTTTACCAACGCACTGCAAGACTTAATTACCAACCTTACCAGTCTTAATCTTACCAGCAACGGAGGAGATTTATTGTATGAAGGAGAAATTGTTGAATACCGCGTATCCCCCATGTCTGCTACAGCCAATCAACAAGCTTCTCAGAATAGATTAACAATTAGCGTAAACGTCCGTTTTTATAATAAAACTAAAGAAGACGCGGATTTTGAAAGGCGTTTTTCTTTCTTTTATGATTATCCACAAGCATCCCTTTTACAAAATGTAAAAACAGAAGCGCATGAGGTAATTTTTGAGCGAATAACACAAGATATTTTCAATGCTTCTTTAGCAGACTGGTAACCTATGAATGTAACGGAATTCATACAACTTTTACAAGAACCAAAAGCCACGCTAACTCCACAACAAACTAAGGAGTTAGAAGGTATGCTAGAAGAATATCCGTACTTTCAAGCCGCCAGGGCCTTACACTTAAAAGGTCTTAAGTCTTTGGAATCTTATAAATATAATAATGCACTAAAGGTAACGGCCGCGCACACCACAGACAGAGAGGTATTGTTTGACTACATTACGTCAGAAGATTTTAGCAACCACCAAATTGCTAACACCATACTGGGTAGAACAGCGCCATTAGCGGAACAGGAAACCATTTCTGAAGTAATTACTCCAAATCCTGATGCTAAATCGATGCTAGAGGAAACTGAAGAAGCCCCTTTACCGCAAAATATCACCGACGCTGAGCAAATACTGGACCCCGCACTATTTAATGTAAAAGCTGCTACCGAATTAACACTTAAAGAAGGTGCGTTAGAAGAAAAAACCGTTGTAGAAAGAGAATTGGGAATCGGTAAACCTTTTCAATTTACAAAATCAGAAAAACACTCGTTTACAGAGTGGCTGCAGCTTACTAGCACACATCAACCTATTGCTAGAGACAACGAGGATATAAAAGAAACCCCTATCTCCAAGGTGAGCAAGGTAAAAGATTATCCGCTAGCATCTAAGGCAGAAACAGTCAAAACTAATACTCAAAAAGGTTTAAATAAGAAGAAGAAATTTGAGTTGTTAGACAAATTCATAAGCACTAATCCCAAAATTGTACCTAATGCTGAGCTTATGAAAAAAGTAGATATCAGCGACACACAAAAGGTAGATGCATCTCAGTTAATGACAGAAACCTTAGCCAAAGTATATTTAGAACAAAAGAAGTACAAAAAGGCTATACAGGCATATAAAATATTGAGTTTGAAATATCCGGAAAAAAGTGGTTTCTTTGCGGATCAAATTCGAGCTGTAAAACAGCTTCAGAAAGAAAAGAATTGATAACATGAGTACGTTTACTATTTTTCTAGGCCTAATTATTGTTGTATGCCTACTATTAGTCTTGGTTATTATGGTGCAGAATCCAAAAGGAGGCGGATTGTCTTCTTCTTTTGGTGGTGGTGGCAACCAAGTTGTAGGTGGCGTTAAGAAAACTGGAGACTTTTTGGATAAAAGTACATGGACATTAGCAGTATTGTTAATTGTGCTAATCCTTTTAAGTAATTTATCTCTAAAAGGTAGCTTTGGCGCTCCAGAATCTAAAGTATTACAAGGTGAGGATATTGAAACGACAGTTCCAGAAACTGTTCCGGAAACAGTCCCAGAAACCACCCCTGCAGCCCCAAGTGATGGCACTGCAGACACCATCCAATAAACAAAACGGATGCTAAAAAATTTAAAAATGCCAGCTTGGATGACAAGCTGGCATTTTTAGTTTTACATATTGTCAGTTTTTGGCAATTGGCACAATTTCTGCCCACTGCAATGCAGAATATTTAAAACTAATACCTAAAATTTTATAAAATGGCGAAAGTTAATATTAAACCATTAGCAGACAGGGTTCTTATTGAGCCTATGGCGGCCGAGACCAAAACGGCCTCTGGTATCATTATTCCAGACACTGCCAAAGAAAAACCACAAAAAGGTAAAGTTGTTGCAGTTGGTCCTGGAACCAAAGACGAAGCAATGACAGTTAAAGTAGGTGATTCCGTGCTTTATGGAAAATATGCCGGAACCGACTTAAAACTAGAAGGTGTAGACTACCTAATTATGAGAGAGAGCGATATACTTGCAATTGTATAATCCGCAAATTCCAAATTAAAACAAATCTCAAATTCTAAAGTTTCAAAAATTTACGTCAACAGTAAATCTTGAAATTTTAATTTTTTAAAACATTATAATAATGGCAAAAGACATAACATTTGACATTGATGCACGTGACGGCCTAAAAAAAGGTGTAGATGCATTGGCTAACGCGGTTAAAGTAACCCTAGGCCCTAAAGGTAGAAACGTTATCATCAGCAAATCTTTTGGTGCTCCACAAGTCACTAAAGATGGTGTAACTGTTGCTAAAGAAATAGAATTGGCAGATGCGCTAGAGAATATGGGAGCACAAATGGTAAAAGAAGTAGCTTCTAAAACTAACGACCTTGCAGGTGATGGTACTACTACGGCCACCGTATTAGCACAGGCTATTGTAAAAGAAGGCTTAAAAAATGTTGCGGCAGGCGCTAACCCTATGGACCTTAAAAGAGGTATTGACAAGGCTGTAGAAGCTATTGTTGAGGATTTAGCTAAGCAATCTAAAAAAGTAGGAGATTCTACAGATAAAATTAAGCAAGTAGCCTCTATTTCTGCTAATAACGACGAAACTATTGGCGACTTAATTGCACAAGCTTTTGAAAAAGTAGGTAAAGAAGGTGTAATCACGGTAGAAGAAGCTAAAGGTACAGATACTTACGTAGATGTAGTAGAAGGTATGCAGTTTGACAGAGGATACCTTTCTCCATACTTTGTAACCGATTCTGAAAAGATGGTTGCTGAGTTAGACAACCCTTACATCTTGTTATTTGACAAGAAAATCTCTTCTATGAAGGATTTATTACCAGTACTTGAGCCTGTGGCACAATCTGGCAAGCCTTTATTGATTATTGCAGAAGACGTAGATGGTGAAGCACTAGCTACTTTAGTGGTAAACAAATTACGTGGTTCTTTAAAAATTGCTGCTGTTAAAGCTCCTGGTTTTGGAGATAGAAGAAAAGCAATGTTGGAAGATATTGCAATCTTAACTAACGGTACCGTTATTTCTGAAGAAAGAGGATTCTCCTTGGAGACTGCTACTATTGATATGTTAGGTACTACAGAGCGTGTGTCTATAGACAAAGACAATACAACAATTGTAAATGGTTCTGGTGCTGCTGATAACATTAAAACTCGTGTAAACCAGATTAAATCTCAAATAGAGACTACTACTTCTGATTACGATAAAGAAAAACTTCAAGAACGTCTTGCTAAATTAGCTGGTGGTGTAGCCGTACTTTATGTTGGTGCTGCTTCTGAAGTTGAAATGAAAGAGAAGAAAGACCGCGTAGATGATGCCTTACACGCAACTAGAGCAGCTGTAGAAGAAGGTATTGTTGCTGGTGGTGGTGTTGCTTTGGTTAGAGCAAAATCTGTTCTAGACAAAGTTAAGACTGAAAATGCTGATGAAGCTACCGGTTTACAAATTGTAGCAAGAGCTATTGAGGCGCCTATCAGAACTATTGTTTCTAATGCTGGTGGCGAGGGATCTGTAGTGGTTGCTAAAATCTTAGAAGGTAAAGGTGATTTTGGTTATGATGCAAAATCTGACCAGTATGTAGAAATGATGAAGGCTGGTATCATTGACCCTAAGAAAGTAACTCGTGTTGCTTTGGAAAATGCAGCTTCTGTTGCAGGTATGATTTTGACTACCGAGTGTGCATTAACAGACATTAAGGAAGATACGCCTGCAGGGCCTCCAATGCCAGGTGGCGGTATGCCAGGTATGATGTAATTCTAGTTTTAAGAACTACAAATAACAAAAAGCCATGTTGTATTCAACATGGCTTTTTCATTTTCACCCCTACTCCTTCTCTTTATTAATTTTTACATCGTCAAAAACGTAACCCGCCGCAGCATTACTGGTATCGTCCACGTCATAATAAACATATAACAAATAAGCAGACTTACCCCAAAATGTGTCCGATTTTACCGGTCTATTCTGCAGGTTTATATTGCCACTCTCTTTATAAATATTCAAAGCATACTCATTTGTTTCGCGGTTTATGCCAACTAAAAATGTTTGCTTTTCATTAGCGGTATAAGTCCCAATAACATGTTCGTTATAAGCACCATCCGTTAATAGCAGGTGGCCATCTTTGAATTTTATATCAAAGGCAGACTCAAAGTGCCCTCCAGAAAAACTTATATGGAATGTTTTGTGATTCGTACTTTCAGGTGTACCCAAGAAGCTATAGTTCAAAAATTTATTAGAAGATGGCACATTATCAGACTCAAACCACATCAATTTAAAAGAACAGTTAGGTTCATTGTAGAAGCGCATGGATTTAGACCCAATAGTAGCGTTGTCTACAACCGTTATACCACAATTACCTTTTATTTCATCCCCAGAAGGTTCTCCTGGCGGATTAGGGTTTGGTGCTGAGCCTAGGTTATCAGCATTAAAATTTGCGCTAAAAATGAGAGGCCCACAAGAAGTCATCATAAAACAAAAGCAAAAAGAGACGCACAATTTAATCGAAGCAATGGTTTTCATATCATATAAATATTAAATGTTTACATTTTTTAGATATGATTCCACTAAAGCCATATGGGGAAGGAGGAAACTAAACAGCCACAGAATCAACGCAAAACTAAAGTGCTTGCATGGCTAAACTATTCTTAATTGTATCACTGACAATTAAAACTGTGTTATTATCCATAATTCACGTATAAATCAAATAAAAAAAGACCCCGTATTTACGGAGTCTTCTATCACCCTAATTAAAAAAAAGAGTCGTTTAAAACGACTCTTCCTGTTATTTTAAAACCAGATTCCATCTTGGAATCTAACCACCAAATTACTTCTTCTTGCCAGTAGCTTGGGTAGTCTTTTGAGCTCTAGCAGCAGGAGCTGCTTTAGCTGACTGAGACTTTCCAGAGGATTTAGCTTTTGCCATAATTGTTAATTTAAAAACCGATGTAAATGTAGATGATGGATCAATCCGTTGGTCAATTTTGGCTAAAGATTAACTAAAAGCATGGACACCGCCATTACCAGCATTATAGCGTTTTCTATAAAGGTAGCCTCTGTCATTGGCAAATTTAAAGTTGTACCCAAACAAGCACATTTTATTGCCTTCTTATCCAAGATAGACTTAGTTACACCAACAGTTGTTATACCCAATACAATCAAGGTAATTACTAGCCCCAATCGCAACTGAAATCGCATTAAGAACATCAGCCCTAACGCCACTTCTATAAAAGGGTAAATTTTACCATAAACAGGAACCCGCTTTGCCAAGGGATCATACATGCCAAAACTTTCTGGAAAGCCCTTTAGATCTAACAGTTTAAAAAAACTAAAAACAATAAAAAATAGCCCCATGAAATCTAACATAGCACTACTCCAATCCCAACTTTTGTAGTTGAGTAAAAAAGCTGCAACCAACAAATATGCAAATATGAGAAACAAAGGCTTAAGCTGCTTCCATTTAGATACTACTTCCTCAGAGGTTGCTTCAGGATGAGTTTCGGTTGTACTAGTTACCGTATATTTTTCAGGCAAAGCAGATTGTAATTCAGTAGCAGCAATAACCCGGTTTGAAGTAATAGTAGCCAAGGAAGATTCCAGATTCACCTCAACCTGTTCTATTCCTTTTATAGCTGCTATTTTTTTGGTCACGGATGCTACACAGCCATTGCAAGTCATCCCATTTACCAAGAATTCTTGCTTCATTAATCGTGATGCTTAGAATCGTCTGTATTATCCTCGCGGTATTTACAACATGGATGAATTTGAGCATAAGCCTCTTCTGTTGCTTTCAATTCTTTACTATCATGACCCACCGCCGCGATGGCAGACTTTATTTCCATGCTATTGGTTTTGCGCTCATCTATTATTAAAGACAATTCGTGCGTAGGAACATCCCAGTTGGCATATTTAACCCCTTTAACTCCCAAACAAGCTTTTTCTATGCGTGTTTTACACATGCCGCATTTACCATTGACCTCAAAATTCAACTTTTTGTTCTTGTCTTGCGCTGTTGCGGTAAGCGCCATTAAAACTACTCCTAAAAATAAAATAAGTTTTTTCATCGTATTGTTTAATTAAGTTTATATCTAAATCCAGCATAGAACATTCTACCCATTATGGGCGCATATACTATGCTTGTATCAAAATTTGGACCAAAAGGGTCATTGGCGCCGAGCACGGGATTTTCTTGTTTAACATTACTAAGATTTTCCCCGCCCACATAAAATTCAACGCTTGGACTAAAAACTTTTGTTAGCTGCGCATTCATATGGCTATATCCGCCTGCAAAATCATCTAGAGGAGCCCCATTAACAATTGCACTAGGCAAACGCTGCTTACCATAAATATGTACGGTATAGTCCATTTTCCATTGAGAACCGTTTTCTTTTACTTTAGTTTCATATCCCAAATTTGCAAAAAAGCGATGTTGTGCCTGCAGCGGCTGCTGTAAACTACCACTTCTGTAATCTGTCCGTACATCATAATATTTATAAGCCGTACGCACCTCTGTCTGTGGTAATATTCTATGATTGAGCTCTATTTGCAAACTAGTCCCTACGCTTTTTCCTTCTAAATTGTAAAAATTAATTTCGCCAGCAGTTTCCCAATCTACCACTACTTTATCTCTAAAATCTGTACGGTACAAATCCACATTAAATTCCCCTGGCCTACCTAAAAAAGTGAATCCCTGTAAAAAGCTAAGCCCATAATTCCATGCATCCTCAGGGTTAAGCCCATACACCTCTCCTCCTGCATTTAGGATATTAATAGTGCGTGCCGTGGCAAATAATTGCTGGTTTTCTGCAAAAATATTAGCAGCACGCTTACCTCTACCAAAAGACCCTTTTAGACTAGCACGCTCCCAAGGTGTATATCTAAGATGAAATCTGGGCGTAATAAATGTTCCCAATCTGTTGTGAGTATCTACCCTTACCCCAGCGGTTAAACTTAGTCGCTCCATATTATCAAAAGCGTATTCTAAAAAAGCACCACCAGAAACATCATTTCTAGAATAATCTAACGCAAGAGCAATTTCTTCATAACCATCGTAAGCAAAAGTTACCCCTGTTTTAAACTTATGCTGAGTATCACCTATGATAGAACTAAACAACATATTACCGTAAATGCTTTCATGATCTATAAAATAATCACGTAATCCAAAATAAGAATCTTGTTGGTGCTTGCTATACGATGCTTGAAAGCCCAAACTTTGAAATGGAAGTTCAGGAAAAACGTAACCTATTTTTAAGGATCCATCCAAACGCTTGGTATCAATTTCTGCGCCCCATGCATTGATTGTAAACTTATCAGTATCTGGATTAAAATCTAACGCTCCTAATTGTTTATTATCCGTTAAGAATCTAATATTCAAAAAACTAACCCAGCCTTTCTCTGCATCTTGAAACTGCCATCTGTTCATCACATTTATTTGATCCGATAAAGGGGCGTCTAAAAATCCATCACCATTTTCTTCTTCTATTTGGCTTCTTTTGTTGGCATGCACATACAAACCCGTACTCCATTTAGCGTTGAGTTTATGATTGAAATGTGTATTTAATTCGTACCTCCCATTTTCATTGGCATAACCATTTACAAAAAGCTTTTTATCTGTAAACGGTTTAACTATCTCTGCATTTATTTGACCAGAAATACTCTCATACCCGTTAACCACAGAGCCCGCCCCTTTGGTAATTTGGATACTTTCTATCCACGTTCCAGGGGTAAATGTTAATCCAAATGCCTGTGATGCTCCACGGACCATTGGTATATTTTCTTGCGTAATTAACAAATAGGGACTGGTAAGACCCAACATTTGTATTTGTTTAGTACCCGTTATAGCATCAGAAATATTTACATCTATTGATGGATTAGTTTCAAAACTTTCTGCCAAATTGCAACAAGCAGCTTTAAGCAACTCTGCACTATTTACAGTTACTACATTTTGCGGAGAAAAGTATGTTTTCTGCAAAGATTCTCTCTTTTGTTCCACAACAACCTCATCTAATTGATTGGAAGGCTGTAGGGTGTGTTGCACCATTTTTGGCTCGGTAATGGTTAATGTATCGGTTTTAAAACCAATATAACTTACCACCAGTTTATCGTATTCTCCAGTATAGGGTATAGCAAAAAGACCATCTTTATTAGTAATGGTTCCTATAGGTGAGTTGAGCCAATACACATTAGCCCCAGGCAGTGCCAAATGCTTTCCTGCTGCATTGCCCTCCATAATCATGCCTTCCACTTTATCCTGGGCATGACCAAAGTTTAAAATTAGTAGTAAAATGGCGAAAAGCCAATAAGTATTTTTCATTGTAATTTGATATCATAAGGTTACATACAATTTTTCAGGTCATCATAGACCAGTTTCTTGTAAAACCTTAAAATCAAATTAGATATACTTCGTAAAGCTGATGTAGTTTCCGCTCAGGTAAAGGAGGCGCCTCAATAAGATGCGCAGTAGCCGTATCTAGCTCTACGGATAGCAAATGAAGATAAGCAACCGTATAGGTTTGTAGAAAAGCTTGTTGCTCAAAATCTAAATCGTCCCAAGAGGCTTTAATTAAATCGTCTTGCCCAGATAGGGTAAAGGAATCGTCATCACAACAACCAGGCTTCTCTTGCTCGGTATCCAATAAAGCAAGAGCAGCTTCCATTCCACACTCTTCGGCACTATGAAAAAAAGCAACATCCATAAGTCTACCCATGCACAAATGCTTGTCTACCGTCCAAGAGAATGTAGAAAGCAATACTAGGCAAGCTAATGCTATAGAAAAACTATGTTTTACCGCTTTTTTCACCCTGCAAAAATACAAAATTTTAAGCTCGATACTTAAACGCGTTTTTGTTTGATATATTTTTAACAGCTTCTATTGTAAGGAATAGGAATACTACCGACTTTTGCACTCTATAAATTTTGATAGCAATGTTCGACGCTTTAAAACCACAGATAACAACTCTACTAAATAACACAACCCAAACCGCAGAGCAACGCATGCAAGCTATTTGCGAGCTATTGAAGGCAAATATTCCACACTATGATTGGGTTGGCTTTTACTTTAAAAATGGTGATAAGCGCGAACTAAAATTAGGGTCCTATGCGGGTGCACCTACAGACCATACCATTATTCCTTTTGGTAAGGGCATTTGTGGACAAGTGGCAGAAAGCAACCAAAACTTTGTAGTACCAGATGTACAAGCCCAAGATAATTACATTGCTTGTAGCATTACCGTAAAGTCAGAAATTGTAATTCCATTGTTTAAAAATGGAGAGAATATTGGCCAGATAGACATAGACTCTAACACACCGGACCCTTTTACAGCAGAAGACGAATGTTTTCTGGAATGGGTAAACGAAGGTGTTTCTCAAATTCTTTAAAACTTAAGGTTTTTTGTTAATAACCCATTAAGGTTTTTCTGGTGAAATAAAGTACTTTTGAAGCTTAATTTTTTCCACTTCAAAATTCTAATGAGTACTACCAAAAAAGCAACATCGGCATTAATTTCCGTATTTCATAAAGACGGACTAGAACCTATTGTTAAAAAACTAGACGAACTTGGGGTTACCCTATATTCTACCGGAGGCACGGAGAAGTTTATTAAAGACCTAGGCATAGATGTAGTTGCCGTAGAAGATGTAACTAGCTACCCCTCTATTTTAGGTGGCCGCGTTAAAACCTTACATCCAAAAATTTTTGGTGGCATATTAAACAGACAAGATCATGAAGGCGATGTGGCTCAGATGCAAGAATTTGAAATTCCACAGTTAGACATCGTTATTGTAGACTTGTATCCATTTGAAAAAACGGTAGCCAGTGGTGCTGCTGAACAAGATATTATTGAAAAAATTGACATAGGCGGTATTTCTTTGATTAGAGCGGCCGCAAAAAATTTCAAAGATGTGCTATGCGTTTCCTCTATGGAAGATTATGGCCAATTTTTGGATATTATAACCAATGGTAATGGCGAGACTACCTTAGAAGAAAGAAAATTGTTCGCTGCTAAAGCGTTTAATGTTTCATCACATTATGATTCCGCTATTTTCAACTACTTTAATCAAAAACAAGAAGTTACTAGTTTAAAAATCAGCGAAACGCAGGGACAGGTATTGCGTTATGGAGAAAACCCACACCAAAAAGGGTATTTCTTTGGCGATTTTGACGCTATGTTTGATAAACTACACGGTAAAGAATTATCTTACAACAACCTTTTAGATGTGGATGCAGCCGTTAATTTAATGGGAGAATTCCAAAACGACGCTCCTACTTTTGCTATTTTAAAGCACAATAACGCTTGTGGTCTTGCTACTAGAAATACCATAAAAGAAGCATATGTTGATGCACTTGCTGGCGACCCTGTTTCTGCTTTTGGCGGCATCTTAATAAGCAACACGGAAATTGACAAGGCAACTGCTGATGAAATTCACCAACTGTTTTGCGAAGTGGTAATTGCACCTTCTTATTCTGATGACGCTCTAGAGGTTTTGAAAGGCAAAAAGAATAGAATAATCTTAATACAAAAAGAAGTAGTATTGCCCGCCAACCAAGTACGTACTTGTTTAAACGGTTTTTTGTTACAAGACAAAGACAACAAGAGCGATGCAAAAGAAGATTTAAACAATGTTACCGATAAGGCAGCCACTGCTGAGGAAATAGAAGATTTACTTTTTGCTTCTAAAATCTGTAAGCACACTAAAAGCAACACCATTGTATTGGCAAAAAACAAACAATTGTGTGCTAGCGGTACCGGGCAAACTTCTAGAGTAGATGCCTTAAACCAAGCCATACACAAAGCAGGTTCTTTTAATTTTGATTTGAATGGTGCCGTCATGGCCAGTGACGCCTTTTTTCCATTCCCAGATTGTGTAGAGATTGCCCACAAAGCAGGAATAAGTTCCGTTATACAACCAGGTGGCTCTATCAAAGACCAATTGAGTGTAGATTATTGCAACGAAAACGGACTTTCTATGGTAATGACAGGCACAAGACATTTTAAGCATTAAATTGCTTACTTTTACCGATAAATTTTACCTTTAATCTAAAATTAGGACCTTTCTATGGGATTCTTTGATTTCATGACCGAGGAGATTGCCATTGACCTTGGTACGGCAAACACCTTAATAATACATTTGGACAAGGTTGTGGTAGATAGCCCTTCCATTGTGGCCCGTGACCGTGTGTCTGGGAAGATAATTGCCGTAGGTAAGGAGGCGAGTATGATGCAGGGGAAAACCCATGAAAACATTAAAACCATACGCCCACTTAAGGATGGTGTAATCGCAGATTTTGATGCTTCTGAAAAGATGATTAATATGTTCATTAAGAACATACCTGCGCTTAAAAAGAAATGGTTCCCACCTGCATTGCGCATGGTAATTTGTATTCCTTCTGGTATTACAGAAGTAGAAATGCGTGCCGTTCGTGAATCTGCAGAACGTGTTAATGGCAAAGAAGTTTACCTAATTCATGAACCTATGGCAGCAGCAATAGGTATTGGATTAGACATTATGCAACCCAAAGGGAATATGATTGTAGATATAGGTGGTGGTACCACGGAAATTGCGGTTATTGCCCTTGGTGGTATTGTTTGTGATAAATCTGTAAAGATTGCTGGCGATGTCTTTACCAATGATATTATCTATTACATGCGTACACAACACAATTTATATGTGGGAGAAAGTACTGCAGAAGCTATAAAAATTGAAATTGGAGCTGCTACGGAAGATTTGCAGTCCCCGCCAGATGACAAACAGATTCAAGGTAGGGATTTGTTAACCGGAAAACCAAAACAGGTACAAGTAACTTACCGTGAAATTGCAAAAGCCTTAGATAAAAGTATTTTACGCGTAGAAGATGCGGTTATGGAGACCCTATCACAGACTCCACCAGAACTTGCTGCAGATATTTACAATACAGGTATTTACCTTGCTGGTGGAGGCTCAATGCTTCGTGGTCTGGATAAACGTTTATCTCAAAAAACAGATTTACCCGTTTATATTGCCGAAGATCCTTTAAGGGCAGTAGTACGCGGTACGGGAATAGCGCTTAAAAATTTGGATAGATACAAGAGTATTTTAATTAAGTAAGGCTCTAGTAGCCTTACTGGTTTATTCCAAGGTAAAATACATCAGGTGGAATGCAAAGAATTATCAATTTTATAATCAACAACAGAAATGCATTTCTCTATGCGGTATTGGTATTGTTTGGCCTTATAATTACGGTAAACACTCATTCCTATCATCAATCCAAATTCTTCAACTCTTCTAAATGGATTACAGGTAGTATATATGGCGTATCTTACAACATAAAAGATTATTTTAATCTCAGAGAAGAAAACCAAAGACTCGTTTTAGAAAACGAACAATTGCGGGAGCAACTACTCAATGCCCCTGTTACCTATTTATCTGATAGTATATATAATTTTACTGTTACACCCGCCAAGGCTCTTAAAAACATGTATGCCTCACCTAGAAATTACATCACTTTAGACAAAGGAGAAAAGGATGGCATAAAACAAGACATGGGTGTAATTACACCCCTAGGCGTTCTTGGCATCATAGAAAATACATCTAACAACTTTAGTGTGGTGCAAAGCATCTTAAACACAAAATCTAATATAAACGCCAAAATAAAAAATACCAATTACTTTGGTTCATTGGTATGGAATGCCCAAGATTATAGAACGGTACAATTAATAGACATTCCAAGGTCGGTTCCTTTAACAGTTGGTGACACTATCACCACAGGGGCTATGTCCAGCATTTTTCCGGAAGACATCCCAATTGGTGTAATCAAAGCGTATGATTTGAACCAAAACCAAAGTACGTTTACCATCAACGTAGATTTGTTTAATGATATGGCAAACATTAAAAATGTCTATATCATTAAAAATAAGAATAGAAAAGAAGTACTAGAATTGCAAAAATTGGTAGAAGATGCAAAATAATCCAATACCATTAACCATTATTCGTTTTGTACTTTTAGTACTTGCGCAAGTGCTATTGTTTAACCATCTAAACTTTTGGGGTTACATTAACCCACTAGTTTATGTATTGTTCTTCTACTGGTACCCGCTTAGGGAAAACAAATCAGTTTTTTTATTGGTCAGTTTTTTGTTAGGTTTTGCAATCGATTTATTTTCTGACACCATGGCGTTACATTCCATAGCTGCAATTACAGTTGCCTACGCCAGACCCCTTCTAATGCGCTTTTGCTTTGGCGCGAATTTTGAATTTCAAGGGTTTACCTTTAAAAACACAACTAAAGTACAACGCGCGACTTTCTTATTACTGTTAATTATAGTGCAACACGTGGTATTCTTTTCGCTAGAAATTTTAAGTTTCTCGCATATCCTATTAATTTTGAAAAAAATACTATTTACTAGTTTAACTACGTTTCTATTTTGTGTATTACTTAGTTCTCTCTTTGCTAGAGAACAAGACCTATAGTTAATTTCCATGAGGCGATTACTTTTATCATCCATAATTATCATTATTGGGATAACCTTTATTAGTAGATTATCCTACCTACAACTACTGCGCTTTTCTCCCAATCAGATATTAGAAGACCCTGCCATTAAAGCCGTTTACGATTATCCTGAACGAGGCTATATTTATGATAGAAATGGTAAACTAATGGTAGGTAACCAGCCTGCGTATGACGTTATGGTAATACCTAGGGAGACCAAACCTTTAGATACACTAGAATTTTGTCAACTCTTAGGCATTACAAAAGAAAAATTTATAGAACAGCTTAAAAAGGCACGTATCTACTCCCCTAGATTACCCTCTGTTGTAGTACCACAATTATCTAAAGAAGATTATGCCGGACTACAAGAGAAAATGCGTAAATACCAAGGATTCTACATTCAAAAACGTTCTTTGCGTGATTACAAAACAAATAGCGCTGCCAATGTACTTGGTTATATTAGTGAAGTGAATGAGGCTGATTTAAGAGCCAATCCGTACTACCGTGCAGGCGAATTAAAAGGCCGTACTGGTATAGAAAAGCAGTACGAAGAATTACTACGAGGCAGAAAAGGAGTTAAGTACATTCAAAAAGACCGGTTTAATAGAGACATTGGACCCTATAAAGAAGGCAAATTAGATACGCTACCAAAACTGGGCAAAGAAGTACACATTACTATTGATAAAGACCTGCAAGAATACGGAGAACGTTTAATGCATGGAAAAAGAGGTGGTATTGTGGCGATTGAACCTTCTACTGGAGAAATATTAGCTTTAATTTCTGGACCTACGTACGACCCTTCATTATTGGTGGGCCGCGAACGCTCTAAAAACTATAGTAAACTACATTATGACAGTGTTGCGAGGCCTACTTGGGACCGTTCCATTTTAGCAGAACCCTCTCCAGGTTCACCTTTTAAAACTTTAAATGCACTTGTAGGATTAGAAGAAGGTGTGATTGACGAACACACAAAATTCACTTGCTACAACGGGTTCTACGTTGGCAGACAAAAGAAAGGATGTCATTGCGGTGGTGGTGTTAGAGACATGAATTCTGGTATCTATAAATCTTGTAACGCTTATTTTGCAGGTACCTTTAGAAAAATATACGCCAAGTACCAAACCACAGATGAAGGTATGGATGCTTGGGAAAAACACATGAAAAGTTTTGGGCTTGGGAATTACCTAGGTGTAGATTTACCTACTGGAAGACCTGGAAGAATCCCTAACAAAGAATTCTATGATAAATGGTACGGAGACAATCGCTGGGGCTCTTCAACAATAATATCTAATTCTATTGGGCAAGGAGAGGTTGCTATAACACCTATACAATTAGCTAATGTAATGGCTGCAATTTCTAATAGAGGGTTTTACTATACACCCCACATCATCAAAGAAATAGGCAACGGTCTTACTATTGATGAGAGTTTTACAGAAAAGAAATACACTACTATTTCGCCAGAACATTTTGAACCTGTAATAGAAGGTATGGCTAATGTGTATAGAGTGGGGACTGCACGCTATCTAAACATTCCTGGGATAGAAATTGCTGGCAAAACAGGCACTGTAGAGAATTTCACAAAAATAGATGGAGAACGTGTACAACTTACTGATCATTCTGTTTTCACCGCCTTTGCACCTTTAAAACGCCCTAAAATTGCTATTGCTGTTTACATAGAAAATGGATACTACGGAGCGCGTTATGCTGGCCATATTGCATCATTAATGATAGAAAAATATGTAAATGGTGAAATTACACGTACAGATTTGGAAAAGCGTATGCTAGAAAAGACTTTGGAGCATGAGTATGCCAAACCGTTTAGCGGAGAACCGTTTAAAATAAATGAGTATGTCTGGTAGTAGCATGCTTAAAAAATTAGATTGGGTTACCATTTTACTTTATTTAATTTTAGTGTTTTTTGGCTGGGTAAACATATACAGTACCACTTTTGTAGACGCTGATGTTTCTGTATTTGACATGTCTACCCGCTATGGTAAACAACTGTTTTTCGTTGGCGCCTCCTTGGTTTTTATTATCATCATATTAGCCATAGAAAACTCGTTTTTTGAGCGGTTTGCCAGCTTATTTTACATCATTTCTATTGTTCTTCTAATAGGTCTTTTCCTTTTTGGCAAAAAGATTGGCGGCGCTATTAGCTGGTATGATTTAGGATTTTTCAATTTTCAACCTTCAGAATTAGGCAAATTAACCACCGCTCTCGCGTTAGCAAAATATTTGAGTGACATACAAACAGATTTAAGAAAAGGAAAACACCAATGGTACGCTGTACTTATCCTTTTAATACCTATCATCTTAATTTTACCGCAGCCAGACCCAGGAAGTGCTCTGGTCTATTTTTCCTTGTTCTTTGTGCTCTTTAGAGAAGGTATGCCCTTAAAGTATTTAGGTTTTGCCTTAATGCTAATTCTACTCTTTGTCTGTACATTAAAATATGGAGTAATCTGGGTAGTTATTGGTATGGGTATTCTAACCTCTTTATTTTTCTTGTTCAAAAAACCTCAATTAAAAATACCGACCGTACCTCTAATTTTATTTTTAGTAGCAAGCCTTGTTGTTTCTTTATCCGTAGACTTTGTGTACAATAATGTTTTTGAGCAACGCCACAGAGATCGCTTTAGCTTATGGTTGGGTTTAGAGAAGGACCCAGTGCGATTAGAACAAATTAAAAAAACGATTGGCTACAATACATACCAAGCCGAAAAGGCTATTGAATCTGGAGGTCTTAAAGGGAAAGGATTTTTAGAAGGCACCAGAACTAAAGGAGATTTTGTTCCTGAACAAGACACAGACTACATTTTTAGTTCGGTAGGTGAAGAGTGGGGTTTTTTAGGAACCTCCGCTGTTGTACTTGTTTTTTCTTTATTCTTTTTACGTCTTATTATGCTTGCAGAGCGACAGAAAAAAGATTTTGGACGCATGTATGGCTATGGCATTATATCTATACTTTTAACCCACTATTTTGTAAATATTGGTATGGTAATAGGTTTACTACCAACCATAGGCATTCCCTTACCCTTTTTTAGTTACGGCGGTTCTGGGTTACTCTTTTTTACTGGTATGCTTTTTATCTTTTTAAAGTTTGATGCGGAGCGATTGAGCGAACTTTAGAACTCCCAATCTGATTGATACGTTTTTGACTCTAGCTGGTTTTCTAAATTGTCTTGTAGCTTTGGAAAAAAATCGATTCCTGTAGCTTTTTCTACTACATCTACTGGTACAACAAAGTCCATAAAAGATGCCGTTGTAGGTCTGTTTGGCATTAAAAAAGCTAAAACCGTATAATCATCGCCTTTAGGGCGTATTACAATTTTATAATAACTATTGGGCACATCTACATCTTCATCCCCTATTTCCTTTAGTCCATCTTCTAACACTCCAGCCGTAATTATATATAGGTCACCGTACTTTTTACACCAACGCCTTACTTGTTTTTCTAATTCGTTCCAAACACCTGCATTAAAAGCTCTATTCTGAGGAGATATGTTACTGGTATAAAATGTTTCGTTATACGCATATTCTGTGAACTTACGGTCACCAGCCGGTACTAAATGCCCCCTATCATAACCAGAACCTCTATAATTACGCCAATCTGCAGATTTACTCTTTACCTTAGGGTCTTCTATAAAATATGGACGTTTTCTATCGTCATACGTTAAATGCTCTCGCTTTAACTCGTAAGCTACCCATTCTGCCTGTTCGTGCGCCTCACTATAAGACAACATGTAATGGTCATGCTCCACGGTTGCTCCATATGTGGAACTAGGCTGTAATTGTTCTAAAAAAGGACTGTGCTGAGATTGCTGGGCAGGATTAGAATAGGCAGCGGGTGTGTAAAAATTCTGGAATAACCAAAAGCCAACAGTGAGCGCAATTAAAATAAGGGAGTAAGTCGTCTTTTTTTTCATGCTACAAAAATACTTTTTTGCAAAGAAAAAGCCCCAACGGAAAATCCATTAGGGCTTTACTTTGCTGTTTAGTATTGACTAGCCTTTAACGGCTAGTTTATGCTTTTCATGTTTAATTGCATTTAACTTTAAATCTTGCAACACGTTTATTGCCTCTTCTACATAAATATCTTTAGCTAAATCTTTATGCCAACGATCACGCTTTTCTCTTAACACCTCATCTTGAGCAAATAATTCTTGCTCATATTCTAAGGATTGAAATGTCAATTTAGAATCGTAATCTCTTAATTTTTTAAAGTAATTAGACTTTTCTTTATTCGCCTCTTGATCTTTCTTATACGCTTCATAATTCAAAGAAACCACATTTTCATCTTGTTGCTCTTTTACCCATCTTGCGTTTTCTTCTAATAGCTTTATTTGCGGATTATTCTCTAGTCGATTTTTACTTCTAGAGACGGTACCTTCGTAATCAATATAGCCATCCCATGTATTATAATCCGCAGGAGAAATTTTATCCCAACCCAGAGGATTGTCTTGATCACGTTCTCCTAAATCTATATAACTATAACGGTCTGGAACCACAATGTCACTCTTAACCCCTTCTAACTGGGTAGAACCTCCATTAATTCTATAAAATTTTTGTGTAGTTAGTTTGATGGCACCTAAATCTCCGTGCTCATTACTACGCACTATATTTTCTAATGGAATTACATTTTGTACGGTTCCTTTACCAAAAGTCTGCTTACTACCAATTACGATAGCTCGCTTATAATCTTGCATTGCGGCTGCTAAAATCTCAGAAGCAGAAGCGGATAATTCGTTTACCAAGATTACCAAAGGACCATCCCATTGAATTCGCTCATCATTGTCTTCATGAATCTCTTTGCGTTGACCAGAAGATTTGACCTGTACAATAGGGCCATCTTTAATAAATAAACCAGCCATTTCTACCACGGTTTTTAGAGACCCACCACCATTATCTCTTAAATCTAAGATGAGACCTTCTGCACCGGCTTCTTTTAAGCGTTCTACTTCTTTAGCCACGTCTGTAGCCGCGTTACGCTCCGTATAATCCTCAAAATCCACATAGAATTTAGGTAAATGGATAAGCCCATATTTTCTATCCTCTTGGATTACCGTAGCAGATTTAGCGTAGGACTCTTCTAATTCAACCACATCTCTGGTAATAGACACAACCTCAACGGTACCATCTACCTTACGCACTGTTAAATCTACAATAGTACCTTTTGGACCCTTTATTAATTTTATAGCATCATCTAAACGCATACCTACAATATCTATAGGTTCATCTCCGTTCTGACCTACTTTTAAAATCTCATCCCCTACCTCTAGGCTTTTTTCTCTCCAAACTGGACCGCCACTAATAATTTCAACAATTTTTGCTCCTTCTGGCTTTTTCTGCAAACGGGCACCAATGCCCTCAAATTTACCAGACATGCTAATATCAAACTTATCTTTTTCTTCTGGAGCAAAGTAGAATGTATGTGGGTCAAACTCGTCCACAATAGTATTTATATACTGTACAAACCAATCTTTACGCTCTAAACCAGCAACAAAATCAAAAAATTCGTCCAGAGTATTTTTGGTGCTTTCTCTAGAAGAAGCTTCCACCTCCGCTAAGGTCATGTCTCTAAGTGGCTTTTTGCCATCACTCTTTGCACGTTCAAATTCTACTGCTGCTAAGTCTTCTCCAACAGCACTTTCACCACTACCACCAGAAGCTATGGATTTAGTTCTGATTTTAATTTTATTATCGTAGGTACCCAGGGTGTTATATTTTAATTGCTTTCTCCAACGTTCCTTTAATTCTCTTTTATTAGAGGCGTAAGGCTCGTCTTTGTAGTCCACTTTTATTTCCTCTTTCTTGGTATAATCAAAAGGCTCCGATAAGATTTCTGTGTAAACCGCCTGAGCTTCGTCCATACGAGTCATGAGGCGTTGGTAAACCAAGTTGAAGAATGTAATATCTGTATTCTTAATTTGGTCATCTATCTGGTACTTGTACTTTTCAAACTCTTTAATATCATCCTCTAAAAAGTAACGTTTTGTTGGATCTAGGATATCTAGAAAATCTTCAAAAACATTAGCAGAAAATTTATCATTTATTTGTTTAGGCTCATAATGCCCACGCTCTAAAACGTAGGTAATTAAGTCTAATAGGAGTTTGTCTTTATCATCATTCTCAAAAGATTTGTTGGTAAAGCTGCAAGAAGCAACTGCCACCATACTGACCAAAAGGACTAAGATTAAATTCTTCTTCATAATATATTGCTAGAAGTGTTTTTAGGTTTAAACTCACGATTTCCTTGGCTTCCTACCACCGTAAAAACCACTCTTAATTAACTAAGATACAGAAAAAACCATGCCAGTTTGCTATATCCCTTTTAATTTTTTGTTAAACGGAAAACCCGTCTCATCCTTATGAAAAACGTATTTTTACACTATTAATTATACCCAATGGAAAAACCTTTGATTTTAGTAACCAATGATGATGGCATTACAGCACCAGGACTACGTAAATTAGTTGCTATTATGAAGGAGATAGGTGATGTAGTAGTAGTAGCGCCAGACAGTCCCCAATCTGGTATGGGCCATGCCATAACTATAGATAATACGCTACATTCCAAGCAAATGACAATAGACCATGAGCACGGTGCTCCCTTAGAGTATTCTTGTAGTGGTACTCCGGCAGATTGCGTTAAATTGGCACTACAAGAATTACTAGATAAAAAGCCAGATTTGGTGGTAAGTGGCATTAATCACGGGTCTAATGCCTCTATAAATGTTATTTATTCTGGAACCATGAGTGCTGCCATAGAAGCAGGAATAGAAGGGCTCCCTGCTATAGGTTTTTCGTTATGTGATTATACTTGGGATGCTAATTTTGATGGCGCCACTGAGGCTATTAAAACAATAGTACAAGAAGCGCTAACTAATGGGATACCACAAGGAACGGCATTAAACGTAAACATACCCAAGACGGATGGCAAGTTGCCAAAAGGCATAAAAGTATGTAGGCAGGCAAAGGCCAATTGGAAAGAAAAATTTGATAAACGTTTTAGTCCTAGTGGCAGAGAATATTATTGGTTAACTGGGGAATTTGAGCTTCTAGACAAAGGTGAAGACACAGATATCTACGCGTTAAACAACGGTTATATTTCTGTAGTCCCCACCCAATTTGACTTAACAGCACACCATGCCATACAAACAATAAATAGTTGGAATATTTAAATGAATACAAGTAAAAAAGACGTTCTGATTGGGTTGGTGGTAGGGTTAATTGCTAATACTTTTGGCTCTTTACTATACATTGTCCTATTTTCTAAATTGGGCATTTTAGAAACCTTAAAAGTAGCACGCCAACAAGATCATTTAGGGAGCATATTAGCCTTAGGTGCTATCCTGAATTTATTAGCATTCTTTGGTTTCTTGCGATTAAAAAGGGATTATCGAGCTAGAGGGGTAATGATTGCCACGGTCATTACTGCACTGACCATTCTGTATTTTAAGATTTTCTAGAATGAAATACTATATCATTGCAGGCGAAGCTTCTGGCGATTTACACGGCTCTAATCTTATTAAAGCTCTAAAAGCAAAAGACCCAGAAGCAGAAATACGTGCTTTTGGCGGTGATCTTATGCAACAGGCAGGCGCAACACTAGCCTTACACTATAAGGCAATGGCTTTCATGGGCTTTTTAGAGGTAGTAAAAAACATAAGGCAAATATTTAAAAACATGGCCTTTTGTAAGGAAGACATTGCTGCTTTTTCTCCTGACGCATTGATTTTTATAGATTTTTCCGGATTTAACCTCAGGATTGCAAAATGGGCAAAAACCAAAAATTACAACACCAATTACTATATAAGTCCGCAAGTTTGGGCCTCTAGAGCTAGCAGAGTTGAAAAGATAAAACAATACATTGACCAAATGTATGTAATCCTACCGTTTGAAAAAGCTTTTTACGCCAAATACAATTATAAGGTAGATTTTGTTGGGCATCCTTTGTTAGATGCTATTGCCAACACACCAACCCAGTCTTTATCCATATTTTGTGCTCAAAACAATTTATCTAAAGACAAAAAGATTATTGCGTTATTGCCAGGCAGCAGAAAACAAGAGGTAGAAAAAATGTTGGCATTAATGCTGCAAACTGCAAACAACTTTCCAGAGTATCAATTTGTTATTGCAGGTGCTCCAAGTTTAGATAATGAATTTTATCAAAAATTTCTAAAAAAAGATTATGTGGCATTTGTAAAAAATCAGACGTATTCGCTACTATCTAATGCACATGCTGCCTTGGTCACTAGTGGTACCGCTACTTTAGAAACGGCCTTGTTTAGAGTACCACAAGTGGTTTGTTACCGCGGTAATTGGGTATCTTACCAAATCGCAAAGCGAATCATAACTTTGGAATACATCTCTTTAGTCAATTTAATAATGAATAAAGAGGTGGTAAAAGAGTTAATACAAGACGATTTAAACCTTAAAAATTTAAAACAAGAGTTAGCCAAAATTTTAGAACCGTCTCACAGAAATTCTGTCGTACAGCAGTATGATGCTTTAATCCACAAACTTGGTGGTGCTGGTGCTAGCGAAAAAACGGCCCAATTGATTATAGAAAATGCTTAATTTTAACCTACAAGAGACAACCCACCTTGTATGTTCAAAAAATTATCCCTTTTATCTTTACTGTTTTGCCTAGCAAATTGCGGGGTGAAAAAGAAAACTACTTATGCGAAGGATCAAGAACGCAGTATTACCGTTAATGCAGACCCAATTGAACTAGAAAAAGAGAAGCCTGGTAGAAAACCTAAGCGCAAGGAAGAAGTTGGGGTTACTAAGGCAGATGCCATAGTTGGCGTAGCATTAGGTTTTGCAGGTACACGGTACCGTTATGGAGGAACCACCAGAAAAGGAATGGACTGCAGTGGTCTGGTATACGTTTCTTTACTAGAAAACAATATTTCTTTTCCTAGAGTTTCTTATCAGATGGCCAATGAAGGGGAACGCATAAAACTTAATCAGGTACAAAAAGGCGATTTATTATTTTTTAAAACGAGCAAACGCAGTAAACGCATAAATCATGTAGGCCTAGTAGTAGAAGTAGACGGAAAGGATATTAAATTTATACATTCTACCACCTCCAGAGGCGTAATTGTATCTTCTATTAAAGAAGGTTATTGGAATGGTGCTTTTGTAAAAGCTACACGTATTTTATAAACCATGAAGCTATGGCGATATATCTCGGTTAAATTAGCGCTTAGCATTACCGTAGGTATACTATTTGGGCATTACTACTCTGTACCACCCATTTATGGCCAGATAGGCATATTACTTTGCCTCATCACTATTGGGCTCGGTTTAAAATATCAAACAAGAAATGGATTGCCTGTGACAGAATTTGGGGCATTTGCAGGCGTTGTTATGCTTGGCATTCTCTCATATTCCTTGCAATTGCCCCAGTACCAAGAACACCATTTTAGCAAAGCAAAAGCGAACACACAAAGTAATTATCAATTACAAATACTAGAAGAGTTAAAACCAACTGCTTTTGGAAAACGATTTATTGCCAAAGTTTACGCAGTAGATGATACGCCAACCACAGGTAACATTTTACTTCAAATTAAAAATGATAACAAAATCGAGTTTACTATTGGTGAATTATTAGTTACACCATATAGACCGGAATCTGTAAAACCGCCTTTTAACCCGCATCAATTTAATTATAAACGCTATTTACAAACCATAGGAGTACATCATCAGTTAAGTGTTGCCCCTTATGATATATTACCTACAGGCAAGGTAAAATCCTCCATAATAACTTGGGTAGCCCAACGTCGTCAAAAAATTATTGCTCAATTAAAAACCGAAGCGTTTGGACCTCAAGAATTGGCTGTTGTCCAAGCATTAGTTCTAGGTCAGCGCAATGACTTAACTGAAAATACCTACAATGCCTATAAAAAAGCTGGTGCCATACACTTGTTAGCAGTATCTGGCTTGCATGTTGGTGTGGTTTTATTATTGCTACAGTTTCTTTTAAGTCCTTTAAAATATTGGAGTAAAGGAAGAAATTTAGGTTTACTTTTATCCATCTTAGGGTTATGGTGCTATGCTTTATTTACTGGTTTATCGCCTTCAATAGTACGGGCAACCACTATGTTTTCTTTTATCAGCTATGCACTGTGGCTAAATAGACCTACCAACACCTTTAACATCTTAGCACTTTCCTATTTTTTTATGTTACTCTGGCAGCCCAATTTTTTGTTTCAGGTAGGCTTTCAACTAAGTTACGCCGCAGTTTTTGCTATTGCATGGTTATATCCTTCCTTACAGCGGTTTTGGTACCCAGACAATAAAATACTTTTAAAACTATGGCAGCTCATTTCTGTAAGTATTGCTGCTCAAATAGGAGTTCTACCGCTAAGCCTATTCTATTTTCATCAATTTCCGTCTCTATTTTTTATAGCAAATATTCTAATAATTCCCTTCTTAGGATTGGTCCTCGGTTTAGGCTTCTTAGTTTTATTTTTAAGCACTTTAAAATTGCTCCCGATGTGGTTAGTAGTTTTCTACAATGGTGTTATTAAAATCATGAATACCCTAATTACTTGGGTCGCTCAACAAGAGGCGTTCTTCTTTGATAGCATAGCATTCGATGCCTGGCAAATGCTACTAACCTATGCTACCCTAATTGGTCTACTCTATTGGCTCACCACTAGAAAAGAAATTGCCTTTAAAATATTCATACCACTTGCACTATTGCTTGTAAGCTATACGCTGTTCAAGCCTTCTTTTTTCTCTAATAATCAGGTAATTCTGCCGCATCAGTATAAAACCAGCGCACTTATAGCTCAAAACAAAGACAGCTTAACTGTTTATGGATTGCCCAAAGCAACTTCCATGCTCCATACATTTGTTTTAGGAGAGGATATAAAATCAATTAAGCATTCAACTTTGCCAAATGCATTTTCTTATGAATCACTAGCAATTGTGCGTATAGATAGTCTTGCACTCTTACCAGAAACTAAAGCAATAGATGTATTATGGTTAAGCCATTCTCCGAAAATTCATTTAGAGAAAGTCATAGATACCTACAGACCTAAATACATAATATCAGATGGCAGCAACTTTCCCCATTTAGTTCAGCTTTGGAAAGCAAGCTGTACAAAAAAAGAAATCCCATTTCACCATACTGGTGAAATGGGAGCCTTCTATTTTAAATGGCTAACGGATTAATGAACGTTACCCATTAATCTTTTGATTAAAGGTGAAGCTAAGATTACCAGTAATCCAGCCCCTAGCGCGTATTTTGCAATTAACAAAAACCCATCAGTATATACAGATAAGGTAGCAAAACCATTGATGGCACCACCAGTATCTTCCACAGACAATTGTTTACCTATAAAACCAACAACTTGGAAAGCAAAGGCTGATGACAAGAACCAAACTCCCATCATAAATGCAACAATACGTTTAGGAGATAAATCGGTTATTTTAGACAATCCAACAGGAGACATGAACAATTCTCCCACAGACAATAAAAAGTACATTAATAATAAATACATAAAAGGCACATATCCATCAGCATTTGCACTTGCACCACTTATTGCCAAAGCATAAAAACTAATACCTGCAAATAACAGCCCCATGCCAAATTTATAAGGAGTTCTGGGATTTAGGTTTTTTTTAGACAACCATTGCCATAACATAGAAATTGGAATGGCTAAAATAATTATCCACATAGAATTTAAACTGTTTGTTTGCGATGCGGACATAATACCTTCTAAGTCTACATTCCTAGCAGCAAACAATGTAATTACACTACCAGACAGTTCATGAAAACCCCAAAATATGGTCATAAAAAAGGTAATTAAAACAGCAACAAAGAGCTTTTTACGTTCTTCCGCTGTTGCTTGTACCATGATATAGGTTAAGTACCCTAAAATAGAAATGCCTATGACCTTAAAAATAATGTTCACAATATTTTGCTCACCCAACCAAGTACCTTCTTCTCCTAATGCCTGATAAGAGGAAAGTAAATAAGCGATAACAGGCACAGAAACAAAAGCTAGAACAGGCACAAGAATACCCTGCTTAATACCAACAACTTTTTTATCTATGTTTCCATTGTCTGGTGGTAATCCTTTGTCTCCAAATACTCCTTTTTTGATGCCACTCCAGAAGACTATTAAACCCGTAAGCATGCCAATCCCCGCCAGTCCAAAACCATAGTGCCATCCATAGGCGGCCGCTAGCCAACCGCACAATAGAGGGGCTACCCAGCCACCAATATTAATGCCCATGTAGAAAATTGTAAAACCAGAATCTTTCTTTGGGTCACCGTCTTTATATAATGAGCCTACAAAGGTGGAAATATTAGGTTTAAAAAAACCATTTCCTGCAATGATTAAAGAAAGGGCCAAAAAGAAAGCCACATTGTTTTCTATTGCTAAAACAAAATGGCCTAATGACATTAATATACCCCCTAGAAAAATAGAGTTACGCATTCCAAGAATACTATCAGACACACGCCCACCAATAACTGTGGAGGCATATACTAGAGAACCATAAGAAGAATACACAGCAGCGGTAGCAAAATCTTTTTTAGCCAAGGCCTCAAAGATTACATCTACCATGTATAAGGTAAGTAAGGCGCGCATTCCATAAAAGCTGAAACGCTCCCATAGCTCTGCAAAAAATAAGTAGAATAAGCCTTGAGGGTGCCCCAACAGCTGTCTCTCACTTGCAGGTTTCATCATTTCTGACATATTTGAGTTGAGTTTAGTTACTTAATTATAAGTTTTCCTTAATAAAGTCAGTCATCTTGGTGTATAAATGTAAACGAGTGTTACCTCCATATATACCGTGATTTCTATCTGGATAAATGGCCCAGTCAAACTGTTTATTAGCCTGTACTAGCGCTTCTACCATACGCATAGAGTTTTGTACATGTACATTATCATCTCCCGTTCCATGAACCAAAAGGTACTTTCCTTTTAACAGCTCTGGATAATTAAATGGGGAATTATCGTCATAACCACTAGCATTTTCCTGTGGCGTTTTCATGTATCTTTCTGTGTAGATTGTATCGTAAAACCTCCAACTAGTTACAGGGGCGACAGCTATCGCCATTTCAAAAGTATCGTTACCCTTTAATAAAGCATTAGTAGACATAAAACCGCCATAACTCCATCCCCAGATACCCGTTCTTTCTTCATCTACATATGGCAATTCACTTAATTTTTTAGCCGCCGCAATTTGGTCTTCTACTTCTAACTTCCCTAGCTCTAACTGCGTCACTTTTTTAAAATCACGACCCTTTAGACCAGTTCCACGACCGTCTACACACGCAATAATATAACCTTGTTGTGCTAACAACTGATGCCAATAATCATTTGCTCCCCACCATTTGTTGGCTACTTGCTGAGAACCAGGGCCACTGTATTGGAACATAAATAGAGGATACGCTTTATTTGGATCAAAATCCAATGGCTTAATCATATACATGTTTAACTCGTTCCCGTTTACGGTAAGGGTGCTAAACTCTTTTTTACTTAGAGCATAATCTTCTAATTGTTTAGATAATGCTTTATTATCTTTTATATCGGCAACTTTTTTGCCATTAGCTGCTTTATGTAATGTAAATTCATATGGAGTAGTTGCACTAGAAAAAGTGTTGATAAAATAACTATAATCTGCACTAAAATCCGCTCCATTAGTACCTACCTTCTGAGTTAACTTGGTTTTTTCTTGACCAGAAGTACTGATATGATACACATCTCTATTAATACTACCCTCTTCTACAGATTGATAAAAAATACGGTCTTCTGCCTGATCATATCCGTAATAACTGGTAACTTCCCAATTGCCTTTGGTAATTTGATTTAGTAAATTACCATCTTGGTCGTACAAATACAAATGGTTATATCCGTCTCTTTCACTTGTCCAAATGAAGCTATCATCTGCTAAAAAAGTTAAAGCGTCAGTAATGTCTACGTAGGCATCATCTTTTTCTTCTAGCAAGATTGTAGAAGAATTATCCTTAGCATTTACTGCAATTAATTTTAAATGATTTTGATGTCTGTTCAATGTACGTACGCTTAAGTAGTTAGGATTATTCATCCATTTAATACGTGGAATGTAATAAGGTGCTCCCAAATCTACTTTGCTTACCTCTGCAGAGGCAACATCTATCATATGCAAGCTTACTTTAGCATTAGCCTCACCTGCTTTAGGATATTTAAACTCATGTTGATAAGGATATAAATTTTGTCCGTACACATCCATAGAAAAATGTGGCACTTCTGACTCATCAAACTTTAAAAAAGCAATCTTGGTTCCATTGCTATTCCATTCAAAAGCTTGTACAAAAGCAAATTCCTCTTCGTAAACCCAGTCTGTAATTCCGTTAATTATACTACCAAATTTCCCATCAGTGGTCAATTGCTGGGTTTTAGCACTTTTTAAATCAAAAACAAAAAGATTATTTTCTTTTGCGTAGGCTACTTTGGTGCCATCTGCAGAAAGTTCTGGTTCTTGAATTTTATCTACAGAAATTTTAGTTAACTCTTTGCTTTTTACATCATACACATAATAAATACCTAATCTAGAATGTCTAAAAATAGGTTCTATTTCTGTTGCTAAAATCAATTTAGATTCGTCTGCAGAAAACTCGTAAGAGGTAAAAAAAGGAACAGCATCAGAAGAAGCAACAATAGTTTCTACCTTTTGTTGCGTTTTGTAATCGTACTTATCTAAACTACTCTGGCCAGGTCCAGTAAAATTAAGCACAGTATATTGTTTGCCATTTTTCATGGAACGCAGGGCATCCATATACTCCGTTCTAAAGGCTCCGCCCCATATTTCTTCTAAGGTTAGCTGTTTTTTTTGCCCTACAGCTTGGCTTATGACGGTCAATCCGCAAACAACAAATAAAATTAGTCTGTTCATGTATGGTATTAATTGATTAAAAACTTTCAAGTTTACTAATAATTTACGTAAAAATCACACCAGAGGTTATATTTGAAACACAAATAACAAGCCAAAACTGTTAAAGAATTATCTTTGAGTCTTAAGATAAATGTATGCAACAACCAGTAGAGGGATTTTCCAAACTGAGTAAAGAAGAAAAAATAGCATGGGTGGCTAATCAATGTACCACTGATCCAGATGCTACTAAGGCATTATTAGCCAAGTATTGGAACACGGATAGCCAATTACAACAAAAGCACGATGAGTTTATAGAAAACACCTTATCTAACTTTTATATGCCATTTGCCATTGCACCTAATTTTTTAATAAACGATAGGTTGCTGGCTATACCCATGACTATAGAAGAAAGCTCAGTTGTTGCCGCTGCAAGTAAAGCCGCAAAATTTTGGTTGTCCCGTGGTGGTTTCAAAACTGAAATTTTGGGTACTGAAAAGATAGGACAAGTCCATTTTATGTTTCAGGGCGATGGTAAACTATTAGTATCCTTTATTGAAAAATTACAACCCATTTTCCGCAAAGATAGTGCTGACATCACCAAAAATATGGAGAAACGGGGTGGAGGAATTACAGCTATTAGCTTACGCGATAAAACAGATACTATACCTGGTTATTATCAATTGCACTGCACTTTTGAAACCTTAGATGCAATGGGGGCTAATTTTATTAACTCTTGTCTAGAACAATTTGCCCAAACTCTAGAAAGAGAAATTAGCCAAGATGAGGAGTTGAAAGCAGCTCCTTTTGAAGTAATTATGAGTATTTTAAGTAACTATGTTCCTAATTGTGTAGTCCGTGCTAAGGTTAGTTGCCCGATTAGTGATGATAAAAGCAATGCTAGTGTTAGTAGAAAGTTTGCAGAGCGCATGCTACAAGCGGTTAAAATTGCAGAAGTAGAGCCCTACCGTGCCGTAACACACAATAAAGGGATTATGAATGGTATTGATGCGGTAGTGCTAGCCACAGGCAACGATTTTAGAGCTGTAGAAGCCGGAGTCCATGCCTATGCTGCTAAGGATGGCCACTATAGTAGCCTTACCCATGCTAGCATAAAAAACGATATGTTTTCTTTTTGGATTGATGTGCCTTTGGCGCTTGGAACGGTTGGTGGATTAACATCTTTACATCCTATGGTGCAATTGGCGTTAGAAATACTTAAAAAACCATCTGCAAAAGAATTAATGCAAATAATTGCTGTTGCTGGATTGGCGCAAAATTTTGCTGCGTTACGTTCTTTGGTAACTACAGGAATACAAAAAGGTCATATGAAAATGCATCTATTGAATATTCTCAATAGCTTTGGTGCTACCACTGCAGAAAAAGAACAATTAGTAAAAGACTTTAAGGACAAAACGGTAAGCAATGCAGCCGTTGAGGCAGCAATTAACGCCCTAAGAGCATAACATGAATACATCTTACTACAGTAATGGCAAATTATTGCTTACCGGAGAATATGCCATACTAGATGGCGCCACAGGTTTAGCGGTCCCCACTAAATTTGGGCAGTGGCTCCACGTAAATGTAGCTAACAATAACCAACTGCAATGGACCAGTTTAGACCATAATGACAAGCCTTGGTTTACTGCAAAATATTCACTGCCAGAACTCCAAATAACTGAAAGCAACGACGAGGCTAAGGCAACTACTTTACAAAAAATATTAAAAGCCGTTCGTTTACAAAAGTCAAGTTTTTTAAACGACTTAAAGACGGGGTATACAGTAGAAACCAAATTGAGTTTCCCTACAGATTGGGGATTAGGCAGCTCTTCTACCTTAATCAATAATATTGCGCAATGGGCTAATATAGATGCCTTTAACTTATTAGGACAGACCTTAGGTGGCAGCGGTTATGATTTAGCTTGTGCACAGCACATGACCCCTATTTTATATCATTTAGATTTAGGAAATCCACAGGTTTTCCCTACAGCTTTTAAACCAGAATTTGCAGACCGACTTTATTTTATACACCTAAATCAAAAACAAAATAGCAGAGAAGCTATTGCCACCTACAGAAGTAAGGTATTCAATAAACAAGCCTTATTAGAGCAAATAAATCATATCACTCAACAAATGCTAGAGGCATCCTCTTTAGAGTTGTTTGAATCGCTTTTAATTGAGCACGAAATGGCACTTTCCGAAATCTTAGAAATAGCTCCCTTAAAACGTAAATTTCCAGATTATTTTGGCGCACTCAAAAGCCTAGGTGCTTGGGGTGGCGATTTCATTCTGGCTACAGGAAATGAAAAAACCCCTGACTATTTTAAAGCCAAGGGTTTTACTACTGTTCTTTCTTATGAGGAAATGGTGCTCTAGTAAAAAGTAGCTCTATTATCCTCTATATCTGCGCCTTCTTTTAGGGCATTGTATACTGCACTATTTACAGCGTTTCTGTTTTGCGTAGTTAATGTTTGTGCAAACGTGCTAAAGTTAGGTAAAGTGGCTCCTGGTGTTTTCTTAGTAACTTTTACCATAAATACACCGGTCTCACCCTCTAGTAATTCAGAAGAAGTGCCTTCTTCTAAAGCAAAAGCCTTACCTACCACATAAGCTTCTCTCCCCGCACCTGGTATTGTAGGTGTTTTTCTAGACACTGCAGAAGCTGTAGCAACAGTAACATTATTATCCTTGGCCAAAGCTTCTAAAGATTTGCCTTTGTTAGCTGCCATAATTTGTTCCGCCTTTTTCTCTTTTCTTAGTTTAGGTAATACAGTAGCAGAAGCATCTTCCGCAGACATAACGCCTTCCTTATATTTTTTAGTTAACTGTACAACAGCGTATCCATTTGCTAAGTCAAATCTTTTGATAGCACCTACCTTAGTCTCTTCATTAAAAGCCCATTGTACTATATTTCTTTGCGAAGACAACCCAGGCAAGTTCTCGTCCATCGCTTTAATTTTGTTCACTGGCCTTACTGAATACTCCTTTTTCTTGGCGATATCTGCAAATGCATTAGCATCTGCATCCGTAGTTTCCATTTCGAATTGAGTTGCATTTGTAAACAATGTGTTGATGGTCTCTTCAGATGGCTCAATTTCTCTAGTCATGGTAGCTACCTGAACCACATCTTGTTTATCATCCACTTTTATCACGTGGAATCCAAATTGAGTTTCTACTAATCCGATAGCACCAGTTGGATTACCAAAACAGAAGTCATTAAACTCATCCGCCATAACACCTTCTTGAAAATAACCTAAATCTCCACCTCTTGGAGCAGAAGGGCCATCAGAATTATCCCTAGCTAAAGCAGTAAAATCTACATCAGCTTTTTTAGCTTCTGCCAATAAACGTTTTGCTTCTGCCTCAGCTTCTTCCTTTGTTCTTGTTACATTAGGATTAGCTCTTTCTGCGCCTTCATAAGCTATTAGAATATGGCTTGCCTTTACGGTACCATTCGCCTTTCTATCCATTACTCGGCTTACCTTAAATGTATCTCCATCACGGTACGGCCCAAATACTTCGCCCACACCTAATGCAATAATTTGCTCTGCTGCTACGGCTGGCAAATCTCTTTTTGCCTTATAAATAGTATCAAACTTAGAATCCGAGTTTCTATCTAAGAAAGCCATCATGTCATCTGTATTTCTGAAACCTTTGATAGTATCCGTAGTTTTAGTAGCCGCATTAAACTCCACAGAACCTTCCATCAACTTAGCAATCTCATCTTTCTTAGCTTGCTCATCTGCAGCCGAAGGTTTCTCTTCAAAGTATACAAAACGAATATCTCTAGATTTGTCTTGTTTAAATTCGTCCTTGTGCGAATTTATATAGCTTTCTATTTCGCTCTTAGACACCTGTATTGTACTATCTGCTATAGAAGAATACGGTACACGTACGTATTGCATATCTACTTTATCGTTAGCCAGGGCGTAATCAAACTCACCTTCTGACAGGGTAGCACCTACACCAGACTTGATTAGATTAAAATAGATTTGCTCTTTTGCAGACTGGATGATAGATTTTTCTATTTGCAACCAATTATCATACAATAATGGATTGGTTTCTTTCCAATCTGCTATCGTAGATTTAAATACTTCAGCATCAAAAACGCCATTTTCATTTTGAAAAGATGGGTCTTGTGCGTAACCAGTACTTTTAATAAAATCTACAATTTGGTCACTTTCTACATCTATTCCTAATCTGTCAAATTCTTGATTTAATAAGGTGCTTCTCACCTCTTGGTCATATACTCGATTAACCAATTGTGTAGAAGAAAAGTTGGACCCAAACTGTTGTTGCGCTTGTTCTAATTTACGAGTGAAATCCTCTCTAGATATTGCCTCTCCATTAACTTCTGCCAGGGTAGAACTTATTTTACCACCAGAAAAGTCGCTTCCTGTGATTACTCCAGAAATAACAAATGCGAACAATGCCAGACCAATAATTAAAATTAGTACAGTGGTTCGCTTTCTAATATTCTCCAATATTGCCATTTGCGTGCTGCTTTATGCTGAATTTAGTGGGCGAAAATACCATTTTCTTTTTAAAATAGAAAGCAAAAAAACAAAGGGAATCTTAGGGTGGTATTGGGTTACCAAAAACCGATAAAAAAATAAAAGTCCGCTAGTCTTGTTCTAACAACTGCAGCTCCACTAAATCTATTTTATTATTAGATACTTCTATGATTTTGAACAAGAAACCTTCTATTTTAATTTCATCATTCAATTGCGGAATATCTTCTGTATAATTCGTTATCAGTCCTCCAAGGGTACCATACTCTTCACTCTCTGGCAATTCTAATTTGTAGTTTTCGTTTAGGTAATCTACTTCTAAGCGTGCTGAAAACCGAAATTTCTGTTCTGCCAATGCCTCCTCAATTAAATCTGTAGTATCGTGTTCATCCTCTATCTCACCAAAAAGCTCTTCCACAATATCTTCTACCGTCATAATGCCAGAAGTACCACCATACTCATCCAACACAACAGCCATGCTTTTGCGCTTTTTAATTAATACATTCAATATATCATGTATTAACATGGTTTCTGGCACAAATTCTACCGGTCTAAGAATATGCTTTATAGTTCTTGGTTTTTTGAACATTTCATAAGAATGTACATAACCAATTATTTCTTCGATTGATTCTTTGTAAACCAAAATCTTGGAGTAGCCTGTCTCTACAAATAAATTTTTTAGATTCTTAGTGGTCTCCTTTAGTTCTACCGCCATGATTTCTGTCCTTGGCACCATAACATCCCTGGCTTTTACTTCTGAGAACTCCAGCGCATTCTGGAAAATTTGTATTTCTGAATCTACCTGGTCTTGTTCTTCAACGGCTTCCATTTGCTCTGTAATATAATCGCCTAACTCTAATTTTGTGAACGCCAATTGCACCTCATCACCATCTGTCTTAAATAGGTATTTTAAAATAAAATCTGATATCTTAATAACAAACCAAGAGATTCCAGAAAAGAGAATGTAAAAGATATAAGCAGGTAGTGCCAATACTTTTAAAAGGGTGTTAGAATAAATTTGGAATAGTACTTTGGGTAAGAATTCTGCTGTTATTAATATAACCAAGGTAGAAATTATAGTTTGAGTAAGAAGACTAAACTCTACCAAAAGCACATTTAAGAAATTGTAAGCTGTAGGCACCATAGATTGAAACCAATCCATAAGCAAATCTCCCATATACATACCATAAACTACCAAGGCAATATTATTGCCAATAAGCATAGTTGCGATAAACTTGGAAGGTTTTTCTGTAATCCAACCCAGAACTTTAGCTAAAAATCCGTCTTGCTTTTTTTCTAGCTCTATATGGATTCTATTGGCGCTGATAAATGCAATCTCCATCCCAGAAAAAAAAGCTGAGAACACCAATGAGAGTACGATTACCAGTATTGAAAATTCCAAATTATATTATTTAGAATCGTTACTTCTATTCTCGAAGCGTTTTCTATATTTTCTTCTAAACAAAAACATGGCAATAGAAACCACCAAAAAGAAAATAAAGATATAGGTTTCCGATGGGGCTGTGGACCATAACGTAATAATCTTGTATAAAGATGCTACTGCCACAGCTAAATAAAGGTACTCTGTATACTTTAAAATCCTAGTCATCTGCTTCGTCTTTAATAGTCATAACCCCAAAAGTCTTGTTAGCTCTAAAGAAAGTAAATTCCTTATTAAAATCCATGCCTTCTCCATCCATTACTGTACCTTCTTCTTCATTAGTATAAGTGAATTTTTCTTCTGTAAAAATCCAATTTTGAGACCTATCCCAGTACAGCTGTGGGGTTTCTAGCTTTTTACCATCATGACTTTTTATAACCACATTACCACGCAAATCTATAACATTTGTTTGGGTATACACCATACCAAAATCTGCGGTTATTGTACTTTTTTGCTCTTTATCATCATAAAACTCTACATACAACCCTTTAGGAAAAACCCTATGCTTAAAAGCCATATTATCATAATCCTCGTTCAACGGACTTTTTAAAATAGCTACGGCTCGGGTGGTAGATGAATCTTGCGTAGACAATTCTTTTCTAGCTTGCGTATAAATCAACTCAAAATTTTCTGCGACACCTTGCGGAAAAACGTTTGCTGCAGCCTCCTCCCCTACACGTTCATAGTTGTCCTTGCAGGCCCAAAAAAGGATTGCCACAGCGAACGCTGTGGCAAATCTTCCATACATATATGTTTTATGTTGTGTCAATTCTTATAGGTTTGGCACCGTTACACTACCACCTACCCAACACGGAAAGGTAATTGTTTTACCTGCCATACCAGAGTTAAAAATATCTGATTTAGAAGGAGCTCTTTGATCATAGCTAGATGCAGCTGCACTTGCCTTAGAGGCCAAAGATGGATCTACACGACCAGCTTGTCTTGCTGTTGCGGCAGCTTTCCAATAAATAGCTCTTTTCTCAAAAGGAGTGTTACCACAATCATTAGCACTACTTGCGTATAAACTAGCTAACAAAATATACGCTCTACCATTAGAACCATTAGCCTCTAATGATTTGTTTAAGTAGTTTCTTGCTTGAGACTTGCTAGATCTTCTAACAATAGTAGCTACTTTATAAAGAATATTAGATTTTTTATAAGCATCTGTCTCTAATTCTACTGCTTTATTAAAATCTGCGATAGCACCTTTGTTATCTCCAGATTTAGATTTTAAGGTACCTAAGTATACATATACATCTGCAGAAGGGTCTAACTCTGCTTGCACCCCTACCAACTTAGCGAATAATGGGTCGTCCGTACATTCTTTAGCAAACATTCTACCTACTGCTCTTTTTACCCAAGCAACATCATTCTTTTTAGCCTCAAAATTCTTTTGGTATAAAGGAATTAAGTTACCGCAATCTGCTAATGCCCCTAATTTACCATCCACACTACTAGCAACCTGGCCAAATGCCTTGGAGTTAACCGTATACGCTTTTACGTATCTTTTTTCTTTAGAGGTTAGCGCTGTACCCGCATCTTCTTTTGCATTATATTTTGCTAAGGCAGTAGTAAGTTTTTTATTCTCTACTTCAATCTTTTCTGTGACCTCATCATAAACATCAAAAACTTCTTGCAAATCTTTTTTACCCGCATTATGTAAATCTACTAAACTAGAAAAATACAGATACAATGCTTTTGGGTTTTTGAAATTCTTAGCATCATTCTTAAAGGCAGAACCAAGTTGATTATACACTTCGTCATCAGAAATCATATCATGATCACGCTTTAACAATACTTTATCTACAGTTACAGGAGCCTCAGTGTATTTATCTGGAAAATACTTCATACTGGCATCGTGTAATGCTAACAAATCATTGATGTATTTATCCTTATCGGCACCAGTAGAACTTTCTATTTTATGCTGAAGAATTTTTTCCCCGTAAGAAAATGTTGCCTTGTTTAAACCTGGACAATTTTCATAAACCATTTTCCATGGTTCGTAAGCTGCGTCGTAATTTTTTACCTTGCCGTGCTCTGCAAATATGGATAAATTGGTCATGCACTCAGGATTTTGCGCCTGAGCCATACTTAATCCTATCGACATGACACCAACAAACATCGTTAAGTAGAATTTCTTCTTCATTTTGTTAATTTTAAAGTGGTTAATGTACAAATTTTTATAGAACCAACCCTTTACTAGCAAGGGTTTACAGGCTTAATTAGCATATTTATAAAATATACCCTAGTTTATTTTTCTTTTGATAAACCAGCGGTCATTTAAAGAGAGTCCAACATTTATATTTAAGTAACTTTCTTCCACAAGACCTGCTGCCCTAGTTCCTCTTCTGCCAAGCTCAAAACCTAAATTTAAATTAGAGAAGTTTCCGCCTAGTGGTACACCCAAACCAAAATTTATGCCAAAATCATTAATCTCTTTATTTTCAATCATTAAGCCAGTTTCTTCATAACGCAAACCTGCTCTATAGGTTATTCTATTGAAAACATTAGACAATGCTCTGTAGTTAGGAATAAAGAATCCGCCAACCTTTATCTTAGTAGCATCTTGGTAACCTACATTCTGTTGTGCTATAAATCTATTCTCGAACTCGCTCATAGCCTGGGTAGCATATTCTGCCCCTACAAACCACTTACGCTCTTCTCCATAACCAAGACCATAGGTAAAGACTGTTGGTATTTTAATCTCTCCATTAGCTAAACCATTAGCATCAAGGTTAACATCTAAAGCCTCTACCTCGGCTCCACTTGTTAGATTTAAAGAACCAATACGCTGTGTGTTTTTAGAAACCAGGTTCACTTGTGTGTTTGCGCCAAAGTAGGTATGTAATCTATGCTTATCACCTATTTGGGGCGTATAATTAATACTGTAATTAAAATCCCAACCGTCTACCCGAGATTCTCTGTTATCAAACGTACCAAATTGCACCCCTTCCACACTTTGCAAACGCGCATACTCTATTGTTCCAAAGTTGTAATTTATAGTTGCTCCAATAGCCACGTCTTTCAGTGGCATGTACCCAAAAGAAACAAACACACGGTTTAATCCCCCTTCACCATTAAATATATTTACAATAGAATCTTGCTCGCTATTACGCCTTACTTGTGTTAAATTATAACCCACAGATGAGTACGGCTGCAAGCCAAAAGATGCACCCATATTTTTTGCTACAGGAAAAGCAATAGCTAGATAATCTAAATTGCTAACAGAGGTTCGCTGCTCTTCCAAATTATCTTTAAGGCGGTATTCTTTTCTAGAAATACCAGCCGTGTACGCCGTTAATCTAAGCTTCGCTAAGGATGCTGGGTTTTTAAGATTCAAGTGAATGCTATCTGCGTACAATTGCAAACCACCCATCATTTGGTTGTCTACCGTCCCTTTTTCTCTAGAATCACCTATACCAAAATAAGAGTACGGAGATATTGTACTGTTTTGTGCATACATCCCAACGGAAATTAGGCATGTAAATGCTATCAAAAATTGTTTAACCATTTAAAGTTTATTGTATTCCAGCAAGTAATTCAACCCCTCTAGCAGGAATTTAGAATGCGCAAATATGGAATTTTTTACTCGTTTAGCAAAAAATTGCCCATCACCCCCTGTTAAAATAACTGTTAAATCTTGAAAGCGAGTACGGTATTGATTTATAACTCCGTCTAGTTCTTGGGTAATTCCATTAACTACGCCACTGTGCATGCTTGTTTCTGTAGAGTTGCCAATAAAATCCAGCAAGGGCTCAACGGCTAAAAGGGGTAATTTTTTAGTTTGATGATGCATGGCCTTATAGCGCATTTGTACACCTGGCGAAATTGCACCGCCCAAGTACTCTCCATAGTCATTTACCACATCATACGTAATGCACGTACCCATATCTATCACTAAAGTATTCCCTTTTGGGTTATGGTAATAGGCAGCAGTGGCTAGTGCTAAACGGTCAACCCCCAAAGAATTTGGTGTAGCGTAACTGTTTTTAAAAGGAACGTTAGTTTCTGAGGTGAGCAAATGCGTTTTACAAAATAACGTAAGTGTCTTGTATTCATTATTTTCTAACCCCCCAACAGAAGATAACATTGCCCTTGCTATAGAAGGGTAGTCCTCAAAGACAGATTTTATAGTTTTCAAGAACTGGTCTGCAGGACTTATTCTTAAATCTATCAATTTATTTTTATTGAAAATTCCGTATTTAATTTGGGTATTCCCCTTATCCACAACTAGATTCATGTAACAAAGGTCATAAATTGAAAAAAAAGATTCGTCTTTTTTATGATTTAGTTTGTAAATCTTAAAATTGAAATTATATTTGCACCCGCCTTTGAGAAATCACAGGCATGTAGTTTAACTACAAAATTTGAAATCCTGGTACCTTAGCTCAGTTGGTAGAGCAACGGACTGAAAATCCGTGTGTCCCTGGTTCGATTCCTGGAGGTACCACAATTCAAACTCTTAAAGCCCTGTTTTTACGGGGCTTTTTTATTTTATGTCTTTTTACAGGGTGTATTCAGTTCTTCTAAAAACGCACCATTTAAAATTACCAAATACACGCAAATCTGTACCAATTATAAAAATTGAGATGGTCAGCTAGGCTTCATCTTATAATTTCATCATCAAATATTAAAACCACCAAATGATGAATACTATAGGAGATAAATTAGGATACTTTTGCTGGTATATGGTTTTGGGCCTCTCTTTCGCCCTATTACTAACCAACTTATATTTTTACATTTACTAAAAAACCAGGGATAGGCCAGAACTGCAATTGAAGTAGCAGTCTATAGCTTCTTTAGAAAAGGTATTAACCGTATCTTTGGGGTGCTATGTATTGGAATCTTAACAAATTAGTTTACTTACTATTTTTGAGCTTGGCTCCTATCACCTTAGGCGCTCAAAAAAGTATTGACAAAGCCTTAGAACGTTACAATCGGAACAGCGCACCTTACATAAGTACAGCTCAAGCATCTACCCAAACCCAAGCATTGTATTTAGACGCCAGAGAACTAGAAGAGTATAAAGTAAGTCATCTAGCCCATGCTGAATATATTGGTTACAAAAACTTTAATTTAGATGCCTTTAAACAAAAATACTCTAATAAGACCACTCCTATAATTGTTTATTGCTCCATTGGTGTGCGTTCAGAAAACATTGCAACTAAACTATTAAAAGCTGGCTATACCGATGTGCAAAATTTATACGGAGGTATTTTTAAATGGCTTAATGAAGACCGCCCTATATACGACCAATACGGTAATCTCACAGAAAAAATACATCCTTACAGTAAGCATTGGGGCAAGTTACTGACCAATGGCACAAAAGTGTATCACTAAAATTTCAGCTTTAACCTTATGCAAAAGAATCTTCTGCTCATTTTTACCAGAAATCCAGAATTAGGGAAATGCAAAACACGATTAGCAGCAACCGTAGGTGACCAAGCCGCGTTAGACATTTATAATTTTTTATTACAACATACCGCCAAGGTTACCAGCCAATTATCTTGTGATAAAGCAGTGTATTATTCTGAAGAAATTTGGCAAGACGATGTTTGGAATGCCAACACGTATGAGAAAAAATTACAAGAAGGCTCAGATTTAGGCGAAAAAATGATAAACGCATTTAAAGAAGGGTTTGCCGCGGGCTACAAAAACATTATTGTTATTGGAAGTGATTTGTATGATATACAACCAAAAGATTTAACCCATGCTTTTGAACAATTAGGAGAACATGATTTTGTAGTTGGCCCTGCAGAAGATGGTGGCTATTATTTATTAGGAATGAACAAATTATTACCATCGCTATTTAGCAACAAAGAATGGGGCACAGATAGTGTTTTACAAAACACATTACAAGATTTGCAAAAAGAGACCTACTTTTTGTTGGAAGAAAAAAATGATGTTGATTACTTTGAGGACATCAAAGACATACCTGCCTTTGAACCTTTTATAAAACACGTAAAATAATGACAAAAAAACAATTGCAAGAATCGGTTGCTTATTTACAAAGTAAAGGATTTGAAAACCCAGAAATAGGTATCGTATTAGGTACCGGACTTGGGCAATTAGTAGACCAAATACAAGACCCAATAGTTGCCCATTATAACAACATTCCGTTTTTTCCCCTTGCTACCGTAGAATTCCATACCGGTAAATTAATCTATGGTTCCATTGCGGGCAAAAAAGTTGTGGTTATGCAAGGACGTTTCCATTTATACGAGGGATATGATTTTTTAGACATCACCTATCCTATCCGCATAATGCAGCAATTGGGCATTCAAAAATTGTTTGTATCCAATGCAGCAGGTGCGGTTAACCTAGATTTTAAAAAGGGAGATATTATGCTCATAGAAGACCACATCAACTTACAAGGTGGCTCTCCTTTAGCCTTTAAAAATGTTGGCGAATTTGGAGAGCGTTTTGTAGATATGAGCGAACCTTATGATGTAGAAATGCGCAATCTTTTAAAAGATATAGCTTCAACCCATAACATTACCCTTAGACAAGGGGTTTATGCATCTGTTGTAGGGCCACAACTGGAGACTAAAGCAGAATACCGTATGTTAAAAATCTTAGGAGCAGATGCCGTGGGCATGAGTACCGTGCCAGAGGTAATCGTGGCCAATCACTTAAAATTACCAGTAGTAGCTGTTTCTGTGTTAACAGACGAGTGCGACCCAGACAACCTAAAACCTATCAACGTACAAGAAATCATAGAAATTGCCGGTAAAGCAGAACCAAAAATGATAACGTTATTTAAGGAATTAATAAAAAGAATATGAGTTATTTAGATGCTACCCAAGACCTTTACAAAGCAGCGGCACTTACACCAGATGTAGGCCTTTGCTGCACCACCAACCCCATCTGGCAATTTCCAGGGCTTTCCATCCCTAAAATAATGCAAGAAATGAACTATGGTTGCGGGAGCACCGTATCTGCTCAAGATTTGGTAAACAATCCAAAAATTCTATACGTAGGTGTTGGCGGTGGTATGGAACTTTTGCAATTTTCCTACTTCTCTAGGCAAACTGGTGGTGTAACTGGAGTAGATTCTGTAGATGAAATGCTAGAAGCATCCAAAAAGAATTTTAAAATAGCCGAAGAGGAAAACGATTGGTTCCAAAGTGATTTTGTAAATCTGGTTAAGGGCGATGCCTTGGCTTTACCTGTAGCAGATGAAAGTATTGATGTAGCAGCACAAAACTGTTTGTTCAATATTTTTAAGATGGAAGATTTAAAGAAGGCGGTAGCAGAAATGTACCGTGTATTAAAACCACATGGCAGATTGGTAATGAGCGACCCTATTTGCGAACAACCCATGAACGATGCCTTACGTAATGACGACCGTCTAAGGGCTCTTTGCCTAAGCGGAAGTATTCCTATGAAAGACTACATTAAGGTACTCACGGATGCTGGTTTTGGAACCATAGAAATTAGAGCAAAGCACTCTTACCGTGTGCTGAGCCCCAACCATTACCCTACGGACGAATTAATTCACATTGAATCCATAGAAATAGCAGCAATAAAAGACCCTATGCCCGCAGACGGACCCTGTGTTTTTACAGGTAAAACCGCTATTTATTATGGCGATGAAGCCTATTTTGATGATGGAGCAGGGCACGTGTTAATGCAAAATCAGCCATTGGCTGTTTGTGACAAAACAGCTGCTGCTTTGGGTAATGCACATCCACAGATACACATAAGTGAAAGCACCTATCACTACAATGGTGGTGGCTGCTGCTAAAGATTAAATGAATAGTGGCCCGGAAATAAGCATAATTATCCCCACCTTAAATGAAGAGGCTGGCATTGGCAGTTTACTAGATTGGTTGACTACCAATGCTTCTAGCACTATTTCTAAAGAAATTATAATTGTAGATGGGGGTAGTACAGACCAAACAATACAAATAGCCGAGAACTACCCTGTTCTGGCCTTAAGGTGCAATAAAGGTAGGGCCAAACAAATGAACCATGGGGCAATACATGCTAGCGGTAAAATCCTTTACTTTCTGCATGCAGATACTTTTCCGCCCAAAAAGTTTGATATCACAATACAAAACGCCTATAAAAAGGGGAGCAAAGCAGGTTGCTTTAGAATGCGCTTTGACACCACTAACCCAATACTACAGTTTTTTGCTTGGTTAACTCGGTTTAATCTACTTATCTGTCGTGGTGGAGACCAGTCCCTCTTTATCACCAAAACCTTATTCAACCAACTTAACGGCTACGATGAACGCTATACCATTTACGAGGATTCAGAATTTATAAAACGTATATACCAACAAGCACGCTTTAAGGTCTTGCCAAGCTATGTAACCACCTCTAGTCGCAGGTATAAAGAAACCGGTTGGCTGCAAACTCAGTACTATTTTGGCGTTATCCACTTAAAAAATAGATTGGGAGTACCACCGCAAGAACTTTACGGATATTATCAACGCAAGTTTGGGGCTTAAGTTTTTTTCATAATTACTCATTGAGTATCTATATTAAAAGAGATTATTGAATCTCCCAGTGCATTAAAATTTATGTTTTAATCTTAACGGTAAAATTGCAATTGATTTCACCAACCACATCAATCCATACCCACAAGTACTAAAAATACTGCCCTATCCCAAATACAAAACCTTTGGAACTGTCTCGCGTAATGCCATGACCATAATCTATTCTAAATATGGCATTAAAAATCTTTTTATGCATCACCCTAATACCTATCCCAGGATACACCCGTAAGTTTTCGCTCTGAATAAAATCGTCAAAAGTACCACCTGGGTTACGCCAACTTCCGCTATCTATAAAAGCATTTCCTTGCAGTACCAACCAATTTCTATCTAGCAGGGTAAATCTATATTCCGTGTTCAATACAACAGACCCGGTGCCACGATCAATAGTATTACCCACTCCCCTAATATTTAAATTGTTATCTACCGCAAAAGGGGCAAACGGTGATGCAATATTTTTAGCCAGCCCAAGGCGTAATCTAGTCGCAAAATTCCCTCTTTTTCCAATCCGTTTAAAAAAGGTGAAATCGTTAAAACCCAACCAAAACGGCAATAAATTACCATCGTTAGATTGTACATACTGTAAGTTTAAACTGCTTTTAAATCCATCTAAATAGTAGTAGAAATAGTTGATGTTATCATACGTATACAACAATTTTGTAAGCCATTTATCTACTTTGAGTTCTTGCGGTACATTGGGGTCCGTACTACCAAAAAGGTAGGCGTAATCTTCTTGAAAACTAGACAGACCTAATGCAAAGTTATGCTTATAGTTAGGCGCGTAAAGCCCCAAAACCTCTATTGATCTGTTGTTGTATTTGTAATCTGCAGTTCCATTGGCCAAAAACACCGGTTCTTGTGTGGTTAAGTCTTGGTAGTTGACTTCTAAACCCCATTGTGGAGAAAATAAATACGGAGCACGAAATTGCAATCCGTAACTATGAAACACATCGTATTGGTAAAATCCGCCAACGGTCATCATCTGACCGGCAAAGTTGAATTCCTGCAAGCCCAATCTAAAAGCCAAATCTTCATTGTCCGAACTGTAAACATTGGCAAAAGGAATCAATGTATGTTGCTCCTCTAAAGTATAAACAACCTTAGCACCATTGGGTTGCTCCTCTACCGTGAAATAGGCATGGGCAATCCCGGGCAAACGTATTAAACGGGCAGCAGTGTTTGCTAATTTGGTACTATCTACCACCGTACCTAATTCTAGACCTATAAGCTTCTTTAGGAGTGCTGTTTTAGTGCGTGTATTACCTGTTATCGTAATTTCTTTTATGGTCTGTGTTGTCTGCCCAAAAGCCAGAGAACTTAATAAAAAGCACAACAGAAGGAATCGCATTTAGCCTTGATTTTCTAATTGGTTTTTATAGTGTTGGCGTATGGTTTCTTCTGCGGGTTTGTTTTGTGGGGTAAAACGGTTGTTTTCTTTGCCTCCTACTTCATTATGGTGCGGAAACCATTTCCAGATAAAACCACCTGCAAACCACTCTTCTTTCCACAACTCATCAAAAACCACTTGCAACGCCAATGCTTGTACGTCTAGATTTACATTTTCTTGATTACGGTCTACCAGCCATGGTTTCTTTGCCGTATAATCCATACTTCTGTACCCAAATTCGGTAAATAAAATAGGTTTATCCAAATCCACATGCAACTTTTGCATTTGGTCTTTCCATTTTTGCCAACCTTTCACCAAATCTTCTTTTTTTGGCGATTTTTCTTCAGAAAGCGGAAAATAACCATCTATACCTATAAAGTCTAGGTCTTTCCAAAAAGGGGTTTTGGTATACTCGTCCCAGTTGGCGGCATAGGTAAGTTTACCTTTGTATTGTTGTTTTACTTGGGTTATCAAGTTATGCCAATATTCGGGGCGATTCTCTACAAACCTGTGCAATTCTGTGCCAATACAAAAAATATCTACCTTACTTTCTTGAGCTACTTTGGCAAAAGTCAAAATAAAATCAGCATAGCTTTTTTCTAATGCCAGCCACTGCGCTTCAGTGTTCGGCTTAAATTCACCTGTAAATTCGCCATTTCTAATCCAGATTTGCGGTTTAAGCATTACTTTAATGCCTTTGCTATGCAATTCTTTAGTGTATTGCTTTACACCTTCTTCTGTTTCTCCAAACCATTGACGCTCCCTATTAAAAACGACAGTTGGTTCGTCTACACTTCTAATAAAGGCAAAGGGCATTATGGCGGCGTAATTGGCATGTAGTTGTTCTACAGGCCCCAAATGCTCAGGACCAACCGCATCACGGGTAGCAACAAAACTTACCCCATTTATTTTCTCTTGAATGGTTTGTTGTCCTTGGCACCCAGAAAAAAGTATACACAAAAAAAATAGCCCTAAACTCCTCATTTGTACGTTGGTTTAGGACTAATTTAAATGTTTTAACGCTATTTCCGCTAGAATATACCTCTAAGACCTATGTTAAATGTTTCTCCTAAGCCTGTATCCGTACCTCTTACAAAATTGGTATAAAGTGCTTCTATATTCAATGCTTTGGTTAATTGGTATTTAACACCACCGCCTAAGGCGGTAAAATCTTGCGAGAATTCTGTACCCCCAGTATCTATGAGTTGTGAATGTTGCGCTAAAGCCAACACGGTAAACTTAGCACTTGGAAAATAACTTAAGAAAACTCCTGGAGTTAACCGCAAACTATTGTTTGCAAAACTATCTGCAGCATCTCCAAAATTAAGTTCCGAATTTATTTCTGAAAACAACTGCCATTTTCTACTTGCAAAAGAATAGTCATAAAAAAAACGGTTTTGCCAGGTGTATCCTTTTTGGTCTAAAAACACGCCGTTTTCGGTTTCATTGTCAACTAATGGAAAAAAGAAAGAGCTTTGAATAGAAAAATTACTTACCGAAGCTATTGGAACAAACTTTACAGAAGGTGCTATAGAAGTAAGACCGGAACGCGCAGAACCTTCTTCTCCATCAAACTTAAAAACATCTAGCGCGCTACGGTCATTTACTACATTAGACCTAAATTCTACGATAGCGCCAATATTCCATCTTTTATTGGTCCCCACTCCGGTATATGCCTCTAGTGTAGAGGTAAAAAAAGATTGTCTGGGTTCTTTGCCATCAGAAAAAGTACTTTCTGTTTGGGTATATAAATTGTTGAACCATTTAAGGTCCCACTGTCCCTTGCCAATAAGTTTAGAAGGTGTGTATTGCTGAATGTTACTTTGTGCAGGTGCGTCTGTACCTTGGTCGTCTTGTGCATTTACGTTTAATTGAGCCACTAGCAGGGCTGCCGCCGCTAGGCAGAATTTAAAATTTTTCATTACTGGTTTATTTATTTTGTTGAAATTATTTGGTGTCGTTCAAAGTCCAATCGTAAGGGTAGTACCCCACCTTGGTTTTTGAATCTAAAGGTTCTTTTCTAAAGCGATTTAAAAAATCGATTTCATCCCCATTTCTTGTAAAATCTTCTTTATACCATTCAAAGATTTGACTCAGCAATACTTTTTTTCCTTTTTGCTGAATAAAAGAGGGATTGTTCAATGCTAAAACAGTCTGTTCTTGCAACTGGGATTCTAAAGTACTGGGCAAATATGCTTTATTGATGATGGGTGGACAGCCCAATCCTGCACATACCAATACAAAGTGAAACCGTGCCTCTTCCTTAAAGTTTTTCCGCAACAAATCATTTTCAATAGCATTTAGGGTGATGTTTTCCCCACCTACTTTATGCTTTTTAACATCAAAAAAACCATTGATTGCTATAGGCGATTTTACCGGATACGCTGCTACAATACCCTCTATTACCAATAGATTATAGGTGTTTATCCAAAATGCTTGGTACGTTTTAGCTTCATCTGGGGTTACGTGAATTGTTTTTGCTAATTGCAGCGCTTCTTGTAATGCTTCCGGATTTTCTTTTACTGCTTTATAGTTAACCCGCCCATTTGAAACATAACTTTTAAAAAAACTATCTGCCTTGGCAAAAAATTGGTCTGTGACTTGTGAAGTTCCTTGTTGTACTACCAACAAAAGGCCTGCTAGTAATATGGTTTTTATATATTTCATAGCTATCGTTTAATTGTCATTCCCTCATTCTGTCGCAACAAAAAATAATACCCTACACTCCATCTCAATTTTTTTTAATTTTTTATCACATTGAATTACAGCGAATTGCCCGTTCGAAAAGCGATACTATTCCTTACACCCTCCCAGTGTATTTATAATGCATCTAAATTATACTTGAGGTGTAAAGTTCGTAACTTTAAGTGCGACACATTTAAGAACATCAACAAACCAATATGGAGCATATTGTAATCATTGGTAATGGCATTGCAGGTGTTACTGCCGCAAGGCATATCCGAAAGTTATCGGATAAGCGCATTACCATTATTTCTGGAGAAACCCCTTATTTTTTTTCGCGTACAGCGCTCATGTATGTGTACATGGGTCATATGAAATTTGAGCATACCCAACCTTATGAAAATGGGTTTTGGAAGAAAAATCGTATTGATTTGCTGCAGGCTTTTGTAGAAAAGGTAGATACTGATGCAAAAGTTTTGCATTTGGCTATGGGTAATACCATTAGTTATGATAAACTCATCATTGCAACGGGTTCTAAACCCAATAAATTTGGGTGGCCAGGTCAAGATTTACAGGGTGTACAGGGCTTATATTCTAAACAGGATTTAGAACTGTTAGAAGAAAACGCTCCAAACAACAAAGTTTGTAAACGGGCTGTTATTGTTGGTGGCGGTTTAATTGGTATTGAGTTGGCAGAAATGCTACGTACAAGAGAAATTCCTGTAACCTTTTTGGTAAGAGAAGATAGTTTTTGGAATGGCGTTTTACCAGCAGGTGAATCGGCCATGATAAACGAACACATTAAGGAACACCATATAGACTTAAAATTGAGCACGAATCTGGAAACCATCCTTGACGATGGGGCTGGCCGGGTAAAGGCTGTGACTACAGACCAAGGCGAAACTATTGAATGTGATTTAGTAGGTTTAACGGCAGGGGTAAGTCCTAATATTGATTTCCTAGAAGATTCTGCTATAGAAACCGGCCGTGGCGTACTCGTAAACAGAAAATTAGAAACCAACATCCCAGATGTGTATGCCATTGGCGATTGTGCCGAACAACATTCGGGTATTGGCAATAGAAGACCCATAGAAGCTGTTTGGTATACGGGCAGGATGATGGGCGAAACCGTTGCGCAGACCATCTGTGGCAACCCTACCGAATACAAACCAGGACACTGGTTCAACTCCGCAAAATTCTTAGACATTGAATACCAAACCTATGGTTGGGTTTTTGGTAGAAAAGGCAAGCCAGAGTATGAAGCCCATTACCATTGGCGCCATCCTGAAGAAAAAATCTGTGTTACCATAGCTTATGATAAAAATACCGAGAAATTCTTGGGCATTAACACATTTGGCATGCGCATGCGTCATCAAATGTTTGATAGGTGGTTAACCGAAGAAAAGGATATAGACTATGTGATAGCCCATCTTAAAGATGCCAATTTTGACCCAGAATTCTACAAACCCTATGAGCGCCTCATTTTGGACAGCTATAACCAAACTAGAAATAAGAATATCAAACTAAAATCTAAAAGCCTTAAACGCATTTTTCAACTGGGCTAACCTAAATACAAATTAAGAACATGAGTACTGTAGATAAAAGTATGGCGCTTACTGGGCAACCACCGGCAAGCTTATCGTTACCGCAAAAATTGGCAGTTGTATTGGGTATGTCTGGTTTAGGCATAATGCTTTTGGCGGCCTTCAACATAAATTTCCCCCAGCAAGGTTTATGGCTAAGTGTGTCCCTTCTTGCTTTATTTGTAGGTATAACTTTGTTTTCTTGGGAAGCCTATAAAGACAAACAACCAGGCATTAAAAACGATGGCGTTTGGTTTAAATCAGTTTCTAGTCGTGGACTTTGGGGATGGGTAGCAGGTATTGCCCTTACTGGATTTTACATTGTCTTGTATTTTTATCCACAATACCTTGGCTTGGTCAATGATGGTGACAACAAGGGTGTTATTGCTTTGTTTGACCCCTTGAGCAAAGCTCTTAGTGGTAACCCAGCCAGCCAATGGTTTGTTTATGGTACTTTGTACACGGTTGCCATTTTAGCTTTCGGAATCAAATTCTTATGGAAATATAGACACAATAGATACGAACGTTTACGTACCGCCAGTGTAATGTTTTTCCAAACCGCTTTTGCCTTCATTATTCCCGAATTAATGGCGCGTTTAAATGGTAGCTCAGTACTTAACGGAGGCAGCCTACCGTATTACGATTTAAAAAACATCTGGCCGTTAAATTATTACAATTTTGAAAGTTACCGCATAAAAGGATTTTTGAGCTCTGGGGAAATAGGCTTTGCCTTACTCATTTTTGGTATCGCTTCTATATTCGTTATCACCCCAATCCTAACCTACAAATACGGCAAACGCTGGTATTGTTCTTGGGTTTGTGGCTGTGGTGGCTTAGCAGAAACTGCGGGAGATGCCTTTAGGCAATTGAGCGACAAATCTACCTTTGCTTGGAAAGTAGAACGTTGGGTTATACACAGTGTAGTGGTTTTTGTTACTTTAATGACCACGGCGGTTATCTACTCTTATTTAGGTACAGATACTAGCAAATATTGGCTAACCAAGTCTAGCTTTTTAATTGGCGTAGGCGTATTCTTAACTTTAGTATTTGGATGGGCCATGCTATTTAAAAGAGAGCAGTTGCAAAAAGATGCACAGTATGGGGCTATAGGTTATTTCGTTATCATATTGGCATTAATAGGCATGCATTTTTTTAGTGGCGAAGGCAATGTATTTTTATTCAAATCAGAATCCTTACGCAAAACCTATTCCTTTTTAATTGGTAGTATTTTTTCTGGTGTTATTGGCACTGGCTTTTATCCCATTTTTGGAAATAGGGTGTGGTGTCGTTTTGGTTGCCCAATGGCTGCTATTCTAGGATTTCAACAACGTATGTTCTCAAAATTTAGAATTACTACCAATGGTGGGCAATGTATTTCTTGTGGTAATTGCTCTACCTATTGTGAAATGGGTATAGACGTACGCGCATACGCTCAAAAAGGAGAAAATATTGTGCGTTCTAGCTGTGTTGGTTGCGGTATCTGTTCCGCTGTTTGCCCAAGAGGTGTTCTTAAATTGGAGAACGGCCCGTTAGAGGGTAGAATAGACAGCAACCAAGTGTTGTTGGGGAACGATGTTGATTTAATGCAATTGGTAAACAAAAAATAAAACCATGAAGCATTGGGTTCTTTTCGTTTTTTGTTGGATGACTCTCGTCTCCTTCGCCAAGGAATACGTAAAAGTATATCACGAAAATGGTGAACTAAAAGAACAGGGTTGGATTAAGAACGATAAAAAAGTGGGCTATTGGCACCAATACCACGCAAACGGTTCGCTTGCCGCAAAAGGCAAGTACACCGAAGGGCATCGTAATGGCTACTGGTTTCATTTTGATGCATCAGGCGCTAAATCGGCCGAAGGCAGATATCAAAAAAATAAAAAGACCGGTTGGTGGTTGTTTTATGATGACAAAGGCAACATCAACCACAAATGCCAACTGCAAAAAGGAATTAAAAATGGCTATTGCTTAAAGTATAGGAACAACGATTTAAAATCGGCAGAAAAATATAGCAAGGGTAAAAAAATCAAAGAATGGTTTAGCTTTGCCAGCTTTAAAAGAGAAAATAACCTAGCCGATTTAAAATAATGCCTGTACTAAAAGTTATTATTCCCGCCTATAACGAGGCGGACTCCATAGGCAAGGTCATTGCAGAAATACCAGCTATTGTGGCAGAGGTTATTGTGGTGAACAACAACTCTACGGACCAAACGGTAGCAGTAGCCAAACAAGCTGGCGCCACTGTACTTACAGAAACTAGAAAGGGTTACGGTTATGCTTGCCTTTGTGGCTTAAATTATGTGGCATCCACATCCAATACACCAGATATTATCGTATTTCTAGACGGAGACTACTCTGATTATCCAGAAGAATTAGAGAAAATTGTAGCTCCCATTTTAGAAGAAGATATGGATTTAGTTATTGGAGCGAGAAAAAAATCGCTTCGCGAGCCTGGGTCAATGACACCGCAACAGGTTTTTGGCAACGCATTAGCCACATTTTTAATGCGATTATTTTTTGGCGCAAAATTTACGGATTTAGGACCTTTTAGGGCCATTAAATACGAAAAGCTCAAAGAATTACAAATGCAAGACACCACCTACGGATGGACGGTAGAAATGCAATTGAAAGCTTTACGTAAAAAATTGAAATACAAAGAGGTACCTGTGCGTTACAAACAACGAATAGGTGTCTCAAAAGTTTCAGGAACCGTAAAAGGTACTATATTTGCAGGCATAAAAATATTGGGTTGGATTTTTAAATACAGCATTAAATAATCATGGGAATTACAATCGCTTACATCATCATCGCTATCTATAGCATCGCCTTGATTTTAATTTTTTGCTACAGCTTGGCGCAGTTAAACCTGCTAATCAACTACCTAAGCAATAAAAGACAGAATGAAGAGGCTCCAAAATACAATCTTTTGGACCCTAAGGAGATTCCTTTTGTAACCATACAATTACCGGTATACAATGAGGAATATGTAATGGAACGTCTATTGGACAATATTGCCAAAATAGAATATCCAAAGAGTAAATTAGAAATTCAGGTTTTAGATGATTCTACAGACGACTCCGTAGTAGACACCGCTGCTCGTGTGCAGGAATTAAAAGAAACCGGATTGGATATACAGCATATAAGAAGGGAAAACCGAGTGGGTTTTAAGGCCGGTGCACTAAAAGAAGGCTTAGAAATTGCTAAAGGTGATTTTATCGCCATTTTTGATGCGGATTTTTTACCAGAAACAGACTGGCTTAAGAAAACGGTTCCGTATTTTAAAGACCCTGAAATTGGCGTGGTGCAAACCCGTTGGGGACACATCAATAGAGACTACTCTACCCTAACCCGTATACAGGCCTTTGCTTTAGATGCCCACTTTACCCTAGAACAGGTTGGTAGAAACGCAAAAGGGCACTTTATCAATTTTAACGGTACGGCTGGTATCTGGCGTAAAGATTGCATCTTAGACGCTGGGAACTGGGAAGGAGATACCCTTACAGAAGATTTAGATTTAAGCTACCGCGCGCAGTTAAAGAACTGGAAGTTTAAATATTTAGAAGATGTAGAAACCCCTGCGGAATTACCTGTGGTAATGAGCGCGGCACGTTCACAGCAATTCCGTTGGAACAAAGGTGGTGCAGAAAACTTCAGAAAAACAGTTTGGAGTGTTGTTTCTGCTAAAAACATCAACTTTAAAACAAAATTTCATGGGGTTATGCACTTGCTAAACAGCTCTATGTTCCTTTGCGTATTTATAGTAGCGGTTTTAAGTGTGCCTATGCTTATCATCAAAAATACTTTTGGCCACTTGGCTTGGGTGTTCGAGGTAACCAGCTTTTTTATAGCTAGTACCGTAATCTTATTCTTTTGCTATTGGTTTACCTACAAAAGCATTCAAGGCAGTGGTTTTGATAAGTTTGTAGACTATGTAAAACTGTTTTTTACCTTCTTCTCCGTAGCCTTAGGATTGTCTTTACACAATGCTTTGGCAGTTATAGAAGGCCACATGGGTAAAAAGAGTGAGTTTGTACGCACACCAAAATTCAACATTAATAGCTTGTCTGATAGTTGGAAGGGTAACAAATACCTTGCTAAAAAATTATCGCCTAACATGATTTTGGAGTTTGCCCTTATGCTATATTTCTTATATGGCATGTACATTGCAATTCCGTTTAATGATTATGGATTGTTCCCATTTCATTTAATGTTGTTCTTAGGTTTTGGCTTTGTATTCTTTAAATCTTTGACAGCAAAAGCATAATCCATGCTTACGTATTGGAAACTCCATAAATTCCCAATCCTAATGGTATTGGGTAGTATGGCGTTCTACTATATATTCGGCTACCAGTTGGTTCGAGAAGATTTTATTCGCCTCATCACCTTGGTAGCCGCTTTGTTTTTTTTCCTTTTTAAATTGATGCAATTAGAACGGTGGAATTTTACATTTCTACTCGTTGCTGGAATTGCCTTTAGGGCGATATTTCTCTTTAGCACTCCTAATTTATCTCAAGATTTTTACCGATTTATATGGGATGGGCAACTTATTCTAAATGGGGTAAACCCTTACCTATTTACCCCAAATGAATTGCTAACCCAACTGGATGCTTCTTTCCCCAATAAAGAACTACTGCATCAAGCCATGGGCAGTTTAAGTGCAAAGCATTACAGCAATTATCCTCCTTTAAATCAACTGCTCTTTACTGTAGCCGCTTTTTTAGGTTTTGGCAGTATAAAAGGAGAAATTGTTGCACTACGTTCATTTATAATAATGGCAGATGTTGGTGTGTTGTGGTTCGGCAAAAAAATACTGCAACACAACAATTTGTCTCCACATTTAATCTTTTGGTATTTTCTTAATCCTTTGATCATAATAGAACTTACGGGCAACCTACATTTTGAAGGTGTTATGTTCTTTTTGTTTATTACCAGTATTTATCTTTTACAAAAACAAAAACCCATTTTTGCGGGCCTAGTTTACGCCATGGCCATTCTGCTAAAACTGGTTCCGCTGTTATTTATACAGCTATTTTTACCCTTTTTAGGCCTTAAGAAATCGGCAGTGTTTTATGCTAGTATCGCAGTTAGCTGCATATTGCTCTTTTTGCCTTTCTATACGGAAGATTTTGCCGCTAATTATAGTAAAACTATTGCCTTGTGGTTTTCTAATTTTGAATTTAACGCTAGCATCTATAATGCAGCTGAATATGTAGCTACAACGTATTTTGATGCCAAATCCTGGTTGTTTATTAAAACCTATGGTAAAATAATACCGCTACTTACTATTGGTTTTGCACTTGGGCTTTTAATTTTTAAACGGATGAAAAGTATAGGCGGCCTACTAACTGGCATGCTTATACTAATGACGGGCTATTACTTTATAACAAGCACAGTGCATCCATGGTATCTTGTATTCCCAATCGGTCTTTGTTTATTTACTACATATAGATTTCCATTGCTTTGGTCTGCCACCGTATTTTTGAGTTACTATACTTACTCACAACCAGACTTTAAGGAATATTTGCCACTGCTCTTTGTTGAATATATTTTGGTGTTCGGCTACATGACCTACGAAATATTAAAAAACCGAAACAAAACGTTTCATTTTCGTTAAAAATTTAGAATCGGTTAGGTCAGTTTCTCACTATTTGTACATTTACATCAACAATGAAAGAACAAAGACACATACCAGTATCTAGAAACGCGAGCATCCCGTCTCCCGTTCGTCCTTTCTTTACACGCCGCCGTCGCCCGTAAGGGTGCAATTCTATTATTGGGATTAGGTGAGTCCAATCCCGTATTTCACAGCAAACAAATTCATTTTTAAATTTAATTCATACGCCAACGATGAAAATTGTTGTAGCCAACGCATCGCATTTACAATATGCAACTATTATTAGCGAGACTATTACAGACTCTGCCAAGGTTCGCGGTACGGGTATAGCCAAACGTACACCAGAATATATTGCGCAACGTCTTAGAAATGGCAACGCTATCATTGCCTTAGATGGTGATAAATTTGCTGGCTTCTGCTATATAGAAGTTTGGGGCAACAAAGACTTTGTGGCCAATTCTGGTCTTATTGTGCACCCAGACTATAGAGGCGAAGGCCTTGCCAGCAAGATAAAACAGCGCATTTTTGAATTATCCCGAGAGAAATTCCCAGACGCCAAAATTTTTGGTATTACCACGGGGCTTGCGGTAATGAAAATGAATTATGCCTTGGGTTATAAGCCGGTTACTTTTTCTGAATTAACAGACGATCCAGAATTCTGGAAAGGGTGCCAAACCTGCAAAAATTTTGACATTCTAACTCGTACGGAACGTAAGATGTGCTTGTGTACCGGAATGTTGTATGATCCACTGGCAAAAGAAAACCAAAAACATAAAAACCTAAATAACAAAGCATTTGAACGTCTTAAAAGTATTAAGGACAAAATGCTAGTAAAGAAGAAAGAAAAATGAAAAAACTTGTATTGGCTTATAGTGGCGGTTTAGATACATCTTATTGCGCCATGAATTTATCTAAAGAGCATGGTTTTGAAGTACACGCAGTAAGCGTTAACACAGGTGGTTTTTCACCTGAAGAAATTAAAACCATAGAAGAAAAAGCTTTGGCTTTAGGGGCTAGCACCTATACTTCTATAGATGCCGTACAGAATTTTTATGATAAAGTGGTTAAATACCTCATTTTTGGCAATGTCCTTAGAAACAACACCTATCCACTTTCTGTAAGTGCAGAACGTATTGTACAAGCGGTAGAGATTGTAGAACACGCCAAAAAAATAGGAGCTAAATATATTGCTCACGGTAGTACTGGAGCGGGTAACGACCAAGTACGTTTTGATATGATTTTTCAAACACTTGCTCCTGAAATTGAAATTATTACTCCTATTAGAGACAATAAACTCGCAAGAGAAGAAGAGATTGCCTATTTACAAGCCAATGGGGTAGATTATTCTTGGGAAAAAGCAAAATATTCAATCAACAGGGGACTTTGGGGTACATCTGTAGGCGGTGAAGAAACCTTGACCAGTGAAAAACCTTTACCAGATAGTGCTTACCCTAGCCAACTAAAAGAAAAAGAACCTACACAGGTAAGTCTTTCTTTTGAAAAAGGCGAATTGGTAGCGATTAATGGTGAGAAGGATTCGCCCGTAGCCAATATTGAAAAGTTAGAAGCTATTGCCAACAAATATGCCATTGGTAGGGACATTCACGTGGGTGACACCATCATCGGAATTAAAGGTAGGGTTGGTTTTGAAGCAGCTGCACCATTAATAATCTTGAAAGCACACCATTTGCTAGAGAAACACACCTTGAGTAAGTGGCAACAGTTTCAAAAAGAACAGTTGGGTAACTTCTATGGTATGTTGTTGCACGAAGGCAACTACCTAGACGAAGTGATGCGCAACATAGAAGCTTTTTTAACTGATACGCAGAAGAACGTTACGGGCGAGGTATTTGTTAGCTTGTATCCTTTCCAATTTAGATTAGACGGAATTAAATCCCCCAACGATTTAATGAATGCCTCTTTTGGCAGCTATGGCGAAATGAACAAAGGTTGGACAGCTGATGATGCCAAGGGCTTTATTAAAATCCTATCCAATCCTGGTAAAATCTCTAATCACGTAAACGGCTAAATATGGCTAAAATTGGAATAATAGGAGGTTCTGGTTACACCGGAGGCGAGTTAATTCGCCTGCTTTTAAACCATAGCGATGTTACTATAGATTTTGTATACAGCACTACCAGAGCTGGTAAAAAAATTAGTAGTGCCCATGCCGATTTAATTGGCGCTACAGACCTTACTTTTACGGGTGAGGTTAATACCCAGGTAGATGTGGTTTTCTTGTGCTTAGGGCATGGAAATTCTAGCAACTTTTTAAAGGAGCATAAGTTTTCAGAAGAAACCGTGATTATTGACTTGAGTAACGATTTTAGGCTTCAAGCAGATGCCACATTTCAAGGTAGAACCTATGTTTATGGCTTACCTGAACTGAACAAAGAAGCGATTAAAAAAACAGATGCGCTGGCTAATCCAGGTTGTTTTGCCACCGCCATTCAATTGGGATTATTGCCCTTGGCAAAAGCCGGTATGCTACAAGAAGATATTCATGTAAATGCGGTAACGGGCAGTACGGGTGCTGGTGTAAAACCAGGGGACACCACCCATTTTAGCTGGCGAAACAACAACGTAAGTTGGTACAAACCCTTTACTCATCAACACTTAGGAGAAATTGGGGAGAGCTTGAATTCTTTTGGCAATCCTACAGGTAAAATTTATTTTTTACCCAATCGTGGTAATTTTACTAGAGGCATATTGGCTACAACCTATACCAAATTCAATGGTAGCGTGGAAGAAGCAAAAAGTCTATTTACAGATTTTTACCAAGAGGCCAAATTTACCCAAGTAGTAGATGAACCCATACACTTAAAACAAGTGGTGAATACCAATAATTGCCATATTCACTTGCACAAACATGATGATATCTTATTGATTACCTCTGCTATAGACAACCTATTAAAAGGCGCATCTGGACAAGCAGTACAAAACATGAATTTAATGCTAGGCTTTAAAGAATCTAAAGGATTAAAATTAAAGGCAGGCGTATTTTAAAAACCAAACCGTAAAACTTTACCATGAAAATTGCAATTATAGGAACCGGGAACTTGGGTCAATCTATTGCCAATGGCATTCTAAATTCTAATGGTGCAACCAGTATGTACCTTACCAAACGTAATCCTGAAAAATTAAAGCATTTTGAAGAGTACGGTAATGTAACCGTTACGGCTAGCAACGAAGAAGCGGTAAACAATTCGGATATTTTAATTTTTGCCGTGCAACCAGGTCATTTTGAAGCCATTTTGTACGACGTTAAAGACCAACTTACTGAAAAACATGTGGTAATTAGTGTTATTACCGGCTTTCCAATTTCTAGAATCGAGTCTATCATTGGAGCAGACAAGTACATATTACGTTGTATGCCCAACACCGCTATTTCCGTAGGCAAATCCATGACTTGTATTTGTAGTAACGGCGTTGGTAAAAAACGAGTAGACTTGGCCAAGGCCATTTTTAATAGAATGGGACATACCTTGGAAATTCCAGAAGAGCAAATGCAAGCGGCGACCGTTATTTGTGCCAGTGGTATTGCTTTTTGGATGCGTTTAATACGTGCCACCACACAAGGTGCCATACAATTGGGATTTGAATCTAAGGAAGCCCAAGAATTGGCCATGCATACCTGTAACGGTGCCGCAGCTTTATTAATTGAAACTGGCAACCATCCGGAGCAAGAAATTGACCGTGTAACCACACCCAAAGGTTGTACTATAGAAGGTTTGAATGAAATGGAACATCAGGGATTGAGCTCTTCCCTAATCCAAGGTATTGTAAGCTCTTACAAGAAAATTAGCGACATAAAAAACAACTAGACTTAGGCTATACTACCAAGTAACTAGAAAAATCAATAACATGAAATTATTTGATGTTTACCCATTATATGATGTTACCCCTGTAAGTGCAAAAGGCATTGAGGTGATTGATGATAAGGGTCAAAAATATTACGATTTTTACGGCGGCCATGCCGTGATTTCCATAGGGCATTCCCACCCACATTATGTTAATATGCTTACCGACCAATTGCAACAGATAGGTTTTTATAGTAACTCTATAAAAAATCCATTGCAAGAAGAGTTAGCAAATAAATTAGGCCAGCTCTCTGGTTGTGAAGATTATAACTTATTCTTATGCAATTCTGGAGCAGAAGCCAATGAGAATGCCTTGAAAATGGCATCTTTCCATACTGGGAAATCCAAGGTCTTGGCATTTAAAAAAGCCTTTCATGGGCGTACCTCAGCTGCAGTGGCCACAACGGACAATCCAAAAATCAACGCGCCTATTAATCAACAACAAAAGGTAACTTTTATTGATTTTAACGATGCTGAAAGCCTGAAAAAAGAACTAGCTTCTGGTGACTATTGTGCGGTTATTTTAGAAGCCATACAAGGGGTTGGCGGTTTGGACGAACCTACTACCGAATTTTACCAGCTTATTCAAAATGAATGTAAAAACCATGGTGTAGTGCTTATTGCAGACGAGGTGCAGGCCGGTTTTGGTAGAAGTGGTAAATTCTTTGGGTTTCAACACCACAACATACAACCAGATATTATCTCTATCGCCAAAGGTATGGGTAATGGGTTTCCCGTAGGTGGCATCTTAATTCATGAAGATATTAAGGCTTCTTATGGTTTACTAGGCACCACTTTTGGTGGTAACCACCTTGCTTGTGCTGCAACCCTAGCGGTTCTAGAAGTAATTGAAAAAGAAAACCTATTGGCTAACGCCCAAGCTATGGGAACATACTTCACAGCTGAGGCAGCCAAAATTCCACAAGTAAAAAAGGTAAAAGGTAGAGGGTTAATGTTAGGCCTCGAGTTTGATTTTGAGGTAGCGGAACTTCGCAAGAAACTTATTTTTAATCAGCATGTATTTACTGGTGGCGCAGCCAATAAAAATGTACTTCGATTTTTACCTGCTTTAACTATCGGTAAACCAGAAATAGACCTGTTCTTTAACGCCCTTAAAGCGGAATTGTAGCATGAAAAAGCGCGTTCTTGTCAAAATAGGCTCCAATACGCTGACCAAAGAAACAGACCAGATATCCCGTGGTAAAATAGAGGATATTGGCAGGCAATTGGCGGCATTAAAAGACCAATACGAATTTATCTTGGTCTGCTCTGGTGCTATTGCAACTGCAAAGCAGTTTGTACAATTAGAACATACTGGTAAAGACATTAATGTTAAACAAGCTTTAGCAGCCATTGGGCAACCCCGATTAATGCATATTTTTCAGGAGAATTTTAGAGAATTGGGCTTGTTTACTTCGCAATGCTTGTTTTCGTATTCGGATTTACAGGATGATAAATCGCGCCAAAACATAAAAAACACCATAGATGTGTTATTACAAAACAACGTAGTACCCATCATCAATGAGAACGACACCGTAGCCACAGAGGAGATTAAGTTTGGTGACAATGACAAGCTAGCGGCCTACACCGCGGCTTTTTTAGAGGCAGATTTACTTATAATCGCTACCAATACCAATGGCGTGTATAGCAAAGCATCCATGGAAAAGGGAAGACCAGAAACCATTTTAGAAGTACGTGATTTGCAAGCCATGCAAAAGGAAATTAGTACCACAAAATCCTCTCACGGAACAGGCGGCATGCAATCAAAAATAGAAGCTTCTGCAATTGCGCAAGAAGCACAAATAGAAACTTGGATAGTGAACGGCTTATTGGATAATTTTATCCTAGATAGTTTTAATGCTACGCAGCCTTTCACCAAAATAATAGCAACATAACAATGAAGCATTACTTACAAATCAACGATTTAGACAGTTTACAACAAACGGTACAAGAAGCTATCGAACTAAAAAAAGAACCCACCCAGTTTAAAGAGCTAGGTGCAGGCAAAACCATTTGCTTGTTGTTCTTTAACAATAGCCTACGTACCCGTTTAAGCACACAAAAAGCTGCCATAAATTTAGGATTGGATACCATTGTTATGAATTTTGGCAGTGAAGGGTGGCAATTAGAGTTTGAAGAAGGTGCCGTTATGGACCAAGGCAAAGCTGAACACGTAAAAGAAGCGGCACAAGTGGTGAGTCAATACGCAGATATTGTAGCGATACGTGCTTTTGCTGGTTTAACGGATAAAGAGGCCGACGAAGCCGAGTTGGTTTTAAACGCCTTTAAAAAATATGCGAACATTCCCGTGGTAAATATGGAAAGCTCTGTAGGCCATCCTCTACAAGCATTGGCAGATGCCATTACCTTGGAAGAAAACAAAACCGCTCAAAAACCTAAAGTAGTTTTGTCTTGGGCACCACATCCACGCGCTTTGCCGCATGCGGTTGCCAATAGTTTTGTAGCTATGATGAAATTGCAAGATGCCGATTTTGTAATTACCCATCCAGAGGGATATGAATTAAACCCGGAAGTAACAAAAGGATGTAAAATTGTGCACGACCAGGAAGAAGCGCTTAAAAATGCGAATTTTGTATACGTTAAAAACTGGAGTAATTACCAAGATTATGGTCAAGTAAAAAACACCGATAGCAACTGGATGATGACCAAAGAAAAATTGGGTAAGGCCAAGTTTATGCATTGTTTACCGGTACGTAGAAATGTAGTGGTAGAAGATGCCGTTATGGATAGTGACCAAAGCCTATGTATGGAACAGGCAAACAATAGAACTTTTGCCGCACAGGTGGTGCTAAAGCAACTATTAAAAGACTTATAAGCCTACACAAAAAATTTAAATGGAAGATTTAAGTATCGTTAAAATTGGTGGTAATATAATTGAGGATAGCGATGCGCTAGACCAGTTCCTTACCCTATTTGCCCAATTGCCCGGTCATAAAATTTTAGTGCATGGCGGTGGCAAAAAGGCAACACAGTTGTTACCCCAGTTAGGTATAGAACCAAAAATGGTAAACGGCCGCCGTATTACCGATGCGGCGACGCTAGGGGTGGTTACCATGGTTTACGGCGGACTCGTTAATAAAAACGTGGTAGCACAATTACAGGCCAAAGGCATAAATGCCATTGGGCTAAGCGGTGCGGATGCAAATACCATACAAGCACAAAAACGCCCCGTTACAGAAATTGATTACGGGTTTGCTGGTGATATTAAAGGAGTGGATGGAGAAACTATTGGTAAAATAATACACATAGGTTTAACTCCCGTATTTTGTGCACTAACGCACAATCAAAAAGGGCAATTGCTGAACACAAATGCCGATACCATTACCGCCGAAGTAGCTATTGGTCTAAGCAGCCATTTTAACACGACCATCTATTATTGTTTTGAACTAGATGGGGTTTTGGAAGACATCAACAGAAAAGATTCTGTTATTAAACATATTAGTACAACTACCTACGATGCCTTGGTTGCAAAAGGCATTATTGCAGACGGTATGTTGCCAAAGATGCATAATTGTTTTCACGCCTTAAAAAATGGGGTAAAACAAGTAAAAATTGGAAATTTAGGAATGTTTCAAACAGCAAACACCAACTACACAACATTGGTTTTATGAAGTTAGATAAAAAAGCCTTGGGCACAGAAGCCCTAGAATTACTAAAGCAATTAATCGCTATACCTTCTTTTTCTGAAGAGGAAGATGAAACGGCTACGTTAATAGACAATTGGTTACAAGGTCATGGGGTGGCAACCAAAAGACAGTATAATAATATATATGCTTTTAACAAGTTTTATGATGAGAACAAACCCAATTTATTGTTGAATTCCCATCACGATACGGTTAAGCCAAACAAAGCCTATACCAAAGACCCTTTTCATCCGCATATAGAAGACGGCAAATTATACGGATTAGGGAGTAATGATGCTGGTGGTGCTCTGTGTTCCTTGTTGGCCACTTTCGTGCATTTTTATGAGCGAGAAGATTTGAGCTATAACATTATCATGAGTGCCACAGCAGAAGAAGAAGATGCTGGCGATAAAAGTATTTCGGCCTTGTTACCCATTCTACCTGAGATTGATGTGGCCATAGTGGGTGAGCCAACTCAAATGCAATTGGCTATTGCGGAAAAAGGCTTGGTAGTTTTTGAAGGTACCGTAGAAGGCACACCCTCGCACGCCGCCCACCCAAACGATAATAACGCCATTTACAATACCATACAAGTGTTGGAATGGTTTAAAAACTACCAATTTGAAAAGGTATCTGATGTATTAGGTCCGGTAAAAATGACGGTTACCCAAATTAAAGCGGGTAGCCAACATAATGTAGTACCCGCTCAAGTTGATTTGGTTATAGACACCCGTGTTAACGATTGTTACACCAATGAAGAAATCAATGAAATGCTACAGCGTGAAGCTCCTTGTAAGTTAAGACCACGGTCATTGAATTTAAGCAGTAGTTCTATCCCTATTGAGCATCCATTGGTGCAATCTGGCATTGCCTTGGGTAGGGAAACTTATGGTAGCCCTACACTATCAGACCAAGCGGAACTTAGCTGTCAATCCTTAAAACTAGGCCCTGGTTATAGCCCTAGAAGTCATTCTGCAGATGAGTTTATCTATGTGGATGAAGTGTATGAAGGGGTACAACTTTATATAGATATTTTAGAGGGATTTTTGGCTAATTGATACTAGTTTGTAGTTAGAAGTTAATAGAAATGTATAATTATAGGGATTTAATTGTTTGGCAAAAAGCAATGAATTTAGTTGAAACAACGTATAGAATTACGTCCGATTTTCCATCAGAAGAGAAATATGGAATCGTAAGCCAAATTAGAAGAAGTGCGGTATCAATTCCTAGTAATATTGCCGAAGGAGCTGGTAGAAATTCAAAAAAATCTTTTCGAAGTTTTTTAGAGATAACAAATGGCTCTATAAACGAACTTAAAACTCAATTAGAGATTTCTAACAGAATAGGATATCTAGACAATGATGTTCTAACCACATTATTTGACAACTGTGATGAAGTTCAAAAAATAACCGTAGCACTAATAAAAAAATATAGTACTAGTTAATTACTCATAACTACTAACTAAAATCTAATAACTAGAAAATGAAACTCTGGGACAAAGGATTCAGTACCGATAAAAAAATAGACACATTCACTGTTGGTAACGATAGGGAGCTCGATTTACTATTGGCCAAATATGATGTAATCGCCTCCACAGCGCATGCAAAAATGTTGGCCAAAGTAGGATTGATATCTGATGAGGAAGCGAAGCTTTTGGTCAAAGAATTGACGGCTATTGGTAAATCCATAGAAAAAGGAAACTTTACCATTGAAGACGATTTTGAGGATATGCACTCAAAGATAGAGTACATTCTTACCGAAAAATTGGGAGACGTTGGTAAAAAAATTCATACCGCACGCTCTAGAAACGACCAAGTTTTAGTTGCCATGCAATTGTATTTAAAGGCAGAACTCTCAGAAATTAAAAATCAGACCAAGCAGCTGTTCGATCTACTGATGAAACTGGCCGAGAAACATCAAAAAACCCTTTTGCCTGGTTATACACATTTGCAGATTGCCATGCCATCTTCTTTTGGGTTATGGTTTTCGGCCTATGCGGAGAGTTTAATAGACGATTTGTACTTTGTAGATGCTGCGTATAAAATTGCGGACCAAAATCCGTTAGGCAGCGCAGCCGGCTATGGAAGCTCTTTTCCTATAGATAGAAGTTTTACAACAGCAGAACTAGAATTTGCTACACAAAAGTACAACGTGGTCGCAGCTCAAATGGGACGTGGAAAAGTGGAAAAAGCAACGGCTTTTGGCATTTCTAGTTTAGGAGCCACCTTGTCTAAAATGGCTATGGATATTACGCTGTATATGAGCCAGAATTTCAATTTTATCTCTTTTCCAAATGAGCTTACTACGGGTAGTAGTATAATGCCACACAAGAAGAATCCGGATGTATTTGAACTAATACGTGCCAAATGCAATAAAGTACAAGCTACTCCCAATCAGTTAATCCTAATTATGAATAATTTACCCAGTGGATATCATAGGGATTTGCAGTTGGTAAAGGAAGTAATTGTACCTGCTATACAGGATATGAAAGCCTGTTTGGAAATGCTCCACTTTAGTTTAAAAGAAATAAAAGTGAATGCGGACATTCTAACGGACACCAAATACGATTACCTGTTTAGCGTAGATACGTTAAATGAGATGGTTAAAAGCGGTATGCCCTTTAGGGATGCTTACAAAACCATGGGCAAGGCCATAGAAAATGGCAATTTTAAACCCAAAAGAGACATAAAGCACACTCATGAAGGTAGTTTGGGAAATCTGTGTTTAGAAGAAATAAAAAAGAAGATGAAAGCTATTGCCTAATGGCTAGCTGTTTGGCTAGTTTCTTTCTCAGAGATTTGTTCAAAAGCTTTTGCTACTTCTTCTTTTGAAGGTGGCGGAAGCTTTTGTTCTTCTGCCAATTTGGGTTCTAAGGAAAGTTTAGCATAAAATGGATAGTGGTCAGAGCCAATATCGGCACCACGTTCTATTTGCATCACCCTAAAATCTGCAGAGGTAAATACGTGATCCAACGGCCACCGCATCAACCAACTATTGGCATTGTAAGTATTAAAAAACCCTCTTCCTTTTCGCATATCCAACAGTCCACTAACCCTTTGAAATAATGCTGTGGTTTCTGACCATGCTACATCATTAAAGTCTCCTATAACAATTACAGGGTATTCTGTCTCTCGAGTTAACCGGGTAATCTTCATCATCTCTGCATCCCGATCTACGGAAGAAGGATTGTGTTGTGGCGTAGGCGGTGCGGGATGAATAGCAAATAACTGAATAGTATCTTTTGTATCTATTATTACCTTGGTATGTATAGACGGTATGGTGTCTTCAACAAGATACTTTACCTTTGCTTCATACAATGGATGTTTAGAAAACAACAACATGCCATAGGTGTTATCTTTTGGTACTAAGAAGGAATGTTTATACGCTGCTTCTAATGTATTCACTAAAGCGTTTTTCCACCTTTCGTTGGTTTCGGTTAACAAAACCACATCAGACTGGTATTTTGAAACGTCATTTACTACCGCTTCTACTTTTTTATTTTTCTGCAACACATTGGCGGCATATACGCTCAAAGTGGTGGTGGCATTGGCGCTGGCATTGCCCATCTCCTTATCAGCAAAAGCCGTATAGGGATAAATCTTGACGCTTTGGAACATAAAACATCCCAATAAGACAATAACTACTGCATAATCCGATTTACTTTTAAAATCGAACTTAATAAAATAAAATGCTAAAGCGAATAAAGTCAAAAGTGCAATCTGTAGGTGTGGAAAATCCCAAATGCGAACGTACCATTGATTAAAAGATAAATACGGAAATAAGGTTAGTATAATAACTAGAATAGCAAACACCCGTAAAATCCATTTTACTATCATTTTATTTACTCTTGAGTAATTTCCGTCTTATTTTGATTTCTGTTCTTTAGATATGTATAACCCAGATACCCCAACTGGGCACCAACCAATAGAATCTTTACCTTTTTACTTTTAGCAAAAACTTTTGCTATGCTTAATAACGAGCCTGCTTTCATGTTTTTTAGGGGCAAGATACTGGCATACATCAATCTAATGTATTGCTTTTCAATTAACTATTAGCTCAATTAATACGTATGACCACTTTTAGTAAAATCTTACAACAGTAAAATTCACCCTATTCCGCTAGGTACAGACCCCTGAAAACCGTGATAAGCAGCCTCAGGCCTACTAATAATTTTACATCGTCTTAAAAAACCAAACAAAACCACGATGAAAACAGCAACGCTTATCCTATTAAGTTTAACAACAGTCCTAAATTCTTGCGCTACCCACACACCAGAATCTTATTACACGAGGACCACGCAATCCACTGATATTTTGTGGGGATTTGGGAGTACCAATGTAAAAAGCTTTATAGAATTTAGAGATGCGGGAAATCTGGTAGCAGTACAAAACAACCGAAAGGTAAAAACAATAAGTCTACAACAACACATACAGACGTTTTTAATTCCTGCAATAGATTCTAGCATCACACAGATTGAAGAGTTAAAACCTACGCCAGAAACACAAGACTTGATAAATACTTCCTTGCAATTGTATCATTTTGCTAAAGACACCTATGTAAATGAATATTTGTCGGCAGCACAATTAATAGACGCTAAAGAAAATTCAGAGAAAATAGATGAAATATTACTTCAATTAGATAGAGAACGGGTACCTGAATTTAAAAAAATATATATAAAATTGATGCAATTGTCTATACCCTATGCCAAACAACATGATTTAACAATTAGCAGGTTTTAACTATATTTAGTTTACTTTAAAGATTTAATTTTAAATGAGATTATCCCCCAACTTATTTATTTTACTCTTTTTAGGTCAACTATTTATTTACGGACAGGAAGTTGACACCTTAAAAAGCAACATAGACCAAAAAGCCAATAGCTATCTTAAAAAGCTACAAACGGCATATGCCAATGGTGACTATGAACAGCATAAGCTATTGAGTGATTCTCTTGTACTTCTTGGAAAAACCTACCAAAACACCAAATTTCAAGTACTTGGCATGGTTAACCAAGCTATCTATTTTAACAATAGAGCACAACAGGATAAGGCAATTAGACTTTATAGAAATGCATTGGAACTTTGTGATGCGTCACCAGAAGATTATAGGTCTAAAATTATTGTATTGGTAAATCTTGGCAACGTTTATAATGCTATTGGATCACACAATAAAGCCATTAATGCAATGCAAACCGTGTTATCCCTTTTAGACGAAAATGAAGACAACCCCAAAATAAGAGCCTCTGCCTATAACGGTCTTGCTACCAATTATCAAAAAATAGGGCAGCTAGATAAAGTGTTAGAATACCACTCCAAAACCAAAGAATTAGGTTTGGCTATTAATAATGAAATAATTGTAGCAACGGCCTTTAACAGTATTAGTGAACTTTATTTTAAAGAGAAAAAATTTAAAAAAGCTAAACTTGCCGCATTGGACGGCTTAAACTTAAAACATACCGCCGCACCAACAAAAGAACGTGCTTGGCTACTCACTAGTTTGGCATTGGCCAAATGGAAACTAGGAGAAATTGAGGCAGCCATAACATTCTTAGAGGAAGCCACCAAAATAGCCCAAACCAAAAAACTTAACCAAATTGAAGCGAAGACCTATTTACATTTAAGCGATGTTTTAAAAGCTACCGGTAATCTAGAAGCTAGTAGCAAAGCCAAGGAAAGTTATCTACAAATACAAAATGAGATTTTGGCAACGCAGCAAGATGCCATAAAAGTTGATTTACAAAAAGACCTATCTGACAAAAATGCGATTATAAAAGATAAGGACCGCGCAATATTTGACTTGGCACAAAATGAAAGCAAGTTTAAAAAATTTAGTTTGGTCTTTGGTGGTTGTTTGGTGTTGTTGAGTTCGTTATTGTTGTTTTATAGGATTAAAACCAAAAAACAAAATGCACTATTAAGAGAACAATTTTTGGTACTTCAAAAAGAAACAGAAGAACCTTTGGATACTCAACAAAAATCTTCTGAAACGGAAACAAAACAGAAGGCCTCCTATAAGAGCTCTTCTATTAATGATGAAGATTTTGAAGCATACAAGGCAAGATTAACCTCACATATAAAAAGTAATAGACCTTATTTAGATAGCGAACTATCACAAAAAGATTTAGCGGAACAAATTAACATCAGTAGCCATCATCTTTCTGAAGTTTTAAATAAAGGATTCAATCAAAACTTTTACAATTATATAAATTCTTATCGTATACGGGCCGCACAAGAAATGCTTAAGAACAAAAAGCATAAAGAGACCAAACTTATAGCCATTGCATTTGATTCCGGGTTTAAAAGCAAAACTACCTTTAACCGATTGTTTAAAGATTATACCGGTCTTACCCCTTCTGAATACAGAAGTAAGTTCTTGGGGTAACCCTTAATTCTACTACATCTTAAAAAAACATGTACCACTCGTCCGAGTGGTACAAATGGCATACTACCTAGCTTTTCTCTGCCGTTAACCAAAAAAACAAAGACAACGATTTTCTGGTTAAGGTTAACCAGTTATTTAAAAATACCCTGTTTTCAGGGTAATCATTAAACCACGGTAAAACGTAGTTTTACAACAAAACCAATGGTGGTTTCTACAGAAAAAAAATAACCACTAACCAATCATCGTTGTTACCAAACCAAACCTAAGTATATGTTCAAAAAATTACTTTTTAGTTGTATTTTTTTACTAATAGTAAATGTACATGGTCAGTCTTTTAGATCTGTATGGAATACCAACAATACAGAATCGGGTTCTTCTGCCAACAACGAAGTCACCATACCCACCAACCCAGCCTACACTACTTATAATTATGATGTTGATTGGGGAGACGGCAACATAGATACGGGCGTTACCGGAAACATAACCCACACCTATGCAACTGCTGGCACGTATACTATAGAAATTAGCGGCACCTTTCCATCTATCTATTTTAACGATGAAAACGCAAGCGATAAACTAAAAATTATAGAAATATTGGCATGGGGTAACATCCAATGGCAAACTATGGAAAATGCCTTTTTTGGTTGTGAGAATCTCAATTTTGACGCTATTGATGCACCAGACCTCTCTCAGGTTACCACACTACAAAATATGTTCAGGGATTGCAGTTCCTTTAATGGCATTGTTAATAATTGGGATGTTAGCACCGTAACTAATATGGCCAATCTCTTTAACAATTGTATGATTTTTAATAGGCCTTTAGACCAATGGAATACAAGTGGTGTAACAACTATGGAGGGTCTATTTTATAATTGTAACGCTTTTAATGAACCGCTAGATAATTGGAATACAAATCGCGTTACTAATATGAGGCAAATGCTATACGCCTGTGTTCAGTTTAACCAAAATATCAATAATTGGAATGTAAGCCAAGTTACAGATATGTCTGAAATGTTTGTTGTTTGTAGGCAATTTAATCAACCCTTAGATAACTGGGATGTTAGCCGTGTAACCGATATGAATTTGATGTTCTTCAGAACAAACAATTTTGACCAAGACCTTAGCGGTTGGCAAGTAGGTAATGTGACCGATATGTCCAGAATGTTCGACGAATGCGCCATTAGTTATCCCCTGAACTCTTGGGACGTCTCTAAAGTGACCAATATGTCTGGTATGTTTGACTCCACACCAAATTACAACAGTCCTTTGAACAATTGGAATGTGACCAATGTAACAAATATGACGGCTATGTTCAAGGAGTCAACCGCATTTAATCAAGACATCAATAGCTGGGATGTGAGCAATGTTGAAAATATGTCTGAGATGTTTGAAGGCGCAAGGGCTTTTAATCAACCGTTGAACAATTGGGATGTTTCCTCGGTTACTTCATTTAGCGAAATGTTTTATAATAACCAGATATTCAATCAGGATATCAGTGGTTGGGATACGAGTAGTGCGGGGAATATGACATGGATGTTTAGAAATGCTACAGCATTCAATCAACCCCTAAATACATGGAATGTTAGTACCGTTTCCAATATCTCTGGAATGTTTTACGGAGCCACTTCATTCAACCAACCATTGGACCTATGGGACATGACAGGAAAAAATTCACTAAGGGATATGTTCCGTTCGGCCACGGCATTTAACCAAGACATTACCGTTTGGGACGTTTCCAACACAAGTGAGTTTGCAGCAATGTTTCTCAATGCCAGCACTTTTAATCAAAATTTGGGCAACTGGAACATTACTGCTGCCACTCAGATGGGCAATATGCTCTCCAACAGCGCACTCTCCCAAGAAAATTATGACAATACACTGATAGGTTGGGCATCACAGACCGTTCAAAATAACGTGACTTTTGGGGCTAATAACTTACAGTATTGTGACGCCCTAAATCAAAGGCAAGATTTAATAGACTCCAACGGTTGGACCATTACAGGAGACAATGTAAACTGTACTTATGTACTTTGTACGGAAATTACCATGCCTGCCGCAGGAGACACTATGACACCTGCCAACAGTGATATTAGATGGAATCCTGCTCCAAATGCCGATGGTTATCGTATTACCTTAGAAATTGAACGTGGCGGTAATAGAAACTACGCTTCTCTAAACGGGAACACATTAAACAACTATGATGTAGGTAATGTGGTTGGTCTTAGTTTTTCCAATGAATTTCAAGCCGGTGACACAGTCTACGTTACAGTGGTTCCATATAATGCCGAGGGTCCTGCAACAGGCTGCCAAGAACTATCATTTACCGTGGTTGAAAGTTGGGTAAATAGTCCTGATGCCTTCAAATTAACCTATGATACTAGCATCACAGAATCAGGCTCAACACCTGCCAATCAGTTAAAAATTGAAGCAAATACAGGTTATCCAGGTTATTTAACCTATAATTATTCTATTGATTGGGGAGACGGACAGTATAATAATAATGTTACGGGTGAAATTACACATACGTACTTAACACCAGGTGTTTATACAGTAGCTATTATAGGAGATTTTCCAGCCCCTTATCATTGGGTTAGTAATTCTGATCATATTAAACTTATTTCTATTGATCAATGGGGCACCCAAGTTTGGCAATCTATGAATTATGCATTTTATGGTTGCGAAAATATGGAATACAACGCTACAGATGTCCCCAACCTTTCGCAAGTAGAGATAGCCTCCAACATGTTTTCTGGTTGTTACCTATTTGATGGTGCAATAGACAATTGGGATGTAAGCAATATTACCAACATGCAGAGCATGTTTATTTCTGCACGAATTTTTAATCAGCCATTAAACAGTTGGGATACCAGCAATGTTACCAATATGTATGGAATGTTTGGGGCTGCTCAATTATTTAACCAACCTTTGGACAATTGGGATGTTAGCCAAGTGACCAACATGAATTTTATGTTCGCCCAAACAAAGGATTTTAACCAAGATTTAAGTAGTTGGGATACTGGTAGTGTTACGAATATGGGACGTATGTTTCAAAGCTCACAGGCTTTTGACCAACCTATTAACAGTTGGAATGTAAGTCAGGTAACAGATATGTCAGAAATGTTCCAAAGAGCAGAAGTATTTAATCAACCTCTAAATAACTGGAATACAGGGAACGTCATAGACATGTCTGCCATGTTCTATGATGCAGAATTGTTTAACCAGAACATCAATAGTTGGGATGTATCATCTGTTACAGATATGAGCCAGATGTTCTACGCAGCAATAGCATTTGATCAACCACTTAATAACTGGAATGTTGGTGCTGTTACCACCATGAATTCCATGTTTTCTAGAGCTGAAGCTTTTAATCAAAATATTGATAGTTGGAATGTTACTAACGTAACTAACATGAGTAGCATGTTTAATTACGCCATTTCTTACAATCAACCCATGAACAATTGGGATGTAAACTCTGTTGTAAACATGAGCGGTATGTTTAGGGGCGCCCAAGTTTTTAACCAACCCTTAGATAATTGGGATGTGAGTGCGGTTGCTAATATGAGCGATATGTTTGAACATGCCGAAGTATTTAATCAACCAATCAACACATGGAATGTAAGTTCGGTAACCCTAATGCCATCCATGTTCGAATCGGCTTTTGCTTTTAACCAACCCTTGAACAATTGGGATACAGCAGTGGTAACCAACTTTGATTCCATGTTCAAAGAGGCAGAATCTTTTAACCAACCTCTTAATACTTGGGATACCGGTGAGGCTCAAAATATGGCCGGAATGTTCTTTGGAGCAATTGTTTTTGACCAAGATATTGCTAGTTGGAACACTTCTTTTGTCACCACCATGCAAGAAATGTTTAGAGAGGCAAGTGCTTTCAACCAATCTTTAAACGCATGGAACGTAGCATCTGTAACCAATATGCGTGGCATGTTCCAAGAAGCTACTTCCTTTAATAGCTCCATAAACGATTGGAATGTTAGAGCGGTAACTACTATGCAAGATATGTTCAATGGTGCCAGTAGTTACAATCAAAGTTTAAACAATTGGCGGGTAACCGGGGTAACCAATATGGAGAGAATGTTCTTTGGTGCTAGTGCTCTAGACCAATCTTTTGATCAATGGCTGATTGGTACCGTTTCAATGCGAGATATGTTTCATGATGCGACTTCGTTTAATCAATTTTTAGGGGATTGGGATGTAAGTAATGTAACCAACATGCAAGGCATGTTGGACGATACGGCCCTATCAAGAGAAAATTACGACAATACCTTAATCGCATGGTCAGAACAGGCATTAACCCCAGGTATTAACCTAGGAGCCAATACGCTACCTTACTGTGATGCGGTTGAAGAACGCCAATCTATGATAGACAATTTTGGATGGACTTTTACGGGCGATGTACTTGATTGCCCCATCCCAGATTGTACCCAACTGGTTGCACCCTTGAATGGTGCCACGGATGTTCCCGTTAATACGAACATTACCTGGGAAGCGGTTCAATTTGCTAGGGAATACAAATTATTTGTTGGCACCTCACCAGGCGGAACAGATATCTTAAATAACGAAGTGGTGGTGAATAACACCTCATTTGAATTCGCTGCGGATTTTAACCCTGGTGTTACCGTTTATGTTACCATTATTCCATCTAATGAAAATGGCGATGCGGTTGGGCCTTGTACGGAAGAGAGTTTTATCGTTACAAATGACCCACCAACCGTTCCAGATTGTACTAACTTAACTTTACCCCCGAATAACGCTACCGATGTTGCTTTTGACACGGATTTAAATTGGACTATTGTTGGCAATGCAGATGGATATAGAATTAACGTAGGAACGACCTCTGGAGGCACGGATTTAGTTAACAATGAGGATGTAGGCAATGTAACGAAATATGATTTTTCTACGGATTTACCAGAAGACACTTTAATTTATGTAACTATTTTACCTTACAATGAAGAAGGCCTTGCCACTGGTTGTATTGAAGAATCTTTTAGAACGGAATTTATTCCAGTTCCTCCATCATGTACTTCAATTACTAGCCCGGCTAACGGGGCAGTAAATGTTGCTGTTGATACAGGTTTAAGCTGGAATGCCATTGCGGACGCTACTGGGTATTTAGTTAGTGTTGGTATAACCTCTGGTGGAATAGAAGTAGTAAATAATATAGATGTTGGTAATACCACCACCTATTCCTTTAGTTCAGACCTACAAGCAAATAGGATGCATTACGTTCGTATTATTCCTTACAACGCTGTAGGAGATGCAACTGGTTGTACCGAAGAATCTTTCACCACGGGAGCCGGAACTTTATCAGACCCGCCAAACTGTACATCATTGAGCGACCCATTAAACGCTGCAACAGACGTAGCTATAGGTACCAATATTAGTTGGAATGCATCAGCCAATGCCGATGGATACTATTTAACTGTAGGTACAACTACTGGCGGCAACGATATATTGGATGCCGAAGATGTTGCTGGAACTAGCTTTGACCTACCAGCCGATTTACCGGAGAACACACAAATATTCGTGACATTAGTTCCTTACAATTCTTTTGGAAGTGCTACTGGATGTGCAGAAGAATCGTTTACCACCGAGACCTTACCAACCGTACCTAGTTGTACCAATTTGAATACGCCTTTGGACGGCGCTACCGATGTTTCAATCACTACCGATTTAAGTTGGAACGCAGTTGCCAATGCAGATGGGTACTATTTAACCGTAGGTACAACTACTAGTGGCAACGATATCTTGGACGCCGAGGATGTTACCGGTACTACATTTGATTTGCCTGCCGATTTACCGGAAAACACCCAGATATTCGTTACTCTAGTTCCGTATAATGCTGTAGGTGATGCTACCGGATGTACCGAAGAATCCTTTACTACCGAAACGGTCGCTACCATACCAAGCTGTACCAACTTGACAACTCCTTTGAACGGGGCAACATCAGTTTCCGTTTCTACCAATTTAAGTTGGAACGCTATTGCCAATGCAGATGGCTACTATTTAACTGTAGGTACAACTACTGGTGGCAACGATATCTTGGACGCCGAGGATGTTACCGGTACTACATTTGATTTGCCTGCCGATCTACCGGAGAACACCGAAATTTTCGTAACTATTGTTCCGTATAACGGTGTAGGTGATGCTACCGGATGTACCGAAGAATCCTTTACTACCGAAACGGTCGCTACCATACCAAGCTGTACCAACTTGATAACTCCTTTGGACGGGGCAACATCAGTTTCCGTTTCTATCGATTTAAGTTGGAATACTATTGCTAATGCTGATGGCTACTACTTAACTGTAGGCACAACTACTGGTGGCAACGATATCTTGGATGCCGGGGATGTTACCGGTACTACATTTGATTTACCTACCGATTTACCGGAAAACACGCAAATTTTTGTAACTGTTGTTCCGTACAACGGTGTTGGTAACGCAACAGGCTGTACCGAAGAATCATTTACTACCGAGACCGTGGCTACTGTTCCAAGTTGTACCAGTTTAAGTGCTCCACTTAACGCTGCTACTGATGTTTCAATCTCTACCGATTTAAGTTGGAACGCTATTGCTAACGCTGATGGCTATTACTTGACCGTAGGTACTACAGCTGGTGGCAACGATATCTTGGATGCCGAGGATGTTACCGGTACTACTTTTGATTTGCCTACCGATTTACCGGAGAATACACAAATTTTCGTAACGCTAGTTCCGTATAATGCTGTAGGTGATGCAACAGGTTGTACCGAAGAATCGTTTACAACCGAGACCGTGGCTACTGTTCCAAATTGTACTAGTTTAAGTGCACCACTTAATGCTGCCACAGGTGTATCTGTTGCTACCGATTTAAATTGGAACGCAGTTGCCAATGCCGATGGGTACTATTTGACCGTAGGAACCACCGCTGGAGGTGATGAAATAGTACCAAGAACCGACCTTGGTATCTTGACCAATTATTCCTTTACGGCCGACTTACCATATGGACAGGAAATATTTGTTACCGTAACCCCGTATAATGCCTTAGGAAATGCTGAAAATTGCGGCATAGCATCGTTCGTAACGGAAGAAGAGCCAGAGGAGGAAAAAGTTGCTTCTAAATATGGCTTTTCACCAGATGGCGACGGAGTTAACGAATTCTGGGAAATTAACGGTATAGAAGCCTATCCGGAGAACACCGTATACATCTATAACAGATGGGGAGACTTGGTCTTTAAAATAGAAGGCTATAACAATGCGGACAACGTATTCAACGGGCAGGCGAACCAACTTATGGGATTGGGCGCGGACCAACTACCGGAAGGAACCTATTTCTTCACGATAATCTTACCTGAAAATCATAACCTACAAACAACCAAAGGCTTTGTTGTCTTAAAAAGATAAGCTATGAACCAAATAAAAAAACTACTTTACCTAGGTCTTTTAATGGCAGGAACTCATTTTTCCTTTGGCCAACAAACACCCGTGTTCGCAGAATATAATGCAAATCCGTTTTTGATTAACCCCGCGTATTCTGGCTCCTTTAATGGTACAGAGGCGGTATTGAGCAATTCTGGATTTGGAAGTGAAATACAAAACACGCCCAAAAACCTAAGCTTTAGCTTTACTGCGCCTTTACAACAAGGTAAAATGGGACTGGGTGCGGCCGTAATTTCAGACGAAATAGGCGTTACAAAGGCCACGCAAGGTTTTGCTGCATTTTCATACAAACTATTTTTTGATTGGAAGAAGAACAGGCCTTATTGGCAGGTCTTTGAACGAACCGTGCTCTCTTTTGGCGTAACGGCAGGTGTACTTAGTTATAATGAAGACCTGCTGAGTCTGCAAATTCAGAACGATGCCAATTTCTCCGAAAACATTAACGAGACTTTGCCAATGGCTGGATTAGGCTTTCTATTTGGGCATGAAAACTTTTTTGCAGGTATATCCACACCAAATATTTTGGGGGATACTTTTGCCAATTCTCAAAACTTAAACCTAACACGGCCTATCTATGGCTACTTAGGTTATCATTTCATCACTAACAAATACGACCCAACTTACATAATGAAACCAAGTGTTTTACTTAAACACGAAGCAGGGGCTCCCTTTCAGGTAGATGCGAACATATCCGTAAGCTATAAAAATATAATAGAAGTAGGTGCGGGCTTTAGAAGTAGTAGTAGCTTAAATTTATTCGCCGGTCTGTATGCCTTTAAAAACTTTAGGGTATTATATAATTACTCTAGCGCCAACGCAAATTCACCCTTAGGGAATTTTCATGGTATCGTATTAAATTATAGAGGTGGCAGGGGTTTTGCGTTTGATTAATCCAAACTAGAATCAGTTAGGTATTTATCTTGAAATACCTTGGTGAAATTAGCTCCAAAAAATACAATTAAACTAGAATAAGACACCCAAAGCATCACCAATATAACAGAGCCTGCTGTTCCGTAAGTAGAACTAGGCTCTGCCTTGCTAAAATAAAAGGCTAACACGTATTTTCCTATCAGAAATAAAATTGCGGTTAATGTGGCTCCCCTACTTACTGCTTTCCATGGAACTACAGTACTAGGTAGATATTTAAACATGGCCGAAAAAAGCATTGAGATAAACACAAAAGAAAAGAGAAAATCTACCACCATAGCCCACCTTAAATCTACAATACTAAACAAACTTGATAGTTGCTCTGAAAATAATGATAATAAAGAAGTGAGAATAAAACTGACTAACAATAAAAAACCAAGAATTACAATAAACCCCAAACCTTTTATTCTGCCAATAAACATAGCCACAATACCATTGGCATAATTGGTTTTTGCATTCCAAATCTCATTTAAGGCATTTTGTAATTGATAAAAAACTCCTGTAGCACCGTACAACAAAATTCCTACTCCCAAAATAGTAGTCGTTAAAGACGTATTTTCACTACCCTTATTGGCAATCATATTTTGAATGGAAAGGGCGGTATCTGGCCCTAAGGCACTAGCAATTTCTCCAAATAATTTACCATGAACCAAGTCCCTTTCCCAAACAGAACCAACCAAATTAAGCACCATAATTAAAAATGCTGGTAAAGACAAAATGGCATAATAGGCAGTCACCGCACTGAGCTTAAAAGGTTCTTTATCTATCCAAGATAGATAGGTTTCTTTCAGCAAATACGGCATGTGTTTCCAGCTAAAACCAGTATTTTTTTCTGGAGATTTAAACAGTATGTCTAACCATTTCTTCACTCAAAGAAAGATATTACATCAACCTAATATAGGTGAACGTAAAACCACAAATTACGACTTCAATTCATAAAAAAACCGACGTGTAAGTCGGTCTTTATGTTTATCGTATCATTCCAAGATTAATTACCTCTTGTTCTGTTAGAAAACGCCAATGCCCTCTTGGTAAATCTTTTTTGGTAAGTCCGGCAAATACCACACGGTCTAGCTTAACTACTGTATATCCAAGATGTTCAAATATGCGACGAACAATTCTATTTTTTCCAGAATGTATTTCTATTCCCACCTCTTTTTTAGTAGCTCCTTGCACATAACTAACCTCATCTACAGTAATAGGTCCGTCTTCTAAGGTTAGTCCTTCCATAATTTGTTGAAGGTCTCTCATGGTAAGAGCCTTGTCCAAGTGTACATGGTAGATTTTGCGTACGTTATGTTTGGGGTGTGTTAACTTCTTAGCTAGTTCTCCATCATTAGTAAACAACAGCAGTCCTGTAGTATTACGGTCTAAACGCCCAACAGGATACAATCTATTGTTAGAGGCATTAGATATTAATTCCATAACCGTTCTTCTACCTCGCTCATCGTTGGTCGTAGTTATAAAATTCTTTGGCTTGTTCAAAAGAACATATTCTTTTTTCTCCGGATTTAATCTCCTGCCGTCAAAACGAACGTCATCTGTCTTCTTTACCTTATAACCAAGTTCTGTTACCGGTTTCCCGTTTACCGTTACGTTACCAGCTGCAATAAAGGTATCTGCTTCTCTACGTGAGCAAATGCCAGCGTTGGCAATGTACTTGTTTAAACGAATTAAATCTGGATTGCTATTCGTTTTTTTAGGAGCCGATTTAAATGGCTTTGAACCTCCTTTATTAAAAGGTTTCTTTTTAAAACCGCCTCCTTTATTGTTAGAAGGTCTACGATTGCGTTCGTTGTCTGATTTTCTCATCAGTCTTCAATTTTTTGCAAAGGTAATCAATTCCTTGTCTCACAAGGATTTTCAGTCTTTAATTTCTATCGTAGATTGCCGTTCTCTATTTACGCTTAATTTGGTAACATCTGGCCTAGAATAGTGCCCTACGGGGTCAAAATTTTGCCTTTCTTGGTAGACTCTTTCAAAATCTAATTCGGCATAAATAAGTCCTGCTTTATCTACAACAGGCTCTATTAACCATTCACCATCTGGACTTGCAATGCAAGAACCACCATTACCCAATACGGCTGGTGCTTTTTCTAGAATAGTATCTAAGAAAGGGGTGTTTTTAGGAAAATCTTTAGTTTGCATTAAAGACGAAACAGAAATAACATAGCTTCTAGATTCCCGCGCTATAAAGCGTGTAATATCTTGGGTATTATTAAGGTTGCCTGGCCAAACGGCAACGTGTAAATTTTCTCCTTGACCATATAATGAGGCTCTTGCCAAAGGCATCCAATTTTCCCAACAATTTAGGCCACCGACAGTAAACTTTTTAAGCGGATGTACGCGCAATCCATGACCGTCCCCTGGTGCCCACGTTAGCCTTTCGTCATAGGTGGGCTGTAATTTACGGTGTACAGATTGTACCACCCCATTGGCATCAATATATACCAATGAACAATAAATGCTGTGACCACCGCGGTCTTGTGGGCGCTCCATAATTCCTAGATAAACGGCAATTTTAAGTTTTTTAGCTATTGTACAAACCTCATCTAAATCACCGGCTTCTATTTGTATTGCGTTAGCTACGTAGTGTCCGTGTACAGTCTTATTAACCTTTAAATCCCAAGCAGCTCCATCAGTATAAGCTAACCAAAACGGATATCCTGGTAAAAAAGCCTCACCAAATACTACTAATTCTGCCTCGTTTGTAGCGGCCTCTTCTATGGTGGTCACTACCTTTTTTAAGGTTGCTTCTTTATTAAGCCACACTGGCGCTATTTGTGCGAGGGCTACTTTTAAAATGGAGTCTTTCATATAATCCGGTTGAGGAACAAATCTACATTGATTAATAGGATACTAAATACCCCTACAACTATGATAAATTTAAGGATGTTGTGCAACCAGACAAAATGCTTTTTTTCCTTTGCTTTGTAAAGTACAAAAAGGCAAACAGCAAAAAGAACAATACAGGCATAAAAGTAAATATACATATGGCCCACTATGAACTTTTTAACTAGAAGAAAAGCTGGGATATAGGTAAGTAAGATGAGTAATGCGATGAGCATCTTCGCTTTTTTTGTGCCGTATAGAATGGGGATTGTACGATAATTTTGTGCCAAGTCCCCTGCCAGATTCTCCAAATCTTTAATGACTTCTCTTGCTAGAATGAGTAAAAAAAGAAAAATGGCGTGTACAAAAATGACCAATTGAAAATTTTGATAGTACACAAACACCACAAAAAAAGGAGAAATTGCCAAGGTTGCTGATACCAAATTCCCAATAAATGGCAGGCGCTTTAATTTGTGAGAATACAACCAAATGCCAAAAATATAGGCCGAAAAAAATAGTACGGCCTTAAAGGAAATGTAACTTGCCGCAACAACAGAGACAAAATTAAGTACAAAATAAGTAGTTAGCTTAAATTTCTGACTCACCAAGCGGTCTAACATGCTTTTGGTGGGCTTGTTAATTAAATCCTTTTCTGCATCGTAAAAATTATTGATAATATAGCCACCAGCAATAACTAAAGCAGATGCTGTGACAATTAAAAAAAGATTAACATCAAAAACTACCGACCTAAGTGGTCTATCTGGAGCAAGAATGTAAATAGAAGCCAAATACTGGGCAAGGGTTATCATTAAAATATTATACCCCCTGACCACGGAAAAAAGACTCAATAACTTATAAAGTAGGAGCTTATTCCGCCTATTCAACATGCCTATTCTCTAGAAATTATAGACTACCTCTAATTTGTGCCCTTGCAATGCTTTTTTTGCCTTCTCTATATCTTCTGTAAAGCCTAATATGTAGCCGCCACCACCAGAACCACAAAGTTTTAGGTAATACTCATTAGACTCAATACCTTTTTGCCAAAGTTGGTGAAACTGCTTTGGAATCATGGGTTTAAAATTGTCTAATACTACGTGGGAAAGTTGCTTTACGTGACCAAAAAGACCTTTGATGTCTCCATTAAGAAAATGGTCCACGCATGCATTTGTATGTTTTACAAACTTATCTTTTATGATGGTTCTAAAGCCTTCATTCTTCATTTGCTCCATAAAGATTTGAACCATTGGAGCTGTCTCGCCTACCATTCCACTATCTAGTAAAAAAACTGCTCCTTTACCCTCTTTGTTTTGTGTAGGTAGACTGGTAGATTCAATATTATCTTTGGAGTTAATTAGTATGGGCAGACTTAAGTAGCTATTTAGAGGGTCCAAGCCTGAACTCTGACCGTGAAAAAAAGACTCCATTTTACCAAAAATGGTCTTTAATTTCAGTAATTTTTCTCTCGTTAAATTCTCTAAAACCGTTATTTTATCTTGTGCATATTTATCATAAATAGCCGCGACTAAAGCACCGCTACTCCCAACACCATAACCTTGTGGTATAGAGCTATCAAAATACATGCCTGCAGCAATGTCTGCTTTTAAGGAATCCATATCAAAAATTACCAAATCTTCGGATTGTAGTTCCTCCAAATAATTCGCAAAACGCTGTAAACTTTGATTAGATTTTTTAGCTTCTACAGACAATTCTACTGCCGATTTTAACGCCCCCTTGTAAAAATTATAGGGAATAGAAAGTCCTTTGGAATCCTTAATGATTCCGTACTCACCAAAGAGTAAAATCTTAGAATAAAATAATGGTCCTTTCATAATTTTAAATGCCATACCGGCTATCTGTTAAAGCTAAATGCTTTTAAAGTTAAACAAAAATAATTGTTTTTATGGTTTAGTATGACTTCTAACCCATTTTTTCCGAACTCTTTAACGTAAAGAGCTGTAAGAAAATTATTTCAAATCTAACTTTTTTGCGCCTTGCCCCACTTTATCACAAATATAGTGTCCATTCTCACAGTATTGCACCAACTGCTCCTGAATAAATGCAATCGATTGCTCTTTGTAATCCTCAGGATAAAGTACGTGAACATTAGCCCCTGCATCTAAGGTGAAACAAATTGGTGTCCCAGTAGTTTTTCTATAGTCCCAAATAGCATTAATAATTTGCAAGGTGTTGGGCATCATTAAAATAAAATAAGGCGTACTACTCATCATCATTGCGTGCAAGGTAAGTGCCTCGCTTTCTACAATCCCAATAAATTTTTCTAAGTCGCCACTTGCAAAAACTGCTTCTAAAGCATCTAAATTAGTATGTGCATGTACAAATCTACTGTTTGCATAAGGATGCCCATTCATTAAATTATGCCCCACCGTGCTACTTACTGTTTTTTGTCCTTTGTGTACTAAAAGAATTGTATCATGATAGGTTTTAAAAACTTCATGCACTTTATGCGGATAAGGTACTCCAAATAGGTTCGTACTACTTTCTAAACCACCATGCTTTCCCCATTGCACTAAGCTTCCTTTAATACTTCTACAGGCACTACCAGAGCCTAAACGAGCCAAGAAGGATGCTTTTTTATCAAAATAACTATCTTCTTTTGTTGCATCCGCCATCTTCTCAATTTCTAATAGACATAGTGCTAAAGCAGCCATACCACTCGCAGAAGAAGCAATACCACTACTATGCGGAAAGCTATTAGACGTATCAATCGTAAAATGATATTTTTTTAAATAAGGCAAATAGACCGCTACCCTATTAAAAAAAGTTTCAATTTTTGGTTTAAAATCTTCTTTTGGTTTTCCTTCAAATAGTAAATCAAAAGAAAATTCATCTGCAGGAGTTTTTTCTTTAAAAGTAACTACCGTTCTTGTGGCACAGGCATCTAATGTAAAACTGACAGAAGGATTCGCCGGAATTTGATTTTCTTTTTTACCCCAATATTTTACCAAAGCAATATTACTGGGTGCCTTATAGCCGATTCTACCCTCTTTAGGATAGCTAATATTTGATTGTGGAATAAAATCCTTTTCCGTCATGCGAATAGCGTTTTAGCAAATATACTAGTTGTAAAAATGAAGCCTATTTTACAAATGAAATAAATTACTATTTTAGTACAAATACCTTTTCATGAAGCAGAAACGCATACTTAAAATTGCGATTGCCGTTATCTTATGTTTGTTTATAGGGTTTTTAGCTAGTGTAGCTACACAATCTTCCGTTAATGATTGGTATTTGACCTTAAACAAGCCCAGTTTTAACCCACCAAATTGGCTATTTGCACCCGTTTGGACAATACTATATATTCTTATGGGAGTTGCCGCTGGTATTGTTTGGGGTAAGGGTTTTCACCATTTATGGGTAAAAACGGCATTGTATCACTTTGGCTTTCAACTACTCCTTAATGCACTTTGGAGTATGGTTTTTTTTGGATTAAAAAGTCCAGCTCTGGCTTTAGCCATCATTTTAGGATTACTCGTGCTAATAGGTTTAACTTTTAAATGGTTTAAAGTAGTGTCTAAAAAAGCAGCCTATTTACTTATACCCTATTTTGCTTGGGTACTTTTTGCAACGCTACTAAACTATAAGATTTGGGAGCTTAATTAAGCGCTCAATTCTAGCATCTTGAGCATTGTTTTTAAATTACGGGTCGTTGCTTCCACTTTTAATTTCTGTTCAACGTAATTGTTGTTGAGCTTGGCTCTACCATAACCTTTGTAACAATTTAAATAGATGCATTTAGCTGTCATATAAAACTCTTCATTTTCAAAGGCCAACAGCTTAAACCTTTTCTCTATATCCGAATCCGGTTTTTCTTTTAGTAAGCAGAAATAAAGATTTTTTTCTTCTTGATTCTTAAAAGGATTGTTGTCTAAAATAGTTTTTAAATCACTACTAGAAATTACGATTACTGGAACTTCAAAGGCATATTTTTTTTGAATTATAGCGCCTATTTTTTGTTGTATTTCTAAAGGTGACAATCCACTTTCTACCACTAGGTTCCCGCTCTGTATATAAGTAATGACCGTTTCAAACTCTGGTGCTAATGCCAATTTTAAATCAGCCATTTTTATCATCTTTTGCCCACTGACATTAATACCTCTTAAAAAGACAATATATTTTTTCATAAAATTGATTATTGAGCGGAAGATAGCTATTCTTAATGCAAGACGTGTAATGTCTTGCCGTAAATGACAAAGTGAATAACCTAAAACAATCGCTTAAAATGACTTACCAATACTTTGCGCGGCCAAATAAGCACTTGTCCAAGCATGCTGAAAGTTGAATCCACCTGTGATGGCATCAACATTCAATACCTCGCCTACAAAATAAAGATTATCGACCATTTTACTTTGCATAGTTTTAAAATTTACTTCTTTTAAATCAACCCCGCCAGCTGTTACAAACTCGTCTTTAAAGGTACTTTTACCCGCTACTTTAAAGTTACAGGCTGTTATTTGCTCACTAAGTAATTCTAACTTCAGTTTATTAACATCTGCCCACGTTTCGGCAGGTAAAATCCCAGCTGCATGGACCAAACTGTTCCATAATCTTTTAGGTAAGGGCAGCACCTTTGACTTTAGTATCGTTTTTTTAGGCTCTAGTTCTTTACAATGCATTAGAAACTGTAAAAGCGAACCCGTACTGTATTCTGGCAGCCAATTTACTACTAATGTAAATCTATAATCTAACGCATTTAATTGTCTAGCACCCCAAGCAGAAAGCCGCAATACGGCTGGCCCAGTTAGTCCCCAATGCGCAATTAGGACCGGCCCTTCTTCCTCCAACAAACTGTTATTCTTTTTTTTACTTTTTAAGCCTTTAATCTCTATTGTTGGACTGGTTGTTTCACGTACTGAAACTTGAGCATTAGTAGCTACACCTTGAAGATTTTTAATACGTTCATCTTTTATGTTGAACGTAAAAAGTGAGGGAACTGGAGCAACAATAGTATGCCCTAACTGACCTATTAACTGCCACATTTTAGGATTACTGCCTGTTGCAATAACCATCTTTTTAGCTTGATATGCTTTATTCATGGTTTGCACCTGCCATTCGCCACTATCTAATTGCTTTAATTGCCTCACTGCACTATTCTTGAGTACCTGTATGCCCAACCTAGCTACTTCTGCCTCAAAACAATCTATGATAGTTTGCGAACTATCGGTAGCTGGAAACATACGACCGTCATATTCAATTTTTAAGGCAACTCCGCGTTCTTCAAAAAACTGCATAACATCACCAGTCATATAACTATGGAAAGGCCCAAGAAGTTCTTTTTCTCCCCTAGGATAATTTTTGGTGAGTTCTTTTGGATTAAACTCAGCATGGGTAACATTGCAGCGACCACCACCAGAAATTTTAACCTTAGAAAGTACGGATTTACCCCGTTCTAAGATGGCAATACTAAGATGCGGATTGACTAATGCCGTTTGAATGGCACAATAGTAGCCAGAAGCACCACCACCAACGATAAGAACATCTAACATTAGTTTACGCGGTCTGGATAATTGGTAATAATACCATCCACGCCAAACTCCTGCATTTTTTTAATAGCTGCTGGTTCATTCACCGTCCACGTAAATACTTTAAAACCTTCTGATTGTATTTTGTCTACCTTCTCCTGTGTTAATTCCTCAAAATAGGGATTAATAGCGACTGCGTTTAACTCCTTTGCCACAGCAATTGCAGCCACTGGGTCTTCTTCCGTTAAAACCGCGATAGCAATTTCAGGATTTAATTTTCTCAACCTGCGTAGTTCTTCCCAGTTAAAGCTAGATATGACTATATTTTTCCACTCCCAACCCCGATTTTTAACGTAGTAATCTGTAATAAAATTAACTCTATTGGCAGTACCATCACCTTTCAATTCTATGTTCAAAGCCACCTTATTGTTTATCAGTTTTAATACATCTTGCAATAAAGGAATGCGATGATTACCATCTAAAATAACCTTCTTTAAATCGTACAGATTATACTCCTCTATATTACCCCCAGCATTACCAAGACGGTCTAGCTTTTTATCATGAAAAACAACAGTTTCGCCACTTTTAATATTAAAAACATCAATCTCAATCATATCCACCCCCATGTCCATTGCTTTTTGTACAGAGGCCAAGGTGTTTTCTGTTTCGTAGCCCATAGCACCACGGTGCCCAATAACTAATGGTTTGGTTGTTTGCATATCACAAGAAATCAAAAGTATTGCCATAGCAATACCACCTAATACTAGTTTCATAATAAGGTTTTAGTCAGTCCCTAAAAATACAATTTGAAACCTATTTAGGGCAACTTAAAAATAAAGGATTGTAGTGGCGCTATTTGTAAAGGTATATAACCAACCCTATTTTCTATTTTAAGCGAAGGATTAAATTGACCATACAATTGCTCTTTTAAAGCTATTTCACCATTATCTAAGTCCCACTTTTCAACTACATCTGGAGATAGCTTTAAGTTGATGTCGTATGATTTTTCTGCATCAAAATTTGAAACAATTATAAGCTTTTCTGTTGCTGACCAACGCACAAAACTATAGATACGATGGTCATAACTTGGGGTATGTTCTTTATTGTAATAGTGTATTTCTTGGTATTGGCCCATTAAAGCATCACTATTAATGGTGAAGTTTAAAAGTCTGCTGTAAAAATCGCGTAACTGCTTTTCATTATCTGTAGATAGGCCTCCATCAAACTTTTTGTTATTCATCCAACGTTGATGTGCAGGTACACCAATATAGTCAAAGATTGATGTTCTAGAGGGCGAGCCAAAACCAGCATCTTCTGAACCATCTTCTCCAACTTCTTGACCAAAATATATCATGGTAGGTGCAGTACTTAAGGTAGCAGAAACCACCATGGCTGGTTTCGCTAAATTGGCATCTCCTGCAAATTCTGGACTTGCTATTCGCTGCTCGTCATGATTTTCTAAAAAGCGAAGCATATGGTGTTCTATATCTGCCATACCAGATTGCACGGTGTGTATATGATCCGTCCAACCGTAACCTTTTATAATATGTTTAAGACTATCGTACAGCTCTACTTTATCATACAAATAATCCATCTTTCCTTTAAACAGGTATTCTCTGTATAACGAAGGGTTGTACACTTCTGCCAATAAAAATGCGTCTGGTTTTTTCATTTTGATGCTACTATTCATATAACTCCAAAACTCTACGGGGACCATCTCTGCCATATCAAACCTAAATCCGTCCACACCTTTTTCTAACCAGTACACAGCGATATCTTTAAATTTTACCCAAGAATCTGGCACGTCCTTATTTTCCCAAAAGGTAAAATGCGCTTTGTAATCCATATTGGCATAACCGTCTGGTAAGGAATCAAAATCTCTGGTCCCGTCTGGTTTTATACCATAATTTACCTTAACAGTCTCATACCAATCATTAAAATCTGGCTGTGCCAAGCGAGAGCCATTGCCTGTCCATTTAGCCGGGACTTCTACAAAACCGCCGTCAGAATTTTTATTCTTAGACCCACCTAACGGGGCATAATTATTCTTCCATTCAGGTACTTTAAAAGCTTCCCCCGGCAAGTAATAAAAGTTATTATCACGTGCATAGGCAACAGACGTATCGTCTTTTGCTCCAAAACTATCAATCCCTTCTGGATTAGTTAGCCCTTCATATTTACGAGCCACATGATTGGGAACTATGTCTATTAATACCTTAAGCCCCTCTTTGTGCGTACGCTCAATTAAAGCCTCAAACTCTTGTAATCTATTTGCTGGATTTACCGCTAAATCTGGATTTACATTGTAATAATCTTTCACAGCATAGGGAGAACCTGCTCTGCCCTTTACTACATCTGGGTCGTCATTAGAAATACCAATAGCCGTGTAATCATTTATTAGTGCATGGTGAGGCACCCCTGTATACCATATATGAGTAACTCCTAAGTCTTTAATAGCTTTAAGAGCAGTAGCATCAAAATCTGCGAACTTACCTACGCCATTTTCTTCTAAGGTGCCCCAGGGCTTATTAGTAGTATTGGTATTACCAAACAATCTTGTAAAAACTTGATAAACAACTTTCTTCTTCATACGTTTAGACGTGTTAGGAGAAGGCTCCTGTGTGTTCTTTTTATTATCTACACAAGATACCATAATAAGACTAAGCAATACCAATACTACTCGGCTCAACTTCATTATACCGCTACATTTTTACCCGGTTGTAAAACTACACGTTCACCATGTACTCGGATAGACATTTCTTCATCCCCTGTAAGCTCATAAGAAGAACCTTCCTTAGATACGGTCACCTTAATAATTCTATCTCTAAAATTAATTTTAAAAGAATAGGCATCCCACTCTTTTGGTATTTGTGGCGTAAAGCATAGCTTATCTTCTATAACGCGCATACCACCAAAACCTTCTACAATACTCATCCAAGTCCCAGCCATGGAGGTGATATGCAATCCTTCTTCCACCTCTTTATTATAATCGTCTAAATCTAATCTAGATGTTCTTAGGTAAAAGGTATATGCTTGGTCCATACGCCCTAGCTTGGCTGCTTGTATACTATGCACACATGGAGACAGAGAAGACTCATGTACCGTAAATGGCTCATAAAAATCAAAGTGTCTTTCTAATTCTTCTTGGGTAAACTGGTCCTCAAAAAAGTAGAAGCCTTGTAAGGTATCTGCTTGTTTTATGTAAGGTGAACGTAGAATACGGTCCCAACTCCATTTTTGGTTAATGGGCCTCTCTGAACGCGGTAAATCTTTTACCTGAACCATTTCTTTATCTAAGAAACCATCTTGTTGTAGGTACACTTGCAAATCCTCATCAAACGGAAAATACATGTCTTTTGCCACTTTTTTCCATTGGTCTAGCTCGTTGTCCGTAAGTTTAGTATGCCCCATGATACGCTCATAGTCCTCATGGTATCCTTCCTTAACTTTAGCAATCTGTTCTAGCGTATAATCTATGCACCATTTTGCCAAGTAGTTGGTATACCAGTTGTTATTTACGTTGTTCTCATATTCATTAGGCCCCGTTACTCCAAGTATAACATATTTCTTTTTTTGTGCGCTGTAGTTAGCACGCTGTTGCCAAAACCTTGAGATACCTATGAGTACTTCTAAGCCCATTTCTGGAATGTAACTGTAATCTCCTGTATATCTGTAATAATTAAAAATAGCAAAAGCTATCGCCCCATTTCTGTGAATTTCCTCAAAGGTTATCTCCCACTCGTTATGGCATTCTTCGCCATTCATAGTTACCATTGGGTACAATGCAGCTCCATTAGAAAACCCTAATTTCTCTGCATTCTCAATAGCTTTCTCTAGTTGGTTGTAACGGTACTTTAAAAGTTTACGAGCAACTGTTTGGTCTTTGGTAGCCATGTAAAACGGCAAACAGTAAGCTTCCGTGTCCCAATAGGTGCTACCACCATACTTTTCGCCTGTAAAACCTTTTGGTCCAATGTTTAGCCTAGAATCCGTACCTAAATAGGTCTGATTTAGTTGGAAAATATTAAAGCGAATACCTTGTTGCGCCTTTACATCGCCATCAATAGTAATATCACTCATACTCCATATTTTGGCCCACGCTTGTTTTTGGTCTTCTAGTAGTTGTTCAAAACCAATTTCTGTAGCCCTATCTAAAACCGAATTAGCTGCGTCTACCAACGCAGAAGCCTTATGGTTAGTAGATACTGTGTACCCACCAAACTTAGTAATGGATACGGTTTCTCCTTTTTTAGCATTTGCAATATAACTAAGAGAAGCAGACGTTTCCTTGCTTTCAGAATCCTCTGAAACTACCTCCGCACCCTCTACTGCTACATTGGTTTGCATAAAAGTACAAGTAGCAAAATTAGTTTTTAAGGTATGTGCCTCTATAAAAGCTCTATTATCCTTAATCTTTACACTTGTTGTATTCCAAAACTGGTCGTTCCAATTGGTATCCCTATTGGTTATACCCGAATCTATATATGGAGAAACGACAACCTTTGCATCCTTATTATTTAGGGTGATATTATATGAAATAGCTCCAACCTCATCCATAGTTAAACTTAGAAAACGGGTAGTAGTTACAGTAATTGCTATACCATTGGCCAGAGTAGCATTAAATTGACGCTTGTACCACCCTTCTTGCATATTCAATTCTCTTCTGAATCCACTTACATCGGTACATGTATTTAAATCTAGCTCCTCTCCATCAACCGAAATTCCTATCCCAATCCAATTAGGAGCGTTTAATACTTTGGCGAAATACTCAGGATAACCATTTTTCCACCATCCAACTTTGGTCTTATCTGGATAATATACTCCGGCTATGTAACTCCCCTGAAAAGTTTCTCCCGTATAATTCTCCTCAAAATTGGCACGTTGCCCCATAGCTCCGTTACCAATACTGAATAAACTTTCTGAAGATTGCACGCGCTCCTTGTCAAAACCCTCCTCTATAATGGACCAGGGATTGGCCTTAATGTAATCTTGATTCATGATTCTAGTTATGTAGTTGTTAGTAGTTTTCTTTTAGGTAGACTCTCGCTCAATAAGCGTGGGCTCTATAATTTTAGTTTGAAAATATTCCTCCTCCTCGGATTCATCTTCTATACGCTTTATTAACATCTTTGCCGCCGTTTCTCCCATACTCTCCCCATGTTGTGCGATTGAAGTTAAGGAAGGATTGGAATATTTAGAAAGCAAACCATCTGTAAACCCTATAACCGATACTTCTTCTGGCACCTTCATACCCAATTCCTTGACTACTTTTAGACCAAAAACAGCAAAAATTTCGTTTACACATAGTAAGGCATCCAGAGTGATGTTTGCGATAAAATCACGAATTAACGCCTCCTCCATCTCCATGGTCGGCATTTTAAAGATATTTTTATCGTTAACTGCAATATTACTATCCGCATGGGCCCGCAAGTAACCTCTGGTTCTTTCTGAGCCAACACTTAGATAATCTTCGGTAGTTAGTAGAGCAATGTTTCTTTTACCCATATCTAACAACTTTTTGGTAGCCTTGTAAGCGCCTAATTGATCATCTATAATAACCTTATCGCACTGCACCGAATTTGTAACCCTATCAAACAATACCAAGGGAATACCCTGTTCTGTTACCTCCTTGATATGATTATAATCTCCTTTTTGTTGCGTTTCTGAAGATAACGACATGATAAAACCATCGATACTACCGTTTGCAAGCATTTCCATGTTAATCACCTCTTTATCAAAAGATTCATCAGAAAGACAAACTATTACATTATAGCCCAAACTATTAGCGTACTTTTCTACACCGCTTATCACCGTTGCAAAAAAATGGTGCACAATATCTGGGATTATAACACCAATGTTTTTAGTTCGCTTATTTTTTAAGCTTACCGCAATATTATTAGGCCTGTAATTATATAATTTGGCAAAAGCTTGGATTTTCTCTTTAGTATCTCTACTTATTTCTTCACTATTTTTTAGCGCTTTAGAAACGGTAGATATAGAAACATCTAATTCTTTGGCAATATGCTTTAGGGTTATTTTTTTCTTCAATTTGTGCTAATTTTTAGATTCCTATAAAGATAGTTCTAATTGTAAATTTAACATATGCCTCTGCTTAAAATAAGTGTAGGAATTACAATTTAAAACAACATAAAATTGCAAAAAAGTAAGCTATTTCTTACCTTCATTTTTAATAAAACCGTAAATTGAGCCTTCAACTTATATGAAATGCATAATTAAAGAGATTTATTATTGCAATACCCTTAAATATGATCAATTTGTCAACACGAAACCGATTTCGTAAGATTTTTCATGCCCATGGTGCACATATTAACATAAATTTTATATATGTTTAACTCTTAAAATTAACTAAACTTAAAAATTAATTATCTATGAAGATTACGCTACTAAAAAGCTTGTTACTGCTTGGAGCATTCGTTTGCTTTGGGTCCATACAGGCTCAGACGGTGTCCGGTACAGTGTCGGATGCTAATGGACCGTTACCCGGTGCCAGTGTCTTGGTAAAGGGTACTACAAACGGTACACAAACAGATTTTGATGGTAATTACACCTTGAATAATGTTGATAGCGGCGCCACTTTAGTGTTCAGCTATATTGGGTTTTCTTCCCAAGAAATTGCCGTAGGTGGTCAGTCTACCATTAATGTGACCCTTCAAGAAGATGCTCAAGCGTTAGATGAGGTGGTGATTGTAGGTTATGGTACGCAGGTAAGAAAAGAAATTACTACTGCAGTTACCAGTGTAAGTACGGAAGATTTCAATCAAGGTGTTATTAATGAACCAACACAACTATTACAAGGAAAAGTTGCTGGTTTAAACATCGTTAATAAAGGTGGAAATCCAAATGATACTCCTGTAATTAGACTTAGAGGTATTTCTACCGTTGGTGGTAATGCTGAACCACTTGTGGTAATTGATGGAGTTTTAGGTCAATCTTTACAAAATGTTGATCCGAGTGATATTGAAAATATTACTGTATTAAAAGATGGTTCCGCTGCTGCAATTTATGGAACACGTGGTTCTGCTGGGGTAATACTAGTTACAACAAAATCCGGTGGTGCAAACCAACCGTTTAAAATTAACTACAACGGCCAATTCTCCTCTCAGTTTGCAGCTAACCAAATCGAATTAATGAACCGTGAAGAATTTTTGGCAGCCGGAGGAACAGATTTGGGTAGTGATACTGACTGGAGGGACGAGGTAACCCGCAATGCTATCACTCAAGTACATAATATTGCTGCTACTGGGGGCTCTGAAGATGCCAATTACCGTGTTTCTTTGAACTTTAGAGATACTGAAGGTATTTTAAAGAATAGCGGATTTCAACAATTTAATGCCAGAACAAAGCTTACTGGAAAAATTCTTAATGATAAACTTAGGATTACTTTCAACTCTGCACTAACAAACAGAGAGAGTGATTTTGGATTTAATGAAGCATTACGTTATGCAGTTGTGTATAACCCTACTGCCCCTGTATTTGGAGCTGATGCCCCTTTCGCTTTCAATTCACCACAATTTGGAGGTTATTTTGAAACTTTGGGTCTCTTTGACAGCTTTAACCCTGTTTCTCTAATTGAACAAAATAAGAATACTGGTGTTACTAACACATTAAATTATACTCTTGACTTTAAATACACCATTAGCGATGCCTTAACCGCAACCTTAACGGCTGGTGAACAAAAAATCAATGGTACTAATAGACAATACTACCCTACAACTAGTTTCTTTCGCGGGAACGCTGTAAGTCCATTTAGAAAAGGAAGAGCAGATTTTACCACATTTGAAAACAACAACCGTTCCTTAGAATTTTACGTTGACTTTAATAAGCAATTCTCAGAAAAATTCAAACTAGGAGTTACTGGTGGATACTCTTTCCAAGAGTTTGATAGCAATGGTTACTACTTACAAATAGGAGATTTCCCTCCTGGCGTTGACTTTGATTTTAGTAATGCTATTGAAGTGTCACAAGATTTATTAGAGGCTGGGCGTATTCAAGCAAACAGCTACAGAAATGATGATGACAGAATTATCGCCTTCTTTGCAAGAGCTAATGCCACTTTTGACGACGCTATATTTTTAAATGCGTCTTTGAGAAGAGAAGGATCTAGCCGTTTTGGTGCAGATGAACAATGGGGTCTTTTCCCATCTATAGCTGTAGGTGCGGACCTTAACAAATACTTAGAATTAGATAACGTAAACCTGTTAAAGGCTCGTGTTGGATACGGTGTAACAGGAGCAACTCCAAGAAACGTTGGTTTGTCTCAAACAACCTTTAGTGTAGCCAACGGTCCTAACGGATTTGGTTCTGCGGCAACAGGTTTAGGAACAAGAGCTCCAAACCCTGGATTAAAATGGGAAGAAAAAAGAGAACTTAACTTCGGTATCGAATTTGCCATGGATAGAATGTCCGCAACTTTAGACCTATATAATAGAGATGTTGTAGACTTCATTACAGAAGTAAATATAGATGCTGCAGCAAACCAAGGTTTCAGTACACAATTCCAAAACGGTGGTGAATTAAATACAAAAGGTATTGAATTAAGCCTAAACTATGACGTTATCAAAAACGATGATATGTCTTACAATTCTGGTTTAATCTTCTCTACCTATAAATCTACACTAGAAGAAAACACTGGAGGTACTAGAACTATAGCAAATTTAGGTGCTCCTGGTCAAAATGACACCAACGTTATTTTAGTTAAAGAAGGTGAAGAAGTTGGTCAAATTTGGGGTCCTAGATTTTCTGGAGAAGTAGACGCTAACGGTTCTCCAATTCTTGTAGATTTAAATGGTGACGGTGAATTGGTTACTGCCCAAGGAGATGCTTTAGCAGAAAACGCCGACTTTGAAGTGCTGGGTAAAGGTTTACCTGATTTTACTCTAGGTTGGACTAACCAATTTCAAATGGGCAACTGGGATGTAAACATGTTCTGGAGAGGAGCATTTGGTCACAGCTTGGTGAATGCCTTTAGAGCTTTCTACGAACCAAGAATCGGGTCTCAGTCTTCTTACAATTTTGTCAACACAGACCTAGCCAGAGATGATATTAGAACAGCTCAATTTAGCTCTTACTATGTAGAAAAAGCAAGTTTCTTTAGATTAGATAACTTATCAATTGGTTACAACTTAGACTTAGGTTTAGATTACATAAAAGGAGCAAGAATTTCTATTGCTGGCCAAAACCTATGGACAATCACCAATTATACGGGTACAGATCCAGAGCCTTCATTACAAGATTTTGGACCAGTAGACAATGGTGCTGTTTTGGATACAAGTACACCACAAGTACTTGCTCCTGGGGTAGACCGTAGATATAACTACTTTACAAGTACGACTTTTACCTTAGGATTAAACATTAATTTCTAAAAAAAAAGCAATGAAAAGAATTATAAGATCAACATATATTGTCGGGGCCTTGCTTTTAGGAGTTTCGTGTACCGATTTAGATGAAACACTAGAAGATGAATTTACCACTGAATTCTCTGATAATGGTGTTCAAGTAATAGAAGGTGCTACTGAAGGTGGCGGACAAGTTCCTGCCGCGCTTCAAGCAGCTTATGGAAGATTAAGAGGTGGTTCTGCCAATCATGGAGGATACTATTCCGTACAAACCGTTTCTTCTGACGAAATGGCCATTGGCCAAAAAGGTGGTGACTGGTTTGATGGTGGTATTTGGTTGCGTATGCATAGACACACCTATGGGTCCGCCAACGGTCCATTAAATAACATGTGGACAGAAACTTATGCTGGTATCTCTGAAGCAAACTTAGCATTAGAGGGTAGCCTAACTGCTGCTGAAGAAGCACAAGCTAGAACAATCAGAGCATTATTTTATTGGAGGCTACTAGACACTTTCGGTCGTGTTAAAATAATTACTTCATCTACTGGTGATGCTCCTCAAGCCACCAGACAAGAAGTTTATGATTTTGTAGAGAGCGAATTGCTAGATGTCTTGGGTATAACTGCGGTTACAGCTTCCATGGATTTATCAGGAAGTGCCCTAGGTACAGATGCTGACCCGTATATAATCAATCAGTATGCTGCATTGGGTTTATTAGCTAAATTATACCTAAATGCTGAAGTTTACACGGGTACTGCTATGTACAATGAAGCTGATTGGGCTGCATCTTATATAATAGATAATGGACCTTACCAAATATGTGGCGAAGGTTGTACGGTGACAAATTTAGCTAAAAGACCAGCTGTAGATAGTGATCCAGAAAATTTAGAAGGATACTCAGCTGTTTTTGCACCAAACAACCAATATAATCCAGAATTGATTTGGGCAATTTTCTATGATGAGACTTCTGCTACAGGTATGAACTTTAGCCAGATGAACTTTCACTACAGTACTCAGCTTACTTACGCATTAGACCAACAGCCATGGAATGGTTATCAAGTATTAGAGGAGTTTTATAATAGCTATGATGATGCTGATGCCAGAAAGCAAGCTAGCTTTTTAGCTGGAGCGCAAACCGATTTTGATGGTGCTGCGTTATTAGATTATGCTTCTGATGACCCAACCCTTGTTGTAGAATACACTCCAGAAATCAGTGAATTAGAACCTAACTCTCCTAGACAGAGCGGTGTAAGAGCCGCTAAGTTTAGTCTACAGTTGTTCGGTCGTCAAGAAATGAATAATGATTATCCTCTTTTCCGTCTTGGTCAAGTCTACCTTATTAGAGGTGAAGCTAGAGCAAGAGCAGCAGGAGATTGGAGCTTGGCGTTACCAGATGTGAACATCACAAGAGAAAGAGCAGGTTTACCTGCTGCCACCACTATGGATGCAGATACATTCTTAGAAGAGAGAGGCCACGAAATGTTCCAAGAATCTGCTAGAAGAACTGACTTAATCCGTTTTGGGAAATACGGAGAAGCTTGGTGGGAAAAAGGTGCTAGTGATGCTAGTAAAACGATTTTCCCTATTCCACAAGATCAAATTAATGCTTCTAATGGTACCCTAACACAGAATCCAGGCTACTAAACAGAATCTTAATTAGTAATTTTAAAGGGTTGTTCAATAGAACAACCCTTTTTTTACTCCAATAAATGAGCAGACTCTTATTATTATCCTTTTTAATAGTACTATTTACTTCTTGCAACAAAGAGGAAAACCAAAACCATACTAAAGGAGATTCACTTTTCATATTAAAGGACAGTAATGTAACTGGTATTTACTTTAATAACAAGTTAACCTATACGGAGGATTTCAATCCTTATCTATACAGGAATTTCTATAATGGTGGAGGCGTTGCTATAGGCGATATAAATAATGATGGCTTAAATGATATTTATTTTACCGGCAATCAAGTAGGCAACAAACTCTATCTAAATAAAGGGAACTTTACTTTCCAAGATATCACACTAAAAGCAGGTGTAGCATGTAATAATATTTGGTCTACAGGTGCAACCATTGTAGACGTTAACGGAGATGGACTACAAGATATCTATGTTTGCAAAGCAGGACCGCCAGGAGGTACAAACCGCGCTAACGAGTTGTTTATTAACCAGGGAGACCTAACTTTTAAGGAGGAGGCTAAAAAATATGGTTTAGCAGTGAAAGGCCTTTCCGTGCAAGCTTCATTTTTTGATTATGATAAAGATGGGGATCTTGACTGCTACTTACTTAATAATTCATTAAAAGCGGTGGGCGGTTTCGACCTTATAAAAGACCAAAGAACCATTCCGGATATAACCGGTAATGGAAACAAATTTTTTATTAATGATGGTGGCAAATTTATTGAAGCATCTGAAAAGGTTGGTATTTACACAAGTAACATAGGGTTCGGATTAGGAATTACCCTTGGAGATTTTAATGATGATCATTGGACAGACATTTTCATATCTAATGATTTTTTTGAAAGAGATTACTTATATATCAACAAACAAGATGGTACTTTTTCCGAACAATTAGAAACCTACTTTTCATCCATATCCATGGGTTCCATGGGTGCGGACCTAGCTGACTTGAATAACGACTTAAAACCAGAGCTAGTAGTAACAGAAATGCTACCTTTAACTGAAGAGCGAAGAAAAACAAAGACCATTTATGAAAACTGGGATAAACAGCAACTAGCTGTAAAAAAAGGATACTTTAACCAATTTTCCAGGAACACCTTACAAACCAATTTAGGCAACAAAAACTATGTTGATATAAGTAGGGCTACTGGAATAGCCGCTACAGAATGGAGTTGGAGCGCACTCTTTTTTGATGCCGATAACGATGGCCTAAAAGATGTATTTATATCAAATGGAATTTATAAAGACCTTTTAGATAGAGACTACCTTTCATTTGAAGCAAATGACCAAGCCATTTCAGAAAAAATAAGAAATAAAGAACCAGATGTTATCAAAAAATTAATTGATGCCATGCCTAGCCAAGCAGTACCTAACCAAATGTTTCAAAATAATGGTGGATTGAATTTTACTTCTGTAAATACAAAGTGGGGATTAGACAAACCTAGCTTTAGCAATGGCAGTGTTTATTCTGATTTAGACAATGATGGAGACCTAGATTTGGTAGTTAATAACGTAAACATGCCTTCTTTTGTCTATGAAAACACTAGCAAAAATCATAACAATACCTTAAGGCTTTCGTTAAAGCAGAATGGCGACAACAATCAAGCTATAGGAGCTCAATTTTATTTTCGAAAAAATGGCACTACTATTAAACTAGAAGACAATTATATTACGAAAGGTTTTCAAAGTAGTATTTCTAGTACCATACTAGTTAGCACGAAAAAAGAAGAATTGGCAGATAGCCTTTATATTGTTTGGCCAAACAATGATTTAACGGCTCATGCTTTAAATTGGGACCTAAAACAACTCACAATACAAAAAGAGCAACATACCATTCTAGATATAAACAAGTTACCACCAACCAACAAAGAACGCATTCTAATTCCCGCGGATTCTTTATTTGCGTTTAAGCACAAAGAAAATGTATTTTCAGACTTTAATAAAGAAAGGTTATTACCCCAAATGTATAGCAATGAAGGTCCGGGTGTAGCCACTGCAGATTTAAACCAAGATGGTATTACAGACGTATTCGTTGGAGGGGCAAAATTTCAATCATCCTCCCTATTTCTTTCCAATGGTGCAAAAGACTTTTTGGAAAATACTACTTTTTTTGAGTCCGACATTAGATCAGAGGTAACTAAAGCCATTTTCATTGATGCAGATAATGATGGGGACCAAGATTTGTACGTGGGCCACGGTGGAAAAGCATTTGCTAACCAAGCGACTGAACTAGATGACGTATTATACCTAAACGACAAGAATAGTTTTACAAAAAGTAAGTTACAACCCAAGTTTCCAAAAAAAATAAATACAGGAGCTATTGCCAAAGGAGATATTGATAACGATGGTGATATAGACCTAGTGGTAGGTGAGCGTTTTATTACCGCCACCTATGGCTTACCAGGATCAATTTACATTCTAAGAAACAACGGTAATGGCCAATTTACAGTAGAATCACCCAAAGAATTAAAAGACATTGGGATGATTACATCATTGCTTTTACAAGACATAAATGATGATCAAAAATTAGATATTGTAGCCGCCGGTGAATGGATGTCTCCTAAAATATTCCTTTACGCCAATGAATTTTATAAGGACGCTACGAGTACTTATGGCCTAGCTAAACAGAATGGCCTTTGGACATCCTTATTCCTGCAAGATGTAGACAAAGACGGCGATTTAGATTTATTGGCCGGAAATATAGGCACGAACAACTTTTTTTCCAACGATATGAAAATGTATGTTGGAGACTTTGACCATAATGGATTTGTAGAACAAATTATATGCAAAGAATTAAATGGCTTATACTTTCCCATTGTAGATAAAGATGAGCTTATAGCACAAATACCCTCATTAAAAAAGAAATTTGTATACTACAAGGACTACGCAAATACAGATATAAGTCAATTTTTTAGTCCAGAGGTATTAAAGAATGCAAGAAATCTAAGCCTTACTACCTTAGAAAGCACTTTATTTATAAATGATGGTGATAAATTTACTGCCCAAACACTACCGCAACCCTTACAATTAAGTCCTATATATACCATAAAGGCAATTGATATTGATGAAGATGGGGAAAAGGACTTAATTTTTGGAGGTAATCAATTTTTAGTTAAACCTCAATTTGGTAGTTATGATGCTTCTAGAGGTTGGGTTATATTTGGCACTAAAAACGGTAATCTAGATGGCAAACCTATATCTCTTCAAATTAAAGGGCAAATAAGAGATTTTGCTTGGATTAAAAATCGCTTGACAGTTTTTTTAAATAATCAAAAAGTAATGTTTTATGATGTTAAGAAATAGCTTGTTGATGTTTACATTATCTGTTGTAATTCTGGTTAGTTGCGATAAGAAATCCAAATACGAACAAGTAGTGTTGGAGGAAAAAGCAACTGGTAAAATCTATGACAGTCTTTTTTTTGACTTTACTTTTGGACAAACAAAACAACAGTTCTTTAATCAGTGCTGGCAATTAAACAACCAGCAAAAAGTTTCACAGGGACCACAAAACAGTTTTGTACAATATATACTGCCCAAATCTCCAAAAGACAGCGCAACATCTAGTATTGTAATGCTCTTCTACGGTATTTTTGATAAAGACCAAATTATGACAGGGATGGATTTTAAATTTTACCATAGTGGTTGGTCTATGTGGAATAAGGATTTGCAGGCAGAAAAGCTCTTGCCTCAAGTTAGAGATTCTCTTTTAAAATGGTATCCAGGAAACGATTTTTTCGAAGTTAAGGGCAAAAACAGTTCCGAAACATTTTTAACTAAAGTAGATGGTAATCGTAGAATCGTAATTGAACCGCTAAAAGACACCAAAGATATTGATGTTAGAATAGACGATTTAAGATATGAACAAAAGACAAAATAATACATTGATGAAGTATACAGGATATTTAAGTTTATTGATTCTCATCATTTCATGTTCTAAATCTGACAAAAAACCAGATACACTTTTTGTATTAACAGACAGTACAGCAACCGGTATTTCATTTAGTAATGAGTTAACCTATACCAATGATTTTAATGTATACAAATACAGAAACTTCTATAACGGTGGTGGCGTGGCTTTAGGGGATATTAACAATGATGGTCTTTTAGACATTTACATGACAGCCAATCAAAAGGAAAACAAATTATTTTTGAATAAAGGTAATTTTACTTTTGAAGATATTACCAAAACTGCCAAAGTTGCTGGCAACAAACCCTGGTCTACTGGTGTAACCATGGTAGATATAAATGCCGATGGAAACTTAGATATATACGTATGTAATTCCGGTAATTTAGATGGCACAAACAAACAAAACGAGCTTTTTATTAATAATGGCGATGGTACGTTTATAGAACAAGCTGCAGCCTACGGTCTGGACGATAAAGGTTTTTCTACACATGCTTCTTTCTTTGACTATGATAAAGACGGGGATTTAGATGCCTATATTTTGAACAATTCTTATCAAGCTATTGGCAGCTTCGACCTTAGAAGAGTGGAAAGACCCAAAAAAGACCTTTTGGGAGGCGATAAGTTACTTAGAAACGACAATGGGAAATTTGTTGATGTTAGCCAAGAAGCTGGTATTTATGGTAGTGTCATTGGCTTTGGACTGGGTGTTACTGTAGGTGACGTAAATAATGATGGCTGGGAAGATATTTATATTTCAAATGATTTTTTTGAGCGAGATTATCTATACATAAACCAGCAAAATGGAAGCTTTAAAGAAGACCTAGAAAATCAAATTTCTAGTACAAGTGCAGCCTCAATGGGAGCAGATATGGCAGACATTAACAATGATGGGTATAATGATATTTTTGTAACAGATATGCTTCCATCAGAATATGAAAGACTAAAAACAGTCACAACATTTGAAGATTGGAATAGATATCGTTTAAAAGTTAATAATGATTATCACCATCAATTTACACGCAATACTTTTCAATTAAATAATGCCAATGGGTCTTTTAGTGAAATAAGTAGGTTAAGTGGTGTTAATGCGTCTGATTGGAGTTGGGGTGCTTTGCTGTTCGACATGGACAATGACGGGTATAAAGATTTGTTTATCGCCAACGGTATTTACAGAGATATAACTAACCAAGATTACCTACAGTATATTTCCAATGAAGAAATAATGAAATCCATTGTAAATAACAATACCGTGGATTATAAAAAGCTCATAGAAATTATCCCATCTAATAAAGTGGCAAATCATGCCTATAAAAATTCTGGTGGTCTGCTTTTTGAAAATTTTGAAAATAGTGGCCTATGGACCCCTAGCTTTTCAAATGGATCAGCTTATGGAGATTTAGATAATGATGGCGATTTAGATTTAATCGTGAACAACGTTAATATGCAAGCGTTTGTTTATAAGAATACAGCAGTAGAAAAGACAAATGGCCATTACATTAAATTCGATTTAAAAGGCGAAAAAAACAACCTCTTTGCTATAGGAGCCAAGATAGTTTTAGAAGACAAACAAGCTATAGAAAACCAACCAGCAAGGGGGTTTCAATCAAGTATAGATATAAGACCTAATTTTGGATTAAAAAACAATAATCCAGTATCTGGCATCATTATTTGGCCATCTGGCAAGGAGACCAAATTCAGCAATCTTGCACCAAATAAAACGTATGAGTTCTCAGAAAAAGATGCTGACATTAAAACACAACATGACCAGTTAAATACATCTGATTCTTATTTTTTTGAGCACACTAATATTACTGACTTTAAGCATAAAGAAAATAAGTTTGTAGATTTTTACAAAGACAGGTTACTATATCATTTTTATAGTACCCAAGGACCAAAAATGGATAGTGGCGACATCAATGGTGATGGTATTGAGGATTTAATAATTGGTGGTTCTAAAGGGAATACTACGACCATACTTTTGGGCAACCCTTCAAATTACAAAGCTTTAGAGAACAATTTTTTTGAGGCTAGCCTTAGACAAGAAGATACAGACGTTCTCCTATTTGATGCAGATAATGATGGAGACCTAGACCTCTATGTCTGTAGTGGAGGAATAGAATATGGAAGAAATTCCCAAGATTTTAAAGATCGGCTCTATTTTAATGACGGTAAAGGAAACTTTAACTTAAGTAGACATATTTTACCAAACAATAAGGGTTTTTATAGCACGTCAACTGTAAAAAACACGGATATTGATGGAGATGGAAATCAGGATTTATTTGTTGGAGAGCGCTTAGTTCCTCTTCAGTTTGGCCAAGCGTGTTCTGGATTTATCTTGTCCAATGACGGTAAAGGTAATTTTACGGACGTAACCACATCTGTTGCTCCCCAGTTAAAAAACTTGGGAATGATTACTGACGCCGAGTTTTCTGATATTGATAATGATGGAGATCAAGACTTAATTGTTATTGGAGAGTTTATGGGTATTAGCTTATTCATAAATCAAGATGGAAAATTTAATTTAGATAATTCTAGTAGTCTAAATCAGTACAAAGGCTGGTGGAATACCATTAAGAAGGTAGATTTAGATAATGATAAACTTCCTGATTTTGTTCTTGGCAATCAGGGTTTAAATAGTAGTTTTAAAGCAAGTAAGGACCTACCTATTACGCTATACACCAATGATTATGATGCAAATGGGTTCATAGACCCAATCCTTGCCTTTAGAAGCAAAGATGGAAAAGACTATCCGTATGCACTTCGGCACGATTTAATAGACCAAATAAAACCTTTAAAGAAGACATTCCCAGATTACAATAGTTTTAAGGACAAAAGCATGGATCAAATGTTTACTCCTGATCTGGTTAATTCTTCCAAGAAAATAGAAACCAATATTTTGGAGTCGGTTATCTTAAAAAACAAAGGTAATGGCGAATTTGAAGTAATTGTTTTACCCATAGAAGCTCAATTCACCTCTATTTTTTCAATTCAAAATTTGGATTATGATCATGACGGAGATCAAGATTTAATAGTTGCAGGTAATTTATTTGGGGTAAAACCAGAGGTTGGCAAATATGACGGTCTAAAGGGTCTAGTGTTGGAAAACAAAGGAGATTTTAAATTTGTTCCCCACAAAGAAGGCCTTGGATTAAAAATAGAAGGTGAAGTTAGAGATATGCATATCATCAATAATATTTTGGTGGTCTCCAGAAACAATGATACTATTTTAACATTTGAATTAAAAACGAATGATTAGACTTAAGAAATACACACTGTTTGTTTTAGTAATCCTCGTTTTTTTTTCGTGTACTGATAAAAAAAACACGTCTAAAGAAGTAAAAGTACAACCCGCCCGTATTTATTTTAATTCTTTGGACGCCTCTAAAACTGGAATAGAATTTATTAATAACCTAACTTTTAGAGATAGTTTAAACATTATAGATTACCTCTACTATTACAACGGTGGCGGTGTTGCATTAGGCGATATAAACAATGATGGTTTGGATGACATCTACCTAAGTGCCAACCAATCTATGGACAAACTATATTTAAATCTTGGTGGTTTTAAATTTAAAGAAATTACCAAAGAAGCCGGTCTTAAAATAGACAATACTTGGTCTAGCGGTGTTACTATGGAAGATATAAACAATGACGGCTTTTTAGATATCTATGTATGTAAGGTAGGCGAATATAAAGACCTTGACGCCAAAAACTTACTGTACATAAATAATGGAAACAACACCTTCACGGAAAAAGCTGAAACCTACGGTTTAGCGTTTAGTGGATTATCTACACAAGCTTCTTTTTTTGATATGGATAATGATGGTGATATGGACATGTATTTAATGAACCATTCTACCCACACAACACGTAGTTACAACAATATTAGCGCTAGAGATACCAATGACCCTATTTCAGGTGACCGCTTGTATGAAAATCTTCTTAGTGATGGCCAGCAAATTTTTAAGGATGTTACAGATAAATCTGGGATATATTCAAGTCCTCTTGGATATGGATTAGCCTTGAATACTTCGGATATAAATGACGATGGCTATATTGATATATATGTAGGGAATGATTTTCATGAGAACGACTATTTGTATCTCAATCAAGGTGATAAAACGTTTAAAGAGGTAGGTCAGGACTATTTAGGGCATACTACACGCTTTACCATGGGGGTAGATGTAATGGATATGAATATGGACAACAAGCTAGATATTTTTACGCTAGATATGATGCCCAACAATAATGAAATCTTCTTGAAATCAGGCGGTGAAGACTCGGATAAGGTTGCAAAAATAAAAGAGAATTATGGGTTTGGAGAACAGTATGCACGTAATACCTTTCAACTAAACCAAGGAGACCACTTCACAGATGTTGCATTGCTTACCAATACTTTTGCTACGGATTGGAGCTGGAGTGTTTTGCTACAAGATTTTGACCTAGATGGCCTAAATGATATATACATTACCAATGGAATATATAAGCGCCCTAACGATTTAGACTATATTAAATACTTAAGTAATGTAGATTTTTCTTCATTTACAAAGGAGGAAACCACCAATATAAAGAAAGAGCTAATAGAAAAAATGCCTACGATTAAACTACCCAATACGGTGTTTAAAAATAATGGCAATTTAAATTTTGAACCCTTTACGCTAGAAGCGGGGCAAGAACCCTCCCATTCTAATGGAGCAGCATATTCTGACTTGGATAATGACGGCGACTTAGATCTTGTGGTAAATAACATAAACCAACCAGTTAGTATTCTAGAAAATACCAGTGAACGAGATAATTATAATTACTCCAGTTTAAAATTAGATGGCAATGAATTATTGCATAATACTAATGGCGCTAAAGTATATTTATATTCCAATAATAAAGTACAACGAAAAGATTTATCTACCGTAAAAGGTTTTCAGAGCACCTCAACTAGAATTTTAAGCTTTGGTCTAGGTAAAAGCAATAAGATAGATTCTGTAAAGGTTAAATGGCTAGATGGTACGGAAGATGTATTTCTAAACGTTCCTTTAAACCAAACAACCGTACTTAATAAGACATTAAAAGCCAAGAAACAAAGTACGCCACAATCCCTTAGCCATACTTTTACTACTTTCCCTTATGTTCATTTAGAAAACAACTATTTAGATTATGAAAGAGAAAGTTTAATTCCAGAAAAATTATCTACAGAAGGCCCCTGTGTCGTTTATGCGGATTTTAATAATGATAGTCTTCCAGATTTATATCTTGGTGGTGCTAAATATCAATCTCCCTCCTTATTTATAAACGCTGGCAATGGTGATTTTGAGCTTAAAAAAGTAGAAAGCCTATTAAAAGATGGGGTTTATGAAGACACGGATGCTGTTGCTTTGGATATTGACAATGATGGAGATTTAGACCTTTATGTTATGAGCGGAGGCAATGATAATGCAGAAGGAAGCGATTATCTTGAAGACAGAATATACATCAATGATGGTGCAGCCAATTTTAGACGCTTACCGTTAGATATGCTTAAGAACAATGGAGGGAGTGTTTCTACCATAGACTTTAATAAAGATGGTCATTTAGACCTCTTTATAGGCAATAGGTCTATACCAGGCGGTTACGGCCTATCACCATCTAGTTACATTCTAGCAAGTAACGGTAAAGGACAATTCAACGTTGCAGCAAAACTAAGAATGGGAATGGTAACTGACAGTCAATGGGCAGATATTAATCAAGATGGACTTCCAGACCTAGTTGTAGTGGGCGATTGGATGCCAGTTTCTATTTATCTGAATAAAGGGGAAAACAAGTTTGAAAATGCCACTCAAGATTTTGGATTGGAGAACACCAACGGAATGTGGAACACAGTAAAAGTAATCGATTTAAATAAAGATGGAAATTTAGAAATACTAGCAGGAAACACCGGCCTTAACCATAAATGGAAAGCATCCAAAGAAAAACCTGTAAAACTTTATCTAGATGATTTTGATAAGAATACGCAATTAGACCCAATTATTTTTTATGACTTCTTTGGGTCGTACGTTCCATTCGCGAACAAAGACAACCTTTCTAGCCAAATACCTAGTCTTAAAAAAAGATTTCCAGATTATAGTTCTTTCGCGTCCGTAAATAGTCTAAATGATTTATTTCCTAATAAAGAAGAAACGGTTTTGGAGATAAAGGAAATTAAAGAATTAAGGTCTATGTTATTCAACTTAAAGAATGGTAAATATACCGGCACCGTTTTACCTGTACAGGCGCAATTTAGTACCATTGAAGATTTTTCCATTGACCTTGAAAAAAAGCAGATTCTTTACGTTGGTAATTACTCTGGTTTTGTAAATGAACTCGGCAATACTGAGGCCAATGCTGGCGGTATTATCAAATATACCACTACATTGGATTTAAAACATAAAGAAAACTTAGAACTACCCCCATTTATAAATGCGAGAAAGATTATCCCTCTAAATAAAACAGATTATCTGGTATTAGTAAACAACGGCAGTAGTTATATATTAAAACAAAGAAATTAAAATTAAAAAGGGCTATCGATATATTTATCGATAGCCCTTTGCTTACTTTTTTCTTTCAAGATTTACTTAGCAAAATACCAATATATAGCAATTACGATTATACAGATTATTGCGCCAAACTGCTTAACATATTTAAACGGCGTAATATTTACTTGTTTACTGTACTCTTGAATATAAGGTGTTTCTCTAGGCTTTAAATATCCTATTATTAACATCAAAATCACATTAAATAGGAAGAGTGATGCTGATACGTGCAAAAAATGCGGATAAGCCTCTGATTCAATTAAGCTAAGTTGCACAGGATCTGTAATTCCAGCTTTTGCTGCTTCATCAAGAGCATTGGCAACTAATTTTGGTTTTACAATAAACTGACTTATAATATACATTACGCTTCCAGCAATTATTCCAATTTTGGCAGCGATTGCAGGGACTCTTTTGGTTAAATAGCCTACCACAATAATGGTAAAAATTGGTATACTATAAATACCATTAATCTCCTGCAAATAGTTAAATAAACTGCCTGCATTCGCAATTAATGGCGCTATAAACATTGCGGATAGTGCCAAACCTACCCCAAATATTTTTCCATATTTAACCACTGTTGTTTCCGCTGCATCTTTATTAATGTGTTGTTTATAAATATCTATACCAAATAAGGTTACAGAACTATTTAAAACACTATTAAAAGAACTTAAAATGGCTCCAAATAAAACAGCCACAAAAAAACCAACTAAATAATCAGGCAGTACCGCTCTTACCAATTCTGGATATGCTATGTCACTACTATCAAGATTTCCTTCAAAATAATAGAAGGCAATCATACCCGGAAGCACTAAAATTAAGGGACCAAGGATCTTTAAAAAGGCAGCTAATAAAAGTCCTTTCTGCCCTTCGGCTAAATTTTTGGCTCCAAGTGCACGCTGTATAATTTGTTGGTTAGTACCCCAATAAAATAATTGAACTAACATCATCCCAGTAAAAATTGTAGAAAAAGGTACTTCTTGTCCGCTATTCCCAGTAGAATCAAAACGTTCGGGATTCGCATTCATTAAAGTATCTAAACCTCCAAAAACACTACCATCGCCAATAGTCATTAAACCAAATACCGGTATTAAAATACCTCCTATCATTAAACCTATGGCATTAATACTATCAGAAACCGCAACAGCTTTTAAACCTCCAAATACGGCATAAATAGAACCAATAATACCTATACCCCATATACAGATTACTAATGCAGTTTTATCGGAAACACCTAGCATTTCTGGTATATTAAACATTCCACTTATCGCTACTGAACCAGAATATAAAATTACAGGTAATAATACCACTACATAACCTGTTAAAAACAGACCTGAAGTAATTGTTTTGGTAGAAACATCAAAGCGGTCTGCTAAAAACTGAGGCACCGTAGTTAAACCACTTTTAAGATACCTTGGTAATAGAAATATAGCTGTCACTACCATTGCAATAGCTGCCAACGTTTCCCAAGCCATAACGGATAATCCATCTTTATAAGCACTACCGTTTAAACCCACTATTTGTTCAGTAGATAAATTGGTTAATAAAAGTGAGCCTGCTATTACCCCTGCAGTTAAGCTTCTACCTCCTAAAAAGTAGCCATCCGAGGTAGTTTCATTAGTTGACCTAGTTGATAAATAGGCAATAAGTGCCACGAGTCCGGTGAAGCCAACAAAAGAGATTATTCCAAGCATTTAATTGTCTATTTTGAATATATTCTTGTAAATATACAGGTCTTTAAAAAAAACAGAAAAAGAATTAGAATTTTCTAAGAATGTTGGAATTTAATACGCATTATTTAACAAACAACAGATATATCTAAATACTTATTTACCGTCGCTAACGCTATTTAGCTATCTTATCTTATTTTTGTTTCGTATTAAGTACGACCACAACAATAAATTTCAGAATGAATAAATTAAAGCTATTTGTGCTTGTTGCGGCTTTGATATCCGCATGTAACACAAACAAGAAACCCATAACAATTTCTCCAGAAGATTTTCATACTTCCGTTGATAAGGTAACAGAAATTATGATTCATGATATCTTCTCACCACCAGTAGCCAGCCGTATTTTTACCTACCCCAACATAGCTGCTTATGAGATTTTAGCCAAAAACGACTCTAGCTACCTATCGCTGGCCGGGCAATTAACTGATTTGAATGCCATACCAGAACCAAATTCCGAAGAAAACCTTAATTATGATTTGGCCGCCTTAATTGCACATATGCAATTAGGCAAACAATTGATTTTTTCCGAAGCCAAATATGATGTTTTGATTGATAGTCTTTACACACAATGGGAAAACCAAAACGAAAAGGAGTTTTTTGCTTCTAAAGAATACGGGCTTAGTGTTGCAAAACATATCACGGATTGGATGAATAAAGACAACTACAACCAAACCCGTACCATGCCTAAATTTACGGTAGATTCTGACGACCCTACCCGTTGGCAACCTACTCCACCAGCGTACATGGACGGCATAGAACCACATTGGAACAAGATTAGACCTTTTGTTATTGATAGCGCGGCGCAATTTAAACCTATTCCACCGCCGCCATTTTCCATGGAAGAAGGAAGTGATTTTTACAAAGAAGTTAAAGAGGTTTATGATATTAGCAATGAAATTACTGCTAAAGGAGACGATTCAGAAGAAGTGGCCATTGCTAAATTTTGGGATTGTAATCCGTATGTTTCTGTAACTCGTGGACACCTTATGTTTGCGACAAAGAAAATTACACCGGGCGCTCATTGGATTGGTATAACTAAAATAGCTGCCAGAAAAACCAAATCTAATTTAATAGAAACCGTGCATGCGTACACCAAAACTTCCTTAGCTATAGCTGATGCCTTTATCAGTTGTTGGGATGAGAAATATAGAAGTAACCTTATTAGACCAGAAACATTAATAAACGAATATTTTGATGAAGCTTGGGTGCCTGTTTTACAAACCCCTCCTTTTCCAGAATACACAAGCGGTCACAGTGTGGTTTCTGGTGCTGCCAGCACAGCTTTAACAAGCATTTATGGTGACAATTTTGCTTTTGATGATGATACAGAAATACCCTATGGCTTGCCCGTGCGCTCATTTACTTCCTTCAACTCTGCTGCAGAAGAAGCTGCTATAAGCCGTATGTACGGCGGCATACATTATCGAGCCGCAGTTGAAGTTGGTGTTAAACAAGGACGGAATTTAGGTAAGTTCCTTGTAGATAATATTAAAATGAAGGTAGATTAATATAAAGATTATAAAAACTCTAACAACAACTATAGAGTCATTCTTACTAAAGCTGTTTAACTTTAATAACAAAATTTATTAAATGGTTAAACAGCTTTTTTTATTACTTATTTTTAGTATCACCCTAGCTAATTGCCAAAACAGCGGTAATTTAAAGGTATTAACAGACTTACCATCGAGCCAAAAAGAGAACTCTGGTTTGGCTATTTATGGTGATAATCTTTGGCTTATAGAAGATAGTGGAAATAAAGATGAAATTACCCAAATGAACCTCAAAGGAGAAATTCTTAAGGATTTGGAGGTGAAAAATGCAAAAAATAAAGATTGGGAAGACCTAGCTCAAGATAACTCTGGCAATCTTTACATAGGTGATTTTGGCAATAATAGTAGCGACAGAGAAGATTTAGTGATTTACAAACTTCCTAACCCAGAAGATGAACCTGGGGATAAGATTGATGCGGAAAAGATTAAATTTAGTTACCCCAACCAACTAGAAATTCCTTCCAAAAAAAAAGACCGTCATTTTGATGCCGAAGCTTTTTTCCACTGGGGCAATAGTCTTTACATTATCACTAAAAATAGAGCAAGGCCATACGATGGTAAAACCTTTGTTTTTAAAGTACTGGATACTCCCGGTGACTATAAAGCAGATTTGATAGCTACGTGGAATACCTGTGACGACCAAGAAAAATGCTCTATAACTAGCGCAACCATTTCTAAAGATGGTTCTAAGATTGCGCTGATTAGCTATGGTTATTTGTGGTTAATCACCAATTTTACCTTGGATGATTTTACCCAAGGTGATATTGAAAAAATTGATTTAGGGTATAACGGCCAGTTAGAATCTGTAGTGTTTTATGACGACAATACACTTCTTCTTTCAGATGAACGTAGCCACGGTATGGGCGGTAATTTATATTCTTTTAGCTTAAATTAAAACCCGAAGCCTATACCAAAAGCAAAACGCATACCATCTGTACTATTAAATAAGCTCACATTCGCAGAAATTAAATCGGACCCATTTAGAAAAAATCCACCTCCATAGCTATTATGCCATTGACCAGAAGCATCATTAGGTTGCCATACTCGCCCATAATCAAAACCGGCAAATAAGCCAGGCGTTACTGGTAAAATACTAGTTCTCCTTTTTCTAAAACTTAATCGTAAATCTGTTTTTTGAGAATAGGCAGTCTTACCCGTAAAACGTTGAAAACGATAGCCTCTTAAGCCATTGCTTGCACCCAAGGTTGCCCCTTGGTAAAATTCGTAACCATTACCTATATTAAAATGCCCTTTAAATTCTGTAGCCAGAACCAATTGCCCGTTAGAAGATATTCTATGGTCAAACGCAATTTTGGGAATTATGTACCCAAACGTATTTTCGGACTCCGTTATATTAGCCTTATAACCACTAACCAAACTGAATGCCATACCCATTGTTGGGTAGGCTTCATTATCTGTATTGACATAACTATACTCCCCTTCTATGCCTAAAAATTGCAACTTATTCTCCTCTCCATTAGCCACGTAAAATTCGTTTACAAATCGGCCTTCAGATTCTTCTACTTCAATATCTTCAAAACTACTCCCTAAGCGTACTTTAGACCCCAATGGCCCTCTCCATACAAAAGAGGGTGAAACTGCTAGGGTTCTTAATTTTACCCTATTATAGTCTAAACCTAAATCATCATCCAAATTTTCTGTTTCGTTACCAAAACCAAAGAAATTCTGGGTAAAATTAGGGCTGGTAAATTGTGCTTTTACTTCTAGATTTACATTTTCTAGTACATTTTGAAATTCACCTCTATAACCTAGCTCAAAACCACTGGTAGCAAAGTAATATGCCCCATTTAACACGTGTTGTTGGGTAAATGGATTCTGCCTAAAACCATTATAGGTGTAGGTATTGGTAAAGCCAACTTTTACACCATCATCTGGATTAAAGCCAACCGCAGGTAATAATTGATTTGTACTTGCTTTTATTTTTAAGAATTGGTAACTATTGGTATCATAATCATTTATTTTATTAATATGCCCACCAAAGGCTTCATCGTATGTATTTTTCTTAGTTTTAAAATCATAAACATGTACGCCTTTAGCTTGTTCATTAATTTTATAAATATCATTATTCTGACCCCCTACTAGCCTAATTTTAATTTTACCTCCCTTTCCGTTTACTTCAAAAATATCATCATCATCTAAACCATAAACCCAAATCTCTTTGGTGTATTCAGGGTCATACAATTTATCAAAAAACAAGTCTTTCTTCTGACCTCCTTTATTACGATATACCTTAACGTCTACTTTATTATTTGGCAAGGATTGTATTACAAAATAATCATCCTTATCAGTTCCCGTAATTACACTGTATTTATTTAAAACTTTAAAATAGTCTCTCGCTGTATGCCACAGCCCTTTTTTACGTTCTAATAAAGTGTGTTTTATTTTTGCTACAGTCTCATCCTTTACTTCTTCTGGAAAATTGGACAACCCTTGATTTATCACCTCTTCTGTAATGTTCTTTTGTAGAAAACGAGCCTGTTCCTCCCATTGCTCTAGCGTAGTTTCTGACAATAAAGCCATATCTAAAGCAAAAGTTTTAGGGCTAGAATTAAAACCCTTAACACTGGTTATTTCTTCTTTAAAACCTTCGAACAAGCGTAAACCAGGAATAATTTTGGTTGCAACAGACATTAAAGCCCCATCGCCCATAATGGAATACACTTGGTCTCTATCTCTTGGGATTGGCTTTAAAATTTTATCGCCATTTTCTTGCTTAAATTGCGCCCAGCGCCATTGATCATTATGGCGGTCCCAATCACCTATCAACATATCAAACAAACGTGCACGGACATAGCTATCCGCATCTAACTTGTATTCCTCGTCTTTTCTTAATTTTTCAAAAAGCTTATCTGTACTTTCTATTTTTTCTGCGTATCCAAAACTGGGTATATCATGCCCTTCTGACACATGTTCCTCTATCATATACAATTCGTCCCCAAAATCGGTATTAAAATCTTCTAAGGCCTTTTGCTTAGGGATATAATACAGTTTGGGGTTTGTATGGAACAGATTTGCAGCGTCAGACAATTCGCCCACAGTAAAGGGAGCATATGGGTGAGAGCCTGTGTAAAAATCGGCAAGAATTTCTTCTGTTTTAGTGTTTTCAAACTCCCCGATAACATATTCATTTTTAAATGCTAAAGCTTGTAAATAAAGCTCTGCACTCTTTTTTAAGGCACGCATAACATACTGCCTACCATCTTTCGCCTCTAAACGCAAGGATTTAGATTGATGTCCTCCCCCTTTACGCACTGGTTTTAATCCGCCAAACAAGGTATCTAAATCTACTGTTTTTGCCTTTACTGGAGTAGCATAGTACTTACGGTAACGCTCGCCCCACAAGGTTTTAAAGAAACCCGTCTTCTCTACCTCTTCTTCTGTATAGACCGATGCATTTACGTATTCAGGAAAGTCTAAATCACCCTCATATTTAAAATATTGTCTGTCTGGAGGTAATACCAAACTACTAAAAAGGTGTTGTTCTTGAGTAGTATTTGCCCCGTAGAAATCTACTTTAGAAGAACCGTCTGTATAAACTTCCATTATAGCATAACCACGACTACCCGTTGTAAACTTACTACCATTAAGCAATCTTGTATATCCTTTTTTTGCACCCGAACCACTTACTATCTGCGGTATATTTTCTTCTACAATGTATTGTAAAGTATGCTCGTGACCCGAGACAAATACCACTTTTTCTGAGTATTGCGCCAAGGTTACAATACGCTTTTTCAATTCGTTATAGCGCTTATTACTTTGGTCTTCTATAGATCCTCCAGAAGTTCTACGTAGTACGTTTACCAAGGTTCCAAAAATAGGAAGTGGGACTTTAGAGGTTGCTTTTAAATGCTGCTTAAACGAGAATTGTCCGCCATGAGAACCATAGGTAAACATAGGGTGGTGTAATGCAATAATGGTGGTTTTATCTCTATTATCCTTTATTTTATCTTCTAGCTCCAACAAAAATTGTTCTCTATCTTTAATGTCACAATCATCATTAATAGTTGGATGTCTATCCCAATTGACTAAAAACCATTCTGAATCTATAGTTATAAGGGTAACATCTTCATTAATTTCTATATCTTCTATAGGGCAGCCGTTTTCTGGAAAAAACACATCTTTACTCCCCAATACCTCTTGTATATATTCTTCTTGGCGTTCCAATCCTTTTAGTCCTTCGTTATACCAATCATGATTACCAGGAATAAATATTTTATTGCCTTTAAAGTTATTCAGTGTAGCCAACTGGGCATCTAAATGATTTTTTGCTGTGAGCCAAGCTATGGTGGAATCTTTTTTATCTGGCAAACCTGCAGGATAGATGTTATCTCCTAAAAACAACGCCGTACTATTTTCTGGCGCATTATCTAGACGATTTTTAAACGCTTTCAACGTGTTATTCATATCTCCCATGGGCGACAAACCTGCATCCCCAATTAGAAAAAAAGTATGAGAAACCTCTTTATCCACAGTTATTGGCGCATCTGTGTAGCCAGTTGCATATTTGGAACGGTATGTGGCACAGCCAATTAGTAAAACAGAAATGGATAGCGTTAGCATTAATTTTTTCATAGCGTTCCTTTATCTTTAATTTTTGTACTTTGTCTATTCAATATACAACTATGTCGCAAATACTTCAAAAAGCTGAATCTTTTGTTACTGATTTATTAACCAATGAATTAGACCCTAATTTTCTCTACCATAATCTTAGACATACGCAGCGAGTAGTAGAGAGTTTAGAAGAGCTTTTAGAACATTATAAACCTAAAGCAAAAACCAAAGAAGCGTTGCTGCTTGCTGCTTGGTTTCACGATACTGGTTACACCAAGTCCGTAACGGAACATGAGAAAAACAGCTGTATACTAGCACGCGAATTTCTGGAAAAAGAAGGAGTAGACCATGCCCAAATAGAACAAATTTGCGCTTATATCATGGCCACGGAAAAAGGATACGAGCCACAAAATTTAGAAGAACAGATAATTAGAGATGCAGATGCATCCCACTTAGGACAAAAAAGCTACCCAGATACCACAGAATTACTCCGCATGGAGTTGTCCCAACTGGGTATTGCAGAGTACTCCCCGTCTGAATGGCGAGAAGAAAACATAAAAATGTTCCGTGCAGACCACTTTTATTATACGGATTACGCTAAAGAAAATTGGCAAGCCCGCAAGGATAAAAACATTAAAAAACTTGTAAAGCGCAAAAAGAACGAGAAGGATATTGCCAAAAAGGAAATGCTTAAAGCAAAATTTAAGAGTGAAAGTCCTGAACGTGGCATACAAACTATGTTCCGCGTTACCATGCGTAACCACCTAAAATTAAGTGATATTGCAGATACCAAGGCAAACATCTTACTTTCTGTAAATGCTATTATTATTTCTCTGGTTTTAGCCAACCTTATTCCAAAACTAGATAATCCGTATAACCAGTATCTAATAATACCAACTTCTATATTTTTACTGTTCAGTATTGTGAGTATGATATTTGCCATACTAGCCACAAGGCCCAATGTAACCAGTGGTGAGTTTAGTAAGGAAGACGTAGAACAGAAAAAGGTTAATCTTTTATTCTTTGGCAACTTTCATAAAATGGCTTTGCCAGATTATGAGTGGGCTATACAAGAATTAATAAAAGACAAGGCATTTGTTTACTCTAATCTTACCAAAGATTTGTATTATCTAGGAGTTGTTCTACAGAAAAAATACAAATTACTAAGATTAACGTATACCATATTTGCAATTGGCATGGTACTCTCAGTAATTGCCTTTATTATAGCCCTAAAATTCTATGGTCCAGAACGTGTTCTAGACCAGTTAACAACCCCTTAGTGGTCCTAAAAATTTATCCGGAAATTTCTTGCATCAAATCTTTATAGGTGTACGTTTTTTCCGGAGTCTTTTCATGACGATATAGAATTTCTGCACGTATGGCCTTTAGCCCCGTAACTCCTTGTAAACCATCTAGCTCTACAATTTCTATATTGTTGGTAAAATACCCTTTGCTCTTTAAAAAACGAACATACCTTAGATATTCCCTCTCATCTTTTTTCTGGGAATAGACTATGGCTAATTTGCCTTTCTGGGTAAGACGTTCATTGGTGCCTTTGATATAAGATTTATCAATTCTTTTTTTAATAATCTCATACCGTGCATTGTAAGTGCCATCTACATCAAAACGTTTTTCATCCATTCTAAAACGAATAGACAATGGAGTACTGTACACTAACATTAACGATGCAACATCTAATTTTACTGGTAATTGAGATTTAAATCCGTAATAAGCGTTTTCCATCTCTAACATTACCTGTAACTGCCATAACCTTAAGTTGCTCAAATAAAGAGAGTTAAATTCGCGTTCATGAGCAATAGCGCTACCAATATACATGTTATGTTCTATACCATCTGTCTTGTAACGCTCAAAATAATGCGGAAACATAGCTTGTGCTTGCTCCTGTTTTTTATCTAAAACTGCCGCTAATCTGCGGTTAATTTCTGTGACACTTTCATCGTAATTACGCCTATGGTCATAATACGATTCTGTACCCATGTCTATGCTAGACTCATACTTAAGTATTAAAGCTTCAAGACGCGAGTCTTCTCTTTTTAAATGATGCAGTACAGGGTTAACATGTTCTAAAATAAAATCAAAAATCGCTTGTTCGCTATTCGTGTGTAGCGTTTCTTTTATTTCGTCTAAATTACTTTCTACCCTAAATATTAACTCCTCATAAATAGGCAGTTGCAGTAGACGGAAAGCTTCTACCAGAATATCTCTTATTTCTGCGAGCTGAATCATTAAATCTCTCTGGATGGCTAAATTCCTTTCTGTAGAAGAGTCCTTAATGTCTATTTGCCCATATAGTGGAAAGACGTCTTTAAAAACAATTTCTTTAAAGGAAGGCTGACCGCCTACCGCTTCTCTAGCAATAAAACGTTTTGCTTCTTCTTGAAATTTCCAATACACAGAGTCGTGCACCGTGGTACACTCATGCTGTATTACAGCATCTATAAGATTCTTTTCTTCTTCTATAGAACGTAATACGGCAGAAACAATAAATGGCATTACATCTACCAACTTAGTAGCATTAATACTATTTAAGTCGTTTTGGTTAGGAGACACCAATTCTAGTACCCCCAAAAGTTTATCACCATCAGAAATAGGTGCTAGAATACAGCTTCTAAAACCTTGGTCGTATAAGTTTTTGTACGGTTGGCTGTGGCCAGATTTCTCGTAGTATTTTTTAATATTAGAGACGGCAAAGTAGTTTTGTTCTTTAAACAACTTTCCTTTAGAAGACTCACATAATAAGGTATCACAAGATTCATCTTCCCTATCTTTTAAGATAAAACTTGCAATGCCTTTACCGTAAATTTTTAAAAATCTATTGGAATCTTGGTCATACCCAGAAAAACCAACTTGTATGTCTTTGTTATTAAAAAGCGATTTAAAAGTATTCTCAAAATCCTCCATGTAGTTTTCACTACCCCGCTTATTGTTGCCGATTAAGGTGGACTTAATTTCCGATATTGAATGTTCTGCAGTAACATCAAACATGTTAGCAATCACAAAACCTTTGACTACAAAACTGTTGGGCGGAAACTTAGTTTTCCAATACTCCAAATCGTCAAAATTCTCTAACAACTCATCTATATCGTCTTGCGTAAACTTTTTCAACGCCTTATCGGTTGGTGTAATCTCCATGAAGTCTGCATTATATAATATTCTATAATGCCTCATGAGTCCGGTTTTATCTGGAATATCGTAAAACAATGGACGTTTAAAATCTATATTAAAACCATAGAAAAAATTGAGAATTACAGAGCATTGTACAATGTACTGCATCTTATCTGGCATATTTCTTATTTCTAAAGAAAAGTTATCACCAGCATCTTTTACTAATTGCTCAAAGCGTTTAGATTGATTAAAGACTACGTTACAATAGGGAATTGCTGCTGCTTTAATCTCATTTTGTGTTAGTACAGTAGGGAACACATCTGCCAACAGCAGTGCTATAATATCGCTATGTTTTTCTAATACTGCAACATCCTCAAAACCGTCACGTAACTCGGGATAAGGTGCCACAGCATCCAAAATATGCTTAGCCCGTTGCGCCAAAGAAGCGTCTTTGTTCTTTAACTGCTGCTCATAGTACCCTAACAGTTTGTTAAAGCTAATAAGCTGCTTCATGGGGCTCTCTAAAGGAAACATTGATTCCATATCCCTATTAGTCTTACTTTAATAAGTAAAATTACAAAATTGAAGCTTGTTAAATGTTAACATATTCTTTATATAAAAGTGGGCTATATTTAGGCCTTTAAGGAAAGCATAGCATGTCTTCTACTAAACGTCTTAACAGAGCATACAAAAACGCCAAGAAAATAGCTTTTGATGACAAAAGTAAGTTTGTCATTTTTAGCGATTGCCACAGGGGTGACAATAGCTTTGCAGACGATTTTGCAAACAATAGAAACATCTACTTTCATGCTCTTAATTATTATTACAGGGAAGGTTTTGAGTATTGTGAATTAGGCGATGGCGATGAACTATGGGAAAATATAAATTTTGAATCCATTTTTGAAGCTCACAAAAACGTATATCAGTTATTGCGCCAATTTCACTTACAAAATCGCTTACATATGGTTTGGGGCAATCATGACATGGTGTATAGAGACCCAAAATATGTGGAAAAACACCTCTCTAGCTATTTTGAGCCCATTGATGGGGAAGACAAATCCCTCTTTGTAGGAATTACATATCATGAGGCTTTAGTGCTACAACATAAGGATACCGGACAAGAATTGTTTTGTACTCATGGCCATCAAGCAGACTGGTGGAATTATAACTTTTGGAAGGTAGGTAGATTTTTAGTTCGTATTCTTTGGAAACCCTTGCAAGTAGTGGGCATTGCAGACCCTACGAGCCCAGCAAAAAATTACAAAGAACTTATTCGTATAGAAAAGCGTATAAAAAAATGGATTTTAAACAATCAGTTAAAGCTCACTATTGTTGGGCATACGCATAGACCTAGATTTCCAGAACCAGGGCAGATTCCCTTTTTTAACGATGGTAGCTGCGTACACCCAAGGAGTATAACGGGGATAGAAATAGTTAATGGTGAAATTTCTCTGATTAAATGGCACATTAGCACCAAACCAGACGGCACATTACAAATTGTAAGAGTTCTGCTAGAAGGTCCTGAACAACTTAAAGCATATCATAACCTGTAGGATACCAATGCGGATTTATCCATTGTATTAACCAAACATCGATTTTAACGTCTAGTTATTAAATAGATGGCAAGGTATTTGTTAACTTTAGTACTGTCTAACGACTCATGTGCTATGAAAAGACTTTTACTTTTCTTTTTTACTATTGCTATAAGCCATACGCTATGGGCTCAAGGAGATATACCTACTACTAAACCTTTAGAAGTGGGTAGGCAAAATAATTTGGATGCACTACCCAGCAACCAAGGTACTGTATTGCGTATGCCATCGGTTTTAGATAAGGACTTAATTAGTAAAGATAATCCTATAAAAATGTTACCAGATAGGCAGCTTGTGCAAGCAGGTCACGATTTAAAAATTAGCCCAAGAATTAACGAAAAAGAACATAAAGGCTCTGTACCCTATTTTGGTGATATGTATTTGGGTGATTTTAAAACCAATACAAAATTTGTTGGTATTGTAGCACGAGACCACGAATATATAGATGGAGACCGCGTAAAAGTCCTAGTAAACGACCAAGTGGTAGAATACAATCTTTTACTGTCTGGCTCCTTTAAAGGTGTAAACGTAGATTTAGTAGAAGGGTTTAATAAAATAGAATTTGTTGCCCTTAATCAAGGTTCTTCTGGACCAAACACCGCACAAGTTGTAGTTACAGATGCTGAGGGTAAAGTGCTCCACAACAATCGTTGGAATTTATCTACTGGATCTACCGCTACGTTAATTGTGGTAAAAGAGCCAGAACCCCAAGAATAATTACTTTACCGTAGTAAAAGTAGAATCCCGTATTATCAAGTGAGTCTTTACTTCTACTGTTTTTAAAAAGGACTCTTCTTCCTTCTCAATTTCGTTAATTAAATAGGTAATAGCTGTACTGCCAATTAAATTTCCAGGTTGGTCTACAGTGGTTAATGCCGGACTAATGATAGTAGCATGTTCAGAATTACTAAAACCAATAACGGCAATATCTTCTGGTATTTTTACCTTGTATTTTTTTAATGCTTTAATAGCACCAATAGCTGCTGCATCCGTAATGGCAAAAATAGCATCTGGTTTGTTCCGTAAGGTTAAAAGAGCGCTAGCCATTATGCGTCCTTTATCCAAAGAAATATCTTCTGTACTCACTATTAACTTTGGGTCCACCTCTAGATTATGGTCTTCCAAAGCTTTTTGGTACCCTCTAAAGCGCATCTCTGAATTATAGGAATTCTCTGTTTCTTTAATGATGGCAATTCGCTTTTTTCCGATGTTAATTAGGTGCTCAACAGCCCCGTATGCCGCATCTACCTCATCTATAACTACTTGTGTGCATGGCACCTTATTTGACACTTTATCAAACAAAACTAAGGGTACACGTTGCTTTATTTTTATAATACTAGAAACATCATATGTTCTCCTTGCCATACTTAAAAGAATACCATCCACTCCAAATTGTATCATGGTATTTAACATGGCGAGTTGTTTATTTACATCATTTTGAGATTCGGCTACAATAACCTGGTATCCCATTTTTTCTCCCTGTTCTAAAATTCCTTTTAAAATGGTCGTGGTAAAAAAGTGCGATATGTTTGGCACCACAACACCAATTATATGGGTATGTTTAGTTCTAAATCCTTTTGCAAATAGATTGGGCACATAATTGTATTGCTTAGCCAAAGCCTGGACTTGTACTTTAGTGATTTCACTAATGTCTGGGTGATTATTTAACGCCCTAGAAACAGTTGAAACGGAAAGATTTAGTTCTTTAGCAATATCTTTAAGGGTAATATTTCGTTTCTTTTTCATTTTTGATTAACTAATGTGATTACAAAAATACAATTTGCAAACGATTGCGGAAACGTTTGCGTAATATTTTCTCATAAATACCAATTGTATTTGAAGAAATTGCTAATAATATTGATTCATATTTAATAATAACTCAATACTGCAATTATTCAATTAATTAAAAACTAAATCCAATGCAAAAGTCGATTTTTAAGGTATTGGCATTATTTGTAGGTGTATTTACGTATGCACAGACAAATATTACCGGTAACGTATCGGACACCAGTGGCGTTCCTGTCTTGGGCGCCAACGTGGTTATAGAAGGGACTACAGAAGGTACCACTACAGATTTTGACGGAAACTTTACTTTAACTACTAGTAAGACTGGGACACAAACCTTGGTCTTTAGTTTTATAGGTTTTGAGACCAAAAAAGTGTCTGTAGACATGACCAATGCAAATAATCTTAAAGTTGTACTAGCAGAAAGCGGACAGCAATTAGACGAGGTAGTCATTACAGCTTCTTCTACTTTTAGGTCTCAAAAGCAAGCGCCACTTTCTATTAGCTCCAAAAAGATGGCAGAAATTACTAAGCTCTCTGCTAACAGCCAGGCAGATATTTTAAGAGATGTTCCTGGTATTACTGCAGAAGGTGGTGGTGGTGAAACAGCAACCAACCTCTTTGTAAGAGGTTTACCCTCTGGCGGACAATATGTTTTTAATCCGCTACAATATGATGGCATGCCCCTAATGAGCACATTCGGGCTTAATTCTTCTGCACATGATGTGTACGCAAGACCAGATATTGGCTTTAAAGGTGTAGAATTTGTGCGTGGTGGTGCGGCTGTACTTTACGGCGCAGGGTCTGTTGCTGGTATCATTAACTATACCAGTAAAACCGGCGATACCAATCCTGGGAATATCATAAACATGGAATATGGGACTAGAGGCAGATTAAAAACTGACTTTTACTCTGGAGGAAAGTTGGGTGAAGAAAATAGTAACACTTTTTATGCCCTAACCGGATTTATCCGTAAAGATGATGGTCCTATAGATACAGGCTTACCAACAAAAGGGGCACAGCTTAGAGGTAATATTAAAAAGAAGTTTGACAAAGGTTCTTTTACCATTTCTGGTCAGTTTATTAATGATAATGCACAATTTTATTTGCCATTACCATTAGCTGGTGGTTCTAGAGAACGCCTAGCAGGTAATGACGGGGAAGATGTAGAACAGTTGCTTTCTGGAGATTTAGCCAACACCTCTTTCTTAACACCTGGTGGTGTTTACAATAGCCCTATAGAAGATGGGGTGTCTACCCAAGGGGGTTATGTAATGGGAGATTTTAACTATTTTCTTACAGAAGATTTAAAATTTACTTCAAAAATTAAATATGCCAATTACAAGCACAACTTTGCTTTGTACGTGGGTGGTAGTGGCAATCCAATTGCTTTAAATGAGTACATTGCAAATGTTGCGCCTGGCAACCAAGGCTTTTTTGCCATTTATCAAGGTGGTGGTGACACGCAGATTAATGGCGGAGATTTAGTGGTAGAAAACCTTCATGTAGACCGTTTACGCCCTATGACCGACTATTCCGGAGAGGCTAATCTTATTTTAAAATCAAAAGATAGAAAACATACATTTACTTTGGGTACTTTTCTTTCTAGAACAGAAGCGGAAGATGTAAACTACCAATACCGTGTTTTATCAGAATTTAACAACAATCCAAGGTTGGTAAATCTTAGCTACACAGATGCAACAGGAACAGATGTTACCTACGCTACAGGTGGTTTGTATGATAGAATAGGTATGACCGCCAATAGATTTTTATCACAAAATAGAACCGCGGTTTACTTGACAGATGAAATGGTTTTAGATAGATGGCGTTTTGATGTTGGCGTTCGTGTAGAAAATACCAAGGGTACCTTCCAAAATGGCGGATTGCAAGATTTTCAGGTGTATGAAGATGCTTCGCTTACAACCGCCTTAAACACCATTAGATTTGCAGATGGTAGCTTTACTACAGCAGAAATTGATGCCACAGATTGGGCTGTTTCTTTAGCTGGTTTGTATGAACTTACTGAGGCAACCAACCTGTATGCTAACTTTAGTAGAGGTTTCTTTTTTCCGCAACAGAGAGGTTTTGTACCAACACCAGGTATTAGAGAAACCAACTATAATGCAGAAAGCATTATTCAATTTGAAGCTGGTGCTAAATTTGGTACTGCTAAATTTTCTGGTTCCCTTGCAGGGTATTACGTGGGTTTAAGTGATCGTATTAGAATTGACCAAGCTATAAGCAATGGCGAGTTGGTGGATCAGGCCCGTACAGAACAAAATACTTCTACTATAGGCTTAGAAGCGACATGGAAATATAGATTTACAGATGCCTTAAGTTTTAGCGGTACTGCAACCTACCAAGACCATGAAATAACTAAGAACATACAGCAAAACTTAGTTACAGGAGAAAGTACTACTGTTAATGAAGGTAATGAGCTGCAAAGACAGCCTAACTTTTTAGGTAGTGCTGGTTTAAATTATGATGACAGAAAGTTTGATGCAAACTTTACCTTAAACCACACCGGAGCAAAATTTACTTCTGACATTAATGACATAGAATTAGATGCCATTACGTTAGCACGTATTGGAGCAGGATACACCTTTGCTTTAGAAAATGAAAACTCTGTAAGATTAGGATGTTCTGTATTCAACTTATTTGATAGCCAAGGATTAACAGAAGGTAATCCTAGAGCAGGTATTGCTGGCCAGGCAGAAAACGAATTCTTTGTGGGTAGACCTGTATTGCCTAGAAGACTGTTTTTAACAGCAACTTTTAACTTTTAGTGTAATAATTTCATATAGTTTGGTTTAGTTTAATTAGCCTTGGGGGCTACAAGCCCGCAGCCCCCAAGCATTTTTTACACATAAATATGTACAACGATTTAATACAAAAGGCTAAAACGGTCCTAGATACTAATTTTCAACCAGGTGGATTCACCATTCCAAGTAAAGGTCTATATCCGTTTCAATGGAAATGGGATGCCGGGTTTATCGCCATAGGTTTTGCTCATTATGATGTGGTTAAGGCCAAAAAAGAAATAGAAACCTTGTTAAACGCACAATGGAAAAACGGTTTCATTCCGCACATTGTGTTCCATACAGAAAGTGACACCTATTTTCCAGGTCCCGATTTTCATCAATCGCACCTCAGCAAAGAATCTAATCCAGATTATCCTTCCACAGGTATGGTACAACCACCCGTACTTGGTTTTGTGTTAGAACACATGCTCAACGTGGTTGAGGATAAAAAAGCTATGCTTCAATTTATAAGCACACAGATAGACAAAGTTTTTTGGAACCATGAGTATTTTTATAAGGAGCGAGATGTTACTAACGAAGGCTTAGTGTACATCTATCACAATTGGGAATCTGGCACGGATAACTCGCCTATTTGGGATGATATTTGGGCAACTATGAACCCTCCACAGTACACATTTAAAAGAAAGGACACAAGCCATGTAGATGCATCTCAAAGACCGAGCAATAGAGAGTATGACCACTATTTGTACTTGATAGATATTGCAAAAAAATACAATTACAAGGATGCTAAAATAGCGGAGCACTCTCCTTTTTTGGTGTTAGACCCATTGTTTAATGCAATGCTTATAAAATCTAATGAATCCCTAATTAACTTATATAAAAAATTAGGCGGGCATGCCGATAAAATTAAACAACTAGAAACATGGCAAAAACAGTCCGTAGCGTCTTTTAATAGCAAATTGTTTAATGAAGAGTTGGGCGCTTTTGTACATTATGATTTAAAAGCAGACCAACAAATACCCTTTGTGTGCTCTTCTTCTTTTGCGGCATTATACGCTCCCATTGTAGATGCAGACCGTGCTGAGATATTGGTGAATACGTTACAGCATAAATTTGGAGATGAATCCTTATATTTATGTGCCTCATTTGACCCATCGAGTGAAAGGTACGACCCAAAAAGATACTGGCGTGGACCCGTATGGATTAACATGAACTGGATTTTATATTTGGGTTTAAAACGAGCAGGTAAAACAGCCTTAGCAGCTCGTATTAAGGCAGACACTTTAACGCTTTTAGAGCGTTATGGCTTTTACGAGTATTTTGATGCACGTAAAAAAGTACCAGATGATGCCTTTGGCGGTTATGGAGGCGATAATTTTTCTTGGAGCGCCGCCCTATTTTTAGATTTTGTCAACGAAAAATAAGCGTTGCAAATATATACTCATGAGCTGGAGTTAGCATGCTAATTCCAGCTTATCAATTCATCACATACCAACTAACATAACTACCCATGAACTATTTAGATTACATCATCATTGTTGTTTACCTAGTAGGTTTTTTAAGCCTTGGGTATTTTTTTAAGGAAAATAAAAATTCTGGCGACTATTTTTTAGGCGGTAGAAGTATGGGCTGGCTACCATTAAGCCTATCTACCATGGCTACCCAACTTTCTGCCATAAGTTTTATTTCTGCACCAGCCTTTGTAGGTATAAAACAAGGTGGCGGACTGCAATGGCTTACCTACGAGTTTGGAGTACCCCTGGCCATGGCTTTTTTAATGTTGGCTTTAATCCCTACGCTATACAAATCGGGAATCGTAAGTGTGTATGAATATTTAGAAAAACGTTTTGATGCCTCTTCTCGGTTACTAATCAGTTTTGTTTTTCAAATTAGTAGGTCTGTAGCTACTGGAGTTATGGTTTATACGATGGCCCTTATTTTACAGGCCACATTAAATATAGAATTTTGGATTTCCGTGCTTTTAATCGGTGTTATTACACTTGCCTATTCCTACCAAGGCGGTATGAAAGCTGTGATTTGGGGTGATGTTATCCAAATGACCATCCTCTTTTTAGGTATTGTTATCTGTTTGGTATACGGCTTAAGCGAATTGGGCGGATTTGAAAATTTCTTGACCCATGTAGATAAAGACCGCATTGCCACGGTAGACTTTAGCAAATGGGGATTTAACAATGCAGACAAGCAAGATGAATTTGGATTTTGGCCTATGGTAATTGGTGGTTTCTTTTTATACGCTTCGTACTATGGCACAGACCAATCCCAATCCCAACGGCTACTCTCTGCTAATGGGTTGCCAACCATTAAAAAATTACTTTTGGCCAATGGTCTGTTTCGTTTTCCTATAACCCTAACCTATTGTATTATGGGTTTAGTGCTAGGCACATTGTTTTTGCAAGATACTGGCTTTCAAGAAACCTTAGCGAATGTTTATGAGAACAATATTACCTATTTAGAAGGCAAAAAGGCAGATTTGATGGTTCCTGTGTTTATTATCAATTATTTACCCAACGGCGTCATCGGTATTTTAATTGTCGCTATCATGTCTGCCGCCATGTCTTCTTTAAGTTCTACAGTAAACTCTTTATCTGCTGTTACAATGGAAGATTTTGTGAAACGCTTTAAGCCAGACATGGGCAATAAAAAATATATGGCTGCCTCCAAGTTGTTATCGCTGTTCTGGGGAGTTGTTTGTTTATTCTTTGCTTTTTTTGCTGGCAGCATTGAGGGTACCGTCATAGAGGTTATCAACAAAGTATCGTCGATTTTTTATGGGCCCATCTTAGCGGCATTTATTTTGGCAATCATGACCAAGAAAACTCATGCGCTTGGAGCTAACATAGGTATCGTTGCAGGAGTAGCCCTTAATATTTATTTGTGGTTGTATGTACCCGAAATATTTTGGTTTTGGTGGAATGCTATAGGTTGTTTGGTAACCATGAGTATTGCTTACGTTACTAGTTTAATCATTAAAAAAGAGAGCAAGCCAGGCCTAGCCATACAATACAGTAGTAGTAAAAAAGAGGTAACACTTTTACTACTTTATTTTATTGCCATAGTTGGTATTAGTTTGGCCTTACCGAGTTTTCTAAACTAAGAAGATGAAATTTGTAATTGCTCCGGATAAATTTAAAGGTTCTATATCCAGTTTTGAATTCTGTGAACTAGCCGAAATGGTCCTACTAGAACATTTCCCTAAAGCAGCTATTTTAAAACTACCCTTGGCAGATGGCGGTGACGGTACTATAGAAATTGTTAAGCATTATTTAGGCGGTGAACGAATTATCGCCCAGGTTAATGACCCTTTATTCAGGCCCATTAGTGCTAGCTACATATGGTCTGAAAGCATACAAACGGCATATATAGAAATGGCAGAAGCCTCTGGCCACCATCTCCTATCTACCGAGGAGCTAAATTGTATGGAAACTACCTCTATAGGGACAGGAGAACTTATTTTAGATGCTTTGAAACGGGGAGCCACCACTATATATTTAGGTATTGGCGGTAGCGCTACTAATGACGGCGGCTTGGGTATGGCGCAAGCTCTAGGATACCAATTTTTAGATGCACAAAACAAACCTATAAATCCTATTGGTAAAAATCTTTTCCAAGTTAGCAACATAGACACCTCTAAATGCAATCCGCTACTAAAAAAATGCATGTTTAAGGTAGCTTGTGATGTAGACAACCCTTTTTATGGACCAAATGGCGCCGCCTTTGTTTACGGACCGCAAAAAGGGGCTACTTCAGAAAATGTAGCGTTTCTAGATCAAGGATTACAGCATTTTTCGAGCGTTCTGAAACAAACTTTTGGGACAGATGTACAAGAATTGCTGGGTGCAGGTGCCGGGGGCGGCATAGGCGGCGGAGCACACATTTTCTTAGATGCCACATTGGTCTCTGGTGTTAATCTACTCAAAGAAATGGCACAGTTTGATGAAAAAATCACCGATGCAGATTGGATTATCACTGGAGAAGGACAATTGGATGCACAAACCCTTTCTGGAAAAACCATAAATGGCGTTTTAGCATCGGCCTTAAAACAAAACATACCGGTAGCCGCTTTTTGTGGTGCGGTACGTTTAAGTAAAGAGCAACAACAAAAATTGGGTTTAACTTATATAAATGCCATACTCACAGAGGTTGTAGATTTGCCCACTGCAATGGCAAATGGTAAAGAAAACCTACAAAAAGCCTTATATAATTTTTGCAATCTTTTAAAACAATATCATTCCCCTGGATGATAGGTTCGCGTGGCACGCTTTAACACATCTTCTTTGTAAAAGGCTATATTTTTCCATTGCCCATTGGCATAACCTTCTATTTGATCATCAAAATGGGGCGAGTTAGGGTCACCACTCTGGCCACCTGCTAAAATAGATTTTGCTTTTACCTTTTCTCCAAATTCCACTGCCGCTACAAAACTGTTTCCTCGTGTACCGTAGATTTTTTTGGTATTGTTATGGTAACGAGCGCCATAGGCTGCCAAGGCACCCCATGTACCGCTCGCAAACCCAATAGGAATGCTCGGTTTTGCATCGTCAAAAGCTTGCCTAATGTCTCCATTAAGCCGCTGATATCTATTTACTTCTCCCCAAGGCATTTTCCAAGTACCAAAATCGGATACCAATTGGTCAATGGTTTTTTCAAAAAGCTGCAATTGTTCACCTTCTACGGAGCCCCAATGCTGTATACGCTCCATCGCATTCAATCCTTCTGGGTATTTTCCTTCCCTGTAATAACACATGCCATAATAATGTGCCAAGGTCATTGCCACAGATTCTTTGCTAGTTTTAAAATCCCATGCTTTTAATACCGCAATAGGTTCCGCTAGTTTTGGGTTTTTGTCGTGCTTATTTTCGTATGCTGTAAATAAACTAGGCAGTAAGGCATCAAACGCAGGCAAATAGGGGTCGTGAGCCAAGCTGATTAGACTATCTAAAGTATAGCCTTTTCTATCCGTTAAAAGGGTAATGGCATGTATGCCTCTAAAGTTTTCTTGGTCCCGAGACATGTATTTGGGGTAATTACTGCGTTTTGGGCTATACTCCAAAGCCGCGGTATATGGGGTTGAATTGCAATTTTGTATCCAGCCGTTTGCCGGATTCTTAATTAAAATATTTTCATCTACCGTATGTAGCCCTTGCCAATCCGTTTTTGGATTACTACCATCCACAGCTTTAGTGTAGTCAAAAATCGTATCTCTTTTTGGAACAAAATTACCATGAAAATAAGCGATAGTTCCGTCTGCATCTGCATACACCGTATTATTAGACGAATTGGTACGGATGTCCATCATCTCCCTAAAACCAGCATATCCATTCTGCTTGGTTCGTATATAACTTTGCTCTAATGCCTTTACCGGTTCCCACATCATGGCAGAAGCCGTCCATTGCCCATCAACCTTATGCGTTACAGGTCCGTGATGCGTTCTATACATAGGAAATTCTTTTTCAAATAGCGCATCACCTTCTTTGTATTTCAGTTTAATTTTTAAGGAATCTACAGGGCGTAATTCTTCGCCATACTGGTACAATAACTTACCTTGGTTAGATACAATGGTTTCTTTAAACTCGTCCATGACATCCGTATAAGTGCTGGTGTGCATCCAACCTGTTTTTTCATTGAAACCCTGATAGACAAAAAACTGCCCCCAAGTAACTGCTCCATATGCATTTAAACCCTCTTCGGATACTACATGCACTTCTCCCCTAAAATAAAAAGAGGTATGCGGATTTATCAATAGCATGGCATTACCGCTTTGGGTTAAATCGCCAGATATAGCAATACCATTAGACCCTTGTGGTTCTGCCAATTCTTCTTCTTTCTGCTCTTGTAGCAATTGCATTATGGGCAGCTCCATGCCTTCTTCATAAAAAGATTTTATCTTTTTGGTAGAGATACGCTCTATATCGCCCCCAATACTACCTTCACTAAAAAACAAAGGCATCCAAGGCTCAAAACGTGTTAATAATTTAGGTTTTACTTCTGGATGGGTATACAGGTAATAATTAACACCATCTGCAAACGCTTGGCACAACTCTTTTAACCAACCAGGAGCCGCTTCGTATTTGGCTATGGCCTCTTCTTGGGTCATAAATAAGTTGGCACGCAAATCACTATACAACGCATCTTCTCCATCTACCTCTGCCAAACGGCCTGTTGCCCAAATGTAGTTTTGCTCAACGCGATTAAAATCGTCCTCGCATTGGGCATATAACAATCCAAAAACAGCGTCTGCATCCGTTTTACCATAAATATGTGGCACGCCGTAATCATCTCTAATTATGGTAACGCGTTCCGCCTGTGCTTTCCATTCATCTATTTCAGTCGTTGGCTTTACTGTATCGGAACAAGAAATAAATAACCATGCCAGTAGTAAAAAAGAAAGAAATTTTGTGTGATTCATAAGATTGCTGTATTTCTCAAAAAAGAATTTGTATTTGGGTGTGTTTTATTACGACCCTTCACTCTATAAATGTAACTAGAATTTACCAACTACCGCTAGCACCACCGCCACCAGAACTACCGCCACCGCCGGAAAAGGAACTACTGCTACTAGAAAAAGAACTACTGCTGCTTCCAGAATAAGAACCACTAGAGCCAGAAGCACTTCCAAAAGATGAAAAAGTCTTAGACATGTATTTTTTGTCATTCTTATACCAAGACAACTTAAAGTCTGTATTCCCTGCTCGTTTAAGTTTTATAAATGCAATGAAGTAGGCTAAGCCAAAAAAAGGAAATAGTAACCCTAGCCAATAAACGTTAGCCAACGAGTTAAAATCTAAATCTACAAGTTTATCTAATTGCGGGTCTAATTGCATTAAAATTACCATAGGGATTAATGCAAAAACCAAACCTAACAAACTACTAATCGCCATAGGTAACAACAATAATATACCTGTAAGCAAGCCTAGTTTTCCCAAAAGTAAACCTCTACATATTTCGATAACCTGGCTGTACTGTTTATAAAAAATATAGCCTCCATACCCTACAAAAACTAATCCGAGCAACCCAATTATTAGATAAGCCCAAACTGGCGTTTTGTTTTCGGCTTCAATCTCTTGTTTAAACTCCGCTAAGGCTTCTGGATCCTCTAAAAATGTTATGAGTTGTTCCGTACCCTGTTCAACTCCAGTATAATACGCTGCTTCTTTAAAATAGGGAATCATAGTGTTTCTTATAATTCTAGAAGCAACAGCATCGGTTATGTAAGGTTCCAATCCGTAACCAACCTCTATCCGTACTTCCCTATCTGCTTTGGAAAATAAGATGAGAATACCGTTATCTTTTTCTGCTTGACCTATCTTATTAGCGTTGAAAACAGCATTGGCATACGATTCTATGGTATTTGACCCTAAACGCTGGATGGTTAACACCACTATTTGGTTGGTTGTTTCCTGTTCAAATTCTATCAATCGTTGATTTAGACTTTGGCTATCATTTACCGTAAAGACTGCAGCACTGTCTGTTACAAAATCACGCAATTGAAAGTATTGCTCTTGAGAACGCACAAAAAAGGAAACAAAAAGTAGTACAAAACATATTTTCCTAGTCATAATTAGGTTGGCATGGTCCTCTTTTCAAAAATAATAGCTTTAAACCTAAGCTGCTAATCAAATTCTAAAACCTAGTTAATACAATTGGCTTTCCTAAGATTTGGGGTAACTTGCAAATCCATTTTACGGAACAGCATGGCAGAAAAAAAAGTAAGCATATTAAAAGCATTTAAAACTATTATTTGGCCCAGAAGAAAACTCGTTTTCATTGGCCTTTTTCTTATTGCCGTAAGCAAGAGCGCAAGCTTTGTTGCACCCATTTCTCTGAGGTATTTTATGGATGATGTGGTACCCAACAAAGACGTATCCCTGTTAAAGCTTTTGGTCATAGCAGTGATTGTGTCTTTTTTAGTACAAGCTGTCATGTCTTTTTTGCTTACCAAAGTTTTGAGCATACAAGCCCAATACATGATTTCGGAACTACGTGCACAAGTGCAAAAACAGGTTTTATCCCTGCCCATACAGTTTTTTGACAATACCAAATCTGGTTCTTTGGTAAGCCGCATAATGAGTGATGTAGAAGGCGTGCGTAACCTTATTGGTACCGGCTTGGTACAACTGGTTGGCGGCTCCATTACAGCCGTAGTTTCCCTTATTTTGTTGCTTCGCATTAGCCCAACTATGACGTTGCTTACTTTTGTGCCCTTGATTCTTTTTGCAATCATCGCGCTAAAAGCATTTAAAATTATACGCCCCGTGTTTAGGGAACGTGGTAAATTAAATGCCGAAGTTAAAGGGAGACTTACCGAAACCTTAGGCGGTATACGGGTAATCAAAGGTTTTAATGCCGAAGAGCAAGAATCTTTGGTGTTCGAAAAAGGCGTACACAAGCTATTCCTCAACGTTAAAAAGAGTTTAACCGCACAGGCAACCTTGACCAGTTCTTCTACCTTTTTATTAGGCTTGGCCACTACCGGGATTATGATGGGTTATGGTGGTTATTTAATGATACAGGGCGATTTGACCACGGGGGAATATTTTGAGTTTACCACACTCTTAGCCCTAATGGTGGCGCCTATAGTACAAATGAGTAATATTGGTAGCCAGCTTACCGAAGCTTTAGCTGGACTTGACCGTACCGAAGAATTAATGAACAAAGCTGCAGAGGCCGATGATGAAAACAGGACCATAGTTTTAGAAGATGTTGCCGGCACCATGGTTTTTGATTCCGTTTCTTTTGCGTACGAAGAAGACAAAGAAGTACTACATAGTATTAGTTTTAGTGCTAAAGCGGGCGAGGTTATTGCTTTAGTGGGCAGTTCAGGCTCTGGAAAATCTACTATTGCTGGTTTGGCCGCTAGTTTTTTGCATCCCGATAGCGGCACCATTACTATTGATGGTCTAGATATGGCCAAAGTGGACTTAAAGAGCTTTAGACAATTTCTGGGGGTTGTTTTACAAGACGATTTTCTTTTTGAAGGGACCATTAAAGAAAATATTCTTTTTCCTAAACCAGATGCTACAGAAAGTGAGTTGCAACATGCCGTAAATGCTGCCTATGTGAACGAGTTCAGCGACCGTTTTGAAAAAGGATTGGAGACCGTAATAGGAGAACGTGGGGTTAAACTTTCCGGTGGGCAACGTCAACGCATTGCTATTGCCAGGGCCATTTTAGCCAACCCAAAAATATTAATATTAGACGAAGCTACTTCCAATCTAGATACAGAAAGTGAAGCATTGATACAGAAAAGTTTGGCAACCCTTACCGAGGGCAGAACTACGTTTGTAATTGCGCACCGTTTAAGCACTATACGTAAAGCAGACCAAATACTCGTGATAGAAAATGGTAAGATAGCAGAACGCGGAACGCATGATGAGTTGATAGCGGTAGAAGGCCGTTATTACAATCTATTTACCTACCAAGCTAGGATTTAAAAACAAGTTTACAGTGCAAATTATAGCTCCTCTGGCGCTAGTTCTATCTGCAAGCCATCCAATTCTGGCGTAATGTGGATTTGGCACCCCAAACGGCTGTTGTCTTCTACATTAAACGCTTCTGCAAGCATTGCCTCTTCATCATCCGATTTTTCTGGTAAGTCGTGCTCTGATTGCACGTAGCATTGACAAGAAGCACACATGGCCATACCACCACAAATACCAATAGTACCTTCTGGAGCCAATTCATAAGAACGTACTACCTCCATTAGGTTCATATTCATATCGGTTGGGGCATCTACCTCATGCAATTTCCCGTCCCTATCGATAATCTTTAATTTAATATCGCTCATGTCTGTTTTGCTTGTGCTGTGTAAAAAAGGTCAAAATTAACACATAGACCTTACACTAGCTTAGTAAGAATATCAATCTAAGCGAATTTTATGTTTTATTTATAAATGAAGTTGATGGTTGATGGTAATCAAGTAAAATTAATTGGACAATTCATTTTTGACTTTGCTATTTGTACATAAAAAGAGATTTCTCAGTCAAAGCACGGCTTTTCCTATCGAAATGACCAAAGAATGCAATGACCTTAAAACTTGAATTGAGTGAGATGCTGAAACAAGTTCAGCATAACGAACTAAGACCACACTTAATACTTGGTACTTTTTACTTTGAAACAGCTTTTACTCACGAAATGACAGCAGGGTACTAGCAAAATTAATTAATAGCTTTTACTACCGCTTTTGGGGCTTCTCTTTTGCTACCATCAAAACCGGTTACGCCACCTACTGTGGTATATTTCATAACGTATTTTTTATCTGGAAAAATACGTTGGTAAGCACTCTGGCACATTAAAGTAGCTTCATGAAAACCACAAAGTATCAATTTTAACTTACCAGGATAGGTGTTTACGTCTCCAATAGCGTAAATACCAGGAATATTGGTTTGATAGTCCAACGCATTATCTACCTTAATGGCATTCTTCTCTATCTCTAATCCCCAATTGGCAATGGGTCCCAATTTTGGACTTAACCCAAATAGCGGTATAAAATTGTCTACTATTATTTTTTGGTCTTCTTTTGGATTGTTGTTTTTACGCACAATAACCGCTTCTAGTGCATCCTTGCCCTCTAAACTAACAACTTCTGCAGGGGTAATAAGGTTTATTTTACCTTTATCTTTTAACTCCTGTACTTTTTCTACGGAATCCAAAGCCCCTCTGAACTCATTTCTACGGTGCACAAGAGTAACTTCTTTGGCAATATCCGCCAAAAAGATAGACCAGTCTAGGGCTGAATCACCTCCGCCAGCAATCAGTACTTTTTTATCACGATAGACCTCTGGGTCCTTTATCATATAAGCAACGCCCTTATCTTCAAACTTAGACAAGTTGTCCAGTATGGGTTTTCTAGGTTCAAAACTACCTAAGCCCCCAGCAATGGCCACAACAGGCGCTTGGTGCTTTGTTCCTTTATTGGTAGTTACTATAAACGTGCCGTCTTCCAATTTCTCTATACTATCTGCACGCTCACCCAACGTAAATCCGGGTTGAAAAGGCGCTATCTGCTGCATTAAATTGCTCACCAAATCGCCCGCCAATACTTCTGGAAAACCAGGAATATCATAAATGGGCTTTTTAGGGTATAATTCTGAGCACTGCCCACCTGCTTGTGGTAGCGCATCAATGATATGGCATTTCAATTTTAAGAGTCCAGCCTCAAAAACAGTGAATAATCCTGTAGGGCCAGCTCCAATAATTAAAATATCGGTCTTAATCATGAAAAATTAGTTTGTTTGCTCAATTTAGCTGCTTGCAGAAATGGCACAGTAAGAGGTGTTATCAACTAAGATTAACTACCTCTTCTATTTGTGGAACATATTTTTTGATGGTCATTTCCACACCACTTTTCAACGTCATCTGATTAACGCTACATCCTATACAATTGCCTTCTAACCTAACTTTTACAGAGGTATCATTATCTATAGATACCAAAGAGATATCCCCACCATCACTTTGTAAAAACGGACGGATTTCCTCCAGGGCTTTCTCTACATTTTGCCTAACTTCTTCGGATGTCATTTACTTCTTTTTTACGGCGGAACAACCTGCCATTGTTGTTATTTTGATTGCCACTGTAGGGGGCAAATCTGTGTTTCTTTTTACTACTTCTTGCACCACATTTTTAGTGAGGTCCTCAAAAGCTTGTTCTATTGGTGAGGCCGTTTGTAGTGCTGCCGGTCTACCAACATCACCAGCTTCGCGAATGCTTTGAACTAGCGGGATTTCTCCCAAAAACGGGATTTCTAAATCTTCTGCCAAATGCTTGGCTCCGTCTTGTCCAAAAATATAATATTTATTGTCTGGCAGTTCTGCAGGAGTAAAATACGCCATATTTTCTACGATACCTAACACAGGTACTTGTATAGCCTCTTGGTTAAACATAGCCACCCCCTTACGTGCGTCTGCTAGGGCAACTTCTTGGGGTGTACTTACCACTACGGCTCCTGTTACTGGCAATGACTGCATAATACTTAAATGGATGTCCCCAGTTCCTGGAGGCAGGTCTAACAATAGAAAATCTAACTCTCCCCAATGCGCATCAAAAATCATTTGGTTCAATGCTTTGGCTGCCATAGGTCCTCTCCAAATAACTGCTTGGTTGGGTTGGGTAAAAAACCCGATAGAAAGAATTTTAACCCCGTAATTTTCTACAGGCTTCATTTTAGATTTGCCCTCTACATTCACTGCCAAAGGTTTTTCCATAGCAACATCAAACATAATAGGCATGGATGGCCCATATATATCTGTATCTAACAAACCTACTTTAAAACCCATTTTGGCTAAGGTTACTGCCAAATTAGCGGTTACGGTAGATTTACCTACACCACCTTTACCAGAGGCAACGGCAACTATGTTTTGTATGCCGGGTATAGGCTCTCCCTTAATTAAGTTCGCTTTGGGTTGCGTAGGAGCTTCTACTTTTATGTTTACTTTTATTTTAGCCTTTTCATACACCTCTTTGTGTATCACCTTTAGTATCTCTACTTCAGTCTTCTTTTTGGCCTGTAAACTTGGATTTTTTATAGTGATATCTACCTCTACCTCATCCCCGAATACTTGTACATTGGTCACTGCACCACTTTCTACCATGTTTTTTCCTTCTCCTGGTACAGTTATAAGCTCCAACGCTTTTAAAATATCCTGTTTGTTCAATTTCATGCTCTATCTTTTGGCTATTCAGTCTTTTAAACTGATTCTAAATTACAAAGATACGGCAATCGTAAAAATTGTGCAGTATAGTAGGGGCAGTTTTGGTATCAGGTTTACTTATGTCTTAATTTGTTTTGCTTATCTTAATTCCTGAGCAGGATCCCAAAATAAGTTTTTGAAGTCGACCACCTGGTTATCTTCTACCTTAATCCCTTCGTTTTCCAATAGTTGTTGCATAAGGTTGGTCCCCTCAAAATGATGTTTACCCGTTAGAACGCCCACTCTATTAACCACTCTATGAGCGGGAACATCTTTTGTATGACTATTATTCATAGCCCAACCAACCATTCTGGCACTGCGAGCCGCTCCAAGATACTTGGCAATTGCACCATAGGAGGTGACCCTACCATAGGGTATTAATCGTGCTACATCATATACCTTATCAAAAAAGCTAACCTCTTCCATTACTTATAGAAAATACGAATTAAGGTAATCATTAGCAATACCAACATTAAACCACTAATAATGTAGTTAGAATTTTTAGAAAACGTCTTTGTTTTCATCTCTAACTTATTAAAGTAGAATACATAAAGATAAAGCGCCGCAAAAGTACCTAGGGATGCTGCTAGCACAAATATGGCGATATCTGTAGCTTCAAATTTAATCCACCCTGCTTGTTTCCACATAGCATTTAAACTGCTGTAATATGGAATGGTTAAAAAATTGAGCCCTGCTAAAAGAGTACCACGAAAAAAGCTATTTCGTTTTTTAACATCTGGTTCTTTTAGTTGATTTAATTTTTCTTTTTCGCGCTTAGCACTTACAAAAAAATAGATAGCAAAAAAGGCAAAAACAAAGATGGCTGCTTTTAATAAATAATCTATGACTATTGGATTATTGTAGAGAAAGCGAGAGATATTAACAGCTATGTAGGCTTGTATAAGCACCATTAATGCAACACCCAAACTAAACACTACTCCGCTGAGTTTTCCTTTTTCTACACTAGCTTTAGCTGCATTCATATTCAATAACCCAGGTGGTACTGTAGCCATGAATGCCGCAGAAAAAGTGGCAAAAAATAAAATCAGCAAATGTTCCATTAGTTGGTTGGTCGAAATTGGATATAGGTTATAGCCTTTCCGATTTCAAGATACTGATTTTCATAATAGGTTTGGATACTAGTAACTTCATCTGGCGCTCCTTCATTGGTGTATACGTTATGGTTTGCGTATAATACGGGATATCCTAAACCATGTAAAAGACCCAAGGTATACCCATGCATAAATTCGCTATCTGTTTTTAAGTGCATAATGCCGTCTGACTTTAAAATTTGGGCATAACGCGCTAAAAAAGCCTCATTGGTCATTCTATGTTTGGTACGCTTGTATTTAATTTGTGGATCTGGAAAAGTAATCCAAATCTCTGAAACTTCTTGAGCTGCAAAAAGATAATCTACCAGCTCTATCTGGCTACGTAAAAACGCCACGTTTTTAAGGTTCTCCTCTATAGCCGTTTTTGCCCCACGCCAAAAACGAGCCCCCTTTATATCTATCCCAATAAAATTTTTGTTTGGATAGCGTTTGGCCAAGCCCACGGTATATTCTCCCTTTCCGCAACCCAACTCTAGTACTATTGGATTGTCATTTTTAAAAAAATCTTTCCATTTGCCCTTATGCTCAAAATTGCCAACCACCTCTTCTCTGGTAGGTTGTATTACATTGCCAAAGGTTTCGTTCTCTTTAAATCGTTTTAATTTATTCTTGCTACCCAAAACAAAAAATTAATGTTTTGGCAAAACTAAGGAAATCAAACACTAGACTGGCTTTTCTTTCTTTGTAAATTATGCAAAATGGAAAACGAATTTTAGTAGCACCTTTAAATTGGGGATTAGGACATGCCACCAGATGCATTCCTATTATACACGCTTTACTAGATTATGGCCACCAACCCTACATAGCCTCTGATGGGGTTGCTTTGCAACTGCTACAAAAAGAATTTCCAGACTTGCCTTCTTTTGAATTATCGTCTTACAAAATTACTTATGCCGAAAAAGGAAAAAATTTTAAATGGAAGATGATTTGGGATTCGCCAAAGGTTTTAAAGGCGATGAACAAAGAAAAGAAAGAGGTAAAAGCCTTGGTAAAATCACTAAATTTAGATGGTATTATTTCTGATAACAGACTTGGTGTGTATTCTAAAAAAGTACCTTGTGTTTTTATTACCCACCAACTAAATGTACTCTCTGGCAATACTACATGGTTTAGCTCTAAAATGCATCAAAAAATTATAAAAAAATTTAAAGCCTGTTGGGTGCCAGATGTTGATGGCAAACCTAATCTTACAGGTAAATTGGGACATTTAAAGAAAAGTAAGCTTAATATTCATTATTTAGGTCCGCTCAGTAGATTTACAAAGCACAACCTACCTCAAAAAAATGACCTTATGGTATTGCTTTCTGGTCCAGAGCCACAGCGTACTTTACTAGAAGAAAAGTTGCTAGAAGAACTTAAATACTACAACGGTCAAGTTTTATTTGTAAAAGGGAAAATACAGAAAAAGCAAAAACGTAGAACCTTGCAATACCAAAATGCAACGGTTGAGGTGGTAAATTTTATGCAGTCCAAAGAACTAGAAAACGCCCTAAACGAAAGCAGTTTAGTCCTTTGCAGGTCTGGTTATACTACGGTAATGGATTTAGCCAAGTTGGAAAAGAAAGCGTTTTTTATCCCTACGCCAGGACAGTATGAACAGGTTTACTTAGCCAAAAGATTTCAAAAAAATGGTGTTGTACCTTTTGCCAATCAAGATAATTTTAAAATAAAAGACTTAGAATTATGTAACGAATTTTCTGGTCTCACTCAGTATGATACGACAATAGACTATGCTACGTTATTTGAAGCTTTCTCTAAGGTAAAAGAGAATTCTGAGCCTACGTCTACCTCACTCTCAACATAAATTTTTTCTCCGTGCGCTTCTATTATGTGCTTAACAATTGCAAGACCCAATCCTGAACCTCCCTCTTTACGGCTACCACTTTGGTCTACACGGTAAAAACGCTCAAACAACCTGGGAATATGCACTTTTGGTATCCCCTCCCCGTTATCTGTAACTCTTATGATAACTTTATTTTTAATTAGGTTTTCTACGCTAACTTCTGTGGTGCCATTTTCATGACCGTATTTAATAGAGTTCACCAATAAATTGGTTAATACTTGCTGAATTTTTTCTTGGTCTCCCATCACAAAAATAGGCTCCTTATATTCCATATCAAAAGTAAGCGTAATGAACTTTTTTGAGGCTTTCATCTCTAATAATTCGAACACACTTTTGATTAATTCAATAATATCAAAACGTCCTTTTTCTACATTCAGATTACCGGCTTCTAATTTGGTAATCATATCTAAGTCTTTAACAATGTAAATAAGGCGCTCTACCCCTTTATTAGCACGTTTTAAATATTTGTCCAAGATTTTCTTGTCCTTCATTGCCCCATCTAACAAGGTTAAAATATAGCCTTGAACAGTAAATAATGGGGTTTTTAACTCGTGAGAAACGTTTCCTAAAAAATCTTTTCGGTACTCTTCTCTAATTTTTAGGGTATCTATCTCTACTTTTTTATCCTTTGCAAATTTTTCTATCTCTTCCGTTAACGTACGCATGTCTGTAGTTATGGGTTTAGAAGAAAAACTAGAAGATTCTAGAAGGGAAACATCGTCATAAATCTTTTTAACCCTTCTGTAGATAAAACGCTCTACTCTAGATTGGATAATGATAAATGCACCAATAAATACTAATGGCGTAAAAGTTACCACCAATACCCAAGAAAATTGACCCAATGCCCAAGACAACAATCCAAGGGTAAGGGCCAAAATTATGGTAATATAAAAAGAAGAACGTAACGCAAAGCGGTACGATTTTTTAAGCGTAATCGCCATTATAACACAAACTTATACCCTACGCCTTTTACGGTTTTAAAGTGATGGTCTCCTATTTTTTCTCGTAGTTTTCTAATGTGTACATCTATAGTACGGCCACCTACAACTACCTCATTACCCCATACTTTATCTAGAATAACTTCTCTCTTAAAGACCTTACTAGGCTTAGAAGTTAGCAACGCTAATAATTCAAACTCTTTTCTCGGCAGTACAATCTCTTCGCCTTTATTAACAATTTTGTACTCCTCTCTATTAATGACAATATCACCAACTTTTACAATATCTTCTACCTCTTGCGCATCTTCTTTAAGTCTTCTAAGTAAAGCCTTTACTTTACTTACTAATACTTTAGGCTTAATAGGTTTAGTAATGTAATCATCTGCACCAGCATCAAAACCAGCGACTTGAGAGTAATCTTCTCCTCTAGCGGTTAAAAAAGTAATAATGGTGTTTTCTAAACCAGGCGTGTTACGCATAACCTCGCAGGCTTCAATACCATCCATTTCTGGCATCATTACATCAAGAATTACTAGATGTGGTTGTTTCTTTTTGGCTTTAGCAACAGCTTCTACACCGTTTTTGGCCGTGAATACTTCATATCCTTCAGAGGAAAGATTGTAACTAACAATTTCTAGGATATCGGGTTCGTCATCTACCAGAAGTATCTTAATGTCCTTTGTTTTCATCAAAATGTCAATTATGGTCGGTACGTATTTAAAAGTAATTTAAGGTTGATTCCCAGCCCATTAATTTAATAAAAATGTACCAAGAAGCGTAAAATTTGCCCAAAAGTAAAGATTCTACCACAACAAAAAAGGCAGTTAACATTGATTTAATCTCATAACATTATGGTAAAGCTACTGAAATAAACTGTTAACATGTGGGTAACATGACTTTTACAGCCTCTGGCGTTCTTTGCCGCAAATATACTTACCTATAGAATGAAAAATTTATTGATGATTATTGCCTTACTAGCTAGCACACTAGTAATGGCGCAAGAGGGTAAAGGAAGCATTGTTGGAAAATTGACCGATAAGGAATTAAACAATGAGCCCCTTGCATTTGCAAACGTGTTGATTAAAGGAACAACTACAGGTACAACTTCTGATTTTGATGGCTTGTACGAACTTCCTAACCTAGATCCAGGAACCTATATAGTGGAATATAGCTACTTGGGTTATGAGACGGTAGAAATACCTAACGTAGTTGTAGAAGCTGGTAAAGTAACTACTGTAAACGTACCTATGAGCGCCGGTGGCGGCTTTGAATTGAGCGAGGTTGTAGTAACCACAGTTTCTAGAAAAGACTCTGAAGTAGCTTTATTACTAGACCAGAAGAAAGCAGTTGAAATTAAAACTACTATTGGAGCACAAGAATTGGCAAAGAAAGCTGTTTCTGATGCGTCTGATGCTACTACTAAAGTAACAGGTGTCAACAAACAAGAAGGTTCTAGCAAAATTTATGTTAGAGGTTTAGGTGATCGTTACAACAGCACTACATTTAATGGCCTACCATTACCCTCTAACGACCCAAGAGACAAAAACATTGACCTATCTTTATTTGGGACAGGTATTATAGAAAATGTTGGGATATCTAAGGCGTTTACCTCTAATGTTTCTTCTGATGTTGCTGGAGCAAACATAAATATTGTTAGTAAGGAAATGTCTGGTGATGCATTCTTAAAAATTGGTATTTCTAGCGGAGCTAACACTAGAACCACTTTTAATGATTTCAAAAGATTGGATGGTTCTAACTGGTTTGGTATTGCAGACGAAACACAACATCAAATTACCAACCTAAACGATTATAATTTTAGCAATAGCTTTTCCCCGGAAAATACTACAGCTGCACCAAACTTTGGTCTTTCTTTAAACTATGGTAATAGATTTTCTATTTCTGAAGAAAGCTCTATTGGCATCTTCTTAGTTGGATCTTTTAGTAACAAGTTTCAATATAGAGAAGGTTTTTCTGATAATATCATAGATGTGAACAACGTAGGGTCTCAATTTGACACTAAAACGTTTGATTATGATGCTACCAAAATGTTGATGGGTAACGTAGTTTACACCATTAACCCAAATCACAAATTAAGTTTTAATCATCTCTTTGTACACTCTAATAGCCAGCAGTTTCAAGACTTTTTTGGTACCACTGCAGATATTGATGGTGATTTAAATGTCAATCTAATTTTACAAACCGAAATACAAAATCAACTTTTTGTAAATCAGTTGCACTCTACCAATAAATTGGGAGAATCCATAGACTTAAACGGTTCTGTTGCATACAATGCAATTTATAACGATGAGCCAGACCGTAGAAAAAACACTTTTGTTTTAGATAACAATACTGGCAATACTAGAGTAGCTCAAAATGCAGTGAGAGATAACAGTAGATTCTTCGGAAATCTATTTGAAACCGATTTGGGTGCCAACTTAGAAGGTATAAAATACTTTGGTGACCGCGTAGAAAACAAAGGAAAGCTAACCGTAGGTTATAACGGCAGAAAAACAGACAGAAAGTTTGATGGCATGTACTTTGACCACAACTTTACGAACCCAAGAGGCACCTCTGTTGACTTAAATAATTTAGATGCTATTTTTAACCAAGAGAATATAGATAATGGTACGTTCCGTTTAGAAACTTCTAGAGGTAGAAATAGTGACGACCCAGAAACGTATTTACCGCAATTGTATGATGGTGAAAAAACAGTACACGCAGGTTTCTTAGACTTTGTTTACAAAGTTGGAGAGAAATTCACTTTAAATCCTGGACTTAGAGCAGAAGATATTAAAATGAATGTAACCTGGAATACCAATATTACACTACCTGGTTTGTCTAGTGATAGCGGTATTAATTTAGATAAACAATATATTTTACCTTCTTTAAACTTAAAGTATGAGTTGTCTGAAAAAATCAACTTAAGAGCATCTGGTAGTTTAACTTACACCTATCCACAGTTTAAAGAAATTGCTCCTTTTGTTTATGAGGGCATCAACTTTCAAGAATCTGGTAATCCAAACTTAGTACCATCTGACAATTATAATGCAGAATTAAAATTTGAATTCTTCCCTAAATCTAGTGAGGTATTTGCAGTAGGTGTTTTTGGTAAGGTTATCCAAAATTCTATTAACCGTTTAGAGCGTAACTCTGCTGTAGAACGAGATTTTACATTTGACAACTCTGGTGACGCCACTATTTATGGGGCTGAAGTAGAAGCGAAATTTGATGTGTTGAACGTAGATGACGACCTTAAGAATAAAAATCTAAGTGTTGGCGCTAACGCCACATTTATGAAAACAGAATTAGAGTTCGACACTAGTAATACACTTTTCAACTACACTGGTAGCAATTCTCAATTAGAAGGAGCGGCGCCTTTTACTATCAATGCTGATCTAACTTACAAGTTTGGCAAGGACCAAAAAGAAACTACTTCTTCTTTAGTATTTAACTATCAGAGTGACAAAGTGTATAGTATTGGTACCAACTTTAAAGAAAATATCATAGAAAAAGGTGTTCCAGTACTAGATTTTGTATTGCGCCATCAGTTTAATGAGACCTTTACATTGAATTTCAATGCTAAAAATTTATTTGACCCAAGTTTTGAAAGATACAGAGATATCCCAGAAGAGTTAACCATGTCTTCTTATAAGAGAGGTATGAATATTTCTGCTGGATTATCCATCAATCTATAAATAACACTTTAGAACCCTAAACTAGAGTTTTTACAAACACTTATTTAACCCTAATTATTAAATCTAATTAAGAAATGAGAACATCAATTAAAGCAATCTTATTGCTAGCTCTCGCAAACTTTTTTGTTGCTTGTTCATCTGATGATGACAATAGAACAATTGACCCAGAACCAACTCCAGACCCAGGTTCTGAGGTTGTAGAACTTACTGGTGAAGTTACAGAAGATACTACATTAGAAGCGGCTACTGAATATATTTTGGCTGGCCCATTAACTGTTAAAGATGGAGTTACTTTAACTATTGAAGCAGGTACTACTATCGAAGCAAAAAGTGGTAGAACAGATGTATTTTTAGCTGTAGAAAGAGGAGCTAAATTAATGGCAAAAGGTACTGCTGCTGCGCCTATTCGTTTTACTTCTGATGCTGCTTCTCCAGAAGCAGGTGACTGGGGTGGTATTGTACTTGCTGGTAAAGCACCTTCTAACAAAGGTACAGACGTAGAATCTGAGGTTGCTGGTGTACTTTATGGTGGTACAGATGCTGCGGATAATTCTGGTGAGCTTAGCTATGTTATTGCGGAGTATACTGGTGCAAAAATTAACAATGAGCAAGAATTTAATGGTATTTCTTTCTTCGGTGTTGGTAGTGGAACTGTAGTAAACAACATCGTTGTAAATAATGGTGCTGATGATGGTATCGAATTCTTTGGTGGTACTGTAAACGTAACTAACGTGTATTGTTCTAACATCGCTGATGATATGTTTGACTGGACAGAAGGATACCAAGGAACCATCACCAATGCTTTTGGTGTTCGTAACAATGGTTTTGATATGGCTACTGAAGACCCAAGAGGTATTGAAGGTGATAGCAACTCTAACGACCCTACAGCTGCTCCTATCTCTACGCCTACGTTAAACAACGTTACCATCCTTAACTTAAACCAAACTGTGGCTTTAAAAGCTGGTGCGGAAATTAGAAGAGGTACAGACGCAACAATTAATAACATCTTATTTGCAGCGTACAGAGAAGCTTCTTTTGAGAATAGAATAGACACTAAAGATGACAATGGTGATGGCGCTGTAACACTTACAGAAGCCTATTCTCAAGGAAATGTTGGTGCAGACAAAGATGGTAGCACTATAGAAGGTACAATTACAGAAATAGGTGATGGTATTGTAATTTCTGACAACAACACTGTAGAAGGTAAAGCTGGTGTTGGAGCAGATTTAGCTGCGTTTGCTTGGGCTAACCCAACTTTTGTAGTAACACAAACTGATGGTGTAGTTGTAGAAGAGCCAGAATTACAAGGTACTATTACAGAAGATACCAAATTAGTTTCTACTGTAGAATATTCTTTAGCTGGTCCTTTAACTGTAAAAGAAGGAGCCACTTTAACTATTGAAGCTGGTACTACTATTAAGGCTGTAAGCGGTAGAACAGACGTTTTCTTAGCGGTAGAAAGAGGCGCTAAGCTTATCGCTGTTGGTACTGCAGCTGCTCCTATTCGTTTTACTTCTGATGCTACTTCTCCTGCTGCTGGTGACTGGGGTGGTATTGTACTTGCTGGTAAAGCACCTTCTAACAAAGGTACAGACGTAGAGTCTGAAGTTGCAGGTGTACTTTATGGTGGTACAGATGCTGCGGATAATTCTGGTGAGCTTAGCTATGTTATTGCTGAGTACACTGGTGCAAAAATCAACAATGAGCAAGAATTTAATGGTATTTCTTTCTTTGGTGTTGGTAGCGGAACTGTAGTAAACAACATCGTTGTAAATAATGGTGCTGATGATGGTATCGAATTCTTTGGTGGTACTGTAAACGTAACTAACGTGTATTGTTCTAACATCGCTGATGATATGTTTGACTGGACAGAAGGTTACCAAGGAACTATTGACAACGCTTTTGGTGTTCGTAACGATGGTTTTGATATGGCTACTGAAGACCCAAGAGGTATTGAAGGTGATAGCAACTCTAACGACCCTACAGCTGCTCCAATCTCTATGCCTACTTTAAATAACGTTACTATTTTAAACTTAAATCCTGATGTTGCCTTAACTGCTGGTGCAGAAATTAGAAGAGGTACTGTTGCCACTATTGATAACATCTTGTTTGCTGCATATGGCACAGCTTCTTTTGGTAACAGAATTGACACTAAAGATAGCAATGGTGATGGTGAACTTACTTTATCTAACGCGTTTGCTCAAGGGAACGTAGGTGTTGACAAAGATGGAAGCACTATTACTGGTACTATTACGGAAATCACTGATGGTATTACCGTAACTGCAAATAATAGCGTTACCGCTAAAGCCGGTGTTGGAGCAGATTTAGCTGCATTTGATTGGGCTAGTCCTTCTTTCATGGTAACCATGCAATAGAAACATTTTTCACTTACCCTAAGTGATTATAAAAACCCCGCATAATGCGGGGTTTTTTATTTATAAACAAAAAAAACACGCTTATCGCTTATTATAACATCGACCAACTACACCAATCCTCGGTCAAGGGTTGCAGTTCATCGAAAAATGTGAGTATTTTCTTTATATTGGGTTAGTAAAAAAAGCCTTTTGGCTATATTTGTGGCATACCCTTTGTTATCAGTACTTTATGAAGCATATTTACCTTCTACTTTTATTGCTCTCCTGTACTTTTGGTTTTGCACAACAAAACCAAGCAAATGGGGACATCCCAGGTTTTAAATTATACCCTAACCCAACCATTAATGGAAAGGTTTATATTGAAACTACTTTAGATGCACCTAAACAAATAAATATTTTTGATGTTCTAGGTACTCAAGTTTTACAAACTACACTTTCTGGTAGAGAATTAAATGTATCTAATCTGGATAAAGGTGTTTACATTTTACGCGTTTTTGAACGTGAAAAAGTAGTAACTCGTAAATTGGTGATAAAATAAATTGCAAAAACTGTCGTTCACCGACAAATTTTACCTTTAATCTGACACACCTACCTTTCCCCTCATTTCACAACAAAATATAGCATTTACTGCTGTTCCAAAGTACATTTACCAAGCGTTAACCCCCCAAATATATGTTAATGAAACACATGTACTTTTTCCTACTTATGTTTACTATTGGTGTAAGTTCCTATGCAAGTCCACGTTTAAACAACCCCAGTCCTAAAAACGACATTGGCTTACGCGTATACCCAAATCCCGCTTACGGTGGAGAGGTTTATATCACCACTAAAAGCAACGGTTTAAAAAATATCGTCATTTTTAATGTATTTGGCACTCCAGTTTTAAAGGATGCCATAGCAACCAATACCTTAAACATTACTAAACTACCAGCCGGTGTTTACATTGTAGAAGTCACAGAAAACGACCTCACAACTACTCAAAAATTAGTTGTTAAATAAAACATAGCTACTACTTATAAAGCCCCAATCCTTTGGTTGGGGCTTTTTATTTTATCTAATTTTGCTATAATGGCGACTATAGACAACTCTTCTATCTTTTCTATTGCAACAGAAACTCAATTTGTAGAGCAAGCTTTACTAACTTTTAGATATCAATATCAAAATAACAACGTGTATCAACGGTTTTGCAACTTGCTTAAAACCGATGTAGCTTCAGTTGATAGCATAGCGCAAATTCCCTTTTTGCCCATAGAATTTTTTAAAAACAGTACTATCCTGTCTGGAGCGGGAATTCCTGAACAAACTTTTAGTAGCAGTGGCACTACTGGTAACCTAACGAGCAAACACGCTGTACTGGATGTTTCTTTGTATGAACGTAGTTTTAGAAAAGGGTTTGAGTTGTTTTATGGTCCCGTAGCAGATTTTTGCATCTTGGCATTATTACCTTCCTATTTAGAACGTAGCGGGTCTTCTTTAATCTATATGGTGGATGATATGATTAAAACCTCAAAACATCCAAAAAGCGGATTTTACCTCAACAATCTAGATGATTTAGCACTCACATTGCAGCAACTAGAAGCAAACAACACTAAGACACTGCTAATAGGGGTTTCTTTTGCTTTACTAGACTTAGCAGAACAGTACAATCTAAACCTACAAAACACTATTGTTATGGAAACAGGAGGTATGAAAGGGCGTAGAAAAGAAATGATTAGACAAGAATTACACCACACCCTTCTACAAGGCTTACATACAAGCCACATACATTCTGAATATGGAATGACCGAATTATTAAGCCAAGCCTATTCTAAAGGGAAAGGCATTTTTAATTGCCCACCATGGATGCGCGTATTAACTAGAGATACCGAAGACCCCTTAAGTCTGCAACCATGCGGCAAAACAGGCGGTATCAATGTAATTGATTTAGCCAATTACCATTCTTGTGCGTTTATTGCTACGCAAGACTTAGGCAAGGTTTATACTGATTCCTCTTTTGAAGTTCTAGGCCGTTTTGACCACTCTGACATCCGTGGCTGTAATTTAATGGTTCTGTAACTTCCTTAGATACCTAAAATCTTAGCGTCTACAAAAAAGACAGATTTTACTTTTATGGTGTGGTCCTGATTTATAATCTCGTCGGTAACCGTCTTTAACCGTAAGGTAAAGGAATCTTTTTTAATATAGTCTTGCAAATCGATATCAGAGGTGTTTAGCATCAAACGCATTCCCGTATCTGGGGCCACTTCTTCCTCAAAAGCTATACGCTGCTCTTCCAAACCTTCTGCTGCAATAAATACCTCTATAGATTCTAGAAAACTAAAATCACTATCTGTTGGATTTTCAATTTGCAAAACCAACTCAATAAGTTTTATTTCTTCTATTAAATCTTTACGGGTATCATTTATTTCAAACTCGGATTCCGAATTGGTTTCTGTTTCTGGCGTAAATACATCAAAAGGTAAATCTATGCCCGTTGTAGAAGGGATAATCACTTCTTGTTCATAGTCCATTTCAAACTTGGTCAATTCATCAATTTTATCACAGCCAATAGCCAATCCTAAGGTTAGCATAAGTACCAATAACTTCTTCATACATCAAAAAAAATAGGTCGTTCTTTATCAAAACGACCTAATCTAAATATTAGTGTACTTGTAGATTTAAACTGCTACTAAGATGAAGTAATTCTTTTTACCCCGTTGCAACAACACAAACTTATTATTAATTAAATCTTCTTTAGTAATGGTATAATCTTCTTTTACCTTTTCTCTATTTACAGCGATAGAATTTTGCTTTAGTTCTCTTCTTGCTTCTCCGTTAGAACCCAAAAAGCCTGTTTTTGCAGCTAAGGCCCCTATCATATCTAAGCCTGCCTCTAATTCTGCCATAGGTACTTCTGCCTGCGGTACACCATCAAAAACATCTAAAAATGTTTTCTCGTTTAACTGTTTTAAATCGTTAGAGGTAGACTTGCCAAACAAAATATTACTTGCCTTTATAGCATTATCCAAATCTTCTTGGCTATGTACCATAACGGTAACTTCTTCTGCCAGCTTTTTCTGTAATTGGCGCATGTGTGGCGCTTCTTTATGTGCTGCCACTAAATTTTCTATTTCTTCCTGTGTTAGAAAAGTGAATATTTTAATGTATTTCTCCGCATCTTCATCAGACGTATTTAACCAATATTGGTAAAATTTATAGGGAGATGTACGTTCCGCATCTAACCATATATTTCCACCTTCTGTTTTTCCAAACTTGGTGCCGTCTGCTTTTGTAATTAGTGGGCAGGTTAGGGCATAGCCTTTACCTCCACCTATTCTTCTTATCAATTCAGTACCTGTGGTAATATTTCCCCATTGGTCACTACCCCCCATTTGCAGCGTACAATCATGGGCCCTGTACAGGTGTAAAAAATCGTACCCTTGCACCAATTGATACGTAAACTCAGTAAAACTCATCCCCTCTTTAGCGTCAGAAGAAAGACGCTTTTTTACAGAGTCTTTCGCCATCATATAATTTACGGTAATGTGCTTCCCTACATCTCGTATAAATTCTAGAAATGAGAAATCCTTCATCCAATCATAGTTATTCACTAAAATTGCTGCGTTAGGCGCATCACTTGTAAAATCTAAAAAACGAGCCAACTGCTCTTTTATAGCTTCTTGATTGTGGCGTAAAGTAGGCTCATCTAACAAGTTACGTTCTGCAGACTTACCAGAGGGATCACCAATCATACCAGTAGCGCCACCAACGAGCGCAAATGGTTTATGCCCTGCTAATTGAAAATGGCGTAACATCATTACCCCAACTAAATGCCCTATATGTAGGGAATCTGCCGTTGGGTCTATCCCTACATACGCAGCACGCATACCTTCTAACAAATGTTCTTCTGTTCCCGGCATGGCATCGTGCAACATACCTCTCCACTTTAATTCTGCCACAAAATTCTTGGCCATAATAGTTGTCTTATCAATTAGCTGTGCAAATATAGAATCTTGTATTTTCTTAGGTAAATAATATTATGAATTAGGTACATTTGGGTATGATTTTAGTTACAGGCGGCACAGGATTGGTAGGCACTTACCTATTGCAACGATTAACCCAAACAGAAGCAGCGGTTATAGCCATTTACAGAAATGAAAAAAGTATTGCCAAAACCAAATCTTTTTTTGATGCTGGTGCTCATCCTACAAATTTTAATAAAATTACCTGGCTACCCGCTTCTTTAGAAGATATCCCTGCGCTTAATGATACCTTTAAAAATGTAACTCAAGTGTATCACTGTGCAGGCTTAATTTCTTTTGACCCTAAAGATGCTAAAGCGCTACACCGGGTAAATGTAGAAGGTACTGCGAATGTGGTAAACCTCTGCTTAGCTAATAACGTAAAAAAATTATGCTTTGTAAGCTCCATTGCCGCTATAGGGAGAACTATTGGGCACGCCGCAGCTAATGAACAAACAGATTGGCCAGAACAAGCCGTTCCAGAATACGCCCTCACTAAATATTTAGCAGAATTAGAGGTGTGGCGAGGCTCCCAAGAGGGTTTAGATGTGGTAATTGTTAACCCTGGAGTAATTTTAGGGTGTGGTTTCTGGGATAATGGCAGCAGTAAAATGTTTGCTTTTGCCGCCCGCGAGCCCAGATATTACTTACCAGGTGGCACAGGTTTTGTTACCGTTAATGATGTAGTAAATTCCATGACTTTACTTATGGATAGTCCTATTACTAATGAAAGCTATATTTTGGTAAGTAAAAATTTAAGTTACCAAGAAATGAGCGCCTTACTAGCTAAAGGGTTACAGAAAAAAGCGCCCACCAAACCTTTTAAACAATGGATGCTAGCTGTATTATGGAGATTAGATTGGATACGTGCTACAATTTTTGGGCAACCAAGAATACTTTCTAGAATCATGGCAAATGGTTTTAAATACACCCAAACCTATGACAATAGCAAGCTGGTAAAAAATACCGATTTTACTTATGAGGAATTTGAAGCTTATGTTTTAGAATGCTGTAATGCCTTTAAAAACAAAACTACTTCGTCTTTTTAAGATTTGTAGTATCTAGTACTGTTGATTTAACTTTAACCTTATTAGCACTCTTTAAACTATCAGATTTACGTTTGCGCTCATCTTCTAGTGCTGTTGCCTTCACCTCTATGCGGTCTAGTACATTTTGATATATTCGCTGATATACTTCTGGCTTACTAGCATAATACAAATCGCTCTCCACAAAAGCAACACTATCTATTTTATATTTCTGGTACAAATACGGCATGGTTTTTATTCTATGCTTATCTAACACTGAGGCATTGGCTGCTTTAGCCCCATTAAGCATGGCCAAATCATAAATAATATTGGTCATCTTTGGTTCTGGAATCAAGTTTTCTGGTTCTTCTACCAGTTTTTCTTTACAAGAGGCAGCCCAAATTAAAACACAAAGTAGCAATAGCTTTTTCATGGATTAACGATCAAATGTTAAACGCTCCCCTAAAAGCTCAGTAGCAAATTCGCCTTGGTTATAGGCTAAACCACCATTTACCCATGTTCTTTTTACTTGCGCATCAAAAGAAACTCCTTCAAATGGAGACCAACCACACTTATAATAAATATTTTCTTTGCTCACAGTCCAGTTGCTATTCATAGCAACTTCTACCAAATCCGCATAATAGCCTTCTCTTAAAAATCCTCTTTCTTTTACATCAAAAAGGATAGCCGGATTATGACACATTTTCTGCACCAATTTTTCCAAGCTAATTTTACCTTCTTTATGTTTTTGCAACATAGCTATTAACGCATGTTGTACTAGGGGTCCTCCAGAAGGGGCTTTGGTATATACGTTATCTTTCTCCTCTAAGGTATGCGGTGCGTGGTCTGTAGCTACTACATCTATACGGCCATCCAAAAGGGCTTTCCATAAAACGTCTCTATCCGTACTAGTTTTCACAGCCGGATTCCACTTTATCAAAGTTCCTTTGGTATCATAATCTTCTGCTGCAAACCACAAATGATGAATACAAACTTCTGCCGTTATTTTTTTGTCCTTTAAAGGAATGTCGTTCACAAACAAATCCATCTCTTTTGCCGTAGACAAATGGAACACATGCAAACGTGCCCCTGTTTTTTTTGCTAAGGCGATGGCTTTTGAAGAAGACAAATAACAAGCCTCTTCACTACGAATTATTGGGTGGTATTTTATTGGAATATCATCCCCAAATTGGTCTTTGTATTTGGCTAGATTTTCTCTTATGGTGGTTTCGTCCTCGCAATGCGCAGAAATACGCATTTGGGTATTTCTAAAAATTTGTTCTATAACCACTTCATTATCCACCAACATATTGCCCGTAGAAGACCCTAAAAATAATTTAACACCAGAACAGGCGTTTTTATCTAACCTTTTTAATTCTTCTAAATTATCATTAGTACCACCAAATAAGAAAGAATAATTTGCGGCGCTAGAATTTGCAGCCATGGCAAACTTTTCTTCTAGCTTTTCTATCGTTGTTGTCTGTGGATTGGTATTGGGTTGCTCCATAAAAGTGGTAGTACCCCCGGCAACTGCCGCTCTACTTTCTGTTGCTATGCTCCCTTTATGGGTTAGCCCTGGCTCCCTAAAATGCACCTGATCGTCTATTACCCCTGGAAATAAATAATTGCCATTAAAATCAATTATGGTAGCATTAGCATTACTTAAATCCCTGCCTAATTTTTCTATGCGGCCCGATTTTAATAATACATCAGTTTCAAAGATTTTACCTTCGTTAACTGCTGTTGCATTTTTTATGAGGTACGTTTTCATGCTAAAATGATTTTTTAAAAAAAATACTTCTGAATTTCATGGCGATTACACCAAAAATAGCCTCCCAAATAATAGAAGTACTCATTTTTGACTTTCCATTAACACGATCAGTAAATATGATGGACACTTCTTCTATGTTAAACTTCTTTAAATACGCTCGGAATTTCATTTCAATCTGAAAAGCATACCCAATAAACCGAACCTTATCTAAATCTATAGTCTGCAATACTTCTCTCGTATAACAAACAAAACCAGCTGTAGGGTCATGGACTCGCATTCCTGTAATTAGTTTTACATAAAAAGATGCTCCGTAAGAAAGTAAAATTCTACTTAAAGGCCAGTTCACTACATTAACTCCTTTTTTATATCGGGAACCTACTGCCACATCCGCCCCGTTTAAACAAGCCCGGTGTAAACGAGGTAAATCGCCAGGTTTATGAGAAAAATCAGCATCCATTTCAAAAATAAAAGGATACGTTTTTTGTAAGGCCCATTTAAAACCATGAATATAAGCGGTACCCAGTCCAGATTTCTCGGTTCGTACTTCTAAATGCAATCTTTTGGGAAATTCTTTTTGTAGGTAACGCACATTATCTGCGGTACCATCGGGCGAATTATCATCAACTATAAGGATATCATAAGATTTTTTAAGGTCGAAAACCGTGCGGATAATCGCTTCAATATTCTCTATTTCATTATATGTAGGGATAATTACCAGTCCTTCTGACACCTGAAAACGTATTTAAGTCGTCAAAAATAATGTTTTTCAATGCTTTTCTATGCTGTATGGCCTTAGGCTTTTGTTTTTAGTGCCCTTTGGTTTGTTTAAATTTGCAGGCTGATACATAGCGTTTCCATGAAAAAATATTTCCCAAAAACTTTTCTCTATTTTTTACTTGCTTGGCTTCTACTTAACATAGTCCAAAGTGCTTTTACTGGTATTATCTATGATGAAGCCTATTATTGGTACTACAGCCAACAAATGGCATGGGGATACTTTGACCACCCACCTATGGTGGCTCTATTAATTAAACTAAGTGGCTTTTTCTTTCATGGGGAACTGGGTGTTCGTCTGTTTAGCACCTTTTTGAGCGCAGGTAGCGTGCTCTTACTTTGGCTTATGATAGATGCTAAAGAAAAAAATAAATACGTACCGCATTTTTTTCTACTCTTATTCTCCATGGCTTTATTTAATGCTTATGGCTTTTTAACCTTACCAGATACGCCGCTTTTATTTTTTACGGCCTTATTCTTATATCTCTATAAAAAATTTGTTGCCCAACCAAATTGGCTACTTTCCTTGGCATTAGGCCTTGCCATGGCCGCTCTAATGTATAGTAAATACCATGCCGTACTGGTGATTGTATTTGTGATTTTATCTAACTTAAAATTATTAAAAAGTGTCTATGCTTGGGTAGCTGTAGTTATTGCCTTGGGTGCATTTAGCCCTCATTTTTTATGGTTGTATGCACATGATTTTGTCACCATTAAATACCATATACTCGAGCGCCCCAACCATGCTTATGATTTTGCAGAGTTTACATTAGGGTACTTGCTTAACCTCATTGCCAACTTTGGTTTATTATTCCCTTTTGTTTACTGGGCGTTATTCAAATTAAAACCGAAAGATGCATTTGAGCGTGCTTTGCAGTTTCTTAGTTATGGAGTAATCCTTTTCTTTTTTATCTCGTCTTTTCAAAAACGTACGCAAACCCAATGGGTTATCGTCTTATGTATCCCCTTAGCCATTATCGCTTTTAATTATTTGATTACACATGCTAAAAGCCGCAAATGGATGAAAAATCTTGGTCTTGCAAGCTTAGTTTTACTATGTTATGCAAGATTATGGTTGGTTTTTCAACCCTTATTACCGTTTTTGGTGTTTGAGACACATGAGTACCCTTGGAGTCAGCAACTACATGCTATTGTTGGCGACACCCCTGTAGTGTTCGAGAATAGTTACCGCCGTGCTCCCATGTATAGCTTTTATACGGGCGAAACGGCTTTTAGTCTTAATAATCTACATTACCGCCGCAACCAATATTCTATAGATAGCTCAGAAGCCAAATTACAAGGCAAAAAAGTGGCATACATTACCCTTTACGCTAACAAAGGAGACTTTACATACACCACAAATAAAAACAAAACCTTTTATGGTTGGTATATAGATAATTTTGAGTCTTACAGAAAGTTACTTTGTACCGTAGACACAGACATTATAGACCTTAACCAACCTAACCAGATAGTAAAAGTGTATAATCCCTACAAAGAGCGTATACCCTTACACAAGCTTACATTTAATGTGGGGTATTTAAATAAGTATAAAAAATTAAAGGAAAAATTGCCATTGCCTTTTACCTTGCAAAGCGATTCTGAACGAGAACTGAGGCCCAAGGATACCACCTATATACAAGTCAATTTTCCTAAGCCTAGTAGAGATGATATTGAATATCTTAAATTTAGTATATCAGAAAATGGTCTACTAATGGGTATTAATAGTCCTAGCATAAAAATTAAGGAATGAACGCGCTTTATAGAAGCATACCGCAATTAGACTGGATTACAGGGCTGCTCTTCCTAAGCTTACTGTTGCTTACACTTGGCAAATATTTTTATAAAGGAATGTTTTTTACATTTATAGCCCTTCCTTTTAATAACAAATACTTAAATCTTAACCGAAAAAAAGGAAAGATTGTCAATGGTTTTCATGTATTACTATCACTTTTAACCATCATCAATATTGCGCTACTCCTGTATTTGTGTAAAAACTTTTTTCTTGGAACAGCCACTTTTGACTACCCAAACACCTATGGCGTTTTACTCCTAATTGTCTTTGGTTATTTAATGTTAAAGCTCTTTTTATTGATGGCGAACGGCTTTTTCTTTGAGAATTACGATTTGATGACGGATACCATCTTTGAAAAATTTTCTTACCTAAACTACAGCGGCTTTGTGGCTTATGTGGGAAACATCATTTTTATTTACATGCTACAAGGCTCAAAAACACTACTATTATTAGTTTTAATAGGGGTATTTTTAGTAAACATCATTGGATGGGTCAATACATTAAGAAGTAAGCAAAATTTAATCTTATCTAACGTTTTGTATTTTATTTTGTACCTTTGCACACTTGAAATTGCACCCTTAGCAATATTCATCGGCTATCTAAAAGGTTGAAACTTATGAAAGTAAAGACGATTTTGGTTTCGCAACCAGAACCGAAGATGGAAAACTCTCCATATTCAAAACTTATTGAGAAAGCTAAAGTGAAAGTAGACTTTAGACCTTTCATACATGTTGAAGGAGAATCTGCAAAGAGCGTTAGACAGCAAAAGATTGATTTAAATGATTATACAGCCATCATACTAACGAGTAGAAATGCTGTAGATCATTTTTTCAGAATTGCTGACGAGATGCGCTTTAAAGTGCCTGACACCATGAAATACTTTTGTCAATCAGAAGCTGTAGCGTACTACTTACAAAAATATGTAGTGTATAGAAAGCGTAAGATTTACGTAGGTAAACGCCTTTTTCAAGACTTAGCTCCTATGTTTAAAAAGTACAAAGATGAAAAGTACCTTTTACCTTCATCAGACTCCTTAAAGGATATTGTACCTGATACACTTAATGAGCTTAAATTGAACTGGACTAGAGGAATTTTTTATAAGACAGTTATTAGTGACTTGTCAGATTTAAGAAATGTGTACTATGACATTTTAGTATTTTTTAGCCCTTCTGGAATAGAATCTTTGTTACACAATTTCCCAGATTTTGAACAAAACAGTACCAGAATAGCTGTATTTGGTAATAGCACCGTAAAAGCCGCAAATGATGCTGGCCTACGTATAGACATACAAGCACCAACTCCAGAAACGCCGTCTATGACCATGGCGTTACAGAAGTACATTACGGATGCCAATAAATAAGCTGAGTAAGCACAACGTACTTGTTACAAATAAAAAAACCCTCGGTATTTCCGAGGGTTTTTATTTTTAGAATGCATAGCGTTGCGGACCACCGCGCCTAATTTCTTCACTAGCATAACTCTCAAACTTCTTAAAGTTTTCTCTAAACGCATTCGTTAATTTAAATGCTGTTTTATAATAAGCATCATCATCATTCCAAGTAGCTCTTGGGCTTAATACTTCTGTTGGCACACCAGGACATTCTCTTGGTTGTGCTACCCCAAAAACAGAGTGTATATGGTATTTATCATAGCTATACAACCCCAGTTCTCCACTTAGCGCTGCACTAATCATAGCTCGTGTATATTTTAACTTCATCCGTGTACCTACGCCATAAGGACCACCTGTCCAACCAGTGTTAATTAACCACACATCTACTCCTTGCTCTTTCATTTTCTTGCTTAGCATTTCTGCATATACAGTAGGGTGTAATGGCATAAATGGCGCTCCAAAACAAGCAGAAAACGAAGGAACGGGCTCAACTACCCCTGCTTCAGTACCTGCCACTTTAGCCGTGTAACCAGAAATAAAGTGGTAAGCCGCTTGTGCTGGTGTCAATTTAGAAATAGGAGGCAATACCCCAAAGGCATCCGCTGTTAAAAAGAAAATATTCTTTACGTTTTTACCTATAGAGGGCTGCTGTATGTTATCTATATGGTAGATAGGGTAACTAACTCTTGTATTTTGAGTAATGCTTGTATTCTCAAAATCTACATGACCAGCATCGTCTAAAATTACATTTTCTAAAATGGCTCCTTTTTTTATTGCACCATATATTTCCGGCTCGTTTTCTGCACTCAAATTAATTACCTTGGCGTAACAACCACCTTCAAAATTAAAAACGGAATTGTCAGGAGTCCATCCGTGCTCATCGTCCCCAACCAATTTACGATTTGGATCTGTAGACAACGTAGTTTTACCAGTACCTGACAATCCAAAGAAGATTGCAGTATCACCATCTTCACCAACATTTGCGGAGCAGTGCATCGGCAGTACGTTTTTAAACGTTGGCAGAATAAAGTTTAAAGCAGAAAAGATACCTTTCTTAATCTCTCCTGTATAACCTGTACCCCCTATTAGTGCAATTTTTCTTGTAAAATTGAGGATAGCAAAATTATGTTGCCTCGTTCCATCTACCGCTGGCTCTGCCATAAACCCAGGAGCATTTACCACAGTCCATTCTGGATTAAAGGTCTCTAATTCTTCTTCCGTCGGTCTTAAAAACATGTTATAAGCAAACATATTAGACCAAGGATATTCATTTATTACCCTAATATTTAATTTATAGGCATCTTCTGCACATGCGTAAGCATCACGCACATATAATTCTTTTTGATTTAGATAGTTAATTACCTTGTCATACAGCTTGTCAAAAGCAGCAGGTTCAAAAGAAATATTAATATCTCCCCACCAAATTTTATCTTCCGTAATGGTATCCTTAACTATAAAACGGTCTTTTGGAGACCGCCCTGTAAATTCTCCTGTATTTACCGCAATGGCACCCAAAGAAGATTCTTCTCCCATTCCCTTTTCCAAGGTTATCTTATGCAGTTCTTCCGCAGATAACTGATAGTGGAAATTGGCATGGTTAATTCCGTAAGAAGTAAGCGCAATCGTTTTCGTGTTAGAGGCAGCTTTATTCATAAAAATTCAGTTTTATGCCCTCAAAGCTAAAAAATTAATAATTGCAACCCCGAAATTAACGGTTGTTTTTGTTTATTTTTTAGTTAAAATGGAAAATAACAGATAACTCCAAGCTGCAATTAACAATGTGCCACCTACAGGCGTTATAATTGCGATTTTCTTAAAATCGAAGCTTGTTAGCTTATTTGTAGCCAGTCCATAAATAGAAAAAGAGAAGAAAACAACCCCTACAATCACTAAATAAAATACCGTTTTTTTAACATTATCGGTTGTCATACTTATGGAACTAAGGGCAACTAAAAACAAGGCATGATACATTTGGTACTTTACGCCAGTCTCAAAGGTGGTAAGTTCGTCTACAGTAAGTACTTTTTTTAATCCATGCGCACCAAAAGCACCTAAAACCACCGCAAGTATACCTAAAACCAAACCTCCAATTAAAATTGTTTTATTCATAACTTTAAATTGATATATTTTTATATTTGTAACAATTGAAATCAATCCTTTTGTAAAGATACGCTAAGCTTATGAGCCATAAAATACTTGTTTTGGGTACCGGAAAATCAACTTCGTATTTGCTAGATTACCTTTTAGATAAAGCAAGCACGGAGCAATTGCTTATTACTATAGCAGATTTACATCCAGATAAATTACCAGTACATGTAAAAAACCATCAAAATGCCATAACAGTTACCCTAGATATTAAGGATACTGATAAGCGTCTAAAACTTATACAAGATTGTACTATTGTTATTTCCATGTTACCAGCTTTTTTACACATAATTGTTGCTAAAGATTGTCTTTCTGAAGGCAAGCACTTAGTCACGGCTTCTTACGTAAGTGACGCTTTGCAGCAACTAGACCAAAAAGTTAAAGAAAAGGGTTTAGTTTTTATGAATGAAATTGGTTTAGATCCCGGCATTGATCACATGAGTGCCATGGAAGTAATAGACCGCATAAGAGCACAGGGAGGACAGATGTTGCTATTTGAGTCTTTTTGTGGCGGACTAGTAGCCCCAGAACACGATACCAACTTATGGAATTACAAGTTTACATGGAATCCAAGAAACGTAGTCGTTGCTGGACAAGGCGGAACAGCTAAATTTATACAAGAAGGCACGTACAAATACATTCCCTATCATAAACTATTTAGAAGAACCGAATTTTTAGATGTAGAAGGATACGGTAAATTTGAAGCCTACGCCAATAGAGATTCCTTAAAATACAGAGAGGCTTATGGCTTACAAGATGTTTTGACCTTGTATAGAGGCACTATGAGGCGTGTTGGTTTTTCCAAAGCATGGCATATGTTTGTACAACTAGGAATGACGGACGATAGTTACCAGATAGAAAACTCTCAAGGGATGACGTTCAGAGAGTTTACCAATTTGTTTTTACCCTATTCGCCCACTGATAGCGTAGAACTTAAACTGCGGCATTACTTAAAAATTGACCAAGATGATATAATGTGGGAAAAGCTCATGGAACTCGATTTATTTAGTAAAACCAAAACAATTCCTTTAGTCAATGCCACCCCAGCCCAAATATTACAACATATATTAGAACAAAGCTGGACTTTAGCTCAGAACGAAAAAGATATGATTGTAATGTACCACAAATTTGGTTACGAACTTAATGGTCAAAAATATCAAATAGATGCCAACATGGTAGTTAAAGGAGAAGATAAAACCTATACCGCAATGGCAAAAACTGTTGGATTACCTGTGGCTATAGCCACTTTAAAAATCCTTAAAGGAGAAATTACGACTCCTGGTGTCCAAATTCCAATTGCTAAAGAAGTGTATCAACCAATATTAAAAGAATTAGAGGAACACGGAATTATTTTTAAAGAACACAATACACCTTATTTAGCCTACAATCCAGATAGTATTGCAAGTTAACAATTGAAAGTAGTTTTCTATCTTTGGGTGGTGAAACCCAACTAATAGATGAGAAAAGGCATCAATATATTAGAGTTAGACGGAATTGATAAAAAAATCCTAAGGCATTTAATGGAAGATGCCAGAAAACCAATTCTAGAGATTGCGCGAAAAATTGGAATCTCTGGCGCTGCCATTCATCAAAGATTACGCAAATTAGAAGCTACAGGTGTTATCTCTGGCTCCAAATTTGTAATTAATCCTAGAGTTTTAGGATACACCACTATGGCATACATTGGTATTTATTTAGACCGCGCCATGAGCAATCCTAGAGCTGTGGGCGATTTAAAAAAAATACCAGAGGTTTTAGAATGTCATTATACAACAGGGAATTGGTCCATCCTTATAAAGGTGCTATGCATGGACAACGAACATCTAATGCAGGTGTTAAATAAAAAGATTCAAGCTATTGAGGGTGTTTCTAGAACTGAAACCTTTATTTCTCTTGACCAACAAATAGATAGACAGATATCCATTTAAAACACTTATATAATTGTAATTATGTAAGTTAGAAGCGAAAAAGTATACAACTTACGAAAAAATGTATACGACCATAACCCTTTACCTGCCAGAACTTTGCCATAGAAATTAAAACCCCAAAAAAATGGCAATGCAAAAAAATCAATTTGGCAAAAAAGGATGGACTCCAGAATTAATGGCAGACCAAACTGGTAAAACATTTGTAATCACTGGTACTACAAGCGGAACCGGTTTTGAAGCCGCAAGAATTTTACTTTCCAAGGGAGCAAAAGTAATTATGCTGAACAGAAACCCTAAAAAAGCTGAAGAAACCATTGCCCGCCTTAAAGCGCAGGTTGGTATAAACATACCAGTAAAAGCCATACAGATGGATTTAGGTTCACAAAAATCTGTAAAAGAAGCTGCCGCAGAAGTAATAGAAAACACCAACAAGATTGATGCTCTTATTTGCAATGCTGCGATAGCTCAAGTACCCAAACGGCAGCTAACAGAAAACGGCTGGGAAAGTCAGATGGGAGTTAATTATTTTGGTCATTTTACACTTCAAGGACTTCTGTTTCCCCTTCTAGAAAAATCTAAAGGAAGGATTGTTACCGTAGGGAGTTTGGGATACGACATGGGTTTAAAGACCATAAAGTTTAACGACCTTAACTGGGAAAATGATTACACTCCAAATGATGCATATAGTCAAAGTAAACTAGCTCAAATCATGACTATTTACGAGCTCCAAAACAAATTAAAACACTCTGGAAATACCAATGTAAAAGCTTATGCATGCCATCCTGGTTCTTCTAGAACTTCTTTAATTAGCACTAGCGGCAGCTTGTTAATGCGTATCATTTTTGGAATTATGAAGTTATCTCCTCTGACTCAACCAGCAGAAAACGGAGCATACCCTTCTTTACTTTGTGCTACTGAACCTTACCTAGACCAGGAACGTTTTTATGGCCCAACTGGAAGAAACAATTGGGTTGGGCCAGTAGGTGCACATCCTATTAAACCTCACGCAAAGAATAAAAATGTAGCCGAGAAATTATGGAAACTATCTGAAGAAGAGACCGGAATAAAATGGAATATTTAACTTAAGGCAATGGAACATTTTAAAACACTTACAGCCTATTTAGATTATCTTGGTTTACCCAGGCCAGAACACCCTATGTTTAGCGTTTTTAATTCTAAAGGCGATGGTTATTTGCCGTGCCCTAGAGAGAGTTCTCCACCCATTACCAATGATTGCTATACTATTAGCTTTAAAAAATACATTTCGGGTAATTTAAATTATGGCAGAACTAAATACGATTTTACCAATGGCGCCTTATTTTTTATCGCGCCACAACAAGTATTGCAATGGGACAGTAGTGTTGTTTTTGAGCAAAAAGGATTTTCTATAAATTTTCATGAAGATTTTTTAAAAGGAACAGCACTTGCACATCAAATTAAAAAATATGGTTTCTTTTCATATTCTATTAATGAAGCTTTACACTTATCTCCCAAAGAAGAAATACTTTTAGAAACTATTGTAGACAACATAGAAATAGAATATCAAAATAATCAGGATGCTTTTAGCAAAGACATCATTATTTCGCAATTAGACACCTTACTTAAATACGCTAATCGTTTTTATGAACGCCAATTTATAAATAGGAAAGAATTAGGGAATGACTTGTTAAACGCTTTTAATCAACAATTAACAGCATATTTAGAATCTAACCAATTGCAAGAGCATGGTATTCCAAGTATTGAACAGTTGGCAGCAAAACTTTCCGTATCACAACGATATTTAAGTGATACCCTAAAAAAAGAGACTGGAAAAACTACCACAGAACACCTACAATTGCAACTTATTAACGAGGCGAAAAATAGGTTATTACAACCCCATAAAACAATAGCAGAAATAGCGTATGAATTAGGTTTTGAGTACCCTCCTTACTTTTCAAGGTTGTTTAAAAAGAAAGAAGGTATTAGCCCTACGGAATATAGAGAAAAATACAAATTAAATTAATTATGGAATTATTAAAATTAGCCACAGAATGGGCAAAAGCAGAAGTATTTTCTACTCGATTCTTTATTTATTTTGCCATCTTTTTTCTAGCCACCAGTGCAGGGTTTTGGCAATTAGGTAAGACCGATTTGGCCAAAGCCTATACTATACCAATGTTGATTGCAGGTCTTGTACTATTAACCATTGGCTTAGGACTGTTCTACACTAATAAAAACAGAATTACTCAATTTGAAAAAGCGTATTCTTTAGATAAAGTAGCGTTTAAAGATGCAGAAATTACACGTGTAGAAAGCACGCTTAAAGAATATAGCACCATGGTATTTAAAGCCATTCCTATTCTCATTTGTATTGCTGCTTTGTGCATCTTATTTTTTGATGGCTCTAAGTGGCGCGCCTACAGTATAACCGCCATAGCTATGCTTGTTGTTATTTTATTTGTGGATGGCACGGCACATGCAAGAATTACTAATTATTACAAGCAATTAAAAGCTATAGAAATAAAAAAGTAACGCTTTATACATAAAAACCCGCCCAATAGGGCGGGTTTTATTTTATTCTTAATTAGAATTGGCTTAATCTCTACCTCCAAATACTTGTAATCCCCAATACACTAAAGTAGCTAAAGAACCAATAGCAGCAACCAAATAGGTTCTTGCTGCCCATTTTAAGGCATCTTCTGAGCCTTTGTATTCTTGTTGGGTTACTATATTTTTTTGCTTTAACCAGACTAATGCTCTTTTACTAGCATCATATTCTACTGGTAGTGTAACAAAACTAAAAAGTGTTGCAAAGCCCATCATTACCAAGCCAGCGACAGCCACCCAATACCCTATACCAATACCAGCAGCTGCGCCTAAGGCCAAACCACCAAATACTACCCAAGTAGACATGCCAGAGGTTACACTTACAATAGGCACCAACTTAGAACGCATCCCTAACCATTCATACGCTTGTGCATGTTGTACGGCATGGCCAACCTCATGTGCTGCCACTGCAGCTGCGGCGGCGTTACGTTGACTGTACACACCTTCTGATAAGTTTACGGTCTTATTTTTAGGATTATAATGGTCTGTTAACATTCCAGGTGTAGAAATAACCTTTACATCTCTGATACCATGGTCATCTAACATTTTTTGAGCAATTTCTGCTCCACTCATTCCATTTTGCAAGTGCACTTTAGAATAGTGTTTAAACTTGCTTTTTAATCTAGAACTGACGAGCCAACTTACTAAAGCAATCGCACCCATCAATATATAATATCCCATCATGATTTTATCGATTTTTATTTAAATATACTCACAAATAAACAAAAACCCCGCCAAATTTGGCGGGGTCTTCTGAGCTGTCATAATGTTAGTTAGAATAAAACCGGCTCTTTCCAAGAAAAGGCCTCGATGATTTCTTTATAGACAACATCACCGTCTACTATGTTTAAGCCCTTCTCCAAAGACTTGTCCATACGGCAGGCAGCCTCCCATCCGTTATTGGCCAACTTAAGCACATAAGGCAAAGTAACATTGGTCAAGGCTACCGTACTCGTATAAGGGACTGCCCCAGGCATATTAGCTACACAATAATGCACAACGTCATCTATAATATAGGTAGGATTCTCATGCGTAGTAGCCTTTGTGGTCTCTACACAACCGCCTTGGTCTACCGCCACATCTACAATCACTGTACCCGGACGCATTTCTTTTAGCATATCTCTTGTGATGAGATTGGGTGCTTTTTTACCCTTTAATAATACACCTCCTACAATTAAATCGTGTGTTTTAATATGTTTTCTAATATTAAATTCGTTCGAAAATTCTGTTACTACGTGGGGCGGCATTACATCATTTACATAGCGTAGGCGTTTCATATTCACATCCATGATAGTGACATGAGCCCCTAACCCTGCTGCCATTTTAGCAGCTTGTATCCCAACAACACCAGCACCTATTACCAATACTTTTCCTGGAGTAACCCCTGGAACTCCACCCAATAATACACCTCTGCCTTTTGCTGGTTTCTCTAAATATTTTGCACCTTGTTGTATAGCCATACGCCCAGCAACCTCACTCATAGGGGTTAACAGAGGCAATGTTCCTTCTTCATCTTCTACCGTTTCATAGGCAATACAAACAGAACTACTATCTATCATTGCTTTAGTTAATGGCTCTGAGGATGCAAAATGAAAATAAGTAAAAATGATTTGTCCTTTTCGTACTAAGCCATACTCTTCTGCTATTGGCTCTTTAACTTTTACAATCATTTCACTCATGGCATACACTTGACCAATGGTATCTAAGATTGTAGCTCCTGCTTGCTGATAATCTTGATTAAAAAAACCACTACCTGCTCCAGCTTCAGACTGTACATAAACGGTATGGCCATTTTTTACCAATTCATAAACACCGGCGGGGGTCATCCCCACCCTGCTCTCATTGTTCTTGATTTCTTTTGGTACACCTACAATCATCTTTAGTTGTATTAAGATTATAGGTCAAAGTTGAATCAATTTTTGATTTATCACAAGGAAAATCGATAAAAAGTAGGGGTCAACTCGACAAATAACACCTTTTATTAGTTATTACCCCCTATTTTTTAGGGGGTATAGTGGTTATTATTAAACTTTGTTGTACATTTACCCCAGATTTAATCGACTTTTTTAATTGAATAAACAAAAACCCCTTCCGTTTTGGAAGGGGTTTTTAATTTTTAAGCTTAATGTTAGAAGGGCTACCCTACAATATTTACAATCTTTCCAGGAACCACAATCACCTTTTTAGGAGTCCTACCCCCTAATTGCTCTTGCGTTTTTTCATGAGCCATAACTACTTGCTCTATTTCTTCCTTAGACATATCTAAAGGCAATTCTAACTTAAAACGAAGCTTACCATTAAATGAGATAGGATATTCTTTGCTACTTTCTACCAAGTGCTTTTCATCAAAAACAGGAAAAGCCGCTTCTGCAATTGAAGTCGAATTCCCTAAGATTTGCCATAACTCCTCTGCAATATGAGGGGCGTAAGGCGAAACTAGCACCGCTAAAGGTGATAAGATTTCTTTGCTCTGGCATTTTTGAGCTGTTAACTCATTAACACAAATCATAAAAGTAGATACCGATGTATTAAAGCTAAAGTTCTCTATATCTTCTTCTACCTTTTTAATGGTTTTATGTAAGGTTTTTAGGTTGTCTTTACTCGGAGCAACTTCTACAACTTCGCCTTCCATAAAAGGTGTGCATAATTTCCATAATTTCTTTAGGAAACCGTGCACCCCCGTAATGCCTGCTGTGTTCCATGGCTTGGATTGCTCTAAAGGTCCTAAGAACATCTCGTACAGACGTAAAGAATCTGCTCCGTATTCCTCGCAAATAGCATCTGGATTCACTACGTTATATTTAGATTTGGACATCTTTTCTACTTCCCTACCTACTATATAAGCCCCATCTTCCAATATAAATTCAGCATCTTTAAATTCGGGTCTCCAAGATTTAAAACCTTCCACATCTAACTCATCACTAGCATTAACTAAAGAAACATCTGCATGGATAGGATTTACTTTTTTATCCCCTACCAAATTCTTAGAATAGATGGTATTGCTTTCTGTGTCTTTATAGACAAAAGCACTAGTGCCAGTAATCATTCCTTGGTTAATCAATTTCTTAGCAAATTCATCTACAGGAACAAAACCTCTATCAAACAAAAACTTTTGCCAAAATCTAGCGTACAATAAATGCCCCGTAGCATGCTCGCTACCCCCAATGTAAAGGTCTACTTCTTTCCAATACTCTACCGCCTCTTTGCCGTAAATAGCTTCCGTATTTCTTGGGTCCATATACCTATTAAAGTATTGGCTGCTCCCTGCCCAACCCGGCATGGTATTTAATTCCAAAGCAAAAATGCTCTTATTGTCTATAGCATCATTAGCTACCACTTTTGCATTGGCAACATCCCACGCCCAAGTATTAGCGTTGCCCAAAGGTGGCTCCCCAGTTTCTGTTGGCAAATACTTTTCTACCTCTGGCAAAGCTATTGGCAAATGTTCCTCCGCTATCATTTGTGGCAACCCATTGGCATCATAATATACTGGAAACGGCTCTCCCCAGTAGCGTTGACGACTAAATACAGCATCGCGCAAGCGGTAATTTATTTTTCCTTTACCTTGCCCTATAGCCTCTAACTCTGCAATCGCTTTTTGGGTAGCTTCTTTGTAAGACAACCCATTTAAAAAATCTGAATTTGCAATTACCGTATTGGCTTTATCCGCAAACGCTTCCTCAGAGATATCTACACCATCAAAAATGTTTGGTATGGCAATGTTAAAATGTTTGGCAAAATCATAATCTCTCTGGTCTCCACATGGAACCGCCATAACAGCCCCTGTACCATAACTTGCTAAAACATAATCGCCTATCCAGATAGGTATTGGTTCTTTGGTAAACGGATGTTCTGCATACGCCCCCGTAAAAGCTCCAGATATGGTTTTTACATCTGCCATACGGTCGCGTTCAGAGCGTTTAGCAGTCGCTTCTACATACGCTTCAATCTCTGCCTTTTGTGCTGGGGTAGTGATTTCTGCCACCAACGGGTGTTCTGGAGCCAAGGTCATAAAAGAAACCCCAAAAATAGTATCTGGCCTAGTAGTAAATACTTCTATATTGGCTTCGTAATCCTTTACTTTAAACGTAACCGACGCCCCTTCTGACCTACCTATCCAATTGGTTTGAGAATCTTTAAGCGGCTGCGGCCAATCTATCTTATCCAAACCATCTAATAATCGCTGTGCATAAGCAGTGATTCGCATCATCCACTGGGTCATCTTCTTACGGACTACTTCGTGCCCCCCACGTTCAGAAACGCCGTTTACTATTTCGTCATTAGCTAATACCGTGCCTAAAGCTGGACACCAGTTCACTTCGGCGTCTGCCAAATAAGTCAATCTGTATTTTAGCAGGATACGTTCCTGGGCAGCCTTATCTAATGCCTTCCATTCTGCAGCAGTAAAGCTAGATACGTCTTCGTCACATACCGCATTAACAGTTTCATTGCCTTCCTTCTCAAAAACAGCAACTAATTCAGAAATAGGTTTAGCCTTATCCGCAGCAACGTCATACCATGAATTGAACAATTGGATAAATATCCACTGTGTCCATTTGTAATATTCAGGATTAGAAGTACGTACCTCTCGGCTCCAATCAAAAGAAAAACCAATGCGATCTAACTGCTCACGGTACCTATTAATATTTGTTTCCGTGGTAATTGCAGGGTGTTGCCCCGTTTGTATGGCATACTGTTCTGCAGGCAACCCAAAAGAATCATAACCCATAGGGTGCAAAACGTTAAATCCTTTGTGTCTTTTGTAACGCGCGTAAATATCACCAGCAATATAGCCTAGCGGATGCCCCACATGCAACCCAGCCCCAGAAGGGTAAGGAAACATAGAAAGGGTATAATATTTTGGTTTTTCAGAATTGTTATGGGCTTTAAAGGTTTCGTTTTTGGCCCAATATTCTTGCCATTTCTTCTCAATCTTCTGAAAATCGTAATTCATGGTTAAAGTCTTCTTTTCTGATGCGCAAAAATAGGGGTAATCCCTTTAAAACCGATTTACTTTTCTATTTTTACGTTATCAATTTGATACATGAGCGAATATATTGAAAGATATCAGCGGAGACGATTGGTCTCTTCTTACTTTTCTGTAGTGCTAAGTATTGCCCTAGTCCTCTTTTTACTAGGCATTTTAGGCATGTTGGTCTTAAACACCAAAAAATTAGCAGACCATTTTAAGGAGCAGATTACTATTTCTGTCTTTTTAAAAGACAATGCTAAACCCGTAGAAATAGACCAGTTGCAAAAAAGCTTAGCAATGGCAGAACATACCAAATCTGCTGTTTTTGTATCAAAAGAAGATGCGGCAGAACAATACAGTGAAGATATTGGCGAAAACTTTCAAGAGTTTTTAGGCTTTAACCCCTTAAAGAATTCTGTAGATGTACATTTAAATGCCGCTTTTGTGTCTCCAGAACAGGTTGCAGAAATAGCCACAGAGTTAGAAGGGAAAAGTTATGTAGAAGAAGTAAGTTACGATAAGCCTTTAATATCTCTTTTATCTGACAATGTTAAAAAATTGAGTCTTTGGATTTTAATTGCTAGCGGTATTTTTACGTTTATAGCCGTTTTACTCATCAACAGTTCTATTCGCTTATCTATTTATTCCAAACGTTTTATAATTAAGACGATGCAAATGGTAGGCGCCACCAAAAAATTTATTAGAAAGCCATTTATACTCACTAATATTAAGCTAGGTTTTTTTGGAAGCGTAATAGCCATACTAGCTTTGGCCTTAGTTTTATACTACGTAGATCAAAACTTTCCAGAGTTAGATTTGTTTAGTGATGTACCTGTGATTGCTATTTTGTTTGCTTCCGTACTAGGTTTAGGCATACTAATTTCTTTCATCAGTACGTATTTTGCTACGCAGCGCTTTTTAAACTTAAGAACAGACGATCTTTATTACTAAATTTGCCACATGGGGAAAATAAACAAGCAAGAGCAGAAACCACAAAAGCAATTTATATTTAAAAAGAAGAACTATACCTTTTTATTTATTGGGTTAGCCCTTATTACGCTTGGTTTTGGTTTGATGGCCGGCGGCGGTAGCGACGACCCCAATGTTTTTAGTGATGCAATCTATAGTTTTAGAAGAATACGCTTAGCCCCCACATTAATCTTAATTGGCTTAGGCATACAGATATACGCCATATTGTTGAATCCAGATAAAAAGAAAGACTAATTTGGAAATCATTGATGCCATTATCCTAGGGATAATACAAGGCTTAACAGAATTTTTACCCGTCTCTTCTAGCGGACATTTAGAACTAGGCAAAGCCATTTTAGGCGCTAATGCCATACCTGAAGAGAGTTTGCTTTTTACCGTGGTTTTACACTTTGCAACAGCCTTAAGTACGCTGGTCATTTTCTGGAAAGATGTGATGGAAATAATTAAAGGTTTGTTTCAATTTAAATGGAATGAGCAAACCGCTTTTAGCTTAAAAATCATCATCTCTATGATACCTGCTGCTTTGGTTGGTTTCTTTTTAGAAGATTTTATGGAGGTTTTCTTTGGTGGAGCTATTCTTATTGTTGGGATTATGCTATTGGTAACAGCCGTACTGTTGTATTTAGCAGACATGGCTAAAACTACAGATAAAGATGTCTCTTACCGTAGTGCATTTATCATTGGTATGGCACAAATGGTAGCCATGCTACCTGGCATCTCTAGAAGTGGTGCCACTATCTCTACCTCAGTATTACTAGGAATAGACAAAACTAAATCTGCTCGGTTCTCCTTTTTAATGGTTGTTCCGCTCATTTTAGGTAAAGTAGCCAAAGATATTCTAAGTGGTGATATAAGTTTTGAAAGCTCACAATCCGCCGCTATGGGAGCAGGTTTTGTTGCAGCATTTATTGCCGGTTTAGTTGCTTGTACTTGGATGATTAAGCTAGTAAAACAAAGTAAGCTTACTTATTTTGCCATATACTGCTTGGTAGTTGGTCTTATTGCCATAGGTTGGAGTATCTGGGGATAAATACGAATAATGCTTAGTAAAGAAGATTTTTTAAACGGGCAAACACTACTAATAGACAAGCCTTTAGAGTGGAGTTCTTTCCAAGCTGTTAACGCCTTAAAATGGGCTATCAGAAAAAAATTTGACCTTAACAAAAAATTCAAAATAGGGCATGCTGGCACCCTAGACCCCCTAGCAACTGGCCTATTAATTATTTGCACAGGAAAACATACGAAGACGATACCATCTTTACAAGGGCAAGAAAAAGAATATACAGGTATTATTACCTTAGGCGCCACCACACCTTCTTATGATTTAGAGACTGCGATAGACCAAACATTCCCGACAGACCATCTTACGGATGTTTTAATACATGCTACCACACATAAATTTTTGGGAGAAATTGACCAAAGACCGCCTATTTTTTCTGCCTTAAAAAAAGATGGTAAACGCTTATACGAGCACGCAAGGAAAGGGGAAACCATAGATATTCCTACACGGAAAATAAGTATTTCTGAATTTGAAATTACGGAAATAAAAGACCTTAATGTGCACTTTAGAGTGCGCTGTAGCAAAGGCACATATATCCGTTCTTTAGCCTTTGATTTTGGAGAAGCATTAGGTTGCGGCGGACATTTAACAGCCCTAAGAAGAACCAAAATAGGCAGTTATAACGTAAATAATGCAGTAACCCCCAAAGAATTCAAAGAGAAATTGGGTCTAGAATGATGTAGCAATTCGGTTTTGCATACATAATAATTCAGATAAAATTGGGTTATAATAGGACCATGGATTTAAATAGAAAGCAATTATCCCTACTCATCACCATTTTTACAATGGGCATCTTGGTATTGCTTACCTACAATATCCATTTAGTGAATAGGGAAGAGGATGAATATGTCATAGAAATGGCAGTTCTAAATGAAGAAGAACTAGAGGAACTACTTAAAGAAGAACCCGAAGAGCAAGAGCTTAAAGAACTTGCCCAAGCAGAATCTATAAAAAGTCATATGGCTTTAAATGAAACTGCCAAACCATCTTACGGTAATCCAGAACCCTTAAAGACATTGGACGAGTTGATGGAAGAACGCAGCATGGCCGCAGAAAAAAGTTCTGTTATGGGAGATGCTGGAGCTTATGCCACAAGCTTAAAAGAATTAGCTAAGCGTAGGCAAGAGAAAAAAGAGGAATTGGGACAACGAGATGCTGACAAAAAAGAATTTACCAATGCTTTAAAAGATAAACGCACCTCTATTTCTTATTCTTTAATAGATAGAAATGCGTACGACTTACCGCCACCCATTTACACATGCTTAGAAGGCGGTAAAGTAGTCATTAACATTACAGTGAATAAAAGTGGAAGCGTAATTGATGCTAGCTTTAACGAAAAAAGTTCATCTACTAACGATTACTGCTTAATTGAAAATGCCATTACTTACGCTTTAAAAGCACAGTTTAGCAGCGCATCTAAGGCCGAACAAATAGGTACTATTACTTATTTATTCCAACGCAAGTAGTGCTACTAAGTCATTAAACACATCTTGACCTTTATCTTTGTTGTAAAACCCTTGCAAGTTTTCTTTAAACTCAGCTGTTAACTTTCCGTGCTCTGCCTTATATTCATTAACCATTTTGGTAGCCTTTGTAGAACGTGGCCCCCAAGTTTGTTTTACTTGTAAACTTTCTGAATCTATCATTATAAGTTTAGGGATAGACATTGCTCCGTTGGTAAGAAACTGGTCAATTAACGGTAAATTCTCATCTCTATATACCAATTTAAGGTCCAAATTGGGTAGGGATTCTGCAATTTTATTCATTACTGGAACACTTGGCGCTGCATCTCCGCACCAGCTTTCTGTAATTACCAACCAAGTGTACTTACCGTCTAACTTTGGTAAACCAGCTATTTGCGCTTCTGTAAATTTTAAGGTTTTGTCCCAACGTTTCATCCGCCTATTATTTAGTTGGGTATAATTAGCTAAAACATCAGATTTTTCTGGACCACTATTAGAATTTTCCTCTGCCCATTGTTTTACTTGCTTTCTGTATGTTTGGTAATCTATCGCGTTAGCTAAACCTTTAGCTATTACATCTTTTAATGCTTCTCTCAGTGTGTTTGCATCTGTATTCATTGTATTCATTTTTTCAAAGATACCGTCGTAATACTTAATAAAACCTAACAATAATCAGTTTGCAAAAAATACAAAAGCCACCCCAAAAAGGATGGCCTTAGCGACATTTGTTTTAAACACTTACTTCTGTAGCTCTAACAGTACAAATTGGTTCAACTGAGGTCCAAAAGCACTAAAATTATTGTCTGCCACCAGCACTAAGGACTTGTTACCATTAGCAAAATCTGGTCCAAAAGCAATACCTTCTATATTATCTACAATACTTTGTGTTAAACGATTTCTTACCGATTCAAAATCAAACAACAAAGTCTTTTTTGCAGGCTTGTAAGTGGCACCTTTTAAAGATTCCATGTTGCTTACATCTGTAGCGTCTGTTGCATCAACTTCATAAATTTTTACATCGTTACCACCGTCCGCATAACCTGTAGCAAAGGACCGTTCAAGTACTAAAAATCTATCTTTTTCATATTCTAAAATTTCTACCACTCCATTCACAGTAAAAGAGGTGCCATTGGTTGCTGGGCGTACCACAGGGTCTAGTTCATAGGCAAATTCTTTCCCGAATTTACCGGTAGCTTTATCTATAAAAGCAATACGTATTGGAGAATCTGTATCTTCTAATAAAGGCTCTGAGCCATCTTGTTTTAAAGGCAACTCCATATTTACCCAATACCCATCACCATCTACTGCCGAGGAAACACCTTCAAAAACACCATTGTGCCTAGGGCCTTTTTCTTCTGAATTCTGTGGTAAATAAGCGTCTCTTAAAATTGCCTCGCCAGTAAACATTCCGTTAAGATTAGCAAAATTTACAGATGGAGGTAAGTTGTTATTGATGTTGCCCTCACTTGTCCAAATAATTGTATTACCATCTATTCTAATAGCTTCTGGATCTGTTATACCGTCATGCAATTGATTACCTAGCTGGTCCTTAAAGAAAACTACATCGTTTATGGCAACCTCTTTAAAACCATCTTCGTTAAACGTTATAGCTCCTTTGTAGAAACGGGGTTGGTTAGGGTCATCGCTTATCATGTACCATGTTGTACCATCATAGTCCAATCCAGAAATACCCCCAAAAACGGTATTCTGGTATTGCGTACCATCTGGAATTACGTACTCATCTATATACCGCAAAGCGATGCTATCTTTGGGTGTTTCCCCAATAACATCATCTACATAATCACAAGAAAAAAGAGAGGCACCTAAACCTAGTACCAAAAGTGTATTCAAATTCAGTTTCATTCGTGTTGATTTTGATTCGCAAATTGATAAATCAAAATCAGATTACATTTAAATCTAGGTCAACAAACTATTATTAAGTAATTATAATAAGGCCAACTAGGGGTTAATTGGGTTAATCGCTAAGCTTTTAAATAAATCTGCCTTTGCAGTGTAATACTTATTCCACATTTCTATCTGCTTTAACTGTGCATCTATCAATTTACCCTCCCTACTATTTACTAAGAATAAGGAACTCTCTCCAAAACCAAACTTACGTTCCTCTGCATTTAACAACGTCCTATAATCCAAAACAATGGTATCTATCATAGTCACTTGGTTTTGATAAGAGTCTAACTCTGCATAAATAGCTTCTACTTTATTTTGAATGCTTACCTGCGCAAAGTCCCTATTAAACTCAGCGTCTTGCAATTTTAATTTAGCCAATTTTAAATCACCTCTTTCTTTTCTTAAAAATAAGGGAAAGCTAAAGTTAAGCCCGCCTTTATAGTCTTGTGTATTCAACGTCTCAAAATCTTGCACCGCGCTTGTTAAAAAATTATACTCCAAAGTTAACTTAGGCAATAATTTGTTCCCCTTGAGCCTTTTATCTACTAACAAACCTTTAACCTTGAAATCTAGCGAACGGTATTTTGGATGATTTTCGATAGCAAAACTATCTTTCGTCTTTCCTAACAAATCTAGCGCCACATCTAAGGACTGACTAATTTCTTCTTCGGGTATAGCCGTTTCTTGCACTTCTACAGGTACATTTTCTATCCACAAATAGTTAGATAATGCCAATCGCGCTTTGGTAAAGTTTAGATTAGCTTGTTCCAAGCCCAACCTCCTATTTTGGTAGGTTATTCTTGCCTCTACGGTATCTATTATTGCTTTATCCCCTGCTAATGCACTCTTTTTTACTCCTTCTAAGCGCAAGCGTGCACTTTCTATAAATTCCCGATACACTTGGGCCTGCTCATAGGCCTTTAACCAATTAAAATATGCTAGAGAAGCATCGTACAACACTTGGTTTACCAAAATATCTTGGTCAGCTTTAGATTGCTCTCTAAAGAATTTTGCCTTGCGTAGGGTCGCCATGCGTTCATTAGCCCAAAAACCCTGTAGCACATCCATGGTAACACCTGCACTATACAAACCGTCTTCCGGAACCGTTTCATCTGGATTGATATAAGTACCCTCATAATTTTCGTACCCTGCCTTAAACTCCAAACCAAAGTAAGTAGGCACTTTAAATGTGGCATTTAAACGGTCCCAATATTCAGTATCCTTAAACTCTTTCTTGGCATAATCTACCTGAATCTTTGGGTCAAAACCGCCTCTGGCTTTTAACAAATTAGCTTGCCCTACCGATAGCGTTAATTGTGCTTGCCGAGCAATAGGGTGGTATTTTTTTACATACCCCAAATACTCCTCAAATCCTAAAATAGCATCCGCTGACTGTGCATACCCCACCGTAGCTAGTAGAAAGAGTATTGCTACGCAGAAATACTTTATATTACTTTTTAGCTTTAGCATCGGTTTTTACGGTATCAGGTTGATAATAGTTAGGAGGGAAACCGTTTAGCTGTCTCCAAATTTCAAACCAAATAGGTACGTCATCTAATAAGGCCAAAGTATTGGCTCCAGAACCTACTCGCAATTGTTCTGGCCAAGGTTCTTCTTCTGGGTCTGGCGCTACTAATATTCGGTACTTACCATTAGGACTGATAAAGTTTTCTATGGCTACAATTTCACCACCATAGGTACCTACAGAAACGTTAGGCCAGCCGCTGAAAACAATAGAAGGCCAACCATCAAACTGAATACGAACGGTATTTCCTAATTGCAACAAGGGCAAATCTATAGGAGAAACGTAGGTTTCCACCGCCATATCATACTGAGACGGCATAATACCCAACAACGCTTCACCTTCTTTAAAAGTTTGCCCAAGCCCGCCTTGAATAGCTTTATTAATATACCCACTCTGCGGTGCTTTAATGTAATACATCCCAGTTCTTATGCTATAGTTGGTAAAATCGTTCTCTAATTTGGATACCTGTGCTTCAGAATCGAACTGATTACTTTGTGCTGTAAACATATCGCTCTGCGCTTTGCTTATCTTATCTGTATATGAAGCTTGCACCCTATTTATTTCTACTTCCGCATTAATCACATCATTCTTACTTGCCAACAATTTATTTTCCTGACTTATAAGTTTAGCCTGAGTTTCTTGTAGCTTTAAACGCTTTTGTTCTACATCTGTTAACGATTTTAAGCCTTCTTGCTCTAATTGTGCTGTACGGTTGTATTGCCTTTCTGCAATGGTTAAGTTTGTTTTTGCCGCTTCTAAATCAATACTATCACTTAATACTTTAAGCCTACTTTGTTGCAGTTTATTTTGCGCTTGCTGTAATTTTAGTCTACGCTCGTTAGATAAGGCACCTATTTGTGTCTGCAAAGCTTTAACCTTACCTTGATAAGAGGTCACCGCCATTTCTTTAGCTTTTAATTGCTGGCCTGTCCGTTCTACCAACTGTGGGTCAAAATATTCGTTTTTAACCTCAGAAATGTGCAAAATGGTATCACCTTTATTTACGAAATCACCTTCGCGCACATACCATTTTTCTATACGCCCGGGAATAGGAGATTGTATGGTTTGTGGGCGTTGCTCTGGTGTTAGCGTTGTAAGGGCTCCCTTACCAGAAACATTTTGTGTCCAAGGTAAAAACAGAATAATGAATACCACAATAGAAAAAGCGGCTAAAAAGCGATTAAAATGGACATAGTGTCTTTGATGAAACACCTTTTTAGCAGACTTAAAACGCTCTAAATCTACCGTTCTATTAAGTTTATTATGAGATATATTAAGCATTACTATTTCTTGTTTCGGTTACTATTTGCCCATTCACCATAGTAATAATCCTATCGCAATAGTCTTGCCACTTAAGATTTTCACTAACGATAACCAAGGCCCATCCATTCTTAGGGTCCGTTAAAAAGCTCATGATTTCTTCTGCCTCAGTTTCTTCCATTTGCTCCAACGGGTCTTTAAGTACTAAAAGCTTCGGTTTCTTTACAATACTCCTTGCTAAAATTATTTTTTTGGCAATGGTAAACGGAATTTGTTGCCCCTCTGGATACAATATGGTTTTTAATCCTTTTTCTTGTTGCTTAACAAATTCGGTAAGCTTGGTTCTTTCTAAAGCATAGTACACATCTTCTGATGTAATGTCTTTATCCCCAAAAGTAATGTTGTCCCAAATGGTGCCCTCAAAAGGCGTTTCTTCACTTAAAGATTGCCCTAAATGGGCCCGATAATAATTAAGATTGATACCTTTTAGTTTTACATTATTGATATAAATATTACCCTCTGTTGGTTCTACAATCCCTGCAATCATCCTTAACAGACTGGATTTACCAGAGCCTATTGGTCCATGCAATAAAATGGTACAATCTGGAGAGATAGTTAGGTTTACGTTGTTCACTATTTTTTTATCCTTACCAGGCACCGCAAGACCAACTTCTGCTAATTCTACATTAAAGCCCTCATTCTGTTTAAATGGCCGCTCCCCATCTTGTGGCTCTAATTCTTTATCTACTACTTGCCCTATTTTTTCTAAGGAAGTAAGCAAATCGTAAAACGTTTCTAATCCTAAAATTAGCTTTTCTACAGAACCAATTACTAAAAGAATAATAATTTCTGCGGCTACAAACTGGCCAATATTCATTTCTTGGTTAAGTACCAGCAACCCCCCTATTAACAGTAAACCAGCTGTAACTAATACTTTAAAGCCAATCATCTGTGCAAATTGAAGCACCAGAATTTTAAAGTGTCCTTCTCTAGCCTCCAAGTATTTCACTACCAATGTGTCATTCTTGTCTACCGCATGACTGGTCTTGCCAGATAATTTAAAACTTACAATACACCTGGCTATCTCTTGCAACCAGTGCGCTACCTTATACTTGTTCTTAGATTCTTCTAAACTAGTATCTAATCCACGCTGCGCTGTAAATTTGAACACCACATATATAAGCAACATCAATAAAATACCGTAGGCAATAAAAAATGGGTGATAAAAAGAAAGTAATAACAACCCAAATATGATTTGTAACAGGGCTGCCGGAAAATCTATTAAAACTTTAGAAAGTGATTTTTGTACAGTCAGGGTATCAAAAAATCGGTTTGCCAGTTCTGGTGGATAATAGTTATACAACTCACTCATCTTAATTTTTGGAAAACGATAAGCAAATTCAAAAGAAGACCTTGTAAAAATCTTTTGTTGTACGTTTTCTATAATACGTATTTGCATTAGTTGTAATAGCCCAACAAAGGCCACCCCTAAGGTCACCAAAACCACCAAAACAATCCAAGATGTACTTACTTGTGCTCCTTGTATTAAATTAATGATTGCCTGTATACCAAGAGGTAAAGATAAGTTGACCAAACCTGCAAAGATGGCGTAATAGAATACTTGGATAACGTCTCGTTTATCCAATTTTAGCAAGCCCAATAAGCGTTGCCAAGCAGAGAGAATGTTTTTTGCCATTAGTTATTTTTTAATCGTACTGAAAACCATTTCCTTAATAAAGGTCGTGGTGGCATTATCTTCACCACCGTTAGTTAATGATGGTAAATGTTCCTTTAAAAAATGTTGATGCAGTGAAGTTTCCATTATAGTACTCGCCAAACTTGTAGTGTACTTATAATTGGGATTGCAAGTGCGTATCATCTCTTCTAACCTATGTACCATTCTTTTGTAAATAACAAAATAACCATCTCGGTTTTCTTGCTTTACTTCCTTGGTCAGGTAAGACTTGGACGATTCATTAATTACAATTCTAGTTAATAAAACCTCGTTAATATGGCCAAAGTTTTGATCCTCTACCTTATTTCTAGAGATAATTTCTATGGCCCTTGATAGTTTCTCTTCTGGTTCTGGAACTCCATGAGTTGCGAATACCAATTGATACTCTAACCACCCCCAATACCAAGAAGACAAATAGACCAGCAGTTTGTGTTTATTTTCAAAATAACGGTAGATAGAACTTTCATTACTACCAATCCGTTCTCCTAATTTACGAAAAGTAAAGGCCTCAAACCCTATTTCATCTATTAGAACAATACTGTACTCAATAATTCTACGGCCAAGTTCGGAAGATTCCGGATCCTTTACGTAAATATTATCATTAATAGCAATCTTAATATTTTGTAATAATCTATCCATAACTTTAAAATAGACCGCAAATATAATAGTATTACTATTACATCCTAATAGCTTAACTAATTTTAACAATTGCATTACTTTGAGATAAACTAACATCACAGTATCTTTACTTTGAGTTTTAAAGGTGGCCAAAACAAGCCTTACTACTCAAAAGACAAATAAATAATGAACAACAACAGAAATTTAAAGACTATGAAAGCAAAACTATTTGCATTTGGTTTGTGTGCCTTTCTCATGAGCATTGGGCTACAAGCGCAAGAATCATTTAAAGACCAAGTAAATGTGGGAACTATTATGACTATTGGGGAACCGTCTGGTTCTGATTTTAAGTATGTAAATGTTCCAAAAAAGAACTTTATTATCAAAAAAGGTGGTATTGCTAATCTATCTAGCATACACTACAATGCCGTAGAGGTAACAGATATTAAAACAAATAAACAAGGCGCAACAGAAGTTCGTTTTAAAAAGGTAGATGGCAAAAAATTCTTCAATGCTTACAGAACTTTAACAGCTGACCTTAATGGTGCTGTAAATAACGGAGAATTACTTTTGACCGCAGGTAATAAAAAAGAGATGTCTAAGTAGTAAATTTGGTTAGTGTTTTTAGAAAGCCCTTAACTGTAACTGCAGTTAGGGGCTTTTATATGTTTCGCCATTTTTAATTTATAAAAACTTTCTACCTTTCTCCTAAAAATTAAACCTGATGGATTCAATTAAATGTGGCTGGTGCATAGGAGACCCGTTATATGAGGCATATCATGATACAGAATGGGGTGTTCCTGTTAAAGACGATGCTACTTTATTTGAATTTCTAGTCTTAGAAACCTTCCAAGCTGGTCTAAGTTGGATTACCATCTTAAAAAAACGAGAAAACTTTAGAGCTGCTTTTGATGGCTTTGATTACAAAAAGATTGCCACTTATCCTCAATCTAAGATAGACGACCTGCTTACGGATGCTGGTATTATACGCAATAAACTAAAAGTAAGTGCCACAATAACCAATGCCCAAGCGTTTATACAAACGCAAGAAGAATTTGGCTCTTTCAGTCATTATATATGGTCATTTGTAAACCATAAACCAATAAAGAATAATTTTACCAGCTTAAAAGAAATACCTGCTACAACTCCTATTTCTGATGCCTTAAGTAAAGACCTAAAAAAAAGAGGCTTTAAATTTGTTGGCAGCACTGTAGTTTATGCATTTATGCAAGCTACAGGCATGGTAAATGACCACATAACTTCTTGTTTTAGGTATGATGAAATCTAAAGTGCTTCTATTTTTTTTCTCTTTAATGTACTGCCTTACCCTTATGGCACAAACTAAAAACGAACGAGAAATCCGTATTTCAGAAGATGAATTTCCGTCTAGTGCTTATAGCAGGTTAGTCCCTTATTTAACCAATTCTAAGCACTTACGCTTTTATCAAGAGAAAGACGGCGACAAACTTTCTTATGAGGCCAAATTTAAATCTGGCAAAATACATTATAGCGTAGAGTTTGATGCGCATGGTGTACTAGAAGATGTAGAATATATTATTGAAGAAATAGATATACCAGATGCCAGTTGGGAGGTAATGCAGGTATATTTAAATAGCAAATTTAGTCGCTATCGCATTAAAAAAATTCAGCAACATTATCCTAATATCAGTGGTGCCCAGACTACACTCAAAAATGCTTTTCAAAACCTACTTACCAAAGAAATACGTTATGAGATGATTGTTGCCTACCGCACCAAAAAAGGCTTCAAAGAAATAGAAATTCTGTTTAATGCAGCAGGGCAACATCTTTATAGCAGAGAAAGTATTCCCCAAAAATACGACTATGTACGGTATTAAATATTGGGAATTTCTACTATTATTCCTCTTCTGTTTTTGCAGTGTTCAAGGACAAGATTTTACAGGATATTTACAGCCAAAAATTGCTTTGAACTACAAAGTAAGTCCTTTTTATAGCCAAAATTACAGTGTTCAAAATCGCAGCTATTTTTACAGAAATGAGGAAGCTAGTCTAGCAGTAAGACAAATAGATGCAGTTCACTTTAGTAATTATAAACTAATGGACAATCAAAGTATAGCTTTGGGTGTTCAATTTAGATTTAGGGAAGCCTTTGAAGCTAAAGCGAACGAATTGCGCTTTACCCAACAATACGATTTTACCATAAAACCATTTAGCCTGAGATACGGACACCGATTTAGAACGGAACAACGTATCACAACCAATAACTTTATTCATAGATTTAGATATCGATTTTCATTGGATTTACCACTAAATGGAGAACGATTAGATTTAGGGGAAACTTACCTAGTAGGCAATTGGGAATCCCTAGTTAGTGTAGGTAAAAAAATGAATCCAGAATATGACCAAAGATTAACTTTACAATTGGGTTGGTTTTTGTCTGATACGTGTAAGGTACAAATAGGTACAGAATATCGTTTGGAAGATGCTTTAGAGGGCCAACATCACATTTTATTCTTCCTATCCACCCTCAATATTTCCATTTAAATAAGATAAAAAGACTGTTCTGTCTATTTCTTCCGCACCCAATGATTTTAAGTGTTCTGTGTAAACTTGACAATCTATTATGCTGTATTTTTTATGGGATAGGTGTTGCGCCAGATGTATAAAGGCAAACTTACTAGCATTACTAGTAAGGCTAAACATACTCTCTCCACAAAAGACATGACCTAAATCTACACCGTACAAACCGCCAACTAATCTATCTTGCTGCCAAACCTCATAAGAAGTAGCAAATCCACGTTGGTGCAAGTCCATATAAGCCGTTATCATTTTATCTGTTATCCATGTACCTTCTTGGTCCTTTCTGTCTTTTTTAGCACAATGGATTATCACCGACTCAAAGTCTTGATTAATGGTTAATCTAAACTGATTATCCCTTAGTACTTTACGCATACTTTTAGAGATTTTAATTTTATTTGGAAAAAGTACCATTCTTGGATCAGGAGACCACCATAAGATAAGAGCGTCATCATTAAACCAAGGAAAAATTCCGCTCTTATAGGCTAATAATAGTCGCTCAGGAGATAAATCCCCACCAACCGCCAAAAGTCCTTCTGCATTAGCATGTGCTATTGGCGGAAACCACAACCTATCATCTAGATAGTAAATTGCGTTTTTGCCACTTGGGTCCATCAGTTTGTTTTCTAGAAAACTATTTAAATAAAATCATTTAAACAACCCCTTTTAGTGCTTATTCGCAACAATAGCTAACGCTTTAAAATAAAAAAGCCATCCATAACTGATGGCTTACTTATGTATTAAACTTTTTTTAATTAAAAAGGTAAATCGTCATGGTCTTCATCGTTAAAATCATCGGCAGGCTCAAAAGCTTCCATAGGAGGTACTGGTGGCATACTGTTGTCTCCACCCTGAGCTTGTTGTTCCAAATTTTCTATTCTCCAACCTTGGATAGAGTTAAAATACTTAGTTTCACCTTGTGGATTAGTCCACTCTCTACCTCTAAGGTTTATGCTCACCTTCACCATTTGTCCTGCACGGTAAGAATTCAATAAATCGCACTTATCTTGTACAAACTCAACTAAAATATGTTGTGGGTATTGCTCTTCTGTGGTTACCACAACTTCTCTTTTTCTAAAACCATTGTTACCATAGGTCTTAGTTTCGTCTATCATTTTAATTCTTCCCTGAACTTCCATCTAAAACTATTTATTGACTTCAAAAATAGGCAATTTAGAGGCTAAATTTAAAATGCAACAAGCGGATGTTTTCAACAATTAATACATTTTGCTTTATCTTTAATCCCATACAACCTATGGAATGAAATTCAATCCTAGAAAACGTACTTCTAACCTAGTGCTACTCCTATCCGCTTTTATTTTTGTAGCGCTAATTCTTTGGAACACCAACAGCTTTTTTAAAAAGTTTAAAGAAGAAGAACGTTTGAAAATGGAAATTTGGGCCACCGCTCAATCAGAATTAATACAAAGCTCAGTAGATAAAGAATTAGGAGACCTTACGCTGAAAGTATTAGGCAACAACACCTCTACTCCTATGATTTTGGTAAATGAAGAAGGCTCCATAAAAACGCACAACATACCTGCAGAATTAGGGAAAGACTCTATTTATATTCAAAATAAAATTGCCCAATTTAAAAGTGAAAATACTCCCATACAAATTATACAAGGAGGTGAACTGTTAGAAACACTGTATTACGGTAATTCTGAAGTGTTGAACAAACTAAAGTTTTATCCACTGGCATTGCTACTTATCATTTGCCTTTTTGCGACCGTCATTTTTTTCTTTTTTAAAACAAATAAAGCTTCTGAACAAAACAAACTTTGGGCAGGTATGGCTAAAGAAACGGCACACCAAATAGGAACACCATTAACCTCTTTATTGGGGTGGAATGAGCTATTAAAAACTGAAGCTATTAATCCGGAAATTACCAAAGAAATTGCTAAAGACATAGATCGCCTACAAACCATTACCGAACGCTTTTCTAAAATTGGCTCTATGCCAGAACTTAAACCACATGATATTGTAGAAGAAACCCGGAAAGCTTACGAGTATCTTAAAAAAAGGAGTTCTAGACTTATCCGTTTTTCCTTTGTAACAGAAATAGATGAATTATTGGTACCTTTAAATCCACCGCTATACAACTGGAGCATTGAAAATTTAGTTAAAAATGGCATAGATGCCATGCGTGGAAAAGGAGATATAGACTTGCACATTGCCTTAAAAGATAACTATGTTTCTATATCTATTACAGACACCGGACACGGAATACCAAAAAGTGAATTTAATGCAATTTTTAATCCTGGAGTAACCACAAAAAAAAGAGGTTGGGGATTAGGGCTTTCTCTAGTTAAAAGAATTGTAGAGGAATACCATAAGGGAAAAATTAAAGTATTAACATCTAGCAAAGAAGGTACAGTAATGCAGATTTTATTAAAAACAAAGTAGGCCATGGCAAAAGAAAAAAATATTGCAATTAAAGAAGTTGAGCTTACCAATAATTGCCCAGAATGTTACAACCAGTTACTAAAACTAACCTTTTACCAAAAACATACCTACAATGCTTTTTTTCATAGAATTACATCTCAAATTTCTCATGAGATTAAATGTAAAACTTGTTATTCTATGATTTACCCTGTAAACTGGACCGAAGATATAGAACGGGTTTTTGAGTATTACAATAAACTAGCTACTCCGGAAAAAAAGGCAACCAAACCAACTACACTTACATTTGTATTAATTACCCTAGCGGTTGTTGCGGTAGGTGTAGGTACATATTTTTTAATTGCTTAAGCCATATTTGCACGTATGCTTGCTGCTATTGCTTCCAACTCCACTGCCTCTACTTTTTCTTTATGTTTAAAAGTGGCATTATGCATGCCTTGTAAGGGAATTAAATGCACGTGTACGTGAGGTACTTCTAAACCGATTACAGTCATCCCTACCCGCTTACAATCTATTGTTGCCTCTATAGCTTTACCTACCTTTCTAGAAAACGCCATTAACCCCATATACGTTTCTTCGTCTAAATCTAATAACTTATCTACCTCTTTTTTAGGTACACAGAGCGTATGCCCCTTTGCATTGGGGTTAATGTCTAGAAACGCAAAAAACTGTTCGTCTTCCGCTATTTTGTAGCAGGGTATTTCGCCATTAATAATTCTTGTAAAAATGCTCGCCATAGTTATGTTTTTACCAAAAAAAATCCTGTCTTTAGTAGACAGGATTAAAGATATTCATTAAAACGAAATAACCTAGTCTCGGGTTATTTCTAATATTTCAAATTGTAAAGTTCCGTTAGGCACCTTTATTTCTGCTACATCGCCCACAGATTTACCTAATAACCCTTTACCAATAGGCGAGGTCACGGATATTTTACCCGTTTTAAGGTTAGCTTCGCTTTCCGCAACTAGGGTATATTTCATTTCCATGCCATTGGCTTGGTTCTTTAATTTTACAGTAGAAAGCACCAATACTTTAGAGGTGTCTAGTTGAGACTCATCTATAATTCTTGCATTGGCAACGGTTTCCTCTAACTTGGCAATTTTCATTTCTAAAAGGCCTTGAGCTTCTTTGGCAGCGTCATACTCTGCATTTTCTGATAAATCGCCTTTGTCTCTTGCTTCTGCAATAGCTTGGGATGCTTTGGGTCTTTCTACATCTCTAAGTTGGTCTAACTCTTCCTTCAACTTCTTTAATCCCTCTGGAGTATAATATGAAACTTTTGACATATATCTTATAATTTAAGCAAAAACACGCAGGAGAAAAATTGTCTTTTCCCTACGTTACGCTTTATTTATTAATTGAAAAATCCTCTGCACAACCACCATATCGTGATTTTTAGAGAGGATTAACGCAAATATACATAATTTTTGACCACTTTTACGGCAAATTTTTAGGATGAGATATTTCTTTTTACTGATTGTCACCCTTTTGCTTTTTGGATGCGATAAAAACACTACAAACAGAAATCCCTTTTTACAAGAGGTGGGCTTCCGGTTTGAACTCAACCTTAATTTACCCCTCTACAGTAATCTAAACAGTGTTGGTAATCCCATTTATGTGGGAAATAATGGTGTAGGCACTCGCGGTGCTTTTGTGATGCGTACTGGGCCAGACACTTTTTTTGCGTTTGAAGCCAGTTGCCCTAATCATGCTCCTAATGAGTGTTCTACTATGACTTTAGATGGGTCAAATGTGGTTTGTAGTTGTGATGACTATGAATACAGTTTATTTTCTGGGTCCATGCTAAACAGACCTGATGACGGTCAGCGCTATTATGACCTTTTGTTTTACAACACAACTGTGGCTGGCAGTTCTGTAATAATTTCTAACTAAATAGCTCCTAAAATCTTATCCATAACCCAACTGGTATGCAATGCCGTTTTCCCTGTAGATGGATGCTCTAAAATTCCAAGCAAGTGTTGCTGTATATTATGCACATGAAATTCTTGTACATGCTTAGGGTGAGGAATAAATAAACTTTCTTCTTGTGTTGCTGTTTTTAGTATCACCGGTTCTTCTCCTAGGACAGAAAATCTAATTTCTCCATTTTCACCCAGAATCACCACCTCATCTTTTGGCTCATGCGTAGCAAAATTCCAAGTGCCTGTACCCAAAACTCCATTAGCGTGTTCCCAAACACCAGAAATTGCATCTTTAGCGGTATATAACCCTTGTTGATTTATAGCGATACCCTTAGCCGAAGTGATATCACCTAATAGAAAACAAAATAAATCTAGGCCGTGACTCGCTAAATCGTCAAAATAGCCTGCTGGCGCAATATTGGCATCTGTACGCCAATTATAGTGTTTGTTTTTATCTAAAGAACTTGCATTTCTAGTCTTTAACCAATGAATGTGTCTTGGTCTACCAATTGCGCTACTATCTAACCATTCTTTCACCTTTAAAAAACGGGGTAAAGACCTACGGTAATACGCTACAAAAAGCGGAATATCTTTCTTTTCAAAAGCCTCATAAATTTCTAAACCCTCCTTGTAAGATGGTGCTAAGGGTTTTTCTATACAACAGGGCTTGCCAACTGCAGCTACTTTTAGCGCAAATTTTTTATGTAAATGCGGTGGTGTAGCAATATAAATTGCATCAATTTCCGGAGAATTGATTAAATCTTCTGCTTTTGTTGTAAAAGCTGGCACCTGATGCCTCTTAGCATAATCTGCCACTTTTTCTGCATCTCTACGCATTACCATCCGTAGTTCAAAGTGTGGCGTAAATTGATAAGGAGGTCCGCTTTTAACTTCTGTAACCGCGCCACAACCCACTATGCCCCAACGTATTGGCTTGTGTGTGAAAAACTCAGATGCTTGCATTATAGTAGAAGTATTTTAGACTATATTAAGCAGAAACACCCTTCACAAATCGAAACAATTGGGGGAACTACACCAAATAGTTTACATCATCTCGGTGCTCAGGGTGTGGATGCAAAGTTAAAAATTAACCAATGCGCCCAACAAGAAATTTATTCCAGCCTGCGGATAATACCCAGCACCTTCTATAGTTGTTATAACTCCTTCAGTACTCCAATCGTCATCGTACGTATAAAAATACCCATTAGAAACTATGTGTTGATCAAATATGTTGTTCACTAAACCAGACAAGACCACACTCTTAACAAAACCATTAGTTGGGATGCTGTATTGTATGTTAAAATCTGTTTGAGAATAACTATCCAATTTAGAACGCGCAGCATCTATATTCCCCATATACTGTTCACCTACTAATTTGGTTAAAAAAGAAAACTGCATATTCTCTACAGGTTTAAATCCAATTACGTTTCCTACCACCAATCCAGGAGAATAGGCAATTTTAGTATTTCCTAAATCTGTCAATTCTCCGTCTCTAGTAAAGAAAAAATCTAAATTTCTATTATCACTTAGTGCTATATTTCCTTGCCATGTAAACCAGTCTCTTTGGTATGCTGCATCAATCTCTAATCCTAATCTGTAGCTATCTCCTACATTAGCACGTACAGGTGCCCCAACATCATTTAATTCCCCAGTTAGAACCAGCTGGTTTTGGTAGCGCATGTAGTAAACATTAGTGTTTACTTGAAAAGATGGACTTACATAACGCCATCCTAATTCAAAATCATTGAGTTTTTCCGGTTTTGGAGTACCGTTTTCATAATCGTTACGATTAGGCTCTCTACTTGCTCTTGCGTAAGAAAAATAGAAATTATTGTTTCTATTTAAATCGAAAGTAATACCCGCCTTAGGATTAAAAAAGTTGAAATCATCATCTACCAATCCCGTATCTTCTCCGTTGGCAGTATAACTAACAGACCTATATTGAGCATCTCCAAACAGGCTCCAATGCTCATCTAACTTGTAATTAGCTTTTACATAACTATTAAAATCTGTTTTACGCGATTGATCAAAATAGTAGTTGTCTCTTATTTCGCTATCCGTGGCGTACCTTGCCCAAATAATTTCTCCAAAATGGTCGCCATCATAGGCATTCCAACCACCACCTATAATCAGGTCTAAATCATCATTTACATAATTAGCAGAAAAAACTGTTCCATAAAAATCGTTATCTAACCATCTTCTTCTAATTACATCTGTTGTATTCAACTCTTCCCCATTCACCTCTAAAGGTGTAAAACCGTAGGTAGCAAAATCATCGTCCTCTTTAAATTGTTCAAAATAACCTCTACCTTTAGTAAAGTGAACTGCTATGTTGGTATTCCAGTTTGCACTCCATTTTTGATTCCAATGTAATTGAAAATGATCTTGTTTGTAGTTATCCTCTTCTTTATCATAAAACTGAATATTACCTGCGTCATCAAAATAAACTCCAGCAACGTTATATGTTGGATTCTCTTTTATATCTGGATTTGCCCCTAATGCAGCCACATATTCTGGTTCAAAACCATACCATGCTTGATAGGTAACCTCGTGCCCACCAAAAAGTAGTGCTTTAATGAGTGTATTATCATCTTTAAAAGAGCCTTGTAAAAAATAAGAATCTAAATCAGAAGATGCTCTATCTATGTACCCATCAGAAGTAATTCTAGAAAGTCGGCCAGAGAATTCAAAATGGTCACTAAGTAAACCTGTCCCAAATTTTACATTGGTTCGCAAGGTATTGTAACTCCCAATAGAGCTTCCTATTTGCGCAAATGCTTCTTCTGAAATAGCATCTGTTAACAAATTTAAACTAGCTCCAAAAGCAGCCGCTCCATTAGTAGATGTCCCCACACCTCTTTGCAACTGTAAACTTTCTGTGGAGGATGCAAAATCTGGCATATTTACCCAAAAAGTACCTTGAGATTCAGCGTCGTTGTACGGTATACCATTTATGGTTACGTTAACACGGGTAGCATCAGAACCTCTTACCCTAATCCCGGTATAACCAACCCCTGCACCAGCGTCTGATGTAGTAACCACAGAAGGTAAAAAGTTCATTAAAATGGGAATATCTTGTCCTAAATTTCTTGGAGCTATTTCTTCCTTATCTAAATCTGAAAATGTAACGGGTGTGGCTTTAGTTACTCTTACTGCTTGCACTAAAACCTCATCTAGTACCACTTTGGTTCCTTGAGTAGTATCTGGAGCTTGATTTTGTGCTACAACTAGTTGTAATCCAAAAAATAATATCCCAAAAACGCTTTGTTTTAAAGCTATGCTACAGCACCTTTTTACTAATGAATAATTCATTCTGATTCGTAATTTAAATACGAATAAAAGGGGTTATTATTCTGTTTTAGCTAATTTTTGCTTTGCTTCTAGTTTTACTAGATGCTTTTTACCATAAACGCTAACCGCGTAATTCCTTGGCAGCATTACCCGCCCAGGTTCAATGGGTATAATCTCAGCCACTCAAAAGCAGCACCCCTTTGAGATGGCGGCAAATGTAATACCTAAAATATAAAAAACAAAAAAGGCCGCCCTGGGGACAGCCTTAAAAGGATCAATCTAACAAACTATTTTGATTCGGGGTACAAGGATAACATGGAAAATTATCTTTGTTTGTAATTGACCTTAGACAACGCATGGTTAGTGTAATATAGCATTATCTTAAGTGTTTATAATGGCAGCTTTTTTTAAGAAAAGGACCGTAAGGTGAGAACCGTACGGCCCTTCCAACCAAATCAACCAACCAATGATCCGCTAGCCTAGTGGCTAAAACGGAATGTGAATAACTTATCTATGAACTTCTGCAGTAACAATTTTTGCCTCAACCCTAATTGTCTTTTCTTCATTTAAATAATGAGATGCTATTGCCAATGCTGTTAAAAATGCTAGTCCGTAAATGATAGACTTTAACACGTCTCTTATTTTTTGTTTCTATAAGTAAGACACCCCTTTTTTAAATGGGTCACATTTTTAAGAAAAAAATTTACGTGTTTGGGTTAACAATTAACTTTTTATTGGTGCTCAAAACTTTGAAACCACAATAAATTTGGGCATTTAGCACAGGTTTGGAAAAACGTAAAAATTTTATTGTAAAGATTGTCTTAAGCTATATAGTATTAGCATCTTTAGCCATTTTAGCTGGATGGTTTTTCTATTTGGAGTTAGAAAATATACTGCCTAAAACGCAAAAAATTAATCCAAAGGAGGAGCGCCTTTTAAAAATAAGTACGCTTACTAATGACATTTATACTGCCGAAAGTCTATCTAAATTAGCTCTGCAACGCAATACAAAAAAAGATTTTGCAGCCTATGCCGTAAAAGTAGACAGCATTCTTTTTTTGATAGACACTCTAAAAATTAGCAGTGAGAGCAACAAACATATTTCGCTACTAGATAGTTTAGCCATATTACTACAGCAGAAAGTAGCCAATAACGACCAACTTAGACGATTAGCAACAAAGAACTATGCAGAAAAGTCTTTAGACAGTCTCATCTTAAAAATAAAAACATTAGAGGCTACCGTGGGCACTATAACCCCGAGAGCTTTGGTGCCCAATTTTGACCAACTACCAGAAGCAACACAAAAAAGTGTGATTGCCTATGCGGAACTACTAAATGAAAATGCCAAACGAGAAGAGGGTGCAGAAAATGAACGTAAGATGGTAGATAGCATCTTAATTGCTACTCAAGATTTACTACTAGATACACGTAAAAAACACTTGCGCCAAAATCAACAAATAGCGAACAAAGAATATCAAATATTACGTACTGATATAGAAATATCACAAAAATTGCGAGACTTAGTGAGCACTTTGGAACAAGAAGTTTTAGCCATTACTGCAAATGCAAACTTAGAACAATCCATCGCCCTAAAAAAAAGCACTAAAAATATTAAGTGGTTAGGCATTCTCGCTTTTATTATCATTCTATTATCCATCTATTTTATCACTAGAGATTTTAGAAGAGTACAACGACTAAGCACACAATTAGAAGCTGCAAATACGTACACCAAGGAATTACTGCAGAGCAGGGAGCAGCTTATTAAAACTGTAAGTCATGATATGCGTAGCCCTTTAGGAGTTATAAAAGGATATGCAGATTTACTGCCAACGGCAAACCGAAAAGAAGACACCGAAAAATACATAAGCAACATACAGGTAGCTGCTAACCATGTAAATAAATTAGCGAATGATTTATTAGACTTTTCTAAGTTAGAGGCTGGCAAATTACTTATAGAACCCACAAATTTTATCCCAGCTCAACTGATAGAGGAGATTGCAACGAGCCTAAAGCCAGCAAATACCGCTGTGGCATTACAATTAGACATAGCAGCAACATTACAGCAAACCTTTAAAACAGATCCATTTAGATTACGCCAAATACTCACTAATTTAATTTCTAACGCATTTAAATTTACCCAAAATGGTTATGTAAAAATTAATGCCGACCTACAAAAGGATGCCCAGTTAAAGATAACCATTGCAGATACAGGCAGCGGAATACCTAAGTCGATACAGCAAACCATTTTTAACGAATTTACGCAAGCAGAAACGAATGTAAAGAAAGAAGGTTATGGTTTGGGACTTACCATAGCGCAGAAACTTACACACCTTTTAGGCGGGAAAATATCTTTTACAAGTGAAGAAAACAAAGGAACTACATTTTATGTAGAAGTACCTGTAGAACATATTGAAACTAATTCCCGTTCCAAATCTACAGATTACAGCTCCAAAAAAGTAGTATTAATTGATGATGATACGAGTCTTTTAGCCTTACTATCTACCTTTTTAGAACAGTTAAACATTCCTCACAAGACCTTTACCAAGCTTTCTGATGTTCCAAAAACGATAGGTTTTGAATATGATATTGTATTTACTGATATGCAAATGCCAACTAACACGGGTTTTGAGGTTTTACACGCATTTAAACAGCAAATGCCGCATTATAAAGGGCAGCCAATTATAGCAATGACTGGAAATAGAACTTTAAATGCACACCGCTGTATAAAGGCAGGTTTTGCTCAACTATTGTACAAGCCTTTTTCTAAAGGAGAGCTGCAATCTGCATTAATGAACCACTTAAAAATAGCATCTACAGTAGACACGGTTAAAAACACCACAAAACAAACGTTTTACTATTTAAATACTGAACCATTAACAGGCTTTTTAGACCCTGCACAGTTAGATGAAAAATTAAGAGAAAATTTAAGAATCTTTTATCAAGAAACCTTAAAAAATTATAGCCTAATAGAGCATGCATTGGCAAGTAAAAATCAGGTTGTCATTAAAGAAATTGCTCACAAAATGCTACCTATGTTTAGGTTGTTGCAGATAAGCGAAGTAATCCCCCACTTAGAACAATTAGAAGCAGAAGCAAAAACAAGATCAAAAGAGCATTTCACCAAAGCCTTAGAAAATGTTTTGAATGAATTAAAAGCTTATTTAAACTTCTAGTTTGTATTGCGCAATTTTATTGTACAAGGTTTTACGGGTAACTTGCAGTAGTTTCGCGGCCTTTGTTTTATTATATTTTGTTTGCTCTAGTGCCTTTAAAATTCTTTTTTTCTCTAATTCTTCCTTGTTTAAAATTAAAGATTCGTCTATGGCGCCAGAAGTTTGTGTTTCTTTTAAAACAGCTTCCTTAATATAGGGCGGCAATAGATTAACCGTAATTTCATTTTCTTGGCAAAGCAATACCATTCTTTTCACTAGATTTTGCAATTCTCTTAAATTACCTGGCCAGGCGTATTGTGTTAGTTTTTGTAATGCATCGGCAGAAAACCCGATAATATTTTTATCTAGCTCAGCGTTCGCTTTATTTAAGAAATAATCTAAGAATAATGGTAAATCTGCCCTTCTTTCTTTTAGGGCAGGGACATTTATAGTAAACTCATTTAAACGGTGGTATAAATCTTCTCTAAACTTACCCTGTGCAACAGCCTGCTGCAAATCTTCATTGGTAGCAGTTACTAGCCTAATATCCACAGAAATTTCTTTGGTACTTCCTACTTTTTTAATCTTACGTTCTTGTAGTGCACGTAATAACTGAATTTGATTTTCATAAGAAAGATTGCCTACCTCATCTAAAAAAAGTGTTCCACCAGAACTTGCTTCAAAACAGCCAATTTTATCCTCTACAGCTCCTGTAAAACTACCTTTTACATGCCCAAAAAATTCACTAGCAGCCAATTCTTTGGGTATTGCGCCACAATCTACCGCAATAAAATTGCCGTTACATCTTCTACTATTTTCATGTATTGCCCTTGCTGTAACTTCTTTTCCTGTGCCACTAGCTCCATTAATGAAAACGGACATGTTGGTGGGTGCCACCAAATTAATATGCTCATTAAGTTTTTCTGCAGCTTCACTTATTCCTACTACTCTTGTAGTGCTTTTTGCATTCTCAATTTTAATTTTAGGTACTACAGATTTTTGTTTGTTTGTAGCAGTATGATTATTCGCTATTAATTTATTGATAATGTTCAGTAAAGCATCTGGAGCAAATGGTTTTGCAATATAATCTGCCGCTCCCTTCTTCATTGCGTCCACCGCGCTACCTACTTCTGCATAGCCCGTCATTACCACTACATGACAATTGGGTTGTTTAGATTTTACAATTTCTAATAAATCTATGCCAGAGCCGTTGGGTAGTCTTAAATCTGTCAATAAAACAGTAAAAGGGGTATTTTCTAATTTTTGTAGCGCATCTTCTAAACCAAAGGAATGTAAAACAGAAAAATTTTGTCGTTCTAAAAATCCTTTGAGCATGTTGCAAAAAGCAACGTCATCATCTACTACTAAAATATTTGGCATATAAGATGGGGTTACTATACAAAGATAGTATTGCCTAAGTCTGCAAAGCCATTAAAAAATCTTAAAAGTGAATACAAATGCATAAAAAAAGACCGCAATTGCGGTCTTTTCAGCGTAATAAACTTAAGCGGATATATTACATATCTAGCCAGTTACCTTCTGCATCTGCGTATAAGGTTTGCTCAGAACCGTCTGCAGCAGTGATTTCTAGTTTAAATTCTTGATTCTCGTTCATGTATGCTTTGTTGATGGTAGCACCAGCAAAATCAGTTTCAACTGCATCAGATACAGCAGCAGGCAGGTCAGACACTGCTATTTCTTTAAATTCTTCTGCGATTACCTCGCTCATGATTCCGTCGTGTAAAGTAGCTGTAGAAGCTGTTACTGCTGATAAACTTCCGATTGCTAATGCTGTGGCAAAAAATAACTTTTTCATTTTGTCTGTGTTTTAATGTTAAACTTTGTTCTAGGTATAGAGGAAAAATAATACCAGAATTAGTGCACCACAGCAAAAAAAGCATAGGTTATTGATTGTCAATGTTATATGCTAATTTTAAATTCTAGCATAGTGTATAAAACACTGTATCCCAATACACAAAGTGTGTAAAAAGGAAACAACAATATGTATACTTTATAAGATTTTGTCACATTCTTTTTTGGCCATCGTCTTTTAAAAAAACCATTTTTAATATGCTCAGGTTTATCCTTCTATTTGTATTGTACATTTCAACTCAAATAAGTTTTGCCAAAGAAGTTGCAGTTACCGTTCAATTTAAGAACAAAACAGATATTGCATTTCAAAAAGGATTTCTAATAATTGAAGAAACCCAGCAAAAAATAGCATTTACAAATACGGCCACAAGACAAGTTCTATTACCACAAAAAGGCAGATACAAATTAGATTTTGTAAGTAAGGGCTTTTTTGCATCTATAAATGCTCCCAAACTCCTAAAAAACAAATCTATTATAACAATAACTCTTTTAGATTCTAATAGTAGTATTCCATTTGTTACAAATACTTACGGCTATGAACTAACACCAACTGTAATAGAAGAGCAGCTGGCTAAAGACACTTTAAATTTTATTATCCATACCATATTACCCACAGATAATAAAAGGCAGGCTGCATTTAAAAAAAACTTTGGTATTGGTTTTATATTTAAAAACTGTGCAATTGACCCAATAAGCTTTGCCAATGCGCAAAAACATAATGCTGCTTTAGCTAACTATTTATTGGATAAATATGGTAATGATTGGCTTATAGCATTACCTGTTACTCCTACAGGTATTAGTATAAAAAAGGACGGATTATAAATCCGTCCTTTTGTTACTGGTAATTTTTTATTGTACTTGATGTGTAGGTTTCAATAAGTCGTTTACCGTTTTTACTGGGTTAAAAGTTACCAACGGTACTTCTACAAATATAGTGTTCCAAAATGCCATAGCACCATTCCAAAGACCTGGTAATTCTAATGCTTTTAGCTCCTTACCCTCTTTGGTCTTACCTGTTATAAAGCCCTGTTTAGTATCTACATATTCTAACAGATTATACTTTTCGCCTTTAAAATTTTTAACTCCACAAACCAAATCTACTGGATTAAAATGGGTACTGTTTTGCAAAATGCTCATTTGAGCACCGTCTTTACTATTAATTTGAGCAGATTCTATAATTTGAAGCGAAACGTTGCCCTCTGTATCTTTAATGAAAAATGGACCACCACCGGGTTCACCCTCGTTTTTTACCATTCCACATACACGGATAGGCCTATTTATCTTTTGTTTAAGTTGAGTAATTTTCTCCTCTGGAGATAACTGTTTAAAATCTGACGAAAAACGCACATTTAACTTGTCTTGTAAAAAAGTAGTTATTTCTTCCAATTTGTCTTCTGAAACCTTATCATTCTCTAATTCCGAGGCATACACAAAGGCCTGCTCTTGAATTTTCAATAACAATCCCGCAAGTATTTTTTTACTTTCTGCTACTGCGGTAAGGTTAGATTCTACCACTACATTATCTATATTTTTTATGAATATGATATCTGCCTCTTGATCATTTAAATTTTCTATTAGCGCTCCATGACCTCCAGGTCTAAAAAGAATGCTCCCATCTGCATTACGAAAGGGAGTATCATCCATGTTTACAGCTATGGTATCTGTAGCCGGCTTTTGATTGGAATATGTAATAGAAAAATTAGTCTCGGTTGCCTTGTTTATTTCGGGTGCAGATTTCGCCTCTTCTTTTGTAAACATTTCTTGATGCTGCGGGGAAATGGTAAAATGTAAATTTGCCATACCTTCACTAGTAGCATACAAAGCAGCTTCTTTTAAATGCTCTTTAAAAGGCGTTGCACTCCCATCTTTATACAAGTGAAACGGTAACAACCCTTTAGGATAAAAACCATAATTGAGCCCTTCCTCTGCCAACATTTCTTTAGCAAAAAGATGTACTTTCTCATCTTCTGAGTTATAAGCACCTTCAATTTTTTGCATAAGTGCCATATAAAAAGGAAAGTTAGGCATACCGTCTCTAAATTTTTTTACCGCCTTATCTCCGGTTTTATCTATATAGGCATCTAGACTTCCTTGCTTTGGATTGTAAGCATCTACAAAATTAAAAATAGCCTTGAACATTCTAGAAGCGGCTCCAGAAGCAGGTACAAACTTTAATAAGTGTAGTTGGTTCTTTTTTGAATCAAATAAAGCAGTAAGTTCTTTTTCTTCTTGTTCTGATAGTTTTACAATACCATCGCCTACCACTGCGGCTTTATCTAAAGTTACAAACGGAATACCTTCTTTAAATGTGGCTATTTGTTGTTGTACTTTTTCCTCTGAAATGCCTTTTTTACTTAGTTGATTTTGGTCTTCGGTAGATAGTTTTATCATGCTGACAGTAGTTTATTGATGATGTTTATAGCTGTTTGTAATCGTTCTTCACGACTACCTTTTAAAATAACAAAATTCTTATCATACTTCTTTAAGGTTTTGTGGAAATAAGCAAACATTTCTTCTCTTTGAGTCGGTTTGTCCCTTAAATCATCCTTTTCCCACGGTACATCTATATAGGTAAGCAAATACAACTGATAATTATTTTCTAGCGCATACTTTTCTAGCAATGGATCACAATACCCTAGATAATACGCTTCTGAGTACACTTTAGTTTCTAATAAATCGGTATCGCAAATCAATATATTTTTTGCTGTTTTAGAAAGTTGATTCTCTAATTGCATTTGTCCCGCCGCTATGGGTAGCAAGTCTTCTGGCTCACAGACTTTTTGCTCTCTATCCCATTTGTTTTGTAAATATTCACGGGCGTATTCTGGAACCCATTTGGTGTTATAATGCGCAGCAAGTGCTTTGGATAAGGTTGTTTTACCAGTAGACTCTGGCCCAAAAAGCACAACTTTTAGGAGGTTGCTGGGCTGTTGTTTAAGCTGTTCTTCCATTGTTTGTATCCTTGAATAGCCAATAGGGTAAATATAAAATATTGCAATGCAAACATTCCCCATCCTCTATAGGCATATAAAGGTACCGTAATTAAATCGCCCACAATCCACAACGTCCAGTTTTCTAACTTTTTTGTTGCCATATACCACATAGCTGTAAAAAAGATACCAGAGGTAACAATATCTATATAATTAGGTATCTCTAACGCCTTACCAAACCACTGGTAAACACTATACGTAATAAACATGGTTAATAAAAAGAAGATAAAACCAATACCTTTTTCTCTAGTGTTGGTTCTAGAAATAACTACAACTTGCTGTTTTTCTTTAGTCCTAGACCAGTTCCACCAACCATAAATACTCATTATGGAGTAGTAGAAATTCATCATCATGTCTCCAAACAAACGGTCTACATAAAATAGATATACCGTAATCACTGTTGCCACCAACCCAGTTGGGTACACCATAATATCTTCTCTCTTGGCATAAATTACAGAAGCAATACCAAAGAAAAAGGCGGTAGCTTCTAGTAAAATTAAAGACCAACTTCTTCCTTGATAAGCGGAAAGGAAAAAATCAAAAATTTGGTTCATAAGAGCTTCGGTCAGACTTTACTATTTTCATATAAAGCAAACCATGTTCCATCAATTCCAAGGCTTCTTTAATCTCTTCTGTTAACAAGGCCATGACCTTATCATACTCCCCATAAACATGGGTACTTAATGCGTTTTCTTGCACGGTAAGACCAGAGTCACGGAGTTTTTTGATAAAACTGATGATTATAGGTTCAAAATCGTCTTGTAAAGGCGACAAGGTTAGCTCTACAGAAATTTTCATGGTTTTTGTTTAGGCCCATAAAGCTACTGTTAAAAGCCTCAACTACCAAGATTACGCTGAGCATAAACACAAGTAAACCCTTCAAACTCTAAAAAATCTATTTCGTAAACCGATTTTTTATCGCCATAAACTATTTGTGCAGTTGTTTTTCCAGTATCCATGGTAAAATCTTGGACATCTATATGCTTTAAAAAACTAAGACCCGGCTGGGCATAAATTTTGTAAAGAGATTCCTTGGCACCCCAGACAATGGTTAGTTTACGAATAATGGCTTCGGCATTGGCCAACGTATGGTACTCTTCTATAGGGGTAAATTTATGTGCAATTTTTATAATCTTATCGCGCTGCTTTTCTATATCTATACCTACCTCATGCGAATCACTTAGTATTATTGCAGTAAAATTGTAAGAGTGGGTTATGCTAATATGCTTTCCATCTTTTAAATGGGGCTTTCCATTTTCATCATAATACAAATCACTATCTGCATAACCTTCCAAAGCCATCAAATGTCTAATGCTTAGAAAGGCCCTTCGGTGGCTTTCAGATTTCATCCCATCCATGCGGTTTTGGCAATGTGGGGTCAGCAGCACATCTTTAGCTAATACTGCTTCGGGTTCTTCTACCTTCCAAAGCAACACTTTAGTGGTAGGCGATACTATTATGGTTTTATAAACGGGCACTTGTAAAAGATAAGTAATTTGTACCTTTGCGGCTAAAATTGCTATCAAAATAAATTAAAATAGTATGAGTACAAAAACAATTGCATACGTTCCTTTTAAGGTGAAGGATATTGCCCTTGCCGATTGGGGTAGAAAAGAGATAGAATTAGCAGAAGCAGAGATGCCCGGTTTAATGGCTTTAAGGGAAGAATATAAAGAAGAACAACCTTTGAAAGGTGCCCGTATTGCTGGTTGTTTGCACATGACCATACAAACAGCTGTACTTATAGAAACTTTAGTAGCGCTTGGAGCAGATGTTACTTGGAGTTCTTGTAATATATTCTCTACCCAAGACCACGCTGCTGCTGCCATAGCCGCTGCAGGTATTCCGGTTTATGCCTGGAAGGGTATGAACGAAGAGGAGTTTGATTGGTGTATTGAACAAACCTTATTCTTTGGAGAGGATAGACAGCCCTTAAATATGATTTTAGATGATGGTGGTGACCTTACTAACATGGTTTTGGATAAATACCCAGAACTAGCTGCAGGTGTAAAGGGTTTATCAGAAGAAACCACTACAGGCGTACACCGTTTGTACGAGCGTGTAAAAAACGGAACTTTACCTATGCCCGCTATAAACGTAAACGATTCTGTTACCAAGTCTAAGTTTGATAATAAATACGGATGTAAAGAAAGTGCAGTGGATGCTATCCGTAGAGCAACAGATACCATGTTGGCCGGTAAACGCGTAACCGTTTGTGGTTATGGTGATGTAGGTAAAGGTACCGCTGCTTCTTTTCGTGGTGCAGGAGCTATTGTTACCGTAACAGAGATAGATCCTATTTGTGCGCTACAAGCATGCATGGATGGTTATGAAGTAAAAAAATTAGAAACCGTTGTTGGTAATTCTGATATTGTTATTACCACTACAGGTAACAAGGACATTGTACGTGGGGAACATTTTGAGGCCATGAAAGACAAGGCTATTGTATGTAACATTGGCCACTTTGACAATGAAATAGACATGGCATGGTTAAATGAAAACTTTGGCAGCACCAAGGACGAAATTAAACCACAAGTAGATAAATACACCGTTAACGGTAAAGACATTATTGTTTTAGCAGAAGGTAGATTGGTAAACCTTGGATGTGCTACAGGACACCCAAGTTTTGTAATGAGTAATAGTTTTACTAACCAAACTTTAGCGCAAATAGAGCTTTGGAAAAATAGCGAAAACTACAATAATGAGGTTTATATGTTGCCAAAACATTTAGATGAGAAAGTTGCAGAACTACACTTATCTAGATTGGGCGCAGAGTTAACTACTTTAAAAGAAGACCAAGCGGCTTACATTGGTGTAACCGTAGAAGGTCCTTTTAAGCCAGAATATTACAGGTATTAATTTTTACCTTTGTTAATCTTTTATAAACCCTTGCAGAAGCAGGGGTTTGTTTTTTTTAGTAACCAATAGCCAAGTATGCATATTATTTTAACTGGAGCAACAGGAACTTTAGGTTCGCAACTGCTATTTAGCTTGTTAGAAGAAAGGTTAAATGAACTAAAAAGTATTCACCTTTTAGTACGAAATAAGAAGTCTGTTGATGCTAGTGATAGAATACAAAATATGCTCACCAGTCCAATGGCTCCAAAATTTATTGCCCAGAACTTAATAGCTATTCAGGATAAGTTAACGGTAATAGAAGCAAGCAAAGCATTACAACCAGAAAACTTTTTGGATGCAAACCAGCGCTATTACATGATACATTCTGCTGGCTTTGTGAATTTATCTGTAAATCCAAAAGACGAAGCCCAAATTTTTGAAGAGAATCTAAGCTTTACCAAACAGCTATTTACTGCTTTTAAACCATACTTAAAAAAGTTTGTTTACATCAGTACAGCCTTTGCCGCTGGCAAACAAGATGGGGTTATTGGTAATGATTACCTTAATTATACCCCTGCAGAATATAGAAACTACTACGAAGCCTCTAAACATGCCGCGGAAAAATATGTAGCACAACAATGTGCTGCTAGTACTATTGAAATTCAAATTTTGAGACCTAGTGTTCTAGGTGGTAACGCTTTGGAGAAACCCCGTTTTTTTATCTCCAAATACATGGTGTTTTATTTGTTCGCTAAATTTTTTCAGCATAAAACAGAACAGGGTAGCGTACGTATACAAGCTGGTAATGATAGCAACTTAAATATTATACCAACAGATTATGCCGCCAAAGTAATTTGTAAGGTAATAGACCAACCTGTAGAACAACTCAATATAGTAAATCCTATAGGTACCCATATACTTACTGGAATATCAAAAATTTTAGAGGCGGTTAATTTTAACAATTACCAGCTTACGCAAGAAATTGTAGATAGCGTTGGAGGTTTCGAAACTACTTTGGAAAAATTCTATTATGAAACCATTGGCGTTCACCTTACCCCGTATTTGACTGGAAAACCGCAAAAATGGGACACACAACTACTTGAATCTATCTTACCACTACCTAACTATAATCCAGAAGAATATTTAAAAGCGAATATAGAATACGCTATAAGTCAGAAGTTTAGAAACCAACGGTGGTAATCCATACTGTTCCATTAAAAAACAGTTAGGCTTAGGTATAATTTAGTTGAGAATAGACATAATAAAGCCCTATCCGATTTACTCGAACAGGGCTTTTTAATACTATATTTTGAGTTTTCTTAAGCTTCGAAAGGCTCAATAGAAACGAAGGATTTACCTCCTGCTTTCTTCTCAAATTTTACAACACCATCTACTTTAGCGTGAATTGTATGGTCTTTTCCAAGATATACATTTTCACCAGCATTGTGTTTGGTTCCTCTTTGACGTACAATGATGTTACCAGCAATTGCAGCTTGGCCACCAAAAATCTTAACGCCTAATCGTTTCGATTCTGATTCTCTACCGTTCTTAGAACTACCTACACCTTTTTTATGTGCCATGTTTTCTAGGTTTTGTCTTTACTAATTTTCTGTAGCGGTTAACTTAAGCTTTACCACCATCTAATTCATCTTGCCATTTCTTAAGCTCATCCCACTTACCTTCTGCGGCAAGTTCTGCTTGTTTTGGCCAAGTATCAGTAACGTGGTTACCACGTACATCTGCAATGATTTCTGCAATTTTAGCTGCATCTGTCTTTGCTAACTCAGCAAAAGTAGTGATACCCGCATCATTCAATGTCTGAGCAATTTTTGGACCAATACCTTCAACTTTCTTTAAATCGTCTCCACCTTTGGCTGCCTTTTTAGGGGCGGCTTTAGGAGCCTCTTTTTTAGGAGTTTCTGCTTTAGCTGGAGCAGCTTTTTTAGCACCACTAGCCAAAATGTTCTCAACTACAATCTCTGTTAAAGATTGTCTGTGACCATTTTTCTTACGGTAACCTTTTCTCCTTTTCTTTTTAAAGACAATAACTTTATCGCCTTTCAAATGCTTTACAACCTTAGCTTCTACGGCTGCACCTTCTATGACTGGGGCGCCAACAGTAACTGTACCAGCGTCATCTAACAAAAGAACACGGTCAAAAGTAACTTTTTCTCCTTCTTCTGTTTTTAAACGGTGTACGTATACTTTCTGGTCTTTCGCAACTTTAAATTGCTGCCCTGCCATCTCTACAATTGCGTACATATTTAAATGTTTTAATTGAATTAAATCCCTATTTTCGTAAATAGCGGGTGCAAATATACTGCTAATTCCTTAATCCACAAGGGCAAAAAAGTCTTTTTTATGCTTTACTCAGTATGTTTTTCGACGACTTGAATAATTGCATAAAACTTAATGTCAACACTAAGCTGGTAGCCATACCCATTATTGCCACAGTAAAAAATACTATAGCCGTAAAATTGCTATAGTCTTTAGCCCAAACCGCAGACAATTGCTCCAAAAATAATGGATTCAGCTCAGTGCTATACACCATAAAAAAGAATGTAAAAAGTAAGGTTGCCACAACACCCGTAGTTAACCCAAATTTAAACCCTCTTCCATAATCAAATTTATCTCCGTCTTTAAGCTTTAAGTATTTAATGGTTTCATAAATTCCAAAACCAGTAATAACACCATTAAACAAGCTATAGAAAATGTTGGTGTGCTTGTTAAACAGAGAAAGAATTAAAAAATAGGCCACCAATACCGCTGCGGTAACTAGGCCAAATCTGATAGGTAACGTGCTATTTTTCATGCTTTTAGTTTTATTAAAAGTTACAAAAATTAACAGTCGATACAAAGTTTTTCTTTTTAAGTAATTCTATCTTGTAACAAATTGGCTTTATCTTAGACCAACCGATAGGTATATCAATTAAACTACTATAGAAAATGAAAAGAGTTACACTAACTGTCATGGGCGTATTAGCCCTGACCATGGGCCTCTCTGCCCAATCCGTGAGCTTTGAGGAATACGACCTTGACAACGGACTACACGTAATTTTACATCAGGACAACAGCGCACCTGTAGTAACCACATCTGTAATGTACCACGTTGGTGGTAAGGATGAAGACCCAGAAAAAACGGGTTTCGCTCACTTTTTTGAGCATTTGTTATTTGAAGGCACCAAAAATATTGAGCGCGGTAAATGGTTTCAAATAGTTTCTTCTAATGGCGGCAGAAATAATGCCAATACCAACATGGATAGAACGTACTACTATGAAGTATTCCCTTCTAATAATTTAGAATTAGGACTTTGGTTAGAATCTGAGCGTTTAATGCATCCTGTTATTAATCAAATTGGTGTAGACACACAGAAAGAGGTTGTACAAGAAGAAAAAAGACTTCGTGTAGATAATTCTCCCTACGGACGCGTTTTTGAACAAGTTTCTAAAAACTTATTTAAAAAGCACCCGTACAGATGGACCACTATTGGTTCTTTAGAGCATTTAGCTAGCGCCTCTTTAGACGATTTTAAAAAATTTAATCAGATTTATTACGTACCTAACAACGCGGTTTTGGTAGTTGCTGGCGATATTGATATTGCAGAAACTAAAAAAATGGTGAAGGATTACTTTGGTCCTATTCCAAAAGGTGCTCCAATTGAGCGTACAGTTATCAAAGAAGACCCTATACAGAGTACTATTAAAGCTAAATTTTACGACCCTAACATACAGATTCCTTTGGTTTTAATGGCTTACAGAACGCCTGCACAGACAGAGCGTGATGCCTATGTATTAGACATGATTTCTACCTATCTAAGTGATGGCAAAAGCTCAAAGCTATACAAGAAAATGGTAGATGATAAAAAAATGGCGTTACAAGTTCTAGCATTTAATGTAACCCAGGAGGAGTACAGCAATTATATAGTTGGGGCACTACCTGTAGGCGAAACAAGCTTGGAAGATTTACAAAAAGAAATTGATGAGGAAATAGAAAAAATAAAAACCGAATTAATTTCTGAAAAAGACCACCAAAAGCTGATTAATAAGTTTGAAAACAACTTTGTTAATTCTAACAGTAGCGTAGAGGGTATCGCTAGTTCTTTAGCTACCTATTATATGTTGTTTGATGATGTTAATCTTATCAACACGCAGATAGATATATACCGCTCTATTACTAGAGAGGAAATTATGGAAGTTGCAAAAAAATATTTGAACGCCAACCAAAGATTAGAGTTAGAGTACTTACCAGAAACAGCTAATGCGCAATAATATTCAAATGAAAAAGATTATAACTACCCTGGTATTGGTACTTGTTGCCCTTACCACTAATGCACAAATAGATAGGAGTAAACAACCAGAATCTGGCCCTGCTCCAAAAATTAACCTTAGCAAACCCAATACCTTTAAGCTTAATAATGGCTTAACCGTTATGGTGGTAGAAAACAATAAACTACCAAGAGTACGCATACAGCTAGAAATAGATAATCCGCCCATTGCAGAAGGCAATAAAGCAGGGGTATCTAGCTTAATGTCTAGCATGCTGGGTAATGGTTCAAAAAATATAGCAAAAGATGCTTTTAATGAAGAAGTAGATTATTTGGGAGCCCGTATATCTTTTGGTTCACAAAGTGCTTTTGCCTCTTCTCTTTCTAAATATTTCCCTAGAATACTGGAATTAATGGCAGATGCTGCCATTAACCCTAACTTTACAGCAGAAGAGTTTGAAAAGGAGAAAAGTAAATTAATTACAGGTTTAAAATCGGGCGAGAAAGATGCTTCTACCATTGCCTCTAATGTACAATCTGCTTTAGCATACGGTAAAAACCATCCTTACGGAGAAATCACTACAGAAGAAACAGTTAACAATGTTACCTTGGCAGATGTAGAAGAATTTTACCGTTCTTACTTTGTCCCAGCCAATGCTTATTTAATTGTTATAGGAGACATAACCTTTAATGATGCCAAAAAACTCGTTACCGAAGCATTTACACCTTGGACCAAGGCCGTGCCACCATCTTTGAGCTATTCAGAGCCTAAGGACGTTCAGTATACACAAATTAATTTTGTAGACCTTCCTAATGCTGTACAATCCCAAGTTGTGGTAGAAAATTTGGTAGACCTAAAAATGAAAGACAAAGACTACCTAGCGGCTTTGATTGCCAACCAAGTACTTGGTGGCGGAGGTGAAGGTAGACTTTTCTTAAATCTAAGAGAAGACAAAGGATATACCTATGGCTCTTACTCTTCATTAAGAGACAACAAACACTCTAAAACTAGGTTTACCGCTACTGCACAGGTAAGAAATCAGGTTACAGATAGCTCGGTAGTAGAGATTTTAAAAGAAATTGAACGCATCCGTAAGGAGCCTATCACTAAAGAAGAGTTGGAAAATACTAAAGCTAAATATGCTGGTAGATTTGTTATGGCTTTAGAAAATCCTGAAACTGTAGCCAACTACGCCTTAAACATTGAAAAAGAAGGTTTACCTAAAGACTTTTACGAGAATTACTTAGAGCGATTAAATGCAGTATCTATTGCAGATGTACAAGCTGCCGCCAATAAATATTTCTCAATGGATAATGCTCGCGTAGTAGTTGTAGGTAAAGGTAGCGAAGTATTAGAAAACCTTGAGAAAGTAACTTTTAATGGTAAAGCTGTTCCTGTTAAATATTTTGATAAGAACGCTAACAAAACAGAAAAACCTAATTATGATGTTGCTACCCCAGAGGGCGTAGATGCTAACACTGTAATAGAAAAATACCTTGCTTCTGTGGGCGGAAAAGAAGCTTTAGAAAACGTAGAATCTTACGCATTATCTGCAGAAGCAGAAATGCAAGGAATGAAGCTGGAATTAGAGATGAAAAAAACTTCTAAGGAACAGTTTATGCAAGATGTAAAGGTTATGGGTAATTCCATGAGTAAACAAGTATTAGACGGCAATAAAGGTTACATGACCATGCAAGGTCAACGCAAGGACCTTAACGAAGATGAGATTAATAAAATTAAGGAAGAGTCTGCACCTTTTCCAGAATTAAACTATTTGGCAGCAGGTGGCTTAACTTTAGAAGGCGTAGAAATGGTAAATGGCAAAAAAGCCTACAAAATTAAAGTAACGGATAATAAAACCGTTTACTATGACCTAGAAACTGGATTAAAGGTCCAAGAAGTGAACGTCCAAGAAATGCAAGGACAGCAAATGACACAGACTTTAATTTTAGACGATTATAGAGAAATATCTGGAATTAAATTTCCTTTTAAAATGACCCAAACCATGGGACCACAAAGCTTTGACTTTATAGTTAAAGAAATTAAGGTGAATGAAGGAGTTTCTCCTGCTGATTTTGAATAGCACTAGTTTGATTATATATTTAAAGACCGGGTTTTATCCGGTCTTTTTTTTTAAAGCAAAAGATAAATGAAAATCTTAGTACTTGGTGCCACAGGAAGAACGGGGAAATTGGTTCTCAAGCGTGCTTTAGCAGATGGTTTTGAAGTACATTGCTTAGCAAGAAACTCAAATCGTATAAAACCTCAACAAAAATTAACCGTTATTGAGGGTGATGCTAATGACATTCAAGATTTACAAAAGGCTCTAAATGGATGTGATGCCATAATTAGCGTTCTCAATATTTCTAGAACATCAGACTTTCCATGGGCACCACTAAAAACACCAAAGACATACCTTTCTAATGTAATGCATAAGCTAACTACTATTGCACAGCAAGAGTCTATAAATAAGATAGTCATATGTTCTGCTTGGGGAGTTGCAGAGACCAATAAAAACCTCCCTTTTTGGTTTAGATGGATTATAGAGTATAGCAACATTGGTTTTGCATACAAAGACCATGAAAAGCAGGAAAAAATTCTTTATTCTTCTGAATTGAATTGGACCATTGTTAGGCCTGTAGGTCTGACTAATTCGTCACAAAAAGCATCAATCCAAGAATCGTGGAACAATCAACCCAAACCAAACCTTTTAGTTAGCAGAGATAGCGTTGCACGGTGTTTGGTAAATAGCATCACTAGAACAGATTTAAACCGTAAAACCGTAGTTATTTCTAAATCATAACTTTTAAAGCGTTATAACCACACTAGTCTGACTTGTTCTACCTTAGTTTAGGTGATAAAATTATTTTAACCACCATTTATTTCCTGTAGACTGAAGAAACTATTTTATGTATATTGATAGTATTCGCGATTTCTACCTTTACTTTGTATTTCTTAACTTGAATTTTCTAAAACAGAATAAATAGATTAAAAGCATGAAGCGAATAGTTCTTTTACTTATAGTAGTGATTATATGTAGTTGTCAAGGAAATAAAAAACATGAAGAAGGAAATTCCCAAATGCAAAAGGTAATGGCCATTCATGATGAAGTAATGCCTAAAATGGGCACTTTAGGCAAACTTGTAAGTCAACTTAAAGATAAGGTAGATACTACTGCTACGGGAAAACAGTATCAACAAGCAATGAAAGACTTGCAAAAATCCAATAGCGCTATGATGGATTGGATGAAAGGTTTTGGCGACCGCTTTGATTCTGACGAAATTTTAAATGGCAAAGAACTTACTCCAGAAAAACAAGCTTGGTTAGACGAGGAAGAGGTAAAAGTTAAAGCACTGAAAGAGCAGATTAACACTAGCATTGCAAATGCAGAGAAGCTTTTAGCAGAGCCAGAGAAATAGGCCTAATTCCAGTCCAAGCTTTCCATTATGGTGCGGATGTCTTGTTGTAAATATATGGCAGCAGGATAAATAGAATCATAATTTGGCTTGGCATAAAAATAGAGCGAACCCGTCACAAAATGATTGACACTATCAGTTACATAAAATTGTGATTGACTGGCCGCATTACCCGTTACCTCGTAAAACATGCCATAAACACCTTTTTCCGTATTGATAAAAGGTTGTTCTATAATATTATCCGCCTTAACTACATGCTCATAAGATAATTTTTGAGCATCTGTTAACAGTTGATTAATGTTATTATTTACTTGCTTATAGGTTAAGTAAACAGACCCTTTCATTTTAGGATAATCCAATACTAATCCGTCTTTATTTTCAGATTTAATTTTAGCCTCCTTGTTTTTATTGAATTTGAATTTAGCAGATGTATAGTTTTGATACGCTGGTGTTGGGTAATCTAATCTTAGCATTGCTTTTGGCTTTGGAATAGCCTCTTCTTTACAAGAAAACAATAGAATACAACAAACTATTACAAATGCTAACCTATACATCATGTGGTAAACTAACTTTAATTTGTTTTAAACGCTTAGTATCTAAACTTTCAATGGTAAATTTATAGTTGTTAAAAACTACACTTTCGCCTTTTTTAGGGAAACTCCCAGAGGTTTCCAGCACAAACCCTGCAATGGTTTCTGATTCACCTTTATTGAGCTCAAACTGCTCTTCGGATTCGTCATCAATTTTAATAACCCTATAAAAATCTTTAAGATTTGTTTTACCTTCAAAAACGTAGGTATGCTCATCTAGTTTGGAATATATCAAATCTTCATCATCAAACTCATCACTAATATCCCCAACAATCTCTTCTATAATATCTTCTAAAGTTACAATACCAGAAGTGCCACCGTATTCATCTACTACTATAGCTAAATGCTTTTTCTGCTCTTGGAACTCTAGCAACAAATCATCTAGTTTTTTATTTTCTGGCACAAAATATGGCTCGCGCAAGAGGGTATGCCAATTAAATGTTTTTCTATCTAAATACGGCAACAAATCTTTTACATAAAGCACACCAGATACGTTATCCATATTCTCTGTAAAAACAGGAATTCTAGAAAATCCATTCTTTTTAATTTCTTCTATTACCTCTGTAAATTTGAGCTCAGCATTCAGGGCAAAAATATCTATTCGTGGCCGCATTACTTGCTTGGTGTCTGTATTACCAAAAGATACAATTCCTTCTAATATTTTCTGCTCCTCTTTAGTAGTATCTCCTTCTGAGGTAAGCTCTAATGCCTGTGATAATTGATCTACACTAATATTTGCTTTCTGCTTACCTAGTTTATCTTGTAAAAAAATAGTGGCAGAACGCATAGGCATACTCATTGGGGTAAATAAAAAGTCTAACCCCTTAAGTGGTAAAGCCATAAAATGAGCAAATTGCGACTTATTACGATTGGCATATATTTTAGGCAAAATTTCACCGAACATTAGAATAAGAAAGGTAGCCACCACTACTTCTAAAATAAAACGTACCGATATGACCCCAAATAGGGTCTGATCCATTTCTGAAAACAGAATGTCACCGATTTCGCTAAAAAGCAAAACAACTCCAATATTAATCGCGTTATTGGCTATTAATATTGTTGCTAACAACTTTTTGGGTTTCTCTAGTAATTTAAGAATTAAATTCCCCTTGCTGGTTTGGGCCTCCTCAATAGCATTCAGTTCGGTTTGAGATAGTCCAAATAAAGCTACCTCTGCCCCAGAAATTAAAGCAGAACAAATCAACAAAAGTAAAAGCACAACCAGTTGTGCTACTAAAACGCCATCTGGGGCAACAAATAATAATACCGAACTATAGGGCTCTGGGTCCAATTAAATAGAATTAAAACGGTAAATCGTCATCTTCTGCTTCCTGCATAGGAGCTTTCTGTTCTGGAACGCTGTATCCTTGAGAAGTATTGTTAGCAGAAGAATTTTGACCAACATTCTGTTGATTATTCCCCTGCATACTCTCATTTTTATTAGTTAAAAAGGTAAAATCTTGCACGTGTACTTCCGTTGCATAGCGGGTGTTTCCATCTTCTCCTTGCCACTGTCTATTTTTAAGTCTACCTTCAATATAAACTTTGTCTCCTTTTTTTAGGTATTTTTCGCAAACCTCGGCTGCCTTATTACGCACAACAATATTATGCCAGTCTGTATTAGTAACACGCTCGCCAGTTTGCCTATTGGTATACGTCTCATTAGTTGCTAGTGGGAATCTACCAATGCACCCGCCACCATCAAAATAATGCATCTTAATCTCATCTCCTAAATGCCCTATCAGCATTACTTTATTTAATGTTCCACTCATAATCGACAAAAATACTAAAATTTAAAGCGCTCCATAAACTGTGCAATTAAAACTGGCACAGGAAATTCTTTTGCTTTAGCAAAAGATACAGCATTCTCTTTAATTTTTGTTACCGCTACAATCCAAAATTTAGTATGTATGTGTTGATGGGATAATTTATGAACTATGTTTTCTGAATTAAACAGATATACCTTTTTATATAATTGTCCTTTTAGTTTTAACCTATCTTCTATTTGTTGAATGTTTAAAGGCTCTTCTGCCTCTATTAAAGGAAATTGATAAAGATGCTGCCAAATACCCTTCCCTTCCCGCTTTTCCAAAGCTGTTTTTTTAGCGTCGTCCACAAAAACCATATAATTAAAATACCTGTGTTTTACTTTGGTCTTTTTTAATTTCACAGGCAATTCTGTAATTCTATTTTCTGCGAAAGCCACACAACTACTTTGTAAAGGACATAATTTACAATTAGGGCTTTTTGGCGCACATTGTATGGCGCCAAATTCCATAATACCTTGATTATAATCACGCACATTGGTGGTTGCCATTAGTTTTTTGGCTAAGCCTTTAAAGTATTTTATTCCATCTGTGCTATTAATAGGTATATCAATTCCAAAATAACGGGCTAACACACGATATACATTACCATCTACTACGGGTGCTGGTTCATTAAAACAAATAGAAGCTATAGCACTAGCGGTATAATCCCCCACTCCTTTCAGTTTTAATAATTCTTTATGTGTTGTAGGAAAGTTACCCCCCAATTCATTAACCACCATTTTTGCGGTAGCATGCATATTTCTAGCGCGTGAGTAGTAACCTAGCCCTTGCCATAATTTTAAAATTTGTTCTTCTGGCGCTTTAGCCATGTCAAAAACTGTCGGAAATTCTTCCACAAATTTCTGGTAATAAGGCAATCCTTGTGCAACTCTTGTTTGTTGCAACATCACTTCTGATAGCCAAATTTTATAGGGTTCACGGGTGCTACGCCACGGCAAATCCCTTTTGTTTTCCTGGTACCAACGCAAAATTATTTCTGAAAAATCCATGTAAGAAAATACTATCCAAAGCCCTTATCAGTTTATATACTTAAAATTTAGGGCGTTATATAAAACATTTATATATTTGCAAGCCAATTTAAAAAACCTATTAATAATAATAACGGAAAATGACGAAAGCGGATATTGTTTCTAAAATCTCAGAGAAACTGGGTATTGAGAAAGGTGATGTACAAGCGACTGTAGAGTCGTTTATGGAAGAGGTTAAATCTTCTTTGGAGAATGGTGATAATGTGTACCTAAGAGGTTTTGGAAGTTTCATTATCAAAACAAGGGCAGAAAAGACCGGAAGAAATATTTCAAAAAATACAACAATAAAAATTCCTGCACACAATATACCTGCATTTAAACCTGCAAAAGTATTTGTTGAGGGAGTTAAGAGTAATGTTCAAGTTAAGTAATAATATAAAAGCAACGCTGTATGCCGAGTGGTAAAAAAAGAAAAAGACATAAGGTGGCTACGCACAAGAGAAAAAAGCGTAGAAGAGCCAACAGACACAAGAAAAAGTAGTCGATAGACTACTTTTTCTTTTTAAAAGAATACGTTCATTGACATTACGGACCAGACAATAATTATAATTCGATTAGCTAATCGACACACATAATTGTTTAATCATCTGTACCCACTATTGGGTGTAGGTAAAAATTTAAAAAGGTGAATAGAGAATTAATCGTAAGATCTAGTTCTGACGCCGTGGATTTTGCCCTATTAAAAGATGGAAAACTTACAGAACTACATAAAGAAGAGGACAATAATAGTTTTTCTGTTGGCGATATATTTTTGGCCAAAATCAGAAAACCTGTTACAGGTTTAAACGCCGCCTTTGTAAATGTAGGTTATGAAAAAGATGCCTTTTTGCACTACCATGACTTAGGACCGCAACTTTCTTCCATGTTGAAGTTTGTTAAACAGGCCAAAACTGGTAAGCTCAGAGACTTTTCATTAAAAAATTTTCCATTTGAAAAAGACATTGACAAGAATGGCAGTATCAACGATGTTGTTAAAGCCAATCAATCTATCTTGGTACAAATTGTAAAAGAACCAATTTCTACCAAGGGTCCAAGAATTAGCTCGGAACTTTCCATTGCCGGGCGTTACTTGGTTATGGTACCCTTTTCTGAACGCGTTTCTGTATCTCAAAAAATTGAGAGCAGAGAAGAGAAAGAGCGTTTAAAAAGATTGGTAACCAGTATAAAACCCAAAGGGTTTGGTGTTATAATACGCACCGTGGCAAAAGACAAGAAAGTCGCAGAATTAGATAAAGACCTTCAAAATTTGTTGTCTAAATGGACAGCAATGTGCAAATCTCTACACAATGCAAATCATCCATCTAAGGTATTGGTAGAACTTAATAGAGCTTCTTCCATATTAAGAGACGTATTCAATGATACTTTTACAGGAATACATGTAGATGATGAAACGCTTTATGATAATATAAGAGATTACTTGCACGAAATAGCACCAGAAAAGGAATCTATTGTAAAGCACTACAATGGTAATGCCCCTATCTATGAAAAATTTGGAATAGAACGGCAGATAAAAACCTCTTTTGGTAAAACAGCCTCTATGAGTAGAGGTGCCTATTTGGTTATTGAGCACACAGAAGCTTTGCATGTTATAGATGTAAACAGTGGTAACCGCTCTAATAAAGCCAAAAATCAAGAAGACACCGCATTAGAAGTAAATCTTTTAGCAGCAACAGAAATTGCGCGCCAATTGCGTTTACGAGATATGGGTGGCATCATCGTCGTCGACTTTATAGATATGACCAAAGGTGAACATAGAAGAAAACTTTATGATCATCTTAGGGAAGAAATGAAGGACGACCGGGCAAAACATAAAATATTACCGCCTAGCAAATTTGGTTTAGTACAAATTACGAGGCAACGTGTACGTCCAGAAATGAATATTAAAACTAGTGAAGCCAATCCTAATGGTACTGGTGAGGAGGTAGAAGCTCCTATTGTTTTAATTGACAAGATAAACGCTCATCTAGAACGTATTTTAAAACAGAATAAGGACAGTAAAGGAATTGAGTTAAACATACATCCCTTTATTGCTGCATACCTAACCAAGGGTTTTCCTTCCATAAGAACTAAATGGTTTTTAGACCATAAAAAATGGATTAAAATACAACCAAGGGATGCCTATACGTATCTAGAATACAAGTTTAAAAATAAGGACGGCAAAGAACTGAATTAAGTTAAAAGCGACTTCATTTATTTGGAGTCGCTTTTTTTGTTTTTATACATTTATAGCATGCAAAATACCCCAAGTTTTACAGTAGAAGAAGCCACAAGAAAATTAGAAGCATATTGCGCTTACCAAGACCGCTGCCACAAAGAAGTGGTAGACAAATTAAAGGGTATGCGCATGATTCCGCAGGCTATTGACCATATAATTGCTCACTTGATTCAAGAAAATTATCTAAATGAGGAACGCTTTGCTCAAAGCTATGCTAGAGGAAAATTTAAGTACAAAAAATGGGGTAGAAATCGTATCACGACAGAACTTAAGCTAAGGCAAATATCGCACTACAATATAAAAACAGCCTTAAAAGAAATAGAAGGAGATTATTACACTGTTTTTCATGAATTGGCAGATAAAAAATGGGAACAGACCCAAGGTTTACCGCCTCAGAAACGTAAAAAAAAACTGTTAGATTATTTGTTATATCGAGGTTGGGAAAGCCACCTTATTTACGAGAAAATCAATGATTTGGCATCTTAAAACCAAGGTGAAATTGGGTAGTACCAGCTTTACTTGTAAAATGTATGCTACCGTTGTGGGCATTCATAATATTTCTACTTAAACTTAATCCAATTCCCGAACCGTTTTTACGGGTTGTAAAGAAGGGTACAAATACATCTCGTTTTAAACTAGCAGCTATGCCTTTACCATTGTCCGCAATGGTAAAAACCACTTTTTGCTCCTGTTCTTCCGCAGTAAAGCCAATTTTAGGGTTGCTTATGCCATCTAATGCATACACACAATTAGTAAGCAGGTTTATGAGTACCTGTTCTATCTGTTTGGCATCTACGTATACCCGCAATTTATCATTAGGTATAGTTACATTGACCTCAATACCTTTTTCTTGCAACATACCCCTTAACAAAGACAGACTACCTTCTAATAAATTAGTAACCGTAACCCACTCTAATTTAGGTGTGGGCAGTTCTGTTAACAGTCGGTATGTATCTATAAAATCCAATAAATGTTTGGAGCGCTTTTGAATGGTTTCTACACTTTGGCTTACATCGGTGTAACTATCGCCTAAGCTAGATTTATGTTCTGCTAATAGAAATTCTAAATTATTAGCTAAGGGCTGTATGGGCGCCATGGTATTGATTATTTCATGACTCATCACCTTCATCAAATTGAACCAAGCTTCTTTCTCTTTTTTTTCTATTAAACTCTGTATGGCATCTAAATTTACTACCAAATAAGCCTGATTATGGATGTAAGAAATAAAGGTTCGCAAAGAAAAATCACTTTCTTTACCATTAATATTCAGGGTTATTACATCCTTTGTATTCTTCCAATTTTCTTCCTGAAAATACGCATCAAAGGCTTTTAATTCGCGTGAAGCATTTTGCCATTTGTTATACCTAGGCATTTGTAAAAGTTGAAAAAACGCTCTGTTAGCAAAAAAAAGCTTATCGTCCCCCTTTCTTAAAATAAGGATGCCCGTATCCATAGCTTCTATAATACCCTCATACACTATTTTTTGGGCATCTGCATTCTTTTTGGCCGATTTTAAGTTACCATATAATATTTGCAAGGGCGAAGCTAATGCAGCTGGCAATTGATTTTCTGGCACTTTAAACGCATAGTCTTCTTGTACTAATGCTTGTATTACTTGGGTGGTTCTTAAATAGCCATTTTTAATACGCCACAAAAGCATGCCCCCTATACCAATGCAAAGCACGACTAAAAAAAGTGGCAGAAAGAGAAATCCCTGCAAACCATAATAGACGGCTGCAGAAATACCTATGGCAATCAGCACAAGACAAAACCAAAAGAAAGTATTAAAGTAGCGCATGATATACTCACAAATTATGTTTTTCCATTCGCCTATACAAAGCGGCTCTTGTAATACCCAATTCTTTTGCGGCCTTACTTACATTACCCGTATGCTTCTTTAAAGCCAATTGTATCAAATGTTTTTCGGTAGCCTCTAAATTTAAATTTTTAACCGTTTCTTTTGGGGTGACCGCTGGACCAAATCGTAAATCAGATTCTTGAATTTCATTTTCTTCACTTAAAATAACCGCGCGCTCTACAATGTGTTCTAATTCTCTAATATTACCGGGCCAATGATACTTTTCCATAGCGTTTAACGCTTCAATAGAAAATTGCAAGCGGCCTTTTTGGTATTTACGCTTGTTCTTTTCTAAAAAATGATGTGCCAATAACGCTACATCGCCAGAACGCTCCCGTAATGCAGGCAATACGATTTCCATGGTATTGATACGGTACAGTAAATCTTGTCTAAATCGCTGCTCCACAACCATCTGATGCAAATCCATATTGGTAGCACATATAATCCTCACATTCACCGTTCTTTCTTTTGATTCGCCAAGACGAACAACTTTTTTGGTTTGCAGTACCGTTAACAATTTGCTCTGTAAATGCATTGGCAAGTTTCCTATTTCATCCAAAAACAAAGTTCCCTCATCTGCTAACTCAAATCGTCCTAAACTATCTTCCTTAGCATCTGTAAACGCCCCTTTTGCATGACCGAACAATTCGCTCTCAAACAAGTTTTCATTTAAGGAACCCAAATCTACATGCACAAATATGTTGTCTTTTCTGGCAGAATTTTGATGTAGCATTTTCGCTATTACATATTTACCGGTACCATTTTCTCCTAATAGGAGCACATTGGCTTGCGTATCTGCCACTTTTTCTACCAAATGCAACACCTCTTTAAATGCTTGGGACTTACCCAAAACATGCTCTTGTGGTACTAAACCGTTTTTAGTTAAGCTTTGTAGTTTGCTTTGCTGCGTGTTGGACCTAACCATAGAAAGTCCCTTTTGCAAGGTTGCCAAAAGCTTATCATTGTCCCAAGGCTTTAAAACAAAATCGAAAGCCCCTTTTTTTAAACTTTCCACCGCTAAATCTACATTGGCATATGCCGTCATTAACACCACCATGGTTTCTTGAGAACGTTCTTTTATTAACTTAAGCCAATACAAACCTTCTTTACCACTCTGGTCTCCTGCCCTAAAATTCATATCCATTACCACCAAATGCAAGACTGTTTTGTTAAGCATGGTTACCAATTCTTTAGGATTGGTTGTTGTAAGTACTTTGCTAAAATGTCTTTTTAAAAACACCTCCATGGAAAAAAGAATGTCTTTATCATCATCTAGAATTAGTACGGTTGCCTCTTGCTTTGCCATACCCAATGTTAGCAAGTTGTACGATAATGAACAAGTAAGTGTTCGATAATGAACAGTTTAAAATTTATTCAATATTATTTTTCATTGATTATCAGTTACTTACAGATGTTTTTTTTAATGGCACGATATAAGCTTACATACCACTGAAAATGAATAGCATGGACCAAAAAATAGAAAAAAAGAAGAATCCTACTAAAAAGATTGCCCTAATAGCCTTACCTCTTTTGCTATTGGGTTTTGCACTATGGTCTGCTTTTGATGCTAACCAAAAAGTTAGGATTAAAAAAGAGCGGTTACGTATTAAAACGGTAACCAAAGGTCTTTTTGAAGATATGGCATTATTCAACGCACAAGTGCATCCACTAAATACCTTACAAATAAATACCATAGAAAGCGGTTCTGTAAAAAAAATCTTTGCACAAAATGGCGATATAGTTACAGAAGGGCAATTACTTTTAGAGCTATACAACCCTAATGCAGAATTGGGTTACCTTACCCAAGAAACAGCCATAATAGAACAAATAAACAACCTAAGAAATACCAGAATCGCCATAAAAAATCAGCAAATGCTATTGGATCGAGATTTAATTGAAATGACTTACAATTACAACAATGCAGAACGCCAATATAGCATGGATACCACATTATATAGAAAAGGTGTTATTAGTAAAAATGACTACTTAAAATCGCAAGAAACCTATAGCTTTCAATCCAAACAACAGCAAAATATTAAGGTACATGTTAAAAAGGAGCAACAGGACCGGGCCAATCAGTTGCATTTGATAAACGCATCCATTACCAAAATGGAAGAAAGTCTAGAACAATTAAGACAGAACAAAGAAAATTTCATTGTTAAGGCACCGGCATCTGGGCTGCTTTCTTCTTTTAATCCCATCCTTGGAAAATCGTATAACAAAAGTGAGCTTATTGGCAAATTAGACATGCAAGATGGCTATAAGTTAGTTTTAGCAGCAGATGAGTATTATTTTAATGACGTAGCCAAAGGGCAAGAGGCACATTTGGAAATGAATGACAGTCTATACCCTTTATTCATAAAAAATGTAGTGGCAGAGGTGGTCAATGGCAAATTTCAAGTAGAATTGAATTTTAAAGAAAAAGCGCCCAAGAGTATAAACCAAGGAATGACCGTACCTGTTAAACTATACCTTTCTAAAGAGGAAAAATCGGCTTTATTATTACCAAAAGGCACTTTTTATATCTCGAGCGGCGGCCAATTTGTTTTTGTGCTTACCAGTGATAGTAAAGCAGTAAAACGCAGTATAACCATTGGTAAAGTCAATGCACACTTTTATGAGGTTTTAGATGGCCTACAAGCGGGAGACAGGGTAATTACATCTTCTTACAACGATTACAAAGACAAAGACATTTTATACTTAGAAGATTAAAACCATGATACAGTTAATAAAATTCATCATCAATCTAATTTTAAACGTTTTAGCATGATTACTATACAGCAACTTTTAAAAACCTATAGTACTGAAGAAGTAGAAACTACTGCTTTGAACCAAATTTCTTTACAGGTAAACCAAGGCGATTTTATGGCCATTATGGGACCGTCTGGGTGCGGCAAATCTACTTTACTTAACGTTATAGGCTTGTTAGATTCTTTTGATAACGGCAGTTATCAATTTTTAGGACAAGAAATGCATGGTCTAAAAGAAAAAGACAGAGCCCAAGTACGGAAAGAAAACATCGGTTTCATTTTTCAGAACTTTAATTTAATAGACGAGCTTAATGTCTATGAGAATATAGAATTACCACTTGTTTACAACAATATTGCTAAAAAAGAACGCAAAGAACGAGTAATCGCCGTTATGGAGCGTTTAAATATTGCACATAGAAATAAACATTATCCACAACAGCTCTCTGGTGGGCAACAACAACGCGTTGCCGTTGCCCGTGCATTGGTGACCGCCCCAAAAATAATTTTGGCAGATGAACCTACCGGTAATCTAGACAGCACCAATGGTAATGAGGTAATGGAGTTGTTGTCTGAGCTTAACCACCAAGGTTCTACCATTTTAATGGTAACCCATTCTAGTTATGACGCCAGTTTTAGCAACCGAATCGTAACCCTAAAAGATGGTAATATCTTAATGGAAAAAGAAAACCAAAGACAAGTAGCCATAGTTTAATCATCCATCAAAAAACGAACAATCATGATCTATTCCTGGTTAAAAATTTTCACTAGACATGTTAAGAAAAGTCCGTTATACCCTATCATCAATACCTTAGGGTTGGTTCTTGGGGTTACCACATTTGTTCTTATACTTCTTTTTGTAAGTAAAGAGCTGAGTTATGAAAAATGGAATCCTAACCTAGACCGTATTTACCGTCCTATACGCCTTTTTGACAATGGTGAAGTTTGGGAAAGTGCACCACGCATTATGGTTAAAACTGCTCTTGAACAACTCCCAGAACTAGAAGATGCGTTATTGATGAATTATGATAGTGGCATCTTGTTTAATAAAGACGGCAAAAAAGTTATCTCTAGCGCCAAACGCACCACAGCCAATTTCTTTAAATTTTTTCCCTATCCCATAAAATATGGGGATACTACAAATCTTTTTAAGGACGATAGCCAATTGGTATTAAGCGAAGAATTCTCTAAGGAATTATTTGGTGATGTAAATCCTGTTGGAGAAACCATAGCGTCTTTATACCGCAACGAACCCTACAATTTTACTATTGCCGCAGTATACAGCACCGATGGTTTTCCGAGTGATGAAAAACATTCCGTATTACGTTTAATGGACTTAAAAGCCGATAACAATGACCACTGGGGCAATTTTAACTACGATGCTTATTTTATGTTGCATAAGGGAGTAGATGTGTCCGCATTTAATAAAAAATTTGATGAATTCTACGACCAAAATACCTACGAATCCTGGGGTATAACCTACGAGCAATATTTGGAGCAAAAAGAAGAAGCCATGTATATAGAAAACCTTGCCGATAGACACCTCTTTGGTAAGGCTTTAATGGGAAAAGGTGCCAACACGCTTTACATTCTAGCTGTTTTTGCGTTGCTTATTTTGGTTATTTCTGCCATCAATTTTATCAATTTAAGCATTTCTGGAGCCACTAAACGTGCCAAAGAAGTTGCCATTAGAAAAACATTAGGAACGTCTAAACTAAAAGTTATAGCCCAATTTATTTTTGAGGTTGCCCTGCAATGTGCTCTTGCTTTGTTGGTATCCTTGGCTTTAATAGAAATTGTATTGCCTCCTTTTAACACCTTAATGGGCACTGATTTGGAGTTGCTAAGTGCATACAACAAATGGTGGTGGGGCTTTGGTATAATCACCATCTTAATTTTAATTTCCGGATTATTTCCAGGCATTTACCTAAGTCAATTTAATCCAGTAAAAGTTTTGAAAGGCAATTTTAGTAGGTCTAAAAGTGGCCAAAAGTTAAAGCGAGGCATGATTGTATTTCAGTTTTGCATTTCTGGCATCTTTCTTATTTCTGCATTTGTAATCAAATCGCAATTGCATTACATGAATAACAGGGATTTGGGTTTTACCAAAGAACAGATGTTAATTATAAACATTAGAAATGCAGGAGAGACCCATAATAAGTTAGCTACTTTTAAACAAGAACTTAAAAAGATAGACGGTGTTGCCGCGGTGGCTACTGGCACCAGACCTCCTGGCACCTATGCTAGTTTTGGCTCCAATTCTAACGTGGATTATCAAGAACTGAGTTTCCAAGCAGATATGCATTTTATTGATGCTGACTTTATACCTACCATGGGCATAAAACTGAATAAAGGTAAAAACTTTACCAAAGATTGGATGGATGTTGACACCTCTCAAGTATTCTTGGATAATGATGGGGATACCATTTACGCCAATGAGATAATTGTAAACCAAAAGTTAGTTTCTAACTTTCAATTTAAAAACCCCATAGGAAAACAAGTAGAATATTGGGGGTATAAAGGCACTATCATTGGCGTTGTAGACAATTACATTGCCAAGGGTTTTGACCAAGGAGCATACCCTGCCTTGTATATGCCCTATTTAAAAGGGGAAACCGGAGATTGGGGTAAACCTACCCATTTAATGGTAAGATTAAATGGCACTGCCATTACCGAAACCGTAGCAAGCATTGAGGATTTTTGGACCCAAAGTATTGAACCTAGATTTCCATTTAAATACGAGTTTTTAGACCAAAATTTTGCCAAGACATTCGCAAAACAAAAACGCTTAGAAACCTTGGTGACCATTTTATCATTCTTAATGATATTCATTTCGCTTTTAGGGTTGTTTGCTATTGCATCTCATAGTGTGCAACAACGCTACAAAGAAGTGGCCATCCGTAAAACATTGGGAGCATCTGAAAAAACTTTGATTTTAAGCTTGATAAAAGAGTTTATATTAATTGCAGTAATAGCATTGAGCATTGCCTTACCTATTTCTTATTTGTTGGCAGATAGGTGGCTAGAAGATTTTGCCTACCGAATTAATGTGCCCTTAGCACCTTTTGCAATTACCATGGTACTTATGTTAACCCTAACCTTAGCCGTAATTTTAATACAAGCACTAAAGGCACTAAAGATAGATTTAGTAGCACATTTAAAATACGAATAACCACAGACCAACCCAGAACTAACGGGCATTGGTTCTTACCACTGCCTGTTGGTTTTTATAGTCTATCCAAGCTTGGCCCTTCCATTTACGCATGGCATTATCAAAATGACGCATCAGAAAAATATTATAAAGGGCTTTTGCAAAATTTTTAGGTTTTCTGGCAATAGCCCTTAAACTCATGCTAAAACCTGGCGTAATATACCGCATGTAGTGCCAGTAGCCTTCTGGAATGTACAGTACATTGCCATGTTCTAATTGGGTAATATAGCCCTTTGCGTTTTTTAATGCTGGCCATTGGCTAACATCTGGATTGGAAAAATCTATATCCTCTCTAGTAATTAAAGAGTGGGGCACCTTGTACAAATGTTTGGTTTCGGACTGCGAAAAAAGTATACACTCTTTTTTACCTTCAAAATGAAAATGAAAAATATTGGCCAAATCAATATCGTAATGCATAAAGGTATACGAGTCCTTTCCACCGAAAAAAAGCATGGGCAGGCCTTTCATTAATCTAATTCCAAAGTCCGGAAAACTAAAATCTTTTTGCAGTTGCGGTACTTCTTTAAGAATATTCCACAGAAAAATTCGGTATTTGGTAGGTTCTTTTTTCAGTAAATCCACATAAGCGGCCATTTTCATTTTCGCATGCGGTTCATTAAAACCTTCATCGTGCTTTACGGGTCTATCATCATACAAAGGAACTTCAATATCCCCTGCTACTTTTTTCATGTAGTCCAAATTCCATTTACTGTAGGCTGGCCAATCTGCAATCATTTCTTCTATAACCACAGGTTTTTGCGGTTTAAAATAATCGCGTAGAAAAGCCTCCTTTGTCAAGGTTTTTACTCTTGGAATTTGCTGTAGATTCAATTTCAATCTTGAACTAATTTAATCTACAAAAATAGTAAAATGATGGGGTAGGTAACCTTTTCTTAACTTTTAGTAAGGACTTTTGCTTTCTCCTTTGCGGCTTCATTACGGTCAATTTTATGCCCTGGTCTGCTCCATTTAGGTTTTTCGCCCATGGCTTCAAATTGTGAATCTTCTGCCGCTACTGTCTTAGGCTGCGCTCCTTTTACAAAGGGTTTCTGCGGAATTAAACCTAAGGTTTTAAACATTTCCATATCCTCATTAACATCCGGATTTGGTGTAGTTAAAAGTTTATCTCCTGCAAATATGCTATTGGCACCAGCAAAGAAACACATGGCCTGCCCCTCTCTGCTCATACTTGTTCTACCAGCAGATAAACGAACCTGGGTTTTTGGCATCACAATACGCGTAGTAGCTACCATACGTATCATTTCCCAAATTTCTACAGGCTTCTCATTTTCCATAGGAGTTCCATCTACGGAAACTAGGGCATTAATTGGCACAGATTCTGGTTGTGGGTCAAGAGTAGAAAGTGCGACTAACATTCCTGCACGGTCTTCTACTTTTTCTCCCATACCAATGATTCCGCCAGAACAAACAGTAACATTGGTTTTCCTTACGTTGTCAATAGTTTCTAAACGGTCTTCAAATCCACGAGTAGATATTACTTCTTTGTAATATTCTTCTGATGTATCTAAGTTATGATTATAGGCATATAAACCTGCTTCTGCTAAACGTTGGGCTTGGTTTTCTGTAAGCATACCCAAGGTACAACAAACCTCCATGTCTAGCTTATTAATAGTACGCACCATCTCTAGTACTTGGTCAAATTCTGGGCCGTCTTTTACATTACGCCAGGCAGCTCCCATACATACCCTTGAGCTACCAGAGGCTTTTGCTCTGAGTGCTTGCGCTTTAACTTGGTTTACACTCATTAGGTCGTTGCCTTCTATATCTGTATGGTATCTTGCAGCCTGTGGGCAATAACCACAATCTTCTGGGCAACCACCGGTTTTAATAGATAACAAAGTAGACACCTGAACCGTATTGGGGTCGTGATACTGTCTATGTATATTAGCAGCTTCAAACAACAAATCCATCATTGGCTTGTTATAAATTTCCAATATCTCTTCTTTGGTCCAATTATGTCTCGTCTCTGTCATAGTTCCATTATTTTGGATGGTCAAAAATAGGTATTACGAATGATATTCTAATAAAAATTAGTTTTGTTGTAGTATCAACATTTTTAAGTAGAATTTATTTTGATAGGATTACCGATACTGCATTGCCGCCAAAACCTACTGCATTTATGAGCACAGATTTGAAAGATTCCTTATTTATATTTTGATAAAAAGGCGAAGAAATACCTTGCTGTTGCTCTAACAGTAGCAATCCTAGTTCTAAACTTAACATTCCTGAAGCTCCAAAGGTGTGCCCAATTTTCCACTTATTGGTCGTTAAAAAGGGCCTGTTTTCTCCAAAAACTTTATGAATAGCGTTATATTCTGAAGTATCTCCTTTAATAGTTCCTGGTGCATGCATAACTATGGCATCTACACTGGAAAGCTCCGCATTTTGCAAGGCCATTTGCATAGCATCTTGAAAACATTGCGCGTCAGAAGAAATAGAGACATTATGTTTTAACCGCTCAGTTGCATAGCCTATTCCCAATATCTTAGCCCTGTAATTTTTGGGGTTACCCGTTTCTAAACATGCAACAGCCGCACCTTCTCCAAGCACCATAGTGTTCGTTTCTTTCTTTAAATCCATTGCTCTGCAAGGATAGACTCCACTTTCTTTAGAATACACTTTTAAAGCTTTCATTTGTGCAATGGTAAATGGGGTTAACGGAGCTTCGCTACCGCCTACCATAAATTTTTCTGCCATTCCGCTTTGTAACCAAACTATGCCATTTAACATGGCGTGCAATGCAGTACTACAGGTAATAGAGTGGGAGATTGTTGGGCCTTTTGTACCTAAGTCATGCGCAATCCAACTAGAAATATTTCCTAAGGTTGTTGTAGGAGAAGCTAATGTTGCCGTTTTTCCATCCTTTAAAAATTCTTTATGATACCCCTCAAAAAGCGCCGTAGCGCCACGCGAAGAGCCTATATTGATGCCAAAATCTGCAGCAGCATCCCATCCCGAGGCTTTAAACGCGTTTCTAGCAGCAAATAGCGCGTATAAAACGGAATTGTCTAATGATTTGTACTTAGAATCACTTTCCTTAAGTTTTTGAATTTCTAAGGCTGATGTCTTATTTAATTTTGCTCCCCATACGCTAGTAGTATTAAACGGAATCTCGCTCAAGTAATGGTGTTCCTCTTTGTAAGCTTCTTTAATCTGACTTGCCGTGTGTCCTAAGGCCGAAATAGACCCTAATGCTGTAATGTACACTGGATTTTTAAACATAACTTAAAATAAATCTAGTGCTTTTCTAATAGCTGCATAAATATGCTGCATTTCCTCTTCTTTTATGATGTATGGCGCTAGAATATAAATAGTATTCCCCAAGGGTCTTAAAAAAACACCTTGGTCCATAAAGTGTTTAAAAAGCATATCCCTTAAATTTCCGTAACGCTCCATTTTCACTTTTAAATCGAGCGCAAAAATAACACCAAGCTGGCGTACGTTTTCCACTTTTGGATGCAATGCCATCTCTTGTGCAAAGTTGCTATGCCATTTAATTACATTTGAAATTCCGTCTTGAATTTCTTTTGTCTGTAATAGATTAATAGCTGCTAATGCTGCCGTGCACGCTAAAGGGTTGCCAGAATACGTATGCCCGTGAAACAAGCCTTTACCAATATCATCAGAATAAAACTTATCAAAAACTTCTTGAGAACAACTAGTAATTGCCATGGGCACCAAACCAGCCGATAACGCTTTTGATAGACAAATAATATCTGGTTTGGTCTCTAGCTGGTCCGAGGCAAAAATGGTCCCTGTTTTACCAAAGCCGGTCATTACTTCATCTGCAATGGTCAGAGTTCCAAATTTTTTACACAGACGCAACACACTATCTAAACCCTCTGCATCGTGCATTTTCATTGCTGCAGCACCTTGTACCAAAGGCTCATAGATAAAGCCTGCAAAATCTCCTGTTTGCAACAGGCTTTGTAAGTGCTCTAAAACCTCTTCCACATTTGCTTTTGTAGGCACGGGAATACGTTCTACGGCTATAAAATGCTCTTCAAAAGGGCCATTGTAAACGGATAATCCAGAAGCAGACATGGCTCCAAAAGTATCACCATGAAACCCTTCTTCAAAAGCTAAAATCTTATTTCTAGGTTTTTTTTGGTTAAAATGATATTGTAATGCCATTTTTATGCCCACTTCTGTTGCTGTGGAACCATTATCATTAAAAAATAATTTTTGTTGATTATCTGGTAATATGGCAATTAACGCTTCGGAAAGTTTTACAGCAGGCTCATGGGTAAAACCACTAAACACTATTTGGTCTAAGGTTTTCATTTGGGCCGCTACTTGGTTCGTAATTATTGGGTTACAATGCCCGTAAACGGCAGTGTACCATGAAGAAATACCATCGATATAACTTTTTCCTGCTTCATCATACAAATACACCCCTTGCGCCCTAGTTATCGCCAATGTGTTAGGATGTAACTTGTGCTGGGTAAGTGGATGCCAAATGTATTTTTTATCTCTTTCTGAAAGATTCAATCTTAACGTATTTTAGATTTTCAGAAAGCAAAAATACTCATATATACGTTTAAAGGGATACTTTTAAAGCTAGACTAATTGTAGAATTCTTGACTTAAGGGTTTCATTTGTCCACTTTTTACAAAATACTTTTCTAGCACCAAATAGCACAGCGCATTTTCAATTTTAGCATTTCTAAAACTCCTTACATATGCATTGGCATGTTGGGTAAGTTCAATTGCGGCTTGCGGCTTGCTTAAATAGTATTCTAAACGTTCCTCCAAATCAGAATAATCATCTTTTATAGCTACATAATGTTCGTTGGGTTTTAGGTGCCCTTCCATAAACCAGGTTTCAAATTTTGGTTTTGGCATCACCGCTAACGAATTAGAAGACATTACCCACTTTAAATTACTTGCTACATCATTACCTTCTAAACACAGAATAAACTTGTATTTAAGATGGTCCTTAATCGTAATTTTAGGTTTACACCATTGGTCGTGCGTTGTGTTTTTATTAATCTGGCCTAGATCGCACAATGGATGTTCAAAATATTTTCTGTAAAATGCCCTTCTATGCTCTTGTTTAACATTTGCTCTACCAATAAGAGCATCCTTTTTTGTAGCCCAACCCTTTCTATCATCCGTAAATGTAAAGTGTCTAATTTTATTAAATTTAAATAGGATTGAATTCTCATTGGGTCCTAATATGGGCCTGCTCTTTACCAAAGTTGGCAATTCTGGTATTTCTACAATATCTCCAAAAAGATACTTCAATTTTAAATTGGTGTTGAAATAGCGAGTGTACTCAATTAAATCAAAATAATAGGTAGTTGTTCTTTTAGGTCTTTTTAGTTGATGTATAGGTATAGTGCAATCTGTTAAACTGAATTCTTGGTCTATATTGCAATAATACTTTAACCTAGTTTTTACGGTTTCTAACTCCTTTGTAGTTAAGGCAGCTAATTCTTTAGCTATAGAGAATTGCATGTTAGTATTGGTAAGCACCTCTAGATATACTCCTTTTAAATAATAAAGAAGCTTAATATTCTTATGCGTATATCTATTTCTGTACATTACCAGTTAACCAATTGCTTTTGAAAAGATACTGCGTATTTTAGAATCACATCTTTATTAAATTCAGGTTCTTCATTTACTCTACCGATAAACTTTGCCTTTGTTTTTTTTAGAATAATGTTTTCTGTTGTAGGGTGTTCATTGCCACTAAATACAACACCTACTTGGCAACCCTTTTCTTGTAAGGCATTTATAGTTAATAGGGTGTGGTTTATGCTTCCCAAATAATGTCTAGACACCACAATAACCTTATATTCTGGCTGTATTAAATCTAAAATGGTGTCCTTATCATTCAAAGGCACTAACAATCCACCTGCCCCTTCTACTACCAAATTATTATCTGTTGTTGGCTCTATAATTTTATTTAAATCTATAGTTACCCCATCAATAGCCGCGGCAGCATGTGGACTCATTGGGGTTTGCAGGGCATAACTATTAGTATGTATTACGGTTTTAGTATTGGTTATGTAATTCTTAATTTTATGACTATCAGAATTATCTAAATCTCCAGCCTGTATTGGTTTCCAATAATCTGCTTGCAATGCCTCGGTAACTATACCAGCTACAACAGTTTTACCAACTTCTGTGGAAATTCCAGTAATAAACAACTTCATGATTCCGCTCTTCTTATAAATTTACAATGCAAACAACGGTACTTTTTAGGTTCTAAAAAAGGAAAGAGTTTGTAAAGTAAGGTGTTTCTAGAATAGTAAACCTCTGATTTTTGCCTCTTACAGTTTGGACATTTTACAAACTCACCGTTGGTATCTTGGGCATAGGTCCTAACTTCATCATAGATAGCTCTAGCTCTATCCTCATCTACAGGATGTACTTGTAATTTTATACCCCCAATAGCATTAGAAGCGAATGGCTCAATACCTACGGTATTTGCATCTTTAAGGAAAACCGATATGCCTTCAGATTCCAATTTTCCTTTTATCACCTGCACATCGGACAAAAACTCAAAACTCCCTAAAGTCACCAACTCTTTAGTCATCTATTGTTTTTTTGATTATTGTAAAAATAGCCTTTATTTCCTCCTTACTATTATAACTATGGATACAAAAACGAAGACGTTCTGCTCCCTTAGGAACTGTAGGCGCTAAAATAGGACGCACATCAAAACCTGCAACTCTAAGATTTTCTGATGCTGTTTTCGCTTTATCCAAGTTACCCAACACCAATGCTTGTATGGCAGAATCGCTAGTAATAAATTTTTTAGTCAATTCTAATTCTGCCATCTTAGTTTTAAAATATGCAATATTATATAGTAATTTTTTTCTACAATTTTCACCTTTAGCTGAACGTAAATATTTAAAATTCTGTAAAATAACATTCGTAGCATGTTCGGATAATGCGGTAGTGTATATAAGACTTCTACAAAAATTTACTAAGTAACTTTTAAGATCCGTACTTCCTAGAATAGCTGCACCATGACTCCCCAAAGCTTTACCAAAAGTGATAATTTGCGCAAATACTTTTTTGGATATGCCTAATTGCTGTAGTAATCCTAAACCAAAGACACCTACTGCATGTGCTTCATCCACAATTACTAGCGCATTAAATTTATTACAAATAGCACATAAGGACACTAAATCTGGACTATCTCCGTCCATAGAAAAGACAGACTCCGTTACCACATATATTTCATCTGCCAAATTATCTTTCCTAAAATGCTCTAAACGTTCTTTTAGGTGATTTAAATCGTTATGGCGAAACTTGAATGCTTGCGCATTACTAAGCAAAATGCCATCCCTTATACTAGCGTGAGAAAGCGCATCATATAGCACTACATCGCCTTTTTGTGGTACTGCAGCAAAAAAACCTAAGTTAGCGTCATAACCAGAATTAAAAACTAGGGCAGCTTCTTGGTTATACAGCAAGGATAAATACGATTCTAAAGCGATATATCCCTCATGATTTCCTGATAGCAACCTACTACCACCAGCACCGTTACTCTTTTGTTGTAAACTTTCTAACCCAGAAGTTTTGCCGAAACCTAAATAATCATTGGATGAGAAATCTACCAAGCTATTTGGTACAGATAGCTTTCGCAGGCTATTGGTTCTAGCTCTTTCTTCTAGTCTGTTTTTTAACTTTTTGGGAACATTTTGCATCTGCGTAAAAATAGTATCTTTAGTTTGATGGTGCACTATACACAAGTTTCTAGCGATGAAGAACTTCATCAAATATTAGCCCTGCAACAATTAAATTTGGCCAAAAATTTGGTTCCAGAAGAAGTCATTCATCAGGGATTTGTAACTGTGGAACATGATTTTGATATTTTAAGATTGCTAAATAAAAAACATCCGCACACTATTGCAAAAGATAAGAATATGGTTGTAGGCTATGCACTGTCTATGCATCCCACATTTAAAGATACTATACCTGTATTAAAACCGATGTTCGCGGAAATAGAAAAACTCAAAATTCCTGTAAACTTCATGGCTATGGGGCAGATTTGTATTGCTAAATCGCACAGAGGTCAAGGTTTGTTTAGAGGTCTTTATAAAGCAATGAAGCACTACCTCCCAGAAACAATAGAATCCATTATTACAGAAGTAGATTGTACAAATAAGCGCTCTATGCAGGCTCATAAAACTATTGGGTTTAAAGAACTATTAAGATACAGTGCAGATGGGAAAAAATGGTCCTTGATTATGCTTAAATAAAAAAGCCCAACCATTAAAGTTGGGCTTTTTTATTTTAAGGAATTATATAGCCTTAATCTGCTAATACAATCACTTTATTATCCTTCATTTCAATAGTTCCACTTTTAATCGGCAAAACCATGTCTCCATTACTCCCTTTTAAGAACTTATCCTTAAACTCATTAACAATCTCAACATTCCCTTGTATTTTAACATCGCCTTCTTGCAATAGAGAAACTATAGGGGCGTGGTTTGCTAACATTTGAAACTCGCCATTTATGCCTGGTACAGTAACGGATGTTACGTCACCTGAAAATAAGGTTGCTTCTGGAGAAACTATTTCTAAATACATCTTAATTATATTAAAAGTTGGGCGTTATTTTAGTTAGCACTATAATCTAAACCAAATATTAAGCCTCTGCTAACATTTTCTCGCCAGCCTCAATAGCTTCTTCTATGGTACCCTTTAAGTTAAACGCTGATTCTGGCAAATGGTCTAGTTCACCGTCCATAATCATGTTAAATCCTTTTATGGTTTCCTTGATATCTACTAACACTCCAGGAATACCAGTAAACTGCTCTGCTACGTGGAAAGGCTGAGATAAGAAACGTTGTACACGTCTAGCTCTACCTACTGCCAGTTTATCCTCTTCTGAAAGTTCTTCCATACCAAGAATAGCAATTATGTCTTGTAACTCTTTATAACGTTGCAACAACTCTTTTACACGTTGTGCACAACCGTAATGGTCTTTACCTAAAATTTCTGGCGTAAGAATTCTAGATGTAGAATCTAATGGGTCTACCGCAGGATAAATACCCAACTCTGCAATCTTTCTAGAAAGTACTGTAGTAGCATCTAAGTGAGCAAATGTTGTTGCAGGTGCAGGATCCGTTAAATCATCCGCAGGTACGTAAACCGCTTGTACAGATGTAATAGAACCTCTTTTGGTAGAAGTAATACGCTCTTGCATAGCACCCATCTCTGTAGCCAAAGTTGGTTGGTAACCTACTGCAGAAGGCATCCTACCTAAAAGTGCAGATACCTCTGAACCCGCTTGTGTAAAACGGAAAATATTATCAACAAAGAATAGTACGTCTTTTCCTTGACCGTCACCAGCTCCATCACGGAAATACTCCGCAATAGTAAGACCAGAAAGTGCCACACGTGCACGTGCACCAGGTGGTTCGTTCATCTGACCAAATACGAAGGTAGCCTTAGATTCTTTCATTGCTTCCTTATCTACTTTGGCTAAATCCCATCCGCCTTCTTCCATAGAGTGCAAGAAATCATCACCGTATTTAATAATACCAGACTCTAACATCTCTCTTAAAAGGTCGTTACCCTCTCTTGTACGCTCGCCTACACCAGCAAATACAGAAAGACCACCGTGACCTTTAGCAATGTTATTAATTAATTCCTGAATCAATACTGTTTTACCAACACCAGCACCACCGAACAAACCAATTTTACCACCCTTTGCGTATGGCTCAATTAAGTCGATTACTTTGATTCCTGTAAATAAAACTTCAGTGGAAGTTGATAAATCTTCAAACTTAGGAGCCTCACGGTGAATAGGAAGCCCGTTATCACCACTTTTTGGCAACTCTTGAAGACCATCAATAGGATCTCCAATCACATTAAATAGTCGACCATATACATCCTCACCTATTGGCATTTGAATGGCACTACCTGTAGCAACCACATCTACACCACGGCTTAAACCATCTGTAGAATCCATAGAGATGGTTCTAACAGTATTTTCACCGATATGAGATTGTACTTCCAACACCAAAAGTGATCCATCTGGCTTCTTTACCTCTAATGAATCGTAGATTTTTGGGATTTCTGTTCCGGACTCAAACTCTACATCGATAACCGGGCCAATAATCTGGGCAACTTTTCCTGTAACTTTAGACATTACTTCAGTATTTCAATTAATTCATCTTCTTAATGAAGAAGAACGGTATTTTTTTCGGGCGCAAAGATATGGTATTCCGTTCTTATATAGAAACTTCCAATTCCTTTTTTGCAAACAAAAAAGGGCATCATTACAGATGCCCTTATAAATATTTAGTTAGTGTTATTATAATTATGGGTTTATGGTCCAAGAAACATAGAAAATAGAACCTATGTTACCACTACCAAAAGCCGTAAAATATTCTTCACCTAAAATGTTACTACCACCTGCTTTAAAAACAGATTTTATAGAAGGAACACTGTAATTAATTTGTGCATCTAACACAGAATAAGAAGGCACCTCTCCGTCAGCAAAACTAGCTTCCCAGAAAAAAGAATCACTCCATCTGTAGTTAATACCAAATCCAAAGTTTTTGAACAACTCTGTATTTCCAAAAGAAGCTTTAAACTTGTGTTCTGGTGTGTTAAAGTTTGTTCTAAAATCTGGATTAGCAGCTTTATCAAAATCTAAATCTGCATAGGTATAATTTACTCCTAAATCATAATTCCCAAAAATCTTAGTATCAACACCGATAGTAGCTCCCCAAGAATTAATATCTACATCTGAGTTTGTATAGGTTTGATATACTTGCCAATCATTATTTGCAATAGCCGCAATTGCTAAAGGTGTTTTATTTGAATCTATACTTTCAGGTATTGTTTGTGTTAATGCTACATCTCCATAAAAAGGAACCACTGTATTTACATTGGATATGAAGTTTTTATAGCTATTATAATAACCACTTAAATCAATGGTAAATTTACCCAATTGGGTTCTGTAACCTAATTCTATGGCTGTAATCTCTTCTGGTTTAATAATTTCGGGATTTGCTATTTCTAAATCTAAAGGATTTTGAGTTTCAGCAAAACGCAGAACAGAACTTGCAGTAAAAGAGTTTTCGTATGCCGAACGTCCAGAAATTGTAACCGTTGGAGAACCAGTTAATAATGCCCCACTGTTATTTGGATCTAGCGTGTATGTTCTTACATCACGATCTAAATTATTTGGAGCAGAACCCACTAAAATTGCTCTACCCGCATCTAAGCCAATGAATAAATCCTGAGTTGTTGGATTACGGAAACCTTGTTGAATAGATGCTCTAATATTATGGTTTCTATTTTCACCTAAGGTAGCTGATATACCTGCTCTTGGCGATAAAAATCCGTCAAAAAATTCGTTCTTATCATACCTTGCAGACAAGGTCAACTTAATACGCTCGTCTGCCATTTTCTTTTGCAATTGCGCATAAGCTCCAAATTCATTATACGTAATAGGTCCATCGAAATCCGTAAAAATGGTTCCATTAGAACTTAATTCATACTCTCTAAATGAACCACCAACTTGGATGTCTGCCCAATCATTGATTAAATGTGCAAAATTGTAGTTACCATTAACATGGCGAAATTTAGTATTATCTATAAACTTAGCCCCAGTGGTTAAATCTCCGTCATTGGTAACCGCATTGAAAGCACTTTGAAACTCAGGAGTGCCAGGAATTAAACGACCAGTATCTGCAGCAGCTCTTGCCGCGGCATGCGCCACCTCATCAGACAACTGCACCCCCGTACCAATTCCTAATTTTGCTCCGATAAAGGTATTTAGATATTGCCTAAACCAATCTTCATCAGATTTCCACCTTCTATTTATGTTAATTGCAGCAAATCGAGTATCATAGGCATCGCCTGAGTTCTCAGAAACAATGTATCCTCTTAAAAAGAAGTTATCATTTTTTAATTCGATTTTATGCTGCTGCATTTTAAACCCTGCAACAGAATATCTGTTAGCTCCTTGATAGATTGTAGTACCCCTACCAATTCTGCTATTTAAAATAATTTCAAAGTCATTTGCCCAAGGCCTTAAATGAACTGCAAAATCAGACTTAACACTTTGCGCGTTATAGTTGGCCAAATCACGCTCTTCATAACCAGTTCTTGTTACAGATACTGAGCCTAAAGTGCCACTAGGTAAATCTGCTATCCTATCTAAGTTAAAGGTGTCTCCAACTTCGTCGCCGTAAACATTTAGACCATCATAGGCTGGGTTTGAACGGTCAGCACCCGGGTTATTTAAATCGATATAATTGTTCGCATGCCAATCTTCTCCTTGTAAAAAAGAGATGTTAGCCTTTACTGCCACCTTATCACTAAAAGCGTGTGCTGCACGGATACCTATGTCATAGTATTCATTATCACCTGCTGCTTCCTGAGAGGTAATCCCAGTTTTTATATATGCACTAATACCTTGAAAATCGAACGGATTCTTACTTCTCATAAATAAGATACCGTTGAATGCACCTGCTCCGTACAATGCGGATGATGCACCTGGTAATATCTCTACACTTTGAACATCTAATTCTGACATTCCTGTAAGGTTACCTAATACAAAGTTTAAACCTGGTGCAGTGTTATCCATACCATCTACTAATTGTAAAAAACGGTTATTTGCAAACGTGGCAAAACCTCTTGTGTTTACAGATTGAAAGGTTAAACTATTCGTATTGATATCTACCCCTTTTAAATTTTGCAAGCCTCCATAAAAGGATTCTGCGGTGGTATTCTTAATTTCTTTTAATCCGAACCGTTCTACAGATACTGGGGATTCAAAAATTCTTTCTGGAGTTCTAGATGCGGAAATTACAATCTCGTCTAACAAAGTAGAACTCTCATTAATGGTAATGGTTAGGTTTTGGTTGTTTTGCGTTACTTGAGTTGTAGCATCAGTAAAACCGACGCTGGTAATTTTAAGTTGAAATGGCGGATTAATAGAGGCATTCAACGTAAAGTTACCGTCAAAATCAGTAACAGCTCCTTCTGCTTTTCCTACGACAACAATATTAGCTCCGGGAACAGGCTCATTATTTTGGTCTACAACAGTACCCGTCACAGTAGTCTGTGCGGATACTACCCCACCAATGAGCATTGCTAATGCGAATAGGATTTTTCTCATTCGTCTAGTATTTGAGTTAAATTTTAATAAAAAGTTAATTTATCGGATGGAAGATACATTTTTTTGATTTCCCTACAATGAAAATTCCAAAAAATTATGCATGCATAATACTTATTTGCTAAATATTCACAGGTTATAGTGGTAAATCCATAAAAAAAGCCGCCAAAATTGGCGGCTCTATAATTTTAACATTTATTCCTTATTACTCTACCGTAACGGATTTTGCTAAGTTTCTGGGTTGATCCACATTACAACCTCTCATTAAAGCAATATGATAAGAAAGCAATTGCAATGGAATTGTAGTTAACAGGGGCGACAAGAACTCCTCTGTCTCCGGAACTTCAATCACGTGGTCTGCAATTTCTTTAACTACTTTATCTCCTTCAAAAACAACAGCTATTATCTTCCCTTTTCTAGATTTTATCTCTTGAATATTACTTACTACTTTCTCATAATGCCCCTGCTTCGTAGCAATTACAACTACTGGCATTTGTTCATCAATCAAAGCAATAGGACCGTGCTTCATTTCTGCTGCCGGGTAACCTTCTGCATGTATATAACTAATTTCTTTAAGCTTTAAAGCGCCCTCTAAAGCCACTGGAAAATTAAAACCCCGTCCTAAATACAGGCAATTTGGGCTATCCTTATAAACTGCAGCAATTTCTTCAATAGCATCATTAGATTTTAGCGCACGCTCAACTTTTGCAGGAACGTTCTCTAACTGTGTAAGATATTCATGAAATTTAGAGTCTGACATTACACCTTTCTCTTTCGCTAATTTTAGGGCTATTAGAGACAATATGGTTATTTGTGTAGTAAACGCCTTAGTAGATGCCACTCCTATTTCTGGCCCTGCATGGGTATACGCACCTGCGTGTGTTTCCCTTGCGATTGAGGAACCAACCACATTACACACCCCAAATACAAAAGCTCCACGCTCTTTTGCCATTTTAATTGCCGCCAATGTATCTGCGGTTTCTCCAGATTGAGAAATAGCAATTAACACGTCTTTCTCCGTGATAACAGGATTTCTATATCTAAATTCTGAAGCATACTCTACCTCTACTGGTATACGCGCCAAATCTTCAAAAATATACTCTGCAACCAAACCAGCATGCCAAGAGGTTCCACAAGCAACAATAATAATTCTATCAGCCTTCAGGAATTTCTCTAAATTCTGGTCAATACCAGCCATTCTTATTATGCCTTGGTCCGCCAAAAGCCTACCCCTGTATGTGTCTTGGATGGCTCTCGGTTGTTCATAAATTTCCTTAAGCATAAAATGGTCGTAACCTCCTTTTTCTATTTCTTCTATATTTAATTGAAGTTCTAGAATATTAGGATATGCAATTGCATCATCTTTAATTTTTCTTAGCTTAATTTCTTTGCCCAATCTAATAATAGCCATTTCCTCATCTTCTAAATACACAGCGTTATTAGTATACTCTATAAATGGACTTGCATCAGAAGCTACGAAATATTCGTTTTCGCCAATACCAATAGCTAAAGGACTTCCTAATTTAGCTACAACAATTTCATCTGGCTTATTTACATCAAAGACCGCAATAGCATAAGCTCCAACCACTTGATTAAGGGCAATCTGTACTGCTTTTCCAAGCTTTACATCTTCTGTTTTTTTAACTTCCTCTATAAGATTTACTAAAACCTCAGTGTCCGTATCAGATGTAAAGGTGTATCCCCTTTTAATTAATTCCTTTTTGATAGACTCATAGTTCTCTATGATTCCATTATGAATGATACAAAGATTGCCAGAATTAGAATAATGCGGGTGAGAATTGGTATCATTTGGGACACCATGTGTTGCCCATCTTGTATGGCCTAAACCTAATTTACCGGTAGTAGAAATAGTATCTTCTGCCTTTTTCTTAAGATCCTCTACTTTACCTTTTGTTTTAGCTAATTTAGTTCCAGCTTCATCATAAAGCACAATCCCGGCACTATCATAGCCTCTATATTCTAGTCGTTGTAATCCTTTAATGATAATTGGATAGGCTTCTCTATGCCCAATATACCCAACAATTCCACACATAACTGTAGTCTGTTAATTAATATAATGATTAGTGTTTCACCCCAAAAGTAATGCACCTTAGGCGTTTACTTAGTGTTTTTAGATGATTTAACGCTAAAATCGGAGCAATGGTATGCCAACCTTACTTAATTCGCTGTAGTATAAAAGACTTCTAACTTTAATTTTTTAGCTTCATCTTGCGCAGGAACGTTGCTGCCGTATAGGATAGTTCCTAATGGATTTATAGCAGACATAACAGGCAAATCTACAGATTCACCCTCTACAATATCTTCTCTTACCCCCGTGATTGATAAATCTGAAGTTAATGCAACATTCAATACTACATTTGCAGAGTCTCTCACGATTATATCATTTATATGGTCTGTAATCTTTACCGTATATTTTATTCCGTTCCCAACAGCATCCTGCTCTAAAACACCATCATAATTTGGATACCTTCCTAAATTAGATTGAGATGTAGCAGCATCTGTTAAATCATGTATAGGCTGGTTTGTTACAGAATTGTACACATATAAACGAGGTGGATTTATGATGCCTCCCTTTTGATTTATCGTGTTTTGGTCAACATAAAAAACCAAATTAGCCTCATTAATAATCCAATTATTAGCTTTTATCTGGTTTATGAATTCCTCTCCATTAGTCACTTTTCCTGTAGCCTCATCTACCTGATTACCAAATAAGCGAATTTGAGAAAAAGCACCGGAACCACCTTTAAGCACCAATCTTTCTGCATTCTCTACAGATGCATCTAAATGTGTAGCCACATCTGCTTCTAACGGCTGATCTACAAAAGTGTTTACCGCGTTGCCAGAAATAATTCCGTTAGCATTCTGTAAAAAATTTATCACATAACTACTACTAGAGGTAATTTCCGTTTCTGATTCTGTATCGTAATCTTGGTAATCATAATTAATGGTGATGTTAGCTTGAGTCATATCAAAAAGCAACAACATGTCTTCTGTATCACTAGATGGCGTTACTGTAAAGTGCAATCCACGCAAAAAGTCTCTAAAATTAGCCTGATTAGAAAGCTCTGAACTCCCCTCTTTGTCTATAATATTAGTTTGAAAGAAATCCTTATCCAGCTCCACGTAAACTCCTGGATTTAAACGAGAAGCTATTTGTTTACTTTCATCTACCTCTGTAGTTTCTGGATTATCGTCTTCAAATGCAGTTATAATCTCTTTATTATCTATAGTCACTTCTCCATCAAATAAAGCTGCCCCTTCTACAAAAGAAGTAATATCTGTATTGCTATAGTACGGTTGTGCTTCTTCAAAATTGGCATTAGGATCCAAATCTCTTAAAAAGAAGCTAGAACGTTCCACCTTTAAGTTAAACTTCTTACCAACTAATTGTTTGCTGTTTTCCCAAGTCTTAAATTCATTGGTGAAAATACTATCCAAAGCATACTCATTCTGAAAATTATTACTGATGATGTCCTCATCTACCCCATCCAAGATACCATCACCGTCCGTATCACTATCCAACGGATTTGTGCCATTGGCACGTTCTTGAATATCCGAAACTTCGTCGTCATCACTATTACTGTTCGGGTCCGTTGGGTCCTCATCCAATTCATCTGGCACCCCATCACCATCCCTGTCATTTGTTAATGCTGGAACTTGCAAATAAGGCAAGTACAAATAAACAGAGGTAACTTCTTCCGCTTCTGCAATAGTATCTCTATTCCCAGATAAATCTGTAAGGGCTTCAGAACTTTGAACAACAGTACCAAAAGTAGGGTTTGTAGTAGACAGTGACACTTGAGAAGTGATTACCGCTTGTCTTTCCCCAAACAAAGGGTCTTTATACACACCAGCTTGATATACGGGAAGTTTATTAGTTTGTACTGCCGTTATTTTTCTATTCTTGGCAAAAACATCAAAACTCACCTTGCCTGTTGTAAATGGCTCACCCGCAACAACACCTTCACCAATGGTATCTATTTCTTCTTCACAAGAAGCAACAAATACAAACATAAAAAACAACCCAGCTATCGCCAGGAAACCCTTTTTCTGCAAACCCATATACGGTTTTATTTTAGCACTTGATTGTTATAGAAATCCGCGTACGCCTCTTCTGTTTCTTGGAAAGAAACGTATGGCAATACAGGCTTATCTAGTTTAGAAATATGCTCCGTTAATGTCTCTGGAACAGCTTCTGAGGCTAAAATAACTGCATCAGAATAATCCACTGCTACCTTTAACAAATTATTATAGACGGGTTCAGAAATAGCTTCAATCTTACTTTTATCTATCCCATCAAAAGCAACCTTATCTATCATTTGAGCATCCAAAGCGCCCTCATAGCCTTGTTCGTAAACAGAAGTTACAATTTTGCTATCCATAAAAATAGGCTCGTCTGCGTAATATTCTTTAAGGTATAAAGGCAGTAGAGAGGCCATCCAACCGTGAACATGAATAATATCTGGTGACCAGTTTAGTTTCTTAACTGTCTCCACGACTCCTTTTGCAAAGAAAATAGCGCGCTCATCGTTATCGGGAAATAAGTTCCCTTCTTTGTCTTTAAACGTAGCTTTTCTTTTGAAATACTCGTCGTTATCTATAAAGTAAACTTGTATTCTTTCTTTTGGGATGGATGCTACCTTAATTATTAAAGGCATATCCATATCGTTGATTACCAAGTTCATCCCAGAAAGCCTAATTACTTCGTGTAATTGATGCCTTCTTTCATTAATGTTTCCATACCTTGGCATGAATATCCTAATCTGGCCACCATTACTGTTAACCATTCTAGGTGCCTCATAAGACATTTTTGAAACTTGATTCTCTGGAAGATAGGGTATTAATTCTGAAGATACGAATAATATCTTTTTACCGGTCATAAATTGAATTTTGGTTCATCTGACAAAACGTAGCTGCAAAAGTACAAAATTTATGCAAAATAGCTGTATTTGTAGTATTTTTGGCCGCTTTTAATATTAAAAATGCAGGTAATACAAGATAAAAATGTGCTTTCTGCACAGTTAAAAAAATATAAGGAAGACCAACAAACAATTGGCTTTGTACCTACCATGGGGGCGTTGCATGAAGGTCATTTATCCTTAGTAGCCGAGTCTCTTAAAGACAATGACATTACCGTGGTTAGCATCTTTGTTAATCCTACCCAGTTTGATAATCTCACAGATTTAGAAAAATATCCAAGAACCCTTGAAAAAGATATTGAACTGCTTGCTTCATTATCTGCGGACATAATTTTATTCACGCCTACTAGAGAAAATATTTATGATGGAGACATTACCTCTAAAACGTATGAGTTTAATGGTCTTGAAAAGGTAATGGAAGGTGCTTTTAGGTCTGGGCACTTTAACGGTGTAGCAACAATAGTAGAGCTTTTACTACGTACCGTTGAACCTAACAAGGCCTATTTTGGAGAAAAAGATTTTCAGCAACTCCAAATCATTAAAAAATTAGTTGCCCTTAAAGAATTACCTGTAAAAATTATTCCTTGCCCCATTTCTAGAGAATTACACGGTCTTGCCAGAAGCTCCAGAAATGAAAGACTGACAAAAGCGACTAGAGAAAAAGCAAACTTTATATACAACAGTCTAATAACTGCCAAATCTAAATTTGGCACGAAAAGTGTACAAGAAATAAAGGAAAGTGTCACTAATCTTTATGAAAACAACTCCGATTTTACATTAGAGTATTTTGAAATTACAGATGAAGACACGTTAACCCCAATTAAAAAAATACAAGAAAACACAAAATATAGGGCCTTTATTGCCGTTTATGCGGAGGAGGTTAGACTTATAGATAATCTGGCCCTAAATTAAGTAATTTTGCCCCATGCAAGTAGAAGTTGTTAAATCTAAAATCCACAGAGTAAAAGTAACTGGTGCAGACCTAAACTATATTGGTAGTATAACTATTGATGAAGACCTTATGGATGCCGCTAATATTATTCGTGGAGAAAAGGTACAAATTGTAAATAACAATAATGGAGAAAGACTAGAAACCTATGCCATTCCAGGGCCTAGGGGTTCTGGTGAAATAACGCTCAACGGTGCCGCTGCCAGAAAAGTAGCACAAGGCGATATTCTGATTTTAATAACCTATTCTTGGATGGATATAGAAGAAGCTAAAACTTTTAATCCGTCTTTGGTGTTCCCTAATGAAGCAAACAACCTATTGAATTAGTTTGTCTCCACAATTAAAAAAAACATTGAAACTAATAGTCCCAATTGCCTTGGGACTATTTTTGGTTTGGTACTCCTACCAAAGTACATCTTTAGAGGACCGCAAAACTATTGTTACTAGTATTACCAATGCAAATCCATTCTGGATTGGCGTTTCTATTTTAATAGGAATTATTAGCCATATAGCTAGGGCTATTCGCTGGAATTACCTTTTAAAACCACTAGGCTACCAACCTAAGCTATACAACAATGTTTTAATTGTATTCTTATCTTACTTTGCCAATTTAGGCATTCCAAGGTCTGGAGAGGTTTTACGGGCCACAGCGCTCACCACCTATGAAAATGTTCCTTTTGAAAAAGGTTTTGGCACTATTGTTACCGAGCGCGTAATTGATTTAATTATGCTTCTTCTGGTAATTTTTACTGCCCTTTTATTACAAACCAATATTATACTTGGCTACTTAAACCAAAGTGGTATGGGCATAATCATTGGGCTTGCAGTATTAGTCCTAGGTATAGTTAGTTTAGTAATAGTAATTAGAATTTTAAAAAAATCTAGTTCCCCTTTTGCAAAGAAAATAAATGGATTCTTAAATGGGCTTTTAGATGGAATCACAAGTATCTTAAAAATGGAAAATAAGTGGTTATTTATTTTCTACACCTTTCTTATTTGGTTCTGCTACGTAGCCATGTTTTGGGTCATAAAATTTACTGTTTTAGAAACTGCTGACCTTAGTATATCTCAATTACTTGTCGCTTTTGTTGGAGGCGCGTTTGCGATGTCTACCACCAACGGAGGCATTGGCCTTTACCCAATTGCTGTAAGTGGCTCCTTAAGCCTATTTGGAGTAAGCGCAATAGCTGGGAATACCTTTGGATGGATTATGTGGATAGCCCAAACTTTAATGGTAGTTGTTTTTGGTGCAATATCCTTTGTGCTATTGCCGTTATTGAACAGAAATAGATAGCTAATTGCAGTTATCAGAAGCTGTTTACCATGTCCAAATCACTACTTACGCTTTTTCTTCTTTTTTGTATGGCTACAAATGCACAAGTAAAAAAGGAAATTTTTGAATCATTTAAACTACAAGAACGCAGAGATGTGTCTTATTACTTCCCTGAAGATTACACCGAAGACAAAAAATACCCTTTAATTGTGGTCTTGGACGCTGATTATTTGTTTGATTTGGTTGTTGCCAACACCAAATTTTACAGTAATCAACACCGTATGCCCCAAAGTATTGTGGTAGGCGTACATCAATCAGAAAATGATATTCGCTGGGAAGATTGTGACTTTGATCAAAGTTCGGGTCTACCCACAGATAAAGGCAAACAATTTTATGAATTTTTAGGAACGGAGCTTATTCCATATTTAGAAAATTCGTACAGCATAGCTCCATTCAAAATGTTTATGGGTTATGATATCACAGCAAATTTTGGCAATTATTTTTTATTTAAGGACCGCTCCCTATTTAATTCTTACACCATCATTTCTCCTGTCCTCGCAACAGAAATGGAAAGTAGAGTACCCGCCAGACTGTCAGCATTAGACCAAGAATTATTCTATCATCTTATTTTAGAAAAGGAAAAGACAGATGACCGTAACCGCTTGCTTCAATTAAACAATGCCGTAGCTTCCATAGACAAAGAAAGTTTACATTATTCCTTTGCAGAGTATGAAGATGCAGACCATGTATCTATTGTTTCTTATGGTCTAGCAGAAGCTTTTGATACTACTTTTAAAACTTTTAGACCTATAACCCCTAAAGAATATAAAGAGCAAATATTAAAATCTGAAGACCCAGCCATAAACTATCTTACCAACAAGTACGAGCTAATAGAAAAACTGTTAGGTTACCAAAGGGATTACGAATTGAATGATATCATGGCGATATATGCCGCATCACTTAAAAAAGACGACTTTGAGTCGTTAGAAGCTTTATCTAAAATTGCAAAAGACCAATATCCAGAGACTATGCTAGGTTTTTATATGGAGGGAGAAGCATTAGAACTTAAAGGCGAACCCAAAAAAGCCATGAAGGCTTTTGAAAAATCGTTTTTAATGAACGAAATTGATTTCCTTACCAAGGACATGGCTTTAGAAAAAATAGATGCGATTAAAGCCGATTTTGGCTATTAAAAAGCATTAGGCGTATCTTAGCTACAATTAACTTTAGAACAGCTAATGGCTAAGACCAAAACCGCTTATTTCTGCCAAAATTGTGGTGCCCAATTCGCAAAATGGATTGGTCAATGTACTTCTTGCAAAGAATGGAATACTGTTGTAGAAGAAGTTGTACAAAAAGAAAGCAAGCCCAGTTGGAAATCCGGCACATCTACGACCCTACAAAAAACAGCTAGACCGCTACGGGTTACAGAAATTAGCAACGAAAAAGAAGTACGCTTAGACACCAAGGATAAAGAATTTAACCGAGTTTTAGGTGGCGGACTAGTTCCTGGATCTTTAACCCTTTTAGGGGGAGAGCCCGGCATTGGCAAAAGTACCTTGCTACTACAAGTTGCCCTGCAATTAAATTACAAGGTGCTATACGTTTCTGGTGAAGAAAGCCAGAAACAGATAAAAATGCGTGCGGACCGCATAAATAAACAAGCGGAAAACTGCTTTATACTAACAGAAACTAAAACACAGCATATATTTCAACAAATAGCTGCGGTTGAGCCAGATTTAGTCATTATAGACTCTATACAAACTTTGCATACAGACTATATAGAATCTGCCGCTGGGAGCATATCTCAAATTAGAGAATGCACCGCAGAACTCATAAAATTTGCTAAAGAAAGTAGCACCCCGGTATTACTTGTTGGCCATATTACAAAAGACGGAACTATAGCAGGACCAAAGATTCTAGAACATATGGTAGATACTGTTTTGCAGTTTGAAGGCGATAGAAATTACGTGTACAGAATTCTACGTTCCTTAAAAAATCGGTTTGGCTCCACAGCAGAATTAGGTATTTATGAAATGCAAGGCAGCGGCCTACGTGAAGTAAATAACCCCTCAGAAATTTTAATTTCTAATACTAATGGTGAATTGAGTGGTACGGCTATTGCCGCCACCGTAGAGGGCATGCGCCCCTTACTCATAGAAATACAGGCCTTAGTGAGCAGTGCCGTATACGGAACGCCACAACGTTCTGCAACAGGCTTTAATGTAAAACGATTGAACATGTTGTTGGCTGTTTTAGAAAAAAGAGCTGGCTTTAAACTCGCCGCTAAAGATGTATTTTTAAACATTACTGGCGGCATTTCTGTTGATGACCCTGCTATAGATTTAGCGGTGATTGCATCCATTTTATCTAGCAATGCAGATATTGCAATAGCACAAGGGGTATGTTTTGCGGCAGAAGTTGGTTTAGCGGGGGAAATACGCCCCGTGCAGCGCGTAGACCAACGAATTTTAGAAGCAGAAAAACTTGGGTTCACTACTATTTTTGTTTCTAAAGCCAATAAAATAAGTTTAAAAAACACCAAGGTTACTGTACGACTAATTTCTAAAATAGAAGAATTAGTTAAGGAGCTATTTTAATACAAAGAGTCGAGTTTATAGCTACCGCTAATCAACCCGACTCTTAAACTAACTCAAAAATCCTAGTCAGTCTTAAAAACTTGGTTTAGTTTGGTTTCTTTTTTAATTAGATGCTACTGGATCTGCATTTATACCAATATCCCCAGCCGCCACAATGGTTGTGTCTGTAGGACTAAGCGCTATACTTACATGGGCATCTAACCCAGAAATTGAATCGTAAAAAGACGTATCCGCAATCAGGAAAAATTTATTCTCTGCTAGTTCACCTGTACTACCATTTACATTGTCTAATGGTAAAAGGCTCGTAGTTCCCATACCCACGGCACCTTCTACCAACACCGCCGGATGCAACATCTCATCTATTGTGTTATATAAAGAAATTTGTACCAAAGTTTGGTCTAAATCCGTTTTCCAAAAAACGACTCTTCCATATACATTAGAACCCTCTGGGTCTGTTGCCTCAATAGTATACGCCATAAAAGTTTCTACTGTACCACCGCCATCTGCAGTTTTCAAAGCTGGCTCTAGACGCTCCAAGTCACAGGATATAAACGCTGCAATTAGAATTATTAACGCGATTATTTTTTTTATATATGATTGTTTCATGTTGTTATTCTTTTAGTTGTATCAATTATAAACTCAATGTCGCCCTAACTAAGTAGTTAGCGCCTAGAGAACCTTGCTGTCCATTACCATACAAATAGAAACCACGCTCTTCTGCTCTGTATAAATCAGGATAATTGTTAAAAATGTTTTGACCTGTTAGTGTAAAGGATAAATTCTTTGAAGCTGCAAAAGTGATTCCTAAATCTGTGGTAAATTGTGCAGAAAAAGTTTGATCAGAATACCCTTGTTCTCCGACATTAGGGAAATTAACATCTGTTAAAGTACCTAAACCATCATCCAATCTAGAGATTTCTCCTATATAGTTACCTCTTAACATGGCAGACCACTTACCAAAACTATATGTAGCCGTTGCTATAAAATTGGTGTTAGGCACTCCTTTTTCAAAAGAGCCAATTACAGCACGGTCAATGTATAAATCTTCTAATTCTTGGTCTGATAAATTGGTATTTAAATCGGGAACATTAGCACCATCAAATGTACGCTCAGAAAATATGGCAGAAAGATTTAGGTTCAACATTCCTTCTCCTAAACGATCATTATAATTGGCTACAATTTCTACTCCTTTTGTACTTACGTCCCCTCCATTAATTCTAAAACTAGCCAAACCAGAACCAATCAAAGGTTCTAATACAGGAGCATCTGCCGCACTAAAGTTACCTGTTGAAAATAAACGGTCTTTAATACTTATTGAATAAGCGTCTATACTCAAATCTAACTTTTTAAATAGTTTAGCTGTTATACCTAGGGAAACATTGGTAGACCTTTCTTCTTCTAATTGGCCAATACCAATAGCTTTTGCTACCGCACTATTATTAGGATAAAGTGTACCATCAAAAGGGTCTAAGTCCACAAAGAATGTAAAGGTGTGCGAGTAGTTTAACTCTTGAAGCGAAGGAGCCCTAAAACCATTACTAAAAGAACCTCTTATTGCCAAATCATCCGTGATAGAATAACGGGTAGCCAATTTACCTGTAAACACTCCACCAAAATCTGAATATTGTTCAGTACGTAATGCACCACTTAAAAGCCAATTGTCCGTAACATCTAATTCTGCATCAAAATACAAACCCGTTACCGACCTAAATTCATTAGCCTCATTTTCTGGAGCAAAACCTCTAAAACACTGACAGTTTGGACTGTATTGTAAAACCGGATAAGAACTAGCATCTGCCGTGGACAAAACTAAAGGATTTCCGTTTTCATCTACAATGGGATTGCCGCTCAAATCTTCTAGCGGAAAGCCATCTGGACCTATAAGCAACTGGTCGTCTTCTGCTGCATAAAACACACCTTCATCGCCAGCAGCAAAACTTTCTGGCTGCCCTCTTTCAATCACGTAATTTTCTATCCTAACCTCTGCTCCCATCGCAATATTAAGACCTGCTAAAAACTCAGGAAAATATCGAGACAAGTCAAAATTTAAGGTGTTCTGGGTAAATGAGTGCGTACCTAAATCCATCTCTGTTGGTGACTCTGCTCCCAAACTAGCATTGAACGTATTAAATTGCCCATAGTTTTGCTTGTTTGTACCAAAAGTGTTGCTAAAATCAAAATCCCAATCGCCCAGTTTACCATCTACCCCAGCCGTTAATCCTAAGTTAGTTTGTGTTATAATCATCTGTGGTCTAAAGCCATTAGGATATAAATCATAACTAAACCGGTCTGTTTGTGCAGACCTTCTGTAGAAACAGCCAAAACCATCTGTGTTCTTGTACCCAAAATCCCCAAAAGAATAAAAGTTAGATTCTGATGTACTAGAAAGTGGAATCTCTAGGTTGTACGCTACTGTACCCAAAACCGAAGCAGATAAACCAGCAAATGTAGATATATCTCTTGCGGTTAACCCTCTTGCTGCTAATAAACCAGCGTCCGTTCTTAGTTCCGCTGCTAAAGCATCGTTTCCAGCAGCTTGAGCGGCCAGTAATTCTGGATTCGTAATGATAATATTGCCTTGGGCATCTGTTCTTTCATTATTTAAATAAGAAGAACCATAAGGTGTTGCCCCACTAATGTTTGGCCTTATTGCCGCTTCGTTTTGACGATATAAACCAGTTATGTTAAAATAACCTCCATTTTCAAAGCCTATACCATAATTGGCCCCTAACTGATGTGTAAATCCATCTAAACCATCTGTATCTTCTAACAAAGCTTGGTCAGATTCACTTAAATTAGAATCGCTCAAATCTGGATTATTATTGGTGTAAAAACCTAATGAATAATTTGCAGTAAACTTATTAGTTCCCTTTTTAGTAACTAGGTTAATAACCCCAGCAATAGCATCAGAACCATATTGTGCTGATGCTCCATCTCTTAAAACCTCTATACGGTCTATAGCATCGGTAGGTATAAAATCCATATCTACAGAATTGGCTGCAGAACCAGTAGCAGAACCAATTAACTGCGCCCCACTATGCCTTCTTTTACCGTTTACTAACACCAATAGTTGATTGGGTCCTAGCCCTCTTAACTGTGGCGGATTTACAGCTGTACTCAAATCTCCTCCTTGTGAACGAACCGCTGTAAAAGACGGAGCAGAGGCCACAAGCATCTGAGCTACATCTAACTGTGGCATATTAATTTGTTGTTTGCTGATACTGATGACATCTACGGGTGCTGTAGTTTCTAATTTTGTTCTTGCCTGTCCTCTAGTGCCCACCACTATTGCCTCTGCCAATTGTTGGGCACTAGTTGCAAGCGTTACATTTATGGTTTTTTTATTAGCAATGGGGACACTTTTGGTTTCAAAACCTAGCCCAGAAAAAACTAGGACTCCAGTTGCTGGCACCCCAATACTATAGTTACCTTCAAAGTCTGTAGTTGTCCCTTGTGTGGTTCCTTTTAAAATAACATTTGCCCCTGGCACAGGAAGACCTGTATCATCTACCACACGCCCAGAAACGGTAATTTCTTGCGCTTGCGCCGTAAAATTGAATAATAAGATAGTTAAGAAATAGAGAAGTTGTTTCATAAGTTTTCGGATTTTTAAGGTTATTTCATGAAGCCATACTCCCTATCTGATTACTCTTTTAATCAAGGGGGAAATTCTTCATTGAATTCAAGTTCCGGAAACTCAAAACCTCAATCATACAATCGCATAACTGATTAGTGCCAATTTAGTTAGCGTTTTGAATATTAAAAAATTAACATATTTATCTAGTGCCTTTTTTAACCTTAGCAACAATGTAAAAAACTACTATATTTTTAGTTTTTACAGTTATTTCTGCAAATTTTAAAATGATTTAGAGAATACCTGTCAACAAATTGCAATACTGGTATTTATTATTAAAAATGGCTTTTTTATGAATATGAGATTTAAACGGTTTTTTATTAACGATGTGTTAATTTATACCGTTGATTTTTAATAGTTGCATCTGTCATTTTATTACAAAGGCGCGTATCTTTAATAGCCTAGCACATTAATCATCAACCTATTACGCCATATGAAACAGAAAATGGACCACATAGACTACCAAATAGTTGACTTCCTTACAAAAAATGCGCAAATGCCTTATACAGAAATTGCTAAAAAACTTATCATTTCATCTGGCACAGTACATGCTCGGGTAAAAAAAATGACTGAGATGGGCTTTATAAAAGGAGCAACACTAGAACTAGATTATGCTGCTATAAATTGCAAAATGACCACTTTTTTAATGCTCCATCTAAACAACCCTGTAGATTATATTAAAGTGATAGACCAATTAGCCACCATAAAAGAAGTAGTTAAAATTCATCATATTAATGGCAAGTATGATGTTTTGGTAAAGGTACATACGCAAGACAACATCCATTTTAGAAACGTTTATCAGCAAGAAATTCTCACTATAAAAGGCATTAAAAAAATAGATTCCTTTCTTTCCTTGGAAGAGAAACTGTCTAGACATATCTCTTTTTCCCCTGACAACGCATTATTTTCTTAAGGCGAAGGGTTTGGAATTGTATTGTGTATTTCTTCTATCCCCTCTAAAACGGTATTGGGTAGGGTTATGTTAATAGAAGCTATGTTTTCATCTAGCTGTTCTAAAGATGTTGCACCAATAATATTACTGGTTAAGAACGGTCTTGTGTTCACAAAAGCTAATGCCATTTGCGCTAAAGACAACCCATGTTCTTCTGCTAAAGCAGCATATTTTCTGGTAGCCGCAACAGCATTCTCATTGCTATATCTATTGTATTGCGGAAATAAAGTTACCCGTCCCTTTCTTGGTGGCACTTCTCCTAGATATTTACCACTTAGGGTACCAAAACCCAAAGGTGAGTATGCCAAAAGCCCTATACGTTCTCTCATGGCAACTTCTGATAGACCAACTTCAAACAATCGGTTAAGTAAATTGTACGGATTCTGTATGGTTTGCATGCGCGGTAAATCCTGATGCACCTTACTCTCTTCTAAGTAACGCATGGCGCCCCAAGGCGTTTCATTAGAGATACCAACTTCTCTAATTTTACCTTGTCGTACCAAATCCCTCAACGTTTCTAATACTTGATGAATATTGTCCTCCCAAAAATCGTGCTGGTCTGCATCATAACCACGTTTACCAAAATAGTTGGTATCGCGTTCTGGCCAATGTAATTGATATAAATCTATATAATCTGTTTGCAAGCGCTTTAAACTGCCTTCAACCGCCGTAATTAAAGCGTCTTTAGCAAAACCTGTAGTTCTAATGAATTTTGTATAATCCCCATTTCCCGCAATTTTAGTTGCCAGTACTACCTTTTCCCTATTGCCTGTTTTCACAAACCATCTACCGATTATTTCTTCTGTAACCGCATACAACTCTTTTTTGGCTGGCACTGGATATAGTTCTGCCGTATCAAAAAAATTGACCCCCTTATCTAATGCAAAATCCATTTGGGCGTGACCTTCTTCTTCAGAATTTTGCCTGCCCCAGGTCATAGTCCCTAAACAAATTTTACTTACTCTAATATTGGTATTGGGTAATCTGGTATACTTCATCTTGGTCTAATAAATTCTAAATGGGTAAAATTAGGACAACATCGCCCTAAAACCTTTTAAAACATTGTTATTTCTAATCTATTTCTAATAAAATAGGGCAATGGTCACTGTGTTTAGCTTCTGATAAAATTACAGAACGCTTTAGTCTGTCTTTTAAAGAATCGTTCACCATTCCGTAATCTAATCTCCAGCCTTTGTTATTAGCCCTAGCGTTTGCTCGGTAGCTCCACCAGGTATAATTATCTGGCTCTGGGTTAAATTCTCTAAAACTATCTATAAAACCGCTTGCTATAAAATCTCCTATCCACTCCCTTTCTACAGGTAAAAATCCAGAAACATTTTTGTTACGCACTGGGTCATGAATATCAATTGGTTGGTGACAAATATTGTAATCCCCACAAACCACTAAATTAGGATGTGTTTTCCTAAGTGTATCTGCATACTTTTGAAAATCTGCCATGTACATTAATTTATGATCTAAGCGTGCTATATTGGTTCCGGAAGGTAAGTACATACTCATAACAGAAATATCTCCAAAATCTGCTCTTATGTTTCTACCTTCAAAATCCATATAGTCTATACCTGTGCCGTACTCTATGTGGTCTGGTTGTTTTTTACAGAGTAAAGCCACACCGCTATACCCTTTTTTTTGGGCGCTAAACCAATAGTTATGCTCATAACCCGCCTCTGCAAACAAGCCCAGGTCTAATTGCTCTTTCATGGCTTTAGTCTCTTGCAAGCATACCACATCTGGGTCTACCGTTGCCAACCAATCTAAAAAACCTTTATTTAATGCTGCACGTATGCCGTTTACGTTATAAGATACTATCTTCATCCTCTAAATTTGCTTTAAAAATAGCCATTTTTATACCGATGAAAGTTTATTTTCCATGGATATTACCGATAGTTGTATTGCTTTTCACTGGGCAACAACTTAGCGCTCAACAAGATTCTATCACCTTTTTAGACGAAGTTATTTTATCTAAATCGCTCACCATTAAAAATGCTTATGGTATTACCCCCTCTAGCAGCATAACCTCAGCACAAATTGATGCTTTTGGCCCTTTAGACGCTCCGCAAGTATTAAATCAGATTCCCGGGGTCCATGTACTTTCTGGAGCTTTGAATACTAACCGCATTACCATGCGGGGAATTGGCGCTAGAACACTATATGGGACGGATAAATTACGGTTGTACTATAACAATATTCCTGTAACAAATGGTAGTGGGTTTTCTTCTATAGAAGCTTATGATTTAGCAACCTTAGGCCATATTGAAGTTATAAAAGGACCCAAAGGTGGCAGTTATGGCGCTAATTTAGGTGGCGCTATAATTTTAAATAGTAAAGCTCCAAATGCTGGTAATTCTGAACTTAAAAGCAGCACTACTTTAGGTTCTTATCAATTATTAAAAGAAAATATAAGTTTAAGCCAGCAAACCGATAAATTGCACCTAAATGTGAGCTACAATAGTATTGGCACCAACGGATATAGACAGAATAATTCTTTTGACCGTGATGGTATTTTAGTAAACCTTGGCGTTTTACTTAATAAAAAGAGCAAACTAGATGTTTTGGTGAATTACATAGACTATGTAGCCCAGATTCCTAGCTCCATAAATAAAACGGATTTTGAAAATAATCCTGAAATTGCAGCTGCCAACTGGAATGCTGCTCAGGGCTTTGAGGCTAACAAATATACTTTAGCGGGAGTAAACTACACCTATAGTTTTAACCCTATGCTAACTAATAGCACCAGTATTTTTTATACGTATTTAGACCATTTTGAGCCAAGACCTTTTAATATTTTAGATGAATTTACTAGCGGATTTGGTTTACGTTCCGTTTTTAAAGGGAAAGCCTTAGGGGGTAACTTTAGTTTTGGAACTGAACTTTATAAGGACGAATATTTTTGGGAAACCTTTGAAAATTTATACCGGGAGAACAACGATAACGGCAGTTTACAAGGCGATAAACTAAGTGAAAATAAAGAGTTTAGAACGCAATGGTTTGGCTTTGCAAACTATAATTATCCGCTATCTGATAAATTAACGGCACAAGTAGGATTATCCGTTAACATCACGTCTTACGATTTTAACGACCGCTTTGTAACCGATGGTACAAATAGCTCTGCGGAGCGCAAATTTGACCCCATATTTAATCCAAGTTTTGGCTTGCAATATACTTTGACGAATGGTTCAATTTTTGCCAATGTAAGCCGTGGGTTTTCTAATCCAAACTTAGAAGAAACTTTAACCCCAGATGGAGTGATAAATCCGGATATTGCTCAAGAAACTGGTTGGAACTATGAAATTGGATTGCAACAATCGCTTTTAAAGAAAAGAATTCATCTGTCCGCCAATGCCTATCTTATGAAAGTGGAGAATCTTTTAGTAGCAGAACGGGTAGGAGAAGACCAATTTATTGGTAAAAACGCAGGGAAAACGACGCATAAGGGCATAGAACTAGACCTTAAATCCAATTTAACATTAGCACCAAAGTGGGACTTACAGCCGTATGCCAACTACACCCTAAGTCTACATCAGTTTAACGAATTTGTGAATGATGGTATTAATTATAATGGAAACGCCCTAACAGGCGTACCCAAACACCGACTAAACACAGGTTTTAGCTTACAACATTTACATAAGTTTGGATGGTATCTAAATCACAATTACGTGGCAGAAATACCTTTAGACGATGCAAATACCGTTTATAGTGATGCTTATAACATCTTCCACACTAAAATTTACTTTACCCCCAAACTAAGTCCTATTTTAGAAACCCAATTTAACGTTGGTATAAATAATATTTTTGACACCAATTATGCCCAATCTGTGTTAATTAATGCCGTTGGTTTTGGTGGCAATCAGCCCAGGTATTTTTATCCAGGCAATGGTCGCAATTTTTATATTGGCTTACATGTCAAGTATAGCTTATAAAAAAAGCGACCTAGATTAACAGGTCGCTTTTAATTTTAAATACCTAAAAATTCTTAGGCCTTAAATCTGTCTAAATTCATGACTTTGTTCCACGCTGCAACAAAATCGTGAACAAACTTTTCTTTAGCATCATCTGTAGCATACACCTCTGCCAATGCTCTTAACTCAGAATTAGAACCAAATATCAAATCCGCTCTAGTACCTGTCCATTTAACATCTCCAGTTCTTCTATCTTTACCATGGAACACCTGCTCGCTGTCATCTGCCGCACTCCATGTGGTTGCCATGTCTAAAAGATTAACAAAGAAATCATTACTTAGCGTACCAGGCTGGTCTGTGAACACTCCGTGATTAGAACCATCAAAATTGGCATTCATGCTACGCATACCACCTACTAAAACTGTCATTTCTGGAGCAGTTAAGGTTAGTAATTGTGCTTTATCTACTAATAATTCTTCAGGAGCTGCATCAAATTTAGGATTGTAATAGTTTCTAAAACCATCAGCAATTGGCTCTAAGGCCTCAAAAGATTCCGAATCTGTTTGTTCTTCTAGAGCATCCATTCTTCCTGGCTTAAATGGCACTTCTATAGCATAGCCTGCATCTTTTGCCGCCTGTTCTACACCTGCTGCACCACCCAAAACAATAAGGTCTGCTAAAGATACTTTCTTATCACCAGATTGAGCATCATTAAAGTCAGACTGAATTTTACTTAAAACCTCCAAGACTTTACTTAACTGCTCTGGGTTATTCGCTTTCCAACTTTTTTGTGGCTCAAAACGGATGCGTGCACCATTTGCTCCTCCACGCTTATCAGAACCACGGAATGTACTTGCAGAAGCCCAAGCCGTGCTCACTAATTCTGATACAGAAAGTTCAGAGGCTAGAATATTCTTTTTTAACTGTGCTACATCATCACCATTCACCAACTCATGGTCTACTGCTGGGATTGGGTCTTGCCAGATTAATATTTCACTTGGAACCTCATCACCTAAATACCTATTCAACGGCCCCATATCCCTATGCGTAAGTTTATACCATGCTCTTGAATACGCATCTGCAAACTCCTCTGGGTTTTCTAAAAAGTGTCTAGATATCTTTTCATAATCTGGGTCCATACGCAAAGACAAATCTGTAACCAACATAAATGGCGCATGCTTTTTAGTTGGGTCGTGTGCATCTGGTACTGTACCAGCACCTGCATCTCCTTTTGGTTTGTACTGCCATGCTCCAGCCGGACTTTTAGTTAGCTCCCATTCATAATTAAATAGGTTTTCTAAATACTTATGGCTCCATTTGGTTGGCGTATCTGTCCAAGCACCTTCTAGACCAGATGTAATGGTATCTGCTCCCATACCAGTACCAAAATTATTTTTCCAGCCCATACTTTGCATTTCTATACCTGCTCCTGCAGGTTCAGCTTCCAGATACTTTTCTGGATCAGCGGCACCGTGTGTTTTACCAAAAGTATGTCCGCCTGCAATCAACGCTACAGTTTCGTAATCGTTCATTGCCATGCGGCCAAAAGTCTCTCTAATATACTTAGCAGCCTCTACAGGATCGGGATTACCATTGTGCCCCTCTGGATTTACATAAATTAAACCCATATGAGCAGCGCCTAAAGAGCGTTCTAGACTACCACCCTCATAACGTTTATCACTCCCAAGCCATTCTGTCTCTGAGCCCCAATATATATCTTCTTCTGTTTGCCAAATATCTTCTCTACCACCAGCAAAACCAAACATTTTAAGCCCCATGGACTCGTGAGCTACATTCCCAGCTAAAATCATTAAATCTGCCCATGAAATTTTTTTACCATACTTTCTTTTAATGGGCCAAAGTAAGAGTCGAGCTTTATCTAAGCTAGCGTTGTCTGGCCAGCTATTTAATGGAGCAAAACGTTGAGAACCAGAACTAGCACCACCACGACCATCGTGTATTCTATACGTTCCTGCAGAGTGCCACGCCATACGGATAAAGAATGGACCATAATGCCCATAATCTGCTGGCCACCATTCTTGACTCTCTGTCATTAAATCTGTTAAATCTTTTTTGATTGCTTTTAAGTCTAACTTTTTAAACTCTTCTGCGTAGTTAAAATCCTTATCCATTGGATCTACTAGTGTAGAGTGTTGCCTAAGAATATTCAAATTCATCTGGTTAGGCCACCAATCTTTATTAGAAGTACCACCACCAGGTGCAGTTTTACTCATTTCGCCATTCAAAAATGGACATTTAGCAGAATCATTAACGTCCCACGCCTCGTTTGTGTGCTGATTATTTCCCATTATAAAGTTGTTTTAGTATTGATAACAGTGTGAAATTAAGTCTGTTTCCCTTAAAATTAATTGATTGATAATTCATTTACATTATCTAAGTATTAATTTTTCTTATAGAAACTTTGATAATCATCATTTTTCCAAATAACTACTACTCTAGTTGTCCACTACAAGCCCGTATTTACTTATTATGCAGCAGTGCTATTAACTCGTTAAAAAGAACATTGTGCTGTATTGTTTATTGAACATAAGCTAGACAAGCGGTTTCCCTTATTCGCTGCGGCATTTAATCGTATTCATCAATGACTGTACAGTTTCTGTCTATATCAAAAAATGAATTATCGCCTTAATAATTAAGAATTTTAAAAAGAAAGCTTTCAATAATTATTACATCTTGATTTTTAACACCTCAAATCAATTTAAAATGAATTATCAACCTAAAAACAACAACTAATGAAAAAATTAGTTTTAAGTGCTTACCTTCTTCTAATAGCATCGCTAGCCTTTGCACAAGAATGGAACAATTTTCCTGTACCTGCATATCCAGGCGCCAATAAAACATGGCAATTAGTCCCCAGTGCTTCGGATGATTTTAACTATCAATTTAATGCAACCAACGCTAAAAGTAATTTTGGTAGTGGTAAATGGTACAATTTTTACCATAACGGGTGGGATGGTCCAGGTACAACCTATTGGAAATACAATCATGTTTCTGTTAATGGTACTGACTTGGTTTTAAAAGCCTCTAGATGGAAAACCGCTAATGAGCCACAACCTATATCTGTGCTACCTAATAAAATGAATAGACCTAATGATGGTATTAATGCAGGTTGTATCACGAGTAATTCTAGGGTTAAATACCCCGTTTTTGTAGAAGCTCGGGTAAGCGTAGCGGATATTGTTTTGGCCTCTGATGTCTGGTTATTGAGTCCAGACGATACACAAGAAATAGATATTATAGAATGTTATGGGGGTAATGAACAAGGCAATGCTTTCTTTTCTGAATTTATACATTTAAGCCATCATTCTTTTGTAAGACAACCGTTTACGGATTATCAACCTAGGGATTTTGACAGCTGGTGGAGCCAAAACGGAGTTTCTGATTGGGGCTCTTACCATTGGAATAATGGAAATAGGCGCTATGTAAGGATTGGGGTGCATTGGATTAGCCCTACCCATTTTGAATATTATATTGATGGTAATTTGGTTAGAGTTTTATATGATAAGGCCGTTGCCACCAACAGAAACGGGACCTGGAGCTATACCTATCCTACCATGACTAATGGTCAACTAGATTTTGATGCTGCGACTGGTTTTCAAAAAATGATTACCTATGCAACAGCAAGTAATTATTCTTTGAGTACACTACAAGCAGCTAGTAATGCAAGTTCTGTTAGTATAATAGACCCTTACAACTATCAGAATGGCAATGGATTTACTAAAGAGATGGATATTATAATTAATGTGGAGTCACAGAATTGGCACGTGGAGGCCAACCGTACCCCTACAGATGCTCAACTAAACAATCCTGCGCGTAATACTATGAAGGTGGATTGGATTAGAACATATAAACCTGTTGACACTAACGCCAGTGGAAATAGTATCACCATACAAGCAGAAAGGTTTTCCGCTACTAACGGTTCTTTTAATGATGGCTTAGTTCCTTTTGGAGCAAACAAAGCAGGTACTATTATTAATTATGTTAATGGTGGTGATTATATGGATTACCTTATAAATATCCCTGAGATTGGTGCTTATGAAGTTACCTATACCTATGCAACTCCACTTGCCAACAGAAGTATTGAATTTGGTATTGTAAATACGCCCTTCTTTACAAATACCTTAGCAAATACAGGCAACTGGAACACTTTTACTGATTTTACTATACCACAGCGTGCCAATTTTACGGCTGGCAATCATATCCTAAGAATAAGAGCTGGTAACGACGCATGGCAATGGAACTTAGATAAGATTACTTTAAAAAAAGTAAGCGCCATGGTAAGTTTACAGACTAATATTACAGAAAATAAGGCAGTGGTAGCTCATCCTAACCCAACAAGTAACCAGTTACAAATAACAAATGAAGCAGAGGGGAGTAGATATCAATTCCATACCCTAGCAGGAAAAGAGGCGTTAACGGGCAGCTACAATGGTAATTTTATAGACACTTCTTCTTTAGCAAATGGTATTTACATTTTAACCATAGAGGATGTTGTTTATGGTAAAATTGTCATAGAACAATAAGTTCGGTTCCATAAAAAAGGGAGGTTACTAGTAACCTCCCTTTTTATATCTTTAAATAAAACTTAAATTTTTTGCAACCAGTAGCGAATGTCTACCGCTTTAGATACAATCTCTTTTACTTGGTCTATTGGTATTCTTTCTTGCTCCATAGAATCTCTATGGCGAATAGTAACCGTATTATCTTCTAAAGTTTGATGGTCTATAGTTACACAAAATGGTGTTCCGTTGGCATCTTGCCTTCTATACCTGCGCCCTACAGCATCCTTTTCATCATAAGTAATGTTAAAGTCCCACTTTAATTCATCTACTAATTTTTGGGCTACTTCTGGCAAACCATCTCTTTTAAGCAATGGTAAAATAGCTACTTTATTTGGCGCTAATACAGCAGGTAACTTTAATACCGTACGTGTGCTTCCATTTTCTAGTTCTTCTTCTACCAAACTATTGGCAAAAACTGCTAAGAACATCCTATCTAAACCTATAGAAGTTTCTAGTACATATGGCACATAACTTTTATTTTCTTCTGGGTCAAAATACTGTAGTTTTTTACCTGAATATTTTTCATGGCTGCCTAAATCAAAATCCGTACGAGAATGGATACCTTCTAACTCTTTAAATCCAAATGGAAATTTAAACTCAATATCACACGCGGCATCTGCATAGTGCGCTAGTTTTTCGTGGTCATGAAAACGATAATTATCTGCTCCCATTCCTAGCGATAAATGCCAATTTAGGCGTTTTTCTTTCCAAGCATCGTACCACTCTTTCTGAGTACCTGGCTTTATAAAATATTGCATTTCCATCTGCTCAAACTCACGCATCCGGAAGATGAACTGCCTAGCTACAATCTCGTTCCTAAATGCTTTACCTGTTTGGGCAATTCCAAAAGGAATTTTCATCCTTCCTGTTTTCTGTACATTTAAAAAGTTAACGAATATGCCTTGTGCCGTTTCTGGTCTAAGGTATAAATCCATTGCACTTTCTGCAGTAGCTCCTAGTTTGGTGCCAAACATTAAGTTGAACTGCTTAACGTCTGTCCAGTTTTTAGAGCCCGATAAAGGACAGGCAATTTCTAACTCTTCTATCAAGGCTTTTACATCTGCTAAATCTTCTTTTTCTAACGATTGTCCTAGCCTTTTTAGAATAGTATCTGCTTTCTCTTGATAATCCTTTACTCTACCATTGGTAGCTAAAAATTGTTCTTTGTCAAAAGTAGCTCCAAATCGTTTGGCAGCCTTAGCAACTTCTTTGTCTATTTTAGCTTCAATTTTGGCTACATAATCTTCTACCAAAACATCTGCACGGTATCTTTTTTTAGAATCCTTATTATCAATTAAGGGATCATTAAAGGCATCTACGTGGCCAGAGGCTTTCCATGTGGTTGGGTGCATAAAGATTGCAGCATCTATACCCACAATATTATCATGCAATTGCACCATAGCTTGCCACCAGTATTCACGGATATTCTTTTTGAGCTCTACTCCGTTTTGGGCATAGTCATAAACAGCGCTTAAACCATCATAAATTTCACTAGACTGAAACACATAACCATATTCCTTGGCATGTGATATTACCTTCTTAAAAACGTCTTCTTGATTTGCCATTTGGCAAATGTAAAACAATGGTGCAAAAGAGTAAACCTTATTTTAACTGAAATTCTGAAGAGGTAAGCAGTCTTTCGCCCTCAAATACATTTAAGGTGTAGATTCCAGGTTTTATAGATCCTTCTGGAATTGTAATAGCATCGCATACATCTAGTTCTTTACCCATGTACACAATTTCTACACGTTTGCTATAGGTATTGCCGGCCACATTTATTAGGCTTGCATTATCCTCTATAACGGCCATGTCTGGATCTAAAAATTGAAAGTAAATTACCTTAACTTCACCACGTTCGTTAGGATTACCTAAAATAGTAACGCAACCGCGTAGTTTTTCTATGACGTCTGCCTTGTTCGTTTTTAATGGTCTACCAGCACGCAACCTAAAGCCCGCTCCTTCTGCTTGCTGCATTTTTAAGTAGCTCTTTACTTTAAGTTCTTTGGTTAACTCTAGGTTCTTACGCCTTGCTACCGCCTCTGCTTCTGCCAACGTACTTGTCTTTCCTTTTAAATCTTCTATCTGCCTAACGGTTTTGGAATATTTTTCTGTCAGCAATTGATTGTTGTAGCGTAAGAAATTGTTTTTGATTTTTAAACTATCAAAGCGCGCTTCTAGTTTACGCAGTAATTTGCGGTCTTCTTTTAATTTTAAAATATTAAAGTTTAAGCGGCCTACAGAATCCATCAATTCGTCTATGCGAAACTTAGAAGACTGTAATTCAATATCATTCACCTCATTTAAACCCGCTAAACGGTCTACCTCTGCCTTCATCAAAGCCAGGTCTTTTACCAATAATTTTTTCTCGTCTTCTAGATACACTAATTGGTTTTGACTCTGTGCATAGCTGTAGTAAAAAGCTATGAGTATAGCAATGATGACAGCTACCAAAGCGGCAAGTATTATTTTATAATTGAAATTGGTATCTTGAGATTCCATTTTTTTAGGTAGCTGATATGTAGGTAAAAGTTATGATTTTGAATTGGTCGTCAAATATAATAAACGATATTAACTCTATCCTATTGCCCAAACTATGTTTTGGATGTAATGAACAATTATTTAGGGGAGAACATATTTTATGTACGTTTTGTCGGCACGATTTGCCGTTCACCGATCAAAATTTTTCTGAAGAAAATGCCGTAGACCGTATTTTTTATGGCAGAGCACACATAAGTAAGGCGGCATCGTTCTTGTATTTTCATAAAAATGGCAAAGCAAAACAGCTTTTACACGCCTTAAAATATCAAAATCAGGAGCAAATAGGCAGCTATTTTGGCGCTTGGTTTGGACAGAAAATTGCAAACGATTTTGCTAATATTTCTTTAGCGGGAATTGTCCCAGTACCGCTTCATCCTAAAAAATTAAAACAACGCGGCTACAACCAGTTAGATGGTTTTGGTAAAGCTTTAGCCCATGAATTGAACACTTCATATTTGCCTCAGATTTTGTATAAAACCGCAAATACGCGTACGCAAACCAAGAAAACTAGGTTAAACCGATGGAAAAACGTGCAAGAGCTATACAAAGTTAAAGATGCAACTCAACTTAATGGCAAGTCTATCTTACTTATAGATGATGTAATCACTACTGGAGCAACCTTAGAGGCCTGCATTAATGCTTTACACACCATACCAAATGTAAATATATACGTAGCCACATTAGCCGTAGTTCCTTAACAGAAGTTAACTTTGGCATTACGGAATATGTTGTTTCTTTGTTCTAGCTAAGTATCGCTAATGAAATTGCTCAAAAAATTATTAAGTCTTACCTTTTTATTGTTATCTGTAATCACCCTTTGGCAATGTGCAAGACGGGGCAGCCCCTCTGGTGGTCCAAAAGATATTAGTGCTCCTGTTTTAGAAAAGGCTACACCCCCCAACCTCACTAAAAATTTTAAGGGTAAAAAAATAAAGCTAGAGTTTGATGAGTATATTAAGCTAAAGGATTTACAAGACCAATTGATAATTTCTCCACCACTTAAATACCAGCCAGAAATTACACCACAAGGTTCGGCAAGTAAAAGCATTGAAATTGTTTTTAAAGACACTTTAAGAGAAAATACTACATACACCATCAATTTTGGACAAAGTATTGTAGATCATAACGAAGGTAATCCGTACAATCTATTTACTTATGTATTTTCTACTGGAGATGTAATTGATTCTTTGACGCTCAGCGGCGCGGTTAAAGATGCTTTTAAGAGAAAGGCAGACGAATTTATTAGTGTGATGCTTTATGAAATTGATACTGCTTACAACGACTCTACCATCTACAAATACCCACCAAATTATATGACCAATACTTTAGATAGTTTACCCATATTTAAGCTTAGCTATTTAAAAGCTGGTCAATACAAACTATTTGGATTAAAAGATGCAGGCAAAAACAATGTTTTTGACCAACGCGCAGATAAAATAGCGTTTTTAGAAGATACTATTACCCTGCCCACTGACTCTATTTATTTACTGAGTCTGTTTAAAGAAGTACCCGATTTTACCGCAGCAGTACCTTCTTATGTGGCAAAGAACAAGATTATTTTTGGATATTCTGGTGCTGGAGATAGCACGCAAATAACTCCACTCACTATTTTACCAGACAGTGTTAAAACAATAGTGAAAAAAGAAAAAGACAAAGACACTCTAAACTATTGGATTACCCCAACAGATTTAGACTCTATTGTTTTTAGTGTTACCAATAACCAATGGAAAACTAAAGATACTTTTACGGTAAAAACAAGAAAGTTGGCTTTAGATAGTTTAAAAATAAGCCCAAGCCATAGCAGTAGAATTAATTTTAGGGAGCAATTTAAATACACTGCCACTACACCGTTAACAAACATAGATTCATCCTATTTCCAGGTATTGAATATAGATTCTACTCAAGTAAGTATTTCTCCTATTCTAGATACGATAAACAATGAGGTTGCCCTTAATTTTGAATTACTAGACAATCAAAAGTATTATATTACAGCGCTACCTGGTGCTATGACTGATTTTTTTGGCCAGGCCAACGACAGCATAAAAACAACCTTAACTACAGGTAGTTTAGCAGATTATGGTGATTTAACATTTAATCTTGCTGGCAATGTAACCTTCCCCGTAATTGTACAACTTACAGATACGAAAGATGAACTGGTAAGGGAGATTACATTAACCGAATTTACACCTATAGATTTTGGCCAACTACTTCCTGGAGAATATAGGGTGCGTGTTATTTTTGATGCGAATGAAAATGGCAAATGGGATACAGGTAATTTTTTAAAAGGAAAACAACCAGAGAAAATAATATACTATCCTGATGTGATGGATATCAGGGCTTTCTCTGAGTACGAAAACACCTTTACGATAGCAGAGTAAAAGCATCTTTATCATCTAAAAACCGAAGCTTTTCTCGGTTTTGAGTAATATGATTTTTTGACAGTTGTACGTGTAGCACCTCGTCCTTTTCTGAAAAAGCTAAAGGATTACCCAAAACATCATATACGGCAGAATGTCCTGGATATTCATACCCATACCCATCTATGCCTATTCTATTCACCCCAATACAATATGCCATATTTTCTATCGCTCTGGCTTTTAGCAAAGTATCCCAGGCAGTAATTCTAGGCTTTGGCCAATTAGCGACGTAGAGCAACACATCATAGTCCGTTGTATTCCGAGCCCAAACCGGAAAACGTAAATCATAACAGATTAACGGGCAGATGCTGAATCCCCTAAACGGTATGGTGATTTTTTTTATTCCAGACTTATAGACCTTGTTCTCTCCCGCCAAAGTAAAGGTATGTTTTTTGTCATAGGCATGTAAATCGCCACTAGGCGCTACAAACAATAACCGATTGTAATAATCTTCTTTTTCTTTAAAAGCCAAGCTCCCAACAATAGCAGCATCCTTTTCCTTAGCCAAGGTTTGCATCCACGCAACGGCCTTTTCTGTTTCCTGTTCAGAGATAATTTGCGGTTGCATTGTAAACCCTGTGGTAAACATTTCTGGTAATACTATTACATCTGTATCCGCATCTATAGCCTTAATCTTAGTTTCCAATTGTTTTCTATTGGCTACAGGGTTTTCCCATAATAGATGTGTTTGCACCAATGCTACGTTTAAATCATTCTTCATCCTAATCTGAATATACCTCTAACTTATTCTCTAATACCATAGCATGCAGCTGTATTAGTTGCGATTTTAAAATTCTTGGTGTAGAAAGCTCTGGCAGGTTTTCTAGGGCAAACCATGCAGCATTTAGCATATCAAATCCATGATTTAATTCGCCCCCAACCATTGTACAAGCATATACTAATTTATAAATGTAGAAAGGCTCTTCTGGGTGTGGATGCCGTTGCTTATCATAAACAGCTAACAAGCGGTTTACCTTGACCGCAATACCTGTTTCTTCCCAAACTTCTTTTTCTGCCACCTCTTTTGGTGTATTGCCAATATCTGCCCAACCACCTGGAATAGTCCATTTACCATCAGAACCTTCTTGGGCTAAAAGAATATGACCAGCATCATTCAACACAAAAGCACGTATATCTACTTTAGCTGTAGGATAATCTTCTGGTGGCATAAAAAAATGCTTTAATTGTTTAAGTGGAACATCAGTAACACTTCCTAACAATTCCAGTCCTATTTGTTTAAGCTCTGTGTAGCGCTCTTGGTCATAAGGGTCTTGGGCATAAAATAAGCCCAAGTCTGATAAAGAAATAAGCCGTTTTATTAAATTGAGTTGTTCTTGTTTTGCCAAAACTTCTTATTCTAACAAACTCATCAATTCTTTTTTGTCTTGCATTTTTGCATGGTCTAAAGCCGTATTTCCGCGAGCATCTTTAGCTCCCTTATCTGCACCATTTTCTAACAATAATGCCACAATATCTTTATGGCCAAATGTTGCCGCATAAATTAAACACGTTCCACCCATAGCATTGGTTATGTTAACATCTGCACCGCTTTCTATGAGTATTTTTGCTATAGCAGTATAGCCTTTAAAACAAACTCCCATAAGTGCCGTGTTCCCAGTACCGTCTTTTGCATCAATAGAAATTTGGTGTTTTAGCAGTTCTGTAACCACGGCTTCATGTCCGTAATAAGCTGCTAGTATTAAGGGGGTAGACCCTCTATCATCTATCACTTTTACCAAATCTGGTTGCGCTGCTATCATCTGGCCAACTGCAGTAGCGTTGCCATTTCTTATCTCGTTAAAAAAACTGTTTTTTTCTTCCATAATTTCACCATTTGAAGATAGCCAATTTTAAGGACAACTTAGTGTTTAGGGTATGTTAATCTCTCTGGCTTGGAGAAAAATCTTCTGGAGCATTTTGAGGGCTATTTACCGTGTCTGGAGAACCAGAATCATTAAAAACTTGCCATTCTTCTGGTGAGAAGATTGGATTTGCCTTTATAATATTGCTATTGCGGATTGCCTTACCATCTTCAAACTCATGATTGGTACCCGTACCGTCTTCACCTATGACGCCAAAAGCATCTATAACAGTCCCAAATGGGTCTACCAAGAACAGATTATCATCACCATTAGAATCGGCAGGACTATTACTCCCGGCCTCCATATCTGGACTAAAACCATATACCCGTTCAAATTCTGATGCATTCTTAGCGATTATAAGGAATGTATTTGGTTCTAATACAATCTCTGACAAATCTATTACGGAACTTACTTCGGTATTTGCATTGGTATAACGTTGTATAGACCACTTATTCAGAGATAAATTTTCATTACCAGCATAATACAATTCTATAAAACGAGCATCTGCATTGTTATTAGGGTCTGCCAATTCTGTAAAAAATAAAGCATCACTAGTAAATTCAGTAATTACAGCTGCACAGCGTTCTTTAGTAAACTGCACGTCTAAAGTATCTCGTAATACCAGAAAATAATCATTACGTTCCCTTAATAAAACTCCAGTAATAGTACCACTACCAGCTGGTAAAATTGCAGAAGAAAAATCTGAAAAGCCACTTGTTTTCAACATTAAGGTTTCATCTTGGCAATTTAAAAGCATTCTATCCACAGTAACTTGCGGTTGAGCGTAAGTGCTGTCTAACAAGGTAGCATCAAACTCCATATTCTCAAATTGAACTAAGGTGTTAGTTTTGGTACTATCTATATCTTTTAGCGCTAGTTTATTAGGAATTATAGCCCCTTGCTCGCAACTTACAAATAAATGTTCTGGCACTTTGAGTGCCGGTAAACGCCCTACACTTGTGGCACCAAAAGCAACAAAAGTACCACCCAACGTATAAACACCTTTACTTTGTCCTAGGTATAAATCATTAAGGTTTATGGTAATCTTGCTCCCAGGCGGATACCGTAAATGGGTAGCCCTTACATCTAATTGTAATTGCATACCATCTGTTGGATTCTCTGGTTTATCTTGAAAATGCAATACACTAAAAAAGTTGCCCGCTTGGTCAGAAGAGGTTACGTAACCTTCGATAACCAAATCTTGTAATATTTGTACTGTTTCTCCCTTATAAAGACCTTTTACTGCCTCATAAGTAGTGTTAGGTTTCCAAGGCGCTAGGCAATTTTGCTCTGGAGCTTCAAAGTCTTTATCAACTACGCATCCTAAAAAAAACAGCACTAAAAAACCTAAACAAAGTAGTTTTTGGTGCATCCTGTTAATGGTTTGGCATGCTCCAAAGTAGTATAATTAAATGATAACCACAAACAAATCAGCATTATAGGTTTTTGAAAAACTGTATACAACGTTCTTCTGTGTAACTTATATTTTGTTTTCCCCAAAAACCAACATGTCCGCCAAAATCTGGCACCTCTAAATTTAGGAAGTCATTAGCAACAGCTTCCTCATAAGGATAGCATTCTGGTCCTAAGAAAGTATCATTTTTAGCATTTATTAGCAATGTAGGCACTTTTATACCCGCTAAAAACTGCTTGCTACTACATTTGGTATAATAGGTAATGGCATCCTTAAAACCATGAGCAGGACCCGTGTAGACATCATCAAAGTCTTTAAGAGAAGCTATACTTTTTATTTGCTCTACCGAGAGTTTATCGGGAAATTGTGCTTGTTTGGCATATAACTTTTCTAACAAAGTTTTTTTAAACCGTTTAGAATACAATGCATTATTAGAGGCCAAAAGTTTGGCACAGGCACTCTCTAAACTACAGGGCACAGAAACCGTTACAGCACCTACTATTTTGGAAGACAAAACGCTCTGTTCTCCAAGATATTTTAAGATAACATTGCCACCAAGACTAAAACCTTTTAAATAAAGTTGCTCGTACTTCTTGTGTTGCAAAATATGTGCAACAACTTGGTGTAAATCTTTTGATGCACCTGAATGATAACTTTTATACAACCTATTAGGCACCCCACTACAACCTCTAAAATTCACTGCACAAACATCGTACCCGTTTAAATTAAGAGATTTTGCAGAACCTGTAATGTAATGTCTTTGCGCATTACCCTCCAAACCATGCAACAATATGCATACCTTATGAGTAGGCACTTTGCTCTCGCTCCAATCCAAATCCATAAAATCCCCATCTGGTAGTTCTAGACGCTCCCTGTTTTGAATAACATCATTTATCTTTCTAAAAACACCTGCATAAATGGTAGAAAAATGCCCATTTCTAAAAATAAAAGGTGGTTTGTAGTCAGAGGGAATTAAAGGCATGTTAAAGCTTTTATAGTACCAAACTACAATTTTACGCAAGCATAGCCATACTAGAAAAGTTATATTATTTTTAAAGGATAGCTAAACTTTAGCAATAAGATGTATTCTTGTTTAAAATACCTATGCAAAACCCGCTTTTTAGAAACTGGACACAGATTAACTTTTAGGCGTAATAGGACTATTTTTAAAGCTTAAAAAGGATTTATGAAAGACGAAAAGTTTCCAGAATTAACAGCACGGCAAATTGCACAATTGAAGCAATTTGGAACCATAGAGCATTTTTCAGAAGGTACTACCATCATTAAAGCAGGCGACCAGCAATATGATTTTTTTGTGGTAATGGACGGTCAAATTACCATTGAAAATCCGGCTAATAAACATCAACCTTTAACCATTCATAAAAAGAATGAATTTACTGGGGATAGCGGTATGCTATCTCACAGAAGTGCTCAGTTTAATGGAATAGCACAGGCTAAAACCTGCGTACTGCGTTTAACATCTCAACAACTAAAGGAAGCTATTGCCAAGCATAGCGAAATAAGTGATGTATTATTGAATGCCTTTTTATTACGGCAAGAAACAGTACTTTCTCAATACCAAGGTGGCTTAAAATTAATAGGTTCTTCTAATTCTAAAGAAACCTATGCTATTCGGGATTTCATGGATAAAAACCATCTATGGTATAATTTTTTAGATGTTGATGCTTCAGAGGATGCGGAAGCCTTATTAACACATTTTGGACGCACTAAAGAAGATTTGCCCCTTCTCATTAATAGCGAAGCAGAAATCTGCCAAAACCCATCGCTAGAACAACTTGCTACCTACACCGGTGTTCTAATGGAATTTGAAGACATTGTTTTTGATTTGTTAATCATTGGCGCAGGACCAGCAGGCTTAGCGGCCAGTGTTTATGCCGCTTCTGAAGGACTAAATGTAGTAACAATAGATAGTAAAGCGCCTGGAGGACAAGCGGGCAAGAGCTCCAAGATTGAAAACTATTTGGGATTCCCCACAGGAATTTCTGGTAGTGATTTAGCCAACAGAGCTTACGTACAGGCTCAGAAGTTTGGGTGTAATATATCTATACCTCATCGCGCAGAAAAAGTAACCCACAATGAAGGTTGTTTTACCGTAACTGCTACAAATAACAAGGTAATACAGGCCAAAGCTGTAATTGCTGCCACGGGTGCAGAATACCGTCAATTACCCCTTTCTACCATAGAAAAATACGAGGGTAGCGGCGTTTTTTATTCCGCTACCGGAATGAATGCATCTGCCTGTAAAGACGAATTGGTTGGCGTTGTTGGCGGGGGTAACTCTGCAGGGCAAGCAGCGCTATTTTTAGCAGACCACGCTAAAAAAGTTTTTGTTATTATAAGAGGAGAAGACCTTGGGGCAAAAATGAGTGATTATTTAGTTCAACGCATTTTGGCCGCTGACAACATCACCGTTTTAAAAAGCACAGAAGTAAAAGCATTACACGGTCAGTACCATTTAGAATCGGTTGTATTACAACATAAAACAGAGGGTGAAAAGCAAGAGAAAATTACTAATCTATTTACGTTTATTGGCGCCAAACCTTGCACGGATTGGGTTGTAGATTTAGTGGAGACTGATGAAAAAGGTTTTATCTGTACAGGTCCTGGCATTGATGCTAAGAAATTGTTAGCCTGTGAGATTTTTAAAACTCGAAAACCGCAATCTCTAGAAACTAGTATTCCAGGCTTTTTTGCCGTGGGCGATGTCCGTAAAGGCTCTGTTAAACGGGTAGCATCTGCCGTTGGTGAAGGTTCTATGGCCGTAAGCCAAGTACATCAGTACCTGGCCGACCTTAAAAAAATATCTATCTAATAAAGTTAGTCCTTAGGAAAGGTTTCTAACAATTTAGCTTGTTCCTCTATAGCAGATTTAAATTCGGTTTTAAGTTTAGTCACTAAATCTGCAACAGGCAAAGTATCTTCTATACTAGCAACCCCTTGGCCAGCACTCCAAATGGTTTTCCATGCTTTTGCCTCCGTATCCATTTCTTTACCAAAATCTATTTTTTGATCTTTTGCTAAATCTTCCTCTGTGAGTCCGGCAGCTGCCAAACTTTTACTCAAGAAGTTTGCATGCACTCCAGAAATTGCCTTTGTGTAGGTTACGTCACTAGCGCCAGAATCCTCAATCATATCTTTATACGCTGTAGGCGCTAAACTTTCTTTGGTATTGATAAATCGTGTACCCATATATGCTAAATGCGCTCCCATCTGCATAGCAGAGGCAATATCTCTACCGTTAGAGATACAACCCGATAAAATTATCGTCTTATCAAAAAACGTTTTAATCTCTGCCACCAAGGTCATAGGATTTATAGTACCTGCATGACCCCCGGCACCTGCAGCCACTAAAATTAATCCGTCTACACCAGCTTCAGCAGCTTTTTGAGCATGCCTCTTCTTAATTACATCGTGGAAAACTAGGCCACCATAGCTATGGATTGCATCTACCACCATTTGTACCGCTCCTAACGAGGTAATTACTAAAGGTACTTGGTGTTTTACGCACAATTTAACATCTGCCTCAACTCTTGGATTGGTAGGGTGTACCACTATATTGACACCAAAAGGAGCCGCTTTTTTACCCGTTTCCTCCTCCCATTGCTTTAATTCGGTTTTAATTTGGATTAACCATTCTTCAAAACCTTCACTAGAACGTTGGTTTAACGCGGGGAATGTACCTACTATTCCGTTTTTGCAACATTCTATAACTAATTCTGGACCAGAGATTAAAAACATAGGCGCAGAAATGGCTGGCAAGGAAAGTTGATCTATAAAAGCTGCTTTTTGGCTCATTGTCTTCAGTTTAAATTTTTAGATAATTCAGCTTAAATATAAAGCTACTCTTCAAATCTATGTTATTTTTGTGAATACTATGCATGCATAATAAAATTTAGTACTATGTTTTTAAAGGATTTTGAAGTTCGCTGGAGTGATGTAGATGCCAACAGACATTTGGCCAATTCTGCTTATATTAACTTTATGAGCCATACCCGTATGGCCTACTTAACCCAAATAGGTTTTGGGCACAAGGAGTTTGAACAGTATGGGATTGGTCCGGTAGTTTTTTATGAACACATGTACTACTTTAAAGAGGTTTTCCCAGGCAAACCTATACGCGTTTCTCTAGAATGGAAAGGCTTAAGTGAAGATGGAATGTTTTTTGAATTTCATCACAACTTTTACGATTATAAAGGTAGAAATGTAGCACATTGCGAAATGATGGGTGCTTTTATTGATATGAAAAAGCGAAGTTTAACAGGATTACCTAAAGAGATTTTAGACGTTTTCTTACAGGAAGAACGTGCAGAAGATTTTAGATTTTTAACCAAAAAGGATACACGCAAATTTGCAAAAATCCCTAAGGACTTGGCTTAGGCTTTTTACTTGCCAAATAAACACCCACTAATACAAAGGCGCCAGCTATTACCTTTATAGGACTTAGCTGGTCTTTACCTACTAGTACAGCAAAAATTATTCCCATAACAGGTTGCAGATAAATGAATGCTCCTAGTGTGCTTGGCTTTAATTGGCGCATGGCAAAAATGTTAAACAAGTAAGTACAAAAGGTAGTCCCTACTACCACAAAAGCTATAGTACCATAAGCCCAGAGCGGCATTTGTGTCCAAGAAATTGCTGCAAATTCTGTAAAAGTAACGGGCAGATTTATGAATATCGCCAGGGTAAACAACCATTTCATAAACGTAAATGGGTGGTATTTTTCTACTAATTTTTTGGCTACAATAAGGTACCCTGCATAAGAGACTGCATTAACAATGAGCAGGGCGTTCCCCACAGGAATATTAGGCGCATCTTGCCGCAATTCTTGACCAAATAAAATGGAGGCCAACGCCCCAATAAGACCAAGCCCTATACCAACCCCTTTTCTTAAAGAAACCTTTTCCTTTAAAAAAACGGCAGAAAGTAATACAATTACTATTGGACTAATAGTAATGAGTACCGCACTATTAATAGGAGTAGACAATTGTAAACCCTTAAAAAACGCAAGCATATTGGTCACCATCCCTAGGGTGGCAGCTACCAACATTCGTAAATAATCTTTCCTATCTATTTTTTCTTTAGGACCCCAGAAAGAAACAAGCCAAAATAGTATTGCTGCTCCCGTAACCCTAAGTTGTATAAACCCAAAAGGTTGTACATAGTCTGGCATTACGCCTTTGGCAATAGTATGCGTAAGCGCATAGATAAAGGTTGCCCCGAAGGCCGCTAGAATTGCTAGCGTTCTTTGGTTCATCCGTGTAGGGCTTCTTTAGCGGCTTCTACTTGTTTTTTAGCATTGCCAATAAAAATGCTATCATCTACCACAATTACCGGTCTTTTTAAAAATGTATAGTGTTCTAAGATTAGATTTTTATAATCTTCTTCTGTTAGGGATTGGTCTTTTAACCCGCGTTGTCTAAACAACATAGCCCTTCTACTGAACAAAGATTCGTAGCTATCTGTTAAGCCTCTCATGACTTCTAATTCCTCCGGGGTAACTCCTTTTTCCTTAATTTCTCTTAGCTCCACCCCATCTAAAGGTTGTAATTCTTCTAAGATTTTTTGGCAGGTTTTACAAGTGGCTAGATAAAATATTGTTTTCATGCTACAATCAACTTTTAAAGCACAAAGTAATCGATTTCAAAGGGATTACCCTATTTTTGAAAGCACATAAACATAGCATGGAACAAGTATTTGCAATTTGCCAAGAAAACAGGGAAAAATTAAAAGATTTTTTAACAAGCCTAGACAAAGACACGCTTTTTACCGTGCCAGAAGGTTTTAATAATAATATTTGGTGGAATATTGCACACACTGTTGTAACAGAACAATTGCTAATTTACAAGTTGAGTGGCACTCCAATGCAAATCTCTGATACCTTAGTAGCCAAATATCGCAAAGGAACATTTCCAGAAGAAAACCCTACGGAAGATGAGTTTAACGAAGTTTTAGAACTACTAACCACCTTACCTAAACGCACTCTAGAAGATTATAAAAATGGCGTTTTTAGCACCTACAACGCTTACCAGACTAGTTTTGGATTTGAACTTACTTCTGTGGAAGATGCTATTAGCTTTAATAATTTTCATGAGGGTATGCACTTTGGCTACATTTTAGCTTTAAAAAGAGCTATACAGCCTAATTCTTAACGTTTACTGGAAGTACCAAATAAGGATTCACTTCTTTATAAGGTAGAACCAAAGTTACAGGGCCATCTGCATAGGATGCAATTTCATACTGATTGTACCAAAGTATCAGGCCATCTGCTCCATACCCAATAGTCAAGGGGAGGTGAAAGGTATCTTCTTCAAACATAAAACCCGTAGCATTTATATTTTTTGCTGTGGGTATCTTTTCTTGGGCTCTAAAAGCAGCCTCTGCAAAGGTTGTAAACTGTTCCACGTCTAAAAACAATTCGTCATTCATCATAGGCGCTGCCAAAGCCTTATTAAAATTTAAAAAAGACACAGAACTATAACCATGTGCACCACCTGTAAAAGAATAAGCATCTAGTTTAAGGGTCACCAAAGAATCTGTTTGTAGGGCTATTTGCGCATTTATTTCAGCTTCCCAAGGCACTATCTCTGCACCAAACTGTGATTTTAATTGCGTGTAACTGTTTTCAAATGCAGTCACCGCTTCTTCTACACTTGCTACGCTTGGCTCATCGTTAAAATTCAATAAGGCAATAACCTCATCATTCAATATGGTGTTTATTTTGATAGCTAGAGAATCTTGGCCTACCGCTTGTAGTAACTCTATATTTATTTGGGGACAATTTGTGCAACCCTTCCCCGTAATTACCTTATTTTCAAAAGACACCTCGTTTTTATCTTCACAAGAAAACAAAACAAACACGATACTTATTAAAAGAATTCTAAAATTTGACATACTTAAAAGAAAGTCCCAAAAGTAACTATACTTTTACACAAGAAAACCATGCGGAATGGATAAAAAAGGACTAAAATTTAATACCAAGACCATCCATGGTGGCCAAGCATTAGAAAAAGCCTATGGTGCTGTAATGCCTCCAATTTACCAAACCTCCACCTTTGCACAAACCGCTCCAGGAGAACATTTGGGCTATGGCTATGCCAGAGGAGCAAACCCTACTAGGACAGCTTTAGAGAATAGCTTGGCTAGTTTAGAAAATGGGACGCACGGTTTCGCTTTTGGTAGCGGTATGGCTGCCATAGATGCCGTATTAAAATTGCTTCGCCCTAAAGATGAAGTTCTTTGTACTAATGATATTTACGGAGGCAGTTATCGTATTTTTAAAGGTATTTTTGAACACTACGGTATCACTTTTAAATTCGTAGACCTATCTAACCCAACGTATATTAAGCAACACCTCTCCACGCGTACTAAAATGGTTTGGTTAGAAAGCCCTACCAATCCCATGATGCAATTGGTAGATATTGCTGGTATAGCAAATGCCATAGCAGATAAAGACATTTTATTAGTGGTAGACAATACATTTGCAACTCCTTACTTACAACGCCCTCTGGATTTGGGCGCAGACATAGTTATGCATTCTGCTACCAAATATTTAGGTGGCCATAGTGATGTAGTAGTAGGCGGTTTAATAGTGAAGGAAACCGCTTTGGCAGAGCGGATAAAATTTATACAAAATTCCAGTGGTGCTATTTGCGGTCCTATGGATAGTTTTTTAACGCTACGGGGTATAAAAACACTACATGTACGCATGCAACGCCATTGTGAAAATGCCGAAAGGATTGCATATTTTTTAAAAGAACATCCTAAAGTGGCTAAAGTATACTGGCCAGGGTTTGCAGAACACCCCAATCACCACATAGCTAAAAAGCAAATGAGCCATTTTGGTGCTATGCTCTCTTTTACGTTACAAACCGAAGCAATGGAGCACACCAAAAAGTTTATTTCTAGACTTAAACTTTTTACTTTGGCAGAGTCTTTAGGGGGAGTAGAAAGTTTGGTAGGCCACCCAGCAACCATGAGCCATGGAAGCATGCCAGAAGAAGAACGACTAAAGAACGGAATAACAGATAATTTAATACGTTTAAGTGTAGGGATAGAGGCCGTAGAAGACCTCTTAAACGACCTAAGTTATGCACTAGACGAAAACGATTGAAAAATTATCAAAAAAAATGTTGCAAATTATATAAATAACATAATTTTGCCGTTATATTTCTAATTCTACAAAAACAGACCTGTATTAGTAGGTTTTGATAACAATTTATTAATCCGATTATGGAAGAAAAAATCAAAGCATTTATGGATGAAGTGATTGCTCGTAATGGGCATGAACCAGAATTCATCCAAGCGGTACAAGAAGTAGCCGAAACAGTAATCCCATACATAGTACAACACGATATTTACCACGGTAAAAACATTCTTTTACGTATGGTAGAACCAGAGAGGCTTATCTCTTTCCGTGTGGCATGGGTAGATGATAACGGTGAAATACACGTAAACAGAGGGTACCGCATACAAATGAATTCCGCCATTGGCCCGTACAAAGGTGGGTTGCGCTTTCACCCTACCGTAAATGCTAGTGTACTTAAGTTCTTGGCCTTTGAACAGGTGTTCAAGAACAGTTTAACAACACTCCCTATGGGTGGTGGTAAAGGTGGTTCTGATTTTGACCCTAAAGGCAAATCTGATGATGAAGTAATGCGTTTTTGCCACGCCTTTATGACCGAGTTGTGTAGACATATTGGTCCAAATACAGATGTACCTGCGGGTGATATTGGTGTAGGCGCTCGTGAAATTGGTTTCTTGTTTGGTATGTACAAGAAAATCAGAAACGAGTTTACAGGTGTTCTTACTGGTAAAGGATTATCTTGGGGTGGTTCTTTAATTAGACCAGAAGCTACCGGTTATGGTACTGTTTATTTTGCAGACAGCATGCTAAAAACCAAAAACGAATCTTTTGAAGGAAAAGAGGTTGTAATTTCTGGTTCTGGTAACGTGGCTCAGTTTGCAGCAGAAAAAGTATTGCAATTAGGCGGTAAAGTGTTGACTTTATCTGATTCTGGCGGTTACATTCTAGACAAAGACGGCATAGATGCAGAAAAACTTGCTTTTGTTATGGATCTTAAAAACAACAAAAGAGGTAGAATTTCTGAATATACTAAGCAATACCCTAATGCTAGCTACCATGCAGGCAAAACACCATGGGAAGTTCCTTGCCAAGTAGCACTACCTTGTGCTACCCAAAATGAACTTAATGGTGAAGACGCTAAATTGCTTCTTAAAAATGGTTGTATAGCAGTGGCCGAAGGTGCAAACATGCCTTCTACGCCAGAAGCTATCCATGCGTTTAATGAAGCGCACATACTATTTGCTCCAGGGAAAGCATCTAATGCTGGTGGGGTTGCTACTTCTGGTTTAGAAATGTCTCAGAATTCACTACGTATATCTTGGACAAGAGAAGAAGTAGATGAGCGCTTAAAAGGAATCATGAACGATATCCACGATTCTTGTATACAATACGGAATGGAAGAAAACGGACATTGTAATTATGTAAAAGGGGCAAACATTGCTGGCTTTGTAAAAGTTGCCGATGCTATGTTAGCGCAGGGCGTTATTTAATAAACCCTCCTTAAAATACAAAGCCCTTGCAAGCTTAGGTTTGCAAGGGCTTTTCTGTTTTAAATAGGTAAAGCATTATTCGCAATAAATCCTTAATTAAAGAAACATTCTATTTTATATCAGATTTATATTTCTCTATTACACTACTAAGAAGATTAGGGAAATAAATAGTATTAACTGAGTTTTCCTATAAAGTATGCAAACGTTCTCACTATTAAAGGTGACCCTTAGGATGTGTTTTATAGAGATACTTATACTTTCTTTTTTTCTTTAATTATTAGTTTTCATTCTAAGTGTGATTTCTCCAATATTATATGCGTAAATAGAAGCTGGCAGAAAAGTAAACTTTAACTCTTGTGTTTCTTTTAAACCTATTTGATCAATTGAAGTAACAACTGCAGCTTTGAGTTTATTTGTTTCACAAAATTTAACTAAACTTTTCAATTCCTGTGGTTTATAAAAATATCGATTACTCCACTTAATTTCTACCCCCCATATAGGTTTGTAGTTTTTATCATCTACTAAAACAAGGTCTACTTCTCCTCTATTTCTGCCGTCTTTCCATCTAGCATAGGTTAAATCTAATTGCTCCCGATGCATCCATTGTGAAAGAATAGCAGTTTCAACCATGTTTCCCATTTCTTGGTCTGTTTCACTTATGGGCGAAAATAAAGCGGTACGTAGTGATGGGTTGGTAAGATATACTTTGAAACTTGTAATTCTTTTTAATCTTTTTGCATTTACTCCTACCTTGTTTAATACTTTAATTAAGAACGCTGCTTCTAGATATTCCAAATATTTTTTTAAAGTATCCTTTTGAATACCACTTTCCCTAGACATAATCTCATAAGAAAATTCATTTCCTGTATTATATGCTAAATATGTAAAAAATCTATTGAGTTCTTGGACATCTTTGATGCCGTACAAACTGGGTAAATCTCTTAGAAGAACTTTATCCACAATATCATTTTTTACATATCTACCCATATCGCCTTGTATTTTTTCAGATAACACTACCTCAGGATAGCCTCCAAAATTTAAATAATGGACGAATTCTTTATTTAAAGCTTTTACATCATGCGTTAAGCAATATTCTATAGCCTTACCTCCATATTGAATATCCCCTACAAATATTAAATGGTCAAGTTTTTTCAAATGAATATACTCCTGAAATGTTAACGGAGGTAATAAAAAATCAGTAAATCTACCAGCTCCACTTTCTGTGCTATGCCATTTCAATGCTGCTGCCGCTGAGCCTGAAACAATGAATTTAGTTTCTGGATATGTGTCAACTAATATTTTCAAGTGTCTCTCCCAATCCTTCAAGTATTGTATTTCATCAAAGAAGACATAACAACCATTAAGATTATTAAGATTTAAAGATTTTTTACATAGGGTTAGCACATCTTCTAAGCTTAAATTAACATATATGGGGTTATCAATGCCAATAAAGAATAATTTATGAGGATTTGTTCCTTCTTTTAGTAAACTACCAATGCAATGAAATAGCATTACAGTTTTACCTACTCTTCTTGGCCCCATCAGGACTAGCGCTCTTTTTATACTTCTTTCAAGTACAAATGGATAAAAGAGATCAAAATATAATCTTTTAGACATTGAGCTATAAGCATCTGGTATCTCTTTAGTTATCCACCACGGATTCTCGTATTGAAGACGTTCTATTATTTTCTCTGTTGGAATAGGGTTTAACCTTGCCATATATTCTTCTTAATAAAAACAAATATAAAGATATAAGAAGATTGTAATATATCTATTTTTACATTTTTGAATAAATAGAAAAGTTAATTTATTAATAATGTGTTAATTCTAACATCAAATAGTGAATTCAATTAAGTATAGTGGTAGATCTATAAAAATTAAGGGTGCAAAAAAGCATTTACTGTCCGCCACGCACACTAAGCCAAAGCTTTTGGTTTTGTTTATTTTTTCTTGTCCGAAGCTAAAACCCTTATATTTAGCGACTTATTAAATATATAAAGACCTCTTGGTTTTGCCCTAAAGCTTGCATTACGTTTATGTTTTGTTAGCAATAGTTATTCTTTCACGTTTACCTTTTCCAGATATTTATAATCTCCGTTTTCGTCTTTGATTAGACCATTTTCCAAATCCAGTTCAAAAATAATTTTTGAATTATTCTTGGTTGACAATTCTCCGTTTATTTCAGTTCTATACGGATTTTCCACTTCAAGTAAATTGTAACCAAACTCTAGCCCATCAACAGTTAAGTAGCTAGAATCAAATCCAAAGTCAAATGCGACTGCTTTTGATAAATCGTTATTCGCTTTGAAAGCGAATATTTCTTCATTCAAATCATTTTTCGAATAAGTCAAATCCACTCCACCAATGTAAATGGTATTTATTGATTCTTCATTTCCATTAATTTCATACACTCTAACAAATTGAACTAGAATTTTAAACTCTTCAATGTTCGAATCAGTTGGATTTTTAAATGTAAAATAATACTCGGTTTCGGGTTTTATATCTTCGTTTTCACAGGATGAAAAACCAGTCAACCCTATTAAGATAATTACATAAATAATTTTCTTTATTGTCTTCATCTTAGTTGGTGTTTGATTATGACTAACGGTTTGACTATTTGCAGTGTCCTGAAGGGCATTGCGTATAGGTTTTGTTAGCGTACGTTTTTAATTGGACAAAAACGCCAGAGTTATAAAGTAAATGAAGGGAATAAACCCAATTGAAATCCAAATTAGATTTTCCTTGAATTTTTTCTTATCCGTTGTCCAGATTATTGCCGGTAATAAAAGTGACCACAAAAACATCAGGTACACCGTTCCTTTGCTTATCAGATTTCCGTATTTCCAAATCCATCTGTAATCCCCGAACCTTAGGTATTCAATCCAACCTGGGATTAGATAGCATATTATTAAGAGTCCAAATATCAATAGAAGCGAAATTTTCGGGGAATGGAATATCTTGGAAAACACTAACATAAATTTCCTATTGATTTTAAATGTGAGACAAGGCTTAGGCTATGAGTAGTGCGGGTACAAACCCACATTTACCTTTCGGCTCAGCACAGAGCCACAAAAAGGTTTTAAAGGTCATTGCAAAATAACGATTTCTTTTGGGTCAAACACCTAATCCCGCATTACTTATAGCAGTTGTTTTGCAACTTACTTTCTCGCAGATAGGCAAATGATTGTGGCGGATTTAATCCAAAATTTTGTTTTATACAAAGTCCGTTTTTATATTTTTTAGGATTTTTAACTTCAATTGCAAAACCACTCTCTTTTCCATTAAAGTATTGCATATAATAGTCTTCTGAAATTCCGGAAAATTTTGATGTTTGATTCCACAATTGGTCTAATTCTTCATGAAAGATTCTATCAATCTCAAATTCGCCTATTACTTTACTGATTGGTGCGGATGCGTAGACAACAACTTTTTTAACCTCTTTATTTTTAAACAATGTTCGGCGAAATTCAAATTTTTTAGTGCCATTAAATATTTTGTTAGCAAATTCTGGTTTAATCGATAATATAACTTTCATTAGCTCTTGCTTCTTTTAGTATTTGTTCAAATTTAGCATCACTTATTGGCTCAAAACCTCGTGGTGCATCTTGTAAAATATTTAAATCCCTCAATCTCTTTAGGTTAACTTTAGGCATTGGGAACGACTCAATATATAAAAAATTCACTATGAATGGTCTATTGTATTTATTCCAATTCCAATGTTTTTTCAGTTCATTATTATCAAAAACACTTCTTTTTCTACAAAGTTCTATAAAATGATTTTCATCTCGAATATCAGTTATGACATTTTCTATCACACCAATTGTCGATATAACTGAAGTATGATGTGCTGGACCATTAAACTTTGTTCTGTAAAAAAGTACTAAATCGCCACCATTTAAATTTCTATTTATTGAACGTGATATGTAAACTTTTTTAATAGCATTCCTGTAAGGTTTATTTTCGGTAAAATCTTGTGGTGATTCGTTATTTAGGATTGAATCGGGAAATAGTTCAGTATGATATGCTGGGTAAATTGGAACAATCCATTTTGTGGTGTTCTTAGATACAGCGGGAAATGATAATTTGGGTTGTTGAAAGTTAGGCTTTGGTTTACATTCTCTTATGTAGACTTGTTCGATTCCATTGTCAGTTGTTTTTGTTCCCCATTGTTTAAAACCCCAATCTTCAAGTAGATAAATAAGTCGCAGTTGTTCGTCTCTCTTGTCAAAGATTGTAACATAAATTTCTTCTACATCATATTGTAGAGCATTGTCGAATATTACCTTTAGAAATCTTTCTCCTAATTTAAATCCTGTAGAAGTTACCTTAAACGTTCCGATTTTGAGCCTTTTCTTTGGAGGAAACGAAGGCTCTATGTCGTTATAAACTTCCTCAGTGCTTTCTTGTTTCAAGTATAGAAATGCCTTTACGTCTCCATCAGTAATACAGACGTAGGAAATGTTGTCAGCTTTTCTGTTGAACCAGTCTCCAAATTCCTTGTAATCTTGTTTAAAAGAGTCGAAAAATGTATCATTTATGTTGATGTTACCAAAGTATTCTTTTTTTACCGCTAATACTTGATAGTCTTTCAATTCAGGATTTTCAGCGATACATTTCTCTAAAAATGCATCAATTTTAAAAACCTTTTCCGCACAATTCAAAAAGTTAGCCTTTCTATGAATTCCTCTGTCCTCGGTTAAAAGATAATCAACACGATTATTGTAAACTTCTTTTACTATACTCGTATCAATAAAATCATTGCGTGAATTGTCCGATTGTCGTATTTGAGCTATTAGTTGGTCGTCAGCTGATTCAGTTTTTAGCAAATTGTAGTTAGCAATTTTAATATTCATTGTTTTAACTACATTCTCATCTTGATGTCCAGAAATTTCTTCTACGGAAAGAGGATGAACGCATTTGTCAAATTTCAATCTATCAAGCCAATTGAAAAGTAGTCCAATGTCTTCATTTACAACTCGATTAGCTTCTCGATGGATTATTATATTGGTATCAATTAGTATTCTCATAAATTTTTTAAATATTCGATTACTGAATTTGTGTTTCCATCGTTTACTGTAAATAAAGGGATTTCTAATTTATTCGAAATGTACTCAGCGTGTTCTACTTCCATTAGTTGCATTTTTTTTAGAACACTTAAATTGTATATAGATTCATCTCTTTCTTTTAGTCTTTCAAAGATTATTTTGGGTTCACAGGTCAACAAGATAATGGATTCTGGTTGTATCCCAACAAATGTAGCTTCATTGATTTTTTCAGGTTCTCCATTTGAATTTAATAAAGTAAAATGTCCATCGAGTAAATACTTTACATAAGGTTTAATAATTTTACTTAGGTTAGTCAATAATTTATCTTGAGTTGTAGTGAAATTTTGAACTTTTTTGTTTTTAGAATCGCTTATTTCATTCCATTTCAGCACTTGGCTTGCCGACAAATGCTCAAAATTAAATTTTTCAGCCAACTCTTTACAAACAGTACCTTTTCCAACTGCGTGAATTCCTCCGACAAATACAATTTTTCTATCATTCATGGTGTTGGTTCAGTATGTTGTACAACAATTAGACACCTATCAAATTACAGATATCTCTTTCGCATAAAACTACAAAATCCAACCCACGAAAGAAATGCTTTTTTTTAACAGTAGTTGTTGATACTCTATAAGATTGCCTACTAAAAACAAAATCTTGCCCAAGCACCATCTTTTAAACGCTTCTACTATCTTTACTTTTTTAGAAGTTTCTTGTAATGCTCACCCATACCAAAGCCATTGTACTATCTGCTTTAAAATACGGAGACACCAGCCTTATTGTAAAAGCGTACACCCAAACAGATGGTTTAAAATCGTATTTGTTAAAAGGCGTAATGGCCAGTAAAAAAGGGAAGTTAAAAGCGGGGCTGTTTCAACCCCTAACCCAATTAGAATTGGTAGCCAACCATAAAAACAAGGGCACTTTAGAAACCCTTAAAGAAGCGAAGGTGAGCTACCCTTACAAAACTATACACACAGATATTATAAAAAACAGCATTGTTTTGTTTTTAGCAGAAGTAGTTGCGCAAAGCGTACAAGAAGGGGAAGAAGACCCGCAACTGTTTCAGTTTTTAGAACGTGCTTTTATTTTTTTAGATCAAGCTACAAACATTACCAATTTTCCGCTAGCATTTTTACTACACCTTAGCCGGTATTTAGGGTTTTATCCTGATGATAATCAAACAGATGAATTGTATTTTGATTTGCTAGAGGGCGAATTCTTATCCAAGCCCAGTTTAAACCCGTTGTTAGAAGCCCCCATAATTTATGATTTTAAAACGCTCTTAGGCACAAAATTTGATGCGTATTCCACAGTAAAAATCAAAAAAGCCAACCGACAGGAACTGCTCAACAAAATGCTTTTGTACTTTGAGCTCCATTTGCATGGATTTAGAAAACCTAAGTCATTGGCCGTTTTAAACGCTGTTTTTAATTAATATGCAAAAGGTCTATTTCCTTTTTATCTTTCTTTTCTGCATGTATTTAGGTAGTGCGCAACAGGTTGCCTTACTAGATGCAGACACTGGGCAACCCGTGCTTAATGCCGCCATTTTTAACCAAGACCAATCTAAAACCACTATTTCTAATATTACGGGTAAAGTAGATTTAAGCGTATTTGCCCCTAATGAAAAGCTGACCATTAAACACTTGTCTTATGAGCTGCTAACTACCACTAAAAATAAAATGGTAAAGCAAGGGCATCGTGTTTTTTTAATTCCCAATGCGGAGCAGCTAGAAGAGGTTGTTTTATCAGTTTCTAAATGGGAACAGCAGAAAAAAGACATACCACAGAAAATTGCCACCATAGATGAGCAGACCATTGCTTTTAACAATCCACAGACCGCCGCAGACTTGCTACAGCAAAGTGGTAAAGTATTTGTGCAAAAAAGTCAATTAGGCGGTGGCAGCCCTATGATTCGTGGTTTTGCTACCAATCGTGTACTAATTTCTGTAGATGGGGTTAGGATGAATAATGCCATATTCCGGGGTGGCAACGTGCAAAATGTAATTTCTATAGACCCTTTTACCATTAAAAATACCGAGGTGATTTTTGGCCCTGGTTCTGTTATTTACGGGAGCGATGCCATAGGTGGGGTTATGAATTTTTACACCAAAAAACCACATTTTTCGTTTACCGACAGCCTAAGAGTTTCGGGTAATGCACAATACCGATTTTCCACCGCGAACACAGAAAATACAGGTCATGCAGAAGTGAATATTGGCCATAAAAATTGGGCATCATTAACCAGTATGAGCTATACCAATTTTGGTGATTTAACTATGGGGAGCCATGGCCCCGATAGTTATTTGCGTAATCAATACGTAGTAACCCAAAACGGCGAAGACCGATTAGTGAACAATTCCAATCCCGAAAAACAATACCCAACCGGTTACGACCAAATTAATGTTTTGCAAAAGCTGCGTTACAAACCAAATGCACGTTGGCATTATGATTTGGGCTTGTATTACTCAGAAACTTCTGATTACTCAAGATACGATAGATTAATAAGACCGAACCAAGAAGGCGATGGACTCCGTTCTGCAGAATGGTATTATGGACCTCAAAAATGGTTCATGGCGAACACACAAATTACTCATAAGGGAAAAAATAAATTTTATGATGGTATTAAGCTCACCACAGCTTATCAATTTTTTGAAGAAAGTAGAAACGACCGTGGTTTTCAAGACAACACCTTATACCATGCAAAGGAAAAGTTAGATGCGTTATCCATTAACCTAGATTTAGAGAACAAAAAAATTGGCGACCTACGCCTTTACTATGGCTTGAGTTATGTGTTTAATAAAATCAACTCTACAGGCATGGAAATGGATATTTCATCTAACACTAACACTCCTGCAGCATCACGTTATCCAGACGGTGCTACGTGGCAAACTTTTGCGGGGTATGTAAATGGAGAATACAAATTGAAACCCAACCTATCGCTATTGGCAGGCTTACGGTATAGTCAAGTTTGGGTAGACGCTGCTTTTGATAATACTTTTTATGATTTCCCTTTTGAGGAAGCCGACTTGATTACTGGCGCTCTTACCGGAAGTTTGGGAATGAGCTGGTTCCCTACGGCCAATCTACAATTCACCTTAAACGGCTCTACCGGATTTAGAGCTCCTAACATAGATGATACCGGCAAAATTTTTGACTCAGAACCCGGTGCTGTAGTAGTGCCTAACCCAGATTTGGAACCAGAATATGCTTACAATATTGATTTTGGCGTACAACAGAACATTAATGACAAATTAATGCTAAAGGCCGCTACCTATTATACCTATTTGGTAGATGCCTTAGTACGTAGAGATTACACCTTTAACGGAGAAACACAATTGCTTTATAATGGAGAAATGAGCAATGTACAAGCCATACAAAATGCTGCCAAAGCATATGTGTATGGATTTGAATTTGGCTTAGAAGCCTTTTTATCTCAAAACCTAAGTGTCTTGGGTAATCTAACGCTTACAGAAGGCATAGAAGAAGATGATGATGGTACGGATAGTGCCGCACGCCACGTTGCTCCAACCTTTGCAGATGCCCATTTGGTATACAAAAAAGAAAGGTTTAAAGCCGATTTTTTCCTAAACTATAATGGTGAATTAGCTAATGATGATTTAGCGCTATCGGAACAAAGTAAGTCCTACATTTATGCTAGCGATGCCAATGGTAATCCTTTTTCTCCCTCATGGTATACCGTAAACTTTAGAGGTAATTATAGTTTTACCCCTGCCTTAAAGGGAAATGTAGCGCTAGAAAATATAACAGACCAAAGGTATAGACCTTATTCTTCTGGGATTGTCGCACCCGGTAGAAATTTAATCCTTGGATTATCCTATACCTTTTAAACAAAAACCCTTGGCAATTGCCAAGGGTTTTGTTTTTAAGTTAACTGTAATGGAGACTTAGTTTTTAACTGCGTCTTTTACATCTTTAACTGTTTTGTCTGCAGCATTCTTAACATCAGTTGCAGTTTTATTAGCTGCATCTTTTAAATCTTCTCCAGCAGCCTTAGCTTTATCCATGGCATCTGTGCCCATTTCTTTTGCACTATCCATAGCTTTTTCACTAGCAGCTTTAATGCTATCCATAGCTTTTTCGCCTTCTTTTACCATGCCTTCACCAGCTTCTTTAGCCTCGTTCATGGCATTTTCACCAGCTTCTTTCAAATCTTTGCCAGCTTCGTTTAAACCTTCACCAGCATCTTCCAATGCTCCTGCAGCAGCCTCTTTAGCTTCTTCTGCTTTGTTTGCAGCATCTTTACAAGATACAAGGGTTCCAGTAGTTAGGGTTAGTGCCAATGCGGCAAGTACTAATTTTTTCATTGTTAAATTGTTTTAGTGTTTAGAAACATAAATTTTTAAAAAGTCACCCGTAAATTAACATTTCCATTTAAACTTAAAGTAAAGTTTTACAAAAAACGTAAGCCACTGTATTCCTGTCTTCTAGAACTATGTTAACAAATTTTAACATTTTACAGTTTAGGGTTTTTACGTTTTAGGCTGTTCTAAAGGCCTAAATCTAAAACAGACAAAATTTTAACCTTATGAAAAATGTTTTGAAACTTACAGGAATGATGGTATTGAGTTTGGTATTTGCTATTTCTTGTAGTGAAGATGATGGGGAGGATTTTAATTCAGAAACCTACAACACCACTTTTAAAATTACAGATGCTCCAATAGACAATGCCAACGTATCTGCAGTATTTGTTACCGTAACAGATGTAAAACTAGATGGTAAATCTTTAGAAGGTTTTACCGCCACTACAATAGAGCTTTCCGCATTGGTGAATGGAAAAACACAAACCTTAGGTAATCTAGACCTTACCTCCAAAACCTACTCTAGCCTAGAATTAGTGCTAGATTACGAAAAAGATGTTCAAGGTAATGCTCCTGGTTGCTATGTAGAAATGGCCAATGGAGAAAAACAGCAATTAGAAAGTAGTGCAAATAGCATTAAAATCAATGATAGTTTTGAAGTTGTGGCGGCAACAGCCAACACTATCATCATAGACTTTGATCTTAGAAAATCTGTGGTAGAAAGTGAAGCTAGCACCGCTGGCCAACTTACTTTTGCTACAGCAGCAGAACTAGGCAATGCCATTAGAACCGTTAACGAGGAAGCTACGGGCACTATAAAAGGATCCGTAGACAAAGGCCAAGACAATTCTGATAAAATTATAGTTTACGCTTACAAAAAAGGAACCTTTAATGCAGAAACCGAAACACAAGGTTCTGGTACTAGCAATGTAACCTTTGCCAATGCCGTTACCAGTGCAGAGGTTAGTGGGCTTACCAATGCCTATAGTTTAAATTTTGTAGAAGAAGGAGAGTACGAATTGGTTTTTGTAGGTTACAATGAAAACCAAAACAATGGCAATGTAGAACTTGCTGCCATACTAGAGGCTGAGTCTTCTACAGGACTAAATTTAGGAGCCTTATCCTTAACGTCTGCTTTGCAACTTAATGTTAATGTTACCATTACCGGCAGTAAATAATCCTATCTTACTAAAAATCTGAACAAAAGCCCCTAGTAGTAGGGGCTTTTTATCTTTTTACAAACCTGTAAATACTTTAAAATTCTTAATTTCGCAGACTTATTTTATTAGGCCCATGGAGAAGAAGTTTAGAGAATATAAAGGTTTAGACCTACCAAAGACGGCAACAGAAGTTTTAAAGTTTTGGAAGGACGAGAAAATCTTTGAAAAGAGTATAACTTCCAGAGAAGGAAAAGAGAGTTACGTGTTTTTTGAAGGACCGCCATCTGCCAACGGTATGCCGGGGATTCACCACGTAATGGCCAGAACCATTAAAGATATTTTTCCGCGTTATAAAACCATGAAAGGCTTTCAAGTTAAACGTAAGGCAGGATGGGATACCCACGGCCTACCGGTAGAACTTGGAGTAGAAAAAGAGCTGGGCATCACCAAAGAAGATATTGGCAAAAAAATTACCATAGAAGAATATAACGAAGCTTGTAAAAAAGCGGTAATGCGTTATACAGATGTCTGGAACGAAATGACAGAAATGGTAGGGTATTGGGTAGATATGGACGACCCATACATTACCTACAAATCTAAATACATGGAATCTGTTTGGTGGTTGCTAAAACAGATTTATGATAAAGGCTTAATCTATAAAGGGTATACCATACAACCGTACTCACCAAAGGCAGGTACCGGTCTTAGTTCTCATGAGCTAAACCAACCAGGAACCTACCAAGATGTAACGGATACTACGGTAACAGCTCAGTTTAAAGCGCTAAAAGGAAGTTTGCCGCAGGCCTTGCAAGCTTTTGACGGAGATATACATTTTCTTGCTTGGACCACTACTCCTTGGACACTACCTTCTAACACAGCATTAACTGTAGGACCAAAAATAGAGTACGTATTAGTTAAGACTTTTAATCTATATACTTTTGAGCCTATACAGGTAGTATTAGCCAAAGCCCTAGTAAACAAGCAGTTTTCTGGCAAATTCTTTGCAGCAGAATCCAGTGAGGATTTTGCCAACTTTAAACCAGAAGACAAAAAAATTCCTTATCAGGTATTGGCAGAAGTAAAAGGAGCCGATTTAATCGAATCTAAATACGAGCAACTGATAGATTACGTATTACCGTACGAAAATGCAGAAAATGCTTTTAGGGTTATTGGGGGCGATTTTGTAACTACGGAAGATGGTACGGGTATTGTACATACTGCGCCTACTTTTGGTGCGGACGATGCCTTTGTGGCCAAACAAGCCAATCCGCCCATACCGCCCATGTTGGTATTAGATGAGAACAACAATCCTGTTCCGTTGGTAGACCTGCAAGGTAAATTTAGGCCAGAGCTTAAGGAGTTTGGCGGCAAGTATGTTAAAAACGAGTACTATGCGGATGGTGAGGCTCCAGATAAGTCTATAGACGTAGAAATCGCCATAAAACTAAAGACCGAAAACAAAGCTTTTAAGGTAGAAAAGTATGTACACAGTTATCCTAACTGCTGGCGTACGGATAAGCCTATTTTATATTACCCACTAGATTCTTGGTTTATAAAAGTTACGGATGTAAAAGACCGCATGTTTGCGCTCAACCAGACCATTAATTGGAAACCAAAAGCTACAGGAGAAGGTAGGTTTGGCAACTGGCTTGCTAATGCTAATGATTGGAACTTGTCTAGGTCTAGATATTGGGGTATTCCTTTACCTATCTGGAGAACAGAAGATGGCCAAGAAGAAATAATAATTGGTTCGGTTGCAGAGCTAAAAGAAGAAATGGCAAAAGCTGTAGAAGCTGGTGTTCTGGCGGAAGATGTATTTAAAGATTTTGTGGTTGGCGATATGTCTGACACCAACTATGAAAAAATAGACTTACACAAAAGCGTCGTAGACCAAATTACTTTGGTGTCGCCAAGCGGCAAACCCATGCGTAGAGAGAGCGATTTAATCGATGTTTGGTTTGATAGTGGTTCTATGCCCTACGCCCAATGGCACTACCCGTTCGAGAACAAAGAACTAGTAGATAATGGTGTTAGCTACCCAGCAGATTTTATTGCAGAAGGGGTAGACCAAACCAGAGGATGGTTCTATACCTTGCACGCCATAGCCACTATGGTTTTTGATTCCGTAGCCTATAAAAATGTAGTCTCTAACGGACTGGTTTTAGACAAAGAGGGCAAGAAAATGTCTAAACGCTTGGGGAATGCGGTAGACCCATTTAAGGCCTTGCCAGAACATGGTGCAGATGCCACCCGTTGGTATATGATTGCCAATGCAAATCCGTGGGATAATCTTAAGTTTGATATTGATGGTGTAACAGAGGTTAAACGTAAATTTTTTGGCACCCTGTACAACACGTATTCGTTCTTTTCGCTATACGCTAATATTGATGGTTTTACCTATCAAGAAGCAGAAATTCCCCTAAATGAAAGAACCGAATTAGACCAGTGGATACTTTCAGAACTTAATACCGTTATCCAAAAGGTAGACGAAGCATACGCCGCTTACGAACCTACAAAAGCCGCAAGAGCTATTTCTGATTTTGTACAAGAAAATCTAAGTAATTGGTATGTACGTTTAGGGAGAAGAAGGTTCTGGAAAGGAGATTACCAAAAAGATAAAATTGCAGCTTACCAAACGCTATATACGTGTTTAGTAACGGTTGCTAAATTGGGTGCACCCATTGCGCCATTCTTTATGGATAACCTTTATAGAGATTTAAATGCAGCTACTGGTAAAGAGAATTTTGAGAGCGTACACCTAGCAGATTTCCCAGAATTCGATGCTGAATTGGTAAATCAGAGTTTAGAAAGTAAAATGCATACAGCGCAAAAGATTTCTTCCTTAGTGCTTTCTATAAGACAAAAAGAAAAAATTAAGGTAAGACAGCCATTGCAAAAAGTAATGATTCCTATCCTTAATCAAACACAAAAAGCAGAGATAGAAGCCGTTGCAGATTTGGTAAAATCCGAAGTTAACGTAAAAGAGATTGATTTAATGGACGATGCTTCTGCCATTTTAGTAAAACAAATAAAACCAAACTTTAAGGTTTTAGGTCCAAAGTATGGCAAAGAAATGAAGGATATAGCGCAGGCTGTTGCGCAAATGGATCAAAAAAATATCCAAAAAATTGAGCAGGATGGCGAAATATCGCTTTCTTTAGCAAATAAAAATATTAAATTACAGCTCTCTGACGTTGAGATTACATCCCAAGACATAGAAGGGTGGTTAGTAGCAAGTTCTGGTTCAATTACGGTGGCTTTAGATGTTACTATTAACGATGCTTTAAAGGAAGAAGGGATTGCAAGAGAATTAGTAAACAGAATTCAAAATCTAAGAAAAGATTCCGGTTTTGAGGTTACCGACAAAATTGATTTAAAGATTTTAAAAGATGGTCTTGTAGAAAAGGCAATAGCAAATAATGCAGATTACCTTAAAAGTGAGACCTTAACAGAAAATCTAGTATTAGAGGATAATTTGGAAGAAGGCACGGAAATTGCCTTTGATGAGGTAAAAACAAAATTGTTTATCAAAAAACATTAAAAAAATGGCAGAAGATTTAAAAGTTAGATACTCAGATAAAGATTTGGCCGAATTCAAAGAAATTATTGAAGCCAAAATAGAAAAAGCTAAGCAACACCTAGATTTGTTGAAAAGCTCTTACATGAACGATGGTAATAACGGTACAGATGATACCTCCCCTACCTTTAAAGCATTTGAAGAGGGTTCAGAAACCATGAGCAAAGAGGCAAATACACAGCTGGCAATCAGACAAGAAAAATTTATACGCGACTTAAAAAACGCTATCCTACGGATAGAAAATAAAACGTATGGAATTTGCCGTGTTACGGGTAAGCTTATTAATAAAGAGCGTCTTAAATTGGTGCCGCATGCTACCTTGAGTATAGAGGCCAAAAACATGCAGAAATAAGAAAAACGCCCTAGGGCGTTTTTTTGATTATGAAATACCGTATTCTTTTATTCTTATTTATTGCTTTCTTTTGGAGTAATGCCCAAAAGGTGGTACAAAAAACCTTTGCATCAACAGAACAAAAATACATCACCATAGATGCTAGTAATTGTTTTGCTATAGACCTGGTTACTAGCAAAAGCAATACGCTAAAAGTTTCTGGTGCCATGGAAGGGGAATATGCGCAAGACTTAGTCATTAAACTAGAAGAAAATGGTCAAAACCTGCTTATTAGCGCAGACTTTCTACCCAATTTTGTGAACCCAAACGATAAACTTAGCGCCCATAAGGTAATTTCCATCGCCCTAAAAATAGAAGTGCCAGAATACAGCTGGGTACGCTTAGATGGTTCCTATACCAACGTACATGCGGCGGGGAAATACAGACAATTACAGATTACCCTGAACGATGGTGATACCTATCTAAACAACGTAGAGGAAGATGTAAAAGTTAAAAGCCAAAAAGGTGATATTTTCCTTTCTAATGCTCATGGCATAGTCACCACTAAAAGTAATTATGGGCACGTAACACGCAACAAAGTACCAGATGGCGAACATACTTTTGAGCTTAGTAGTGTAGAAGGTAACATTTGGGTGAATAGAACCAATTAATATGGCTATTTTTGCGGCTGATTCTTTTGAGAAATGAGTTTAAAGAAATCTATAATCCTTATTATTATTGTTTTACTGATAGACCAAATCAGTAAAATCTACATAAAAACCAATTTTGTACTTGGAGAGTCTGTGGAAGTCTTTAATTGGTTCAAAATTTTATTTATAGAAAACGAAGGTGCCGCTTGGGGTACCAAACTAAGTGATATTTTACCAGTCTCTGATGCTTCTGGAAAATTATTCCTGACCGTTTTTAGATTATTTGCAATAGTAGGCATAGGGTATTGGCTTTTTGATATTATTAAAAAAAATTCTCCCAAAGTATTAATTCTTGCAGTTTCTTTAATCTTTGCTGGTGCTCTTGGTAATATTTTAGACTCTGTTTTTTACGGGTTACTTTTTGACCACAGCAACCACCAAGTGGCTACCCTATTTGCAGAAGAACCTTATGGAAAATTGTTTTACGGAAAGGTTGTAGATATGCTATACTTCCCTATGATAGATACTACTTGGCCAGAATGGGTACCCGGAAAAGGAGGTAAAAGTTTCCGTTTTTTTGAACCCATATTCAACATCGCAGATACCGCAATTAGTATAGGCGTAGCTATTCTAATACTTTTTAATAAAAAGGCATTTGCTACTAATCCAATAGAGGAGGAAAAAGAGGAAACTAATTAGAATTGGTATACCTGGGATGGTGTAACACAATAATCTAAAGGTACATCTGTAGTTGCTATATCTGTAATTGTGGGGCATGCTTCAAACAAGGAAATGCCAACTTTTAATACATCTTTTCGGCACTTTTGTAAAAAAACATCATAATACCCACCTCCATAGCCCACTCTATTTCCGTTGCTATCAAAAGCTAAAAGCGGTATAAAAACAACATCTATTTTTTCCTCGGGTACTTCTATACCATCTACAGGTTCTGGTATACCTAAATTACTAATGCGGATTGAAGTAGTATCTAGCAGCAAATAGTTTTTTAAGCTTCTATTCTTCTCGGTTTTAGATACTACAATTTGCTTATCCATGCCTTGTAGCAAGGTTAATAAAGGCTCTGTATCTACTTCTTTATTTTTAACAATAGAAAGGAAAAGGTGGTAAAAAGAAAATTGCCAAATAGGCAGTTTGTGAATCCTATTGGCAATTTTAATACTTTTTTCTTCGATTATATCAGCGGTAAGTAGGTTCCTCTTCTGCTTATAATCTACTCTTAGTTCTTTTTTAGTCATCTATAATTTTATAGAATAACAATTGGGGGTTGATTGATTCTGGGGGATTTTTAAAACCTATTCTCTAGACGCAACTGCGAAATAAATCTTAAAAAACAACATCAAAATCAAATACATGCCCAAAACGATTAAATAATTTTCCATGTATTAAACTTTTGTTTCCCTAAATATAACACAATTCTTATATAAAATCCTATGAACTGCACTGTTTTCTCGATGAAATACACTGTTTTTACAGATTTTTTAACATGAAAAGTGGTGTTTTAAGACTTTTTAAAGCTTTATAATCAATGATTTGAGCAATTGAGTCCATAAAAAATTGTAGAAAAGAACTATTGTATATTTTCTGTTAACCTTTACTAAAAAGGGCGTAAATTATACCTTGGTAAACCTAATTTAGCAAGCTGAATGCAGCCCCTTTCTATAGACATACAATTAAGTACCTTACCCAATAGCCCTGGCGTTTATCAATTTTATGATAAAGACGATAAGATTTTATACGTTGGTAAAGCCAAAAATTTAAAAAAAAGAGTCAGCTCCTATTTTACTAAAACCCACGACTCCGGAAAAACCAGAGTACTAGTTAAAAAAATTGTCACTATTAAACACATTGTAGTGGCTACCGAGAACGATGCTCTACTACTAGAGAATAGTTTAATAAAAAAAAATAGACCTCGCTACAATGTACTCTTAAGGGATGATAAAACTTACCCTTGGATTTGCATTAAAAACGAACGTTTCCCTAGAATCTTCCCCACAAGACGGTTAATTAAAGATGGTTCTGAATACTTCGGCCCCTACACCAGTATGAAAACGGTAAGGACACTTTTAGAACTTATTAAAAGTGTATATCCCTTACGCACCTGTAATTACGATTTATCTAAAGACAAAATAGAAAGTGGTAAGTATAAAAAGTGTTTAGAATTTCATCTTGGCAACTGTAAAGCTCCATGTGAAGACTTACAGAGCTTTGCCGAGTACGACCGCCAAATAAATGATATTAGACAGATTATTAAAGGGAATTTTAAAAGTAGTCTGGCTTATTTTAAACAACAGATGAAAAACTACGCTGCAGAAATGGAGTTTGAAAAAGCCCAGCAGATAAAAGAAAAGATAGATGTTTTAGAAAATTACCAAGCCAAAAGTACCATTGTTAATCCTAGAATTAGCAATGTAGATGTATTTACTATTTTTTCTGATGAAACTCATGGCTACGTTAATTACTTACAAATAACCAATGGCTCCATAACCCGTAGCCATACCATGGAGATTAAAAAGAAGTTAGATGAAACAGACGAAGAGTTGTTGGTATTGGCCATAACAGAAATTAGGCAACGCTTTAATTCTACCTCTTCACAAATTTATCTTCCGTTTCCTTTAGATTTAGAATTATACGCTAAAATAACAGTACCCAAATTAGGCGATAAAAAAAGACTGCTAGACTTATCGCTACACAATGCAAAATCGTTTAGACAAGAACAGTTTAAACAGATGAAAATTGTAGACCCCGATAGACACACCAAACGCTTAATGGCGCAGATGAAAGCAGATTTACGTCTTTCAGAAGAACCCAGACATATAGAGTGTTTTGACAATTCTAACATACAAGGAACTAATCCTGTTGCGGCCTGTGTAGTTTTTAAAGACGGTAAACCCTCTAAAAAAGAGTATCGTCATTACAATATTAAAACAGTAGATGGTCCAGACGATTTTGCTTCTATGGAAGAGGTGGTATTCCGTAGGTATAAACGTCTGTTAAATGAAGACGAACCCCTGCCGCAACTTATAGTCATAGATGGCGGTAAAGGCCAACTTTCTTCAGCATTAAAAAGCTTGGATATTTTGGGCCTACGTGGCACTATTGCCATTATTGGTATCGCAAAGCGACTAGAAGAAATCTATTTTCCAGAAGACCCTATACCATTGTATTTAGATAAAAAATCTGAAAGCCTTAAAATTATACAGCAACTACGTAATGAAGCCCACCGTTTTGGCATTACTTTTCACCGCCAAAAACGAAGTAATGCAGCCATAAACTCAGAACTAGAGGGCATTGATGGAATCGGCGGCAAAACGGCAGAACAGTTGCTGAAAAAGTTTAAGTCGGTAAAACGAATTAAAGAAGCAAGTATAGACAGTTTAGCAGCCACTATTGGCATGGCAAAAGCAAAAAAAGTATTTGAGAATTTTCATTAGGCAAATCCATGAAAAAGCATATTGTAATACTTATCGTTTTTTGTAGCCTTTTTTTAACACATGCCCAAGATAAAAAAAGACCGAAAGTAGGTCTAGTCTTAAGTGGTGGTGGAGCTAAAGGCATGGCACACATTGGTGCCTTAAAAGTGATAGAAGATGCCGGCATAGAAATAGATTATATTGGGGGCACTAGTATGGGAGCAATCATAGGTGGTCTTTATGCTGCTGGCTATACTGCTTATGAACTGGACTCTATTTTTAAAAGCACCAACTTATCACTACTTATCCAAGATAAGTTACCAAGAGACGCTAAAACCTTTTATGAAAAGGACGATGCCGAACGCTACACCTTAACCCTTCCTTTTGATAATTTTAAAGTAAGTTTTCCGGAAGGTATTTCTGGCGGACAAAACATTTATAACGAGTTTGTCAAACTTCTCTACCATGTTAAAGATGTCGACAATTTTAATGAGCTCCCAACCCCCTTTTTATGCATAGCCACCAATATAGAAACAGGGAAAGCTGTACTTATGGACCGCGGTTATTTGCCAGAAGCTATGATGGCCAGTGGCACACTACCATCTCTCTTTGAACCTTCAGAAATTGATAATCAGATTCTAATAGATGGTGGAGTTGTTAATAATTATCCTATTGATGAAATTAGAGCCAAAGGAGCCGATATTATTATTGGCATAGATGTACAGGATGATTTGGCCGTGAGAGAATCACTTTCTTCTGCAACAGACATCTTAATGCAAATCAACAACTATCGTACAGCAAACGATATGATTAAAAAGAAAGAGAAAACAGACATATACTTAAAACCAAACATCAAAGAATTTTCTGTTATTGATTTTGAAAAAACTGGTAAAATTATTGAACGTGGAGAAGTGGCCGCTAAAGCACAATTAAATCAATTAAAAGCCATTGCTGAACAACAAAATACAGCAACTAAAACCAAGGTTAGCAAAAGCGTAAAAGATAGTCTTACCATTAACAGATTAATAATCAAAGGTAATGAAGCTTATACCAGAGGCTACATCAAAGGAAAATTAAGATTTACCTTAGGTAATCAAATAACCTTTGACAAGCTACAACAAGGAATAGGAAATTTAGCTGCTACTAATAACTTTAAAGCTATACGATACAAACTTACTTCTAACGGATTAGGGACGGACTTAACACTCTTTTTAAAAGAAGACCCCACAAGAATGTACATTAAAATGGGAGCGCATTATGATGATTTGTTTAAAAGTGCTGCGCTTATTAACCTAACACGTAAAAAACTATTTTTAAAGGATGACGTCGCTTCTTTTGACCTAATCGTTGGAGACCACATACGCTATAATTTTCAATATTATTTAGACAAAGGATTTTATTGGAGTTTTGGGATTAACTCTAACTTCGCCAGTTTTGATGAAGAGGTAAATTATGATATTATACGTAGAAATTTTGACTTTGGAGCTAATCAAAATTTAAGTGAAATACGTTTAGATTTTTCAGATTTAACCAATCAAATCTATGTTCAAACCGTCATCAGAGAAGAATTTGCTTTTAGGATGGGTCTAGAGCATAAACATTTAAAATTTAGTACCACCACTTTAAACAACCTGCCCCCTACAAACAATCAAGTAGAAGAGAACGCCATGCAAGACCGTGTGTTTTTTGAGAAGAGTGACTATATAAGCACCTATGGTAGACTTCGTTTTGACACCTATGACGATAAATATTTTCCCACGAGAGGTTTATTCCTAGATGGTGACTTTCACTACTATATATACTCTAGTGATTTTAATAATAATTTTAAAGACTTTTCTGTTACTAAAGGGAAGCTAGGTATGGCACTCCCCTTATTTCCTAAACTATCGCTAACACTAGAATCCGAAGCTGGCTTTAAACTAGGAACGGCAGGCGTATCTTCTTTTGATTTTATTTTGGGCGGCTATGGCAACCAACCCATTAATAATATAATTCCCTTTGTAGGGTATGATTATGTGAGTTTAATTGGTAATAGTTTTATAAAAGCAGGCGCTCGCTTAGATTATGAGTTCAGTCCAAAAAATCACCTGCTATTTATGACCAATTTTGCTAACGTAGCGGACGATTTATACCGTACTGGAGATTGGTTTACAGCACCAGACTATTCTGGTTTTGGTATTGGTTATGGTCTAGAATCCTTTTTAGGCCCAGCACAAATACTCTATTCATGGACACCACAGCAGAATGACGGCACCCTATTTTTTAGTATAGGCTATTGGTTTTAGGCTATTTTTTAGCAACCTTTTTACAAAAAACACTAAAGCTTTCTAAAATTCTCAATCTTTTGGTTAAAGTTGGTTAAAAGCTAAAAAGCAATCTAATACCTGCCGTATCTTTGTTGGCATAAGGGGTGGTTCCCTTATAACTTTAAGTATTGGTTTTTCATAATTTAAAGTTTGGTTGGTTATTTAGAAAAAGCTCTAGTGAACACACTAGGGCTTTTTTTATGCAATAGTTTGGTATAAGTTTTGTTTAATTAATTGTAAATCGGTTATTGATAGCCCTGATTTTTATAATTTTAATATACAAACTGCTCCAATAATGAAAAAGATTCTCCTATACCTTTTGCTTTGTACCGTAAGCTTAAGCTACGCACAACAAACACCTGCTTTTAAAACTGGGGAATGGTTAAAATTCCGGATACATTATGGGTTTCTAAATGCCAGTTATGCTACGCTGCATTTAAAATCTGACGAGTTAAATGGTAAACCTGTATACCACGTAGTTGGGAAAGGAAAAACAACTGGTTTTGCCAGCATCTTTTTTAAAGTTGATGATACCTATGAAAGTTACTTTGGCAAAACAGATAGCAAACCCTACAAATTCATAAGAAAGATAGATGAGGGGGGCTACACTAAGGATATAGAAATAGCCTTTGATTATAGTACCAAAAATGCCATATTAACAGACCACAAAAACAAAAAAGAACTAGATATACCTATCCATAATGATATTCAGGATTTATTATCTGCTGCTTATTATCTAAGAAGTAAATACAACTTTGACCACTTTGATGATGGACAAACGTTAAATATGGACATGTTGTTTGATGATGATGGTGTTTTTCAGTTTAAATTAAAATATTTAGGTAAGGAAATCTTAAAAACCAAGTTCGGAAAAGTAGAATGTCTTAAATTTAGACCTTATGTACAGTCCGGTCGTGTTTTTAAGGAACAAGAAAGTCTTACCCTTTGGGTAACCAATGACCTAAACAAGATTCCGGTCCGTATCAAAGCTGATTTGGCCGTTGGTTCCCTTAAAGCAGATTTAGACGCATACAATGGCTTAAGAAATCAGTTCAAGATTATTATGGATTGATTGTATAATTGCCAATGAACAACGAAGAAAAAATCGCTTCGCAAATAAACAAACTAGAAGAAAAATTTAAAGATTCTGGCCAAGACCTTAGCTCCTATTTAGACGGTCTCTTATACCAACGTTACCTTACTTACTGGGACTACATACATTTAGACACATTATTAAGTCTGCAGGTACCTAGAACTCATTTTCCTGATGAGGAAATTTTTATCATGTACCACCAGATTACCGAGTTATATTTTAAATTAATATTACACGAGCAAAAGCAATTGGTAGATGACCGTTCTAATGAAATTGCTTTTTTTATAGAACGTACGCAGCGCATAAACAATTACTATAAAGCTCTGATATCTTCTTTTAGCATCATGATTAATGGCATGCAAAGAGAGCAATTTTTACGTTACAGAATGGCATTGCTACCCGCTAGTGGATTTCAGTCTGCGCAATATAGAATGATAGAAATTTATGCTACATCGTTGAATTTATTGGTGCATCAAACAGAACGGAACAATTTTACACAAGAGACGGATATAGAAAAATTATTTGAACATATTTATTGGAAAAAAGGAGCCACGGATAAACAGACAGGCGATAAAACGCTGACATTAAAGCAATTTGAATATCGTTACACTCCAAGACTTGTACGCATAGCCAAACAAGTACAAGACCGTACCATTTACCATAAGTATCTTAACCTTTCTAAAGCTGCTAAAGAAAACAAAACCTTAATTGCAGAATTAAAAAAATTAGACGTCAATGCCAATGTAAATTGGCCTTTAATGCATATGGGTTCTGCATACCGCTATTTAGCTAAAGACAAAGCTACCATAGATGCTACTGGCGGCACTAACTGGAAGGAGTTTTTACCCCCTAGTTTTCAAAAAATAATATTTTTCCCAACTTTGTATTCCAATCAAGAATTGGAAAACTGGGGCAAAGAGTGGGTAGAACACCAATTTAACCCACAAAATTCAGAGGTATAGTATGTATAAATATTGGGGAACACTATTCGCCGCACTGGTTGTGATGGCATCTTGTAAGGACGATAAAAAGGAAGAACTACCAGAAGACCTTACAGAAATGACTATTGAAGAACCTGTTAATACCCAATACGGTTTTGACTTTGATGCCTATGAAGTAGTGCACGATACGGTACGTAGCGGAGATAGCTTTGGCGAACTAATGCTAAAAAACCATGTAGACTATCCTAAAATTGTTACAATCTCTGAAAAATTTAGAGACACCTTTGATGTTAGAAAAATTAAAGTGGGTAAACCTTACGTAATTCTTAAATCTAAAGATAGTGTAGCTAAAGCACAAATTTTTATTTACCAGAACGATAAAATAAATTACACCGTAGTAGATATGCGGGATTCTGTAGTTGCTTATCGTGATAAAAAACCGGTCCGTTTTATAGAAAAACAAGTTGCAGGCACTATTAAAAGTAGTCTTAGTCAGACTTTGGATAGCCTGGGGGTAGATTATGTAATGACTATTAAGTTATCTGAAGTGTATGCATGGACCATAGACTTTTTTAGACTTAATGAAGGTGATAAGTTTAAATTAATTTATGATGAGCGCTATATAAACGACACAATCTACGCCGGTAGTGGACCTATTAAAGCTGCTTATTTTGAACACAAAGGCCGGCCAATCTACGCCTTCCCTTTTGTGTCAGATTCCTTAAAGCAAATAGAAGACTATTACGACCAAGATGCTAACAACCTAAGAAGCACATTTTTAAAAGCACCTATTAAATTTGGGTATCGTATATCTTCTAGATACAATTTAAAACGAAGAATTGCGTATTACGGTTATAAAGTTCGCCCACACAAAGGAACGGATTATGCAGCTCCTATAGGCACGCCAATTATTGCAACCGCAGACGGGACGGTTACCGAATCTAGAAGAAGAGGTGGCAACGGAAAATACGTTAAGATAAAACACAATGGCACTTATAGCACGCAATATTTGCATATGAAAGCACAAAAAGTAAAAGCTGGCGAGTTTGTAAGACAAGGCGATGTTATTGGGTGGGTTGGTATGACTGGGAACACAGGTGGCCCGCACGTATGTTACCGTTTTTGGAAAAATGGAAAGCAAGTAGATCCTCTTAGAGAAAAATTACCTACAGCAGAGGCCTTAAAAGATTCCTTAAAAACAGAATACTTTAATTACATAAAACCCCTACGCGCACAATTAGACAGTTTAGAAGCTGGTAGTGGGGAGCAAGAAGAATTAATAACCTTTAACGATACTAATGGCACTACCCAAAATTGACCCAACGCAAACAAAAGCATGGCAAGCGTTAGGGGAACATTACCACCAAATTAAAGACATCCATTTAAAAAGTTTGTTTGCAGAAGATGCAGATAGGACTACCAAGCTTTCCTTGCAATGGCAAGATTTTTATGTGGACTACTCTAAAAACCGAATTACACCAAAAACCAAAGAACTTTTATTACAGCTCGCAAAAGAAGTAGAGCTTAAAGCGGCTATAGACGCTTATTTTGGTGGTGAAATTATAAATGAAACCGAGGGTAGGGCCGTATTGCACACTGCACTTAGAGCCAAAAAAGATGCTACAGCTAAGGTAGCTGGAGAAAATGTAATTCCAGAAGTTTACCAAGTAAAAGAGCAAATAAAAGCATTTTCAGAAGCAGTTATTTCTGGGGAGAAAAAAGGGTATACGGGTAAAACGTTTAATACCGTTGTTAACATTGGTATTGGTGGTTCCGATTTGGGACCGGTAATGGTTACAGAAGCATTAAAATTTTATAAAAACCACCTTAAAACGTATTTTGTTAGTAATGTAGACGGTGACCATGTAAATGAAGTGTTGAAAGAATTAGACCCAGAAACTACTTTGTTTATCATAGTGTCTAAATCTTTTACAACCCAAGAAACGCTAAGCAATGCAGAAACCATCAAAGCATGGTTTTTAAAGCACGGAACACAGACAGACGTAGCGTTACATTTTGCTGCTGTTTCTACCAATACCAAAATGATTGATGCTTTTGGTATAGCAGATGAAAATGTGTTTCCGATGTGGGATTGGGTAGGCGGTCGTTTTTCCTTGTGGAGCGCCGTAGGTTTGTCTATTGCTTTAGCATTAGGTTATGAGCATTTTGAAGCACTATTAGATGGTGCTCAAGAAATGGACAGCCATTTTAAAGAAGCCCCTTTAGAAGAAAACCTACCCACAATTTTAGGTTTACTTACCGTATGGTATAATAATTTCTTTGGAGCAGATACAGAGGCAGTAATTCCATATACACAGTATTTGCATCGCTTCCCGGCCTATTTACAACAAGGTATCATGGAGAGTAATGGTAAAAGTGTAGCCCGTAATGGAGAACCTATACCCTACCAAACCGGAAATATTGTTTGGGGTGAGCCAGGCACCAATTCTCAGCATGCTTTCTTTCAATTAATACACCAAGGAACCAAGTTGATTCCCGCAGACTTTATTGGCTATAAAAAATCTTTGTACGGAAATACAGACCATCATAATAAGTTAATGGCAAACTTCTTTGCCCAGACGGAAGCTTTAATGAATGGTAAAACCTTAGAAGAAGTCACTGCCGAATTGCAAAGCCAAGGGCTACAGCAAAAAGACCTAGATAAATTGGCACCGTTTAAGGTATTTGATGGTAATAAACCTACGACCACCCTATTAATTGACCAACTAACACCCAAAAGTTTGGGTGCATTGATAGCCCTTTACGAGCATAGAATTTTTGTGCAAGGTGTTGTCTGGAATATTTTCAGTTATGATCAATGGGGAGTAGAATTAGGCAAGCAACTTGCTAAAACCATATTAAACGACATAGAAAATCCACAAATTGCTAACCACGATAGCTCAACTTTATCACTTTTACAAAAATTTAAGGATTAGTTAGCCTACCATAACATTAAAAAATGAGCTTAAACCCCCTATTTCAGGGGGTTTGCTGTTTTTACCACCTACGTAACTTAATAATTTCTTAACATTGGTCTTAGCATAATGACAGACTTTTGCAACGCTAATTGAACAATTAAACACAGTAAAATGAAAAGAATTTACTTAGCATTAGTGGCAATTTTTATGACCACTATTGCATTTGCGCAAGGGGTGACAACCTCAAGCATGCAAGGAGTAGTTACAGATCAATCTGGAGAAATCCTTTTTGGAGCTAACATTGTAGCTACACATACACCATCTGGCACCGTCTATGGGGCTATTACTAATGAGGAAGGTAGGTTTTATCTTCCTAATCTTAGAGTTGGAGGCCCTTATAAGGTAACAGCTTCTTATGTAGGCTTTCAAGAACGCTCATACGAAGGTATCAATTTAGGATTAGGCCAAAGTTTTAATCTGAAAATAACTTTATCAGAAGGTTTAGAATTAGAAGAAGTTGTAATTACTTCTCAACAAGGTGAAATTATTGACCCAGATAGAACTGGACCTTCCGTAAACCTTTCAAGGGAAAAAATTGATGCTCTTCCGACAATAAGCAGAAGTATCAATGATTTTACAAGGTTAACTCCTCAATCTAATGGAACATCATTTGCGGGCACCTCTAGTCGTTTTAATAATTACACAATTGATGGAAATATATACAATAATAATTTTGGGCTAGGATCTGGTCAATTTGCAGGATCAAATCCAATTTCATTAGATGCTATCGAAGAAGTTCAGGTTAATTTAGCGCCCTACGATGTTAGATTAGCAGGTTTTACTGGTGCATCCGTTAATGCCGTTACTAAGTCCGGTACTAATCAATTTAAAGGTTCCGTGTATTATTTTCTGAGAAATGACCAAATGCAAGGAAACAAGTTAAGAAATATTGAACTAAATCGTGGTGATGCCCAAAATGATATAAAAGGTATGTCCCTAGGTGGTCCGATACTTAAAGATAAATTATTCTTCTTTGTAAGCTATGAAGAGGAATCGGAAGCCGTTCCAGGATTTACCAGACAAGCATCTAGACCAGGATTAAGTCCCGATGGACTTACTATATCGAGAGTTCCTGCGTCTGAATTAGATTTTGTAAGTGAAAGTTTATTCAATTTATATGGTTACGCTACTGGGCCTTACGAAAACTACCCTTTCTCTTCTGAACAGACTAGATTTAATGCTCGTCTAGACTTTAACATGAATCAGAATAATAAATTCTCGTTGAGATACAATAGATACGATTCATCTTCTGATGTTAGTATCAATGGTAATTCCAACCGTTTTTTACCAACTCGCTACAGAAATACCAGACGATCTAACATTGAGGCAATGACTTTTGCGAATGCTAATTACACCAATGACCGTCTAGTTGAATCATTAGTTGGTGAGTGGAACGCAAAAGTATCAGATAACATGTCTAACCAACTAAACATTGGTTACACCTCCATTACCGACCCAAAAAGGGGAATACCCGGTGGTCAAGCTTTTCCATTTATTGAAGTATTAGAACCCGATGCATCTGGAAATTTACTATATTATACTGCATTAGGAAATGAACTTTTTACAGTAGGTAATTTATTAGAAAACAATGTTTTCAACATAACTGATAATTTTTCAATCTATAAGGGTAAACACACCTATACTATAGGTGCTAACTTGGAATTAATGTCTTTTAAAAATGCATTTAATCCTGTTTTTAACGGCTTTTATAGATTTACCAGTTATGATAGTTTTGTAGAAACTGTAATTAACCAAACTCCAGGAGCTTATCCTGATGCATTCGCTAAAAGTTTCGCTTTAGATGGCTCTACGACACCACCAGTTGATGAAACCAATTTTGGGCAATTTGGCGTATATTTCCAAGATGAATTTCAGGTAAACGACAATTTTAAGGTAACAGGTGGTTTAAGAATCGACTTTCCATTTTATTCCACAGATATTCCAAGAAACGAGTTATTGGATGATTTAAACAAAACTTTTACCGATCGGGAAGGCAATACGTTTACACCTGACGTAAGTCAATTTCCTAAAGTTCGTCCACTTTGGTCTCCAAGAGTTGGATTTAATTGGGATGTTAACGGTGATGGAAATACCCAATTACGTGGAGGTACTGGTATCTTCTCAGGACGTATCCCATTTGTGTGGTTAAGTAATCAAGTTAATGGATCAGGTGTAGTACGTGGCGGACTAGGATTTGAAGGTGAGGAAGTTGAAGAATTTTTAGGTCCAGATTATGTTTTTAACCCAGACGTAACATTCGGTAATCCTACCAATCCTAGTCAAACTCTTTCTAATGAACTAAATTTGACTGATAGAGAATTTAAATTACCACAAGTCTGGAGAACTAACATAGGAGTTGACCACAAACTACCTTGGGGAATTACAGGAACTCTAGATTTTATCTATTCCAAAGATATCTCTACACCTATAGTTTATAATCCAGTTTTGAGAGAGGCGGACGGTAATTTATCTGGCCCGGACCAGAGACCATATTGGGATGGTGGTTATTCTAGTGATGAAGATTTTAGAAATGTTTTTTACTTAACTAATGCTGAGAAGAAAGCAGATTACTACTCTTTTACAGCTCAATTGCAAAAACAGTTTGATAACGGTTTCTACGCCATGATAGCGTATACTGCATCAAGAGCAAGAGATTTAGATGCATCTGGAGGGTCTCAAGCAGGTTCCCTGTGGACAGCCACAGTAAAAGAAGATAGAAATAATCCAGATTTAGGATTTGCTTCCTTTGATCAACCTAACAGATTCGTAGCAAATTTAAATTATCAAACAGATAAAACTACTATTGCTTTATTCTGGCAAGGGGGTGAAAATGGCCGTTTTAGTTATACGTACTCTGGCAACTTTGGAGATAATTCTAACCGCTTAATGTATATTCCGAATGAAGCATCAGAACTAAATTTTGAAGAATATACTGCTGGAGGTAATCTTATTACTGAACAAGCTCAAATAAATGCTTTAAACAACTATATAGCACAAGATGAATACCTAAGTGAAAATAAAGGTCAAGTCGCAGAAAGAAACGGGGCAAAGTTACCATGGATAAATCGTTATGATTTGAGAATTACACAAGACATTCATATAACAGAAAATGCTAAGAACAAGATTCAACTTTCAATGGACTTCTTAAATGTAGGTAACATGTTCAATTCTGATTGGGGTGTTCCTCAATTTACTTTCCAGAATAATTTGTTAAACTACAGAGGTAGAAATGAAAATAACGAACCTGTTTATAGATTAAATACAGTTAGTGGAACTTCTGATTTGCCTACAGAAACATATAGACCTTCTAGTAGTTTATCAGATACTTGGAGATTACAAGTTGGTATTCGTTACCTTTTCAACTAATCCTAAACACATATAATTTTAAAAACCCCTTGCTGCCGCAAGGGGTTTTTTTATGACATAAATTGTTTACTTTTACACCACAAACTAACAACATGGAAATCGTAAAGAACCTTCATTCTTATTTAGCTTACGTAGTATTAATCATTCTTATTTTAGCCGTTGCTAACGCTCTTATAGGTTGGTTTAGTAAAAAAGAATTCCGTTTTGAGAAAGACCTTCGCATTAGTCTTTTTGCACTAATCATGTCTCATATTCAGTTGTTGATTGGCCTAATCCTATACTTTGTTTCTGCCAATGGTTTTAAGGCCGTACAAACCCTAGGCATGGGTGGTTTAAATTCTGCTGCAAGACTGCTTGCTGTTGAGCATCCGTTTATTAATATAATTGCCATTGTTCTTATCACCATAGGCTGGTCTAAACACAAAAAGACAGATGATTCTACTACAAAATTTAAGCGTATAGCTATTTTTTACGGTTTAGGACTACTTGCTATACTTAGTAGAATTCCTTGGGGACAGTGGTTTTAAAATAGAAGATTAGTCCGTTTACTCTTCCTCTTTTAGTAAAAACGCATAGACCGGAAAGTGGTCTGCAAAACCTCCGTAATAGGTGGTACCCACGTAAGTCCTAAACGGATATCCTTTGTAATTTCCTATGCTTGTATGTAAGTAGCTCGGAGAGAATATACCTGCTTTCCAAAAAGCGTAAGATTTAGTATTCTTTGTCACCAAATTAGGAGTTAGTAATATCTGGTCAAATAGATTCCAGCGGTCTCTATAGGCTAAGGTTCCTAAACCCCTTTTGTACATCCTTTCCATAGGATTAAACATAGAAAGACTATCTAACTGTGAGACTTTACCTTTGGACCTCAGCACTTTTTTGATACTATCATCTCTTGGATCATCATTAAAATCGCCCATCACTATAATTCTTGCATTAACGTCAAAACGACAAATACTATCTTTTATCTTTTTGGTGAGTTCTGCAGCTTTTATTCGGTTTGGTCTACTTCTAGTCTCCCCACCACTCCTAGACGGCCAATGATTTACCAAAAAATAAAATTGTTCCCCATCTAAAAGTCCTCCTACTACTAACTGGTCTCTGGTATAATCCCGATAGCCATCCGCATTAAACAAAAGCAATCTATGGCTTTTAAAACTTGTTGGTAAAAAGGATGAGTCTTTGTACAGCAAGCCTACATCAATACCACGCTCATCAGGAGAATCAAAATGTACTACTTTATAGTTTTTGCTCTGTAATAATGGTGTAGTCAGTAAATCTTGTAATACTTGTTTTGTTTCAACTTCGCAAACACCTAAGATATCTGGTGAGTTCCCAGAAACGTCTTTACCAATTTCTGAAATTACCTGAGCTATATTCTCTAATTTTCTTTGATAACGCTCTTCTGTCCATTGGTATTTACCCTCCGGTGTTCTATCATCATCATACACCAAACTATCATTCTTAACATCGAATAAATTCTCAAGGTTATAAAATGCCACCGTACGTATCCTATAATTCTTTTTTTGCTGACCTATGCCTGTATACCATCCCAAAAAAAGAAAAATAAAAAGTATTCTCATATGCACAAATTACATTAAATGTCGCATTATCAATATTATAATTTAAAAATATTTTGTATCATTATTCTTCACACTAACCATACATGCCTGTTCAACGAGTACTTTTAGCTCTTTTGTTTTGTTGTTATTTTGGCCACACCCAAGAACAAAAAATCTATGGGAAAATAGCAGCTACTCAGCAGAGCTTGCCCATTGCAAATGCGTCAATACGTATTGAGAACACTGAGTTGAGCACTAATTCTGATGTCAATGGTGCATTCTCTTTGGCCATACCTCCCATGGAAAGCTACATCATAAGTATAAGCAAAAATGGTTATGAGCCATTACGCTTACCTATTACCGTTGGCACAAAACCATTAGATTTAGGAACATTGTTTCTTCTTAAAGATGTACAAGTAGAAATTATAACCAATTTAATATCCCTAACCGATAGTGAACTAGAAAATGGTGAGGAACAAATAGATTCGAATCAAGGTTTGCTCCAAGCCACTAAGGATATTTTCTTAAGACGCGCTGCATTCGATTTTGGCCAAGCTTTTTTTAGAGTAAGAGGATATGATAGCAATCAAAGTATGGTACTGTTCAACGGTATGCCCATGAACCGTGCTTTTGACGGTAGGCCCCAATGGAATACTTGGGGAGGCTTAAATGATGCTACCAGAAATCAAAGCTATACCAATAATCTTTCGCAAAATAATCTAACTTTTGGGGGACCCTTAGGGACAACCTCTATTAACACGAGACCGTCTGCGTTAAGACAAGGCTCTAGAGTTACCACTTCTTTTTCTAATCGTACTTACAGTAGCAGATTAATGGCAACCCATGTAGGTAGTTTTTCTGATGATAAGTTTTCTTTTGGACTTTCGGGTTCTGGAAGATGGGCTAAAGAAGGCTATCTAGACGGCACCTTGTACAACGCATATTCATTTTTTGGAGCATTAGAATACAAACCAAATATTGAGCATAGCTTTTTAGCAACTTTTATTGCAGCAAAAAACAAAAGAGGTAGAAGTGCAGCACTAACCCCAGAAGTAACCAACTTAACCTCAAGAACATACAATCCTTATTGGGGATTGCAGAACGGTAAAATAAGAAACTCTAGAGAACGAGATATTTTTGAACCTTTTTTACAACTTAACCATTTTTACTCCGGCAAGAAAGTATCCCTTACCAGTGGTTTTTTTTACCAAAATGGGTACCACAAGCGTAGTAGATTGGCTTATTTTAATGCTCCAAATCCTGACCCTACCTACTACCGCTATTTACCAAGCTTTTACATCAATAACCGTATTGGTGCAGATTTTAGTAATGCCGATTTAGCTAGAAGTGGTTTTTTAGCACAGCCACAACTTAACTGGAATCAAATTTATTTAGCAAATAAAAGCAGTAATCAAAATGGTAAGGCAGCATACGTACTTTTGAATGATGTACAGGACGAAAATATTCTTGGGATAAGCACAACCGCTAATATCACTTTAGCTCCACAACTAAAATTGGACTTTGGCGCCAATTTCTTTCAACATTCACTTCAAAATTATGCTCAGCTAAAAGATTTACTTGGTGCCGATTATCATTTAGATATAGACCCTTTTTCTAACACTTCAAATAACACACTAAGCACACCTGAAGTAAAAGAAAATGCCGTTTTTGGATACCATTATAAAACTAGGGTAAACAACTTATCTGGTTTTATGCAACTATCTTATTCCTTTTCTAAATGGTCAGCTTTTGTATCTGGAAAGCTAGAGCAAAAGACCTCCCAACGGACAGGTTTTTTTAAAAACGAAAGGTATCTAAACAACTCTCAAGGCGATGGAAAAAAGGTAAATTTTACTACTTATGGTCTTAAAGGCGGATTGGCATATCAAATTAATGGTAGACATCTTCTAGAAGCACAAGGATTGTTGTCAACCAATCCCCCAACCTTACAAAACACCTATATCAACCCAAGAGAAAACCACTTAATAGTACCCAACATTACTAGTGAAAAAATTTCTAGCATCAACCTAAATTATCAGCTACGTTTGCCCGACGTTACGGGACGCTTATCTACCTATTATACCCGATTTCAAAATGGTACAGATATAAACTATTTTTACGTGGATGCAGGTGTGGGGTCCGACTTTGTACAGGAAACAATAACCCAACTAGATAGACTACACAAGGGGATAGAACTAGGTTTTACCTTTACACTATCACCACAAGTAAAACTTACAACAGCCGCCAACTTTGGCAACTACACTTTTGCCAATAACCCCAATGTAACCATAAACTTTGATACCGCTGGGGCAGAAGAAGAACTTATTAATTTAGAAGGTAATTTAGATTTAGGAAAAGCTCAATTGCAAGGGTTACGATTAGCACAAGGTCCACAAACAGCCCTATCTATTGGCTTAGATTATAGAGACCCAAAGTATTGGTGGATTGGTGCCTCCGCCAATTATCTAAGTGAAAACTACATACAGCCCAGTACCATACTAAGAACACGGAGCTTTTTGTTAAATCCAGATACTACTCTTCCCTTTGCAGATGCTACACCAGAAAAAGTCCAAACCTTACTAAAACAACAACCTTTACCTTCATTTTACCTCTTAAACCTGATTGGGGGTAAATCTTGGCTAATTAAAGACTGGTATATTAGTGCATTTGTAAGTATCAATAATGTATTTGATGTTGCTTATAGTACTGGTGGCTATGAACAAAGTAGAAACGGAAATTTTAGGCAATTGCAAGAAGATAATTTAAGAGACAATCCTTCTTTTGCTCCTAAATATTGGCAAGGATTTGGACGCACATATTTTCTTAATCTGTCGTTCAGCTATTAATTGCTGCCTAGTATCATTTTTTAATTATATTTAAGACTTCTAAAAACAAACATAAATACCGATGAAAAAATTAATGCTTTTTTTGGCCTTGGGTGCATTTTTAGCAAGCTGTGGCGACAAGAAAGAGAAAAAAGAAGATGGCTTTGAGGTCACTAGAGCTAAAACCGAAACCAAAAAAGAGGAAGCTACTGGAGGGGTACCTGTAGATTTAGACAACAAAGGTGTTGGTCCTATCGAAAATGTAGACTTCGCTGATGAAATAAATCAAGAAATGGCTGCTCGTGGCGAACAAACATTTAGTTCTGTGTGTGTTGCTTGCCATATGGTAGACAAACGTATGATTGGCCCTGCCATGAAAGGTGTTTATGAGCGTAGAAGTCCAGAATGGGTTATGAATATGATATTAAATCCTGATGGAATGCTAAAAGAAGATCCAATTGCAAAAGCATTGCTAAAAGAATATAATAATGCAATTATGCTAAATCAAAATCTATCTAAGGATGAAGCTAGAGACATAGCGGAGTACCTTAGAACCTTATAAAGTATACTAATAACCAATTCTTTGAAAAGCTGTTATCAATCTATAAATTGGATTAGGTAACAGCTTTTTTATTTTTATATTCTATGAAACTACACCAATCTTCCTTTATAGTAATCTTAAGCTTCTTTATATTCTCTTGTAAACAAGAAAAGAGTAAGCAATACGTAAATGCACGAATTGAAGAAGATATATCTTGGCACCTTAAGGATTTAGATAAAGATTCTGTTCCGGGCATTTCTTTGGAGCGACTTTATAGTGAATATGACTTAGAGGATAAGGGACAAGAGGTTGTGGTAGCTCTAATAGATAGTCAAATTGACCTGTTCCATGAGGATATCAAAAACCAAATCCATATTAATTCAGATGAAATACCAAACAACGGTATGGACGATGATGGCAATGGCTATATAGACGATATTAATGGGTGGAATTTCTTAGGGATTGATAGGTACAACTCCATTAAATACACCAACTATTCGGACACTAGATTTATAAATGCTTATCAGAGCCGTTTTAGTGGCATAGATTCAACTCAAATACAACCTGAGGACAAAGAACTTTATCGGATGTATCAGTTTGCTGTCGAACAGCACGAGAATAGAAAAGAACAAGAAGAAATTTCCTATGCTACAAGCGATGATTTTTATCAAATATACAGAAACCAATTAGCACTCTTATCCGATAGAATCCCATTAATCGATGGATATACCAAAGAAGAACTAGACACCGTAACCTTCAATAATCGCGAAGAAGAAGTGGTTCTCCTTAATCTAAAGATGTTTTTAAAAAATGGCGTTTCATTCAAAGAATTACAACGGGAAGAAAGATTATATTGGATTAAGAAATCCACAATAAATACCATAGGTTATAACGACCGGTTAAAACTTAAGGAAAAGGCAAATGACCTTAGTGATTTAAACTATGGTAGCAATTTGGTTCATTCAAACAATGAGGAAGACCATGCCACCCAGTTGGCTGGTATAATCGCAGCCGAGAGAGGCAATGGACTGGGTATTAGGGGGATATCAAATAAAATAAAAATCATGCCTTTGGCTATTTGGGCAGAAGAAGGAGGGGAAACCGAAAAAGACTTTTATGCTGCCGTTAAATACGCTGTAGACAATGGGGCCAAAGTTATAAATTATAGTAGTGGGTCAAGACTTCCGGTTCATCCAGAATATTATTATAAAGCTCTTGAATATGCCGAACAACACGATGTATTAGTTGTAATAGCCTCCGGGAACAGTGGTGATGATGTTGATTCAAAAACCATATTAAAATATTACCCCATAGATTACAATGATAAAGGGAAAACTTTAAACAATGTATTACACGTTTCTGCTTCAAATGAGAACCCAAAACAAGTATTCGCCGAATGGGCCAATATAGGTGCTGAAAGCGTGGATTTATTGGCACCTGGTGAAAACATTACTACTACCACAAAGAGAGAGGCCAAATACTTTCCAGGGAATGGTGGGACATCTGTTTCTGCAGCCATAACATCTGGAGTGGCTGCCATGCTAAAATCGCATTTTCCAAAATTATCCGCAAAAGATTTAAAACATATCCTTATGGACAGTGGAACATCTTATGATATGGTGGTCAATACCTATGCAAAAGATAGTATTCCATTTTCCAAGATTACAAGATCAGGAAAAGTACTCAATGCTTATAGCGCCTATAAGATGGCAGAAGAATTATATAAATCTAGCTTATGAATCTAGAAAACAACAAAGCCAACGCTATTGCTTTTTACAGAACGGCATACATGGGCAATCCTAAAGAGGCCTTTAATTTGTATGTTGGAAAAACCTATATACAACACAACCCTGATGTTGAAGACGGTAAAGCAGGATTTATAGCCTATTTTGAAAGAATGCAACAAGAATATCCTAATAAATCCATTGAATTTGTAAGGTGTATTGCGGAGGGCGATTTGGTAGCTCTACATACGCACCAAAAATGGCCCGGTAACGACCAATATGTTACTATGGATTTTTTTAGGTTTGATGATGACGGTAAAATTGTTGAGCATTGGGATGCCATACAACAAATACCTAAAACTTCTGCCAACCCTAACACCATGTACTGATGCGATACCGTGTTAAAAAACTTCTGTTTACTACCAAATTTATGCTACTATTATTCACCACTATGGCGCAAGAACCACTACCCTACGCTTCCGTACCAGAAGCAGAAGAAAACTATAGCGCTGGAGCCATAGTCTCTAGGACTATAGACGGATTAGGATTTAGATATTATTGGGCCACAGAAGGTTTAACCCAACAAGACTTAGTATTTTCTGCCGCAGATGATACCCGCAATATCCTGCAAACACTTGAGCATATTTTAGAACTGTCTAAGGCCGTCCGTAATGCTGTAGAACAGCGGCCTAATGTACGGCCGCAAGTTTCTGCTAACTACACGCTGGAACAACTGAGAATAGAAACCCTAACCAATTTAAAAATAGCAAGCCAAGCTTATAAGAATGCAAGTGACAAAGCATTTAATAATTTTGATGTTGTTTTTAAAAGAGGTGAAAAGACTATTCCCTTTCCGTTTTGGAATTTAGTAAACGGGCAACTGTCCGATGCTATTTACCACACCGGACAAATTGTTTTGTTACGGAGAATTGCAGGCAATCCCATAAACCCAAAAGTCAATGTTTTTCTGGGAAAACTGAATGAGTAACTTTTAAAAAGTATCAGAAACTACTTTGTATGTTGGGTCTTCTAAAACGTTTACTTCTATAATACTATCAGCGTTCTGCAATAACCTTCTACAATCCTTACTAAGATGCTTTAAGTGTACTTTTTTACCAGCCTTAGCGTAACGCTCGGTAATTTTATGTAATGCCTCTATTCCAGACATGTCTGCTACTCTACTCTCTTTAAAATCAATAATCACCTCTTGTGGGTCGTTCTGCACATCAAATTTCTCTGCAAATAAAGTTGTTGAACCAAAGAAAAGTGGTCCGTAGATTTCATAATGCTTCACCCCATTCTCATCTACATACTTGCGAGCACGGATACGCTTTGCATTCTCCCAAGAATAAGCAAGTGCAGAAATAATTACTCCTAATAACACGGCAACTGCTAAGTTGTGTGTAATAGCCGTAATTAAGGTCACTAAAACCATTACAATAACATCAGAGGTTGGCATTTTACCAAAAGTTTTAAAGCTGGCCCACTCAAATGTGCCAATAGCTACCATAAACATTAAACCTACAAGCGCTGCCATTGGCAAACGTTCAATAAGGCTACTGCCAAACATGATAAACACCAATAGCATCACCGCTGCTGTAATACCAGAAAGTCTTGCTCTAGCACCAGATGATGTATTAATTAAACTCTGGCCAATCATAGCACAACCACCCATTCCAGATAAAAATCCAGAAAAAATATTACCAATACCCTGTGCTACACATTCTTTATTACCCCTACCTCTAGTCTGGGTAATCTCATCAACAATATTTAGCGTTAGCAAACTTTCTATAAGTCCAACGCCTGCAACAATTGCAGCGTATGGAATAATTATTTTAAATGTAGCCCAAGTAAGGGGTATCTGCGGAATAGACAAGGGCGGAAATCCACCTTTAATGGTTTCCCCTTCTCTCATAATATCAGCGACCGTTAAGGTATTCACTCCAAAGCCAAGCACAATGGCAGAAACTACTAGTATCGCTACCAAAGACGAGGGTACAACCTTGGTTAATTTTGGCAGTCCCCAGATAATCAACATGGTTAGCAATGTTAAACCTAACATTATAAACATGGGGCTACCCGTCATTAATTGACCTGTTTCTTTATTATAAAAATTAGGAAACTGTGCCATGAAAATGATAATGGCCAAACCATTTACAAAACCAAACATTACCGGTTGCGGTACCAAACGGATAAATTTACCCAAGCGTAGTACCCCGGCTAAAATTTGCAAGGTCCCTGCAAGAATTACCGTGGCAAAGGTGTAATTTAAAATGGTCATGGGCACAATGCCCGGAAAGGTATTCTTTAATTCTAAAATTAAACCCACAAAAATTACAGCAACAGCGCCGGTAGCACCAGAAATCATTCCTGGTCTACCCCCTAAAATAGAAGTCACCAAAGCCATTACAAAAGCGGCGTATAATCCTGTTAGTGGTGAAAAACCCGGAATTAATGCAAAAGCTATTGCTTCTGGAACCAACGCTAATGCCACCGTTAATCCTGATAGTATTTCTGTTTTATAATCTACTTTCTGACTAAAATCGAAAAGGTTTAGGTACTTTTTCATGTTTCCTAATTAAGCCGGCAAAATTACTACTAAATGGCGGTTTAGCCAGAAATGGGTTCATTTTTAAGAATTTGATAATCTAAGAACATCATGATTAGACATTTATAACACATTTAGCATAAAGATAAATCAGAAAGCAACTAATAAAACTCCTAAAAAAAACCGCCCCGTGCAAACTTATAGCTGCATCGAGGCGATTTCTAACTAAATAACCAACCAAAAAACGTTTATATAGTCGGCAAGGATATTAGCGCCTTACAGACTTCTTTGACGGGTCACGCTCATTTTTCCGTAATTAGATTTACTGCGTTTTTTGCCCGTTTTATCATCAGATTTTAAATATTGTATGTAGCCTCTTCCACTAAATTCGTACACCGTTTGGCTATCTACATGGTACAACTCTATCGTACTATCATCAATAACGTAAAACTCAAAGTATTCATTGCCCAGATAGTCATAATCGAGTGTTAAAGTTTTTAAATCGATATCATTAGTGTTGTACACACGGTAGTCTCCTTCGTAATCCCAATATAGATTATCTGGGTGTGTACCTGGAGCATCTTTAGACGACTGAAAATTTAGAACATCACCCCCAAAGAACCTTAAGTAAGATTCTTCGTCAAACTCATTTAGCGCTCCTGCCTCACTTGTATAAGTTTTCTCCCAAGCTTCGTACTCTTGTAAAAAATAATCTAGATTTTCATAAAACAAACGGTCGTAATCAAATCTATTTCTTTGGTAACCATCTACAAAATAACTAGTTCTAGTACTTGGGCTGTACAATTCCATACGGTTATCGCCTACAACATAAATATCTAAATAATAGGTACCATAAACATCATGGTTCACTTCTACTTGCCCACTCCCTGTAGCATAGCTACCTACGTCCACGCCCAATCCATTCCCTGTTTTTCCCAGACCTACTATGTTATTATTAGCATAAACAACACCGTTCCTAAACGTAAGGGTAAATGCGTTTTGTAAAAATGGCACCTCTCCACTCCCGTTTGTGGCATTGATATCTACATACCACAAGTCAAAATCTTGCAGAGCTGCATCTGTGTTAAATGGAGATTCTACAATATAGTCCTCATCTAAAATAACTTCTGTATAACAAGAAGAAAGGAGTACGAGTCCTAATAATCCTAAAAGTAATTTCTTTGTTCCCATGTGTTTTCGTTTATTGATTTACTTTGTAAAACCAAGGACTGTGCCAAAATGCATAACAGTAACATAATCAACCAATAACACAATTGATGTTTGGTTGATTACCTTTGAAATACGAAATAGTACTATGAGTAGCACAAAATATGCAGTAATAGGTGGTGGTAGCTGGGCTACAGCTATTGCCAAAATGTTGTCAGAAACCCAAGAACAATTTGTTTGGTATATGCGCAGTGTTTACGCTTCTGAACATATTAAAAAAGAAAAGCACAATCCCAATTACCTTAGTTCTGTAGAGTTCCATACGGAACAACTACAACTCACTAATGATATTAATGAAGCGGTCAAAGATGCGGAGATACTCATTTTTGCTATCCCTTCTGCATTTTTAGCATCAGAATTAAAGAAACTCACCCTTCCTTTAAACGATAAGATTATTTTTTCTGCCATCAAAGGTATTGTGCCTGAGACCGGCTACATTGTTGGGGAACATTTTCATTATACCTATGCTATTCCCTATGACCAAATAGGGGTAATTACAGGACCTTGCCACGCAGAAGAAGTTGCTTTGGAACGGCTATCTTACCTTACCATTGCGTGTTCGGATGAGCAAAAAGCTGCGGATATAGCACAAGATTTGAGCAGTGATTATATAAAAACTAAAATTTCTGATGACATCATTGGCACCGAGTACGCTGCTATGCTTAAGAATATTTATGCCATAGCTGCTGGGATTGCGCATGGCCTGGGCTACGGAGATAACTTTCAAAGTGTGCTAATGAGTAACGCTATAAGGGAGATGAAACGTTTTATTGGTAAAGTCCACAAGATGAAGCGTAACATTAATGATAGTGCTTATTTAGGTGATTTACTAGTAACGGGGTATTCTGTTTTTAGTAGAAACCGCATGTTTGGTAATATGATTGGTAAAGGCTATACTGTTAAAAGCGCTATGATGGAAATGAACATGGTTGCAGAAGGGTACTACGCAACCAAAAGTGCTCACTTACTTATGAGTAAAATAGAAAAAAAGTCAAAAACTCCTATTATCAATGCGGTTTACGGTATTCTATATGAGCAAAAAGATGCCAAAAAAACGTTTAAAAAGCTTACGGACAAGTTAGATTAGTCTATGAATTCTTTTTCTAAGAAATAGTTTACTAAAGCTTCTTTCATTAAAACAGATTGCTCACCTGCCTTTAGGTTGGGGAGTTCTTCTTTAATTTTATAATGTGGCCAACCGTCTGCATCAAAAAAGTCAAACTCGTAATAACCATAGGGTTCCAAAAGCCTACAAATAGCAATATGCATTAGATTTAATTTTTCATCTTTTTTAAATCTACGTCCCAGTTGCCCTAATTCTTGTACACCTACCAAATAGATGATACCATCTAAATCTAGTACGTCCCCGTCTGCAAACTTTGCAGACAAACGTTGTACCAACAGCTCCCATCTTTCTTTTAAAACCTCATTTCTACCCATACTAACAAAAAGACAAAGGTAAGAACCAAAATAGTATATTTGCTCAAACACAAACCATGAGTTTTTTAGATATTGTATTAGGCCTGCTCTTAATCTGGGGTTTATATAAAGGTCTTAAAAACGGACTTTTTATAGAGTTAGCTTCTTTAGTAGCTCTTATTGCTGGTATTTATGGGGCTATCCATTTTAGTTACATAGCTGCAGACTATATGCATCAGAACATGGAGTGGGACACCAAATACATTAAAACTGCTTCTTTCATAATCACCTTTATCATAATTGTTTTACTGGTACATTTTGCAGGTAAATTATTAACCAAAGTAGCAGATTTTGCTATGTTGGGTATCTCAAATAAAATTGCTGGCGGTATCTTCGGTGCTTTAAAAGTAGCCGTAATCATAGGAGCTGTACTGGTGTTTTTTGAGCGAGCCACATCTTCTTTTAACTTTATTAATAAAGAAACCAAAACAGATTCCATATTGTACGGACCGGTAAAAGATATTGGAGCTTTAGTCTTTAGCAAGGTATTTAAGGAACCTGAAGAAACTCCAGAAAAAGAACCCAACAACGAGGAATTATCCTTTTAAGTATATAATTAGCATCCTTTTTTATAACGTTCCTATTCTCAATTACTTCCGAAAACGCATATATAACAGGGGCTTTCCTACAAAATTCGCATTTCATCGATTAAAAGCCTATGCCGTTTGTCGATGAGCCCTTATTGTTCTTCAACTTACACCTTATCGAAAAAAACGGGTGGTTAAGGATTATTTCATGATTCGGAAACATTAGGCAATACATTCGTGCCAACGAAAACGAAACACAAGAAAAATGAAAAAGTTTACCCCCTTATTGATTCTTTGCATAGTATTTTTTGCCTCTTGCAGTGCGCCTATTTCCGTAGAAGAAGAGGAAGCATTATACACAGAAGAAACCGTAGGTAAATCCGTAAACTTAATGTTATCTGATAATGAAGAGGCACTTTTTGCCATGGTTAACAACCATAGAGTTTCTGTTGGACTTCCTGAGTTAGAATTAAATAAAGCTATTTACAATTTAGCTAAGTCTCACAATGAATTTATGATTAAAGAAGATGCTTTAAGTCATACAAATTTTGAATTGAGAGCAAATGAAGTTGCCAAATTAACCAATGCAACTTCTGTTAGTGAAAACGTTGCCAGAAAATACAATATGCTTTCTGATTGTTTAGAGGGATGGTTGGCTAGTCCTTCTCATAAGAATACTATAGAAGGAGATTTTACCCATGCTACGTTGAGTATTGTACAAGATGCGGGTGGTGAATTATACTTTACCCAAATCTTTTACAAATTATAATTTTGGATATGTTGTTTTAGATTATATCAAGTGTTTTTAAGTTAAGTGTAGTGGAGAGGTCTGGTGTAGACCTCTCTTTTTTTGTGTGGCTCTTGCTAAACGTTTTGTACCTTTCCTAAAAAAAGTATGGCCATTAAAGCTCCTTTTAACCTAACTAAGTGGGTAGAAGAAAATAGAGAACTGCTTAAGCCCCCCGTAGGAAATAAAAATTTATATAAAGATGCTGGGGATTATATTGTAATGATTGTTGCAGGCCCAAACGCTCGTAAAGATTACCATTACAATGAAACCGAAGAATTATTTTACCAATTAGAAGGTAATATTGAGGTACATATACAAGAAGATGGTAAAAAAAGAACCATGGAACTTGGCCCAGGAGACATGTACCTGCACCCTGCAAAAGTACCACACTCTCCGGTCCGTTATGAAAATTCTATAGGCCTAGTTATAGAAAGAAAGCGTAACCATCTAGAGGGCAAAGATGGGCTTTTATGGTTTTGCGATAATTGCAATAACAAATTGTACGAAGCCTATTTTACCCTCAATGATATTGAAAAAGATTTTTTAAAACATTTTAAGCATTTTTATGGGAGCGAAAGTTTACGTACCTGCAACAATTGCGGAACGGTAATGCCTGTTGACCCAAGATTTGTTGCTGAAGAATAGACTATGCTTATAACAGCCAAAATACTAACTCTATTGGTGGCTTTGCTACACCTCTATTTTCTTTGGCTAGAAATGTTTGTCTGGACCACCCAGGCTAAAAGAGTGTTCAAAAATTTTCCAGACCACTTGTTTGAACCAACAAAATCCATGGCGGCCAACCAAGGTTTATATAATGGCTTTTTAGCCGCAGGCTTGCTTTGGTCTTTACTTGTAACAGACCCTTTTTGGGCAGTAAACATAGCCTTGTTTTTTCTTAGTTGTGTAGTTATCGCTGGTATATATGGCGCATTCACTGTTTCTATAAAAATATTTAAGGTACAAGGTTTACCCGCACTATTAGGCATCTTGTTTTATCTTTTTGAGATGTTCTATTAACTTCATCTAGGTAAACTTTGTATTTTTGTAACAATTCACTCTAAAAAAGTTATAAATGTCAGAAATTGCAACTGCTTTTGGTATAGATCAAGCTTTAAAACAATTAGGTATCTCAGATATAAATCAGGGAACCTCTACCGGCACTTCTTCTTTTGGTAACGGTCCAGAAATAGCTTCATACTCACCCGTAGATGGCAGTTTAATTGCCAAGGTGACCACTACTACCAAAGAGGATTACGAAAAAGTGATGGAAAAGGCTCAAAATGCTTTTAAACATTGGAGAACTGTACCCGCACCACAACGCGGAGAAGTTGTAAGACAGTTTGGCGATAAACTAAGAGAACTGAAAGAACCTTTGGGTAAATTAGTTTCTTTTGAGATGGGTAAGTCTTACCAAGAAGGTTTGGGAGAAGTACAAGAAATGATTGACATTTGCGATTTTGCCGTTGGTCTTTCTAGACAATTACATGGTTTAACCATGCATTCTGAACGTCCTGGACACCGTATGTATGAACAATATCATCCCTTAGGAATTGTAGGAATTATTTCTGCATTTAACTTTCCTGTTGCGGTATGGGCATGGAATACGGCCTTGGCTTGGATTTGTGGTGACGTATGTGTTTGGAAACCCTCTGAGAAAACACCATTATGTGGTGTTGCTTGTCAAAACATTATGGCAGCTGTAATCCAAGAAAACAATTTACCAGAAGGTATTAGCTGTTTGGTTAATGGAGATTACACCGTAGGCGAATATCTTTCTACAGACAAACGCGTACCTTTAGTTTCCGCAACTGGCTCTACAAGGATGGGAAAAATTGTAGCGCAAAAAGTAGCCGCTAGGTTGGGTAAATCTTTATTAGAACTTGGTGGTAACAATGCCATAATTGTAACGCCAGATGCAGATATTAAAATGACCGTTATAGGTGCCGTTTTTGGTGCCGTAGGTACTGCTGGGCAACGTTGTACATCTACCAGAAGACTTATTATTCATGAAGCTATTTATGATAAAGTAAAAGAGGCTATTGTTGCAGCATACCAGCAATTGCGTATTGGCAATCCTTTGGACGAAAATAACCATGTAGGTCCACTAATAGATACTACTGCCGTAGACATGTACCAAAAGGCTTTAGAAAAAGCAGTGAGCGAAGGCGGTACTGTTTTGGTTGAAGGGGGAGTGCTTTCTGGAACTGGCTTTGAAAGTGGCTGTTATGTACAGCCGGCTATTGTAGAAGCTAAAAACGATTTTGAAATTGTACAAGAAGAAACCTTTGCTCCTATTTTATACGTATTAAAATACAGTGGAGATGTAACAGAAGCTATCGCGATACAAAACGATGTAGCACAAGGATTATCTTCTGCCATTATGACCAATAACCTAAGGGAAGCAGAACGCTTTTTAGCTGCCTCTGGTAGTGATTGTGGTATTGCCAATGTTAACATTGGTACATCGGGTGCAGAAATTGGTGGCGCTTTCGGTGGAGAAAAAGAAACTGGTGGTGGACGTGAAAGTGGTTCTGACGCTTGGAAAGTGTATATGCGCAGACAAACAAATACTATAAATTATACTACCGAGTTACCGTTGGCACAAGGAATTAAATTCGATTTGTAAAAATAAAAATCGCCATACTAGCGTACGGCGATTTTACCAACTTAACTAACTCAAACTTAATCATAGTAACCCTATTTCAATGCCGGAACTTCGTCGGGAGAAATAGGGTTTTATTTTACTATTTCAAATGTCCTCTATAATTCCTTGATTTTAAAGCCCAAAGCTATAGTTGGTATAAGAATTTGTATAAATGGTTAAAATCCCAACATTACTATAATATTTAGGGATTTTTCAATGTGAATTTTACATTAACTCCCTGTTATTTAATAATTTCTGTTCAGGTTTTTAACTTATTATTTGGTTTTTTTATAATTTGCCAAGTAGAACACTAATTATTATACACATGTCTAAAAATCTAACCTACATAATAGGGATTCTTATCACTATTATTCTGGGTATTTTTCTCTACTTTAACTTTTGCAGCTGTTGCATGGCTTCTGACCAAAATAATGCAACCACAGATAAGGTAGAAGAAGTAACGATGCCCGAAACCCCCGAAGCCACAAAGTACCCTTTTGCATTAACCGATGGCGATTGGAAATTAAACGAAGAAGAGAACTTTAATTTTAGCGCTTCTTCTGCCAATTATTTAGAGCCGTTAGCTCCATCCTTAACAGAAGCAAGCAGTTCTCTAAAATCCTACCTAACTGAGCATCCAGAAAAGGCCATAACCATCACTGGCTTTTACAAGGACAGTGAAACCAATACTTCTGCATGGCCCAACTTAGGACTGGCAAGAGCTAATACGGTAAAAAATTACTTGGTAAACCTTGGCGTTCCATCTTCCCAAACTACAATAGCAGGGACTTTGAAGGAAGAAATGATACCTTCTGAAGATAACATTTATTACGGCCCATTATCCTATACTATTTCTGCAAAAAAAGAAACGAGTGCAGAAGATTTAAAAGCATTACACGATAAGATTGTAGACAATCCGCTTGTATTATATTTTAATACTGGTGAAGCTACAATTAATTTAACCGCTACTCAACGGCAAAAAATTGCTGATATAGGTACGTATTTGGATAAGGTACCCAGTGCAATGTGCGATGTTGTTGGCCATACAGATAATACAGGTAACCGTATTAACAACATAACCTTAGGACAAGAAAGAGCAGATTTTGCCAAATCTTATTTGGTTCGTAATGGTATACCTGCAAATAAGATCATTTCTGAATCTAAAGGACCGGATGAGCCTATTGCGGATAATGCTACGGAAGAAGGCCGCTCCAAAAATAGAAGAACCGTTATCACACTTAAATAATACAAACCTTAAACTTTAAAAAATGAATTTAGATAATATCTGGTGCTGGATAATTCCTCTTTTAGTAGGTGCCATTTGTGCCCTTCTTGGCTATTTATTAGGTAAAGGGAACAGCAAGACTGAAGTTATAGATAACACTGAAGAACTTAATAGTTGGAAATCTAAAAACGGTAAATTACAGGCAGATTTAGATGCGGCTAATGCCAAACTCAATGCAACTGCGAATACGCCAGTAGTAGACCACAGTGCAGCCCTAAAGGCATTAGAAACAGAAAACGCCAAATTAAAAACCGACTTAGACCTTTGCCAAGGCAAATTAAAATCTGCTGCTTCTACAAACGTAGTAAGCTCATTAGCTGCTGGTGCAGTAACTGGTTTAGCCTTTAATGCAGCCGATGCAAAGGCTGCATACGGTAAAAAAATTAAGCAAGACGATTTAAAAATTGTAGAAGGTATTGGACCTAAAATTGAAGGTTTGTTCCATAATTTTGGCATTAAAACCTGGAAGGAGTTATCAGAAACTCCTATTGAAAAATGCCAAGAAGTATTAAACTCTGGCGGGGAACGCTATCGTATACACAATCCCGGTTCTTGGCCTCTACAGGCAAAGATGGCTTATGAGGGTAAATGGATAGAATTGGTAAAATGGCAAGACGAGCATAAAGGTGGCAAACTTTAAAAACAAAAAACCGGGTTTAAAAGACCCGGTTTTTTTATTATAACATTCCGTTGGCTTCTACCCATTTAAAATGATAAGGGTCCATAGAAACCTTCATCCGGTCAGAGATACGTTGTAAACGGTCTGGTAACTTTACCAAATAGTCTCTAGCACGCTCCGCCTGGTCAGACAATTCTCTTAAATTCTCTATCTCCCAAGCACTATTTAGTTTTTTTAAGATTTCTATATAATCTTGTGCTGTATATACACCTAAACGCTGAGCACAGTTAGAAAACTGCTCAAAAGCTTCGCCTATACTACCGCCAGATTCTCTTAAAAAGTGTGCTGGCATTACAATTTTTTTCTTCATCATATCTGCAAAAGCCAACACCATACCGCTAGGGTCATGGTCCATAATAGTTTTCACAAACTCTTGATATGCCAAATGGTGACGCATTTCGTCCCCAGCAATGATGTTACACATTTTTGCTAATAGGGCATTCCCCTTTTGCTTCGCCAGTTTACCTACACGTTTATGAGAAATGTTTGTAGCTAGTTCTTGAAACGTAGTATATACAAAGTTTTTATAGGGATCTCTATCTGTTCCTATATCAAAACCATCTGCAATTAAATGCTGGGTAGTAATTTCTATTTCTCTCATATTTACCCTTCCAGATAAATACAAATACTTATTAAGCACATCTCCATGACGATTTTCTTCTGCTGTCCAAGCACGTACCCATTTAGACCACCCGTTCTCTTTACCCATTTCGCTATGCTGGTCCACACCTTCCACGTCCATTAACCAAGATTCATAGGTAGGCAAAGCTTCTTCCGTAATGGTATCCGCTACAAGAGTAACCCAGAAATCGTATCCTAATTCTTTAGCTTCTTCTCTAATTTGCTCTACTTCATCAAAGAAAGTATCGCTTTGCGAATCTGGTAAAAAATCTGTCGGTTGCCATATTTTTTCAATCGGCATAAGATACTTATCCATAAAACCTGCAACCTTAGGTTCTATGGCCTGCATCACTTCCAATCGTATATTTTTCAAAGACATAACTAGTTCTGTTTTGGTAAAGTTCCCAATAAATTATGTAACATCAACTATCTTTTATCCTAATTTCTACCTCTTTCTCCAGGATAAAGGGTATGCACGGGGTCACTTTGCCAATATTCTTTTGTTGCAACATCCATGATTGTTAAGGCTCCCATAAAAGCAGCACCTGTATCTACATTCCAAACATTAGCGCCACTTTTAGGTACTGCTAAACCCGTTTTAGAAATAGGGGTATGCCCTATAAATATTTCGTTATAATGGATTAGTCTTTTAGGAAAGCGCGGGTCTTCTACAGATAATTCTGGATTCAATGCTTGTGCAAGCTCCCACAAAGTTCTATCCCAATAAAAAGTTTTTTCAAAATATTCGTGCTCAATTCCTTTTAAGTTGGTGAACCCTGCATGTAAATAAAGGTTGTTATTGTTATCTACCCAATTATTTACCAGTTCTTCCTGTAGAAAATGAATATGCGACTCCCACGCTGCTCTTTCTCTTTTCTCGTAAGATGCTTTAGTGGCTGCCCCACCATGTAATAACCAAGTAGGGTTATCTTTGCCCTCAACTAACCAATCTAAACACAACTCGTCATGATTACCCCGTATAAAAGTGCAATTATGCGTAGTATTTAATTGTATTAGATAGGCTATGGTTTCAAAAGCATCACTCCAAGAATCTACGTAATCCCCTAAAAATACTATATGGTCATCTGCGGTTACTGCGGCACGGTCTAAAACCTGCTCTACCGCACGCAAACCAGAATGTACATCGCCTATAACTAATGTTCTCATTACTCTAATCTTTGTAACAATATTAGAAACAATACCGGTCAACTAAGAAAAATTAAGGTAAAGTTTCACAGAATACCCTTGGATTAATTTTCTATGTAACTTGCAAGCCTAATACCAAAGGTGATGACAAAGATTTTTTGTGTAGGCGAATTGCTAATTGATTTTGTAGCGGAACACCAAGGAAGTGATTTGAGTAAGGCCAATGAATTTACAAAAAAAGCAGGTGGTGCCCCAGCCAACGTTGCTTGCGCCATAGCAAAATTAGGAGGCAAAAGTAGTTTTGTTGGTGCGGTTGGTAAAGACCCTTTTGGTACATTTTTATTAGATGTCTTGGCCAATGAACACGTGGATATTAGTAACGCTCAGCGCACTAAAAAATTTACCACCATGGCCTTTGTTTCTATTGCTGAAGATGGGGAACGTGATTTTGTTTTTTCTAGAGGCGCTGATAAAGAATTAAAGTACGATTCTAGCCTTAGAACTAAATTTCAAGGGCACATGCTACACTTTGGAGCGGCAACGGCGCTACTGGGCGGAAATTTGGAGGAAGCCTACACCCACTATCTTTTTGATGGGATTACTAAAGATTGCTTCATTAGTTTTGACCCAAATTATAGAAGTGATTTGTGGCAAGAGAAAGAAGAAAAATTCATTACCAAATGCAAAGGTTTTATAGAAAAATCTCACCTATGTAAATTCAGTAAAGAAGAAGCACTTTTACTTTCTGGTAAAGCAACAGTAGCAGATGCATGTAGCTATCTGCATGAGGCTGGCGCAAGAATTATTACGGTAACGCTAGGCAAAGAAGGTACTTATGTAAGTATGGCAGAAAGGCAAACTACGATACCTAGTATTAAAGTGAATCCTATAGATACTACAGGGGCTGGAGATGCTTTTATAGGCTGTCTTTTGTACCAAATAGCAAAATTGCCTAACCCAAAAGCAATCTTAGAAGATTTTGATGCCCTCACAGCTATGGTAGAAACGGCTAACAAGGCGGGTGCTATTACTACAACGCAGTTTGGCGCAATCGCTGCGCTACCCACTTTAGAAGATTTGGCAGTTTAGTTGTATTTTACTTTTCTAATAATTCGTAAGGCTTCTTTTAGCTCCAGATAAATGTTTTTATCGTAGGTTTTAAGCTCTGGTCTAGCCTTTTCCATTTGGTCTTTAGCCTCTTCAAAACCATTTAAATAACAGATTAACAAAGTATCTGGTAGGTGCTCTAAATCTTTTTTTTCTGAACTGTTTAAGGTGATTTTATTTGATAATTTTTGAAGTAAGGCATTGGTGCTATTGTATAGGTGATAGAGTGATTTTCTATCGTACTGTGGTGGCTCAAATAAAAGATTGCTTGTTATTTTATACTTTCCATTTTCAAAAAACCTTATAGTAACTTCCTCTAGTTGGTAATATTTTTGATCTTTTCCTAGACCTAATTGTACATACTCTAGTATATTAAACGTATCATCGTTATAATGAATAGAAACCTCATCTAAGGCTGAATAAAATAATTTTACCTGCTCATTTATCAGTTCTATATCTACCCTAGAATAATAGGTTTGGTCTTTTACTTTTTTAGTATTCCCTGCCCAACAGACCACAAATTGTTCTTTAAACACTTTGTAATTGCTTGTTAAATCTGGATGTTTATGGTTGATAAAATCTATGACTCCATCTAAGGTTAGTTCTATATTGTTACGCGCATGTTGTTCTAGTGTGGCTACCTTGTCTGAATTAATATCTTTTAACTCAATATCAAAAACTTTAGGCAAGCTTATACTACCTTCTCTAAAAAACACAGAACCTCCGTAATACTTCCAAATATTTTTTCTTAGCGAACAAACCCTACCGTTACTAGTAATGGTTACAAGACCCACCACCTTGCCTTCTGGCAAATGTGGAAAGGGTATATTTTCATAGGCTATTAATGGCGGATTGTCTAAATAGGCGTTAACTAGGTTTTGTATTTTACTATCATCAAAGAAATCTACACCAACAATAGTATTATCTGCATCTTCCACACCAATGACAATGTAGGAGTTATTTTTAGGGTTACTATTAGCAAGTGCACAAACGTGTTTTAGAAACTTAGCCTTACCTTCTTTTTCTCCAATAGATATAAAACGTTTTTTATCATAGAAACTATTCTCATCATTATGCGCCAATAGGTTTTTAATGAGGAGACGTTTATTAATCATACGTTTTTATTTATCACTGTAGAACTAGCTTGGGCGGTGGGCATCACTACCAAATCTGCAATATTTACGTGGTAGGGCCTGGTTACCACAAAATGGATAATATCTGCAATATCTTCTGGTTTTAAGGGCTGGTAACCTTGATACACTTTAGATGCACGTTCTTCATCGCCCTTAAATCTTACTTCACTAAACTCTGTTGCTACCAAACCTGGGTTAATAGCACCCACACGTATACCATATTGGTTTAAATCTAAACGCATCCCTTTGTTAATAGCATCTACTGCGTGTTTACTTGCGCAGTACACATTACCGTTTGGGTATACCTCTTTACCTGCCGTAGAACCAATATGAATTATATGACCTGCCCTACGGGCAACCATTTGTGGCATAACGGCCTTACTTACATACAATAAGCCCTTAACATTAATATCTAACATAGCATCCCAATCATCTATACTACCCCTTTGTATAGGGTCTAATCCATGGGCATTTCCAGCATTGTTTATAAGTATATCTATTTCAGAAAATGCATCTGGCAGATTTTCAATTGCATGGAACACAGCCTTCTTGTCCCTAACATCAAAAGATAAAGTAGTAACCGCAGTTTTAGGACTAAGTTCTTGCATTAAGCTTTCTAGCCTTTCCGTTCTTCTGCCACAAAGAATCAACTTAAAATTGCCTTTATGCGCAAAGTACTTAGCAGTTTCTTTCCCTATACCACTGGTAGCACCAGTTATTAATACAGTTTTTTCCATTTATGGTACTTCGTTTCCTTGAGATGCTTCTAAAAGTAAAAACCAATCTTGTAATTCTAAATCTATTGCTGCTGCGTTTAAAGAATTTACTAGCCGTTCTTTATTCGCAGTCCCTACTACGGGAAATACACCCGCTGGGTGTTTTATTAAAAAAGCCAAAAGCAACATACTTTCATCTGCATTGTACTTTTCTGCTAGACTAGCAAGCACTTGTTTAATCCTATTGTTTTGCGCAGTATCCTCCCTGTAATAACTACCTAATGGACTCCATGCCATGGCCATTCTATTATTTGCCAAGCAATCATCAAAAGTGCCGTTATAAATAGGGTCTAAATGTGTTAGAGAAAATTCTACCTGATTTGCCTCTACCTTAACCTCTTTTTCTATTACAGCTATCTGTGCAGGATTAAAATTAGACACCCCAAACTGTTTTATTTTCCCTTGTTCTTTAAGCGTATTAATTGCTTTAGATACCTCTTCTGGGTGTAATAAAGGACTTGGTCTATGTAATAAAAACAAATCCAAATAATCGGTTTGTAATCGTGCTAAACTGCGTTCTGCGGAAGAAATAATATAAGCAGCATCATACTGGTAATGTTTTACCTTATTGGTTCGACCGCTAGTCATTTGTATACCGCATTTAGATACCAATTGTATATTCTCTCTTGCTATACCAGCCTCCTTAAAAGCAGAACCAAAAAGCTGTTCGTTTCCATAGTCCCCATAAATATCGGCATGATCAAAAGTAGTAATGTTGTTGGTATAACAATGCTGTATTAAATCTACCATTTGGGTGTTGGTCAATTGTTTGCCCCAACTACCCCACGTCATGGTACCAGCAAATATTTTAGAGTATTTAACATTCATTGGCATAGGTTTAGAAAATTAGTGATTATTACCTTAAATCCTTGCCAAAACTAAGGCTTTAGAACTTATTTTAACCAATTATTAACAGAGCGATTTTAAATTAATTTTCATTTTGCGGAATGTTAAATTTCTGGATAGATTAACGTTAATCAACAGTTGCATATGGAAGAAAATACTACGATAGATATTGCTGCCGTAAATGAGAAAATAGCTCGGGAGAGTGCGTTTATAGACTTGCTTAAGCAAGAGATGAACAAAGTCGTCGTAGGCCAAAAACATATGGTAGAGCGCCTACTTATTGGCCTTTTAGGTCAAGGGCATATTTTGTTAGAAGGTGTTCCTGGACTTGCAAAAACACTGGCAATTAACACTTTATCTAAAGCGGTTAAAGGTAGCTTTAGTAGAATACAATTTACACCAGATTTGCTGCCTGCAGATGTTGTAGGTACGCTTATTTACAATATGAAGGAGAACGATTTCTCTATTAAAAAAGGCCCCATATTTGCCAACTTTGTATTAGCAGATGAGATAAACCGTGCTCCTGCTAAAGTGCAGTCTGCACTATTAGAAGCTATGCAAGAAAAGCAAGTAACTATTGGGGATGAGACCTTTAAATTAGAGGCGCCGTTCTTAGTTATGGCTACACAAAACCCTGTAGAACAAGAAGGCACATATCCTTTGCCAGAAGCACAGGTAGACCGTTTTATGCTTAAAATTGTTATAGATTATCCTAAACTTACAGAGGAACAGTTAATAATTAGACAAAATCTTAGCGGTACTAAAACTGTCGTTAACCCCGTGGTTACCGTAGACCAAATTTTAAGTGCTCAAAAAGCTGTGAAAGAGGTTTACATGGATGAAAAAATAGAAAAGTATATTCTTGATTTGATTTTTGCTACGCGATATCCAGAGAAATACAATTTAGAACAGCTAAAACCACTTATTAGCTTTGGCGCTTCTCCAAGAGGTAGTATTAACCTAGCTACGGCATCTAAATGTTACGCATTTATTAAGCAACGTGGTTATGTAGTTCCAGAAGATGTTAGGGCTGTAGTGCACGATATTTTGCGTCACAGAATAGGCATCACATATGAAGCTGAAGCAGAAAACATTACTTCAGAAGAAATCATCAATAAAATAGTAAACCAAGTAGAGGTACCTTAATAGTTTAAAAGCTGACACGGCTATTGGATTCGTGTTTTATGTTAATCTATTTACCAACACTGTTTACGCTCTATGGATACAAAAGAACTTCTAAAAAAGGTACGAAAAATTGAAATCAAAACACGTCGCTTATCAGACCACGTGTTTGGTGGAGAATACCATTCTACCTTTAAAGGAAGGGGTATGACGTTTAGTGAGGTTCGCCAATACCAATTTGGAGATGATGTACGTTCCATTGACTGGAATGTTACAGCTAGATACAACGAGCCATTTGTAAAGGTTTTTGAGGAAGAGCGAGAATTAACCATGATGCTCATGGTAGATGTGAGTGGCTCAGAATTGTTTGGTACTGCTAATCAATTTAAAAAAGAAATCTTAGTAGAGATTTCTGCAACCTTAGCGTTTTCTGCTTTGCAGAATAATGACAAAGTAGGTCTTATTCTTTTTTCTGATGAGGTAGAACTTTTTATTCCACCCAAAAAAGGCAGAAGTCATATTCTAAGAATTATAAGGGAGTTATTAGAGTTCGAGCCTAAAAGTAATAAAACCAATATTGCAGAAGCTTTAAAGTTCTTGAGTAACGTCATGAAAAAAAAGGCGATTGTTTTTGTGCTATCAGATTTTATTGCTGAAGACTATGCAGATACACTTAAAATTGCTGGGAATAAGCATGATGTTACAGGCATCCGTGTTTATGACGAAAAGGAAGAGTATATCCCTAACTTGGGAATGATACAAGTAAAGGACGCAGAAACTGGAGCTACTAAGTTGATAAATACTAGTTCTAAACAGATTAGAAATGAGTATAGCAAGTACCATGTAGAGCGCTCAGATTATTTTAAAAGCGCATTCACAAAATCTGGCAGTGGCACCATCAGTTGCCGAGTAGACGAGAGCTACGTAAAAAAATTATTGGGCTATTTTAAGAACAGGGGATAGAAAGACATGAAGTTAGCCACTACACATATTAAATTTACTAGCCTGCTTACGTGCAGTTTTCTTTTGTGCACTTTTATCTTTGCACAAGCACAGTCTTCCACAGTTTCTGCTGCTGTAGACTCTACCCACATTAAAATAGGGGAGCAAATTAAATACACCATCACGGTAGAAACAGACTCTTTAAACTTGGTCAGTTTTCCAGAAGATCAAACATTTTCTCCGTTAGAAATGGTGGAGGCTTTAAAAATAGACACTACTAAAAAGAAAGATAGGGTTACTCTACAACGTATTTATGCACTAACGCAATTTGATAGCGGCACTTACACCATACCACCCCAACGTATTGCCATAGACGAAAAACCTTTTTTTACAGATTCTTTCCGTATAAAAGTTGCCGATGTTGCTGTAGATACTACCAAACAAAAAATGTACGACATTAAGCCCTTAGTACAGGTAGAAAAAAGTTATACTAACATCCTAAAATATATAATTTTTGCACTAGCAGCATTAGCCATTCTTGGAGCTCTTTTTTATTGGTTTGTTCTACGCAAAAAACCACTTACCGAAGAAGAAAAAATTGCTTTACTACCTCCATATGACCGCGCCTTAAAACAACTGAAAGAGTTAGAGAATTCAAGATATCTTATCCAAGATGAATACAAAAAGTACTACTCTGAACTTACAGATATTGTACGGGCCTACTTAGAAGAAGATGTGCATATTTCTGCCATGGAAAGTACCACAGACCAACTTATAGAACGCTTAGAGTTATTAAAAGATGCTGGTGAGCTTAGCTTAGATGATGATACCATTACTCAATTTAAAAAAGTATTACAGACCGCAGATTTGGTAAAATTTGCCAAGTCTAAACCAGATATATCCATTGCAGAATCTGACCGAAGCGCTGTTGAAAAAATTGTTGTCAAAACCAAAGAAGCCCTGCCAGAACCAACAGAAGACGATTTATTAGAAAATGAAGCATACTTAGAAGCTTACGCAGCAGAAAAACGCAAGAAACGCATTTATATAGGTATTGGCGTTATAGCAGGCTTATTGGTATTAGGCGCCGGAATATCTGTAGCATACTTTGGGTTTAAAACCGTCAAAGACACCCTATTTGGCTACCCCACTAAAGAATTATTAGAAAAGGAATGGGTAAAAAGCCACTATGGTGTACCTGCAATAGAATTAGAAACACCAGAGGTTTTAATCCGCAAAGAAATAGCGATTCCAGAAGATGCAAAAGAGGTAATACAAACCAATGGAACCTTTGCCTACGGTAACTACCTAAGCCTGTTTTCCATCACTGTTAACAGCACCCTTTATAAAGAACAGATAGAACCAGATATGGAGGCTGGTGTAGGCGCTTTCTTAGGCTCTCTAGAAAAGAATGGAATTAAAAACATTTTACCTAAAGAAGATGAGTTCTATACAAAAAGTGGTAAACCTGGTGCTAAAATTTACGGCACTGGTCAGTATACCGGAGAAGGACCAATGAATAATAAGCGTTTTAAATTTACAGGCCTACTTTTTGGCGGAAAAGGTTTTACTCAACAGGTATATATTACTTGGGAAGAAGGCGATGCTTATGCAGAACAAATTGTAGAACGGATTTTGGCTACGGTCGATGTTAAAACGGAGATGTGATGTTTAAAGGTATAGAGTTTGCAAATCCCGAGTTCTTTTGGCTGCTTTTAGCATTACCCCTAGCTGTTGTGTGGTATGTTTTTACCCATAAAAAACAGACCGCTTCTTTAAAGCTATCTAGTACCAATGCATTTAAAACCACTAGTATATGGTCTAAGTTAAGACCTGTTTTACTTGCTTTACGCCTTTTGGCTTTAGCAAGTATCATTACCGCTCTGGCAAGACCACAGACAGAAGATATCTCTACCCGTACTAAAACCACAAAAGGTATAGACATAGTAATGGCGATAGACGTATCTTCTAGTATGCTGGCACGTGATTTAAAGCCAAATCGTTTGGCAGCCTTAAAAGAAGTAGCTGCAGATTTTATCAAAAAGAGACCCAATGACCGTATAGGCCTAGTGGCATATGCCGGGGAAAGCTATACTAAAACACCTATTACTAGTGATAAGTCTATTGTTTTAGGCGCCTTAAAAGAAATTAGGTATGGCCAGTTAGAAGATGGTACAGCCATTGGTATGGGTTTAGCCACCTCTGTCAATAGATTAAAAGAGAGTAAAGCAATAAGCAAAGTGATTATTTTGCTAACAGATGGCGTAAACAATAGTGGGTTTATTGAACCCCAAACTGCTGCTGATTTAGCGGTAGAATATGAAATTAAAACCTACACCATTGGCTTAGGTACCAACGGAAATGCGATTACACCTACTGGCTACAAAAGAGATGGCTCTTTTCAGTATGGCATGAGACAAGTAGAGATAGATGAAGAACTACTAAAGAATATTGCAGAAGTTACAGGTGGAAAATATTTTAGGGCGACAGACAATGAAAAATTAGAAGAAATCTATAACGAAATTAATAAGCTAGAGAAAACAGAGATAGAAGAGTTTAAATACTACAAATACGAAGAAAAATTTAGACCCTTATTATTTTTGGCAGGCGCTTTGTTACTAATAGAGTGGATATTACGTTCAACAATATTTAAAAGTTTTATTTAGATGGTGCAGTTTGATGAAACTTTATATTTCTATCTGTTGGGGATTATACCTGTTATGGTCCTGTTATTTTTGATGCTTCAAGTATGGAAAAAAAGTAAGCAAAAAGCTTTTGCAAATACCCCCATGCTTAAACGTTTGGCGCCAGACCGTTCTTTATTTAAATCTACCTTAAAACTTATTTTTCTGTTGCTAGGTATTACATGTTTGGTTATCGCGCTAGCAAACCCAAAAATAGGCACCAAATTAGAGACCGTTAAAAGAGAAGGTGTAGATATCGTTTTTGCCGTAGATGTCTCTAAAAGTATGTTAGCAGAAGATATTGCGCCCAACCGTTTAGAAAAAGGGAAACGTTTAGTTTCAGAAATTATAAATCAATTAGCAAGTGACAGGATTGGTATTATCGCCTATGCTGGTCAAGCTTATCCACAACTACCTATAACCACTGATTACGGAGCAGCCAAAATGTTTTTACAAAGTATGAACACAGATATGCTTTCTAGTCAAGGTACCGCAATAAACTCTGCCATAGATTTAGCAAGCACCTATTTTGATGATGCAGAACAAACCAATAGAGTTCTATTTATCATCTCTGATGGTGAAGATCATTCTGAAGGCAATACAATTGATGCATTAGAAAACGCTATTAATCAAGGTATAAAAGTATACACCATTGGCGTTGGCAAAAGTAAGGGGGCACCAATACCAATTAAAAGAAATGGCATTGTAGAACGTCTTAAAAAAAATAATGAAGGAGATGTGGTTATTACCCGCCTTAATGAACCCGTTCTTACAGAGATTGCCCAGAAAGGTAATGGTGTATATATTAACGGTGATAATACAGAAGATGCCGTAAATTTTATTAAAGAAGAATTGGCCCAAATGGATAAGAAAGAATTTGAAGCCAAACAATTTGCTGAGTATAAAGACCAATTTCAATGGTTTGTTGCCCTTGCACTTTTCTTCTTATTTTTAGACATCTTTCTATTAGACCGTAAAACACAGTGGTTAAAAAAGTTGAACCTTTTTAATGAAGATGCAAATGAATAAGATTAAGGTACTTTTTATAGGTTTGGGACTAGTGACTACCATAGTAAATGCTCAGGAGGACACCCAAACTTTAAGAGAAAACAAAAAACTACTTAAAGAAAGTACGAACATTACGTATGATGCCAACAAGGCATTAAGTCAAAACAATTTTGTTGCGAGCGAGGCAGAATACCGTAAAGCTATTTCTAAGAGTGAAGCTAATGCCGCTGCTCCATATAACCTTGGTAGAGCATACTACAATCGTAATGCTATGGCAGAATCTTTTACCCGTTTTAAAGAAGCCGGAGAAAAAGCAGAAGCCAAGGAAACCAAGCATAAATCTTACCACAACATGGGGAATGTTTTTATGCGACAAAAAGAATACCAAAAAGCTGTAGAAGCATACAAGCAAGCCTTAAGAAATAACCCTACGGATGATGAAACGCGCTATAATTTAGCCTTGGCCAAGGAAATGCTTAAAAATGAGCAAGACCAGAATAAAAACGACCAAAATCAGGATCAGAACCAAGACCAAAATAAAGACCAAAACAAGGACAACCAAGAACAAAATCAAGACCAAAACCAAAACGGAGACCAAGACAAGGATAAAGAAGGGGAGCAAAAAGACGACCAAAATAAAGACCAGGGAGATCAAGGAGACAAAGGCCAAGAAAAGCCAGAAGAAAATAAGGAGGGAGAAGGCGATAAAAAAGAAGAACAAAAAAAGCAACCTAACCCAGGAGAAGAGCCTGAGCGCAAAGAACGGCCAAGACCCAACCAATTATCTAAACAGCAAATTCAAAATTTGCTAGAAGCCATGCAAAATGAAGAGAAAAAGGTTCAAGAAAAAATAGATGCCAAGAAAGTCAAAGGTCAAAAAATTAAAAACGAAAAAGATTGGTAATGCAATTAGTTTCTAGCATTTATCGGTACGTATTTGTTTTCCTAGCGCTTATGGTAGGTAGTCTTTCTTATGCTCAGACAGACAATGGCATTAGCTTTGAAGTTAAATTGAGTAAAGAAAAACTAGGTGTAAATGAAAGATTGCGGGTGGAGTTTATCATGAACAAAGATGGCGATAATTTTACACCTCCAAATTTTAATGGCTTCCAAGTGGTAATGGGCCCTTCTCAATCTATTAAATCTTCTTGGATAAACGGTAAAAGAAGCTTTTCTAAATCGTATAGCTACATTTTAAAGCCTACAGAAAAAGGAAGCTTTACAATTGAGCAAGCCACCATACAAATAGATGGTGAAACCTATAAAACGCTTCAAAAACAAATTATAGTCACGGATGCTGTAGACAATCCAAATGCCCCTAAAACTGCGGATGATATTGCGGATGAAAGCCTGCATCTGGTTGCAGAAGTCTCTAAAGCAAGCCCTTATCTAAACGAAGCTGTTACGGTGATTTACAAATTATACATTGACCCCAATATTTCAGTGACTAATTTTAGACCCGTAGACAGTCCTAAATACAACAACTTTTGGAGTCAAGATATCCCTGTAACTAAGTACAATACCATCAACACTACGTATAAAAATAAGCCTTATCGTAGTGTAGTTTTAAAACGTGTAGTACTGTACCCACAAAAAGCTGGTAAATTAGATATTGAACCCCTATCCTTAGAAGTTTTCGTTGAAGTGCCTACTGGCAAACGTGATTTTTTTGGAGGACGCATGTACGCTCAGGCTAGTAAATCTGTATCCGCTGGCAAACGTACATTAAATGTTAAACCACTACCAGAAAATGGTAAGCCCGCTAATTTTGGAGGTGCTGTGGGTAATTTTTCTTTTACAGTAAATACCAATAAAACACAGCTAAATGCATCTGAATCTTTGCAAGCTACTGTTGCGGTAGAGGGTAAAGGGAACTTAAAACTTTTTCAGTTACCAGAACCCGAATTACCAAGCGCTTTAGAGGTATACGAGCCAGAATATAAGGAAAGTGTAAAAACCTATGCAAACGGTATGCAGGGTAACGTAAAAAACAACTACACCATTGTCCCTGCATATAAAGGCAAATATCCTATACCAAGTATTGAATTCAGTTATTTTGACCCAGAAGCAGAGCAATACAAAACCATAGCTTCAGAAGAAATAATGGTGAATGTAATAGAAGGGCCTACTCCTAATGATGCTATAGCTGGTGCAGCTAAAACCAACAGCGTTCAGAAAATTGCAATTAATGCAAGCAACCAGTTTCATTTTATAAAGGTAAATCCCAATTTTACCAGCATAACTAAAGCCCCATTTTTTGGTTCTACACTATTCTATATATTGTTATTAGGGCCTTTAGCAGCAATTCCATTATTCATTCTACTGACCAAAAAACGAGATGCGCGTGCGCAAGATGTAGAAGGTACTAGATTGCGTAATGCTAATAGATTAGCCAAAAAATATTTGGGTACTGCTAAAAAAGAACTCAAAAACAAAGATGGTTTCTATGTTGCTTTAGAAAAAGCTTTGCATAACTATCTTAAAGCCAAATTAAAAATCGAAACTTCTGAGTTTAGCAAGGATAAAATAACCGAATTACTTACTGCAAAGAAAGTTGATGATGCTACAATAGAAAAGTTTATTGCGCTTTTAAAAAGTTGTGAACTTGCTAGGTATAGCCCAGCAAGTAATGTACAAATGCAAGAAGACTTTGAAAAGGCAAGTATGGTAATATCACAAATGGATAAGCAACTATGAGAAAGATTGTAAGCAGCTTATTATTTGTTCTTTTTATTGGGTTAAGCGCATTTGCCCAAAACGAAGTTCTTTTTAACAAGGCAACAGAAGCCTATAATAAAGGAAATTATAGCACGGCTTTGGAGCACTATGAAACCATTTTGGACAATGGCAAGCATTCTGCAGAACTTTATTTTAACATGGGTAATTGCTATTACAAACTGGACGAGATTGGACTCAGCATTTATTATTATGAAAAGGCTAAACTCTTAAATCCAAAAGACCAAGAGATTCAAAATAATTTAGCCTATGCAGAAAACATGCGTTTAGATGCTATAGAAGCCATGCCTAAAACCGCTATGGCTCGTTTTAGAGATAGTACTCTATCCTTATTCACATACGATAATTGGGCACTCTTTGCCGTGTTACTATCCATTAGTTTTGTTATCCTTTATATTTTATACTATCGCAGTACATACGCCACGCAAAAACGAATCTTTTTTATTGGAGCTATGGTAGCCATATTCTTAAGTGTTGCTACTGTTACTCTTGCCTATTTCTCTTATGATGCGTTTAAGAAGGATAATCCGGCTATTGTTTTAAAACGAGAAATTGTAGTAAACACAGAACCGAACACCCAAAGTGAGCGTGTTTTTAGTTTACACGAGGGCACTAAGGTGAATATTCTAGAAAAACTAAATGGCTGGTTTAAAGTTAAGATTGCAGATGGCCAAACAGGCTGGGTACAATCTAATACCATTAAATTATTGAAGGATTTTTAATTTATAATTAACTATCTTTCCATTTCAGGGCTATATTTTAGCCATCACACCTAACACAATATGCGCATAAAGCTAGCCTTATTTTTAAGCGTAACACTACTTAGCATCACCTTTTTACAGGTGCTACGCACAAGTATTGATTATCGTATTGTGCAGAATATAACCGAAGAAGAATCCCAAGAATCTACCTGTGAAGATGCGTTAAAACCATTTGTTTTAAAAACATATACGGTAAATCTTATGGATAAAAATAAATTGCATTCAAAGAAATATGTAACTCACTACAATTTTTCAAAATTTAATATAGCTATAGAAGTTTTATCTCCTCCTCCAGAACTATTGTCTTAATTTTAACCTTATGCTTGTGGCACAAAAACTTGAACTACTAGCATAATACAGCCGAATACCAATTTTTAAAAATTAATACAATGTTTAAGTATATTAAAAACGATTTACCGGCAAGTATTGTCGTATTTTTTGTAGCTCTCCCTTTATGTTTAGGTATTGCGCTCGCCAGTGGCGCACCATTATTTTCTGGTCTAATAGCGGGTATCATGGGAGGTATTGTTGTAGGTGCATTGAGTGGCTCCCAAATTGGCGTTAGTGGCCCAGCTGCAGGTTTAGCAGCTATTGTTCTTGCAGCAATTAGCACCTTAGGCGGATACCAAAACTTCTTGGTTGCCGTAGTTATAGGAGGTGTTATCCAAATTTTATTTGGTATTTTAAAAGCGGGAGTAATTGGATATTATTTTCCGTCTTCCGTAATTAAAGGTATGCTCACCGGAATTGGAATTATTATCATATTAAAGCAAATACCCCACTTTTTTGGGTTTGATAATGACCCAGAGGGCGACTTCTCCTATTTTCAAATAGACGGCGAAAACACTTTTACAGAAATATTTAATACCATAAGCGGTATAGTAGCAGGGAATTTAAGTGTGGGTGCCACCTTAATAGCTGTAGTTAGTTTGGCTATTCTTATTCTATGGGATAAAGTTCTAAGCAAAAAAGGTAAGATATTTCAGCTTATTCAAGGCCCTTTGGTGGCTGTTGCCCTTGGTATCATATTTTATATGTTAACCAAAGAAGACGCTACTTTAGGCATATCTAAGGAACATTTGGTAAGTGTTCCCGTTCCCGATTCCTTTGATTCTTTCTTAGGGCAATTTAGCTTTCCTAATTTTGGTGCCATTGGTGACCCACAAATTTGGATTACTGGTTTTACCATAGCCTTGGTAGCAAGTTTAGAAACGTTACTTTGTGTAGAGGCCACGGATAAAATAGACCCTATGAAGCGGGTTACCCCAACCAACAGGGAGTTAATGGCTCAAGGTACGGGTAATATCATTTCTGGGATGATTGGTGGTTTACCTATAACACAGGTTATTGTTCGTAGCTCTGCCAACATACAATCTGGAGGTAAAACAAAACTTTCTGCTATTGTACACGGATTCTTTTTATTGATTTCCGTAATTCTTATCCCAACTTTGTTGAATAACATTCCACTCTCTGTTCTTGCAGCTGTTTTATTTATTGTTGGCTACAAATTGGCCAAACCAGCATTATTCAAAAAAATGTATGATTTAGGCTGGAAACAGTTTATACCCTTTATCGTTACCGTATTAGGAATCATCTTTACAGATTTATTGGTGGGGATTGGTCTAGGTTTAGCCGTGGGTATAGTAGTTATTCTTATCAAAAGTTACCAAAACTCGCATTTCTTGCATATTGAAGAATCCGAAAACCATAAAAAGGTTAAAATGACGTTGGCAGAAGAAGTAACCTTCTTTAACAAAGGGGCCATCCTCAAAGAGTTAGATAGCTTAGAAGAAAACTCTTATCTAGAACTAGATGTTACCAAAACTAGGTATCTAGATAATGATATTATCGAAATTTTGGAAGATTTTTCAGAGAAAGCCAAGAACAGAAATATCAATATTAAAATTATATCAGAACGTGGCGTAGTAGAAAATCCGCCTAGTTATATCGAATTTTTCAATTTAAAAAAGAAACAATCAGCATAGATATGAAAGCACATACCGCGGAAACACAGGCAACAATGACGCCTGAAAAGGCTATCGAGTTTTTAAAAGAAGGTAATCAGCGTTTTCAAGCTAACCTTAAAGCCAATAGAAATTTATTAGAACAAGTTAATGACACCAAAGACGGGCAATTCCCATTTGCTACTATATTAAGTTGTATAGACTCTAGAGTCTCTGCCGAGTTGGTTTTTGACCAAGGCCTTGGCGATATATTCAGTGTGCGTATTGCAGGCAATTTTGTAAACCAAGATATTCTTGGGAGCATGGAGTTTGCATGTAAATTGGCGGGCACTAAAGCTATTGTAGTTTTGGGTCATACCTCTTGCGGCGCTGTAAAAGGGGCGTGTGACCATGCAAGAATGGGCAATTTAACGGCATTAATTAACAAAATAGAGCCGGCCGTATTTGCCGTTAAAGAGCCTAAGGAAGAAGAAAAACGTAATTCTAAAAACCTAGAATTTGTAGATGCCGTTTCTAAAAAGAATGTAGAGCTTACGCTAGAAAATATTCGTAGCCAAAGTGTTATTCTAAAGGAAATGGAAGAAAAGGGCGAAATTAAAATTGTAGGCGCTATGTATGACATTGCCAGTGGCGAAGTAGAATTCTATTAAGCGCTTTACCAAAATAAACATTAGGTCAACTTTAAAAGGTTGGCCTTTTTTTATGTGAAATAATGGCTATCTTCCAACTTAAAGAACCAACGTATTATGTTTAAACATCTAAAAGGCGACCTCTTTGGCGGTCTTACCGCGGGTATTGTGGCCCTACCATTAGCACTAGCATTTGGGGTTAGTAGTGGTCTAGGGCCTACGGCCGGTTTATACGGCGCAATTTTTATTAGCTTTTTTGCCGCTCTGTTTGGTGGCACCAATACGCAAATCTCTGGCCCAACCGCTCCCATGACAGCAGTGAGCATGGTGGTAATTGCAGGTATCATGGCTACAAATGACGGTAATTTAGATAAGGCCTTACCCGTTATTTTGGCGGTTTTTCTATTGGCTGGTTTGCTACAAATAGTTCTTGGTTTCTTAAAATTAGGTGTTTACATTAAATACATACCCTATCCTGTAGTTTCTGGATTTATGACCGCTATTGGTGTAATTATATTAATTACGCAGATACTTCCTGCCATTGGCTACTACCCAAAACAAGATGATGTCTATGTAGCTGGCTATACCCAACAAGCAAAAGCAGAATTATTAGCCAAAACACTTAAAGATAATCAAGGTGAAAATCTATTAACTATAAATCAATTTAAACAAACTATAGAAGAAGCTGCAGTCATTGCACCTACAGATATTGCTAAAGAAGCACAAAATTTAGCGGGTAAGAATTCATCTGGTGTAATTGGAACTATAAAAATATTACCTAGAGCCCTACAACATATTAATTGGTTAGAGTTTGGATTGGCTTTAGCGACCATTGCTATTATATACGGATTTAAAAAAATAACCACTGCTGTACCTAGTACCTTGGTCGCCTTAATCGTAGTTTCTGGTGTTGCCATAGGTTTTGGATTGCCCTACATTCCAATCCAAGAAATACCAGCTGGCCTACCCACCCCGCATTTCGAGATATTTTCCAAATTTAGTTTTAGTGCGATAAGCCCGTATATCTTTACGGCACTTACTCTAGCTTTATTGGGCGCAATAGATTCTTTGTTAACGTCGGTTGTAGCGGATAACATGACAAACACCAAGCACAAACCTAACAAGGAATTAATGGGGCAAGGCATTGGTAATACAATAGGTGCGCTTTTTGGAGGCATTCCTGGTGCTGGCGCAACCATTAGAACGGTAATTAATATAAAATCTGGAGGTAAAACACGCTTAAGCGGAATGATAGCTGGGATTTTATTACTCATAATTCTGCTTGCCTTAGGGCCCGTTGCCTCTAAAATCCCAGCAGCCGTATTGGCTGGTATTTTGGTTACTGTAGGTATTGGGGTTATTGATTACAAAGGCTTAAAGGCTATTCCCTACTTGCCTAAAGATATAAAACTTGGTCCTATAAGATTGAGCTCAGAAATGGTAATTATGCTTGTGGTCATGGTGCTTTCTTCGGTTTGGAATTTGGTCTATGCAGTAGGTATTGGATTAGTTATGGCCTCTTTAATTTTCATGAAGAAGATTGGAGACCTTACTGCTAAAAATTCTGCCGTACAGCAATTACCTCTAGAAGAAGCATGGGAAGACGAGCAGCAAATACCTACCGAAATTGACCAGAAAATCTTCATCAAACACATTAACGGTCCGTTGTTCTTTGGGTCTACCAATGAAATACAACAATTGTCTGCGCAGATACCAGAAACCGCAAATATTGTAGTGTTTAGAATGGACCGGATGCCTTATTTGGATAAATCTGGATTAAATGTGTTAGAAGATGTGATGCTCAATTTAACTACTAATGGGGTAAAATTGGCCGTTGTTGGCCTACGAGAACAACCTAAGCTGATGATGGAAAAAATTAATATTTTTCCAGAATTGGTGCCAGATGCACAAGTTTTTCCAAATTTTGAAACTTGCTTAACTTGGTTAAAAACCGAGTTGTAAGTTAAAAGCTGTATCAATAGTATACTAAGAACAACGGTTCATTGGCAATTTGCCCTTATATTCTAGGACAATTTGCTAAATTTGCGCTCTCTAAAAGCCATCTAACAATGATAGATACCCTCAAGGAACATTTGGTAGCCGTAGAAAACTTTAGTTCTCAATCTCCAGAAGAAATAGAAAACTTCAGGATTAAATACCTTGGTAAAAAGGGGTTGATGAACGAGTTTTTTGCCGCTTTTAAAACCATTCCTAACGAGCAAAAGAAAGAGTTTGGTCAGGTTATCAATCAATTAAAGCAAGCTGCTACAGAAAAAGTTAATGCACTTAAAGAGGCCTTAGAAGACCAGCAAGATACAGCGGGTATTTATGGCGATTTAACACGTCCCGGGCAACCCTTGGAACTAGGTGCAAGACATCCTATTTCTATTGTTAAAAATCAAATTATAGATATTTTCTCTAGAATTGGGTTTAATGTTTCTGAAGGCCCAGAAGTAGAGGACGACTGGCATAACTTTACAGCTCTAAACTTGCCAGAATACCACCCTGCAAGAGATATGCAGGATACTTTCTTTATACAAACCAATCCAGATATTTTATTGCGTACGCACACCTCATCGGTACAAGTACGTTATATGGAGAACCATCAACCGCCAATTAGAACCATTTCTCCAGGACGCGTGTATAGAAATGAAGCCATTTCAGCTCGTTCTCACTGTTTTTTTCATCAGGTAGAAGGTCTCTATGTAGATAAGGATGTTTCCTTCGCCGATCTAAAACAAACCTTACAATATTTTACTACAGAGATGTTTGGTAAGAGTAAGATTCGCTTACGCCCTTCTTACTTTCCGTTTACGGAGCCTAGTGCAGAAGTAGATGTGTATTGGGGCTTAGAGACCGAGGCAGATTACCGTATGACCAAAGGTACGGGCTGGTTAGAAATTATGGGTTGTGGTATGGTAGACCCCAATGTCCTTAAAAATTGTGATATAGACCCAGAAGTGTATTCGGGTTTTGCATTTGGCATGGGTATAGACCGTATTGCCATGCTATTGCATCAAATTACGGATATTAGATTGTTAAGTGAGAATGATATTCGTTTCTTAAAACAATTCAAGAGCGCCCTTTAAGTTAGCATGAAAAAAGACATAGAAATTCCCATTGCTAAAGATGTCCATGTTGTTATCGCACAAGAATGGAATAAAGAGTTTTTAGCTAAAGATTGGAATGCCTACATCATCAATAATAGAAAAGATGCCATAGAAATGGTGCTTGTAGTTTCTAAAGGATATTTAGGAGATAAAAAAACATCTACCATGCGCCACGGAATCGGCGTAATGGAAGCTAAGTCTTTTGCTAAAATTGAGTTAGTACAGGAAGATGTATTAGCGTTGAAAAACGAATTCTTCGTTACCTTTTTTGCGGAAGATAAGCTTTTTGAAAAACGTTTTGTATTTCCAGAACATAGCGTAAAAGAAATTAACTTACAATCCATACCTATCCTAAATTTAGAGGGGGTATTGCCAGAATAATTTATTTTTTAAGAACAGCACCCCTTAATTTTAACAGCCTTCATTCTATTTTAACAGTTTTTGAATGAAAAACACCCCTAAAACTGGCAATCTGCAGGTTTTACTGTGGATTAGCGCAATTGAAAAGTGTTAATTGGCATTATCTTGTTATAAATTTCATAGAATATCTTATCAAAAACTGTAATATCGATAATATGACTAAGTCATTTTTATCGGTTTACCATTGGAAGTAAAATGGATTCCCAGTACTTTTAAAATGCTGACAATCAAAAAAATAACTTCTTTATGGATACTCCTATTTTAAATCGACGCAATTGGCTTAAAAAATCGGCTATTACTGCTGGTGGATTAATGGCCGCTCCGTATTTGGGCTTTTCTAAAACTAGTACCAATATTCCCGTGACTTTAGATCAACAAGGGAATATACTTTATAGTCCATTTTTTAAAGAATACCTTATTCCTACGCACACGGAATTTAAACCATTAAAGGCAAAGTTAAATGCCAATGAAAATCCTTATGGTCCATCGCCAAAAGCTGTTACGGCAATGACTGATGCTGTCAGTGGCGCTAACAGGTATGCTTGGAGAGAACTATTTCAGCTTATGGAAAAAATTGCAACGTTTGAAGGTGTTACCGCAAAAAACGTTATCATGGGTCCTGGTTCTTCTGATTTGTTGGAGAAAGCAGCAATGGTCTATTTTCAAAAAGGCGGTAATATAGTATCTGCAGACCCTGCCTACATGTCTTTGATTAAGGTTGCAGAAGCATGTGGAGCTACTTGGAAACCTGTACCGCTTAAGAAAGATTGGTCTCACGATTTAGACGCTATGGAAAAAGCTATAGACGCAGATACCAAATTAGTTTACATCTGTAATCCTAACAATCCAACAGGTACCCTTACAGAAAGTAAAAAACTACTAGACTTTTGCTCACGAGTATCAGAAAAGGTAACCGTATTTGTAGACGAAGCTTATTTATGGTATCTAGATGATGGTGCTAAGCATAGTATGGTTAAACTAGTAGCAGAAGGTAAAGACATTATTGTTGCGCGTACCTTTTCTAAAATACACGGTATGGCTGGGATTCGTGTAGGTTATGGAATTGCACCAGAAAAAACCTTAGATAAAATACAGAATATTACTAGAGGCGGTATGGGTATAAGCTACCCTTCTGTACTTGCAGCAATCGCTGCTATGGATGATGAGGAATTCATCAACTCTTCTAGAGAAAATAATGCAGAAGCAAGAGAATTTGTATATGCAAACCTTAAAAGTATGGGGATTGACTATGTGCCATCCTACACCTCATTTATCATCTTTCCAATTGCCTTAGAAGGTAAAGACTTTTTAAGTAAAATGGCAGCACAAGAAGTAGGGGTTAGAGCCTTCAACTTTATGGATAAAAATTGGTGCAGAGTTAGTATGGGTACCATGCCAGAAATGCAACTCTTTATAGACGCATTGCAAAAAGTAATTGTTTAATTAAAAAATTGTTGGGGGTGGGGTTTCAAAAAATTCTAGTATTCTTAATTTTTATAGGTATCGGTCTAGTTCTAAAGACCAAGTTTAAGTCAAAATCAGAAATTACCGGATTAAAGAAGGTAATTCTTAACCTAGCCCTACCCGCCACTATCTTTATAGCGCTGTTAAGTGTAGATGTAAAAGGTGAGCTTCTCTTATTACCCGTGCTTGCATTAGCACTTAATTTTATTCTTTACTTTACTGCGCCATTAGTATTACCTACTATAGGTATTGAAAAAAACAGTCCAAACTATAACACCGTAAGACTGCTTTTCCCTTCCTTGGCTCCTGGGCTATCTTGTTTTCCGTTTGTACTCGAATTTTTAGGCGATTCTTTCCTTGCTCAGGCAGCAATGGCAGATTTGGGTAATAAGATTTTCGTATTAATTATTCTTTATTTAATTGCCATGCAATGGTATCTCAAAAAACATGCTAAGGCCACTAAGTTTAACAAAGCAAAACTTTTAGACTTGCTAAAAGTACTCGCTTTTGAACCCGTTAACCTCTTTATTGCGGCTGCATTAATTTTAATGGTATTAGGGTTACACATGGAAAACCTCCCTTATGCGATAGCTGAGAGTTTATCTAGAATTAGCCTGTTGATGACTCCATTAGTTTTACTTTTTATTGGATTGGCTGTAAATATTCAGAAAAAACAATTTGCGCAGCTTTTTTCACTTTTAACCCTTAGAGCTGCCGCTAGTTTCCTAATAATAGGCCTATTATCTGTATTTATACCTATGGAAACCAACACTGTTTTGTTAGCCCTAGCATTCTCTTTAAGCGCCTGTAGTTTTTGGCCTTACGCCCATATTGCCGCTATAGAAACTATGGAAAATGATGTGGAAAGTCAGAAAAAAACTTTTAATGGCAACTTTGCTATTTCTATGTTGGCACTATCTTTTCCGCTATCTACTATTTTAATTATGGCTATACTTAACAGCGGAACAGTTTTTGGCAATCCTCTCTATTTGTTTTTAACTGCAGTTGCACTTTTTGTATGTGGCGCCATATACCCATCGCTTAAAGCACTTAAAACTAGAAGAAAACAAACTTGGAAAGAAGAGCCCGCTTACGAGGGCTAAAACACCCCTTCTAACAATAATTTAAGTATAACGCGTAAGCAATTATCTTTTTGCTAACAGTGTTTAAGAAAACTTTAGTTCTTTTTAGTTCGGTTAAAAACGAACTAACACTAATTTTGTCCCTTCAAAACTGGAATATATGTCTAGAGAAGAGGAAAAAAAACAATTAATAGAAGAACGATACACTTAGAGAATCAACATGAAATTCCTCCATTAGCAGCTCGTTTATATGCCATGTTAGTGGTTACTGACCGCGATGGCCTAAGTTTTGATGAGTGCCAAATGAGCAGATGCGCAAGCAAAAGCTCTATTTCCGCAGCCTTAAATCTCCTTTTAAAACTAGACCTGATAGATTACTTTACTAAACCAGGTGAACGTAAAAGATATTTTAGAACTACAGCTGCCGATGCTTTTTACATCAACAAGTTAGAAGAAAAACTTAAACGTATTGAGCAAGAAAACCGAATTATCACCAAAATCCGGAAATACAATAAAACGTATAACCCAGAAAAGTACCAAAGCAATTTAAAGCGAGCAGAAGTGTATCACACCTTTATAAAAAAGAGCGAAGAACTTCTGAGCAACACTTTAAAGACGTTAAAGGAAATAGACAATTACAATTAAACAACAGCAACAATTAGAACAATGAAAAAGATTGCAATAGGCCTAACGACTATAAGTCTTGTATTTTTTACTTCCTGTGGAAGTAAAAATGAAGGAGCGCAAGGACCACAACAGGCCCCACCACCTAGTTTAAAAGTGAGCAGCCTTAAAAAACAGAATGTTACTACTTTTGATAGCTATGCAACCACTATAGAAGGCAAACAAAACGTAGAGATTAGACCAAAAGTTTCTGGTTTTGTACAGAAAATTTATGTGGAAGAGGGTCAAAAAGTAAAGAAAGGACAACTGTTATTTAAATTAGAAACAGAATCTCTAAGTCAAGATGCGAATGCTGCAAAAGCTGCAGTGAATGCTGCACAGGTAGAGGTAGATAAACTAAAACCTTTAGTTGAAAAAAACATCATTAGTAATGTACAGTTAGAAACTGCAAAAGCTCAATTAGAGCAAGCCAAAAGCAGCTATCAGAGTATAACTGCAAATATTGGCTATAGCCGGGTAACAAGTCCTGTAGATGGGTATATTGGGGAAATACCTTTTAAGGTAGGAACCTTAGTGTCTAGCACTACAGCGCAACCGCTTACTACTGTTTCTGATATTAGTGAAGTACGCGCCTATTTTTCTTTAAACGAAAAAGAACTTTTAGAAATAAAAGAACGTGTAGCCAAAGAAGGCAGATATATAGACGTTAATAAAGCTCCAGAAGTAGAATTGATTATGATTAATGGCGAACCTTACGAACACAAAGGTAAAATTGCCATGGTAAACAGCATCATTAACAGTACTACTGGTAGTGTAACCTTACGGGCAGACTTTAAAAATCCCAAGTTAATATTAAGCTCAGGTAGCACAGGCGAAATTAAAATACCAACGGAGCAGAAAGACATCTTTGTAATTCCTAAAATGGCTACCCTAGATATACAAGGCAATAAACTGGTGTATGTACTCCAAGAAGATAATACCATAAAAACACAGCACATTAAAATAGTTGACCAGACAGATGCTGATTACTTGGTTTCTCAAGGGATAGAAGAGGGAACTACAATTGTGATAGAAGGTGTATCCAAACTAAGAGACGGGCAAGAGATTAGTCCGGTTAAATAACAACATACAGGAAGAAAAAAACAGACCATGTTTCAAAGATTTATAGATAGACCCGTATTGTCTACGGTAATATCCATCATCATAGTTATTCTAGGTGTGCTAGGTCTTACTACCTTGCCTATAGAAGAATATCCAGAAATTGCACCACCCACTGTACAAGTAACTAGTACGTATACTGGGGCTAATGCGGAAACCGTATTAAAAAGTGTGGTTGTACCATTAGAAGAACAAATTAATGGTGTAGAAGATATGTTGTATATGACCTCTAACGCTAGTAATGACGGTAGTGCTACTATTAACGTATACTTCAAACTTGGGACCAATCCAGATATAGCTGCAGTAAACGTACAGAATAGAGTTGCGCGTGCTAATAGTGTATTACCACAGGCAGTGGTACAAACAGGTGTCATCACACAAAAATCCCAAACCAGTGCCTTGTTATTCTTTTCTCTTTTTTCTGAGAATGAGAACTATGATGCCACCTTTGTAGAGAATTACGCGCGTATCAATTTAGTGCCCAAACTACAGCGTATAGAAGGCGTAGGTAATGTAACCGTATTTGGTGCCAAAGATTATTCCATGCGTATTTGGTTAGACCCAGAAAAAATGGCGACTTACGGATTAATGCCATCAGATATACAGAATGCACTTAGAGAACAAAACTTAGAAGCCGCAACCGGTAAAATTGGTGAAAATGCCGATGGCGTTTACGAATACGTACTCAAATATAAAGGTAGACTTTCTGAAGAAGCGGAATACGAAGACATCATAATTAAAGCACAAGACAATGGACAGTTTCTGCGTCTTAAAGATGTTGCTGAAGTAGAATTGGGGGCTTTTAACTATGGTACCAAAAATGAAGGTATGGGTAACCCTGGTACTGCTGTGGGGGTTTTCCAAACTTCTGGATCTAATGCTAATGAGATTATAGACCAGATACAATCTATTTTAGAAGAAAGCAAATTGGATTTCCCAGAGGGATTGGACTATGTAATCCCTTATAACACCAAAGATTTTTTAAGTGCTTCTATAGAGCACGTAATACAAACCTTGATTGAAGCCTTTTTATTAGTATTCCTTGTAGTTTTCTTATTCTTGCAAGATTTTAGGTCTACGCTAATTCCGGCCATTGCCGTACCTGTAGCCATTGTTGGTACTTTCTTCTTTTTATCCTTGTTTGGATATTCTATCAACATGTTAACCTTATTTGCAATGATTCTTGCCATCGGTATTGTGGTAGATGATGCCATTGTGGTGGTAGAAGCGGTACATGCTAAGATGGAAGAAGGCGCACAGAACGCTAAAGTAGCCACTAAATCTGCGATGTCAGAGATTTCTGGAGCAATTATATCAATCACTTTGGTAATGTCTGCAGTATTTATACCAGTATCGTTTATCAGTGGTTCTTCAGGAGTTTTCTATCAACAGTTTGGTATTACTCTGGCAATTGCCATCTTAATCTCTGCTGTAAACGCATTGACTTTAAGTCCAGCGTTAGCGGCCTTGTTCTTAAAACCGCATAATCCTTCTGAAGAACATAAAAAAGGATTAAAACAGCGTTTTTTCACCGCTTTTAATACTGGTTTTGACACTATTACCGATAAATACGTTAACTCAGTTAAAGTCTTTGCTAAACAAAAGTGGCTCACCATTGGTAGTTTGGTGCTATTCTCTGCACTTGCCTTCTATTTATTTAGAACTACACCTACAGGCTTTATTCCTAACGAGGATAAAGGTATCATTTTTGCCGATGTTACCATGCCTCCTGGTACCACGTTAGAGGAAACTCAAAAAACAGTAAAAAAATTAGATTCTATTTATGAGTCTATGGACATTGTAAAAGCCCGTATGAATATTACTGGTTTTAGTATTCTTAACAGTGTTAATGGGGGTTCTTATGGGTTCTCTGTAATTCGTCTTAAAGATTGGGACGAGAGAACTGAGGATTCGCAAACCGTGGAAGCTACTATAGGGCAATTGTTTGCCAAAACTGCTGGCTTAAAAGATGCTCGTATCTTTTTCTTTACCCCACCCGCCGTTAGAGGCTTTGGTAACTCCGCAGGTTTTGAACTGAATTTACAGAATAAAGATGCAGAAGACTGGCAATCTGTTGGGCAAACCACCAACGAATTTTTAGGTGCCCTAAACGCTAGGCCAGAGGTACAATACGCTATTACTTCTTTTAACCCCAACTTTCCGCAGTACGAATTACAGGTAGATATTGAAAAAACCAAGTCTGCCGGTTTAGCCGTTACCGATGTATTTAATGCGATGCAAGGCTATTACGGTGGATTGTACACCACGGATTTTAACAAGTTTGGGAAACAGTACCGTGTGATGATACAGGCGAAGCCAGAAGACAGAGCCGACGAGAAAAGCTTGAATCATATTTTTGTGACCAACGCTAACGGAGAATCTGTTGCGGTTTCTCAATTCGTTTCTTTAAAGAAAATCTATGGGCCAGAAATTGTAAGTCGTTTTAACCTATTAAACTCTGTTAAAATTAATGGAGCTATGAATCCTGGTTATAGTACGGGTGATGCAATTACGGCAATTGAAGAGGTATCTGCACAGGTATTGCCCAACAACTATACTTATGAATATTCTGGACTAACTAAAGAAGAAAATAGTGCGGGTAGCCAGACTATCATCATTTTTATGTTAAGCTTGGTGTTTGTATACTTTCTATTAAGCGCGCAATATGAATCTTACATTCTACCGTTCTCCATTTTGTTATCACTTCCAGTAGGTATTGCAGGTGCTATTGGGTTTGTAAATTTGGTTGGATTAGAAAATAACATCTATTTCCAAATTGCTTTAATCATGTTGATTGGTCTGCTCTCTAAAAATGCCATTCTAATTGTAGAATTTGCATTGCAGCGTAGAAAACAAGGCATGTCCGTATTAGATTCTGCTATAGATGGAGCAAAAGCAAGACTACGACCAATTTTGATGACCTCTTTCGCTTTTATCTTAGGATTAATGCCCTTGGCATTATCTAGCGGAATTGGGGCTGTGGGTAACCGTTCTATAGGTATGAGTGCTGTTGGAGGTATGCTCATTGGCACCATATTCGGCGTGTTTGTAATTCCGGCACTTTATGTCATCTTCCAATTGCTGCAAGAGCGGTTTACAGGAAAACCAACAGATGATAATAATCCAAATAATGAACAAGAAGCTATCAATGCGTAAGTACAACAAAATGAAAGCAAAAAATATATATAAAATTATTGTCGTTATTGCCTTGCCACTGGTACTCCAAGGGTGCTTTGTGGCAAAGAACTACAACCGACCAGAAGTAGAGACAGAAGCGCTTTACAGAACAGACCAATTGCCACAGGATAGTCTTTCTTTGGCATCTGTTTCTTGGAAAGAGCTTTTTACAGACCCTATTCTTAAAAGCCATATAGAAAAAGGGTTGAGCAACAACTTAGACATCCGTGTTGCGTTAGAAAATGTAGCCATTGCCCAAGCTTATTTAAAACAGGGTAAAGCAGGGTATTTTCCTAGTCTCTCTGCAACCAGTTCATTTACTAGAACCAAAAACTCTGAGAATAGTCAATTTGGTAGTTTTTTCTCTGAACCATTAGAACAGTATGAGCTCTCTGCTGCCCTTTCTTGGGAAGCAGATGTGTGGGGAAAAATACGTAGCAATAAACGTGCGGCGAATGCATCTTACTTACAAAGTGTAGCCGCACACCAAGCAGTAAAAACGCAGCTAGTAGCAGCTATAGCAGATACGTACTATCAATTAATGGCACTGGATAGCCAAAAAAAGATTGCAGAAGAAACTTTAGTCGCCAGAAAAAGTAGCTTAGAAACTACGCTCGCCCTTAAGCAAGCTGGCCAAGTTACGGAGGTTGCGGTTAAACAAACCGAAGCACAGGTGCATACCACAGAAATTATAGTAATAGATTTGGAGAACAACATTAAGTTATTAGAAAATACTTTTAGCATTTTGTTGGCTGAAGCTCCTAAAGCTATTGAAAGAGGTTCTTTAGAACAGCAAGATTTAAATCCTGAATTACAAACTGGGGTACCTTACTTGTTATTGGCAAACAGACCAGATGTTATGCAATCTGAGTTTAATCTAATTAATACGTTTGAGTTAACTAATGTAGCCAGAAGCAGCTTGTACCCAAGCTTAACGTTAACTGCTTCTGGTGGTTTTCAAAGCTTAGAATTTGATAATTGGATAGATGCCAGCTCACTATTTTCTACCTTGATAGGTTCTTTAACACAACCTATTTTTAATCAGCGTAAATTACGCACCCAATTAGAAGTAGCAAAAGCAAAGCAAGAACAAGCATTTCTTAATTATAAAAAATCGCTTTTAACAGCTGGTCAAGAGGTGAGCAATGCTTTATATAATTATGAGGCCGAGACAAAAAAATTAAAAGCTCGCAAGCAAGAATTAGAAGCGTACGCCTTGGCAGAGAATTATTCTGAAGAGTTACTAAACAATGGCTTGGCTAACTATTTAGAAGTTTTAACCGCGAGACAAAATGCGCTAAATTCAGAGTTAAATCTTATAGACTCTAAGTACGGTCAACTAAGTGCAACGGTAGAACTTTACCGCGCTCTTGGTGGTGGTTGGAGATAATATTTATGTGTGCAACTGTGGAGAGTTGAGCAAGCTTTGAGTGACATAGTATAGGGTGATGCAAGTGTCTGTTGTTCTTAGTTTGCATGTTGTTGTTTAATGTTGAAAATCCCCGCTTTCCACAGTTGTTTTTTATCATTATATTCCTTTTAGCCCCTTTCATTTCCAAACGCAATGGTCTATGGCATCATTTATCATTCACTGCTATATGGCGCTAAACGCTAATGCAAAATTTTGTAGTTTTAGAAAGCTAATTTCAAAGACTTAAAATGACTCATTTTTTAAAATCCCTAGGGATGACCGCCTTGGTACTTTGCACACTTCAATCTTGCAAAAAAACCAACAAAACTACTGACCCTACCACCACGGAAGTTTCAGAAAACTACGTTCAAGAAAACTATACTAAAAAAGAAGTAGCTATTAGCATGAGAGATGGTGTAAAACTACACACCACCATCTATTCTCCAAAAGACACTTCTAAAGAATACCCGATAATTATGCAACGTACCCCCTATAGTAGTCAACCCTATGGCGATGGTAAATTCAAAACTAAAATTGCGCCGAATATCAACATGATGCAAGAAGGTTACATTGTAGTGTACCAAGATGTACGTGGCCGTTGGAAAAGTGAAGGACATTATGAAAACATGCGAGCTTACATCCCCAATAAAACCAGCAAGGAACAAGTAGATGAGAGCACAGACACTTATGATACTATAGACTGGCTGGTAAACAATGTAGAAAATAACAATGGCCGTGTAGGTATTTGGGGTATTTCTTACCCTGGTTACTATTCTACTTATGCTACAATAGATGCTCATCCTGCCCTTAAAGCCGCCTCTCCACAAGCCTGTATTGGCGATTTTTTCTTTGATGACTTTCACCACAATGGCGCTTACATGTTAAGCTATTTTAGAGCAACATCTTTATTTGGCACGCCTAGACCTAACGGCGATAGCCCCGTAGATACAGCCTGGTACACCTTGCCAGATTTAGGAACTAAAGACCAGTATCAATTTTTCTTAGACCAAGGCCCATTAAAAAATTTGGACCGCTTTTTTGAATATGAAACTGCGGATAATAAAAAAATACGTCCAGAAGGTGTAACGGATGACTTTTTCTGGAATGAGCTGAAAGAACATCCTAATTATGATGAAATGTGGCAAAGCAGAGGTCTTATTCAACATTTGAACAAGACCAAATCTCATGTAGCTACCATGATTGTTGGGGGCTGGTTTGATGCTGAAGATTTATATGGACCCTTAGAAACCTACAAAAACATAGAAAAACACAATACTGGTGCTTATAATACCATGGTTTTTGGCCCTTGGGACCACGGTAGATGGGCTCGTAGAAATGGTAGAAACCTAGTAGGTAATTATTACTTTGGCGATTCTATTTCTGAGTTTTTCCAAGATAAAATAGAAACCAAATTCTTTAATCACTTTTTAAAGGAAAAAGGAGATGGAAATACAGGTCTACCAGAGGCTTATGTATACGATTCTGGCAAAAAAGAATGGAACCAGTTTGAGGCTTGGCCTCCACAAAATACCACCAAAAAAGCGTTTTATCTAAGTCCTAATCAAGAGCTAACACCAACAAAAACAGCTGATAATAAGGTAGAATTTGTGAGTGACATTAAAAAGCCTGTTCCCTATTCTGAGGACATAAAATCTGTGTTTACTCCTAGAAAATATATGACAGACGACCAAAGATTTGCAGCAAGACGTGCAGATGTTTTAGTATTTGAGACTGATGAATTAACAGATGACCTAACCCTTGCAGGTCCAATTTTAGCCAACCTGCAAGTAGCCACTACGGGCACAGCGGCGGATTGGATTGTTAAGGTGATAGATGTACACCCGGATGATGCAGAAACCAATGAAGAGATGCAAGACCATCTAGAAATGAGTAACTATCATTTAATGGTACGTAGTGAGGTTTTACGCGGCCGTTTTCGAAATAGTTTTACTACTCCAGAACCTTTTATACCTAATGAAAAAACTGCTGTCAATATAAAACTGCAAGACGTATTCCATACCTTTAAAAAAGGCCACAAATTGCAGATACAAGTTCAAAGCACGTGGTTCCCGCTTATCGATTTAAATCCGCAAACCTATGTGGATAACATTTTTAAAGCAGAAGAAGCTGACTTTAAAACCCAGACACATACGGTATTTACAGATTCTAATATTGAGTTTACAATATTGCAGTAAGCTTACCAACCCATTATAAAAAACCTGTAATGCAATTGGTCATTACAGGTTTTTTTATGCTATTCTAGTTAAAGTTTGAACTTATGTAAAATGTTTACCACTGACAAAATGGTTTTTTGGTTAAAGCAGAATTATAGTATGCTTTGTTCCCCGTCACTTCTTCTCCCAACCATTCTGGTTTGGTAAATTTTTCATCTTCATGTTGGAGCTCTATTTCTGCCACTACCAAGCCTTTATTCTCGCCCAAGAATTCATCCACCTCAAACACATGGTTGCCAACGGGCACTCTGTAGCGGTATTTTTCTAAAATTCCTGTTTCACACAAATCAATTAAATTGGTAGCCTCTTCTACGGGGATATTCATTTCCCACTCAAATCTAGATGTGCCTGCATCATTAGCAGGGCCTTTCACCGTTATAAAGGCTTTATCATTCATTATACGCACTCTAACCGTCCGTTCTGGATGCGTATTTAAGTAACCCTGCACCAGTCTATCTTTTTGTCTGGCTGCTGTTTTGTAAGCATGGGAAAGGACCAAAAACTTACGTTCTATTTCTAAGTGCTCCATCTAGCTAAATATAGGTTAATTTTGAGTATGGAATTTAGTTTTCCGCTTAGAAAAATAATACATGTAGACATGGACGCCTTTTATGCTTCCGTTGAGCAAAAAGACAATCCTAGTTTAAAGGGAAAACCTATTGCCGTGGGTGGCGGCGCAAAACGTGGTGTAGTCTCTGCTGCAAGTTATGAAGCACGTAAATATGGAGTGCGTAGTGCGATGTCTGGCTACCTGGCTAAAAAAAACTGTCCTGAACTTATTTTTGTAAAACCCAGATTTGACCGTTACAAAGAAATTTCTCAACAAATAAGACAGGTGTTTTTTGAATATACGGACTTAGTAGAACCTCTTTCCTTGGATGAAGCTTACCTAGACGTAACTCAAAATAAAAAAGGAAATCCGTCTGCAACGCTCATTGCCCAAGAGATTAGACAAAAGATTTTAGATACAACTGGGCTTACGGCGTCTGCTGGGATTAGCATTAATAAATTTATTGCTAAGGTTGCTAGTGATTACAACAAACCTAATGGTCAAAAAACGGTAAATCCAGAAGAAGTAATTGCCTTTTTGGCTGCATTAGACATACGTAAATTTTACGGTGTGGGTAAGGTTACGGCAGAAAAAATGTACAAACTTGGCATTTTTACTGGGGCCGATTTAAAAAAGAAGTCGCTCCAATTTTTAAATGAAGAATTCGGTAAGAGTGGTCAACACTATTATAACGTAGTACGGGGTATTCATTTAAGTGAAGTTAAACCGTATAGAACACCTAAATCTGTAGGAGCGGAGCGTACGTTCAGCGAAAATTTGAGCAGTGAAATATTTATGTTAGAACGCCTAGAAAATATAGCACAAGAACTAGAAAAACGACTTAAAAAAAACAAACTATCTGGGAAAACCGTCACTCTAAAAATTAAATACAGTGATTTTACGCTACAAACACGTAGTAAAACGCTCCCTTTTTATATTTCTGATAAAAGTCTAATTTTAGAACACGCTAAAGAATTACTTTACCAATCCCCTCTAGAGAATTCTGTAAGGTTGCTGGGCATATCCTTAGCTAGTTTAAACACAGAACATATAGGCAAAAAGGAAAATACCAGCATTACATATCAGCTAAAATTCGAGTTTTAAGTACTTTAGCGGTAACTAAACACACATTAACAATTGAGAAAGACTAATATAAAGGAGCATATTACTGCTACCGCAGGCCAGCTATTTTATACGCAGGGTTATAACCAAACAGGGATAAATGAAATTATTGCCAAAAGCAACATAGCCAAGGCAACCTTATACCATCATTTTAAATCTAAGGAAGATATTTGTTTGACCTATTTAAAGGATAAGCAAGATGTATTTATGAGCGACTTAAAAGATTATGTGTCTCAACGTCAAGATAGTAAACAGCAACTTGTAGCAATTTTTGATTACCTAAGGGATGTGTATCGTGAACAGCCGTTTCATGGAGACTGGGGACTTAAAATTCTAAGTGAAATCACCAAAAAGGACGAGCGTATTTGGCAGTTAATACAAGCTCAAAAGAAAGAACTTCTATTCTTTTTAGGTGAAATTGTAGGGAGAACTGTAGCCAATGTTTCAAAAGCAGAAACCGAAAAAATATCTGGAGCTATTTATATGCTTTTTCAAAGTGCGATGATGGAAACCTATCTGCATGAGAACGATTGGCCAATACATTTAGCCAAAAGCGTAGTACCTTCTGTATTACAAGATGTACAACTGTTATAAAAAAAGGCTTGCCAATGGCAAGCCTTTTTTCTATGAATAGATTGGTCTTATTTAACGACCAAGATGTTATCTGTTGCCGTAGGATTTAATGGACAAAAATACACGTACTCCCCTTTTGATAAGGTTGTGGGTTTAGATACTTCTTTAGAATCTGTACCCACAGGAGCAGTTACGTAAGCAGTCTGTATATGGTTCTCTGGCTTACTTATATCTTTTCCCTTTTCTACCAAAACAAAACCTACATTGTGGTCTACACCGTTATTCACGATTTCAAAAATATAAGTCCCTTCCTTCACCGTTAGTTCCTTTTTAGTAAATTCTCCTGGAGTTTGTTCTAAGGTGATGGTTTTTACTTTTTTGTCCATCATCTTATCTTGCGCCTGTACTGCAGTGTTTAATCCTAATACCACTGCTAAAATTAAAATTAGATTTTTCATTGTATAAAGTTTTTAATTTGAATTAATTAATAGGTTAAACCGCTGCTTCTAAAGGTTTTGCCTCAGGAAAATCTACTGCAACTCTTGTAGTACTATGTATGTAATTAGAAATAGTTTTGTCTCCTACAAGAACTAAAGTGTCTATTAAATTTTCTTTGGTAAAGCCACTTGCCAAAAAATTATCTACTACCGCTTGGTCTGTAGCTCCTCTGTTTTCTGTTACATTCTTAGCTAATTTTGCTAAAGCATCTAATTTGTTATCAAAAGAAGCTTTTCCACTCCTTAATTCTAAGATTTGCTCGTCTGTAAAACCATTCATTTTACCAATTGCCGTGTGTGCTGCTAAACAATAAGCACAATTGTTTACTTGGCTTACCGCAAGGTTTACTACCTCTTTCTGTTTTGCGCTTAAAGATGTTTTTGCATTTGCAAAGGTTAAATAGTTTGCCAATGCGTTGTTAGAATGCGCGTATGTTGCGTAAAGATTTGGCACAAAGCCTAATGCCTTTTCTAGGTTATCAAAAATTGCTTGGTTACCCTCGCTTACTTGGTCTCTTGTTAATGGTGAAAATGTACTCATGTTATTATGTTTTTATGTACTAAAAATTTGCTATAAAAGGTTTCTCCGCATCACAATAAAAATCATGATGGTATTGGTTCTCACAATGCGCTACGGCATTTAATTCTTTTACCTCAGGGCGCCTTGCGCTGGTAAAAATGCTAATCAGGTTAAATAATTTATTATGTGCCATTTGTAATGCTTTACTAATTTTTACACTACAAAGATGCGGTAGTAAAACAGGCAAGGGTTATGACGAATTTCCCGACCTCTTACCAATTTTTCCTTTAGGCTTGCATTAATTGAGAATTGCGGTATTCTGAGGGAGTAAACTGTGTCATTTTTTTAAAAAAACGACTAAAATGTGCAGGGTCATTAAAACCAAGTTCGTAAGCAATTTCTTGGTTCTGTTTATCTGTAAAATTCATTAAGCGCTTAGCCTCTAATGCCAAGCGTTCTAGAATTATATGTTGTGGTGTTTTCTGATTATAGATAGCAAACAGGTTAGATAAGGTCTTAGGAGATTTATGTAGTAATTCTGCATAATCACTCACTTTCCGTTTGGTTTTATAATGTATGTCTACCAAAACATTGAATTTCCTAATCGTTTCTATCTGATCATTATTTAGTGCTTTAACTATGAGTTGCTCTTTGGCCAAGCGGGTAACCATAATAATTAATCGCTTTAAAAGCATTTGCAGCATTTGCCCTTGAATCTTATCAGGAGTTGTAAACTCCTCTACAAAAACACTAAAAAGGGTTTCAAAGCGCTGTTGTAACGTATCTGGAATACTAACTATAGGCAAATCTTGTGTGCCAAAAAACAAAATTCCATTGCAGCTTACTTCTTCGTCATGGTCTATTATGCAATAAAACTCTCTGTTAAAAGAAAAGGATGTTAACGGTAATTGCGTTTTGCTAAAGCTCACTTCTTGCAAATAAGTTATAGATACAAGCTGATTGGGTTTTAAGATGATGGTGTAATCATCCACACAAACTTGTACAGGCGCAGTATTACGATTCCACAAAATTTTAATGGTATGATCCCGAACAGGAAAATATGCATCGTCTTGCTTAATATCTGTAGATAAACCTAAGAATGCATTTTCTCTAGGGCGATGATACTCATACTTAATATGTTCCATTAAAATCAATATTTATTACCTTTTAGTCCCTAAATCTTGTTTAAACTTACAGTTCTTAACATGCCAATAAATCATAATTTTTTTGGACAAAAACGTTAAACAGCTCTCTGATTATCAGTGCTTATAGATTATTTATCTACTATTGGAGTATGAAGGAGTTTAAATATTACGATGAAGCGGCAAAAAAATTTTACAATTCTGTAAAGGGAGCAGGTTTGCCATTATGTTCTTGGGACCAATTTTCTTTGGGATATTCTTCCATTACAAATAAACTTTTGGACGTACAACAACTTCAAGTTCTAGCCAAGCAACGATTATGGACTAGTAAAATAGATTTTAAACAAGAATTGTTAGATAAAGACCGGGTCATTGTAGTTACTAAACCAGATTTAACCATTGTACATGCTAGCAGTAATATGCCACAAATGAATGGTTACTTAGTAAGTGAAGTAAAAGGTAGAACGCCAAAAATGTTCCAAGGAGCTAAAACAAATCCAGAAATAAACAGACAGATTAGAAATGCTATACAAGCAGAACAACCTTTTGAAGCTGTAGTGGTAAACTACCGTAAAAATGGTGCTCCTTATAATTGTTGGATAAAAGGCCTCCCAGTTTGGAACACAGAAGGCCATTTAGTCAATTTTATTGCATTAGAAAAAGAGGTTGCTTAAAGATTGCAACTCTCTATTTCTGTTACCCTAAGTGTATTTACCATACCCTTTTCTTTAATAGGCATTGCTGCTAGGCTAATCAGCATATCCCCAACTTCTAAAAACCCTTTTTTGCAGGCTATTTTATTTACGTCTTCTATAGTCTCATCTGTAGAAACGTACCTATCGTAGTAAAATGCTTTTACTCCCCAAAGTAGATTTAATTGGTTTAAAATACGTCTATTAGACGTAAATACTAAAATATGTGCACTTGGTCTCCATGCTGAAATTTGAAAAGCAGTATAGCCACTGTTGGTTAAGGTAGAAATAGCTTTCGCTTTAATTTCATTGGCCATCAAGGCTGCATGGTAACATACTGATTTGGTAATATACCTTCTTGTCTTAATATGGGGTGGCGTCTGCGGTACATGTATTAATTCAGAATTTTCTACACTTTCCAAAATACTAGCCATCTTCTCTATTACCTGTACTGGATAATTACCTACAGAGGTCTCTCCAGAAAGCATAACTGCATCTGCACCATCCATAACAGAATTAGCCACATCATTCACCTCAGCTCTGGTTGGCGTAAGGCTAGTAATCATGGTTTCCATCATTTGTGTCGCAATAATTACAGGAATCCTAGCTTTTTTGGCACGTAGCACCAATTGCTTTTGGATTAATGGGACCTCTTGAGCAGGTACTTCTACCCCTAAATCTCCACGAGCTACCATTAAACCATCGCAATAAGCTACTATTTTATCAATATTCTCTACAGCTTCTGGCTTCTCTATTTTAGCAACAATAGGAATCTTAAATTCAGAATGCTCTTTTATTAAATTTTGTAAGTCTATTAAATCTTGGCTAAAACGCACAAAAGATAATGCAATCCAATCCACATCTTGTTTCACAGCAAAAATGGCGTCTTTAATATCTTTCTCGGTTAATGCCGGTAAGGAAATATTGGTGTTAGGTAGGTTTACCCCTTTCTTAGATTTTAAAGGACCACCTTGGATTACCTTAGCAATAACCTCATCCTTTTTATTGGTAGCTTCTACTTGGAAAATTAACTTACCATCATCTAGTAAAATACGCTCTCCTGGGTTTACATCTTGCGGAAAGCTTGCATAGTTCATATAAACACGTTCGGCGTTTCCTTCAAACGGTTCTCCTGTAACAAATGTTATTTTATCTCCTGGGGCAACTACTACTTCTCCACCCATTACACCTACCCTTAGTTTAGGGCCCTGTAAATCTGCAAGGATAGCCGTATTTATTTCTAATTCTTCATTTAATTCGCGTATCATTTTGATACGCTCTTGCACGTCGTCATAATTGGCATGGGAAAAGTTAATACGGAACACATCCACGCCAGCCAGCATCATTTCTTTTAAAACCTCTTTTTTACTTGTAGCAGGCCCTAGGGTAGCTACTATTTTTGTTTTCTTTTTTGTTGGCATGTTTAAAAAATTAGGTTTTTTTTGGATTTCAAGGTTTCTGGTTCTAGGGCATAAGCCATACGCACTTTTGGTATGCTTTTTATCTGTTCTAGAACATTGTTTATTTGTATTGTCTGTTCTGCACTCAATTTTAAAAGATAATTGATGTCCTTACGTTCCTCCAATAAATGATATGTAATCAGCGTATTGCTTTGAGAAAACAGTCCTTCTGCTAGGCCTGTGTCTTCTTTTTGCGCTTTATTTGCCATTAAGAACCAATCTTCTTCACTAATAGCATCCTTGTACTCGTAAAGCGCGTAGGCAACCGTGTCTACTACCAAGTCTCTAAAAGAGCGTGCAAGCTGCAAATCTGTGACGCTATTTATAAAATAGGCTAGTTGATAGCTCTCTAAATTGGTATGTATAGCTATCAACTCAAAAGAATCATCAAAGCATTCTTCTGATATTTTATATACTGCTGCCATTAAAATTTTGCGAATTGTAAATATAGGACTAAAACCTCAACTTGCCTAAACAATCCTCAGCTAAGGAAGGTAAAAATTAACGAAAACGTTATATTTTACTATTTCTTAAAACGGTCAGCCATCTATTTTATGTTGCAAGGCATAGTAGGCTCGTTTAGAGGCTTTTTCTTCTGCTTTCTTTTTACTGGTAGCTCTTGCTTTTGCAAGCACTTTACCTTCTATAGAAAGCTTAACAGCAAAGTGTTTTAGTTCATCTTTACCAGTATCCTCATACACGTTGTAGTGGAATGGTTTTTTCTGTTTTTGGCACCATTCTATTACCAAACTTTTATAGCTAATTACCTTACCCTCTAACTGCTCTATATCTACATAGGGTTCAATAACGCTTGTTTTTATAAATTTTTCGCAATAGGTATACCCTCGGTCTAAATAAATAGCTCCTACTAAAGCCTCAAAAACATTACCATGTATATTTTCTCCAAAATGTGATTTTGGTATACGACTTTCTACAAAATTGAGTAAACCCAAGTCTTTACCTAATTCATTTAAATGTTTACGACTTACAATTTTAGAACGCATTTTGGTTAAATAACCTTCGTCTCCCTCTGGCACTTCATTGTATAAATGCTTAGAAATAATGGTTCCCAACATGGCATCTCCTAAGAACTCTAGTCGCTCATAATTCATAGGATTGCCGTTCTCATCCTTTTTATTAAGGCTTCTATGTAAAAATGCCCTTTTGTAGATTTCTAGATTTTTGGGTCTAAATCCAAGAATGCTTTTAATACCCAAAAAAAAATCCCCATCCTGCTTAGGATGGGAATTGAATATTTTAGGTGCAAATTTCATAAAATTACTTCTAGCTTAATTTCTTGAACAAAATACACGCATTATGCCCTCCAAAACCAAATGTGTTGCTCATAGCCACATTTACCTCTCTCTCTTGTGCCTTGTTTAATGTCAAGTTTAAGCTAGGGTCAATGTTTTCATCAACCTCATTATGATTAATTGTTGGGGGTACTAAGCTATTTTCCATTGCTAAAATAGAAGCTATTGCCTCAATAGCACCGGCTGCACCCAAAAGATGCCCGGTCATGGACTTAGTAGAATTAATGTTGATGTTCTTAGCATGTTCCCCAAAGACTTGAGAAATGGCTTTAAGCTCTGCAACATCCCCTAACGGAGTAGAAGTCCCGTGGGTATTGATAGCGTCTACATCTTCTGGTTTTAGACCAGCATTTTCTAAACAGTTTTGCATTACCCTTACTACACCAATCCCATCTGGATGTGGAGCTGTCATGTGGTAAGCATCACTAGACAGACCACCACCTAAGACTTCTGCATATATTTTGGCACCACGTGCCTTAGCATGTTCGTATTCTTCTAAAATTAAAGCGCCAGCACCTTCTCCTAAAACAAATCCATCCCTAGAGGCATCAAATGGTCTAGATGCTGTTTCTGGGCTATCATTTCTGGTGGATAAGGCATGCATAGCATTAAAGCCACCCATACCTGCTATAGTAACAGCAGCTTCACTACCACCAGTCACAAACACATCGCAATGGCCTAGTCTAATGTAGTTTAAAGCGTCAATTATAGCATTAGCAGAAGAAGCACAAGCAGATACCGTAGTATAGTTTGGCCCCATAAAACCATGTTTAATAGAAATATTACCCGGTGCTATGTCCGCAATCATTTTTGGGATAAAGAAAGGGTTAAAACGCGGAGTTCCGTCTCCTTGCGCATATCCGATTACCTCGTTCTGGAAAGTTTCTAGACCACCAATACCAGCACCCCAAACAACACCTACTCTAAACTTATCTACAGCATCTAAATCTAATCCAGAATCTGCTATAGCTTCATCAGAAGAGACCAAGGCATACTGCGCAAAGCGGTCTAATTTTCTGGCCTCTTTTCGGTCAAAAAAATCGGTAGGGTTGTATCCCTTAAGTTCGCAGGCAAATTTGGTTTTAAACTTTTCTGTATCATAATAAGTTATAGGTGCAGCCCCACTTTTTCCATTTTTAAGGCCTTCCCAATATTCTGCTACAGTATTACCAATAGGTGTTAAGGCACCCAAACCTGTAACTACGACTCGTTTTAATTGCATAGAACTATATTTAGCCTGAAATTAAAAAAAATATCCATGTGGCATTATTACCACATGGATAATTTAAAATCGTTAATAAGATATCATAAAATTACTTAGCTTCTTCTATATAGCTTATTGCTTGACCAACTGTTGCAATATTTTCTGCTTGATCGTCTGGGATTTGGATATCAAATTCCTTCTCAAATTCCATGATTAACTCAACAGTATCCAAAGAATCTGCACCCAAATCGTTGGTAAAACTTGCCTCAGGTACTACTTCATTCTCATCAACACCTAATTTATCAACGATGATAGCCTTTACTCTTGATGCAATGTCTGACATAGTTATATCGGTTTTTAAATTTTATTGATGGCAAAAATATAAAACTTTGGTTTAATAACACTATTTGTCGATAAATTGTACTGTAAATTACTGCATTATCTATGCAGACAGCTATTTTTGCACTGGTCTTAAACCCTTTACAACATGAAGCAACTCGTGCTTTTTGCCTCTGGATCAGGCTCTAATGTGGAAAATATTTTCCAATATTTTAAGAACGACAGCAATGTCAACATACAATGTGTACTTACTAATAATAAGGATGCAAAAGTTATAGAAAGGTGCCAAAGACTAAAAATTCCTGTGCTTTATTTCAACAGAATGGCTTTTTCTAAAACAGAAATTGTTCTAAATACTTTAAAAGCATTTAATCCAGATTTAATTGTTTTAGCTGGTTTTTTATGGAAAATACCAGAAAGTTTTGTGCATGCTTTTCCTAATAAGATAATAAACATACACCCGGCTTTATTGCCAAAATATGGCGGCAAGGGAATGTACGGCGCACATGTACACCATGCTGTTAAAGAAAATAATGAGACTGAAACAGGAATCACCATACATTATGTAAATGAATATTATGATGATGGCGCCATTATACACCAGGCAAAAACAACACTAACTGTAGAAGATACGCCAAATTCTATTGCAGAAAAAGTACATTCCTTGGAATATGAGTTTTTTCCAAAAGTAATAGCAGATATACTCCTTAAGTAATGGCTAAAAAGAAGTTTTACGTAGTTTGGAAAGGAAAACATCCTGGAATTTATGATAAATGGGACGACTGTAAAAGTCAAATTCAAGGTGTAGAAGGCGCACAATACAAATCTTTTCCAACTTTTGATGAGGCCAAAAAAGCTTACAAAGGAAACTATGCTGATTATAAAGGACAAAAAACAAAAAGTAGCGGTTTAAGCAGGGAACAATTAATAAAAATTGGCCAACCCAATTATAATAGCATCGCAGTAGATGCAGCCTCTAGTGGCAATCCAGGGGTAATGGAATACCAAGGTGTAGATACTAAGACCAAAAAACTCCTTTTTAAACAGGGTCCTTTTAAACAAGGAACAAACAACATCGGCGAGTTTTTAGCCATTGTTCATGGCTTAGCATTTTTAAAACAGAAAAATAGTGACCGAATTATCTATACCGACTCCCGTACTGCCATGAGTTGGGTCCGCAAAAAAAAATGCAACACTAAGCTGGCCCCCAATGCAAAAAACACAGCATTATTTGAGCTAATTACTCGTGCAGAAAAATGGTTGCAAAATAATTCTTACACCACAACCATTGTAAAATGGGAAACAAAAGCATGGGGAGAGATTCCTGCAGATTTTGGTAGAAAATAATGCGGTATATTTGCAGCAAAATTGAAAAATAAATGGGTAAATTATTAGTCGTAGGTACCCTTGCCTTTGATGCCATTGAATCCCCTTTTGGCAAAACCGATAAAATACTGGGTGGCGCCGCTACTTATATAGGTCTTGCTGCAGCTAATTTTGATGTTTCTTCTTGTATCGTTTCTGTTGTAGGGGACGACTTTCCCCAAGAATACATGGATTTGCTCACAGACCGCAATATTAGTTTGGATGGCGTAGAAGTTGTAAAAAGTGGTAAAACATTTTTCTGGAGCGGTAAGTATCATTTAGATATGAACACCAGAGATACCCTAGCTACAGAGTTAAATACTTTAGCAGATTTTAATCCTGTTGTTCCTGACAATTTTAAAGATGCAGATGTAGTTATGTTAGGAAATTTACACCCAAGCATACAACTAAGTGTAATTAATCAAATGGAGAAAAAGCCAAAACTTATCGTTTTGGACACCATGAATTACTGGATGGACAACAGTCTTGAAGAACTTAAAGAAGTAATAAAACACATAGACGTTATTACTCTAAATGATGAGGAAGCAAGGCAACTTACCGGAGAATATTCTTTGGTAAAGGCGGCTCAAAAAATAGAAAAAATGGGACCAAAGTACGTGGTTATCAAAAAAGGTGAGCACGGTGCATTATTGTTTCATAATCAAAGTATCTTTTTTGCTCCAGCATTACCTTTAGAAGAAGTATTTGACCCTACTGGCGCTGGGGATACATTTGCAGGTGGTTTTGCAGGTTATCTAGCGGCAAGTAAAAATATATCTTTTGAGAATTTAAAGAATGCTGTAATTCAAGGCTCCAATTTGGCTTCGTTTTGTGTGGAAAAATTTGGTACCGAACGAATGTTGACGGTGACAAAAGAAGAGATAGCAAATCGTCTCTTACAATTTAGAGAATTGACTCAGTTTAATATCGAAATAGAATAAATAACCCTGCCCTGTGAAAACGGGGCTTTATTTTTTAGTACATGAGTGATCCTATTAAGCACGAATGTGGAATTTCTTTGATCCGATTGTTAAAACCTTTGGAATATTACAAAGAAAAGTATGGTACAGCATTTTACGGTGTAAACAAAATGTACCTAATGATGGAGAAGCAGCACAACAGAGGACAAGATGGCGCTGGTCTAGCTAGCATAAAATTAAACATGCAGCCAGGAGAACGCTATATAAGTAGAGTACGCTCTGCAAAGCCACAACCTATACAGGATATTTTTTCTCAAATTAATGAGCGCATTAACGCTACCATGTTAGCCGACCCAAAATGCCAAGATGATGTTGCTTACCAAAAAAGAAATGTTCCTTATATAGGAGAATTGTTTTTAGGCCATGTACGCTACGGAACTTTTGGCAAAAATAGTATAGAAAGTGTGCACCCTTTCTTAAGACAAAACAACTGGATGCACCGTAATCTTATTGTTGCTGGTAATTTTAACATGACAAATGTTAATGAGCTTTTTGGCAACTTGGTAGAATTAGGACAACATCCTAAAGAAATGGCAGATACCGTAACGGTGATGGAGAAAATAGGCCATTTTTTAGACGATGCGGTTGCCAAGCTTTATAAGAAAGTTAAAAAAGAGGGGTATAGTAAGAGAGATGCATCTCCGCATATTGCAGAACGCTTAGACGTTGGTAAAATACTTAGAAAAGCAGCAAAAAATTGGGATGGTGGTTACGCCATGGGTGGTCTATTAGGTCATGGTGATGCATTTATGCTGAGAGACCCTTCTGGAATTAGACCTGCCTATTATTATAAGGATGATGAAATAGTTGTTGTTGCATCAGAAAGGCCAGCCATACAAACCGTCTTTAATATTAAATACGATGCTGTTAAAGAATTAGACCCAGGCCATGCCATCATTATTAAAAAGAATGGTAATGTTAGCATAGAAGAAATACAAGAACCAAGAGAAAGAAAAGCATGTTCTTTTGAGCGTATTTACTTTTCTAGAGGGAGTGACAAAGAAATTTATAAAGAACGTAAGCTTTTAGGAAAGCTTGTTTTTCCAGAAATTTTAAAGTCTATAAAGGATGATTTAACCAACACGGTATTCTCCTATATTCCTAATACTGCAGAAACATCGTTCTTAGGAATGGTTAAAGAAGCACAAACCTATCTCAATAAAAAGAAAGAAGAACAAATATTGGCTTTAGGAACCAATATTACACAAGAATCCTTACATAAAATCTTAGATGTACGCCCCAGAATAGAAAAGGTTGCTATTAAGGATGCCAAGCTACGTACCTTCATTACACAAGATGATAGCAGAGACGATTTGGTTACTCATGTATATGATATAACCTATGGTTCTGTTAAACCAGAAGATAATCTAGTAATAATAGATGATAGTATTGTTCGCGGCACTACCCTTAAAAAAAGCATTCTTAGAATGCTAGACCGCTTAAATCCTAAGAAAATTGTGGTGGTTTCTTCTGCACCCCAAATACGTTACCCAGATTGTTATGGTATAGATATGGCAAAGCTAGAAGACTTTATAGCTTTCAGAGCCGCCATTGCATTGCACGAAGACCGTGGCACTATGCACATTATGGAAGATATTTACCACAAATGTGTGGAACAGTCTAAAAGTAACAGTAAGGACATCATCAATTACGTAAAAGAAGTATATGCTCCCTTTACGCCAGAAGAAATATCCAAAAAGATTGCTGAATTGTTAGCACCAGCTGGAGTCCGTGCAGAGATAGAAATTATATATCAAACCATAGATAATTTACACAATGCATGTCCTAAAAACTTAGGAGACTGGTATTTTACAGGCGATTATCCTACCCCTGGTGGGCATCGTGTAGTGAATAAAGCATTTATGAATTTCTTTGAAGGAAAGAATGAAAGAGCCTATTAATTAGGCCTTTAAACCAAAAATTTATGCTTTTCATCGATAAAAGAAGTCGTTTAACGGCATTCTGATTTGTATGAAAAAACTGAATTTAACTTTATAACTACCATAGCATAAGTAGGTTAAGTTCATGGTAAGATTTGGGGCAAAAAAGGTGGATACATATCCACCTTTTTTATTTTACACCAGTTTCATTTTCCACTCGTAGTAAGTAAATTCTTCATACAAATACGGGATAATAGACAGACCACGTAGTTCATCCAATTAAGGTGTTGTTTAACCAAAAGAATAGATTTGCACATTTTATCAACATACATTTGAAGAACCATAGCATAAGTAGGTTAAGTTCATGGTAAGATTTGGGGAAAGAAGGCGGACAGTGTCCGCCTTCTTTATGTTTGATACCCAACTTATTAGTAACTGTTAACCTATACTCCGCTACTTTCCTTAGAATTTTTTCTATTTTTTCTTTTGTTATTTTACACAATACCAGTAATTTAGTCTCGCCATAGCATAAGTAGGTTAAGTTTATGGTAAGATTTGGGACGAAAAGGGTGGGTTTATCCCACCCTTTTCTATTGGTATAACTCTGAATACCAACCATAAAAAAAGTGCGGTAATAACCGCACTCATACATTTTAGAAAATAATTTCTTTACTATTTATTAGCACTATATAGCTCAGAAACCTTATCCCAGTTTATTACATTAAAAAAAGCTTGTATGTAATCTGGTCTTTTGTTTTGATAGTTTAGGTAATAAGCATGCTCCCAAACATCTAATCCTAGAATAGGATATCCCTCACATCCAGTATCTGGCATTAATGGATTGTCTTGGTTAGGAGTAGAGCATACCTCTACCTTGCCACCTTTGTGTACACACAACCAAGCCCAACCAGAACCAAATCTAGTACCTGCAGCCGCAGCAAATTTTTCTTTGAAAGCCTCAAAAGAACCAAATGCATCATTGATTGCAGCAGCTAAATCACCAGAAGGCTCACCACCACCATTTGGCTGCATAACCTCCCAAAAAAGGTTATGGTTAAAGTAACCACCACCATTGTTTCTAACCGCTGTGTTAGACATATCTAAATTGGTTAAGATATCTTCAATATCTTTACCAGCAAGGTCTGTGCCTTCTATAGCACCATTTAATTTTGTAGTATACCCATTATGGTGTTTTGTATGGTGTATTTCCATGGTACGGGCATCAATATTAGGTTCCAATGCATCATATGCATAGGGTAATTTTGGTAATTCAAAAGCCATGTTCTTGTCTTTTTTTAAGTTAATACTATGTTCATCAAAAATAAGATTTTAACAAACAATTTCCATGGTTTCTATGTTAACAAGATTGTAAGATTATAAACCATTTAACACTATTTACTTGAATACAAACGGTTTTAAAATATTAGACGCTTCTGCAGGTTCTGGAAAAACATACCAATTGGTAAAGTCTTACCTTGTTTTATTGCTACAAGGAGAAGGCCAAAAAAACTTTAGAGAGTTGTTGGCAATTACTTTTACTAATAAGGCTGTTGCAGAAATGAAACAGCGAATACTGGAGTTTTTACATGGGTTTGGCCAACACCCCTTACCGAGCAAGTACCAAACCATGTTTAAAGAGATTGCTACAGAACTTCACTTAACTCCGGAAGCTTTACAATACAAGAGTACGTTTTTGCTGAAAGATATTTTGCACAACTATGCTTTTTTTGAGATTGTTACTATAGATAAATTTACCCATAAAATAGTACGCACGTTTGCGAAAGATTTTAAACTCGCACAAAACTTTGAAGTAGTTTTAGATACTGATGCACTATTAGACGAGGCTGTTGGGCAACTAGTACAACAAGTTGGCGAGGACAAAGCGCTTACAGATACCTTAATTGCTTATGCTTTAGAAAAAGTAGAAAATCAAAAAAGCTGGAATATTACCAAAGACCTTAAAGAGGTAGGTAAACTTTTATTTAGCGAAAATCATTTTCCACAGCTGCAAAAATTGCAACATAAGACGATAGCTGATTTTGATGTATTAAAGAAAGACTTAAAAACCGCTATTACTACTTTAGAAAAGGGTATGAAGGCCAAAGCAGAAGAAAGTCTAGCTTTAATGGAGACCAATGGTATTTCTCACTCAGATTTTAGTGCTGGTTACTACCCTAAATTCATGATTAAAATTAGTAACGGGGACTTGGGTTCTTTAAAGTGGGATGCTAAATGGCAATTGCACCTAGCAGAACAAAAGCTTTATCCCAAAAAATGCGAACCTGCAATACAAGAGGTACTAGATACCTTACAAGAGCAATTCGTAAATCTATTTTTAGAAATAAAAAAACAGTTTTACACTTATAAGTTTCTTACAAATGTCTACAACAATATTTTACCGCTCACGGTATTAAACGAGATTGCAAAACAAGTACAGCGAATAACAGACGTAAAGGGTAAGTTGCATATTGCAGAATTTAATAAGTTAATTGCAAAGGAAATTAATGGCCAACCTGCACCTTATATATATGAACGTTTAGGGGAACGCTACCGTCATTATTTTATAGATGAGTTCCAAGATACTTCTAAAATGCAATGGCAAAATTTAGCCCCACTTATTTCTAATGCATTAGAAAATCAAGATTTAGACGGTAGAAAGGGTTCGCTTTTGCTCGTAGGCGATGTTAAACAGTCCATATATCGTTGGCGAGGCGGGTATCCAGACCAGTTTGTTTCCTTAATCAACAATACAGCACAACCTTTTACAATACAGGCCCTTACAGAAAGACTAGGCACCAATTGGCGCAGTTTTAGTACTGTCATTGATTTTAATAATGATTTTTTTAGATACGCATCCAATGCACTACAAAACCATACTTATCAAGACATGTATGCCAACCAGAGCTCCCAAGAGATTAATTTTAGGACGGGTGGTTATGTAGAAATCAACTTTCTAGATAAAAAGGCGGAAGAAGCTATGTATTGCGAAAAAGTGCTAGACTATATCATCACACTAAAAAGCCATGGTTACGCGTTTGGTGATATCTGTATATTGGTTCGCCGTAATACAGAAGCTATCGCAATAGCCAATTATCTGGCGGAAAAAGAAATTCCGATTATTTCTTCAGAAGCTTTGTTATTAAAACATAATCCTGAGGTACAATTCTTAATTGCCTTTTTACACTATCTTCTAGTGCCATCAGAAAAAGCATATGAATTTGATTTATTAAACTACCTCTGTCCATCCAAAATGGATAAGCACAATTTTATTCAGCAGCACTTGGGACGCTTTTCTAATTACCTAACTGTACAATATGCCTTGAATATAGAAATGCTCCGTAGTTATACCTTATATGATGTGTTAGAAATTTTGATTGCTAAATTTAATTTAGTTCCTAAAAGTAATGCTCATGTAAACCATTTTATGGATGAAGTTCTTGCATTCACAGAAAAAGAAGGGGTTGGTGTTTATGAATTTATACAACACTGGGATAACAAACCAAACATGGCAATAACAGTGCCTGAACATATGGAGGCAGTCTCCATTATGACCGTACATAAATCTAAAGGACTAGAATTTCCATTTGTAATTTATCCATTTGTCAAAACCAAAATAAATGATAAAACCAAAACTGGGAAACTATGGGTTCCTGTACAACCCAATGCTTTTAATGGCTTAGAAGAGGTGTTGGTAAATGCGAATAAAGATTTGGAGCAGTTTTCACAGATAAGCAACCAACTACTGGAACAAGAATATCATCAAACAGAATTAGATAGCATCAATGTATTATACGTTGCCTTAACTAGAGCTGTACAAGGTTTGTTTATTATCACTGAAAAAGAACTGAACGATAGCTACGCAAGTTTACTAGAAGGTTTTCTTAACGCTAAAGGTATGTGGCGCTCAGACCAAGACACCTATCAGTTTGGAACATTACAAGAGAATAAATCGGACTTAGAGGCTACAAAAAACAAAGAACAAATTATACCTTATATATATAGGAGTGCAAAACCACCTTATGCTTTTTCATCTGCACAAAATATAAATTGGGGAGAACCATCAGAGGAGCTAGTACGCGGTAATTTAATACATGCTGTATTAGAACAGGTTTATGTGCCAGATGACTTGCCACATGTTTTAAATAATTTTATAGAAAAGGGTGAAATGGATACAACACAGGAAAATGAGATACGTCCTTTACTAAAAAGCTTAGTGCATCACCCTAGACTAAAAGAATATTTTACAGATACCTATACAACCTATAACGAGGTAGAACTATTGCATACAGACGGAAGCTTAGTACGCTTAGACCGCCTAGCCTTAAAGGGTAAAGAGGCTACCATTTTAGACTACAAAACCGGTAAACCACAAGACCATCACAAAATTCAGTTAATGAATTATGAGCATATTCTAACAAAAATGGGGTACTTTGTCACAAATAAAATAATTGTTTACATCAACAACTCAATAACCCCCACATTTTTATAAATATGTACGGTAAAATTAAATCGCATTTAGAAAAAGAATTAGAAGAAATTAAGGAAGCGGGGCTCTACAAAAAGGAACGCATTATTGTTTCTCCACAAGACGCTGTGATCAAAATAGCCAATGGGCAAGAAGTAATTAATTTCTGCGCCAATAACTATCTGGGGCTTTCTTCTCATCCTGAAGTTATTAAAGCAGCCAAAGACACGCTAGACACACACGGGTTCGGTATGTCTTCTGTTCGTTTTATTTGTGGCACCCAAGACATTCATAAAACGCTAGAAGAAAAAATTGCAGAATTTTACGGTACAGAAGATACCATATTATATGCTGCAGCCTTTGATGCTAATGGTGGAGTATTTGAACCTTTGTTAACCGCAGAAGATGCTATTATTTCTGATAGTTTAAATCATGCCTCCATCATTGACGGTGTGCGTTTGTGCAAAGCAAAACGGTATCGCTACACTAATAATGATATGGCTGCTTTAGAAGAATGTCTAAAACAAGCCAATGCTGATGGTTCCCGTTTTAAGGTTATTGTGACTGATGGGGTTTTTTCCATGGACGGCTTATTAGCGCCTTTGGATAAAATCTGTGATTTGGCAGATGCGTATGATGCTATGGTAATGATAGACGAGTGCCATGCAGCTGGTTTTATTGGTGCTACCGGTAGAGGAACCCTAGAAGAAAAAAACGTTATGGACAGGGTAGACATTATTACTGGCACTTTGGGTAAAGCACTAGGCGGTGCAATGGGTGGCTACACTACGGGTAAAAAAGAAATTATAGAAATATTAAGGCAACGTTCTAGACCGTACTTGTTTTCTAATTCTTTAGCACCTGCAATTGTAGGAGCATCTATAAAGGTATTTGAACTTTTGTCTAATAATACCACCCTTAGAGATCAATTACAGAACAATACGGAATACTTTAAAAAAGGGATGAAAGCTGCTGGGTTTGATATTATAGATGGGGACTCTGCTATAGTACCTGTAATGCTATATGATGCAAAGCTAGCACAAGAAATGGCAGACCGTCTATTGCAAGAAGGCATCTACGTTATTGGTTTTTTCTACCCAGTAGTACCCAAAGGTAAAGCCAGAATACGAGTACAATTGTCCGCTGCACACCAAAAAGAACATTTAGATAAGGCTATAACGGCATTTACTAAAATAGGCAAGTCCTTAGAAGTGATCTAAATAGTCCATAAATAAAAATAGTTGCATAAAAAAATGGTAGGTATATTTTGTTAATAAGTGCTAACAACTTACATTTGCAGCTGATAAACACTTAAACTTAAAATTTTGAACATGAAACATCTAAGCAAATTTTTAGTTGTTGCCTTACTTGTTTTAGGGTTAAACAACCTTAGCGCGCAAGACGAAAACAATCCTTGGTTGGTGAGTTTTGGTGTAAACGCGGTAGACGGTTACCCTACTAATGCCGATCCTGCTGACGGTGTTATTACAAGCTCTTTGTTTGACGAGTATTTCAACGTTTCAGATCACTGGAACATTATTCCTTCTATTTCTTATGTATCTGTATCTAGATACGTTGGTGATGGTTTCTCTGTAGGAGCAAGAGGATCACTTAACAGAATTGAGAAATTAGGAGATGTTAGTGTAGATGATTTATCTCACTACGCAGTAGATGGTACTATTAAGTACAACATCTTACAAAACACAAAACTAGATCCTTTCGTAGAGATTGGTGGTGGTTACACTTGGATTGACGAAATCGGTGCAGGTACTGTTAATGGTGGTATCGGATTAAGCTACTGGTTTACAGAAAACGTAGGTTTAACTTTACAGACTCAATACAAGCACGTTTTTGAAGATTATGGAGTAGAGCATTTTCAGCACTTAGCTGGTCTTAGCATCAAATTTGGTGGTACAGACACTGATGGTGATGGTGTTTATGACAAGGATGATGCTTGCCCAGAAGTTGCTGGTTTAGAAGCATTCAATGGTTGTCCAGATTCTGACGGTGATGGTATCGAAGATAGCAAAGATAGCTGTCCAGACCAAGCTGGTTCAAAAGAAATGAACGGTTGTCCTGATGCTGACGGTGACGGTGTTGCTGATAAAGATGACGCTTGTCCTAACGAAGCTGGTCTTCCTGCTTTAGCTGGTTGTCCTGATGCTGATGGTGACGGTGTTGCTGATAACAAAGACGAGTGTCCTAACGATGCTGGTCCTGCTGAAAACAAAGGTTGTCCTTGGGCTGATTCTGATAAAGATGGTGTTCTTGACAAAGATGATCAGTGTCCAGAAGTTGCTGGTACAGTAGCTAACAGCGGTTGTCCTGAAGTTACTGAAGAAGTACAGAAACAATTGAATGACTACGCTAGAACAATCTTGTTTGACACTGGTAAGTCTTCTATTAAAGCAGAATCTACTTCTGTAATGGTAGACATTATCCAAATCTTGAACGAGTATCCTAACGCTAAGTTTACTGTTGAAGGACACACTGATAGCGTTGGTAGCAACAAATTGAACCAACAATTGTCAGAGAAGAGAGCTAACGCAGTTAGAGACTTCTTAATTGAAAAAGGTATTGGGGCAGATAGATTAACTGCTATCGGTTACGGTGAAGATAAGCCTATCGCAACTAACAATACAAGAGCTGGTAGAAAGCAAAACAGAAGGGTTGAAATCAACCTAGTAAAATAAGTTTAAGTAATTAAACCCATAGAAAGCCCCGGCATTTGTCGGGGCTTTTTTATATATGAAAAGTTTTCTAGAAGAAACCCTAATACAACTTTTAAAAGACCATAAAAATTTAAACCAAATGGTCTTTGTACTCCCTAGTAGAAGGGCGGGTACCTATCTTAAACACTACCTTGCACAACAGATAGAAAAGCCTATACTAAGTCCACAAATCTATAGTATAGAAGAATTTATTCAAGAAATATCTGGTTTAGAACATAGTACTAATCTAGAAATCCTTTTGCTTCTTTTTGAAGTATATCAAAAACAACATCCAGAAGAAAAGTTAGAGCAATTTCTACAATGGGGTACTACCCTTTTGGGTGACTTTAATGAAATAGATCGGCATTTAGTAGATGCTCAAGTGTTATTTGATTATTTAACAGCCATTGAACGTATGGCAAAGTGGGATTTAAAGCTAGAACCAACTAAACTCATTAAAAATCACACCTTATTTTTAGAGACAATTGGTCAGCTCTACCCAAACTATCTAGAATTACTTAGGTCTGAAAATACCGGTTATCAAGGGTTGATTTACAAAAAAGCTCAACAAAATGTAGAAGAATACCTTGAAAACCATAGAGAAAAAAGCTATCATTTTATTGGCTTTAATGCGTTGAATGAAGCAGAAATAAAGCTTATAAAAGCATTTATAAGCAAAACCAACAATAAAATTTACTGGGATATAGACTCGTATTTCTATGAAGACCCTCAACATGATGTTGGGTATTTTATCCGCAACCATTTTAAAAAATGGAAAGAGCTACCTACTAAAGAACATTACTTTTCCAATAATTACAACGCAGAAAACAAAGAGGTCAACATTTACGGAATTCCCAAAAATGTAACTCAAGCAAAATTCATTGGCAACTTACTTGCAAACCTTTACCAACGCAAAACCAAAAAAGACACAGTGGCTTTGGTACTTGCAGACGAAACCCTTTTACCTGCGATTATCAACTCTTTGCCAGAAAACATTCCAGAAGTAAATATTACTATGGGGTTACCCCTAGAGAAAACCAATTTACACCAATTTATATCCGCCTACTTTCAGCTTTTTTTAAACAAAAGTGCTAGAGGAGTTTTCTATAAAGATGTGCTACAATTTCTAGGAAATCCAATGACAGAAATTGTTTTGCAAAAAGAAGGTATACATAAAGCCATTGTAATCACGCAGCACATACAACACCATAATGTGTTATTTATACATCCAGATAATTTACAGTTTTTAAAAGGTACTGGCACTATACTACATCAATTGTTCGCCTCCACTGAGCTAACCACACAAAACTTTATAGATTTACTTCTTTTACTCTTAAATACCATAAGTGATTATTTTGAAAACCAAAAAAATCATTATGAAGTACAAGCTACACAAGCTTTTATCAAACTGTTTTTAAAGTTAAAGAATCTGGGATTGGAGAAAACCTATATTTCTAGTATCAAATCCTTAAATGCACTGTATTTAGAACTTATTTCTACTGAACAATTAGATTTTAAAGGTAGCCCAACAAGTGGTTTACAGATTATGGGTATGTTAGAAAGTAGATGTTTAGATTTTGAAACTGTTCTAATGACCTCTGTAAACGAGGGTATACTGCCAGCAGGTAAAAGCAACAATTCGTTTATTCCTTATGATGTTAAAAAGGAATATAAAATGCCCACTTACAAAGAAAAAGATGCCATTTACACCTATCACTTTTACCGTTTATTACAGCGAGCAAGCCAAGTATACGTAACGTATAATACAGAACCAGATGTGTTATTAGGTAATGAGAAAAGCCGTTTTATAGCACAGCTTTTAACAGACGACCAATTAAAATTTCAGGTAAAGCATCATATTGCTACTCCAGCAATAACAACCTTGAGCTCACCACCAGTAACTGTTAAAAAAACAGATAGACTTCTAAATGATTTAAAATCTATTGCTTCTAAAGGTTTCTCGCCCTCATCTTTATCAAATTATATAAAAAACACGTACACCTTTTATAAACAGAATGTTTTACGAATAAATGATATTGACAGTGTTGAAGAACAGCTAGCTTATAACACCTTTGGCACCATTGTACACAACGCTCTGGAGCAATTGTATTTGCCATATTTAAACACTCAATTAACACCTGAGTTACTAAAAAGCTTACTACCTAAAATTAAAACCGAAGTACAGCAACAGTTTTTAACTATCTATGATGTAGGTGACTTTAGTAGCGGGCAAAATTTAATTGCCTTTAATGTTGTACAAAAATATATAGCAGATTTTATTGCTTTAGATATCAAAAGATGTACAGAAAACACGGTTTACTTACTAGGTCTGGAAGCTCAAATGTTCTGTCCACTGACCATTCCAGATTTGAATTTCCCTATCCATTTAAAAGGTACTTTAGACCGTATTGATGAAGTTAATGGTGTGTTAGAAATTATAGATTATAAAACAGGTAATGTAAATAATTCTGAAGTACAAATGGTGTCTAAAGAAGGAGAGTTAGCATTTACTCCAAAAAACCTTAAGGCATTTCAGCTGTTATGTTATGCTTACATGTATCAACAAGAACACTCCATTGGCACCTTTAAAGCTGGTATTGTACCTATTAAACAAATACAACAAGCGATTATATATTTTGGCACCAAAACACATTCTAGAGGCCGTGCCAATACAGAAATAAGCCCTGACCTCTTGGCAAAATTTGAGAACGAATTACACCAATTAATCAAGGCTATCTTTAATGCGGAAATTCCCTTCTTAGATGAAGAAATTACATAGTCTATTTTAAATCTGGTCTCGTAGGCCTTACCTCTATTTTACTGGGTAGAGTTCTTGGGTGCATTGTAAGTAGGTCTAGAACCAATTTGCCAATATCTTCCGGCTGTATTTTCCATTTATCAGATTCTGATGGTTCATTACCATTAAAATGTGTTGCCACTGACCCTGGCATAATTGTACTTACCTTTATGTTATACTTTCTTAAATCTAACATAGCGGCTTGTGTAAACCCGACTACACCAAATTTAGTAGCGTTATAACCCGCACCGTTAGCAAAGAAGTTTGTCCCCGCTAAACTAGCTAGCGTTATGTAGTATCCTTCAGATTCTTTAAGCGCACTTACAGCAGCCTTTAAACTATGAAAAACTCCAGTAAGATTAGTATCTATCATTTGGTGCCAGTCCTCGTCTTTCATTTCATCAACAGAAGCAAAATGACCTACCCCTGCATTGGCAATCATAAAGTCTAATTGTCCAAACTTATCTAAAATTTCAGCTACCGCTTTTTTTTCATCTTCTAGCTTGGTAACATCAGATACTATAGGTAAAACCATCTCTGAATTCCCTAAACTTTCTGCCGCCTTTTTTACGGTTTCTAAATTTCTACCACTAATGGCCACGCGCACACCTTGCTCTAGAAGTGTTTTTGCTACGCCAAGTCCTATTCCTTTACTTCCGCCCGTGATATAGGCTACTTTATTCTTAATCATAACATGCTTTTTAAAAGATTTGATTAAATTGAAGATTAATCTACTTTTCAGAAAATATTTCGTACTAATTATATGTTATATTTTTGTAGGTAATAACTTAATCATTGCAAACAATTTCAACATTTAATTACATAAAAGAGCTTCCTGTATCTGCCTTTATTTTAAACAGTCAATTTGAAATTGAAGAATACTCTAGGCATTTACTGGTAGAATTTATCCCTGGCAAATCAGATTTGTATGGGGTACATATTGCAGAAGCCATACCTTTTTTACCCACCTTATTTTTTTCTACTATAAATGATTGCATGGTCTATAAAACAGAGGATCATAATGATGCCGTGCAGTATGTAAATGACAAGGATGCCATTCAATGGGTTAAATGGCGTATTAAGCCAGTTCTAGAAAATAACCAAACGGTAAATCTTTTTATTTATCTAGAAGAAGTTTCTGAACACAAACAAATGCAAGACTTTTTCACTCGTGTAGAAGAAGTCGCTTTGGTTGGTGGTTGGCAGTTAAATATTAAAACCAAAGAATTAATTTGGACAGAAAGCACTAAGAAAATACATGAAGTGCCCCCGAGCTATAAGCCCAGTTTAAAAACAGGTATAAAATTTTACAAAGAAGGTCCACAAAGAGAGCGCATTCAGCAACTAGTAGACAATGCTGTTAAATACGGAGTTTCTTATAATGAAGAGCTCATCATTATTACGGCTAAAGGAAATGAAAAATGGGTACGCGCTAAAGGCGAGACTGATTTTGTAAATGGAGAATGTATTAGGCTATTTGGCACTTTCCAAGATATAGACAAGGAAAAAAGAGCAGAATTAGAAATGTCTAAAGCTGCCAGCCGACTAGAAATTGCCACAACCTCTGGCAGAATTGGTATTTGGGAATACGATTTACGTACAGATGCCGTTGTGTGGGATCGCAATATGTTTACCTTATTTGGCATAAACCCTAAATCCTTTACTAATAACTTTAAACATTGGGTAGATAGTTTACATCCAGAGGATAGACCTAGAGTATTAAAAGAAGTAGATTTAGCCATTAGGGGAGTCAAAGAATACAATAGTGAGTACCGTATTATTGCCAAATACAATAAAATAAGAACGCTAAAAGCCCAAGGAACCGTTTTAAGAGACGGCAAAGGTGAACCTTATAAAATGATTGGCACCAATTGGGATATAACAGAAATAAGGCAAAACGAAGCTCGCCTTCAAAAGCTTTTAAAATTGACAACCAACCAAAAGGATAGTCTACTCAATTTTGCACACATTGTTTCTCATAATCTACGTTCTCATTCTTCTAATATCTCCATGCTTTCTCATTTTATTAGCCAGGATAATAGCACACAAGAAGATTTGGAAGAATATCTAGACATGCTACAACAGTCCTCATCCCATCTAAATGAAACTTTACTGCACTTAAATGAAGTAATTCAGATTTCCACAGATGATTCACAAAAAATTAAACAGATTCCTATTAAAAAATCTTTAGATATTGTTCTAGAAAGCTTAAAGGACCAATTAAAAAATGCCAATACCACCCTAAAAAACAACATTAACGAAAAAGCGAAAGTAGCAGCAATACAACCTTACTTAGAAAGTGTACTTTTAAATCTTATTTCTAATGCTGTCCGTTATAAACGTCCAGATAAGGATTTAGAATTAACTATTGATTTTTATAAGGATAAGGACGAGAGTAGAATAAGCATAAAAGATAATGGTCTAGGTATTAACTTACCTAGACATAAGAAAAAAATATTTGGAATGTATAAAACATTCCACGACCATCCAGAGGCAAGAGGTGTTGGGTTATTTATCTCTAAAAACCAAATGCAGTCCATGAATGGCGATATTAGCGTAGACAGCAAACCAAATAAAGGGTCTACTTTTATATTAACGTTTTATAACGATTTATCATGAGCAAATTAGCCGTCTCTTGTGTAGTAGATGATGACCCTATTTTTCTTTTTGGAATGAAAATTCTATTGAAAAAAATTGGATTTAGTAACGATTTATTAGTGTTTAAAAATGGACAAGAAGCCATAGATGGCCTTGTAGAAAGATTAAATAATAATCAACCCTTACCAGAAGTTATTTTTCTAGATTTAAATATGCCTATTATGGATGGGTGGGAGTTCTTAGAAGATTTTGTAAAAATACCCAACCACAATAGAGAGAAGGTAAAAATTTATGTGGTTAGTTCTTCTATAGACGCACGCGACCACGAGCGCGCTAAGGAACTTAACGTGGTTAGCAATTACTTTGTAAAACCTATTACGGAAGAAGACTTAAAAAAAATAATGGCTAGTCTATAACTATAAAATGCCACACATAGGTGTGGCATTTTTTTATTTCCGTGGAGAATACCGGATTCGAACCGGTGGCCTCTTGCCTGCCAGGCAAGCGCTCTAGCCAACTGAGCTAATCCCCCATTGCAGTTCGCAAAGGAACTACATTTTGCATAAGTATCAAAATAGTTTTATTCTTTAATACTTTTTTACACTAAGTACTAAAACAGGTACTGGGGCAAAGAACTCGGACTTTAGAATGGTACTCTTTTCCCAAAGCTTTTTAAAGAAGCCTCGTTTTCTTCTAAAAACACAAAGCATATCTGGTTGGTACTGTTGAAAATGTTCTAGCACCCCATGGTAGGTAGTTTGGTTCTCTGTTATGGTAAGATTTTTACTCAGGTCTAAAAGTGATGTGTTAATCTGTAAATCCTCATCCGTATAACCAGGTGTCTTCACCAATAACAGACCAACTTCTGCTTTAAATGTATTTACAACCTCTACCAAAGGATTTAGTATTCTTCCTCTTTTTAAAATCCCAGATTTAAACGCTACCAAAATACTTTTTACAGGTTTATACGTGTAATCTTTAGGTACAATTAATGCAGGTATGTTGGTTAGTTTAACAATTCTGCCAGAGGTGCTGCCCAAGTAATACTCCTCATTTACATCATTACTTTTTGGTGAAAGAATAATTAAATCTATACCCAATTCCTTATTAATTTGATTAAGACCATCCACAATATCACCATTATAAGAGGCAATTTTTAGTTCTTGCCCCAGGGTATCTATGCTTGCTATGTATTCTTTTATTTGTTCCCTGCCTGTTGCCGCCACCTTTTCTGTAACATTAGATAAAGCGCCCGCAGTTGAGGCTAAAGTAAATACGTCCATAATATATACTTGAGCACCCATTTCTTTTGCAAAGGCAACAGCATATTGTAAAGTATTTAGTGCAGAGGGCGATGTGCCCATTGGAACAAGAATGTTCTTCATAGTTTGGTTGTTTTTATATAGCTAAATTTACAGAATATAAGTGTAATTATGATTAGGCCTGCCACTCAAAAAGATATTTCTCCGCTTCTATCCGTGACTAAGGCTTGTGCTGCTAGCATGATTGCCCATGGCATTTATCAATGGAATGAACACTATCCCAGTCAAAATGCTTTTGAAAAAGACCTTGAGAGGAAAGAGCTATATGTTTTAGAAGTTGCAGGTGCCATTATGGGCTCAATTGTTATATCTAACTTAAAAGACGATGAATACCAAAGCATAGCGTGGCTAACCGAAGAAGGTCGTAATTTTTATATTCACCGGCTCTGCGTACATCCCAATTTACAAGGACAAGGGTATGCAAGACAATTAATGAATTTTGCGGAAGAAGAAATAAGAAAACAAGGCGGAATCTCTGTCCGTTTAGATACTTTTTCTAAAAACAAAAGAAATCAGCGTTTTTATGAAGCCAGAGGATATCAAAAATTAGGGAATATCTACTTTCCTAAACAGAGTACAGCCCCTTTTTACTGTTATGAACTTATTCTTGAACATGCAAAGTAAAACGGTAGTTTCCTTTAAAACCATAAATAAATTAGCGATACCTGCAACTATCGCGGGAATTGCGGAACCCGTGTTGTCCATTACAGATACAGCTATTGTCGGTAATATTCCTGTAGATGGTTTAGAATCACTTGCTGCGGTAGGGATTGTTGGGTCTTTTTTATCTATGCTTATTTGGGTTTTAGGGCAAACCAGAAGTGCTATTTCCTCAATTATATCTCAATATTTGGGTGCGGATAACCTAGAATTAGTTGCAGATTTACCTGCACAAGCTATTTATTTAAACATTGCGCTTAGCATTGTCCTATTAACCAGTACGCTATTTTTTGCAGAAGAAATATTTATTCTTTTTAAGGCTTCAGGTAAAATTTTAGATTATTGCGTAGCCTACTATTCTATACGTGTTTGGGGCTTCCCTTTAACACTATTTACCTTTGCTATTTTCGGTATTTTTAGGGGGCTGCAAAATACTTTTTACCCTATGGTCATCGCTATAATAGGTGCTCTAGTAAATATAGTTTTAGACGTTATTCTAGTGTACGGTATAGAAGGCTACATACCAGCCCTTTACTTAAAAGGTGCTGCATATGCAAGTTTAATAGCGCAAGCTGTTATGGCACTTTTAGTGTTTTATCTATTACGCACCAAAACCAGTATAAGTTTAAAGTTAAAACTTCCTTTTAATACGGAGATTAGGAAGCTTATTTTCATGAGTCTTAATTTATTTGTCAGAGCTATTGCATTAAATGCTGCACTCATTTTAGCAGTAAGAGAGGCCACAGCATTAGGAGACCAGTTCATCGGAGCCCACACAATAGCTATAAATCTTTGGCTTTTTTCGGCCTTTTTTATAGATGGCTATGCCGCTGCAGGTAATGGAATGAGTGGTAAACTTTTGGGCGCAAAAGATTACAAAGGCTTATGGATACTCGCAAAAAAAGTATTTGTTTATGGTGTTGTAATAAGTGTAGTTTTAGTTGCTCTTGGATTTCTTTTTTACAAGCCTTTAGGGCGAATGTTCTCTAATGAACCCATTGTCTTACAAACCTTCTACGGAATTTTTTACTTAGTTATTTTAGGTTTACCTATGAATAGTATTGCTTTTATTTTTGATGGATTATTCAAGGGCTTAGGAGAAATGAAGTACTTAAGAAATGTACTACTTGCCGCCACTTTTTTGGGTTTTATTCCTGTTCTGTACTTGGGCAAATTCCTAGGGTGGGGATTCTATGCTATTTGGATAGCTTTCATGGTTTGGATGGCGATACGTGGTGGGGCTTTAGTAATTAAGTTTTGGCAAAAGTTTAAGCCGCTGGTACAAAACCCCTAATTTTATACAAAACAACACAACAATGACAACAGACAGACAAAACGGAAGTCTTTATACCCACATAGAAAATAAATTAGCTACTATAGAATTTGGCCACCCTGCAAGCAATAGTTTTGTTTCTGAATTGTTAGATAGACTTGCAAAAACCTTTAATGATTTGGCTGTAAATGCGGAGGTCTCTGTTATTCTTTTAAAGTCAGAAGGTGAACGTGCTTTTTGTGCTGGGGCTTCTTTTGATGAGCTCGTAGCTGTTAGTAATTTAACAGAAGGGCGTGCATTCTTTGGTGGATTTGCAAAGGTTTTAAATGCAATGCGCTCTTGCCAAAAACCAATTATTGGTCGTGTACAGGGAAAAACTGTAGGTGGTGGAGTTGGTCTCGTCAGTGCGTGCGATTATGTTATGGCTACAGAAGCAGCCGCCATTAAACTATCAGAAATTTCCATTGGTATTGGTCCGTTTGTTATTGCTCCCGCCGTGGAACGTAAAATAGGAAAAGCTGCCTTGGCAGAACTTACTTTTGCGCCAACAGAATGGAAAAATGCATATTGGGCCAAAGAAAAAGGATTGTATGCAAAAGTATTTGACTCTATCCCAGAAATGGACCAAGCGCTAGACCATTACACGCATCAATTATCCCAATACAACCCAGAAGCATTAAGTGCTATGAAACAAGTATTATGGCAAGGCACAGAGGATTGGGATGAGCTTCTTACTGCCCGCGCTGAACTTTCTGGAAGACTTGCCCTTTCTGAAAATACCAAAAAGGCCTTAGCAAAATTTAAAAAATAGTTAGTACCTTATATAGCACAACTAAACGGCTTTTAAGATGAAAACTATTAAAACAGAAATTAAATGGGGGGTAATTTTTACCCTAGCCGCACTACTTTGGATGGTGCTAGAAAAAAGTTTAGGCTGGCATGATGAACACATAGCAAAACATCCCTTGTACACTAATGTTTTTGCAGTAGTAGCTATACTTATTTTTGTATTCGCTCTAAAAGAAAAAAGAGATAAAGACCTCAATGGTAAAATGTCTTGGGTAAAAGGTTTTATTACTGGCGTAATTATTTCTTTGTTTGTAGCCTTACTAAGTCCATTGGCACAATACCTAACTCATAATTATATTTCACCAGAGTATTTTAATAACGCTATTGCTCATGGCATTTCTCTAGGTAACAATAAGGTAGACATGGAGGCCTACTTCAATTTTAACAATTATGTAGTTATGAGTGTTATTAGTGCTTTAGCAATGGGTATACTAACATCGGCTATTGTAGCGTTCTTTCTTAAAAAGAAATAGATGGAATTTTTATCGCTATTAAATAGTAACCTTACTATGCCCCTATTGGCATTGCTTGTAATTGCAGTTTATATTATTACCAGATACAGAAATAACAAGAAATTTAAACGTTAAGCTACTGTAATGCGCAGGCCTATGTTTTGGTTAGTATTCTATGGATTTTTAGCTGCTCTGGGAGTCTTTATTGCCTATATGGCATGTCTTCAGTTTACCAAAACACAAAATCTACTAGCAGACGGAATTAAAACCAAGGCTAAAGTTATCCATCTAGAAGTATTTACAGGCGACAATAATCCTTTGTATAGCCCAGTTTTTGAGTACAAAGACCGTAGAAACCAAGTCTTAGAATACACAAGCAGTATACGTTCTTATCCTGCTCCCTACAAGGTTGGAGATGTGGTTTCTATTGTTTACGATAAACAAAAACCAGAAACGATGAAAGTGATATCCTTTTGGGACCTATACCGTGGTAGCGTTATTCCATTTATGATTGCTGCTCCGCTACTCGTAATAGGTTTTTCCTATTTGGCCTTCCGCCTAATTTAACAAGACTGTCTAGAAATCCTATATTTGCCGCCAAATGGATATCAAAAAATTAGAACAAGGCAAGAAAGTATTTTTTGCTAGCGACAATCATCTTGGAGCTCCTACCCATGCAGCAAGTCTACCAAGAGAAAAGCGCTTTGTAGCGTGGTTAGACCAAATTAAAGAAGATGCTGCTGCTATTTTTTTGATGGGCGACTTGTTCGATTTTTGGTTTGAATACAAAAAAGTAGTACCTAAAGGATTTGTCCGCACACTGGGCAAATTAGCAGAACTTACCGATGCTGGCATCCCTATTTATTATTTTGTTGGCAACCATGATTTATGGATGAATGGCTATTTTGAAGAAGAACTAAATATTCCAGTTTTTCATAAGCCACAACAATTTAAGATTGAAAACACTTCTTTTTTTGTAGGCCATGGAGATGGTTTAGGCCCTGGAGATACAGGTTTTAAAATGATGAAAAAAGTATTTGTAAATCCTGTTTGCAAATGGTTTTTTAGATGGTTACATCCAGATTTGGGCGTACGTCTTGCTCAACACTTATCCGTAAATAATAAAGTTATTTCTGGTGACGCAGATGCTAATTTTTTGGGGGAAGATAAAGAGTGGCTTATACAATATGCCAAACGCAAGCTAAAGAACCAGCATTATGACTATTTTGTTTTTGGCCATCGCCATCTTCCTATGAAAATAGACTTAAATGGCAGATCTACCTATATAAATTTGGGCGATTGGATTAAGTATTACACTTATGCCTCTTTCGATGGCTCGCAATTGCAGTTGCATTATCTTGATAAAAGCAATTCCTAAACGTTTTCACATCTTAAAAAACGGTGTTCGCAACAATTAATTTTTAGCTCGCTGCAAGTGCCCTACTTTTACTTCAGAATTAGTGATAACCCAATCTAAAATTCATAGTTGCCTAACCGGCAAAAAAGCATACCAAATCTTTTTATACCTACTTAAAAATCCTTCTGTTATGGAAGGATTTTTTTATACTTCATTTTCCCTTTCTTCTACATCTTGGGTTAAGTCTAATTTTCTAAAACTTGGAGAAATAACGGCCATACCACCCACTGTAAGTAGAGTCATACATCCACCAAAAATAACCGCATTTACCGTGCCCAACAATTTGGCAGCCACCCCACTTTCAAAAGCGCCTAATTCATTAGAAGAACCTACAAAAATAGAGTTTACAGAAGCTACCCTACCACGCATGTTGTCGGGTGTTTTTAATTGTAAAATAGTTTGGCGCACAATCATGCTAACTCCATCTACAGCACCACTTAAAAATAATGCTAAAACAGACAGCCAAAAGTAGGTAGACAGACCAAAAACTAATATACACAGACCAAAGCCAAATACAGCCCACAAGAGTTTTTTACCTGCATTTTTGTGTAATGGAAAACGTGTAGAACCCAGCATAGTAATAGAGGCGCCTACTGCTGGTGCCGCTCTAAGAATACCAAAACCTTCAGAGCCTACGTGTAAAATATCTTGCGCAAATATGGGTAATAAGGCAACCGCGCCTCCAAACAAAACAGCAATCATGTCTAAACTTAAAGCGCCTAAAATAGCTTTAGTACTAAACACAAATTTTAGTCCATCTTTTAAACTTTGTAAAACTGGCTCTCCAATTTTAGGATTTAAAATCGGTTTCTTCTTAATTTGAGACAAAAACAACAAAGCCATTAAAGAGAAAGCAAAGATGATACACATAGACCAGTGTACCCCAATCCAACTGATAGAAAAGCCAGCAAACGCAGGCCCTAATACAGAGGCTAATTGCCAAGTAGAACTACTCCACGTGGCCGCATTAGGATAGATTTTTTTTGGTACTATTAATGCAATTAAAGAAAAGATAGTGGGGCCAATAAAAGCTCTTACTAGTCCCCCTAAAAATACTAAGGCGTAAATTAGATAAAGAACGGTTGTACCATTATACTTTTCGGTTACAGATGGTGCGCTTACAAGAAAAAGGCCAAGGCTTACCACAGAGAATCCTAATATGCATTTTACGAGCAGATTTCGCTTTTCATTTTGATCTACAAAATGACCGGCAAAGAGAGCAATACTTACCGCAGGTATAATTTCCATCAATCCTATAATTCCAAGAGAAAGTGGGTCCTTGGTAAGGGTATACACCTGCCATTCAATAACAATAAACTGCATAGACCATGCAAATACCATTGCAAAACGCACCAACAAGAAAATATTAAATTCCCTAAAACGAAGGGCAGCATAGGGGTCTAGAGGTTTGGACATACTGGGTTATTTAAGGTCCTTTAATTTTAGCTGTAAACTTACGACACCATTCCATTCATTTTCGTCTATGGTGTAAGCAATGGCAACGGAATTATTATTTTTTAACAACGGTAGCTTTTTCCCTAAGTTAAAACCAATACCACCAATCGGGGTGGAACCATTCTGGGTTACAGAGAATTTCAAGTGAGCTTCATCTTGGCCTACGCCTTTAGCATATCCGGTATCTTTAACTTTTTCTGTCATAAAAACAGGAGTCATATTGCCTGGACCAAAAGGTGCAAACTGCTTTAAAATTCGCATTAATTTGGGTGTTATTTGGTAGAGATCTATGGCTGCGTCTATCTGTAATTCTGGCGTTAGCAACTTAGCATCTATTGTGTTAGACACTACAGTCTCAAACTTTTGCTTAAAAGTTGGGTATTGCTCCTCTGAGAGTGTCAGCCCTGCCGCATATTTGTGTCCACCAAATTGTTCTATGCAATCTGCACAAGCCTCTAAGGCATTATAAACATCAAACCCTTTTACCGAACGTGCTGACGCTGCCAACTTTTTTCCGCTTTTGGTAAAAACCAAAGTTGGTCTGTAATAGGTTTCTGTTAAACGAGAGGCCACAATGCCAATTACTCCTTTATGCCAATGTTCTTTATAAACCACTGAGGTAAATTTATCTTCCTCTTTAAGTTCTTCTATTTGCTGTAAGGCCTCTACTGTTATCTCCCGGTCTAAACCTTTTCTATTGGTATTAAATTCTTCTATCTCCTTAGCAAATTGTTCTGCTTGCTGATAGTTGTTTGCTGTTAACAGATTTACAGCGTGTTGTCCGTGCTTCATTCTACCAGCAGCATTTATGCGTGGTGCAATAACAAAGACAACATCTGTTATGGTGAGGGTAGTCTTTTTTAATTGATTAATGATTGCCTTGATTCCTATCCTAGGAGCCGCATTTATCACTTGCAATCCGTAATACGCCAATACCCTATTTTCACCTGTTATAGGAACAATATCTGCAGCAATAGCGGTCGCTACCAAATCTAAATAGGGCGTTAACGTTTCTATACCAAAACCCTTAGTAGCTGCTAGAGCCTGTATCAACTTAAATCCTACACCACACCCACAGAGTTCTTTATACGGGTAATTACAATCATTACGTTTAGGGTCTAGCACAGCAGCAGCCTCTGGTATGGTTTCTCCTGGACGGTGGTGGTCACAAATAATAAAATCAATACCTTTTTCCTTAGCATAAGCTACTTTTTCTATGGCTTTAATACCACAATCCAGAGCTATTATTAGCGTGAAATCATTGTCCTCTGCAAAGTCAATTCCTTGATAAGATACCCCGTAACCCTCGTTATAGCGGTCTGGTATGTAGGTGGCTACGTTAGGGTAATTCACCAACAAATAAGAAGATAATAATGCAACAGCAGTTGTTCCGTCTACATCATAATCCCCATAAACCAAAATATTTTCTCCATTCGCCATTGCTTTTTGTATCCGAGCCACAGCCTTGTCCATATCTTGCATTAAAAAAGGGTCATGCAAATCTGCTAGCTCTGGTCTAAAAAACTTTTTGGCTTCTTCAAAACTAGAAATACCTCTTTGCAGTAACAACTGTGCAATAAGGCTATCTACATTTAATGCTGTAGATAGCCTCTGAATATCTTCATCTAAGGGTTTAGGTTTTAGCGTCCAACGCATAGAAAAATTCTAGTAATGGTGGTATTAATTGGTATGAAAAAGGGTCTTGATTTCTAAATCGGCAAACTTTCTAAACATTTCCATAACACCACAGTATTTTTCTACAGATAAATCTACCGCACGTTGTAATTTGGCCTCGTTTAAATCATCCCCATGAAAGTGGTATTCTATGACCACCTTGTCATAATACTTTGGATGCTCTTCTGTTAAATTCGCAATGGTTTCAATATGAAATTTATCTACGTTCAATTTCATCTTTTTTATAAGAGAAGCCACATCTAAGCCAGAACAACCCGCTAAACCAGAAAGCATTAGAGCTTTAGGTCTTAGACCATCTCCTTGCCCTCCATCATCTGGAGAAGCATCTATAGTTACGGTTTTACCAGAAGGATTGGTGCTTTCAAATTGCATGTTTCCCAACCACGTAGTAGAAATATGATTTGTATTTGCCATAAGTTTTCGTTTCTTGTAGAGAATAAAAATACTGCAACTAAACTTAATATTCTCAAAAATGGCATTAGTTAACCCTTTACACCCAGACCACGACAAGGAAACACAAGAATTGGCACAGTTTTTTAACGAAACACTAGGTTTTTGCCCCAATTCTGTTTTAACCATGCAACATAGACCTGCAATTTCCAAAGCTTTTATTAATCTGAATATGGCGGTTATGGAAAACCAAGGGCGTGTTACTTCTGCTTTAAAAAGAATGATTGCTTGGGTAAGTAGTAATGCTACAGGGTGCCGTTATTGCCAAGCACATGCTATTAGAGCTGCAGAACGTTATGGTGCGGAACAAGAACAATTAGATAATATTTGGGAGTACCGCACACACCCAGCATTTTCTGAAGCTGAACGTGCGGCTTTAGATTTTTCTTTGGCTGCATCTCAGGTCCCAAATACCGTTAATGCTGAGATTAAAGCACGTTTACATGAACATTGGAATGATGGCGAAATTGTAGAAATGCTAGGTGTTATTTCTCTTTTTGGATATTTAAACCGATGGAACGACTCTATGGGTACGGACATAGAAGACGGTGCTGTGCAAAGCGCTGACCAATATTTAGGCAAATATGGTTGGGAAAAAGGAAAACATGATGGCAGTACGTACTAGACATGGAATTACTCCACATTGTTAATAACGTTATAGGCTTAATTTTTCATCCTTAAAAAGGATTAAAAGTTTTAAAAGTAATGGTTGGTTGAACTGTAAAAATACACAGCCAACCTTACTTTTTACCCCCTACAACTAAAACAAATTCGCCCTTAGGGGCATGGGTATTAAAGTGTTCCAGTACTTCGGTGACTGTACCTCTGACCGTTTCTTCGTACATTTTTGTTAATTCTCTAGAAACGGATATTGGCCTATCCGGACCAAAAAATTCAGCAAATTGTGTTAGGGTTTTAAGCAACTTGTGCGGACTTTCATAAAAAATAATAGTTCTAGTTTCTTCTGCTAGTAGCTGTAGACGTGTTTGCCTTCCTTTTTTAACTGGCAAGAAACCTTCAAAAACAAATTTGTCATTAGGCAAACCACTGTTCACCAGAGCAGGTACAAAAGCGGTGGCCCCTGGTAAACATTCTACCGCTATTTCTTGCTCTAAACAAGCACGTGTAAGTAAAAATCCTGGATCAGAGATTGCTGGGGTACCTGCATCAGAAATAAGTGCTATTTGCTCTCCCCCTTTTAATCGTTTTACTATGTTTTCTACCGTTTTATGCTCATTATGCATATGGTGACTCTGCATTGGTGTTTCTACATCAAAATGAGCTAATAATTTACCGCTTGTACGGGTATCTTCTGCCAAGATTAAATCTACGCTATTTAAAACTTTTATCGCTCTAAAAGTCATATCTTCTAAATTGCCTATCGGCGTAGGCACCAAAAACAATTTTCCCATTGTCTTAATTAAAAAAACCGATTGTAAGAACAATCGGTTAGTTATTTTTTCTTCGTTTAATTTTAGGCAAATCGTCTTTCAATAATAGCTTTAAACCTGGTTTCGTATTCCTCCTTGCCTTCCCAATTATGGTATTCTGGTTTTACCATAGCGTCTATAAATGCTATAGAGCGCTCCAAACTATCGATTGTGTTTAATTGGCTAATTACTCGGCTATAGTCTTCCATACTGCCATCAAACAAGTTTTTTACAAAAGCCAAACGATCATTTAAACCTATCTGAAATTCTTTACTGACTCTATCGTTTAAAGATTTCTTCTGTAATATGGTCTCCGCAGGAGCCGTTTCTGGCGCTAAAATCTCCTTTTCGTTCTTCATCATTTCTGGCTTGGCAATAAAGTCTCCAAAAATGTACTCCAAAGCTTCATTCGGCATTTCTGATACCATGTCTTTAATGGTATCCATGCCCGGCGTTATAATATCTTCCTGGTGCGGATTGTTTTCTGGCACCTGCTTATTATCACTCAAGACCGCATTTGCCATGGATTCAAACTTATTTGCAATGGCATTTTTAGATACGTCTACCTCAACTTCTGTTAAGTTTTCCTCTATAAATTTAAGCACCGCCAGCTTTTCAAACAATTGTTTGGCTGTATCATACAATTCTATTAACTCCCTATCTTCTCTAGAAGTAAGGATGTTTGTAGATAGCTTAATCAACTCTTCCCTTAACTTTCTTTTCATGGCGCGACAACTTTAAACATAAAAATACTACCAAAAATGCTTATCCATTAAAAACAAAAGGTTAAATTTTAACGTAGATTTAGGCTAAAATATTTAGTAGCTTTGCTCCTCTTGCCTTTCTAATGGCAAACCATAATAAGCGTTAAAAATACAACATGTTTCTTGAAAACACCGTAAACCATAAAGAACAGTTTGGATGGATAGAGGTTATCTGTGGTTCTATGTTTTCTGGAAAAACGGAAGAACTTATTCGCAGATTAAAGCGTGCGCAGTTTGCCAAACAGAAAGTAGAAATATTTAAACCTCAGGTAGATACTCGCTATGATGAGGAAATGGTAGTTTCTCATGATGCTAATGAAATTAGAAGCACTCCGGTACCTGCAGCTGCTAATATAAGACTACTGGCAGATGGGTGTGATGTTGTTGGTATTGATGAGGCTCAATTTTTTGATGACGAAATAGTTACCGTTTGTAATGATTTAGCCAATAAAGGTATACGGGTAGTAGTTGCCGGTTTAGATATGGATTTTAAAGGCAATCCGTTTGGCCCTATGCCAGCCCTTATGGCTACGGCAGAATACGTTACCAAGGTACATGCGGTTTGCACAAGGACAGGTAATTTGGCTAATTATAGCTTTAGAAAATCTAATGATGACAAACTGGTTCTTTTAGGGGAGGTAGAAGAATATGAACCTTTAAGTAGAGGTGCTTTTTATAAGGCAATGCTTAAAGAACGCGTTAAGAAAATAGATGTAAATGTGGAAGAGTTAAAGAACAAGCCAAAGGGGAATGCATAAAATTACAGAAACTACTTTGGTCATAGACCTTGGTGCGCTTGCCCATAATTTTAACTATTTAAAATCTAAACTTTCTACAAGCACTAAATTTTTAGGGGTGGTCAAAGCCTTTGCTTATGGTAGTGATATGGTTGCCATAGCAAAAAAGTTAGAAGCGCTTGGTGCGGATTATTTAGCGGTAGCTTATGCTAAAGAAGGGGTATTGTTAAGAGATGCTGGTATACAATTACCTATTTTGGTACTACACCCACAAATTGGTAATCTAGAAGTATTAATTGAACGTTGCTTAGAACCTAATTTGTATTCTCTTAGGATTGCAAAAGCTTTTATAGCACTTGCCGAAGAAAAACAACAAACAGCCTACCCTGTTCACTTTAAATTTAATACAGGATTAAATCGGTTAGGGTTTTCGCAAAGCGATGCTCCAGAAGCATTAGCAATGGCAAAAGAAACAAAAGCTATTAAAATAGCGTCCGTATTCTCTCACCTAGCAGCCTCAGAAGATTTAGAAGAAAAAGTGTTTAGTCAAGAACAAATTAAAGCTTTTAATGCCTTTGTTGACCAAACCACTAGTGTTTTGGGTTATACTCCCAAGCGACATATGTGCAACACTTCTGGGATTTTTAATTATCCTGAAGCGCATTTTGATATGGTTCGAAGTGGCATAGGATTATATGGTTATGGCAATGAAGCTCAATATGATGCAAAATTACAACCCGTAGCCACCCTTAAAACAGTCATCTCTCAAATACATATAATTAAGCCTGGTGATAGCGTAGGGTACAATCGTTCTTTTACCACAGATAAAACAGTAACAACAGCCACACTGCCCCTTGGGCATGCAGATGGTATTGGTAGACAATACGGCGGAGGCCAAACATTTGTACTGGTTAATGGTCAATTGGCACCAATTATTGGCAACACCTGCATGGACATGATTATGATCAATGTGTCTGATATTCATTGCCAAGAAGGTGATGAGGTAACTCTTTTTGGACCAGCGCTTTCTGCAAATACGGTAGCTACTACAGCAAAAACTATCTCCTACGAATTGCTGACCGGCATTGCAGCTAGGGTAACACGTAAAATCATTGACTAAATTTAGTTTGTTAAAATTTTATTAATATTTGCCAATTTTGTAAATTGCGCCACTATTAACCTGTTAAACTATAAAAATGCTTAAGGAATTTAAGGACTTTGCAATGAAAGGAAACCTTGTGGATATCGCAGTAGGTTTCGTTATGGGTGCTGCTTTTAACAAAGTAGTTGCTTCTTTCACAGGTGGAATTGTTTCCCCACTTATCGGTTTAATTTTCAATGCCGACTTTAAAGATTTAAAATACATTGTAAAAGAAGGTGCCATGAATGATGCTGGCGAAAAAGTAGGTGAAGTTGCTGTTCTTTATGGTGAATTCTTAACTAATGTTATCGACTTTATTATTGTAGCATTCGTAATGTTTATGATTGTAAAGGGTGTTAACAACATGAAGAAAAAAGAAGAAGAAGCTCCAGCTCCAGATCCAGGACCGTCTGAAAAAGACTTGTTAATGGAAATTAGAGATGCGCTTAAAAAATAAGTACGTAACCCGCATTGCTTTGCAGGTGGGCTAACCGCTACATCACTAAATTAAATTTAAAGCCACTTAGTTGTTATCGCTGACAACTAGGTGGTTTTTTTTAGTGTCATTATAATTGTTATATTTATAACTTTTTGTTGTTTTTTAAATAATTCCGCTCAGATTGCTTGTTTACATCTAAAGGTAGCCTACCTTTGTATTGCATAAATTGTAAAACAATGAAAGTAGCAGTTGTTGGCGCCACTGGGATGGTGGGCGAAGTGATGTTGAAAGTACTAGCAGAACGTAATTTCCCTATAAATGAATTGCTCTTAGTAGCATCTGAACGTTCCGTGGGTAAAAAATTAACTTTTAAGGGCGAAGAACATACCGTTATTGGACTACAAACCGCTGTAGAGGCTAAACCTGATATCGCTATATTTTCTGCAGGTGGAGACACCTCTTTAGAATGGGCTCCTAAGTTTGCCGCTGTTGGTACTACTGTGGTAGATAATTCTTCTGCTTGGCGTATGGACCCAGATAAAAAATTAGTAGTGCCAGAAATTAATGCAGACGTGTTAACTACAGAAGATAAAATCATTGCTAATCCTAACTGTTCTACTATACAGTTAGTTATGGCTTTGAACCCTCTACATAAAAAATATGGGATGAAACGTGTTATTGTTTCTACCTACCAATCCGTTTCTGGTACTGGCGTTAAAGCGGTAGAACAGATGGAAAATGAAGCAAAAGGTATTAAAGGTGAAATGGCATACCCATACCCTATCAACAAAAATGCATTACCACATTGTGATGTTTTTATGGAAAACGGCTATACTAAAGAGGAAATGAAATTAGCTCGTGAGCCCCAAAAAATATTGGACGATAGAACCTTTAGTATTTCCGCTACTGCAGTACGTATACCTACCGCTGGCGGACATTCAGAAAGTGTAAATGTTGAGTTTAGAAACGATTTTGACTTAAATGAAGTTAAAGAAATTTTAAGCAACACACCGGGAATAATAGTACAAGACAATCCAGAGACCAACAGTTATCCTATGCCTATATACGCGCATGACAAGGATGAGGTTTTTGTAGGTCGTATGCGAAGAGATGAAACACAACCGAATACTTTAAACATGTGGATTGTTGCAGATAATCTACGTAAAGGAGCGGCAACTAATGCGGTACAAATTGCAGAATATTTGGTAGCTAATGCCCTAGTGTAAAGATTATTTACTACAGCTTGCCAAAATTTATAAATGCATCCTTGCACCAGTAAGGATGCATTTTTAGTTAAAAAAAGTTAACACCATTGTGCATTATACAGAATACAAACCTTTTCATGGTATTTTTAGCTTGACTAATCTCATAAAAACCATGAAAAAACTATCCTTTTTGCTGGCAATAGGTACCTTTATTGCTTGTAAGCAAGAACCTAAAAAAGAACCTATTGTTGTGAATTATCCTGCCACCAATAAAGTAGATACCGTAGATACATACTTTGGAGAAACCGTAAAAGACCCGTACCGCTGGTTGGAAGATGATAGGAGTCCAGAAACGGAGGCATGGGTTAAATCTCAAAATAAAACCACATTCGGTTATTTAGATAAAATTCCGTTCCGTACCGATTTAAAAAATCGTTTGGAGAAACTATGGAATTATGAGAAACTGGGTTCCCCGTTTAAAGAAGGGGATTACACCTATTTTTATAAAAATGACGGTTTACAGAACCAATATGTAGTGTACCGTAAAAAAGAAGACGGTAAAGAAGAGGTGTTCTTAGATCCAAACAAATTTTCAGAAGATGGCACCACCTCTTTAATGGGGTTAAGTTTTACGGAAGACGGTTCTTTAGCTGGCTATTTAATTTCTGAAGGAGGTAGTGATTGGCGTAAGGCTATTATCATCAACACAGAAACCATGCAACAGGTAGAAGACACCTTGGTAGATATTAAATTTTCTGGTATTTCTTGGAAAGGGAACGAAGGTTTTTTCTATTCTAGTTATGACAAGCCAAAAGGTAGTGAGTTATCTGCAAAAACGGACCAGCACAAATTATACTACCATAAATTGGGTACGCCACAGGCAGAAGACCAAGTGATTTTTGGTGGTACCGCTACGGAAAAGCACAGATATGTAGGTGGTCGTGTATCAGAAGATGAACGCTTCTTGTTCATTTCGGCATCCGTATCTACTTCTGGCAATAAATTATTCATGAAAGATTTAACTAAAGCAAACAGCCCTTTAATTACCCTCTTAGACCATACCGACTCTGATACTTACGTGATTGATAATGAAGGTGACCAAATTTGGATGGTGACGAATCTAGAAGCGCCAAACAAAAAAATTGTGGTTGCCAGTGTAGCTAACCCTACCCCAGAAAACTGGAAAGACGTGATTCCAGAAACAGAAAATGTATTGACTGCTGGTAAAGGTGGTGGTTATTTCTTTACAGAGTACATGGTAGATGCTATATCAAAAGTTTACCAGTATAACTATGATGGAAAATTAATCCGAGAGGTTAAACTCCCTGGCGTAGGTAGTGCTGGTGGTTTTGGCGGTAAAGATGAAGACAAAGAATTTTACTTTTCCTTTACTAATTATAATACTCCTGGCTCATCTTACAAATACAATGTTGATACCGGAGCGTATGAGCAGTATTGGAAACCAGAAATAGATTTTAATCCGTCTGATTACGAGTCTACTCAAGTCTTTTATACCTCTAAGGATGGCACCAAAGTCCCAATGATTATCACTCATAAGAAAGGCTTAGAATTAAATGGTAAAAATCCAACAATACTTTATGGTTACGGTGGCTTTAATATTAGCCTAACTCCATCTTTTAGTATTGCCAATGCCGTTTGGATGGAGCAGGGTGGAGTTTATGCTGTACCTAACTTAAGAGGCGGTGGTGAATATGGTAAAAAATGGCACAATGCAGGTACCAAGTTGCAAAAGCAAAATGTATTTGATGATTTTATTGCTGGTGCAGAATACTTAATAGAAAATAAATATACATCTAAAGAATTTTTGGCCATACGTGGTGGTTCTAATGGAGGACTATTAGTAGGTGCCACTATGACCCAAAGACCAGATTTAATGCAAGTAGCATTACCTGCCGTAGGTGTTTTAGATATGCTACGTTACCATACTTTTACAGCAGGGGCTGGTTGGGCGTATGATTATGGTACTGCGGAAGACAATAAAGAAATGTTTGAGTATTTAAAAGGCTATTCCCCTGTACATAATGTAAAACCAGAGACTAATTACCCCGCAACCTTGGTGACCACAGGTGACCATGATGACCGCGTGGTACCAGCCCATAGTTTTAAATTCGCAGCGGAGTTACAGGCTAAACAAGCCGGTAGTAACCCTACATTAATTCGTATTGAGACTAATGCTGGGCACGGAGCAGGCACTCCAGTTAGTAAAACCATAGAACAATACGCAGATATTTTTGGTTTTACACTATTTAATATGGGATATGATGCGTTGCCTAACCAAGCTGTAATAAAAGAATTTAAAGACTAGTACTTTAATAGGCTTCTAAACTTGTTTTATAGGCCTAAAATGCTTACTATAAACAACTATGCTGCAGGTACAAAATATTTCTTTTGCTTATGCGGATAAGCTTATTCTAAAAGATATCTCTTTTCAATTGCCTAATGGTAGCCATTTGGCATTAATAGGTGAAAGCGGTTCTGGTAAAAGTACGCTACTTAAAGCCATTTACGGCTTATTACAATTGCAAGGTGGTGAGGTGTCTTGGAATAATAAAAAAGTTCTAGGGCCTAACTTTAATTTAATTCCAGGAGAGAATTACATGAAATATGTATCTCAAGACCTGGATTTAATGCCGTTTACCACTGTAGAAGAAAATATTGGTGAACACTTATCTGTTTTTGACCAAGAAAGCCATGCATCCCGTATATACGAGCTCTTAGAAGTAATGCAGCTATTGCCATTTGCAAAAGTTAAAGTTAAAAACCTTAGTGGCGGTCAACAACAACGCGTAGCTATTGCCAAGGCTTTAGCCCAAGAACCAAAAATTTTGTTATTAGATGAGCCTTTTAGTAGTATAGACCAGTTTAAGAAAAATGGCTTAAAACAATTGCTTTTTCCTTATTTAAAAGAAAAAGGGATTACTGTTATTAATGCAACTCATGATCCTGACGATATTTTACCTTTTGCTTGGTTAACATTGGTCTTAAAAGAGGGTAAGTTGATGGACTTTGGACCTACAAAAAGCGTTTATAATAATCCAAAAGATTTATATACTGCCAATTTGTTTGGTGAGGCTAATAAAATTCCCCTCTATTTTTTAAATCCTGGTTATTATATAGATAGACCCATTATTGTGTATCCACACGAATTGACAATTACTCAAAATTCACCTTTTAATGTTAAGGTAGAAGAATCTTTTTTTAAAGGGAGTCATTATTTAATTAAAGCCTACCATGAAACTGATTTACCGGTCTGGTTTTTACATAAAAATGCAATCATACCAGGGACCAATGTATTTTTAAAAGCAACGGCAAAATCCTTAGCCGAGCGTATATCCAAGACCCATGCTAGAGACTATTATTCTTAAAGAATTACAATACAAGGCCGTAAGAAGTAGCGGTGCTGGCGGGCAAAACGTTAACAAAGTAGCCACCAAGGTAGAAGTCTATTTTAACATTATGGAATCCCAAGGATTATCTGAGGTGGAGAAAGAAAGAATCATCTCTAAACTAGGTCCAAAACTTTCAAAGGAAAACGTATTAATTCTTCAAGCAGAAGATACACGTAGCCAGCATAAGAACAAAGAAATAGTTACTGCAAAGCTGTTCACCTTATTACAAGGTGCATTGTACATTCCTAAAAAGAGAAAAGCCACTAGACCCACTAGAGCCGCTAAAGAAAAGCGAATTAATAGCAAGAAAAAGACCGCTTGGAAAAAGGAACTTCGCAAGCGGCCGAATATAGAATGAAAAAATAAATATTCCTAAAACTGTAGTCCTTATAACCAGGACATCACCTTATAATCTTAGCATTAAATATTAATTTAGATACACTGTATTTTGTAGGATAATTCTATCAACTTTTTAATGATTTAAAATTACAGTTTTGCATCAGTAGATAGTTTACCAAAAGGTAAATCAAGCGTTAAAAAACAGCTAGGATAGTGTTATCAATATTATTAAAAGTAAAACTATCCATTGCCTTTTTTCCAAGAAGTAATTGAGCAATAGGAGTGGCTGCTGAAATACAATACGTTGGCTTTTCTAAACCTATAAACTTACCCGCAGAAATAGAAATATAGTAATAGCAAGTTTGTGTAGCTACCAAGGCCCCTAATGCAACTTTTTCTGAGGGGATGTTAGGATTAACCTTTTGCAAGACCAATTTCATTTTTTCTACTTCTGCCAATTGTTTACCTAGTTTTTCTCTTTCTAATTGTAACATGGCTCGTCCTGTTTCGTGCTTGTCCCCTGCTGTACTTTTAGTTTCTGAAGTTAAAGCTTGTACAATATCTTGTAAAGCAAGCTGTAAACCGCTTATTTTTTGGTCTACAAAATTTACTGCAAATTGATATACTTGTTCCTTCATACCCATCAACCTAAATTAAATTTGCCAATTCTTTACCTACAGCGGCCCCAATAGCAATACCCATACCGCCCATTCGCACACCACAGTACACATTGGGACTCACAACCTTTATAATAGGTTTTTTTTGTTGCCCTACCCCCATAATTCCACTCCATCTATGGTCAATAATAACCTCCTTATTGGGTAGAATTGTGTGTTTTAATAATTGTTCTAATTGCTCCTGAATGACAGCTGTTTCCCCAAATGCTGTTGTGGTTTCACCAGCTATGTCCAAGTTTCTACCACCTCCCAAAAGTATCCGATTATCTATATTTCTAAAATAATAATACCCCTGTTCTAAATGAAAGGTACCTTGAATTGGTAGTTGATGTATTGGCTGGGTAATTAATACCTGAGCCCGTGCAGGTTTTACATCTAACTTTAACAATTGAGATGCAAACCCGTTTGTTGTTACACAAATTTTAGCAGCAGTAAAGCAATTAAGATTGGTCTCAATGTTTACTTGATTAGTTTGGTCTTCTATCTGGAGAACTTCTATACCATTTACCATTTGAATGCCCATGGATTGCGCCTTTTTTAATAATCCATAAAGCATTGCTCCTGTATTAATTTGACCCTCTTCTATATGTGTAATATAATTAGATAAAACAGAGGCAAACTTGTAGGTATTGGGCATTAGTCTAAAAACATCTTTATTAAAGATAGGATGTAGAAGTTCATTAAAGAATCCCATTTTTTCTTTACATTCTTCATAAACATGTATGTCTTTCTCTAAAAAAACTTCATGTCCGCCGTGTACTTGAAAATCAAGGGTTTTATCGCCCACTAATCCACGTAATTGCTGAATGCCATTATAACGCTGCTCTACTAAAGAATAGATTTCTTCTGGAGTGTGATTATTTAAATCTGATAAAAGCTCAGAAATGCTCCCAAAACAAGCAAAGCCAGCATTTTTGGTACTAGCGCCTTGGGGCAAAACTCCTCTTTCTAAAATTAAAATTTTGTATTCTGGATGGTTCTTTTTTATATAAATAGCTGTGCTAAGTCCAACAATACCACTACCTATAATAGCCACATCTATTTGGGTAAACCATTGCTTTTTTTCCCAGTAACTAAATTCCATAAAAAACCCCCGAATTAACGGGGGCAATATACTAATCTTTATACTTGTCTTCCATGGTAAAATCTTCCATAAATTTGGTGGTATAATTTCCCGCCAAATAATCTGGATGATCCATTAATTGTCTATGGAAGGGGATTGTAGTTTTCACACCTTCTATCACAAACTCATCTAGAGCTCTACGCATTTTATTAATAGCCTCTTCCCTTGTTTGGGCAGTGGTAATTAATTTAGCAATCATAGAATCATAATTTGGTGGAATTATGTACCCACTATACACATGCGTATCTAGACGTACTCCATGCCCTCCAGGCGTATGTAATGTTGTAATCTTACCTGGAGACGGTCTGAAGTCATTAAACGGGTCTTCCGCATTAATTCTACATTCTATAGAATGTAATTTTGGCATATAGTTTTTACCAGAAATTGGCACACCCGCTGCTACAAGTATTTGTTCGCGAATTAAATCGTAATCTATAACTTGTTCTGTAATAGGGTGCTCTACTTGTATACGTGTGTTCATCTCCATAAAGTAGAAGTTTCTATGCTTGTCTACCAAAAATTCTACCGTACCTGCACCCTCATATTTAATGTATTCTGCGGCTTTTACGGCTGCAGCCCCCATATCATCTCTTAACTTATCCGTCATAAACGGAGAAGGTGTTTCTTCCGTTAATTTCTGGTGTCTACGTTGTACAGAACAATCTCTTTCTGATAAATGGCATGCTTTTCCATACTGATCACCCACTACCTGTATTTCTATATGGCGGGGTTCTTCTATCAACTTCTCCATGTACATACCACCGTTACCAAAAGCAGCTTTGGCTTCGTTTACAGCACTTTCAAAGTTTTTCTCCATTTCTTCCTCTGACCAAATGGCACGCATTCCCTTACCGCCACCACCTGCAGTAGCTTTAATCATCACAGGATACCCCATTTTCCCGGCTTCCTTTTTGGCATGGGCTACATCTTTTAAAAGACCTTCTGAACCAGGTACCGTAGGTACGCCAGCTTTTTTCATAGTTTCTTTAGCGGTAGCCTTATCTCCCATCTTATCTATCTGTTCTCCAGAAGCTCCAATGAATTTTATATCGTGCTCAGCACAAATCTTAGAGAATTTGGAGTTTTCTGATAAGAATCCGTAACCTGGATGTATAGCATCTGCATTGGTAATTTCCGCAGCAGCAATAATGTTCGGAATTTTTAGGTAAGACTCCGAACTAGGCGCGGGACCTATACATACAGCCTCGTCCGCAAAACGAACGTGCAAGCTTTCTTCATCTGCCTTAGAATAAACTGCTACTGTTTTAATACCCATCTCTTTACAAGTACGGATAACTCTAAGTGCAATTTCTCCCCTATTGGCAATCAATATTTTCTTGAACATAATTCTTTGTTTAAAAATTCAACTCGCCAACCTTGTGCTAAAGCAACAAAGATTTGCCCCCAACTTTTAGGGATTGAACATTAGAATTTTTATTAACTAGGATCTACCAAGAACAATGGTTGATCAAATTCTACTGGAGAAGAATCGTCCACTAAAATCTTAACAATTTTACCAGATACTTCTGATTCAATGTCATTAAAAAGCTTCATAGCCTCTATAACACACAATACATCGCCAACCTTGATATCCTTGCCTACTTCTACAAAAGCAGGTTTATCTGGAGAGGGTTTTCTGTAGAAAGTACCTATGATAGGGGACTTAATGGTAATATATTTGGAATCGTCCTCTGCCTTTGGAGCCTCTGCCGCAGGAGTTTGTGCTTGTGCTGGCGCTGGAGCTGCTGGAGCAGCTGCCATTGGTGCTTGTGCCATAGGAATTTGTTGAACGATAGTGGTCTCCCCACCAGAACCTTGTGAGCCTGTTCTGATGGTGATTTTAATATCCTCCATCTCTAGCTTAACTTCACTTGCACCAGATTTGGCTACAAATTTGATTAGACTCTGAATTTCCTTAATATCCATTTATAATTGATTTATTTAGTTCTAAATTAAGAATTGTATGCCCATTTTAGGTAAATGGAACCCCAAGTAAAACCACCACCAAAAGCAGCGAATACTAGATTATCTCCTTTTTTTAATTGTTTTTCATAATCTGCCAATAATAGTGGAAGTGTGGCAGAGGTAGTATTACCATATCGTTGAATATTCATCATTACTTTTTCTGAGCTCACCCCCATTCTATTAGCTGTAGCATCTATAATACGTTTGTTAGCTTGGTGTGGTACTAACCATTGTACATCTTGCTCAGTAAGATTGTTACGTTCCATAATTTTAGCAGATACATCTGCCATATTAGATACAGCAAACTTAAAAACCGTTTTACCGTCTTGGAATACGTAATGCTGTTTGTTTTTTACCGTTTCTTCATTGGCAGGTAAAATAGAACCACCTGCGTCTATTTTTAGGAAGTTTCTACCAATACCATCAGAACGTAAATATTCATCTTGCAAACCAAGACTTTCTTGGTTGGGCTCAAATAACACAGCTCCTGCACCATCACCAAAAATGATACAAGTTGCACGATCTGTATAATCTATAATGGATGACATTTTATCTGCTCCAATTAAAAGTATCTTTTTGTAACGACCAGATTCTATATAGCTAGATGCGGTAGACATTCCGTACAGAAAACTAGAACAAGCCGCTTGTAAATCGTAAGCAAAAGCATTTTCTGCACCAATTTCTGACGCAACATAAGCTGCAGTAGCTGCCACTTGTAAATCTGGAGTAGCCGTAGCTACCAACACCATATCTATCTCTTTAGGGTCTAAATTAGATTTGTTGATTAAGTCTTCCGCGGCCTTAATGGCCATAAAAGATGTCCCCTTTCCTTCTTCTTTTAGTATTCTACGTTCTTTAATCCCCGTTCTGGTGGTAATCCATTCGTCATTGGTCTCTACCATGGACTCCAACATTTTGTTGGTTAAAATATGATCGGGAACATATGCCCCCACAGCGGTTATGGCTGCTGTAGTTTTACCCATTTTTAAGTCGTTTTTAACAAAAAAGGCCAAAAAAGCCTCAATTTTGGCGAAAATTACTCATTTTTTATGACATTCCTCGCTAAAATTAAGTTAGATGACCTTTAAAGTATATCCATAAAAAAACTCCCGCAATTTTTACATTCCGGGAGTCGTTTATTCTTAATACCGTGTACTTATGCAGCAGTTTCTTCTTCTGTCTTATCTATAAGTACTTTTCCACGATAGTACAATTTACCCTCGTGCCAGTGCGCTCTGTGGTAAAGGTGCATTTCACCAGTTACACTATCTTGAGCAATTGTTGGCATGGTAGCTTTGTAGTGGGTTCTCCTTTTATCCCTTCTCGTTTTCGATATTTTTCTCTTAGGATGTGCCATTGTTACCTATTTATCCGTTAATAACTTTTTAAGTCCGTCCCATCTTGGGTCGGTATTGTCTTCTTTTTTTATTGTATCCTCTTCTATCTTTGGTTGCAACTCCTCTAGCTTGTCTAGCATTGGAGAATCTAATGTGCCGTCTTCTACACCGGGATGCACTCTTTTTTGAGGCACTGCTAACACCAACATCTCATACAAATATTGTGCTATATTCACTTGGTGTTCTCCGTGAGGTAAGATTAGAATTTCATCATCTTCATCATTAAATTCTTCTCCAAACTTCACCACCAAATGCATTGTTGCATCAATCTGTTGATTAAACGGTTCATTAGTAACGTCACAATTAACATTTACCGTACCCTTTGCATCAAACTGGAACTCCATCATGGTGTTCATTTTGTTGAGCTCTGCTGTAATAGCAATATCAGCATCATTAAACTCTTGATAACCAAAAGACTCAAAGAACTTATTATCAACATTGTACTCAAACGTGTGCTTTCCTAATTTTAATCCCGCAAATGGAATATAAAATGCTTTCGTCTGCTTCATTTTACACTTAATGTTTGTGTACCAGCCCTTAAGGCGGGTGCAAAGATACTATTTATTTACATATACCCAATAAATATTAACATTTATTGCGTTTTTGTTCTTTTTTTAGGATGATGCTTTTTTAGCGGATTTTCTGTCAGTTCTGTAAACTCCTGTCTGTTCCTAAAAATTTTAAGCGCCATAAAAATTGCTTCTGTAAAAGAACTTGGATCTGCTTGGCCTTTCCCTGCAATTTCATAAGCCGTTCCATGGTCAGGACTTGTACGTACTTTAGACAATCCGGCAGTAAAATTAACTCCTTTGCCAAAGGCAAGTGTTTTAAAAGGTATTAATCCTTGATCGTGATAGGCTGCTATTACAGCATCAAAACTTTCGTGAGCTTTACTACCAAAAAAACTGTCTGCAGCATACGGTCCGTAGACTAAATGCCCTTCATTAAAAAGAGATTCAATGGCTGGCTTCATAATTTTATCATCCTCATCACCAATAGTGCCGTTGTCACCACTGTGTGGGTTTATACCCAGCAAAGCTATTTTAGGTTTTCTTATTGCAAAATCTTCCCTTAAAGACTTCATCATCGTAAAAACCTTATCTCGCACTAATTTAGTAGTAATCTCATTAGCCACTTCTTTAACGGCTATATGATCTGTTAATAGGCCTACCTTAATATCTTCTGTGACCATAAACATTAGACTATTACCTCCTAGTTCCTGAGCTAAAAAATCTGTATGACCTGGAAATTTAAAATCCTCTGCTTGTATATTGTTCTTGTTGATAGGCGCCGTAACCAGCACATCTATTTCGCCGTTTTTTAATGCCTTTGTAGCTGCCCTTAACGATTTTATAGCATACGTGCCACCGTCTTCCGTAGCCTTACCAAATTGAAGTCTAGGTTGTTCTTTCCAAACATTACAAACGTTTATTTTGCCATCCTGCGCTTTTTCTGCGTTAGAAATACCTTGAAAGGAAATATCTAACTGTAGCCTTTTTTTCTGCTCTGATATTACCTTATTAGATGCATATAAGATAGGAGTGCAAAAATCTAGCATTCTTGGGTCTAAAAATGATTTTAGGGCAACCTCGCACCCAATACCATTAATATCGCCAATTGAAATTCCTAGCTTAATTTTTGCAGCTTCACTCATAATTACGCTTTACTATACTTATTTTTACAATTACAAAGCTAGCTAAATTTAAAAAGACATGTTTACTGGGATTATAGAAACCTTAGGTACCATCACTGGATTGGAGAAAGAAGGAGGTAATTTGCATATTACGGTTGATTCTTCTCTGGTCTCAGAACTTAAAATTGACCAAAGTGTTTCTCATAATGGAGTTTGCTTAACAGTTGTTTCTTTAACGGATGAAACTTATACCGTAACAGCAATTGAAGAAACGCTACAAAAAACAAATCTTGGCACTTTAGAAGTTGGTAAAAAGGTAAATCTAGAACGAGCTATGTTGATGAATACTAGACTAGATGGGCATATTGTTCAAGGCCATGTAGATCAAACCGCTGTATGTACTGCCGTTTCTGAGAAAGATGGCAGCTGGGAATATACATTTAGCTACGACCCAGCCAAAACCAATGTAACCATAGAAAAAGGTTCTATTACCGTAGACGGGGTTAGTTTGACGGTTGTCAACTCTAAGAAAGATAGTTTTAGCGTAGCCATAATCCCTTATACTCATGAGCATACTTGCTTCCACACGTATACCGTGGGGACGCAAGTAAACTTGGAGTTTGATGTTATTGGTAAATACGTTGCACGTTTATTGGAGTTAAGAGATTAGAGTTAGAATACATCCTTCATACCGCTCCAGATCTTTTTTAAGAGAACAGCAGCGATAATTACCACACTTGTTAAAATACTTGCTAGCTCATAGTTACCGTAAATCCAATTTCCTGTAGCAAACAGACAACCATACACCAACAAGGAGCTGACTAACATGGCCAAAATCCCAGACGGAACTGACCATTTTATATTTTCTGTTATTCCTACCTCTGCCCGGATTTTTTTCCAGCCAGGACCTCCAGGCTGCGTACGTTGATAAAAAGCTTTTAGAACTTGAAGGTCTTCTGGTTTGGTTAAGAATGTAATTGCCAACCATACTAGGGTAGTTAATAACACCACCAACAAAAATTTACTCCAAACAGGAAAAATAGCGTCATCGGCTAAAAATAGTGGTTCTTCTAATTGCCAAAAAACTATGGAAATTACTCCAGAGAAAAACATGGCAACAATCTCGCTCCAAGCATTGATTCGCCACCAAAACCATCTTAATATAAAAATGAGCCCTGTCCCGGCACCAAACATAATGATGATGTCAAAAAGTTGCGTGGCATTGGTTAAAGCTAAGGCAAAAAGTGCGCTTAACACCATTAAAACAACAGTAGTAATTCTACCAACAAATACTAATTCTTTCTCGCTAGCTTCTGGGTTAACTTGTTGTTTATAAAAATCGTTTACAACGTAAGAGGAACCCCAATTTAAATGTGTAGAAATAGTAGACATATATGCTGCGCCTAAAGAGGCCAAAACAATACCTAACAATCCGGATGGTAATTTGGTAAGCATGGCAGAATAGGCCAAATCATGCCCCAATTTACTTTCTTCTATATTAGGAAAGGCTTGTTTTATACTCTCTAAATCTGGAAATACCACTAATGAAGCTAATGCCACTAATATCCAAGGCCACGGACGCAAAGCATAATGTAGAATATTAAAAAAGAATGTAGCTCCAACGGCATGATTTTCATTTTTTGCAGCCAACATACGCTGAGCAATATACCCTCCACCCCCTGGCTCGCCCCCAGGATACCATGCGCTCCACCATTGTACCGCCAATGGAATTATCAGTACCGTAATTACCATTTCTGTGTTAGTAAAATCTGGTAAAATAGACATTTTCTCTTGCACTAAATTATTTTGTAAAATAGTTGACAGACCCCCTACTTCTGGCAAGTTCACCAAATAGAATGCTGCACCAATAGCACCTATCATAGCAACAAAAAACAATACAAAATCTGTATAAATAACGCCTTTAAATCCTCCTATCGCACTAAATAAAACTGTAATGGTACCTGCAACTATTACGGTAATTTCTGGGCTTAACCCCAACATCACCTGCCCAATCTTAATTGCTGCTAAAGAAACGGCTGCCATAGCCATAACGTTAAAAACTATACCCAAATAAAGCGCTCTAAACGCTCTTAGAAACTTAGCAGGTTTACCTCCATAACGGATGGCATAGAATTCCATATCTGTTTTAACATTAGACTTGCGCCAAAGTTTGGCGTAAACGAAAACAGTTAGTAAGCCTGTAAGTAAAAATGCCCACCATTCCCAGTTGCCAGAAACCCCATCTGTTCTCACAAAATCTGTAACCAAGTTTGGAGTATCTGTAGAAAATGTAGTTGCCACCATGGAAAAACCTAACAGCCACCACGGCATGTTTCTACCAGACAAAAAATATTCTGTTGTATTCTTGCCAGAGGATTTTGAAACATAAACGCCAATAAATAAGACGATGGCAAAGAAGCCCACTATAAGGCTATAATCCAAGGTGGTGAGTTGCATTGTAAGTTGGTTTTAGCTAAATATAGAATTTTTTAAAATACCTTTAGCCTTAAATCGCCCAACGCAATTGGAACCAACATCAACAACAGCTACAATAGCCTTATCTGCATGGGTAATGGCTTATACATCTATATTCTTGCTTGGTGTTTCTAAAGCTGGTTTAAAAGGCCTTTCTATCTTTAATGTAACACTTTTAGCGCTTGCCTTTAGCGCAAAAGAATCTACAGGAATTTTAATGCCTTTGCTATTGGTGGGCGATATTATTGCGGTTATTTATTACAACAGGCATACACAATGGAAATACATTTTACAGTTTTTACCGTGGATGATTGTAGGAATACTTATTGGGGTATTAGTTGGGAAGGATTTACCTGAACGACAGTTTAAGATTGGGATGGTTTTTGTAATTTTTCTTAGCCTGGCTATATTACTTTATTGGGATAGACGTAAATCTAAAAGTGTACCAAAACATTGGACTTTTGCGGGGGGTGTTGGTATTCTAGCTGGTATTTGTACCATGATTGGTAATCTCGCTGGTGCATTTAGCAATATCTTTTTCCTAGCAATGAGATTGCCTAAAAACGAATTTGTAGGCACTGCAGCTTGGCTATTTCTGATTACGAATGCTTTTAAATTGCCTTTTCACATTTTTATTTGGAAAACTATTTCTTGGGAAAGTTTAATTATTGATTTAAAGCTATTACCGGCCATTTTTTTAGGCATGTTTTTGGGTATACGGCTGGTAAAAATAATTCAGGAAAAACATTACCGTAGATTTATACTAATTGTGACTGCCATTGGTGCAATTGCAATTTTACTAAGATAATTTGTTTACTTTCTTCTTCTATTAATAACATAGCTTAATCCAACTAATAAGGCTAAAAAAGGAGTAAACTAGACCTATGGCTGAAACTTTTTTATTCCTTGGCATGTATCTTCCATAACTATTTAATTTTGCTAAAGTTTTGTTAAGTAAATAATTATTTTTAGATTTATTTAACAAACAACAAAGGTATGTCTGCCAATCCAAAAAATGAACACCTAAGAATACTTATTGGGGCCTGCTTAATTGCATTTTCTATCTTGACTTTTGCTTTTTTAAACGGTTATGGAACGGAAATTAGAGAAGAAATAACCCATAGCGTTTTAAAACTTGTACCAGAACTAGACCAAGGTCTAGCACAATTATAACCCTTTCGTGATAGCTAAAACGAAAAAGTAAAGCCCCTTTGCCAATGCAAAGGGGTTTTTATTTAGTAATGTAGGTTTGCATTTGCGCCTAGTAATTTGCCCAATCTTTACTTGCCAAAACGGTAGACGTTTCAATTTGCCTACTTGGCACTGTCCAGTATTTTTTAAGTAATCTATTTTTTTCTACCTCTGGCACCCTGCTAAAACCATGTTTTTCGTAAAACCGAATTGCCCAAGATGCATCCTTCCAAGTGCCAATTAAAACAGGTGTTTTGGCCATTTGTATTAAGTGATGCAATAACTTACCCCCAATACCTTTTTGTCTAGCTACTGTCCTTACATAGGCAAGTCTAATTAGCGTAACATCTTCCATTAGCTGAATACCCATTACGCCCAGAATTTCACTTTCGTTTTGGTAATTATAAAATTTAACACCCTCTTTAATTTGCGCTTCTAGTTCCCCTTTAGACATATAAGGTTCTTTCCACCTGTCTTCTGGAATGATACCTTAATAGGCGATGGATGCATCATTAATAATCTCTAATATGGTATCTAATTCTTTTACTACATTACTTTTAACAATCATGATTTCTTTAATGGCTTTTGGTAAAAAAAGAATTCCTAAAATATAAATGTCTAAATATTATTTAGTTAAAATCATTTTAAACTATGAGACTTGTCGTTTATAGGAATCAAACTTAGAACAGGGCTACCCCTTGTCTTTTTCCATCACAGGTGTTTAGTTGAAAAGGTTTTTAAAGACTAGTAAGCATTAAACCAAGAAAATAAGCATTGTCCACCTCAACCAGTCAATCCACTTTAGTATGTAGAATTAATGCTACTGGCAATATTTTTACGAATTATAAATTGCAGGTAGCGAGGAAGGCTACCGATACATTTACCTCTATAATTTTTTTAAATAGTCTATCAAATCTTTTTCTTGATTAAAAACCATATCAAAAGCGCCGGCCAACATAGCATTTAATTTAGAGTCAATAAAAGCTGCTCTTATGTCTGTAAGAAGACCAAGTATAATTTTGTCCAGATTATTTTGAACCTTTTGGTTATAAGCCATGCCCAGTTCAAAACATGCACCTTCATCTGGCACCCTTCCATCTAAAACAAACAAAAACACATCGGCTCTAGATACTTGTTCTACATCCAAATTGAAAATAGCTGTATTACGCTGTGATGGTGTCATCTCTTGATAGGGAGGCTTATCTAACTCCGCTCCATCTCTTTGCGGTAAAAAGACATTAAAATCAAGGTTCTCTATCTGGCTACATAGGTAACTATTAAATTCTCTTTCCGCTTTATTAAAGAGCGGACCAGCAAAATATAGTGCTTTCTTCAATGCTTTATAAGTTTGTTAAACCATAAATTGACTGCTAAATTAAGGTGTACCGCCATTAAAAACAAAAGCCTTTATGGAATAAAATAGCTTCTAACTAAGCCAAAAAATAAAAGCTCATTATTTACGATTATGAATGCTACGTTGTAAACTATTAAATACTAAAAAGGGAACGCCTAATTTATTAAACCATCAAATATTTCTTTAAGTGCTTCTTCCATTTTTGCACTGGTGTCTTTACCACTCTGATTAGTGATAATAAACGCGGCTAAATCATGCTTTGGAATAACATAGATGTAACATTGAGACCTAGGTACACCTCCATGATGAAAATAATAGGTTCCTAACTTTTTATCAGAAGAATTTATATTCCAAAAATAGGAGAGTCCAAACTCGTTATCAAATTGCACCAAAGGTTTGTGAGATTCTTTTACCACCGAATTATTCTTCAATTGAAATTTTATAAATTTCATCATATCAACCACGGTGGATTTAACATTACCAGATGCTCCCCACGGTAGTCTTGGCATTACTGGAGCTATATTTCTATTATCTGTATGGTACCCTACTGCCAAATGGGGCAGCTCATCTTTCTTAAGGCTAATTTTAGTGCTGTTCATCCCGATTTTATCAGTAAGAAAAGTGACCAACAAATCTTCATAGGTAGTTTGGTATTCTTTCTCCAAGATATGCGCAGTTAATTCTGTTCCCATACTGGAATAGGAGTATTGAAGGCCTGGGTTTATATCTGTCTTAATTAAATAAAGGTCTTCTAGAAAATGGGTCTTGTTGTAATTACTCAAAATCTTATTTATCCTTGATGGAGTTTCATGATTAAGAAAATCTTCTAGAACAGGATTTAACTCTAAAGGCAGCATGTTAGGTAAGCCGCTAGAATGCGTTAACAAATGCTTTAATTTTATCGGGGGGATTTGCTCTTCTAGATTTGGGTATTCTTTATCTAAATAGGTAACAACTTCATCTTCTATACTTAATTTATTTTCTATAACAGCATTTGCTATAAGTGTTCCTGTAAGCACTTTACTTAGAGAACCAATTTCATAAATAGTTTCATCAGAAGGCGGATTTAACTTACCTTTTTCTAATTCGCCATAATGGCCTATATACGCTTTACCCTTATGGTAAATTGCAATAGAACCAGAATTGATTAAAGGTTTATTTACCATTTTTACCATGGCACTATCAATCAACGCTTTAAATTCCATTCTTTTTTCTGGCTTTTTGGTACAACCTACTATTGCAACCAATACAACCAATACAGTGTGTTTCATCATTTGTAAGGAAATTACATAAAGGCGTAAGCCCATAGTAAATAGGTGTCTATAATTAAATTTTTGATTTACCTTTTTAAATAGTTAAGAGTTAGAAATCTCTATAAGTGTAACTCTTATGTATAATTTTCCACGAACCTTTATACTTTAGAAGTAAAAAATAATCGGTAAAGATTCTAAAGTTTGGTATTACAATTTCTGCCTTAGCGATTGCTGTATTATTTTCAAAATCAATGGAAATAACTCGCCCAATTCTTTTTGATTTTTCCCCGATTTTAATTTTACTATTATAATCCTCGCCCCTCCAAACTTGTAAACTATCTTGTTCAGTAACGGAATAGAGATTAAAATCTGGATGAAAGGCCTGTTTTACCTTTTCTGGTTCGCCATTAGCAGTTCCATCAATATAAAGAAAGATAGTTCTGTTTATTTTTTCAATTTCAGACACAGAAGTATTTACTTGTGCAAAGGAGTTGTACTGAAGAAATATCAGTAAAAGAATTAACGTAGTTCTCATAATTAAAATTTTTCTCAAATTTCACTAAACACGCTAATTCCAAGGTGGCAATAGATAAGTTGATAGTGCGATTTTATAAAATTACACTATCTGGCATTCCTCTTTTGATACTCCAAGGGGGTTAGCCCTGTTACTTTTTTAAAGGCTTTAAAGAATGTAGATTTAGAATTAAATCCACTATCATAACCTATACTTTCCATGGTATAATTATGTTTAACTACAAGATATTCTTTAGCCTTCTCCACCCTTAATTCATTTATAAACCTATTGAAAGATTTTCCTTTCTGTTCATTAAGATATTGACTTAAGGTATGTTTTGTTATTTTAATGCCGCTAGCAAACTCACTCAGTGTAATATCTGGTTTTAAAAATAACTCCTTATCTATAAGGATTGAGATGGAATTTTCAATTTCTCTAGCTTTTTCTTGTGTTATTGTTTTGTTATTGTATTTCTCTTTTTGTTTAAAAAACAACGAAGTCTTACTCACGTTTAACGCTAACAATAAGCCAATGATGTAGAGTATAAATGTAAATGAAATAGCCCCTACAATATAGGAAGTATACGCTCCAAAAATATACGCTAACCAAATTAAGGTAATTCCAAAATAGACACTTAAACACCATAAATCTGTCCTTGAAAACCCCTTTAAGGCTTTATAATTTTTAAAAACAGGTTTAATAAATTTGAAAGAAGTAGCCAGATAAATAAACCATTGCAAGTAGATTGCTTTCATCACCCATTTACTCCAATATTCGCTATACGCTGTGTAAGGCCAAATAGTCCCAACAACAATAATAATTACTAAAAAAGGTATGCAGTGAATATGCCAACGAGGTTTTTTAATCACGTACATACTCTTTAAATACATGTACAACAATGGGCCTATTAATATACAGGCTGATATGCCTAATTGCAGGAAGATAGTTGACAATTGCGGATTAAAATAGAAGAAAATAGACTTGGTAACCCGGATAGTTACCATTAATAGTAAGAAGGATAAAAAGTAATTTGGGTATTGTTGTTGTCTTGCAATTATAAAAAAATATATGCTAACAATTAATCCGTTAAATGCGCCTAAAGCACTAAAAAATAAAAGTATTTGATTATCAAAATTCAAACTGCCGTCTTATGATTAAAATATTCATTATTACTAATGCACATTCTAAAATTACTGCAAAAATAGGTTCTCATTATTTTATCTTAGTATAAAGGACGTTGAAATAGGCAAGGCTATCCATCTTTGACAAGTTCTTGTACTTGGTCTTGTTGCTAAAATTATAAATCCCAAGGATTAGCCTACGCTATCTTTCCATACGATAAATTCTTGTTCTGAGCTCTCAATGGTTCGTGTATGGCTTGTTGGGTTGAATCCTAGAAGATTTTCCGCCGTAATCAAAAGATCCTTTTTTTGAACTTTCAACGGTCAAGTATAAGCGCAGTAGCGGGTTTTGTAAACAAAACTTTTCGTTGGCCAAATTTGTTTAAAACAAAACGGCTCACTATAGTACCAAAGCCGCTATTGCGTTTATACCGTGTGTGGTTTGTATTTTATCTTTCGACTAGACCACCTCCTCTATAATTGTTTAAAACTACCGTCGAATCTACTTCCCATAATCCTTTTTTATTCTCAGTAAACAATACTATACCATTTGACCGGCCCAATTGATGATGAGTCTCAAATAAGATTCCTTTTCGAAAATTTGAAATCTGTATTGGTTTTGAAAAAAAATCCATCACTTCAACATTTCTATCTTTAATTTTTCTCTTAATTGAATCTGATATCGTTATTTTTACCACCGAATTGTCTAATTTAATATTGCTTTTTATCTTGTTGTGATAAATGGAATCTAAAGCCAAATAGTCGATTACTTCTTCTAAAAATTCTTCCTTTATCTCTTGTGTTCTTAACGAATCAATATTTTTTGTTTTGAAATCTAGGTTTTTTTCTAGTAATTTTAGATAATATAGGTCATATAAATTCGATTCAACTATTTGTAGTTGTATTTCTTTGGTCTTTTCACTATTTAAATTACATGATAAAATAAATATTGTGATGATAAATGGAACATTTTTCATTTTAATTACAGTTTAATGGTAATGAGTGAATGGTGAGGCTCCCGTTTGAGCCAACTTCAATTGCTGTGTCGTAGACTTCTTGTTCAAAAAGCCATCCTTCTTCATTCGTGCAAGGATTGTTACCTCGATAAAAATCATTGTTATATGTAAAATCCCCAAAATGAACGGCTTCATGTACTATAGTTGCAGCACCAGCAAATAAAACTTTTTCGCTAAAATCAGAGCCTAACTGAGCATTTTCCAAAAAGTTTACTAAATCAATATCCAGTTCAAGGGTATTAGGTTCTTGAAAATGACCTGAACTTTCGCCCAACTGCTTTATAACAATTTCCGGTCCATCTCCCCATTTGAGGATCTGCTCGACTTGTTCCGTGGTGGCATTGGTGTATTTCTTGAAGGCATTCACAATAGTCGGGTTGTCCACCAATTTGGGCAACTGGTTCATGAGGTACTCGGTAAGTTTCGGATAGTCGCTTTTGTACTGTGCCGCTTTATCTTCTGGATACTTGACAAAGGGAAAGGTTGAAACAAAGCTGTTGTCCAGTACAGCATCTAACAGGTCATTGATGTATTCAATGCTTTCAATTGAATTTCCCGATTCTGTTTGATTTTCCGGTAGACCAAAGAATTGGTTCACCTCAAGTGCAAAATCATAAAAAGCGACAAGAAAACTGAGTTCTTCTGGCGAAAGGGAATTGCCCAGTTTACCATTGATAGTTTCGGCCAATGAGACGAACATGTTCTGGAAGCCGCTTGGTTGTGTGACCACCACGTCCTCATCGTATTCCGATGCAGGGGTGGAGGTGATGCCCGTTGAACCTCCGGTCATGGTAGGGTCGCCCCCAGTAACCGTGCCGTCAAAATAATAGCAGCCGTTACAGTCGTCTCCACTATCGGTGCATACGCTGAAGGTCTCGGTAGTGAAGTAACTTGAATTGGTACATCTATCGGTACGAATGTGCTCTCCATTGGATCCAACATAGGCACCATCACCATCAAAACCGGGGTTGTCACAGGTGGGCACGGTTACATAGGTACAGGTCTGCTTTGCGGAAAGTGATTGAACGTTGACCCTTTCCATGGATATGTAGGCTCTCATTGCCGCCCTTCTGTTGTCTCGCAGTTCTTTGAGGTAGTCCTTTGTGAGATGGTAACGAAGGATAAATCCACTGTAACCCTCGGGATCCTTTCTCAATACGAGGTTCTCCAAGATTCCCTTTTCCTTTGCATTCTTCTTGGTCTCGACCCTTAAGGTATAGGTTTCGACAGACTTATTCTTATATCTGGAGACTTCGCTTGAATCTATTTTTATCTCCTGTTCCTTACCGTTCTTTTCCGTAAAGTATTTTCCGTTAGCGTTTTTTATATCCAGTCCCTCAAGGATATTGGAAAGTTCCGGATAATCAAGAAAGCCCCCCGTTTCCACATGGGAGTGTTCTACTTGCTGTTCCTCTTGTTCGACCGTAATTTCCTTGTCACATGAAAGTGTAAAGGAAAGAGCCGCAGAACATAGAATTAGTTTGGATAGTCTGTTTTTCATACCGTTGGTGTTTTAAAATTAAAAAATGTTCGGATGTTAGTCAATATAAACCACAACGGTTGGGCTAAGCGTAGTGCGGAGGCAATGAAACTTTTCGTTTCCGTCTGCGCACGAAGCTAAAGCTTTTGGTTTAGTTTTATTTTTTCTTGTCCAAAGCTAAATCCCAAAGATTTAGCGACATTATAAATATACAGAGACCTTTCGGTTTTGCCTTAAAGTCCGCATTACGTTTAGGCATTGTTAGCAGTAGTATTTATGCAACCCAGAGTGTATTCCTATCTACAATTTTCCATTTTCCATCCTCTTTAACACAGAATATTATTTCTCCTGAACCGCATAAATCACCACATAAAAAATCAAAGTAGAATATAGCTTTATTATTCTGTTGGTTTATTTTGAAATCCGAGAAGCGAATTGAAGCAAAGTACCTGTATTCTGAACTATTCCAATATTCCTTTTTTTCTTTTTCTAGTTGCCTTAAATCTTCAATAACATATCGACCTTTTTCATATAGTTTGTCCAATTCCAATTTCCCTTTTTTAAATTTGGTGCTATCTATCAATTGAATTAAAAGGTTGTCAAAATCTTTTGAATGAAGAGAGTCTTTATAATGCATTCTGGGAAATGACGAATTATTTGAATACCAATCCTTAAATTCTCTCTTTGGGTTAAGATGATAAGGCTCAATTCCTATTACCAAGTCCGCTTTTTCCAATTTAGGATTGTCAAACGCCTCGTCGAATTTTTCTTTCTCAATATGGTAGTTTAACGAATCTTGTTTGTTTTCTGCATATTCTAAGGGCATTGGTGGAATTGGAAGTTTTTCGTAATAATATTCAGTTCCCACTAACTCAATAAATATATCATTTAGTAATTCCATTTCCGAAATAGTATTCTCCAATTTTGGCGAACAATTTGCCAAAAGAAAGAATAGATTAAAAATTAGAACTAGTTTTTTCATATTACTGCTAACAATTGAATATCCGTCATGTAATGGATAGCTCTTTTGTATAAAACTACTAAATCTTAGACGGGAAGAAAATCCTTTTTCTTGGAACTTTTGATTACCAAGGTTATTCTGAATAATTACCCGTATAAATTGAAACATTCCTTGACTAAAACAACCATTTAATGGATAAAAACTTATTATTCAATAAGATAGAATATAATTTCCACGTACTTTATACCAATGAGCAATTTGAAGTTTGTCGTACTCTACTCTAAAAAATCATTCAAACAAATAAGAATTCATCAAATACAAAATGAATTATTGAATAATTAAAAGAACTTTTTTTGCCACCCTTAAAATAAAAAACCCTTCTAAATCAAAGACTTAGAAGGGCTGTTGGTGGTCCCACCTGGGCTCGAACCAGGGACCAACTGATTATGAGTCAGCTACTCTAACCAACTGAGCTATAGGACCTATTTCTAGGGGTGCAAAATTAAATTTTATTTTTTATTACACCAAAATAATTTGAGCTTATTCCGTTATTTCTTGGCACAACTCTATTAACACACCATTAGTGGTTTTAGGGTGTAAAAAGGCAACCCATTTATTATCCGCGCCTTTTTTGGGAGATTCATTCAATACCGTAAAACCCTCTTTCTTTAATCTTTCAATTTCCTTTTCTATGTTTTCTACAGCAAAAGCAACATGGTGTACCCCCTCTCCTTTCTTTTCTATAAACTTAGCTATAGGGCTATCTGCTTGGGTAGCCCCTAATAACTCTATTTTATTAGGTCCACTTTTAAAAAAAGAAGTTTTTACCCCTTCTGATGCAACTTCTTCTATCTTATAGTGCTTTGTTCCTAATAATTTTGCGAACAATTCATTAGAAGCCTCTAAATCTTTTACAGCTATTCCTAAATGTTCTATCTTGTTCATATTCTTAAATTTTTATTTAAAAATACGGCAATACAATAGATTGCCAAGGAAATAGGTAATTTTGCAATTATGGAAGAAACTCAAAGACAGCGAAAGATTGCTGGCATTTTACAACAAGACCTTGCAGAGGTTTTGCAAAGAGCCGCAACGGATGGAGGATTAAAGGGGACACTAATTTCTGTTTCTAAAGTTACTATTACTACAGACCTTTCTATAGCCAAGGTTTATGTATCTATTTTTCCTTCTGACAAGGGGGATGAATTAATGAAAGGCATAACTTCTAACGAACCTTTAATTAAGCACGAACTAGCACAGCGCACAAAAAATCAATTACGGAGAGTACCTAATCTTATCTTTTATAAAGACGACTCTTTGGATTATATAGAAAAGATTGACAAATCTTTAAAGGGAGAAGAAAACCCTATTACTGACCGTAGTTTATTAGAAAAACGCAAAAAATACTAATTTTTGGGATTTTCTGCGTACATAGCAAAGCGTTATTTACGCTCCAAAAGTAGTCAGAATGCAGTAAATATCATCAATTTCATTACCTTTCTAGTTATAGTTATTGGTGCAGCTGCATTGTTTGTTGTGCTCTCTGCATTTTCTGGGCTTAAGACGTTTAGCCTTCAGTTTACCAACACATTTGACCCAGATTTAAAGGCAAGACCTACAAGTGGCAAGTTTTTCACGGTTACCCCATCTGTATTGAAGGAACTTGAAAACGCCGCTGGGGTTGCGCATTTCTCTAAAGAAATTGAGGAACGTATTTATCTTAGTTTCGAAGAGAAAAATCATATCGCTTATCTTAAAGGTATAGATGAAGCTTACCATAAGGTAACAGGAATAGATAGTACTTTATATTTTGGTAATTGGGGTGTAGCGGAAAATCAAGCCGTAATAGGTCTCGGTATTTTTAATCTTTTAGGCGGACCTTTAAATAATTACTTAAAACCTTTAAATGCAATCACTCTAAAACCCGGTAAAGGTTCAATTTCTGCAAATGCGTTAAACTCTAGAAGTTTTTATAACCAAATGCCTTTAGTGGTAAGTGGTGTTTATGCAGTTGAGGATGATTTAGATAAAAAATATGTATTTACACGATTGCCAATAGCTCAAGCATTTTTAGAAAAAGACAGTACACAAGTAAGCGGAATTAACTTTAAGCTCAATCCAAATGCAAGTATAGAAGAAGTAAAGCGAGAATTACAACAGATACTGGGAACATCTATAACTGTTGTAACCCGAAGAGAGTTAAATAGTACACTTTATAAAATGCTTAATACCGAAAATGTTGCTACCTATCTCATCTTCACTTTGGTACTGATTATAGCTTTATTCAACGTTGTTGGAGCTATAATTATGATGATTTTAGACAAACAACAGAATTCTAAAACCTTGTATGCTTTAGGTACAACCCTGCCTCAATTGCGTAATATTTATTTTTTACAGGGTTTAATGGTTACGAGTTTAGGAGGGCTAATAGGCCTAATTTTAGGCAGTGTACTAGTTTTATCTCAAATTACCTTTAAATGGCTTAAAATAACGCCTACTTTGGCTTATCCGGTAGAATTTAAACTGATAAATTTGGTAATTGTGATGGCAACTATTTTTGTATTAGGATTACTGTCCGCAAAAATTGCAAGTAGTAGAATTACCAAAAAACTAGTAGCCGCAACTTAAGCAAATTGATGGTCACCAAATTTATCTAGAACCTCCTCAAAGACATCGAATACATCCGAAGCATCATCACTAGTAACCATTTTCATTCTATATTCTTTAAAATGTGGAATACCTTTAAAGTAGTTGGTATAATGCCGGCGTGTTTCAAAAACACCTAGTTTTTCACCCTTCCAATCAATAGACATTTGTAAATGTCTGCGTGCCGCTTCTACCCTCTCCGCCATATTTGGTGATGGTAGATGTTCACCTGTTTTAAAATAATGCTTAACCTGATTAAAAAACCATGGATTGCCAATACTAGCTCTGCCTATCATAGCTCCGTCTAGACCAAAATCATCTCGCATTCGTACTGCAGCTTCTGGCGTATCCACATCTCCATTGCCAAAAATAGGTATATGCATTCTAGGATTGTTTTTAACCGCTGCTATAGGTTTCCAATCTGCTTGGCCTTTATACATTTGAACACGGGTTCTGCCGTGAATGGACAATGCTTTTATACCCACGTCTTGTAAGCGTTCCGCAACCTCAACAATTTTTATAGTGTTGCTATCCCAACCTAATCTAGTTTTAACAGTTACAGGTAGTTTGGTACGCTTTACCATAGCCTCCGTGAGCTTAACCATTAAAGGAATATCTCTTAAAATGCCTGCTCCTGCATTTTTACAAACCACTTTTTTAACAGGGCAACCAAAATTGATATCTATTATATCTGGATTAGATTTCTCCACAATATCTACCGCCTCTAACATAGAATCTAATTCCGAACCAAAAATCTGTATACCTACTGGGCGTTCTTTCTCATAGATATCTAATTTCATAACGCTTTTAGCGGCGTCTCTAATCAACCCTTCTGACGAAATGAATTCTGTATACACCACGTCTGCACCATTTTCCTTGCATAGCGCTCTAAACGGCGGGTCACTAACATCTTCCATGGGAGCAAGAAGTAGCGGAAAATCAGGCAGTTGTATGTCTCCTATTTTTGGCAATTTTCTTTTTTTTGGAAAGCAAAATTACAAAAAACCAATAGAATACTTAATCCTTTAAACGGTCGCGTTCATTTTTATTAATGGCCCTTTCATTATTTGATAATCTGTAATTACCAAAATTATAGGTAAAGCCTAGTCTTAAAAATCTAGTTTCTTCCCGGGAATAATAATAGTTATCTTGATTTAGGTATTTAGAAGTCATCCTAGGATTTGCTTTTTTAAGTACATCTTCAATTTGTACTGAAATGCTGGCTCTATTTTTCCATAAATTTTTTCTAAAACCTATATTTAAATTGGTTGTGGCAGACTGTACATAGGAGCCAAAAATGAATTCTGAAAGATGTGTTAAGGATATTTCTCCAGTAAAAGAACCGTCTTTAGATAAGGTTAAATAATTACCTAAATACAAATAAACTCCATCAACTTTATTTTTATATGGAACGTTACCGCTCTCGATAGCCAAAAATGTTTCGTCTTCGTAAAAGAAGGAAGCATAGCCGTAAAAGTACCAAGAACTTAACAACGATTTACTAACCGTAAAATCTAATCCGTAAGAAGTGCTTTCTAATACATTTTGGTTTATCGATTTCTTTATTCTTAATTCATTGTCTTGAAACTCCAACGGACTAATATAGGCCCCGTTGTCTCTGTAATAAAAATCTATAAAGTATTCTCCATTTATGGTATAATTAAAATTGAAATTGTTAGTGAAGTGTGGCACTAAATTAGGGTTACCCTCGCTAAAGTCATTTTCATTAATAAATAACCTAAATGGATTTAAATCTTGATATTTAGGCCTTGTTACTCCTCTATTATAATCTATGGAAAAGCTATTATTCTCGTTTGGTGCATAGGTTAAAAACACGGATGGGAATAATTCAAAAAAATTCTGATTATTTTGTTGACCCAAGGATAAGCTATTACCTACCGCATCTGTATATTCTCCCCTTACACCAATTTTGGTAGAAAATTTATCCCAAGAATTAATGTAAGTAAGATAGGCTGCATAAACCTTTTCATCGTATTCAAAATTATCAGATAGCGCAGCCGTAACATTTTGATCTTCTCCTTGGAAATTATAATAATCCACAAGGTTGTCAGAATTTATTCCTGCAAATTTAATTCCTGTTTCAATAGAACCAGATCCTATAGGCTGTTCATAATCTAATTGAGATGTAAAGATTGTTATGTCTTGTTCCTCTTCTGTGGTAAAACTAAATGAACGTGTTAAGTTTCCAGATGGTGAAAAATAATTAGATCCAAGATTTTGGGTTTGACTATGATTAAAGCTTGTAATATGTGCATTTAAGGTTAATTTACTACCTAATTTTGTAAAATTACGCTCATAAGTACCATCTAGCGCAATGTTCAGTCTATCAGTATCAACCTCTCTTAATGAATTAAATGTAGAATCTAAAGTTTTATTACGGTTAAATATAAATGCATCCAGTAAGCGATTATTCTTTTTGTTTGGGTCTATGACCACATTAGAGGTAAAGTTTAATTTATTGTTTTCATCTATTGTGTAGTCCAAAGATGTATTTAAATTATGTACTCTTGACTTCGTAATTACATCAGAATTGCTAAACCAACTAGAATACGTCTCATTATTTTCATCTTTATAGTTAACACCTGTGCCTGATCTAAATATTTCCTTTTTAGGACTAAAATTATAATTAGCGAAAACATTTACTTTTTCGGTTTGGTAATAGTGACTTGTTCCTAAAGAATATTTAGGGAATACCGCTTGCGTATAACTACCGTTAACACTACCCTTATAACCTGCAACTAATCCTTTACTTGTTACAATATTGATAATTGCTCCTGAATTTGCATCGTAATTAGATGGTGGAGTAGCCATCACTTCTACTGCTTTTATGTTAACACCAGAATAACCCTCCAATAAATCTTGTAATTCGTTTTCTGACAAATGCACTTTTCTATTATTGATATAAATAGAAGCTTTTTTACCTTTTACTAATAAGTTTCCTTGATTTTCTATTACCCCTGGAGTATTCCTCAATATACTCCAGCTGTCTCCAGAAGATACAACCGTGTTCTCTACGTTAAAAACAAGCCTATCTGCTAATCGATTTACCGTTGGTCTTTTCTGGGTAACCACCACTTCCTCTAACTCATTTGTATCGCTTTGTAATATAATAGCTCCAAGATTGTAATCCTTATTTAAGAAATGAAAAATATATTCAGAATACAACCCTACATAACTAGCCCTTACCAAAATACTATCACTCTTTACGGCCTGGAATAAGAATTTTCCATTCTCATCTGCAGATACTCCGCCTATGTAACTAGTATCCTTCGCTTTATACATTAGAACATTGGCAAACGGAACCTGTTCTGCCTGGGCATTAATTATCTCGCCATGTAATTTATATTCTTGAGAAAGAAGGACTTTAGTACTCAAAAACAGGCCCAATAAAAGGGCATAACGTAGGTTTAGCATATTTGATTAGTGGTTAACACCCAAATCTAATGAATATAAGTCGTTCAAAAAAACAGAACAATTATTTCAAGGTTTAAGATTACTAAAAGCTTTTTTAACCTAATTTTTATCGGTAATTTCTTAAAAAAGATTAGAACACAACTACCTTGTAGTATCTTTGCCCTCTAAAAATCATTCGTTGAATGAAGCATATTCGTAATTTTTGCATCATTGCACATATTGACCATGGTAAAAGTACCTTGGCAGATAGACTATTAGATTTTACTGGTTCTGTAACTGAAAGGGAAAAACAAGATCAGTTGCTAGATAGTATGGACCTAGAGCGGGAGCGTGGTATTACTATTAAAAGTCACGCTATACAAATGGAATACGTTTATCAAGGTGAAACTTATGTGTTGAATTTGATAGACACCCCTGGACACGTAGATTTTTCTTATGAAGTTTCTAGGTCTATCGCAGCCTGTGAAGGAGCACTTTTAGTGGTAGATGCAGCGCAAAGTATACAAGCCCAGACCATATCTAATTTGTATTTAGCATTGGAGAACGACTTAGAAATTATTCCTGTTCTCAACAAAGTTGACCTACCTAGTGCTAATCCAGAAGAAGTTACAGATGATATTGTAGATTTATTGGGTTGTGCACCAGAAGATGTTATCCCTGCTAGTGCCAAAACTGGACTTGGTATTGAAGAAATACTTTCTGCTATCATAGAACGTATTCCATCACCAACAGGAACGGTAGAAGCGCCATTACAAGCTCTGGTTTTTGATTCGGTTTACAATCCGTTTAGAGGGGTAGAAACTTACTTCAGAATTTTAAATGGAGAACTTAAGAAGGGGCAGAAAATTAAGTTCATGGCCACAGGAAAGTCTTATTTTGCAGATGAAATTGGGACACTTAAACTTGTTCAACATCCTAAGCAAAAAATTTCTACTGGTGATGTTGGTTATTTAATAACAGGTATAAAAGATGCCCGTGAGGTAAAAGTAGGTGACACGATAACCCTGACGGAAAACCCTTCTGAAAAAGCAATCGCTGGTTTTGAAGATGTAAAACCAATGGTTTTTGCTGGTATTTATCCGGTTGATACAGAGGATTTTGAAGAGCTACGGTCTTCAATGGAGAAATTGCAGTTAAATGATGCTTCTTTGGTTTTTGCACCAGAAAGTAGTGCGGCACTTGGATTTGGATTCCGTTGTGGATTCCTAGGCATGTTACACATGGAAATTATTCAAGAGCGTTTGGAGCGCGAATTTGATATGACGGTAATTACCACCGTACCCAATGTTAGTTACCACGCCTTTACAACAAAGAATACCGACCAGATTGTAATTGTAAATAATCCTTCAGATTTACCAGATCCTTCTACCTTAGACCGTGTAGAGGAACCTTATATAAAAGCAACAATTATTACTAAATCTGATTTTGTAGGTAATGTAATGTCCTTGTGTATAGATAAAAGAGGGCAAATTACCAATCAGACTTACTTAACTCCAGAACGTGTGGAGTTGTCTTTTGACATGCCTCTGGCAGAAATTGTTTTCGATTTTTACGATCGATTAAAAACTGTTTCTAAAGGATACGCATCTTTTGATTATACACCTATTGGTATGCGAGCATCTAAATTGGTGCGAGTAGATATTTTGTTGAATGCACAACCAGTAGATGCTTTATCTGCTTTGGTACATTTTGATAACGCACAAACCATTGGTAAAAAAATGTGCGAAAAACTAAAAGAGCTTATCCCGAGACAACAATTTGATATTCCGATACAAGCGGCTATTGGCGCTAAGATTATTTCTAGAGAAACAATCAAAGCACTGAGAAAAGATGTAACCGCAAAATGTTATGGTGGAGACATCTCTAGAAAAAGAAAACTGTTAGAAAAACAAAAGAAAGGTAAAAAACGTATGCGCCAAGTGGGTAACGTAGAAATACCGCAACAAGCATTTATGGCAGTTCTTAAACTGAACGATTAATTAAAAAGCGACGAAATTTCGTCGCTTTTTTGTTTTTATCCTATTTCCGAATTTAATTTTTTGTTCTGCTGCTCTTCTGTAAAAGTGAATTCTTTCCCTAAATACACCAGCTTACTACCCTCTTTAATATTGGTGAATTCTTTACTAAAAGAAGGGATAATAGTTAAATCTCCATCTGGTTCTTTTAGAAAAATAGGAATTATATCATTGTCTGCCTTCGTCAATTCTATCATAGCTTCATAATGTTCCCTATCCTTTATTTCTACTTCATGAATAGTGGCATTTTTACGGGCAGTTTCTGTTAGTTTGATAAAATCATCTGTATGAGAGAACAATCCTTCTTTAGGATTGTTATCCGGATTACTCATTTCATCCGTATCTACCAATCTAAATGCACCATTTTCACCAAATTGTGCGGTAAACTTATCTATAGCAAACTTATTGATGTCTGAGTTTCCTGTTAAAGCCATTAAATATCCCATATCATTGAGCTCAATATTATCTACTAGCGTGTCAGAATAAATATTAGCCACAAATGCTTCTAGACCCAACTTTTTAGCTTTATCTATGTTAGATTGATTACTGTCTATAAGAACTACGTGTCTTTTATTCTTTTTTAAATAGCTCGCAATCAATCTAGAAACTTTAGAAGCTCCAACAATTAAAATACCTTCAGATTTAGTCAAGAAAACGCCTACCAAACGTGCAAAAACCCGCGCTGTTGTCGCATTTAAAAGAACGGTTCCTAAAACAATCATAAAAACCAAGGGAGTTATATATTCTGCTCCTGGTTCTCCTTTGGCTAAAAGTTTAGATCCAAATAAAGAAGCAATACCCGCCGCAACAATACCTCTTGGACCAACCCAACTTATAAACAACTTTTCTTTTAGTTTTAAATTGGATCCTTGAGTGCTTAAAAATACGCCTATAGGCCTAACTAGGAATACCACAATAGCAAATAACCAAACCGTATTCCAGGACATTAAAAGCTCTAAATCTTGAATGTTAATATTAGCAGCTAAAAGAATAAATAAAATAGAAATCAATAATACACTCAGTGATTCTTTAAAGTAAAGCAACTCCTTTAAATTAGGCAGATTCATATTCCCTAAAACCATACCCATGACCACCACGGCTAATAATCCAGATTCATGCGCAAAAAGATCTGATTCTACAAAGACCAATAGTACCGCAGAGAGTGATACTACATTCATTAAATAATGCGGTATAAAATTTCGTTTTATTGCAAATGCTAAAGCATGGGCAAACGTAAAGCCAAACGTAGTCCCAAAAAGAATAATTTTACCAAACTCTATTAGTGCAGTTTGGGTGTATCCAGAACCTTCTCCTACACTTATAAATTCAAATACTAAAACCGCTACCAATGCCCCAATTGGATCAATCAAAATACCTTCCCACTTTAAAACAGTAGATATATCTTTTTTTAAGGGTATATTCCTTAAAATTGGAGTTATAACAGTTGGCCCAGTAACTATAATTAAGGCAGAAAACAAAAAAGAAAGCTGCCAAGACAATTCAAAAATATAATGTGCTGCCACCCCAGCACCAAAGAATGTAACTACAGATCCAATAGTGATTAGCTTTGTAATCACAGGTCCTACATTGGCAATTTCTGAGCGTTTAAGCGTAAGTCCACCTTCAAACAGTATAATACTAATAGCTAAAGAAACAAAATAATACAATCCTTCTCCGGGAAAAAGTCCTTTCTCGCCGTTCCAAATAGGTTCAATAAGTTTTAAATGGTCTTCCGTGTACAAAGAAGCTATTGGCCCAACTAGTAATCCTATAAGAATCAAGGGTAAAATAGCTGGTAATTTTAAACGCCAGGCTACCCATTGTGCAATGATTCCAAGTATAATTATTCCGGCTAATTCAACCATTTTTAGATTTTTTGGTAAAATAGGGTTTTTCTTTCAATTTCGTATATCTTCAAACTTGTGGAATACCCTTTTTGCATTGAGCTTATAAATCTATCTTTACCTTTTGTTAAAAAAGAAATAATAAAGTTGGGTTTTTACGGTCTTTAGATCGCGGTTTCTTATTTTGTGCGTCATTTTTAGTATTTACTGCATGACTCTATACCCCATAGAAACTGGAAATTTTAAGTTAGATGGTGGCGCCATGTTTGGCGTGGTTCCTAAAAGTATTTGGCAAAAGACGAATCCTGCAGATGCCAATAACCAAATAGATATTGGAGCAAGAAGCCTTTTAATTGAAGATGGAGACCGCTTAACCCTCATAGATACTGGTTTGGGTGATAAGCAATCTGACAAATTTTTTAGCTATTACAACCGTTGGGGAGATGATAGTATTGCCAAGTCTTTGGCTAATCATGGTTTTGCCATGGAAGATGTTACAGACGTGTTTTTAACGCATTTACACTTTGACCATTGCGGAGGTTGTATACAATGGAACAAGGACCATACTGGCTACGAGCCAGCCTTTAAAAATGCTAAGTTCTGGACTAACAAGGCGCATTGGCAGTGGGCAACGGAGCCAAATGCAAGAGAAAAGGCCTCATTTTTAAAAGAAAATCTTTTGCCCATGCAAGAAAGTGGGCAATTGCATTTTATTGAGCGAACAGGAGAGACATTTCAGCAGCAATCAGAGCTTAACTTTGGCATCTATTTTTTTGATGGTCATACAGAAAAACAAATGTTGCCCCAACTTACCTACAAGGGCAAAAAAATTGTTTTTATGGCAGATTTATTTGCCACGGTAGGCCATATTCCTTTACCCTACGTTATGGGCTACGATACTAGACCTTTGCTTACCTTAAAAGAAAAGGATGCATTTTTGCAAAAAGCTGTAGCGGATAATCTCTACATTTTCTTTGAGCACGATGCCCATAATGAAATCTGCACCTTAAAGCAAACAGAAAAGGGTGTACGCTTAAATCAAACTTATAGTTTTGACGAACTATTTAATGAATAAATCTTAAACTAACACTAACATGATAAAAATTGTAAAACCCCTATTGCCACTTTTTGCTGGTTTAACATTGGTAGGTTGTGGTTCTACTACCTTAATTTCTACACCTGTAGAAAATATAGACACCTTACCACTAAAAGTTGCCGACTTAACCGATGCAGAAAAAAAATCTTGGGGGCATAAAGATTTAATTAAGGATACCATTCCAGGCATGAGTGTAGACAGAGCTTATGCAGAATTGCTAAATGGTAAAAAAGGGAAAACCGTAATTGTCGCAGTTTTAGATTCTGGGATGGACTTAGAACATGAGGATTTAAAACCCGTTTTGTGGACCAATACCGATGAAATTCCAAATAATGGTAAGGATGATGATAACAATGGGTATGTAGATGATATTCACGGTTATAACTTTTTAGGAGAATCTTATAACGAGCAACTAGAATATGCACGTATGCTTCGTTTAAATCTGGGTGATGCATCTTCCTTGGCTAAGGCAAAGTCTCTGTTAGAAAAGGAAAAAGCAGAAACTATCCAAAGTAAGCAACAGTATGAACAAATATTGCAAGTAGTTACTCAGGCTGATATGGTCATGAAAGAGAAACTGGGCAAGGAAACGTATACTAAAGAAGAGGTAATGAAAGTTAAAGCGGATAGCGAGCAACTACAGCAAGCAGCATCTGTTTTAAACTTTGTTTTCCAAAATGGAGAAAATGTAAAAGACGTACTCAAAGAACTTAATGGAGCGGTCACCTACTTTACAGAAAAACTAAATTATAACATCAATGTAGATTTTAACGGTAGAGAAATTGTAGGTGATAATCCTTATGATATTACAGATTTGGGTTACGGTAATGGCAATCCTAATAATCGTGTAGAAGACGAATCTCACGGCACCCATGTAGCAGGTATCATTGCTGCTGTAAGAAACAATGGTAAGGGGGTTAATGGTGTGGCCAATAATGTAAAAATTATGAGCATAAGAGCAGTACCAAATGGTGATGAATATGATAAAGACATTGCATTAGGCATCAGGTATGCAGTAGACAATGGTGCAGAAATTATCAACTGTAGTTTTGGTAAATCTTTTTCTCCTAAAGCAGAATGGGTATATGAGGCTTTAGCGTACGCTGCTTCTAAAAATGTTCTAATTGTACATGCCGCAGGTAATGACGGTAACGATTTAGATGATGCTACCAATACCAATTACCCTAACGACCATAAATACGGCGGTAAAGAATTTACAGATAACGTAATTACCGTTGGTGCTTTGGCTCCAAAATACGGTTCTAAAATGGTAGCTGGTTTTTCTAACTATGGCAGTGCAAACGTAGATGTTTTTGCTCCTGGGGCAGAAATTTATTCTACCATACCTTCTAACGCTTATAAATTTGAAGGTGGCACCTCTATGGCTGCCCCTGCTGTCGCTGGCGTTGCAGCACTTATAAAATCACATTATCCAAATCTTAAAGCCAACCAAGTAAAGCAAATTATCATGCAATCTGGGGTTACCACTAAAACCAATGTTATTTTAGCTAATGACCCTTCTAAAAATAGACCCTTTGGCAATGTTTCTAAATCTGGCAAAATGGTGAACGCCTATAATGCTTTAGTACTAGCAGAAAGTGTTTCTAAAGGAAAAATTACACTAGACCAAAACGCAGAATAATATGATCAATCTAATTAAGAAATTAACATTTTTAGTGGTTTGTGGGGTATCTTCTCTACTTATCGCCCAAAACAACACGGAATATTGGCAACAACATGTGGATTACACCATGGACGTACAGATGGATGTAGAAACCTACCAATATACGGGTACACAAAAATTGGTATATACCAATAATTCTCCAGACCAATTAAATCGAGTGTATTACCATCTATATTTCAATGCTTTTCAGCCAGATAGTGAAATGGATGCCAGATTGCGCACCATTAAAGACGGAGATAAAAGAATGTTGAATGATGATGGTACTAGTAGAATAACCAATCTATCACCTAGTGAAATTGGTTATTTGCATGCAACAACCCTCACCCAAGATGGTGTAAATGTTACGTTTAATGAGGAAGGAACCATTTTAGTAGTAGATTTAGCTAAACCTATTGCTCCAGGTGCTAAAACTACCCTAGAGATGGAATTTAAAGGGCAAGTGCCTTTACAAATAAGACGTTCTGGTAGAAATAGTGCAGAAGGTGTTGCTTTAAGCATGAGTCAATGGTATCCAAAATTATCAGAGTATGATTTTGAAGGGTGGCATCCTAATCCCTACATCGCAAGAGAGTTTCATGGTGTTTGGGGAGATTTTGATGTAAAACTTACGCTCGATAAAAAGTATACTGTTGGGGGTACAGGTTATTTACAAAATCCAGATGAGGTAGGTCACGGTTACGAAACCCCTGGAACTAAAGTAAAAACCAAAGGAAAAACACTAACATGGCACTTTAAAGCTCCAATGGTTCACGATTTTATGTGGGCAGCTGATCCAGAATATGTACATGATGTTGTTCCTATGGAAAATGGCCCAACTCTACATTTTTTATATAAAAACAAACCAGAATTACAAAAAAATTGGAAAGACCTACAGCCAAAAACCGTGGCAGCAATGGAGTTCTTTAGCAAAAACGTAGGAAAATATCCTTATGAACAATACTCTGTAATCCAAGGTGGTGATGGCGGTATGGAATATGCCATGAGTACTTTGATTACGGGAGAAAGAAGCTTTGGTAGCCTAGTTGGTGTAATGGTTCATGAAATGGCGCACTCGTGGTTCCAACATATTTTAGCCACTAACGAGTCTAAACATTCTTGGATGGACGAAGGGTTTACCTCCTTTATTAGCAGTTTGTGTATGAACCAGATTATGGAGCAAAACAAAGAAAACCCTTTTGAGGGCTCTTACAAAGGGTACTACGCTCTTGTAAAGTCTGGTAAAGAACAACCGCAAACTACGCATGCAGACCGTTACCACTTAAATTTTGCTTATGGTATTGCAGCCTATAGTAAAGGCTCTGTATTCTTATCACAATTAGGCTATGTAATTGGGCAAGATAAGCTTATGGAAACATTACAAAAATATTTTGAAGACTTTAAGTTTAAACACCCTGTCCCTAATGACATTAAACGTACAGCAGAAAAGGTATCTGGCATAGAGTTAGATTGGTATCTTACAGATTGGACTCAAACAACAAATACAATAGATTATGCTATCAAAGAAGTTAAACCAGAGGGTAACAAAACTAAAGTAATTTTAGAACGAATTGGTTTAATGCCTATGCCTATAGACATTCTTGTGGTAGACGCAGAGGGCAAACAAGAGACTGTATACATTCCTTTGCAAATGATGCGTGGTGAAAAAGACAATCCATATCCAAATTTAGATAGAACGGTTGCTAAAGATTGGGCTTGGGCTTTCCCCACCTATGAATTGATTATAGATAAACCCTACGACCAGGTGATAGGTCTTTCTATAGATCCATCCCAATTAATGGCAGATATAGATAGAGAAAACAACGTTTGGCAAGCCAACTAAACTAAAAAAGTTAGGTCATTAAAAATCCGCTAGGTTTTGCCTTAGCGGATTTTTTACTTTTACAGCAATGGAAGAGCGATTAACAAAAAGAGAACGTTTAAAAAGTAAACTGGTTATAGACCAACTTTTTATAGAAGGTAAAAGTATAAATCAATTTCCACTTAAGCTTATTTACCTTCCATTACCAAACACTCCTGATTCTTGTTCTAAGATTATGGTAGTTGCACCCAAGAAAAAGTTTAAAAAAGCGATAGACCGTAACCGTGTTAAACGGTTACTTAGAGAGAGCTATAGGCAACAGAAAACCACCATTTTTAACAACATAAATCAGGATTTTGCGTTCGCCATTTTATACCTTGGTAAAGAAATGCCTACCTATGTGCAGATACAAAGCCAAATGGGTAAACTCTTTAGCAAATTCCATAAAAAAATCTCCGATGAGAAAACTGTATAAAAAAAGAATTCTTGTGCCTGTCATCGCCCTAGCATTTTTAATTGTAGGGAGTAGTTATAAGAGCGATTTTTTCGAGATAGCCAAACAGATAGAAATCTTTACCACCTTATTTAAGGAGTTGAACATGAATTATGTGGACGAGACCAACCCAGCAAAACTCATGGATACTGCTATAAAACATATGCTAGATGATTTGGACCCTTACACCAAGTTTTTAAATGAACAAGATGTTGAGGATTATAAGATTTCTAATGCTGGGGAATATTCAGGTATAGGAGCTTTGGTACGTTCCTATAAAGACCGTTTACTCATTGTAGAGCCTTATGAGGGCTATCCGGCTGATTTGGCTGGTTTAAAAGCTGGAGATGAAATCATCCAAATAGGAGATATTAAAGTATCCGAATTTGATGATAATGCTAGCGAATTATTAAAAGGAGCCAACGAATCGGAAATTGAAATACAATTTAAAAGACAAGGTAAAACACAAACTACAAAAATTAAAAGAGCAGGTGTAGAAGTAGATGCTGTTCCCTTTTATGACATGGTAGATGATAAAACAGGGTACATCGTTTTATCTCGTTTTAATAGAAAAGCTTCCAGCCAAACACAAGCGGCTATTATTGATTTAAAGGGTAAAGGGGCTACGCAATTAATTTTAGATTTAAGAGGAAATCCAGGAGGTTTACTATCAGAAGCTATTAACGTTACCAATCTTTTTGTTCCTAAAGGAGAATTGATAGTTACTACAAAATCCAAAGTAAAAAAGTTTAACCAAGAATATAAAACCAAAAATAAGCCGCTAGATACAGAAATTCCTCTGGTTGTATTGATTAATGGCAGAAGCGCATCTGCTAGTGAAATAGTATCCGGTGGCCTACAAGATTTGGATAGAGCTGTGGTTGTAGGAGCACGTAGTTTTGGAAAGGGCCTAGTACAGCGTCCTTTAAAATTAACTTATGGAACACAATTAAAAGTTACTATTTCTAGATATTACACACCTTCTGGTAGGTGTATACAATCTCTAGATTATTGGAACAGAGATGAGAATGGCAAAGCTGTGCGGAACACCCAATTTAATGAATTTAAAACCCGTAATGGACGTACCGTAGAAGATGGTGGCGGTGTTTTACCAGATGTACAAATAGCAGCGCTTAATAGCAACACACTTGTAGATGCTCTAGATGCTGGGAACGTTATTTTTGATTTTGCTACCGATTATTATTACAAAAATCCGCTGGGTTCTATAGCTGATTTTAATTTTACAGCAAAGGATTATGCCGCATTTAAGACTTTTGCTACCCAAGCAGATTTCAGTTTTAAAACCAAAACAGAGGTGATTTTAGAGCAACGCATAGCAGAAGAAAACAAGCTATTGGGTAAAGAAGTTCAAGAAAAGTATAAAGAATTATTGGGCACCATCAATACATCTAAATTCAAAGCTTTAGATACCTATGAGGCGGTTATTAAAAAGAAAATTACGGAAGAATTGATTCCTAGATATTTCTATAGAAAAGGGCTTTACAATTATAATTTAGAACATGATGAAGCCATACAAACTGCAACTGTTTTATTATCAGATACAAACAAGTACAAGAATATCCTTAATAATTAAAGATGATTATCTGAATATCAATATGTTTTACAATTTTTTGTAAGAATTTTACTATATTTACTCTGCAGACAGACTGAACCAATGTTTACAGTAGTATGGATAGTATCAAAAAATTGAGCAACGTATCCATAAATGGAAATAGTAGAGGTGTATTTAATAGCGCCGACAAGTCCCAATCTTACAGAATTTTCAAAACTTTTTTTGAAACTTCTTTAGACGCCATTGTGGCTATTAGCCTAGATGGGATTGTCTTAGATTGCAACCGAAACTTTATCCATTTACGGCACAAGACCAGTAAAAGACAACTCGTTGGTAAAAAATTTGAGTCGATTATTAGTGTAGAAGCTTACCGTCTATACAAAAAACACCTTTCTACGCTTTTAGCAGGTGGTACTTATCAAGATATTCGGCATAAAATTAAAGACCAAGAAACTGGTGACTATAGATACATATCTGTTAATGCATTTACTATTTCTAGCCGCACAGATAAACCAGAATTTATAGTCTTAAGTTTACGAGACATTACCAAAGAAATTTTAGCGGATAAAAAACTTAGTGAGCAACTTTTTGCATTTGAACAATGTGCAGATAGCTTCTGGACGTGGGATTTAAAACATAATCATACGCGGAATAAATCTATCCATGAAACATTGGGCTTTAAAGAAAGTGAAGTAGAAGATACCGTAGAAACTTGGTTTTCTCTTATGCACCCCCAAGATAAGATTAAAGTAGATGACCTGATAAAAAGACATATCTATACCAAAGGAAATAGCCCTTTTGAGGTAGTTCAACGCTTTAAAAATGCACAGGGTAATTATACGCATATCTACACCAGAGGTAAAGTTATTGAGTGGTCTGATGAGGGAGAGCCCTTAAAAATGATTGGTACAGAAATAGATATTACAGATAGCGTAAAAGTACCCCAGTTAGAAGAGGAGTTAACCAATAAAAGCCAAATTTTTGAACAAGTCCTGGAAAACACAATGGCTGGGTATTGGGATTGGAACATCTTAGAAAACACAGAATATTTAAGTCCTTCTTTTAAAAAAATGTTTGGGTATGAAGACCATGAGATGGAGAATACACCAGAAGCATGGCAAAAAATTATTCATCCAGACGATTTACCAGGAGTTTTTAATGTATTTAACGCCCATGTAGAAAGTAAAGGTGAAATACCTTATGACAATGAAGTTAGGTATTACCATAAAAATGGTTCTATTGTTTGGGTGTTATGTAGAGGTAAAGTAATAGAATGGGCAGAAGATGGTTCTCCTGTACGTATGGTTGGTAGCCATATAGACATAACACATCTTAAGAATCTACTCAAGAGCAATGAAGATTTAGAACGATTTGCCTATTTGGCCAGTCATGACCTACAAGAACCTTTACGTACCATTCGCGATTTTATTGCGCTTTTTGAAGAAGAGTATGGTAAAAAAATTGGTGTAGAAGGTTTAAGCTATTTAGAGTTTATCAATAACTCTTGTAACCGTATGAATGCTTTAATTAAAGGCTTATTAGAATATTCCCGTGTTGGGAGAGATAGTACCAAAACTACGGTAGACCTTAATCACGTAATTGCAGATGTTTTAAAAGATTTAAAAACAAGTATACAAACACAAAGTGCTACTATAAATTTTAAAAGATTACCTAAAGTAATAGGTAACACAGTAGAATTACATTCTCTTTTTCTTAATCTAATTGGCAACGCTTTAAAATTTAGAAAAAAAGAAGAAAACCCATTTATAGATATTACATCTAGGCGTACCAAGGGTATGATAGAAATAGCTATAAAGGACAACGGTATTGGCATACCAGAAGAAAAAGTAAATCAAGTTTTTCAAATTTTTAAAAGATTAAATAGTAAAGAAGAATTTGAAGGCACAGGCATAGGGTTAAGTCAATGCAAAAAAATTGTAGAATCTCATGACGGTTCTATTTGGGTAACCTCTAAATTTGGCCAAGGAAGCACATTTTATTTTACACTTATGGAAGCATAACCCCCCGTATTTTCCATAAATTTGATAAACCGATAGGTAAATAACACTTTTGTAACTATTCTTAAAAATACTATTAAAACGTATTAGATGTAGATTTTATGTTTGATAAGATATTATTATTGGATGATAATAAGGCAACCAATTTTATCCATACCAAATTTATACAACAAGCTAATGCTGCTAAAGAGGTAGTCACTTTCTTAACCGGGCAGAGCGCCTTAGACTATCTTAATAATACAGATGAAGTTTTTCCTAATTTGGTGATTTCTGATATTAATATGCCTACTATGGACGTGTGGGAGTTTTTAGATGCGTATAGACAAATTAATAGACCAGAAAAACAACAAGCTCGTATAATTCTACTCACTACTAGCCTATCTCAAAACGATAAAGATTTATTAGAAAAATATGAGATGGTAGACTACATCTTAGCTAAACCTATGGATAAGAAAGCGGTAGAAGGTTTAGTTGATAAATACCTGCGTTAAACACCAACATATTAACTTACTTTAAACTTAATTAACAGTTCTTATATTTACGGCATGCGTAAGTTAAAGGTATGCGAGTTATTTGCTGGTGTGGGTGGTTTTAGATTAGGTTTAGAAGCCACTAATGGTTTTGAAGTTATTTGGAGCAACCAATGGGAACCTGCTACTAAATTACAGCACGCTTCTGAGGTCTATAAAACTAAATTTACACAGACAGACCATTCTAACCAAGATATTGAAACCGTTGCTACTACAACTATTCCAGACCATGATGTATTGGTTGGTGGCTTTCCTTGCCAAGACTATTCTGTAGCATCAACCTTAAAAAGTTCTAAAGGATTATTGGGTAAAAAGGGGGTACTCTGGTGGTCTATTTACCGTATTTTAGAAGAAAAAGTAAAAAAGCCGCAATTTTTAATTCTAGAAAATGTAGACCGTCTTTTAAAATCACCCGTAAAACAACGTGGTAGAGATTTTGCAGTAATGCTTTCTGGTTTAGCCAATCTTGGCTATGCCGTAGAATGGCGTGTAATTAATGCAGCAGAATACGGAATGCCACAGCGCCGAAGGCGCGTTTTTTTTGTGGGAATTCACAAAGAATCCTCTATTTACAAACAATTAGAAAAACAAAATAGTCCCGTTTGGCTTTCTAAGCATGGTATATTAGCAAAATCTTTCCCTATACATACAAAAGAGATTAACTATCAAAATTTTAAATTAGAAAATGATTTAGTACGCTTATCTGAGCAATTTAATCTCGATAGTAAGTTATCTCCCTTTAAGAATGCAGGTATATGTTTTAATCACCATGTATGTACTGCTAAGGTTTCTCCAAATTACAAGGGACCCTATAGCGTATTACAAGATATTTTACAAAAAGAAGATGATGTAGCCCAAGAGTTTTATATACCAGAAACGCAATTACAAAAATGGAATTATCTAAAAGGAGCTAAAAAAGAAACAAGAACAACAAAAGCAGGTTTTAGTTACCAGTATACTGAAGGGAACATGACCTTTCCGGATGCATTAGACAAGCCTAGTAGAACCATTATAACAGGTGAAGGTGGCGCAGCGGCTTCTAGATTTAAACACGTAATACAGACCACTAAAGGTTTAAGAAGACTAACACCAATAGAGTTAGAACGTTTAAATATGTTTCCGGATAATCATACTAAACTAAAAGGTATAACAGATGCTAAACGTGCTTTTTTTATGGGTAATGCTCTAGTAATTGGTATCGTAGAAAAAATTGGAAAAACCCTGTTAGAACATCTTAAAACTGTTGAATAATGCAAGGTAATTTTAGACAGGATTTAGAAAAGGAAAAACAATTACAACGCTTTTTAGATATACAATACCATACACACTTAAAACAATACTCATTTAAGCGCGAGAAAGATACACAACTCCAATTAAAAGGTGTAGACTTATGGCTTATGCACAGAAAAAAGGGGACAACATTTGCGATAGATGAAAAAGCACAGCTAGATTATATAAATGATGATTTACCCACATTTGCTTTTGAACTAAATTATCTTAAAAATAACATTCCTAAAAAAGGTTGGTTTTTAGATTCCCAAAAACAAACAGATTTTTATGCTTTAGTGACTGCAATATATCAGGACGAACCTAATAACTATACTTCTTGTAAAATTACAATGGTTAATAAAAGTCTTTTATTACATGCACTGTATCAATTAAATATAGACTTATCAACAATTAAAAGACCTACTACACATGGTATGCATTTGATAAAAGGATTGCGACCTAAAACACAAGGGTATTTGTATTTAAGTAAGAAAAATAAGTGGGAACAACCTCTGAATCTGATACTTAGACTAAGTTATTTAGAAAAATTAAAAGTTGCCAAACGTTTAGTTTAATTGTTAACTACTTGTTAATCAAGTACTAATATTTTCATATCTCTGGCAATTTATTAACTTAAGGGGTATGATAAAATTTCAAAAACATAAAAACACAGAATTTTTAGAGAAATCCATTAAGTACTTAGAAAACACAGGGTTTATTAACATTAGGGCAGATGTTGATGGCTACGACACACCAAAGTCATTTTTAAAGAAGAATACAGGAACCGTAATTACGCCAGATATAGTGGCAGAAAAAAATGGTAGAAAGTATTTTTTTGACATTAGTCTTAAAACAGACAAGGAAAACCAATTAAAATCTAAATGGCTGTTTTTAGACACATTAAGCCGGTTAAAAAGTAATCGCTTTAAAATCATCACCACCAAAGGGCACTATAAATTTACAGATAGTATCCTAAACGATTTAAATTTGACCAGTAAAACGCCTATACGCCTTTAATTACCTATGGTATAATACATTTTAATATGTGGTATACCATCTTCTAAGTATTGTTCACCACTTTCTCTAAAACCTAGCTCGTTATAAAACTTGAGTAGATACACTTGAGCAGATATCTCTATGAACTTTTCTGAACATTGATCAATTAGAAAATCGATGCTTTTTTGCATAATAACTTTACCGTAACCATATTTACGCTGTGTGGGTGCTACCACTACTCTGCCAATTGAAGCATTTTTAAAATAATCTCCAGAACTAAATACCCGTGTATATGCCGCTAATTGCCCATTGGCATTAAACCCCATGATATGGCTTGCTAATTTATCCTTTCCATCTAAATCTTGATACACACAATCTTGTTCTACAACAAAAACTTGTGATCGTAAGGTTAGTATAGCATATAGCTGATGTATATTCAGTTCATCAAATTTCTTAATTGTAATATTCATCAATCTTGCACAATAAGGTTCTTACTATCACATTTGCCAAACTCTGGCTGTATATTAACGTGGTTAATACCAAACTCGTAGAACAATTGCTCTTCTATTTGGTTTAAGATAACATCAAATTCGGACAACCTAATATCTGTATTAAAATCTAAATGAGCTTCTAAATGCACCTCATCATCATTTAATTGCCAAATATGTACATGATGTACATTTTTAATAGCCTCTATGCTTGTTATACAAGCCACAATATCATCCACAACAATAGATTCAGGCGTAAATAGCATTAATACGTTAGTAGACTCTTTAAGTAAATCAAAACCTACATAAATTAAATACAGTGCTATTAACAATGTTAATAACGGGTCTACCCAAAACCAATGGTAATACTGCATTAAAAGCCCACCAAATAAGACTGCAACAGATGCTAACATATCTGTTAATAAGTGTAGGTAAGCAGATTTTAGATTCATATTATTGTTAGAATCTTTTTTTAAAAGCAGCACACTTAGCCCATTAAATACTATAGCAATGGCAGATAAACCTATTACTAAACCAGACGCTACTTGTTGTGGTTCTAAAAACCGAACTACAGCTTCCTTAATCAATAGTACTGCTACTATAAGTAATGTAGCAGCATTTATAAATGCTGCTATAATTTCTGCACGTTTGTAACCAAACGTCTTATTTGTAGTAGATTTTTTACGTGCTAATCTATTGGCTATTAAACTTATAATAAGAGAAATAACATCACTAAAATTATGGAGCGCATCTGATAATAAGGATAAACTACCAGATAGCAATCCTCCTATTATCTGAGCAACAGTTATACCTACATTTAAAAAAATAGAAATGGTAAGCTTAGTATCACTGGTATGATAACTATGGGTGTGGTTATGAGGTTGACCCATAATTTCTGAAACAAGATTTTAAATACAAGGTATTTTATCTATACGTCTCTCGTGTCTGCCCCCGGCAAAAGGAGTATCCAAGAAAGTTTCTACCATTTCTAAAGCTTGTGGTAAAGCCACAAATCTTGCAGGCAAACTAAGAATATTGGCATTATTATGCTCTCTTGCCAATGCTGTGATTTCTTTTGTCCAACAAAGTGCACCGCGAACACCTTGGTGTTTATTAATTGTCATTGCAGCACCGTTACCACTGCCACAGACCACTATACCAAAATCTACAATACCTTTTTCAACATCTTCTGCAACAGGGTGCGTAAAATCCGGGTAGTCTACACTATCTGTACTATCTGTACCATAGTTTACAACTTCAATACCTTTAGATTTTAACAAACCTACTATGGCTAATTTATAATCTGTACCAGCGTGGTCATTTCCAATAGCTATTTTCATAACGTTCTCTTTAGTTGGGGTTCTTAGCAAAGGTACAAAACCTTTTAAAGCAGCATGTTTATAATTGCTGTTGATAAAAGAGTAGATTATTTAAAATCAATCGGTTATAAAAATGTTAAAAATGTGAAGAAATTGAAGAAAAAAACTGAGAAGAATATTTTGATTTTTAATGATTATTCTCCAATACATAACATTTGGTGATGTTTACGTAATGTTTAATTAATTTTTAATCAAGAGTAATTAAACGTTAATGAACAGATATTAACACTAAAAATACATTTAGTTGTTCTAAAATTTATGTTGAAAGGACTTATTAAGATTCGTTAATAACAAATCTAACCGGCTGATTTTAATCTACTATTAACTGGTATAAATTGTCAACAACTATTTTTTTCTGTTCAGAGCAAGAAACCTCATAAATAATTATTCCACATTTCAACAAACTATAATACCCTCCATTTTTAATTTAATTTCAAAAAAGAAAAAAGTATAAATAATATATCTGTTGATAATTGATAAGGTATTTAGCTTATCGTCTTATTATAACGTAGGTCTCTAATATTTATTTGTATTTTTCAAAAAATATTTGTCTTAATGGCTAAAAAGAAAAAAAGGGCTAGAAGTCAGCGAAAGAATGAGATAACTAAAGGTATCTTTAGTGTATTAGAAGAGCAGCCTGGTAAAAGCTTTAATTACAAACAGATAGCAGCTAAACTTGGTATTGTAGATACAAAAGGAAGAAATGACCTTATCAAAAGATTAGGAGAATTAAAGCAAAAAGAGCGTATTGTAGAAACCGAACGAGGTAAGTATAAAAAGAAACAAGAAGCTTATATAGCTGTAGAGGGCAAGGTAGATTTAACCCAGCGTGGAGACGCCTACATAGTGGTAGAGGGTCAAGAAGATGACATTTTTGTACCTAATAGTAAACTTGGAGGAGCTTTTCATGGAGATAGGGTTGAGGTTAGTCTTAGACCACTGCGTAGAGGTAAAAGGCCAGAAGGTGAAATTATCAAAGTTTTAAGCCGATTTAAAAAAGAATATGTTGGCATTATAGAAGTAAACAAGAATTTTGCTTTTGTTAGGCCCATGGATTCTAGGATGTATACTGATATTTTTATCCCAATAGATAAAATTAATGATGCTCCAGACGGTTCTAAAGTTTTAGTGGCATTAGGCGATTGGCCTAAAGATGCAGATTCTCCGTATGGTAAGGTGACCAAAATTTTAGGAATGCCTGGGGAACATAATACTGAAATACATTCTATTTTAGCGGAATATGGCTTACCGTATGAGTTTCCGTATGAAGTGGAACAATATGCAAATCAGTTAGATACTAGCATTAAAAACGAAGAAATCTTAAAACGTAGAGATATGAGAGAGGTTTTAACCTTTACCATTGATCCTAAAGACGCTAAAGATTTTGATGATGCTCTTTCTTTTGAAATTTTAGAAAACGGTAATTTTGAAATTGGGATTCATATTGCGGATGTATCTCATTATGTACAACCAGATTCCATTTTAGATGAAGAAGCCTATAACCGAGCAACTTCGGTTTATCTGGTAGACCGCGTAGTACCTATGTTACCAGAAATTTTATCTAATAATGCTTGTTCTTTAAGACCTCACGAAGAAAAATATACTTTCTCTGCCATATTTGAATTGGATAAGAATGCAAAAATTGTTAATCAATGGTTTGGAAGAACGGTTATAGATTCTAATGAGCGTTTTGCTTACGAAGAGGCACAGCATATTATAGAGACCAAAACGGCAGAAATACCAGAAAATGTATCCATAAGAGGCAATGCTTATGAGGTAAGTGAAGAAGTGGTCAACGCGGTTTTAACCTTAGATAATTTGGCTAAACAAATGCGTGCAGCTCGTATGTCTGCTGGCGCTATTTCTTTTGATAAAATTGAAGTACGTTTTAATTTGGATGAAAATAATAATCCGGAGGGCGTATACTTTAAAGAATCTAAAGATGCCAATAAGTTGATAGAAGAGTTTATGTTATTGGCAAACAGAAAGGTAGCAGAATATATAGGCAAGCAAAAACCAAAGAAAACCTTCGTATATAGGGTGCATGATGAGCCAGATATGGACAAGCTAATGGCTTTAAATGGTGTTATTTCTAGATTTGGACATAGCATAAGTTTAAAGGACCGTAAAACAATTAACAGTTCCTTAAATCAGCTATTACAAGACGTAAAAGGAAATAAAGAACAAAATTTGGTAGATACTTTAGCTATACGTACAATGAGTAAAGCTATCTATACCACAGATAATATTGGTCATTATGGTTTGGCGTTCGATTATTATACGCATTTTACTTCTCCAATACGTAGGTATCCAGATGTTATGGTACATAGGTTGCTTCAACACTACTTAGATCAAGGGAAAACGGTTAAAGAAGAAGTTTATGAAGATAAGTGTAAACACTCTTCTGATATGGAAATGTTAGCCGCTAATGCAGAAAGAGATAGCATAAAATACATGCAGATTAAATTTATGCAAGACCATGCAGATAAGGAATTTGTAGGCGTTATATCTGGTGTAACAGAGTGGGGTATTTATGTAGAAATCATTGAAAACAAGTGTGAAGGAATGATTCGCATCCGGGATTTAAAAGACGATTATTATACGTTTGATGAAAGCCAATATGCTATAATAGGTGAACGGTTTAAAACCATGTATCAGCTTGGAGATGAGGTAATTGTAATGGTAAAAGATACAGATTTAGAAAAAAGACATTTAGACTTTTCGTTAATCGGTAAACACGAATCATAATTTTTTTGCTCTGGAACAGTTTATGTATTTGAGAATCAATACTAAATTGAAAAAATGAAAAAGATAATTAGTCTTCTTCTGTTTATTTTGATGATGCAATTTTCTGCGGCACAAAATCAAGATATAACCATGGCATTGGAGCCATTTACAGAACTTAAAGGTTTTGATGGCCTTTCTATTACTCTTATCAAATCAGATGTAAATAAAGCCATAATAACTGGTGCTAATACCCATAAGGTTGTTATTGTAAATAATCATGGGGTTCTTAAGATTAGAATGGAACTAGAGAAAATGTTTAGTGGCTATAGAACCTTTATAGATTTGCATTATACAGAAGATTTGAATATCATAGATGTAAATGAAGACGCGCTTATTAAGTCTGATGATGTTTTAGTGAAAGATTTATTAGAATTAAAAGCACAAGAAGGTGGTGAGATTAATCTTAATTGCCAAACTGACCAATTGTTAGTTAAAGCGGTTACGGGTGGAGATGTAATTGTCAAAGGGTTTACCAAAAACCAAGATATTAGCATTAATACTGGTGGTACGTATAATGGCAAATTATTTAAAAGTAAATTTACCACTATTGCTGTAAATGCCGGTGGTTTAGCTACTATCTATGCTACAGACTATGTGCAAGCAAACGTAAAGGCAGGTGGTACCGTATCTGTTTATGGTAATCCTAAAAAAATGGATGAGAAAACAGTATTTGGCGGTAAAATAGAGCGTGTGGATTAAAAAGCACTATGTTAGAAGATATACAAGCAGCAATACCTTTAGGCATACTTTTAAGTTTTATGATTGGGCCAGTATTCTTTGTTCTATTAGAAACTGGAGCTACCAAAGGGTTTAGAGCAGCTGTTGCTGTGGACATTGGGGTAATAATAGCAGATGTACTTTTTATTTTTATAGCCTATTTTTCTAGTTTTCAATTGTTAGAAAATTTAAGTAACGAACCTGGACTTTATGTTTTTGGTGGTATGATTATGCTGGTTTACGGCATTGTAGTCTACGTAAAAAAGGAATCTAAAAAGAAAGAGTCTAAAAAACTTAAGGGGAATTATTTGGCTTTAATGGTTAAGGGTTTTCTTTTGAACTTTATAAATATTGGTGTTTTGGTGTTTTGGTTGGGGGTACTCATAGTTGTTGGCCCTAGTATGGAGAATGATGAAAATAGACTATTCACCTTTTTTACTACCATGATAGTTACTTACTTTTTGGTAGATGTAATTAAGATACTACTTGCAAAACAGTTAAAAAAGAAATTAACCCCTGCTAGGATTAGGTGGGTTAAAAAAGGACTAGGAGTTGTATTAATGATTTGTGGTATTGTTCTAATAACTAAAGGTTTTTTACCTAAAGAACAGTTTAACGTGCAAGATGGTATAGAGCGTATAAAACAATAAAGCCTCCCAAAATAGGGAGGCTTTTAGAGGCGTCGAGCGGATTCGAACCGCTGTACAAGCTTTTGCAGAGCTCTGCCTAGCCACTCGGCCACAACGCCATTATAGGCTGCAAATGTACCACGTTAATTTTTGGTTTCCAAGAAAGAATTTTAGCTGTTTTTACCAGAAAGGATAACAGTAACACTTTCTACATCGCCACCAATAGGCGGATTTATTTTAGAAACAGCCACTTCTGCTGTGGTAACCATCTTAATTTCAGAGAAAATACGGTCTATAATACGTTTGGCTACGTGTTCTAATAATTTAGATTTTATAGCCATTTCTTCTTTAACAATATTATTTAGATGTACATAATCTACGGTTTGTGTCAAGTTATCAGAAGAAGCCGCCTCACTAAAATCTGCAGCTACTTCTAAATCTACACGGTAATCACTACCAATTATCGCTTCTTCTTGTAAACATCCATGTTTAGCATGTACGCGAATGTTATTCAATTTAATTTTACCCATGAGCTAGAAATAAGGAGCAAAATTAAGTGATAACTAGCAATTTTAGTACGTACATCTACAATTACTAATACCTTGGAACAAGTCCATCCCAATAGTAACTACATGTGTACCAATATTGTACCCAGAAATTTCGTTGGTTAAAATTTGATAAGAATATCCAAAATAGAGGTTGTTCTTTTTAAGACCTGCCATAGGAGATAAATACAACGGGGTTAGAGGTTGTTCTTTATCATTTAAAAATCTGTAGGTAAGTCCTAAGTAATAATAATCCTCAAAATTGAAAAATCTAAACTTAGCATTAAGGTCTGTCACAGAACGGCCATCACTTTCAAACCACTGAAAGAAAATAGAAGGTTCTACTTCTAATTTACTTTTCTTATTTTTAGAAAAGGCGTAACCCGCATAAGCGTAATAATTTCTTAGCGTATTAGGCTCAAAAGTAGGATTAAAATTTTCTAAATTTTTAGGCAGAAGGTTAGCGGCATTAACACTCACAAAGAATTTATTGATACGATACAGTACGCCTACATCAAAGTTATGATTGGTTGTTGCTCTATCATCTGTTGGTAATTCACCATTCTCCGCTCTAAAATTTTCGGTATCTATTCTAAATTGATTAAAGTTGTAAGAGATACCTAGAGATAAAAATTCGTCTTCATAACGGTCTAAGGTTAAATGGTGCGCAAAAGAAACTCTTGCACCTCTTTGACGGGTGTTACCATTACTATCATTATAAATGAACATACCAATACCAGACCTATCTCCAATTCTAGCGTCTGCAGCTAACGTTTGAGTATCGGGAGCATCTTCTATACCCACCCACTGCGTTAAGCCGTTTAAACGCACTTTAATATGGTCTCCAATACCAGCATAAACAGGTGATATTAGAAAGGGATTATCCGCATTGTATTGGGAATGCTGGGGTAATGTTAATTCCTGAGCAGAGGTGTATACACCAATGCAACATAGTAGTAGGATAAGGATTTGGGTCTTTCTCATCACTCAATAGGTTAAAAAGTCTGTTATCTGTATAAGGTAAAATGTCCAACCATCTCGCGGTCATCGTTTTCACCTCTTAGTTTAATCACGTACCAGTAATCACCGGTTGGTAGCTCCTGGCCTTGGTATGTTCCATCCCATGGAGCGTCATTCAATTTCATCCTATAGAGTTCTCTACCATAACGGTCAAAAATGATAGTTAGTATATTTGGGAAGCCTTCAATGTTGTTTGGAACCCAAGTATCATTAGTACCACTGCCATCTGGTGTAAAGAAATTAGGAATTTCTATATCTATGAATTCCATAAATATCTCTGCAGACATCTCACATCCATTTTGATCTACAACAGTAACAGTGTAGGTATCTGTACGATTAATGTAATACGTGTTGTCTGTGCCATTATCATGGTCTCCAAAATAGAATGTATAGTCTTCTACTCCACCATTGGCTATTGCTGTAATTTCATTTACGTTGATAGATTCTAACGTTAGGGTTAACGGTTCAAAATTTTCTATCTCAAAATCTATGGTATTAATACAGCCATTGTCATGTGCAATAGTTAAATAATGCATACCAGGGGTAATATTGGTAAAGTCTGCATTTAATTGCATATCGTCTGGGTCTGTACTATCTAATGCATATAGTACGTTTGGTAACACTGTCTCATCATTAAAAACAATATCCAAACTATTATCTGGTATGTTACCTGTACACGCATACATTGGTGTAACTGTTGCAGCAAGGTCTACACCTGGATTTATTTCTACGAATACTGTGGTTTCACAACCTTGAGAATCGCGTACAAAAACTACATGGGTAGTAGCAGCTAAGTCTGTAAAGCTTATCTGACCTTCTACAAAATCTGTTGGATTGTTAGCGTTTAAACTTGTAAAGTATGGCGCAGTACCACCGGTAATATCCAATTCAAACGTACCATCAGCACTTTCAAAACAAATTTCATGTTCAATGTTAACGGCTTCAGCTTCTAATGGTGCTGGAGCAGTCAACTCAAAATCAAAGGTTTCAAAACAACCATTTTCATCTTGTGCAATTACTACATAATTGCCAGGTGCTAGATTGGTAAATGTGTTATCCGTATCAAATTGGTCTAGGTTAGGAGAAATAGCATAGTAGATTTCTCCTGTACCACCAGAAACCTCAACATATATACTACCGTCTTCTTCCCCTGCACAAGTAATATTTGTAAACTCTTCTCTGTCAATTTGCAAAGGAGTGGGCTCTGTGATAATAGCTTCTGTAGAAACTGCTATACAATCTACACTAGTTACTCTTACCCAATAGCTACCTGCTGCTAAATCATTAAAACTTTCTTCAGTTTGTGGACCAACAATTCTATTAGTTAAGGCAGCATCTGTAAACAATTCATAAGAATAGCTTCCTAGTCCACCAGAAGCATCCGCAGTTATTCTAGCAGTTGCTTCTCCAGTACAATTAATCATAGCAGCAGATAGGTCTAAGTCTATCATTAAATCAGGTACTGCTTCTACAGTTACTTGATTTGAAATCATCCCTTCGCAACCATTTACATCTATTACAAAATATTGATAATTGCCTTCTGTTACATTAAGAGTATGGGTATCACCACCACTCATAGATGTATAAGTAATACCGTCTGTACTATAGCTATAGGGAGCTGTACCACCTGAAGCCGTTAATTCTAGAGTAGCGTCTGTAGTACATGTCATTGCCGTAAGTTGTCTTAAAGACGCAAATACTTCTACAGGTTCTGTAATCACCACTTGTGGTGTAGTAAATTCACAATTCCATCCGTCAGATACGGTAATACTGTAGGTACCTGCACCCAAATTATTGAAAGTTGGTAGGTTTTGAGCACCACTCGTAAATCTTAAGGTAACACCATCTGCTTCAAAACTATTTAGCTCATATAGATAAATTCCTTCACCACCTGTTGCGTTAGTAGCTGTAACACTCGCATTGGTATCACCATAACATTGTAACATTGTTGGCGTTGCTGTTATGCCCGCTGTGATTGGGTTTGGTGCAATGAGTGTTTCCGTATCTGTAGTAACACAACCTTGGTTATCTGTTACTTGTACAGTATATAAGCCAGCACCTAATCCTGTAAATAGGGCGGATGCTACATCGTTTTGTGTAAATACATTACCTGTAGTGGTGTTAGTTAAGACCACGTCGTATGGTAAATAGCCACCTTCAATGTTAACATTAATTTCTCCAGAATCATTGGTACAGCCTACATTAGCTACTTCTTGGGCGTCTGCCATTAGCAGTCTATCTGGGGAAATTATAGTTACGATGTTAGAATCTTCTACACATAGTGGATTGGCAGTTTCTGTTACCCGTACAAAATAGTTACCACCGGCTAAACCTGTAATCACTAGAGGATTGGTAGTTGTATTACCACTACCGTTAATAGTAGTAGCGGTTCCATCTTGATTATATACAGTATAGTCATAAGTACCATTATAACCCGATACATCTATAGTAATTTCACCAGAAGTATCGCCATAACAAATAGATTGAGCTGTTGCTGTAGCTATTACATCAATCGTATCATATGGAGCAATTTCATAAGCTGCAGTATCAAAATAACAACCAGTAGCTGTATCTGTAACTCGGAAGGTATAAGAACCTACTTCTGTTAATTCAAATGTTGCTTGGTTATAGGCAGGTGTACTAGTTAAGGTTGCTGCTGTATTACCAATAGGAAGTAATTCAAATGTATAAATGTTGCTAACATCGCCATTATCACTTACCGTTATAGTTACTTCTTCATTTACCGCACAAGAAATTTGTACATCCTGAGCTACAGTTGCGTTAAATGTATTAATTGGATTTATGGTTACGCTATCTGTGAACGGACATCCATTGGCGTCTCTAACATAATAAGTAATAGTTTGTACAGTACCATTATCAATAATTTCAAAGGTATTTTGAGTTTGATAATTAGTACCATCTATGCTATATAAATAAGTCGATGTACCACCTGTAGCTGTTAGAGTTAAAGTAGCTGTATTTACACTATTGTCTGGTGCACACGCAAAAGCAGTTACCGTTTCAGTAGCATCTAAAACTGTTGGCTGCTCTACCTCTACCGTAGTACGTACAGAAGCACATTCTTTAGCAGAAACCGCTTCAATTTGATAGAAACCTGCAGCCAAACCAGTGAAAGTTGGATTAGATTGTGGACCAGAAATAAGCACTCCTGCATTATCATATAAATTATAATTGTAAGGAGCATCTTCATTAATACCTGGCGAAGTTGCGGCAAGTACAACGGTAATGCTACCATCTGCCAAACCAAAACAAGAAACATCTGTAACAATAGGTGTATCCAATGTAGTAGTAGTAGGTGCTACCAATTGTTGGGTTATGGTTCTAGTACAAACAGGATTGTTAGTATCTGTATCTGTAACCACAAAAGTATACACACCAACTTCAGTCAAATTAGTAAAAGTACCTGTGGTTTGGTTTATAACAGTACCCGTATTAGGTACGGTCATTTCAAAATTATAGTTACCAGAGCCACCGTTTACGTTAACCGTAATTGTACCAGCAGGTGTTGCAGAACAGTCTATTTGTTTATCTACCGTGGTACTAATGTTCATTTCATCATATAACAATTCTGCATTGGTAGTAGTAGTACAACCCCATTGGTCTAATACTACCACTTCATAATTACCTTCGCCTAAGTTTATAAAGGTGGTACTGGTTTGTGGAGAACCAAATGCAGTACCATTTCTGAATAATTGGTAGGTGTAGTTACTACCTTGACCACCACTAACTGGGTCTGTTACCGGTATACCAACTACTTCTAATTCGCCCTCAAAGTTGGTACAGTTGTCATTGGTTACTAGTAAAGTGGCTTGGATTGGGGTTGGATTGGTTAGGACGATATCATCTTGTACCAATTGTTCACAACCTTCACTATCTCTTACCCAAGCATCATACGTACCAGCGGTTAGGTTACCAAAAGAAGCATTAGTTACAAAATCCGTAGCTGTTGGTATAACACCATCTGCACCGACAAAGTAGGTATAGCCTCCCCAACCGCCTTGTACATTGGTAATGGTAATACTACCATCATCCAATAAAGCAGACATACAGGTTATTGTTGTTGTTGTATGGTTTGCGGTAATAGCAGCATTAGGACCAGCAATGGTAAAGGCCTGTGTATTTTCACAGGTTGGGAAGTTATCTTGCGTAATTACTACGTAATAGCTACCTGCAGGTAAATTAATACCAGCCGTAGGACCTGTATTGGCAATGGAACCAGTACCCTCAGAGGTGTCGTCCCCTGGATTGGTTGGTGTACCATTGGTATTGAATATCTCCCAAGAGAATCCGTTGGTATAGGTCGCATCTATTAATTCAAAGGTAACTTCACCCGTAGCTGTTCCAAAGCAAATAACATCGTCTACCACATCTACATCAATTGTAAATGTGTTAGGGTCTGTGAGGGTTTCAGAAGTACTGATGATACAACCCGTTACTAGATGTCTTACCAAGAAATTATAGGTACCTGCGGCTAAACCACCAAATACATTAGGTGTAGCGCTATTGCCAGTATTTTGCCAAGTAGCACCATTGTCAATACTGTATTCATATTGATTAACATCATTTGCTGTTGAGGTTACCGTAAGGGTTATCTCACCATCTGAACCTGGAGAACAACTTAACGGATTGGTAATGGCAGCTGTAACCGTTTGTAGTTCATCAAAAGGAACTATTGTAGCGGTGGTGCTGTCCATACATCCTGCAGAATCGTACACATTAATCGTATATACTCCACCAGCAAAATCGGTTACCGTAAGTACTGGATTATTTCCGTTTTGTACGGTTACGGGTGTTTCTACAGTACCTGTATTTGGGTCATCTTCTTCTATAAATTCATAGCGCACATAGGTACCGCTACCGCCGGTAATGGCATCTACGCTTATAGTAGCGTTATTTTCATTATTACCGTTGGTACAAAGGAAATCTGTAGTAGTTACAGTATCTATGGATACCGGCGTAGGTTCATCTATAACAATATTGTTGATAACCAACTCGCAATCATTGGTTCCTGTACCAGTAACTGTATATGTACCTACCGGTAGATTCTCAAAAGTTAATGTGGTATTATTGAAAGAACCAACAGCTGGTGTAATGGTATAAGTTAATGGGTTAATACCCGTATTGGTTTCAAATAATTGAATAGTACCATCTGCACCTCCGTTACAAGTAACATCTGTAGGTGTATGCGTAAATATAGGTTGTACCGCAGCTGGTACATTTACAGTAATTGTACCTAAACAATAAGGAATTGCCGTACTGGTATCATACACGGTAATATCATAATCACCAGCTACGCTAGCATCCGTCCAAACAACGTTGGTACCAACCATGTTTGTTTGTGCTTGGTCTACCGTGCCAGGACCATCAATTGCATAATCATAAGAACCAGAACCAGCTAATACATCAATAGTAATCTCTGCATTGTTTGCAGGTGCAGGTTCACAATCCAAAGCAGTGGTTAAACGAGCATTAAATTGCAAAGGAGGATAAATATCTATGGTATCTGAATCCTCACAACCATTTACATCCCTAACATTAATAGATTGGGTTAAACCAGAACTTAAACCAGTAACCGTATATTCATTACTTGCATTGAATGTAAAGTTTTGGTAAGCACCACCGTTAATGCTTATTTGGAAAGGAGCACTAGCAGCTGCTGGATTATCAAGGGTTACCAATACCTCAAAACTACCTTCAGCAACACATTCATCTACTATAGCAAGCGTTATTTCTGGACGTACATCTTCTAAAACGGTAATTGGTGCTTGCTGAATACAATCATAAGCATCTTTTACATAAACGATATAATCTCCTGCTTCTACATTAGCACTAGTATTGGTAGTCCAGCCAGCATCTGTGGCTAAAGGAGCTGCTACGGTATCAGGCAAATATTGATATTCATAAGGAGCGGTACCAAACCTTCCTGTGGCAGTTATAACACCCGCATTAAGATTACAATTATCGTTTGTTGGTGATGCAACGTCTACTGATAATAAGTTTACGGATTCCCTTATGGTAAATTCACCTCCAAAGACACTACAACCTGCATTTGCACCTCCCACTTCAGTAAGTAAAATATAATATTCACCTGGAGCCAATGGACCTAAATTTGAAATTGTTACTGGTGTAACGGGTCCAGAAACTGGCGAAGAACCATTTATTGGCATAGGGGTTATAGGGTCATTAGATTGTTGATAAAATATTTCATAGTCAATAGCCGTAGCTCCTACATCATAATTATCAAAAGTGAATGTTAAGTTACCATCTGCCGCTCCTGTACAACTAACATTAGCAACAACATCCAATGTATTTGTTAAGTTAGAAGGTGTATCTATTGGTGTATCTGCTTCTTTAAAATAATAACAATCTGTTACTAAATCGTGAACAACAAAGGTATAGGTAATACCTGGTGTTAAATAGGTACCGGTATCTGGGTCAGTAGAAGAGAAAGTTATAATATTTGTTCCATTACTAAACCAGTTAGTAGTGTATGGAAAAGTTATAGTTTCTAAAATTCCAAATTCATAACTACCACTGCCCGTTGTCAGTGCTGGATCTACCTCCACTATTGCGGTTCCTCCATCTGTACAATTTGTAGGAGTAGTGTTTACTGTAATATCTAAATCAGTTGGTGGTGATGCTATTATTTCTGTAGTAAAAGCAGCACAACCATTGGCATCTACAACATCTATTTGATAAATTCCAAATTCTAAAATGGTAAAAGTATAATCTCGATTGCTTGCTGTTGTGGTGTGGCTATCCGTAAAGCCATTATTACCAGTTAAATAATAAGTATATTCTGCTGTTCCCCCAGTCGTATTTTCAATTGAAATAGAACCAGGAATAGTATTTCCTCCTATATTATCACATGTTATTGGTTGACTATCAACATCATAATCAATAACATCTGGTTGATTAATGGTTACCAAGAAAGGATTAGACACACAACCTTTGTCATCTGTAATAGTTACTTGGTAATCCCCTGCTGGTAATCCTGTAGTTTGTGTACCGTAGATAGTACCAGAACCAGTTTCAACTACATTAATTACATAAGGAGGTACTCCTACAGAAGTATCAATAGCCACATCTAAAGCACCAGTACTTTCTCCGTGACATAAAATGTGAGTAGGCGTTACAGTGCTTATTACGGGTTGCACAGCAGGTGTAATAGTCACAGTATTGGTAACCACGCTACAAGCTGTTGGGCTGGTAGTATCCGTTACTTGAAATTGATACGTACCGGCTACATTGGTTGTAAAAACATTCCCAGTAAATCCAGTTGTATTATACGTAGTTCCGCCATCGTTAGACCATTCGTACGAATAAGTACCAGAACCACCTCTGGCATTTATGGTTATTTGTGCATCAACCAAACAAGTTAAATCTTGGTCTAGTACAGCATTTGCCACCAATTGTTCCGTAATAGTTACACTTTGTTGCGGTGCGGTACAACCAGATGCGTCAATAACATCTACCGTATACGTACCTGGACCTAAATTATCAAAAGTATATGTTGTTAATGTTGATGGTACAGGCGCTATAAACGGTCCACCATTCAAACTAAATAAATAGTCGCCATTACCAGCGGTTACATTTACAATAACTTGTCCGTCATTAGCACCACTGTAACAAGCGGTGGCAGTTGTAGTAAATGTTAACACTGCAGGTGCATTTACTACTATGGGAGAATCAATTACATCTTCACAACCATTGGTATCTCTTGCACGTATTATATAGGTACCAGCTGCCAAATCTGCAAAAACGGTATTGGTACCATTTGTAGCAAAATCGAAATTAGTTATTGGTGTACCTAAATTATCTTCTAATTGATACGTATAATTGGGGGTACCTCCAGTAGCATTTGCCGTAATGGTTGCCCCAGCAGTACAGGTAACTTGTGCATCTAACGTAGCCGTTACTTCCACTACGGTTGGCTCCGTTAAAACTTGTGTAAGTTGTATAGCACAGCTATTATCATTGATATCTCTAACATCAATAACATAGGTGTTTGCTATTAAGTTTGGTAAGGTTACACTGGCATTAGTTGTGGTTATGTAACCACCACCGTTTACTTGGTATTCGTAGCCATTGGTAGTATCAAAGTTTTCTACTTGAAAGGTAATTTCCCCATCACTACCGGTATTACAGCTGATATTGGTAAAATTGGTAATACTAGCAGCTAGTTCATTACCTTCTTCTACTAGAACATCTAGGGTAATACTAGAAGGACATGTCTCTGGATATTGTAAGGCTTGAATGTCATCTATAGCAATATCGTTACCCTGTGTAACTGCAGAGTTAGTTCTTATTACGATATCTAAATTGGCATTGGCACCAGGATTTAAATTAACCGTATAGTTCTGCCAATCATTAGCATTATTGTTTTTAGGAATATTACCTGTTGTAGTACTGGCAATAATAGTACCACTACCATCTACCAATTGAATTTCTATAGAAGGATCTCCGCCAGTTGAGCCTGTTCTTAATAGGTTAAATGCCCATAATGATATTTCGATATCTTGATTTGGTATTACCTCAACACCAGTTTTTTGATATACAATACCACCTACGCCGGCTACACCACCTACGTTAATTGCAAGGAACCTGCCATTGGCTAGTCCAGAATGATCACTAGGAGATCTCCAAGTACCGTATGGATTTACAATTAAGTTGGTAACAGAATATTCACCATCTTGGATATGTGTATCTGTTCCAAACCCACATAAACTTGTAGAACCGTCTTGAGGTTCATAACAATAAGCTGGGTCAATTTCACTAATTGGGGTATTGGCACCCGCACCAAAGTTTTCAGTCAATAGTATACTTGGTGTTGGTGCGATATTACTGGTATAATTGATAGTTATTGTATGGTTACCAGTAGGTACGTTATTAAAAATATTAGAAGTATCAGGCGTATTTGGGGTACCATCTATTAAATAGGTGTAGTCAAAATCTGCACTGTCTGGTGTAATTGTAATTATACCTTCACCATCACACTCATAATCCACTGTAGCCGTAGCATTAGGTGGGGTTGGTTCTGGCTGTACGGTAACTGTCATAGGGTAAGTACAATTATTTGCATCCCTTACAAATAAAGTATGGTCTCCTGGTAAAAGATTTTCTATAGAACTTGCACCATACGTGGTACCACCATCAAAACTATAGGTATAGGGAGCTGTACCTCCAATTACGTTTGTAATTCTTATTTCTGCACCACTAGGGTTACACTCTGCAAGTTGTGCTACTGCCGCAGAAGCGCTTAAAGGTAACGGTTCAGAAATGGCATAAATCTGGTCTATTTCACACGAATTAGCATCTCTAACTCTAACATGGTAACTACCTGCAGCAAGGTTTTCAAATGTGTTTTCTGGTTGATAGGTTGTACCATTATCAATACTATAGGTGTAGGGTCCCTCACCGCCTGTAATAGTTACCGTAAGTGTTGATGAAGCATCACCGCTACACAATATAGCCGTATTTGAGATGGATAAATTAAGAGCAGGGTCTTGATTTATTACTATCGTATCTACTGCTTCGCAATAATCTGTATTACCTGAATTATCCCTTACATAAACATCATAAGTACCCGCAGCGTTAACTGTTGCTGGATTCGTGGTGGTGAAATCTGTGGCAGCGGGAGTAGTACCCGTTAAAACAACTGCGTATACATAATTACCATCACCACCCGCAGCCGTAATATCTACGCTAGTAGAAGTAGCACAAGCAGAGATATTGCTTGCCGTGGCTGTTACCGATAGTTGTGGGTTTATTGTAATTGTTTCCGTATCAGTACAAGAGTTTCCATCTTGTACAGTCACGGTATATGTACCTGCAGAAAGATTTATAAAACTATTGGTGCTAGAAAAATCACTTCCGTTAATACTGTATTCAAAATTACCATCGCCACCACTGGTTACATTTGCGGTTAAGGTTAAACCTGTTGCATTGTCATAACAAAAATCGTTAGGAACTAGTTCCAAAACGGGAGCTATAGCTGCATTTAAAGTAAAATTACCAGGAACTTCACAACCGTTTGCATCTTCCACTTGAACTGTGTATTGTCCTATTTGTGTTAATCCGTTGAAAGAGCCGGTAGTATTGGTACCAAATACAGTGGTATCCGGATTGGTTAAAGTGTAGGTATAGCTACCCCAACCTCCAGTTGCTGTAATAGCTACGCTACCATCAGTGGTACAGGTGGGTTGTGTTTCTACGATAGAAATAGCTAATTGGGCTGTTGGTGCTTCCACAGTTACCGATGCCGTATCGGTACAATTGGTAGCATTGTCAGTTATAGCTATATCATATGTACCTGCTGCTAGACTGGTTAGGTCTATAGTGGTGTTCGTTTCATTAGTACCACTAAAAGATTGTGGTCCTGTAATGGTATAATTGTAATTAGTGCTAAAACCATTAACGGTAAATCTTGCTTCACCATCTGTTGCATTTAAACAACTAATATTGCTCACCAATTGACCAACAACATTGATAGGTGTAATTGGAGCAATGGTAAAGGTTTCTGTGTACACACAACCTCTACTATCCGTAACTCTAAAGTTATAGGTATCTGGGCTTAAGTTATTAAAAGCTGCGGTAGACCCAGAAGCAGAATCTGGAGAAACCGCAGAAGGCGCAATTATTTCAAAAACAAAAGGAGCTGTACCCGCAGTTACTGTTGCAGTAACATTAGATGTATTGTCTGGGCAGGTAACTGCACTAGCCGAAAAATCTAAATCTGTAGGCGGATTAAGTGGCAATAAGGTAATAGGGTCTGTAACAAACGTACAATTATTGGCATCTCTAATGGTGATTCTGTAAGTACCATCCGTAAGGTTGCTAAAACGTTCTGCCCCTACTCCATTTACAAAGTTAACCCCGTCTATACTGTATTCATACGGTGCATCTCCACCCGTTACATTTTGTGCTTCTATAATTCCATTTTGTAAACAAGTGTAATCTTGAATCAAAGCTATATCACCAATAACAGCACTTGTAGGGCCACCGATGGTAAAAGGTTCTAAGAAATCACAATTGGTGTTTCCTTTGCGCTGATTAACCACAACAGTGTAATCTCCTTGAGCCAAATTATTAAACTGGCCAGATCCATTAGTTGCGATTTGGTTATCATCTGCATCTAAGAGATTAAAGGTTACCGTATAGCCGTTAGAGGAAGTTAAATTTAAATTTATACTACCATCATTGGCTCCAAAACAACTTTCGTCTTGAGAACTGGTGGTATATTCCACGGACGGTACTAAGACAATAGTAACTGGATTAGATATGGCAAAACAGTTATTTCTGTCAATGACCGCAAAGGTATAGGTTCCAGGAATTAATATATCAAAAATAACACTAGTTTGAAATTCACTATTAGGAATTTCAGTAGGGTCATTGTATGAAGTAACCGTAGTTCCGGATTCATCTACAAACTCGTATATAGCATAGGTATGTGGTGTTTTCCCACCAGTAGAGTTCATCTGAATATTACCTTCTCTACAAGAGATATGCTGTGAGATTACTGCTTCCAATTCTAAATCAGATTCATCTAAAATTGTAACGTCTTGAGTTAAATCACATCCTGCGTCTGTAGTTACACGAACCGTATAATCTCCTGCAGCCTTATTTTCAAAAGTATAATTGTTATCATCAGAAGGGCCAAAACTGTCTACTTCGGTTCCGTTCTGAATTAAGCTGTAATAGTACTGTACATCTGCATCTAAAAGAGAAACCCCTATTGAACCTAAACCAATACAACTAACATTGGTAACGGTTGTAGTAATTAGCACATTTCTATCTCTGATACCTATGTTGTCTACCACAAATTCACAACCGCCTGTAACACCTACTTGTCTCATCTCTACACGGTAGGCTCCATTTTGGTCAATTGTAAATTCTGGTCCGTTGTTAGCAGAATAAGGTACTACAATTGCATTTGTTGCATCATTTACCAATTGAAATTCATAATCGGCAGGCATGTTAACTACTCTAATTTGTCCGTCTACACCGCACATTAAATCCCTAGTCTCTACCTGTGGATTTAATGGATTTTTATACACATTAAAGTAGAAGATGCTAGAACAACCATCTTCATAATTTATAGATAGTTTATACTCACCTGCATCTGACGCTGTATAATTAAAACCACTACCTACCTGGGTCCAAGAACAAGAATTGTTAGTGTTAGCACAGTTTGTAGCCGCTGCAAAACAAGAACCTTCCACAAGCTGTTCCCATTCGATATTCAAGGCATCTGGTATGTTTATTTGAATTAGTTCAGTATCATTGAGACCGCACAAGAAGATTTCTGGTAACTCTCTACCATCATTGGGGCAGATAAGAATAGTACCATCTACTGTGTTACTTGTATCATTAATTAAATCTGTAATAGGGTTGGTTTGGGTTTGTCCAAAACGTTCTACCGTGATAATTTCTTCAAAGCCTTTACAGGGGTCTGCTACTTGCTTATCTACAATATAGATTCCAATATCATCTACGATTATAGTAGAAGGGTCGTTATCTTGGTCGTCATCAGTGATTACAGTATCTCCGGCATCAATCAAACCATCTTGATTGTTATCCCTGTACCAAACATAATTATCAAAATTATCACCTGCATCTAGTAGTACGTCTTCCCCACACAAAAGGACTGTACGGGAGAAATCACAATTCTCTAAATCGTCTAATAAAAAGTTAGTGGCACCTGGGGTTACATAGCCGCAGTTATCAAAATCTGTAACGGAAGGATCATCAGTAATAACATTGTCATTGTAAAAGCCTCTGTAGGTAGAGTAGGCTAGATTTTGAATTAAATCTGTACAAGCATCAATAAAATCAAAACAACTTTCTGCTACTCTTACACCCATTCTTATGGCAGCAGGCGGATCATTCTCGGCAACTAAATTATCTGGAATTGAAAATACTACTTCTCTTGTGGCTGCATCATAGGTATAGGTTACGCCAGCAGGCAAGTCTAATTCATCTGGCAAAAAAGTAACGTTAATAGGTAATACGTCTCTTATTTGGTAGTTAATGGCATCATCATTACCCGTGTTCTCAAAGGTTAATACATAATCTAGGTATTGACCTAAATTAACGCCTTGCCCTGTAATATCGTTACCGCCAATGTCTTCTACTGTTTTTGTCAGAACAATATTGGGTTCTATAATTTCTACATCAAAAGAAGTGAAAAAGATATCGTATTTATCTTGGGATGAACTTGCTCTTAAAACTGCCCCTGTTTCATCATTGGGAATAACACCATTTAAAGGATTTGGGATGGTAAATAAATCTATATCCCAACCCAAAGTATTGATACTATTAGGATTTCTGCTGTTTACAAGTAGGCCTTCATCTGTAATATTACTATTAAAGAAATTATTGGTAGGGTTAGCTGTATTACCTAATGGTGTAAACCCTGCGTTCATATTGGCGCTAAAGGATAATCCATCTCCCTCTATTCTATTATCACCCTCCAATGTACTTATACCTAATCTGGCATTAACAGGAAAAGGATTTGGTAATGTAGTAAATCCATTGAATGGAATATCTACAGTTTCTCCAGTTTTAATGCCGGCATAACCATCAAACGTTGTTATGTATTTTCCAGGATAATTAGGGTTTTCATAAACAACTACCATGGTCCAACCCCCAGATACACCACCACTTATATCGCTGCCATTACTTGCTAATATATTGGCCACGGTGTATTCTCCGTTGGGGTCTGCCAAACCAGCTACGATACTGGTAATATCTGCATAGCTGGCGTAAGGACTATAATAGGCAAAGTCCACGTCGCCATCACCATCAAATAAAACTTCTGTAGCAGTAATATCTATATAGGTTGAGGATCCAGGTGTTTTTAATTTTACCTGATTTATCCCAGAGCGATCATTATTTACATACACTGCGGACCAATATAAACCTGCATATCTTACTAAGGAACAACCAACATCTGGTACCGATAATGTAGCACTACTAGAGCTAAACGTAGAGGTATCATTATCAACATCAATATATTGCATATTTAGTTGATCGTTGTATTCTGAGCTTAGAATAACCCATTGAGAACCAGTCCAAAACCATCTTGGATTACCAATATCATTATAAGGATCTTCTGGTTCTGTAGTAGAAGTACCACCATCCCGGTTTACAATGTTGTTACCTATAAGGGTTAAATCACCTCTTAAGCTATTATTGTATCTAGAATCAAAGTTGTTTTTAACCTGACCAAATAATCCCTGCATGGAAAATGCAAGGACAAAAAGGATAAGTAAGTAAGTCTTGGGGTAACTGTTACTCATGTTTTTTAAACGCTACGGTTAGATTTTACACGCATTATCCACATGGGATCAATGTATGCGTTATTGATGTTAGAATAGTAAGAAACAAGGGCATCTGTCCACTCATTATGTGCCTTTAAATACACATAACGATAGTTATTTTCTGGGTTGATAAAATAACTTGCATTTAGGCCTTGATCATTTAATTGCTTTATAAAACGAGTGGCATTTCTTGGGTTGGCAAATACATTGGCAACTATATAATAACCAGAACGTAGACCATCTATCTGTAAGGTCTTATAGGCTACACCATTTTGCGTTTCTTCTTGTACATTTTGTTGCAAAAGGTTATCATCATAAGTAGAAGACTTGGGGATGTTATCTACGTATGCGCCTTCGGTATAATCATTTTTAACAGTCATAACCCAAGTGTTCCCACTATAGGTGCCATTAAGATTAGATTTATGTGCAGCTATGGCATCTTCTTTGGTTTTGATACCTTTGATGTACACATAGTTCATACCATTTCTTGGATTGGTAAAATAGTCCGTTTCTATACCTTGATTTTGCAATTGGTCCATGAACTCAGTCATGTATTTGGTACCCTTATAAACATTTGCAATTACATAAGAACCGCTTTCTACATCTGGAATTTCAAATGTTTTAAAATTCTTGTAACGTTTGGTATATTTTGTATTGTCTTTTATGGATTGGGTGCGTTCTTCTTTAGCTTCTGCTATGGTAGCTGTGGTAGAAGTACCACTAATATCTGCTAAGCGTATAGGTTTTTTATAAGCTGGTGCTGTAGTTGTTACATCATCCATATTAGTAGCATTTCCGTAATCGGAAGCTAGAACGGTGGTAGTAGCGTTTGTAGCATAAGCATCGCTAGTACCTTGTGTATCACTATAATTTATTGGGTTTTCTCTTGGAGTTGTACCAATGTTGGTTTGATCTGCATTGGCTAAATATATGGCTTGAGCACGCTGTTCAATATCTGGTCTACTGCCTTGAGTTTCTCTCTTTACCATTTTCATAACCATGGCAAAACGTCTTTCTAAATCTTGTTGTCTTGTGGATTCAATAGAATCTTGTCTAAATAGTAATTCGTCTAAAATGGCATCGTTTTCAGCAAGCTTTTGTTGTAGTTCCGCAATCATGATGTCTTTTTCAGAAACTGTTAATTCTTCAATAGGAGTTTCTTCTTCATCATTACTTACTAAATCTTCATTGTCTTTTTCTAAAAGAACTCTATCTTCTGTTAAGGTTGGTGTAAAACTGTAGGCTAGAGAAATTTCATGATTTACACCAAAGTTTTCTAAGTTGTTGCTTAAACCTTTTTCTACGGTATAACCTATAGATATTCTTTTGTTTAAGTTAAAACCAACACCAGCTGCTGCACCATAATAATCGTCATAACCCGCTTGTAACCAGCCTATTTTTGGTAAATCTAAAATTAAACTACCTCCAAGATTAATGTCTTCACCAGCAAGGGATTGTACCCGTGCCAAAGGCATTAAACGACCGGATTCTAATAATCCATTAGCCTTTTTAAACTCATAGGTATATTGTAAATGACCAGTAAAGGTTTTTGAGGCAAAATCTGTTAAGTCTTCGCTCGTTTTTAAATTATATTCAAATAGGTTGTTAGCTACAACACCTACATCAAATTGACCATAAGAAAGGTTAAAACCAGGTTGAACGGTTATTAAGGAAATATCATTGGAACCACGCAATAATGGGTCGTCCGGATCTAGTGTAGATGCTCTATTTTGATTGATACCACTTTTATAGTATGAAAAGTTAGCTCCAAAAGTTAAATTACTTTTTTCACTAAGTTTTACACCGTATGCATAGTTTGCTAATAAACCATAGTTGTCAATTACACCTTCTGTTTGGTTGTATAAACTTACACCAACCCCACTTCTATCCCCTATTCTACCACTGTAACTTAAAAAGTACGTCTGAGCGTTATCATCAAAAGATACTGATTGGTTTCTGTGAAATAAGTTGATATACGATTTGTTTTCTCTTACGGTAGAAAAAGTAGGATTTAACAAATACCTATTGAACTTAACTAAGTTTTGAGTAGGCAGATCGTATGCAACAAATGGGTCTTCTTCTTGTGCTTGGGTAGGCACTAGAAGTAAACACATTATAAGGGTTAGAAATAGTTTGGTAAGCTTGTTCATGGGTTTGTTGGGTTATCGGATCACCGTTATGGTGCCTTGTCGTAGGGTTTTGTTGCCTTCCTGTATTTTGTAATAGAAAAGCTGATTCTTTTTACTGAATTGTAATGAAGAAGAGGGCCAGTTATTTTGGTAATCTCTCTGGTTTAGTACTTCTTCACCATTTTCATTATATATGGTAACGGTAACATTTGCTTGTCTGGAGTAGGTATTTGGGATGACCCATAGGTCATTAGCACCATCACCGTTTGCTGTTACCACATTTGGGATGTCAAAATTATCTCTATAAGATACAGTTACAGTTCTACTAATTTGGCAGTTACCACTAGAAGCAAGTAGTATGTAAGTTCCTTCTTCACTCAAGGTAATGGAAGAACTTGTACTTATATTGTTATTAGTCTCATCAAACCAAGCGTAGGAGTCTGCGCCAGAAGCATTAACAACTTTTGATTCCCCTTCTGGAAAAACCAAATTACTATCAGTATCTAGTTGTACTATACTTTCATCAAAAGCAGTAATAACAACTTCATTAGAAATAATAGGACAGCCATTGGTAATAACACGTAATTGATAATTACCAACTTCTGTGGCTGTGATACTTGCAGTAGTTATGTCTAGTTTGGTATTGTTTAGATACCACTCGTAGGTTTTACCTGTTAAATCGTAGTCGGTACTTATTGTGATGATTACGCCATCACACAACACATTTCCATCACTGGAAATAGCAATATTTTCACCCGAATTAAGTACTACGGGTAATTCTATAGTATTTACAGTAAAAGTATCTAGAGTAGCTGTAAGACTATAGGTACCGTTTTCTGAGGCATTAACTAGAGATAAGGTTGCACCACTAGCACCAATTACTGTAGTGTTATCTTTTTTCCACTGATAGGTAAATTCATTTTTCAGGTTGTCGGTAACATCAATTTGGTTACCATTAGCATCTGTAGCAGTTATGCTTGCAACTGTTAATTCTACAGAAGTACTGATACAGGCTTCATAGGTATTTAGATAATCTATGGTAATAGCAAAATCTTGTGGGAAAACAACAGTTGTAGTTTCTGATGTTTTAGTAACTGAAGAACAAGTACCACCTGTTTCTGTTACGGTTACATGATAATCCCCAACTTCACTAACGGTAATAGTCGCATTCGTGGCACCACTAATGGCAGTACCGTTTTTGTACCATTGATAAGAAGGTGTACTAGCATCTGTACTAACCGTTAGCGTTTCTGTTTTACTTGGTAATAACACCAAATTAGTAGGGTTATCTAGGCTTACCGTAAAAGAGCCTGCACTTTGTATAGTAACAGCAGCAGAACGCTCTAAACATATTCCATCGCCTTCTACTTCTACCTGGTAGTCACCTTCAAAACCAGCAGTACTGCCAGATACGCTTAAAGTTGCTCCTTCAACGGCAGCAGGCTGTACTATAGAGCCATCTTTATACCAGGTGTAGGTATATCCATTGCCCGTATTATTTGCCTGTAATGTTATGGTATCATCACTACATAAGGTAGTTTTAGTAGGGGTATTAATGGCTATACCTTGTGGAGCATTAATATTAACTTCTATGCTGTTTGATATGGTGTTAGCAGATCCTGAGCAATTAGCGCCATAATCCATTTCTACAAAATATAATCCAGACTCAGAAACCGTAATACTTGGACCTGTACTGGATAACTTGGTACCACTTCTGTACCAACTGTAGATATAATTGTCAGCATTTGGGACATTATGGGCGGCTAAGGTAACTTGCGCACCTGTACAAACATCTATAGTTCCGCTTGGAGGTATGGTTCCATTGCCGTCTTTACTAATTAAAATAGGACTGTTATAGTCTATATAATACATGGAAAAGGCATCAGATACCTCACTTGTTTTTTCTGGATTGGTAGAACGGACTCTAAATTTGTACCCATCACCTCTTGTGTCGGTAGGTAGATTAAAAGAAAATAGAAAGTCGAATTCTGTGTTTTTATCGCTTACCCTATCTAATTCTATAGGGTTGGCAAAGCTGCCATTAGCATTAGATAGTTCTAAAATAAACTCATTGGTAGAAGCCACTAAAGGTGGTCCCCAAGTAAATTCTACATAATACTCATTAAAGTTTTCTGAGCCACAGGCGGATGTCCAGGGAGTAGTTGATCCTAAATTTGGATTGGCTGCTGGTGTTGGTTTGTTAAGTGTCTGTCCTGTTGCAGTGGCTAATCCTAGCAACCACAATAGAAGTAAGGCACCTAAACCTTGATTCATTTTTGTTTTCATAAGTGTAGGTAATATTTGGGTGTAATATGTTTTTAGGTCATTTAGCATGTATGCTTTAGTTTACTTTTTAGACTTTAGTAGGTTTAAAAACAGGTGTATACACACCACGCTAAGAACAAATATTAACCATTTATCAACGTACTTAAAGTTATTGTTGTGGTCCACCTGTTTTCTGTTGTGAAATGATTCTTTTTGTTTGTTGGCCTGTTGATAAATTGCTAATAACTGTTGTTTTTAGCTACCTTTGCGCTACAATTGTTTTTATATGGAAGAGACTAAAAAGTCGTTGAATTTTATTGAGCATATTATTGAGGAAGACTTAAGTGGTTCCTACTCTCAAGAGGACCTTAGGTTTCGTTTTCCACCGGAGCCAAATGGATACTTGCATATAGGGCATGCGAGCTCTATTTGTCTAAATTTTGGACTTGGTTTACGTTATAACGCTCCTGTTAATCTTCGGTTTGATGATACCAATCCGGCTAAAGAAGAAAAGGAATATGTAGAAGCTATAAAGAGAGATGTTCAATGGCTTGGTTTTGAATGGGATAAGGAGTGTTATGCATCGGATTACTTTCAACAATTGTACCATTGGGCTGTAGATCTTATTAACCAAGGAAAGGCTTATGTTGATAGTCAATCATCGGAAGTTATGGCCCAGCAAAAGGGAACTCCTACCGTACCAGGAACCCCTAGTCCTTTTAGAGACCGTTCTATACCTGAAAATTTAGAGCTTTTTCAGCAAATGAAGGAAGGCAAATTTGAAGAAGGTGTACATGTTTTACGTGCCAAGATAGATATGGCTTCTCCTAATATGTTAATGCGGGATCCTATAATGTATAGGGTTATACATAAAGCACATCATAGAACTAATACTGATTGGTGTATTTATCCTATGTATGATTGGACGCATGGCGAAAGCGATTATTTAGAGCAGGTAAGTCATAGTTTATGTACGTTAGAGTTTCTACCACACAGAGAGCTTTATGATTGGTTTTTGGACCAATTGGTATCTGAAGATAAATTAAGACCTAAGCAGCGCGAGTTTGCCCGCAGAAACCTTAGTCATACCGTGGTTAGTAAAAGAAAATTGCTAAAACTGGTAGAAGAAGGTGTGGTTTCGGGTTGGGATGACCCAAGAATGCCTACAATTTCTGGTTTGCGTAGAAGAGGTTATACTCCAGAAGCTATTAGAAATTTTGCAGATACTATAGGTATAGCAAAAAGAGAAAATGTAGTAGATGTTTCTTTATTAGAATTTCATGCTAGAGAAGATTTAAATAAAATTGCTCCTAGAGTAATGGCAGTTTTAGATCCATTAAAAGTTGTGATTACAAATTATCCAGAAGGAGAAGTAGAGTGGTTAGACGCAGAGAATAACCCTGAAGATTCGGATGCTGGGAGTAGAGAAGTTCCTTTTTCAAGAGAATTGTATATAGAAAAGGAGGATTTTAGAGAAGAGGCCAATCGTAAGTTTTTTCGCTTAAAGTTAGGTGGAGAAGTGCGATTAAAAAATGGATACATTATTAAAGCAGAGAGTTGTACAAAAGATTCCGAAGGGAAAATTATAGAGGTGCAATGTACTTATGACCCAAAAAGTAAAAGCGGAAGCGGTACGGAAGAAAGTTTACGAAAAGTAAAAGGTACCTTACATTGGGTTTCTGTTAGCCATGCATTACCTACAGAGGTTAGGCTGTATGATCGCCTTTTTAGTCATGAAACTCCAGATGGTGATAAGGATGTAGATTTCATGGAATTTGTAAATAAAGATTCCTTAAACGTAATTACAGGGTATTTAGAGCCAAGTTTAAAGAATGTTAAAATCGGAGACCGTTTTCAATTTCAAAGAATAGGCTATTTTAATGTGGATACCGATAGTACTCCGGAAAAGTTGGTTTTTAACAAAACAGTAGGCCTACGAGATACTTGGGCCAAATTAAAGGAAAAATAGAAGAATAGTCAGTATCAATCAACGATATTATATTAATTGATTTTATCTATACTAATCGGTTTATTTTAAAAGGTTTTAAGCCCTTTTTATACGTTGGGAATATACTAATTAGGATAGGTGATTATAAGTTAAGCATAGGCGCTTAAATTAGTTTTTAACTAAAAAATCCCAATCAATTATACTGATTGGGATTTTTTATTAGATGGTTTAAATGTATTTACTCCTTTTTTTCTTTTTTCGATGCTTCTTTCATTTTTTCTCCAATCATATTACTAGCGGTAAAAGAGGCAACCATATTGTTTAACATATCGCTTCCTGCTTGTGGTGAATTTGGCAGTAATATTAAATTAGTATTCGTTTCTTCCCCAATAGATTGTAAAGTGTCATAATGCTGCGTAACCACAATAAGGGCAGATGCTTCTTGTGAGTTAATCCCTACTTTGTTAAGGACTTCAACGGATTCTTCTAAACCTCTTGCAATTTCTCTTCGCTGGTCTGCAATACCTTGTCCTTGTAATCTTTTGCTTTCTGCTTCTGCTTTGGCTTTTTCAACGATTAATATTCGTGCAGCATCACCTTCAAATTGTGCTGCTATTTTTTCACGTTCAGAAGCGTTAATTCGGTTCATGGCAGCTTTTACTTGTGCGTCTGGGTCAATATCAGTCACAAGGGTTTTTATGATGTCGTATCCATATTCAGACATATATTCTTGTAATTCTCTTTTAACAGCAATAGCTATATCATCTTTTTTTACAAAGACATCATCTAATTTCATTTTTGGTACTTCTGCACGTACCACATCAAAAACAAAAGAGGTAATTTGATCATGCGGATATTCTAGTTTATAGAATGCATCATATACTTTTTCCTTAATTACAACGTATTGCACAGATACCTTTAGTTTTACAAATACATCGTCTAATGTTTTCGTTTCTACAATTACGTCTAATTGTGAAATTTTTAAACTAAGTCTTCCCGCTATACGGTCTACCAAAGGTATTTTCATTTGTAGACCAGAATTTCGAATGCTTGTAAATTTACCAAAACGTTCTATTACAACTGCTGTTTGTTGCTTAACGACGAAAAAGGAGGAAATCAGTATAATGATTCCAAAGAAAATGATAGGAATTGAAAGGAATTGGCCCATAGTTGTGATATTTGATTATTGATAATTTGTTGTCAATTTACAAAAGACAACTATGGGTTTGTAGTATATTTTTGTTATTTGTTACAAATTATTCAAGGCGTTGTCGATTCTCTTATTGGTTTCGGTTTTGCCTATGAAAGAAATGATATCAAACAAATGTGGACCTTTCATGTCCCCAACTATCACTAATCTTAGGGGTGGCATTACTTTGCCAAATGAAAGTTCTTGTGCTTTAATCCAATGTTTAACCGCTGATTCTATGTTTTCAGAGGTGAATTCTTCAACGTTGTTGATTACTTCTTTTACTTGAGAAATTAGGGTAGGTGTTTGTTCTTTCCATTGTTTTTTAACAGCTTTTTCTTCATAATGGGTAGGTGTAGTGAAGAAATAATTGCTTAATTCCCATAAATCTGATACAAAACTAGCTCGTTCTTTTACTAGAGAAACTACCTGAGTGGCTTTTTCTGTTGTACTTAATTCGGCAGGAATCTGTTTTGTTTCTAGGGTAGTTGTAAATAATCCAGCAAGTTCTTTAATGCTCTTTTGTTGTAAATGTTGCTGATTATACCATTTGTTTTTTTCAGGATCAAATCTGGCACCTGATTTATTCACTCGGTCTAAACTAAATTTTTCTATAAGTTGTTCAAGAGAAAAAACCTCTTCTTCGGTACCCGGATTCCATCCTAACATGGCAAGAAAGTTAACAACGGCTTCTGGAAAATAGCCGGCTTCCTTGTATCCTAAAGATTCATTCCAGCTTAAAGGAAATATGGGAAAGCCACCTTTTTCACCATCTCTTTTACTAAGTTTGCCTTTCCCTGTTGGCTTTAGTATTAAGGGTAGATGTGCAAAAATTGGCGGAGTCCAATCAAAAGCTTCGTACAATAAGTGGTGTAAAGCTAAAGAAGGTAACCACTCTTCACCACGGATAACATGGGTAATTTCCATTAAATGGTCATCTACTATGTTAGCCAAATGATAGGTTGGCATACCATCACTTTTAAAAAGTACTTTATCATCTAAAATATTGGTATCAATAGAAATTGTTCCACGGATAACATCATTTAGTTCCAAAATTTTTTCTTTTGGAGCTTTAAAACGTATTACGTACGGTTCCCCAGCTTTAATTTTAGTATTAACTTGGTCTTCCGTTAGGGTAAGGGAGTTGGTAAGTTTTTCCCGGTTATGCCAATTATAGATAAAAGTTTTACCTTTTGCTTCATGTTCTTTTCTATGATTATCTAATACTTCTGGAGTATCAAAGGCGTAATATGCTTTTCCTTTTTTTATCAATTCATCAGCATATTGTTTGTACAGTGGTTTACGTTCACTTTGTTTGTAGGGCCCATAACCTTTGTCTTTTTCCGGTCCTTCATCATAAGTAATACCACACCATTGTAAGGCGTCTTTTATATATTGTTCCGCACCAGGGACAAATCTATTTTGGTCGGTATCTTCTATTCTAAGAATAAAGTCTCCATCGTGTTTTTTAGCAAAGAGATAGTTGTATAAAGCTGTTCTTAATCCTCCAATGTGTAAAGGCCCTGTAGGACTAGGGGCAAAACGAACTCTTACTTTAGATGCCATATTTTTTTTGGCAAAGATACAATTACAGGATTAAGCTAAAAATTGATTTGTAACTCTGATAATTTTGGAATTAACATAATATTTTATGTACTATTTTAGTTGGTAAACTAACTTGTGTAAAAAGAATAGTTTATGTCTGGTTTTGATACCATTCTTGTTAATTTAGAATTATTTATTAAAAAGTACTATGCCGGTAGGTTGCTTAGAGGAGTGTTACTATTATTGAGTTTCGGTGGGCTTTTCTTTTTAGTTATTGGTTCTGTTGAGTTTTTGTTTTGGTTTAATTCAGCTATTAGAATGTTTCTTTTGGCTTTATTGACCATAGGGCTCTTAGGTTTATTGTATTATTTCATTATAGTTCCAATACTATATCTTTTTAAGTTCAAGAGTGGGTTAACTTATAAGGATGCTGCAACTGTTATTGGTCGTCATTTTCCTGAAATTGATGATAAGCTCAAGAATTTATTAGAATTAGCAGAGGATAGTAAATCTAACGATTTAGTTTTGGCAGCTATAGAACAAAAAAGCGATAGTCTTGGCATTTTCACATTCTCTAGCGCTATAGATTTAAAGGCAAATTTTAAATACACTAAGTATTTGATTATGCCTATGTTCATTCTTTTGGTCTACTTGGTTTCTGGTAATTTAACGGATTTTTTTAGTAGTTATTCAAGAGTTTCAAATTATGACATTGCTTATGAAAAACCTGCTCCTTTTACATTTCAGTTGAGTAGTACTGACTTATCTGCACTACAATTTTCGAATAAAAAAATTAAGGTTACTACCGTGGGTAATATTAGGCCAAATAAGGTTTTCATTTCAGTTGATGGTGTGGAAAGGCAGTTAATCTATCGTGATGGATTTTATGAATATGAGTTTGTAAATCTAATGGATGATGTTGCTTTTAATTTTAAAAGTGATGAGATTAGTTCTAGAACTTATGTCTTAAAGGTGGTTAAGGTTCCTGCCATTTCTGATTTTAAATTAGAATTGGATTACCCTAAATATGTGAATTTTAAAAAGTCTAAGATTAATGCCACGGGTTCTGTAACTGTTCCTGAAGGTACACGTGTTGGATGGAATATTAAAGGGTATAATTTAGATAATGTCAACATTCTATTAGGGGATAGCACGTTTACTTTCAAAAGAAAAAATAGTGAATTTCTATTTGAAGAAAAACTTTATGATGATGTGGATTATGAAATTATTACTAGTAATAAAGATTTGGCAGAATTTGAGCGTTTGTCTTATAAAATAGCCGTGATAAAGGATGAGTATCCAAAGTTAAAGATGGAGGTTCTCAAAGATACGTTAGCACAGAATTCTGTTTTTTATATGGGGAACGCAACGGATGACTATGGTTTAACTAAGGTGTTGGTACAGTATAAAGAGATAGGAAGTAATAATGGTTTCAAATCTTTAGAGTTAGAAAAACCTAATAGAAATGTGCATCAATTTTTTTATCAATTTCCAACAGGTTTAGATATAGTGCAGGGAAAGGAATACGAGTATTTCTTCCAATTATTTGATAATGATAAGGTTAATGGTTCTAAATCAATAAAAAGTGACATTTATTCAACTAAGTTATTGACTAACAGTGAAATAGATAAAATATCTTTAGAAAATCAAAGTAAACTTATCAATCAGTTAGAAGATAGACTTTTAGATGTAAAAGATTTAGAAATTAGTAGAAAGGATTTAGATAATACGTTAAAGACCAATCAAGATTTAGATTATTCTGAGCAACAACAGTTGAGGCAATTTGTACAGAATCAAAAGAAACAAGAAGAATTATTGGAAAAATTTTCAAAAGGATTAAAGGAAAATTTGCAAAAGAGTAAAGAGAATGAGGAATTTTCCAAGCTTTTACAAGAACGTTTGGAGCGGCAAGAATTAGAAGCCCGCAAAAATAAACGATTAATGGAGGAATTGAATAAGCTAGCGGATAAAATTAATAAAGAAGAATTACAGTTTAAACTTGACGAATTAAGTAAATCCCAATCTACCAATAAGCGAAATTTAAAGCAGTTGGTAGAATTAACTAAAAAATATTATGTCACAGAAAAAGTAGCTGAACTTTCTAGAGCACTAGAAAAGTTATCTGAACGTCAACTTAAATTGTCTAATCTATCAATAGAGGATAGGTTTGCTATAGAATCTCAAGAAAAAATTAATAGTACATATAAAAGAATTAGGAAGGAATTGGAAGAGGTACAGAAAGACAATCTAGAATTGAAAAAACCAATTGCTATAGACGTTGAGAAAGATGAATTAGATAAAATTGAGAAAACACAATCAGAGGCCTTAGAAGAGGTTCAGAAGCATCAAGGTTCTGAGAATACCGAGAGTGAAAGTGGTAAGTCAGAAGAGTCAAATGCAAAACAGAAACAGCGTGCAAGTGGCGAACAATTAAAAAAGCTTTCAGAACAATTAAATTCTGGTAGTATGTCTGGTGGTGGTTCTTCTGTTGCGGAAGATGCTGAGATGTTACGCCAGATTTTGGACAACTTAATTATTTTTTCTTTCAAACAAGAAAATTTAATGGAGCGTATGCAAGGACAAAATTTAGAGTTATCTCAGTTCTCCTCGAGTATTAAGGAACAAAAGGAATTAAAAAATTTATTTGGGCATATAGATGATAGTTTGTTTGCATTGTCTTTGCGTCAGGTAGAATTAGCAGAATTTATGAATGAGCAAATAGAAGAGGTTTATTATAATTCAGATAAAGCCTTGGCTTCGATTGCAGATAATAAGTTATATCAGGGTTTATCGTATCAACAATATGTACTAACGGCATCCAATAATTTAGCTGATTATTTGGCTAATGTTATGGATAATATGCAAAAAAGTATGCAGTCAGGTAATGGTCAGGGACAAGGTAATGATGCTCAATTACCGGATATAATTAGAGGACAACAAAGTGTAGATAAAAAAATGAGTCAATCGGGTAGTGGTAAAGAAGGTGTTAAGAAAGGTGATTCTGATGGTGAAGGTAGCAAAGGTGAAAAAGGAGAAAAAGGAGGTGAGTCTGGAAAAGGTAAGGGAAAACAGAGAGGTGATTCTGATGGTAACGGTGAAGCAGGAAAAGGAGGAAAGAATGGAAAAGAGAACGCAACTGAATCGGGTACTAAGACTGGATATGGGATGACGGAAAGTGAACTACAGGAGGTTTATGAAATTTACAAACAGCAGCAATTAATACGTTCTAGATTAGAGGACCAACTTGCAGATTTGGTTCGTAAAGAGGATAGGGATTTAGCAAGAAAGTTGGTTCAGCAAATGAAGAATTTTGAGGATGAGTTGTTAGAAAATGGTATAACCCAAAAAACTAGAAATAGAGCGTCTAATATTCAACAACAGTTGTTGAAATTGAAAAATGCGGAGTTAGAACAAGGTCGAAAAAAAGAACGTGAAAGTAAGTCTGGAGTACAAAGTTTTAAAAATGATTTAGCTACCCCAAATGAGGATGTTAAAAAGCGCTTTAATCAGATAGAGATTTTAAATAAGCAAGCATTACCTTTGCGGCAAAATTACCATAGCAAGGTAAAAGAATATTTTAAAAAAGATGATTGAGTTTTTTTCTGAATGTGATTTTCATCTGGAAGATACAACTAATTATAACGATTGGTTAATTAGACTTATTGCAACTAAGGATTGGATTTTAGGAGATATTACTTATATTTTTTGTCATGATAGCTATTTGCTTAAGGTTAATCAGGAGTATTTAAATCACGATTATTTTACAGATATCATAACATTTGACTATACTGTGGATACAACTTTGGGTGCAGATATTTTTATTAGTATTGACAGGGTTAAGGAAAACGCTGTGGAGTATGGCGTTTCTTTTGATAGAGAGTTGAGGCGTGTTATGGCACATGGTGTTTTGCACCTTATGGGCTACAAGGATAAAACAGATTCCCAGGTTAGGGAAATGAGAGTAGAGGAGAATAATGCAATTGAGTTGTTCCACGTGGAACATTAGTAATTATGTTTGAAAAAGAATACGATGTAATAGTGGTTGGTGGTGGCCATGCTGGCGCGGAAGCTGCCGCGGCTGCGGCTAATATGGGTTCTAAGACTTTGCTAGTCACAATGAATCTTCAAAATATTGGTCAGATGTCTTGCAATCCTGCAATGGGTGGTATTGCAAAGGGTCAAATCGTTAGAGAGATAGATGCGCTTGGCGGGTATAGCGGTATTGTTTCTGACCGTTCTGCTATTCAATTTAAAATGCTAAATAAGTCTAAGGGTCCTGCCATGTGGAGTCCTAGAACCCAGAATGACCGTATGCGTTTTGCTGAGGATTGGAGGTTGCTTTTAGAGCAAACGCCTAACGTGGATTTCTATCAAGAAATGGTGTCAGGTTTAGTTGTGGAGTCAGGCAAAGTGACTGGAGTAAAAACTTCTTTGGGGCTAAAGATTTCAGCTAAATCTGTGGTGTTAACCAATGGTACTTTTCTTAATGGTTTAATACATATAGGAGAAAAGCAGTTTGGTGGAGGTCGTGCAGGGGAAAGTGCTGCGTTTGGTATAACTGAGCAATTGGTAGATTTAGGTTTTACTAGTGGCAGGATGAAGACCGGAACACCGCCTAGAGTGGATGGTCGTTCATTAAATTATGAAGTGATGATACCACAACCGGGAGATGCTCAACCAGAAAAATTTTCTTTTCTGGATACAAACAGGTTGACCAAGCAAAGAGATTGCCATATGACCTACACGAGCCCTTTGGTTCACGATTTACTAAGGGAAGGTTTTGATAGGTCACCAATGTTTAATGGTAGAATTAAAAGTCTTGGTCCACGGTATTGTCCTTCAATTGAAGATAAGATTAATCGTTTTGCGGACAAGGATAGGCATCAACTTTTTGTAGAACCAGAAGGTTGGAATACAGTGGAAGTTTATGTCAATGGGTTTTCTACTTCATTGCCAGAAGATGTCCAGTTTAAAGCTTTGCGTTCTGTGGTTGGATTTGAAAATGTAAAATTCTTTAGACCTGGCTATGCAATAGAATACGATTATTTTCCTCCAACTCAGTTAAAACATACACTAGAAACTAAGTTGGTGGATAATTTATTTTTTGCGGGACAAATAAATGGGACAACTGGATATGAAGAAGCGGCTTCTCAAGGTTTAATGGCAGGGATTAATGCGCATCTTAAAATCAAAGAAAAAGAGCCATTTATATTAAATAGGGATGAGGCGTATATTGGTGTTTTAATAGATGATTTAATTACTAAGGGGACAGAAGAGCCGTACCGTATGTTTACCTCTAGAGCGGAATATAGAACATTATTAAGACAGGACAATGCAGATTTAAGGTTAACACCACGGGGTTATGCTATTGGTTTAGCATCAGAAAAACGTCTTAAGAAAATGGAAGATAAAAAGGAAAAGTCTAAAGCCTTTGTGTCTTTTTTCAAAAAGACCAGTTTTGAAGTGGAGGAAATCAATCCTATTTTGGAGGAAGTTGGCTCAGCTGTTGTTAAACAGTCAGACAAAATGTTCAAAGTCTTCTCTAGGCCTAAAATGACAATGAATCATATGCTTCGCTTAAAAGAAGTACAGGATTATGTGGCGCAGAATAATTTAGATGCTGATATTTTGGAGCAAGCAGAAATTCAGGTTAAATATTCGGGTTACATTGCGAAAGAAAAGAATAATGCTGATAAGCTACAGCGTTTAGAAGGTATCAAGATTCCAGCAGGATTTGATTATAGTAAGATCAACTCTATTTCTTTTGAGGCTAGAGAAAAGCTAAAAGAAATTCAACCCGTGACTATATCGCAAGCTTCTAGAATAAGCGGTGTATCACCATCAGATATTAGCGTGTTATTAGTTCATTTAGGTAGATAAATACCGAACGTTCCACGTGGAACGTTCGGTGCATTTTATTATTGCATATGCTATCTTAATTTTTTTAGACGGTTAACTTTGAAAATCAAAGTAGAGATGAGGACGTATTTAAAGGTCAAAGATTATTCGGTAAGTAAAGAGGAGTTCCAGTTACGTTGTGATGATAAGGAAGAAGTTTTGCAAACCTTTCCGGTACCACATAATTTGGAAAGGTATTATGAAAGTGATGATTATATTTCTCATACGGACGCGAAGTCTTCGATTTTTGAAATCATATACCAAACCGTTAAAAAAATTAATTTAACATCTAAACTTAGATTAATTTCATCATTTGCAGAAGAAGGTAAGTCTTTGTTAGATGTTGGTGCAGGTACGGGAGATTTTGTTTTTACAGCTAAGCAAAAAGGATGGAACGTTTCTGGTATAGAACCCAACCCAAAGGCAAGAGCGTTAGCAAAAGAAAAAGGAATTGATTTAGTTACTGCCTTAGATAGATTACCCGAAGCTTCTTTTGATGTAATTACCCTATGGCACGTTTTAGAACATCTTCCAGAATTAGAAAAGGATATTGACAACTTACGAAAGCTTTTAAAGCCAAATGGAACTTTGGTAATAGCGGTTCCAAATTTCAAATCTTGGGATGCTAAACATTATAAACAATTTTGGGCAGCTTATGACGTACCTAGACACCTTTGGCATTTTTCTAAGCAAGGGATAAAAAGTTTATTTTCTCCGTTTCAATTAAAGATTGAAAAAATTAAACCCATGTGGTTTGATGCGTTCTACGTATCTATCTTATCGGAAAAATATAAGACGGGTAGAAAGAATTTTTTTAAAGGAATTTGGTACGGTTTTAGGTCTAACCTTTCTTATTTGAGTACTAAGGAGTGTTCTTCTCATATTTATATCCTTAAAAAGACCAAATAACTCGTTCTAAAGGGTTTTTGCGCTTGCTCCGGGTCAATGTGTTGTAAGATTAAATTTATCGCCTTAAATCGCCTTAAAACAGTTCTATTTTGATAGTTTTGATTGATGATGGTGTATTGCTGCTATAATTAATATCTATTTTCTATTTTTTTACAAAAACCTAAAGCTTAAATCGTTTTTATATTTTAGCGCTTCTTAAAATAAAACAATGAAAAAATTTGGTGTATTAATAGGTTTAGTATTGTTGGCGGCTTGTCAGCAAAGTAAAATTGGTTATGTAGATAACGTAAAACTAATGGACGGCTATCAAGAGAAAATTGATGTAGAGGATAGTTACAAGGCCAAAGCAGAAAAATTAGGCAAACAAAGAGATAGTATTTCTCAGGCTTTTCAGATAGAAGTTCAGGCGTTTCAAACAAAAGCACAATCTATGTCTCAGAAAAAAGCGCAAGAAGAGTATGCGTTAATACAGCAAAGAGGACAAATGATGGGGCAAAGTTTACAACAACAAGAACAATCACTACAGGCAGAGGGTCAAGAAAAGATGGATAGTGTTGTAAAAAAGGTTAAAGCAGAAATAGAAGCATACGGTAAAGCCAATGGGTATACTTACATCTTAGGTGGCGGCGAAGGCGGTAGTGTTCTGTACGGCAGTGAAGCTAATGACTTAACAGAAGAAGTTCTTAAACTTTTAAACGATAACTACAAAAAGTAGTCTTACCGTAAACTAATAAAGAAAAGGCCTTGGGAAACCAAGGCCTTTTCTTTGTAATTAAGTTTTCTATTAGTGCTATCGTGAATTCATAAAACGTTTTGCATTCACATTTTAAATAGCGACACTAAATATATCCAGAGTTCTACAAGGTGTTTAAGCAGTTAAAAACAATAAAAAAGATACTGCAATTAGGTGTATTACTAGCGTTTTTGCACCATCATAGTCTTTTGCAATACGCTGTCCTAGTAATAGCATTAAAAGTGCTAAACCTGCTATAGCCGCTCCGTAAAAAGCAAAATCTTTATGGTTAAAAACTAAGAGGTGAACAAACCCAATTATGGATACTAATCCTGCTGCAATTTCTACTACAGTGACGGTTCCTAAAAGGAATGGAACAATGTTTTTAAAAATAGTTTTAGAAAAATGGTCTTGTAGCCAAGAAAGATTGCCTTTCCAATCAATTATTTTGTCAATTCCACTTTGTAAAAATACAATAACCACCATAGCACTTAGGGATAGGGCGGCAGCGTTTTCTGTAAAATGTAAATGCATGGGCTTTAGTTTTAGTTAGCTTTACTATGTAGTAAACGGGTAAGTTTAATAGAAAGGTCTGTAAAAATAAGTTTAGAATTACCGTTACGTTCCACGTGTAGCATGGCGTCTTCTAACTCTTTAGTCATGTTTTCTACGTTATTCTCATGTACAAAAGGAGCAAATTTTTCAAGCGCAAATCCGTCTACATTAATATGGGTATAAACCAGTTCTTTAGCACTATAATTAAGTAAAAGTGCTTGTCTAATTATCGATAGGCAATACAATAAAAATTTCTTTTGTACTTCTCTGCCAGTTTTAGACACTTCATCACTCCACAATAAAAGTTCGTGTATAGCGGTTTTATTTCCTTTGGCTTTAAAAGCAGTGCGCACCCATTGTACAAACCATCTTTCAAAAACTAAATCCTCAGAGTCTTTATGTAATAAATCTAGTGCTTTGTTATAATTTCCGTTGGCTTCGTGGGCGTAACGGTTAGCTTCGTCCTGGGTAGCACCTTCTGCCAAAAGTCGTTCTGCGATTATTGGTTCTGGCAGGGGACCAAATTGCAACAATTGGCATCTAGAACGTATGGTATTAATAAGTTGTTCTTCGTCTTCAGCAATTAAAAGTAAAACGGTTTTATGTGGAGGTTCCTCTATTAGTTTTAAGAGTTTGTTAGCAGCAGAAGTATTCATCTTATCTGCCATCCACATAATTAAAACTTTGTAGCCACCTTCGTAAGATTTTAAAGTGAGTTTTTTTACAATATCCTGTGCCTCGTCTACACCAATTTGACCTTGTTTTTTCTCAATACCAATGGTTCGGTACCAATCAAACAAATTACCGTAAGGTTGTTCTTTTACAAATTGCCGCCATTCTGCTAAATAGTGATCACTTACAGCATGGCTTTTTACCTTATCAGAGTTAGAGACAGGAAAAGCAAAATGTAAATCTGGATGGGTAAGATTACCGCACTTAATATTACATTCTGCGTTACCCCCTTCATTTTCATCGCCTTTATTCCCACAAAGTAGGTATTGAGCATAGGCTATAGCCATTGCCAAAGTGCCGCTACCTTCTGGTCCAACAAATAATTGTGCGTGTGGTACACGCCCCATTTGTATGGTGGTAGTTAAATGTTTTTTAAGGTGATGTTGTCCTAATACTTGCTCAAATAACATACTGCCAAAGATAAGGATTTGGGTATAGGTGCCATCTAAAACTAAATTACTGTAAAAGTTTACAAATTTCGGTAGATGAGTCTTTACATGCCAAGCCTAATTAATTACTTTTGAGACTTAAACTAAATACAGATGAAAACAATAGACAACTATAATTTTCACGATAAGAAAGCATTAGTCCGTGTAGATTTCAATGTACCCTTAGATGGTGATTTTAACGTAACAGATACTAGCCGTATTGAAGCTGCTAGGCCTACCATTCTTAAAATATTAGAAGATGGTGGTAGTGCAGTTTTAATGAGTCATTTGGGTAGACCAAAAGGAAAAAGAAATCCAGACATGTCTTTGGGGCATATTGCAGACAAAGTTTCTGAAATTATAGGGGTACAGGTAAAGTTTGTAGAAGATAGTATTGGCGATAAAGTGGAGCAAGCTTACGCTAATTTAGATAGTGGAGAGATTTTATTGCTAGAAAACCTTAGATTTTATGAAGAAGAGGAGCAAGGCGAGGAAGGTTTTGCAGAAAAACTAGCACAATTTGGTGATGTGTATGTAAATGATGCTTTTGGAACTGCCCACAGAGCTCATGCATCTACCACTATTGTAGCACGGTATTTCCCAGAGAACAAATGTTTTGGTTACCTATTAGCCAAAGAAATTAAGGCGATAGATAAGGTAATGCAAACGGGAGAGAAACCTGTAACCGCCATTCTAGGCGGAGCTAAAGTGTCTTCTAAAATAACAATCATTGAGAATATTTTAGATAAAGTAGACCACTTGGTAATTGGGGGCGGTATGACCTATACTTTTGTTAAAGCAAAAGGGGGTAAGGTAGGAGATTCTATATGTGAAGATGATAAGATGGATTTAGCCCTAGATATTCTAAAGCAAGCCGAAGCAAAAGGTGTGCAAGTACATTTACCAGTAGACGTCTTAGCAGCAGACGACTTTGATAACAACGCTAAAACACAAACCGTAGCAGTTAATGAAATACCAGACGGTTGGCAAGGTTTAGATGCTGGACCAAAAACATTAGATATTTTTAAAGAGGTTATTTTAAAATCTAAAACTATTCTTTGGAATGGGCCTGTAGGTGTTTTTGAAATGGAATCTTTTGCAAAAGGAACCATTGCTGTGGGTACGTTTGTAGATGAAGCCACACAAAATGGAGCCTTTTCTTTAGTTGGTGGTGGTGATTCTGTTGCTGCAGTAAAACAATTTGGTTTTCAGGATAAAGTAAGCTATGTATCTACGGGTGGTGGTGCCATGTTAGAAAGCCTAGAAGGAAAAACCTTACCTGGAATTGCTGCAATAATGGCATAATCAGTAAGTTATAGAATAGGGGTGTTGTCTTAAAATTTGCCTTTTTGTGATTTTTCATTTTAATAATTAAACAAAAAAGCGCATTTTAGCACGCCCCATTCCAAACTGAGGTGTCATGATGATGAGAAGACTTGCAATTTCCTTGGCAATTTGTTGCCCAATTTTATGTACAAATACGCTTACTGCACAAGATAATACAGATACTACTGCGCCTGCAAATAGCACAGTAACTACACCAGTAAAGGACACTCCCCTGGCAGTAGAAGTGGTCCCAGAAGTAAAAGAAAAAACTCAATTAGAAGATTTAGCTAAGGCCTATGCTTATGATAGTCTTTGGATGGTAGAGTTGCAAAAAAGTCATGCCTACTTTGATGAAATGTATGCAGAAGTAACTACCATGAATTATGACTCTATTTTTTCTGTAGAATTACCCACAGATACCTTAAAAGCTAGGTTGGCAAAACTGAATGCAAAAACACCATTTAACGTAGAATACAACCCAACCTTAGAACAGGTAATTCATTCTTTTTTAAAGCGAAAGCGAGGTTTAATTCATAGAATGATAACGGCAAGTCAGTTTTACTTTCCGTTGTTTGAGCAAGAATTGGACAATCATAATATACCTTTAGAGATGAAATATCTGGCTATTGTTGAGTCTGCATTGAACCCTAAGGCACGTTCTAGAGTAGGAGCTACTGGTCTATGGCAATTTATGTTTAGTACCGGTAAAATGTATGGTTTAGATGTAAGCTCTTATGTAGACGAAAGGAGTGACCCTATTTTTTCAACCCAAGCAGCGGGTAAGTATTTGGGTAAGTTATACGATATTTTTGGCGATTGGGATTTGGCTCTCGCAGCCTACAACTCTGGTCCCGGCAATGTAAATAAGGCTATAAGACGTTCTGGCGGGTATACAAATTACTGGAATCTAAGACCACATTTGCCTAGAGAAACAGCAGGCTATGTACCTGCTTTTTTGGCTACAATGTATTTGTTTGAGTATGCAAATGAACATGGCATTGTAGGGAATAAAGCAGAACGTCCTTATTTTGTTACAGATACGGTACACGTTAAAAATGCTATTTCTTTTGACCACATTTCTAAAGTGGTAGATATTTCTGTGGACGAATTACGTACCTTGAATCCGTCTTATAAGTTAGATATAATACCTAAAGTAGAAGGTAAAACCTATACCCTAAGATTACCTAGAAAACACATTGGCATATTTGTTTCTAACGAAGCAGCTATTTACGCCTTGGCTAAAGATGAGTTAGCAAAAAAGGAAAAAGCATTACCGCAGTTGGTAACAGCGGAAGACCGTGTACGTTATAAGGTTAGAAGTGGAGATTATCTGGGTAAAATTGCGGAACGCTATGGCGTAGGTGTAAGCCAGATAAAAAGATGGAATGGTTTGCGCAGCAATAACCTAAAGGTTGGGCAACGCTTAACAATTTATCCCAGAAAGCCTATAGCAAGTACCAGTACCAAATCCGTAGTTACTAAAGAAAATGTGCCTTCTAAACCAGTTAAAATGCCATCGGATCCCTCTAAAGTACATGTAGTGCAATCCGGGGACAGTCTTTGGACCATTTCTAAACAATATCCTGGCATAACTATTGATGATTTACGAAAATGGAACGGACTCAGCAACAACAACCTAAAACCTGGAACAAAATTAAGGTTGTGTAATTGTTCTTCGTAAATTTATACTGATATGAAAAAACTCGGAACACTATTAATGCTAGGAATTATATTTCTAGCTGCCTTTTCCTGCAATGAAAAGAGCGAAAAAAAAGCATCTTTTTTACCACCCTCTACAGGTAGCGTTAACTCCCTAATGGTTGTTATAGACACAGAATTGTGGCAGGGCGAAATAGGGGATAAGATTAGAGAACTTTTCGCAGCTCCAGCCCCAACTTACATGCCAGAGCAACCAATACTGACCCTTACACAGTTACCGCCTCAAGTTTTTAAAGGTACCGCCTTGCATGCACGTTCTGTTTTATTTGTAGCCGCAGATTCTACTGCCAAAGCACATATAAAGACTGATATTTATGCAACACCACAGAAATTAGCGGTGGTAAAAGGTGCTAAAAAATCAGAATTATTAAAAGGATTAGAAGATATAGCACAAGAAGCTATAACTGCTTTTAGAAATACCGATATTTCAGAAACACAGAAGCGTTTTAAACGCTCTTTGAGCAAAGAAAAGGCTTTGGAGAATACATTTGGTGTGTCCCTGACTTTACCTTCGGTATATCGCTTAGGAAAAGAAGAAGCTAATTTTGTATGGTTTGATAGACAAATACCTAAAGGAAACATGAATATTATTGCATACGCGTTACCTGCAGATATATTTAGCGTAGATTCTACCTTTGTTAGAGATATTGTTAGGGTTAGAGACAGTATAGTTAAAGAAAATATTCCTGGTGAGTATGAAGGAACTTATATGATGACGGAGAAAGCCTTCGCTCCATTTGTTTACCCCGCAGAAATAGGGGGTAAAAAGGCAGCGGAAGTACGCGGTATTTGGGAAATTCATGGATATCCAATGGCAGGTCCATTTTTGTCTTATATCATTAATGATAAGGAAAACAATAGAAAGCTTGTTTTAGAAGGGTTTACTTTTGCACCAAATACGCAAAAAAGAGACTACATGTTTGAGCTAGAGGCGGTATTGAAAACCTTACGTTTTGATGTAGAAGACAAGTAATAAACCAATTGTTATAAATTAAAAAAGCCTCCAAATTATGGAGGCTTTTTTTATGCAGGGTTTTTAGTTTTACATTTCTACTATGATAAATTCTGAACGTCTGTTTTCTAAGTGTGTTGTACGTGAGCAAGGCACTCCATCAGCACAATCATTTAGTAAACGGTCTTCACCATATCCTATAGCACTAGCTATACGCTCTGGTGCAACACCATTGGCAACTAGGTAATCTCTTGTAGATTTTGCACGCTTATCAGATAAATATTGGTTATATGCTCGGCTACCTCTACTATCCGTGTGCGATTCTATCTTGATAACCATGCTTGGATATTGTTCCATAGCGCGTAATAGTTTGTCTAATTCTACAGATGCTTCTTGGTTAATGTTATACTTATCAAATCCAAAGTTGATGTTTTCCACTTTAAGCTTTTTAACCCCATCTTCCAAAACCACTTGGGCCGCTTTTCTACTCAATGCTACACGTAAAGTGGTGCGTTCATTGTCGTTGGTGGCCACTTTTTGCAAGTCTTCTTTAAACTCTATTAGATTACTGGTAATGGTATAGGTGCTTTTACGTTGTACGTTATCAAACACAAATTTACCTTCATCATCCGTAGTAATTTCATCTAATTTATTATTGTCTTTATCTAACAATGCAATTACTGCATTGCGCAAGGGGTTTCCTGTTATACGTTCCGTAACCATACCTTCTATTACAGTCTCAATAGTTACAGGAGGTTTAACATCCATGTTGGTAAAAGCATAAATGTCATCATCTCCCTTGCCACCAGCTCTATTAGAAGCAAAATAGCCTGTTTTATCTTCTTCGTTTATTACAAAGGAGAAGTCGTCTTTATTACTATTAACGGGTTCTCCCACATTCAATAAAGCTCCAAAGCTATCTTCTGTAATTGCTGAACGGTAAATGTCTAAACCTCCATAACCGTCTGCACGATTAGAAGAAAAGTACAACATGTTATCCGTAACAAAAGGGAACATTTCTTTTCTTCTAGAGTTTACAGTTTCTCCAAGATTTATCGGAGCAGAGAAAGCTCCATTTTCATCTACGGTTACATAGTAAACGTCTGTTTGTCCAAATCCGCCAGGCATATCAGATACAAAATACAATCGTTTACCATCTGGACTCATTGCTGGGTGACCAGTAGAATAATCTTCACTATTAAAGGGAAGCTCTACTGCCTCTGTCCAGCCTTCTTCTGTTTTAGTAGAAGTATATATTTTAAGGTGATTTACACCGTATTGGTCGCGCTTTAATTTTTTACCGTAATTGTTTCTAGTAAAGTAGATAGTGTTTTTATCTGGTGAAAAGGTTACAGCTGCTTCATGGTATTTACTGTTGATTTCTTTTGGAAATTTTTCAACATTAGAAACCTTGCTTTTTTCATCATTAACATCACCAACGTATAAATCTAAATACGGCTGACTATTCCATTTATACCGTCTGGTTTTTAAAAATGCCGAATCTACAGCAGAAGCATAAACCAATTGGTTGTCATCTAAAAGCATCGGTGAAAAATCTGAATACTTAGAGTTGATATTTAAGTTTTTTATATTCACTTCATAAGGTTGACTTGTTGCAACACTGTGCTCTTCTAATAGTTTCTCCTTAGCAGAAGCTAAACCTTCTACAGGGCTCACTAGTGTATTTCTTTTATTAAACAAACGCATAATACGTTTTGCTTTATTGTACCTGCCAATTCCTTTTAAACTATGCGCATATTTAAACAAATCGTCATTAGCAATCTCTTCTTTGTTGTCCTTGTAAGCAAGCTCATAGTATTTGCTAGCCATTTCCATATTAGAATTAAAGTAATGAGAATCACCTGCTCTAACATAAACATCCATAGGATATTTAGCAGATTTTTTAGACATGGCTATGTCATAAACTTTAGCAGCCTCTGAGTACCAAAGCTTGTCATAATAATCATCTGCTTTTTTAATTAGCTTATCATTCACTCCTTTGTAAGTAGAGCGGGCTACTTTCTTGGTTTTGGTTATAGAATCGTTTTCTTTTTCAGTTTCAAGAATGGCTTCTTCTACTACAGCATCTTCAAACTCTAATAAGCTTACAGACTGACCGTAAAATTGAAGTGAAATAAAACAGATAATTAAAATGGCTAGCTTTTTCATTGTTGTATTGGTTACAAAATTTCCCAAAGTTTAGAATATTAGTTAGTTACCTTAATTGGTTTAAAGTAACCACTAGCCACGAAAATAGATTGTTAATAACTGTTTAATTAATTTTTGTTGTGAAAGGAGAAATAAGCGAAGTAAAACTGTAAAGAAGCTGAAGTTTTACTTAAAGAGGTTGTAGCAATATGGGTATATAAAAAAGAGACCTTATTATTCGGTCTCTTTTTTTTCTTCTAATTTTTCGTCTTCTCTAGAAGCGTCTTTAAATTCTTTAATACCGCTACCTAGGCCACGCATTAACTCCGGAATTTTTTTGCCTCCAAAAAGCAAAAGAATGGCCAGAACAATTAAAACTATTTGCCATGGACCCAACATTCCTAGAATAATATCAGTAAAAACCATAATCCTTCTATCTTAAATGAATATCAAAAATACAAAAAACAGTAACGCCATGTTGTTAAAAGCAATAATTATAGCTATAATGCCTTTTTTGCTTAATAACAGTTGCTTATAGTGCTATTAAAACATTCATAAATACTGAGGAAAAATAGGTAAATTAAAATCTAAAACTATCTTTGTCTATTATGGCTAAGAAAGCTAAAAAAAGAAAAGAGATAAAAAGGAAACTACTGCATAAGTATCGTTTGGTAATTCTAAACGAGAATACTTTTGAAGAAAAAATTTCTTTTAAACTCAACCGACTAAATGTTTTTGTTACAGGTACATTTTTTATTATTATACTGATTGGTTTAACAACACTTTTAATAGCATTTACGCCATTAAGGGAATATATTCCGGGTTACTCTTCTACACGATTAAAAAGACAGGCCACAGAGTTAACCTATAAAACCGATTCTTTAGTTAACGTTCTTAATTATACCAATCGTTATTTGGATAACGTGCGTATGGTTCTTCGTGGAGAAATAGAGAATAATGAGTTTAATAGAGATTCTCTTTTTCAACAATATAAGTTGGACCCTTCTACCATAAATTTAGAGCCCATACAAGAAGATTTAGATTTACGCAAGGAGGTAGAGCTAGAAGATAAATACAACCTGTTTGAACCCAGCATGAGTAATTTAACAGGGATGTTGTTTAAGCCTTTAGAAGGTCCTATTACTGGAAATTACGATGCAGATAAAAAACATTATGCTGTAGACATTGTTGCGCCACAAGATACCCCAGTTAAAGCGGTAGCCGATGGCACTGTAATATTCGCAGAATGGACGTCCGAAACGGGTTATGTGCTAATCTTAGAGCACAAAGACAATCTCATCTCCGTTTATAAACATAATGGGGCGTTGTCCAAAGGGCAAGGAGATGTTGTACGCGCTGGAGAAGTAATAGCAGCAGTAGGTAACACAGGAGAATTATCTACTGGTCCGCATTTACATTTTGAACTATGGCTTAATGGTAAGCCAACCAATCCATCAGATTTCATAGACTTTAAATAATATGTCCTTAAAAGCTTTCGCTGCCAAGATTTTTGCCAATAGAATTGCCAAAAAGAACAGTAAATGGATTAACAATCCTATTGGAGCTCAAGAAAAGGTTTTTAAAAACCTACTAAAATCTGCCGAAAATACTGTATTTGGTAAAGACCATAGTTTTAGCACTATTAATAACCATTCAGATTTTGTGGCGCGGGTTCCTATACGGGATTACGAGGAATTAAAACCCTATGTGGAACAAGTGGTGAATGGAAAGGAAGATGTGCTTTGGCCAGGTAAGCCTTTGTATTTTGCAAAGACGTCTGGCACAACTTCTGGGGCAAAATATATACCCATTACCAAACCTTCTATTAAAAATCAAGTAAACGCTTCTCGCGATGCCATCCTTAATTACATTCAAGAAACAGGTAATGCCGATTTTGTGGACGGGCGAATGATTTTTCTGCAGGGTAGTCCAGAAATGGAAGAGAAAAACGGCATAAAGTTGGGCAGGTTATCCGGTATTTCTGCACACTACGTACCTAACTATTTACAAAAAAACAGATTGCCTAGCTGGGAAACCAATTGTATTGAAGATTGGGAAACCAAAGTAAATGCCATAGTGACCGAAACCGAAAATGAAAACATGACGGTAATAGCGGGCATACCATCTTGGGTGCAGATGTATTTTGAAAAATTACAAGAAAAACACAAAAAGAAGGTTGGAGATTTATTTAAAAACTTTCAGTTGTTTATTTACGGTGGAGTGAATTATGAACCATATCGTGCCAAATTTGAAAGTTTAATAGGTCGTAAGGTAGACGCTATAGAATTGTTTCCGGCTAGTGAAGGTTTTTTTGCCTATCAGAATTCCCAGACCGAAAAAGGAATGCTCTTACTTACGGATGCCGGTATTTTTTACGAGTTTGTAAAGGCAGACGAATTTTTTGATGCTGATGCAAAACGTATCACCCTAAAGGACGTAGAATTGCACGTAAATTATGCCATGATAATTTCTACAAATGCTGGATTATGGGGATACAACATAGGAGATACCGTTCAGTTTATTTCTAAGGACCCCTATAAAATTATTGTATCGGGCAGAATTAAGCATTTTATTTCTGCCTTTGGAGAACATGTTATTGCAAAAGAAGTAGAACAAGCAATGAAAGATGCCACTGTGGCCACGGATGCCCAGGTGAATGAATTTACCGTTGCCCCCCAAACCACACCAGAAAGTGGATTGCCTTATCATGAATGGTTTGTAGAATTTCAGAAAGAACCATCAGATATGGAATTGTTTATACAAACCTTAGACACATCGCTCCAAAAACAAAACAGCTACTATTTTGATCTAATAGAAGGCAAGGTTTTAAAACGTTTGCAACTAACTAAAGTGCAAAAAGATGGATTCAAATCTTATATGCAATCCATAGGAAAATTGGGTGGTCAAAATAAAATACAACGTCTATCTAATGACAGAAAATTAGCAGAAGCCTTAACTGCATTTAAAATAAAGTAAGAAGATTTCCCGTATTTTTACACCGAAATACTGAATATGACGGCAATTAAGGAAACTACACGTGCGCAAGAATCTACCAACGCCATAGAGCGTTTGTACGTTACCATGCGGCATTTGTTAAATAGAGGCTTTTACAAACCTTCTGGTGTTTCTGGCAATGCATTGCGTAACGCATTGTTGGTACTACGACCAGAAATTTACGGTTCGGTTGCAGAAGATAGAGGTGAGTTAAATGGACTTATTTATGTTTTAGAACGCTTACCAATGGGCATAGAACAATGTAGGTATATCAATTTAACGTCAGATGAAGGCATCTCAAAATCGCACTTACAGCCTATAATTCCACCAAAAAGAAGAAGAAACTGCTATCGTATAGACGATGAGCAGATGAATATTGAAATTACGCGTGGTCGCTCAGACATCTATGATATTTTAACGCACTTAACCTTTTTGTTTATTGAGGCAGATAAAATATGTGAGCGTGTATGGATAGAGGAGGATAATACTACCATTCGGGATTGGCAAAAGCTAGAAGAATTTGTTAAGCAAACCGAACGTACGGAAGAAGAGCGCGAAGTTGCCTACATACATGTAGCCAATATTCTAAGTAGAACGTATGCAGAGGTGGTAGCGATACAAAAGAAGTTTGCTACCGACGCTATGCCAGACCGTTTTCTAGAGTTTATTTACTGGTTGGGCAAGTTGGCAATAGAAGAAGTGGCCACAGGCAACAAAAGAACAATCACTTTTAGTCCGCTCTTAAGAGAACGATTGGGTCACCATATTCATGGAGAACGATGGGCTACCACTATAAAAGAAACGCTAGAAAAATATAATTTACTGGGCAGGCCTTTACATATTATAAGCGCTAACATGCACAGTGTAATGAATTCGCTGTTTGCGAGAAAAGTGCTTGGAGTAGAGTTTGAAGGTAAAGATGATTTAGAGATTTACCAGGCTTTGAGTTTATCTGAAAATAAAGAGCTACGGAATAAAGTAGAAAAGGTGGCTATTGCCAATGGTATGATACCTATAGAGGATACTTCTGGAGCTAACATTTCTGTACAGTTATTTGACACGGCAAAATTTAATGATGCTGCTTGTTGCTACAAGGTAGACAACAGTATTCCTGAAGATGAAAAGCCGGTTATTTTTGTGATGGATTATGCGTTTGGCGAGCAGGCTTACGAAACAATTGACGAGTTGTTGAAACCTTTGGAAAAAGGAGATGACAAAATTTTTCTGAACGTAGATTCCGTTTCCATTATGGGTAAAGCAGGAATTCTAGAGGGCGGTAAGGGCGATTTGATGATACCTTCTGCACACATTTTTGAAGGTACTGCAGATAACTATCCTTTTGAGAACGAACTGTGCGCCAAGGATTTTGAAGGCCATGGACTTAAAGTATTAGAAGGAACCATGGTTACCGTTTTGGGAACATCATTGCAGAACAAAGACATTTTAAAGTTTTTCTATGAGTCTACTTGGAATGTTATTGGCTTAGAAATGGAAGGCGTTCATTATCAAAAAGCCATACAATCAGCTTCAAGGGTAAGAAAAAGTGTGAGCAAAAATGTTAAGGTAAGATATGCATATTACGCATCAGATAATCCTTTGGAAACAGGTAGTACGTTGGCATCTGGTGGTCTAGGAACAACGGGAGTAAAACCTACATATCTGATTACCTATAAAATATTAGAGCAAATTTTTATATAATTTATACTGATTGGTTTTAAATGAAAATTCTAATTACGGGAGGAGCAGGCTTTATAGGTTCGCATGTGGTGCGTCATTTTGTGAAAACCTATCCAAAATATCATATTTATAATTTGGATGCCTTAACCTATGCTGGTAATTTAGAGAATCTTAAAGACATAGAATCCAGTTTAAATTACACATTTCTAAAAACAGATATTAGAGATAATAATCAAATTATTTCCTTATTTCAGGAGTATAAGTTTGACAGGGTAATCCACTTAGCAGCAGAAAGCCATGTAGACCGTTCTATAAGTAATCCACTTGCGTTTGTAGCAACCAATGTCACAGGTACTATTAACCTGATGCAAGCTGCCTTGAATATTTGGAAAAATTTAGATGAACACTTGTTTTATCATGTGAGCACGGATGAGGTGTATGGTAGTTTAGGAATAAACGGATATTTCACGGAAGAATCCCCATATAAACCAAATTCACCGTATTCTGCTAGTAAGGCAAGTTCTGACCATTTTGTGAGGGCTTATGGAGAAACTTACGGTTTGCCATTCCTTATTTCTAACTGTTCCAATAATTACGGCCCAAATCAATTTCCAGAAAAGCTGATACCGCTGTTTATCAATAATATTTTAGAGAACAAGACATTACCAGTTTATGGAGACGGGGCCAATGTCAGGGATTGGCTATACGTACTAGATCATGTTTCTGCCATTGATACTATTTTTCACAAAGGTAAAACTCAAGAGACTTACCTTATTGGCGGAAATAATGAGCTGACCAATCTTCAATTGATAAAATCGCTTTGTGAGCTTATGGACAAGAAACTAGGTAGACCAGAAGGCAGCTCAGAAAAGCTAATCGCTTTTGTAAAAGATAGGCCGGGCCATGATCATAGGTATGCGATTGATGCCAATAAATTGAAATATGAATTGGGTTGGATTCCAAAAGCTACATTTAATCTCGGGTTAGAAGAAACTATAGACTGGTATTTAGCCAACAAAACTTGGCTGGCTAATGTAACTTCTGGTGCTTACCGGGAATATTATACAGAGTTATACGAAAATAGATAAATAGAAATGAAGGGGATAGTTTTAGCAGGCGGTACAGGAAGCAGATTGCACCCACTTACCCTTACAGTGAGTAAGCAATTGATGCCTATCTATAACAAACCCATGATATATTATCCGCTTTCTACTTTAATGTCTGCAGGGATAAGAGAGATTCTAATAATATCAACTCCACAAGATTCACCCTTATTTAAAAAGCTACTAGGAGATGGGTCTGATTATGGCTGTAGATTTGAGTATGCTATACAAAATGAGCCAAATGGATTAGCAGAAGCCTTTATAATTGGTGAAAAATTTATCGGAAACCACAAGGTTGCATTAATACTGGGAGATAACATTTTTTATGGTTCAGGATTGGCTGAATTGTTAAATTCTAACAACAATCCAGAAGGTGGAATTATATATGCCTATCAAGTAAGTAATCCACAACGCTATGGGGTTGTAGAATTTAACAAAAATGGCAAGGCAATTAGTATAGAAGAAAAGCCAGATAATCCTAAATCAGATTATGCGGTACCTGGAATCTATTTCTATGATAATAAAGTTGTAGAAATTGCTAAAAATATTAAGCCTAGTAAAAGGGGAGAGCTAGAAATAACAGATGTTAATAGGGTTTACCTAGAACAAGATAAGTTGAGCGTAAGTATTTTAGATAGTGGCACCGCTTGGCTAGATACGGGAACGTTTAAGTCTTTAATGCAAGCCTCACAATTTGTAGAGGTAGTAGAAGAGCGGCAAGGTTTAAATATTGGTTCCATTGAAGCTACAGCGTACACTATGGGGTTTATATCTGCCAAACAATTAGAAATACTAGCACAACCACTGATTAAAAGTGGATATGGTTCTAATCTTTTAAAATTGATTTAATGAAGATTACGGAAACTGAACTTAAAGGATGTTTTATAATTGAACCTTCAGTTTTTGAAGACGAAAGAGGTTGTTTTTATGAGGCTTTCAACAAAAAAAAGCTAGAAGAGGCACTTGGTTATCAAGTAAACTTTGTTCAAGACAATGTTTCGGTTTCAAAATATGGTGTGGTAAGAGGCTTACACTATCAGGAGGCCCCTTTTGCTCAAGCTAAATTAGTTTCTGTAAGCAAAGGAAGAGTGCAAGATGTGGTGGTTGACTTGAGGAAAGAAAATAGCACCTATCTAAAACATGTTAGTATTGAACTTTCGGATGTTAATAGAAAAATGCTGTTTGTTCCTAAGGGCATGGCACATGGTTTTGCGGTTTTAAGTGATGAAGCAGAGTTTAGGTATAAAGTGGACGAATTCTATCATAAGGAAGCTGAGCGTGGAATGGTTTACAATCACCCTGATTTAGCCATTGATTGGCATATAGAAGAAAAAGATTTAATCCTTTCTGAGAAGGATATGAAACTACCTTCAACATCATTTAAAATAAGCTAAAAAGTAGCATTTTTCTGTCGAAATGCGTGAGAGTATAAAATCCAATTATCTTTGTAATTAAAATTAAGCTAACTAACCTTTTAAATAATAATGTCAGAACATCAAAAAAATACAAGTAATGATGAGATTGATTTAGGTCAATTGTTTCAATTAATTGGTCGCGCTTTTCAAAAGTTCTTTGATTTCATTGGGAATATTTTCAAGGGTATTTTTAATTTCATTATTCTCCTATTACTTTTTTTACAAAAAAACTTTATAATTCTAATTGCTTCACTGGTAGTTGGGGCTGTTGTTGGGTATTTTTTAGATAAGAATAAAACAGAGAAGTTTATTTCTAAAATGGTTGTAGAGCCCAATTTTAATAGTGTTCAGCAGCTTTATAATAACATTGAATTCTATAATGATTTAGCAAAGGCAGAAGACTCTGTGGCACTTGCAGAGGCATTAAAGATTACAATTCCAGAAGCGGCCTCCATACAAGAGATTTTTGTTGATTCTTATTCTGACGAAAATCAAAAAATAAAGTTGTTCGATGAGTTTGTTAAGGAATTAGATACTTCAACAATTAAAGCAATAGATTTTGAGTCTTATCTACAAAATTTTAATTCATTAGATGCTCGTTTTCATCAAATTTCACTGATAAGTACGGACAATAGCGTAGCAAAAAAAGCACAGTCTTCTATTGTAAAGTCAATTTCTGCTAATGACTATTTTAAATTACAAAAGCAGATTAATGACATTAATATAAAATTGCAAGATTCTATTATAACACAGCAATTGAGTGAAGTAGATAGTTTGCAGCAATTGTATAAAACAATATTGGTGAAAGAAGCGGAAAAACCCATGCAAGGAACCAATATCAATTTGGCAGAAAACGGACAATCTCAAAACAAAGAATTGGCGTTAGTAAAGGAACGAGAAATCTTAAAGCGTAATCTTGTTGCCTTAAACCAAGAAAGAGCCAATAAATCTTCTATACTTAACGTTATTAGTGATTTTCCTAATCGTGGAGTCAAAGTAAAAGGTTTTTGGAAGAGTTATAAATTTGTTTTACCAATTACCTTATTTTTTATCACTTTTATTTTATTAGTTGTTTTACAGCTAAACGAGTATTTATCTAAACACCGATTGAGTAATGATTAAGAATTTAATTGTGTTCGGAACAAGGCCGGAGGCAATCAAAATGGCACCTCTAGTTAAAGCATTTGAAGCAAATAACAATAACTTTGAAACTAAGGTTTGTATAACAGCACAACATAGGGAAATGCTAGATCAAGTGCTAGATTTCTTTGAAATTATACCTGATTTTGATTTGAATTTAATGAAACCCAATCAAAATCTTTATAGCCTTACGGCAGATATAATACTTTCATTAAAGTCAATATTAGAAGATTTTAATCCGGATTATGTTTATGTTCATGGTGATACCACTACTACAATGGCCGCAAGTATTGCTTCATTTTATTCTAAAGCAAAAGTTTGTCATATAGAGGCTGGATTAAGAACATTTAATATGCAATCCCCATTTCCCGAGGAAATGAATCGCTCAGTAACCGGAGTAATAGCTGATTTTCATTTTGCCCCTACGACTACATCGCGGAACAATCTAAGATTAGAGAATAAAAATGAAAACACAATAATAGTTACCGGTAATACAGTAATTGATGCCTTATTTTTTAGCGTTAGCAAAGTTAAAGAAGCAGATTTTTTTAGTGAAGAAATACAGCAGGTAGAAAAAATATTGGACTTTAATCGAAAGGTAATTTTGGTTACAGGTCATCGTCGTGAGAATCATGGCCAAGGATTTATTAATATTTGTGAAGCCTTAAAAGAAATAGCCATCGCAAATAAAGATTGTCAAATTATTTACCCTGTTCATTTAAATCCCAATGTTCAAGGACCCGTGTACAAACTTCTTTCTGATGTGAACAATATCCATTTGATTTCGCCATTGAGTTACCCTGCATTTGTATGGTTAATGGAGAAATCCTATCTTATAATTACTGATAGTGGTGGTGTTCAAGAAGAGGCTCCAAGTCTTGGTAAGCCAGTATTGGTTATGAGAGACACTACAGAAAGACCAGAAGCGGTTGAGGCGGGCACTGTTCTATTAGTTGGCACAGATAGGCTAAAAATAGTTTCAGAGACCAATAGACTATTACAAAACGAGACCGATTATTCTAAAATGAGTAAACTTCACAATCCCTATGGAGACGGGAATGCCTGCAATAGAATAGTGGAACATATAATAAAGTCAAGTGCAAAAATTATATAACAACATAATGAAAAGCTCAGAAGTAGTAATGATAGGTTTAGGGTATATTGGATTACCAACAGCAGCCCTAATAGCACAAAATAAAATAAAGGTGCATGGAGTAGATATCAATAAAAGTGTAGTAGATATTATTAGTTCTGGTAAAATTCACATTGTAGAACCAGAATTAGATACTGCTGTGGCTAACGCAGTCACGGATGGTTATTTAGTAGCAGATATAAAACCTGTAGAAGCAAATAATTATCTTGTTGTTGTTCCTACTCCCTTTAAAGATAAAAATGAGCCGGATATTTCATTTGTAGAATCAGCTACAAAATCTGTGATTCCATTATTAAAAGAGGGGGATTTGTTCATTATAGAGTCTACTTCTCCTGTAGGTACTACAGAAAAAATGATGAATCTGATTTATTCTGAACGTCCAGAATTAAAGGATAAAATTTTCATTGCTTATTGCCCAGAGCGAGTTTTGCCTGGTAATGTTATGTATGAACTTGTACATAACGATCGTGTTATAGGGGGTATTAATACAAAATCTACCGAAAAGGCCGTTGAGTTTTACAGTAAATTTATAAAAGGAGATTTGCATAAAACAAATGCACGCACAGCCGAAATGTGTAAACTGGTAGAAAATTCTTCTAGAGATGTCCAAATTGCTTTTGCCAATGAACTTTCCCTTATTTGTGATAAGGCCGATATTGATGTATGGGAATTGATAAAACTGGCAAATAAACACCCCCGTGTGAAAATTTTACAACCAGGTTGTGGAGTGGGTGGTCACTGCATTGCGGTAGATCCTTATTTTATCGTGGCAAACTATCCAATGGAATCTAAGATTATAGGTTCTGCTAGAGAAATTAATAATTATAAATCTTTTTGGTGTGCAGAAAAGGTGCAGACGGCCAAATTACAATTTGAACTTCAATATGGGCGGAAACCTAGTATTGCGCTCATGGGCTTGGCTTTTAAACCTAATATAGATGATTTGCGAGAGTCTCCGGCTAAATATATTGTACAGAAAGTACTGCAAAACGCTAACAATGAGGAATATTTTATTGTGGAACCCAACATTACCGAGCACTCTGTTTTTAAAATAACCGGATATCAAGAAGCGGCAGAAAAATCGGATATCGTAGTTTTTTTGGTGGCACACAAAGAGTTTCAAGGTTTGGAGCTAAGTGAAAATACGGTTGTCCTAGATTTTTGTGGGGTTTTACGGAATGAGAAATTAAAGTCATAGAAGATAATGGAGTTTATCTATTAAAATCAAAAAGGAAATGTTACAATTATTTTCTATATATCTTCAGAAAGGATTGATTGATTTTTTTTGATGCAGGTTGAGTTTTGAAAAGGTTAATTTCAGAATAAACGAGTTAAAAGGTTAAGATGATTAAAAAAATGCTGATAACTGGCGGTGCAGGTTTCATTGGGTCTCATGTTACGAGACTTATTGTAAACAAATATCCCAGTTATGATATCGTAAATTTGGATGCACTAACATATGCAGGTAATTTGGAGAACCTAAAGGATATAGAAAGCGCGCCAAATTACACATTTGTAAAGGGAAATATAACGGACAGCATTCTAATGGCTAAATTGTTTGGTCAGTATTCCTTTGATGCGGTTGTACATTTGGCCGCGGAAAGTCATGTAGACCGTTCAATCAATGACCCCATGGCCTTCGCCAAAACCAATATTTTAGGGACCATTAACCTTTTGAATGAAGCCAAGCGAACGTGGAACGGTAAATGGGAAGGGAAAAGGTTTTATCATGTAAGTACCGATGAGGTCTATGGTACGTTGGGAGAATCTGGTCTTTTTACTGAAAATACACCGTACAATCCTAATTCTCCATATTCTGCGTCCAAAGCAAGTTCCGATCATTTTGTAAGGGCATACGGAGAGACCTATGGTCTCCCCTATATTATCAGTAATTGTTCCAACAACTATGGCCCGAATCAATTCCCTGAGAAGCTAATACCTTTGTTTATCAACAATATCATCAACAACAAACCATTGCCCGTGTATGGCGACGGTAATTACACCAGAGATTGGCTCTATGTCAAGGATCATGCTTCTTCCATAGATTTGTTGTTTCATGAGGGAAAAAACAGTGAGACGTATAACATTGGTGGCTTTAACGAATGGAAGAATATTGATTTGGTCAAATTGTTATGCCGTATCATGGATAAGAAATTACAAAGAATCAGTGGAACTTCGGAAAAATTGATAACTTTTGTAAAAGATCGTCCCGGTCATGATTTGAGGTATGCTATTGATGCCTCTAAAATAAATCAAGACCTAGGGTGGAAACCCTCAGTAACCTTTGAAGAAGGGCTGACCAAAACCATTGAGTGGTATTTGAGCAATGAGGTATGGCTCAAAAGCGTTACTTCCGGCGATTATCAAAATTATTATACAAAGCAGTACAATTGAATACCACTTTTTAAAATCATAGGATATGAAAGGAATAATTTTGGCTGGAGGTTCAGGAACACGTTTACACCCCTTGACTCAGGTAGTATCTAAACAATTGTTGCCGGTATATGATAAACCTATGATTTATTATCCGTTATCGGTGTTGATGCTTTCGGGTATTAAAGAGATTCTTATCATATCTACTCCTCATGATTTACCCAATTTTAAGCGGCTATTAGAAGATGGTTCGAACATTGGCCTTTCTATCTCTTACGCCGAACAACCTTCGCCTGACGGTTTGGCCCAAGCTTTTATTATTGGTCAGAAATTTATTGGCGATGACGATGTGTGCTTAGTTCTGGGAGATAATATCTTTTATGGCGGAGGGTTACAAAAATTATTGTTTGATGCAGTGAATAGGGTAAAGGAAAAAGGGGAAGCTGTAATTTTCGGTAATTATGTGAGCGATCCTGAAAGATATGGTGTTGCAGAATTTGATGAGGATAAAAAAGTTATTTCCATAGAAGAGAAACCAGAAAAACCAAAATCAAATTTTGCCGTAGTCGGGCTTTATTTTTATCCAAATTCGGTTGTCAGTATTGCAAAACAGGTGAAGCCATCAGCAAGGGGAGAATTGGAAATAACTACAATCAACCAAACCTATCTCGAACAAGGTAATTTAAGTATGCAAATATTGAGTCGAGGATTCGCATGGTTGGATACTGGGACCCATGAAGCATTGACAGAGGCTACCGAATTTGTGAAAGCGGTTGAAAAGCGAACGGGCCTTAAAATAGGCTGTATTGAAGAGATTTCATATAGAATGGGTTTTATTTCTAAGTCTCAATTAAATGTTTTGGGTACTAAGTTGAAAAAAAGTGCATATGGAGAATATATTATAAAACTTTAATCCAATGCAAATTGAAAGGCTCGAATGGGATAGTGAATTCTTTGGCTATGAAATTGGAAAGTTGAGTTGGGAACAAACTTTTGATTTTCAATTTTTGAAAGGTTATGCTTTGGAAAGTAATTATAGGTTAATTTACATTTTTTCCGAAACACCCATTTCTGAATTGGAAACGTATTTAGTAGATAGAAAGGTAGTTCTGAGTAGAGATTTAAATGATTGTATATCCACAAAAGATGACTTACAATTAATCGTTCCATATAAACATACTGCTGAAAACTTTACAGCTCTACTAGAATTGGTTTTGGAAAGTGGTGTTTATTCAAGGTTTAAGTTAGATAAAAATTTTGAAAATAAAGAGTACGAAAAATTGTATGAAGAATGGATAAAAAAATCATTGGAAAAGGATAAACATGTGTGCTATGTATATTTAGATAACAATCTAATTCATGGGTTTATCACTTTGGAAGAGAAAGAAAATTATTTATCAGATATAAATCTTATTGCCGTACATAATTCTGCGAGGGGTAAAGGAATTGGTAATAAACTAATTAACAAGTCCATTCAAATTTCGAAGAAAAGAGGGCTAACAAAAATTCAAGTAGCTACTCAGATGGCAAATTCTCCTGCTATGAAGTTGTATAAAAAAAATGGATTTAGAATTCAAAAAGTCTCACATATATATCATTATTGGAACATATGATACCATTTAATAAACCATTTCTAGTTGGTAAAGAGACTGAATACATTAAAGAGGCAGTAGCTTTAGGCAAGCTTTCAGGAAATGGGGTTTTTACAAAAAAATGTCAATCTTTCTTTGAGGAGAAATATAATTTTAAGAAGGCTCTTCTAACTACATCCTGCACAGATGCTCTAGAGATGGCGGCTATTCTATTGAACATCTCCCCCGGAGATGAAGTTATAGTGCCTTCATATACATTTGTATCTTCTGCTCTAGCATTCGTTAGACAAGGAGCACGTATTGTATTTGCGGATAGCAAGGAAAATCATCCAGGAATAGATGAGAATAAAATAGAACAGCTTATTACACATAAGACAAAGGCAATAGTTGTTGTACATTATGCAGGTGTGGCTTGTGATATGGATGTTATAATGAATATTGCAAATCAGTATGGAGTTTCGGTAGTAGAAGATGCTGCACAAGCTGTTGATTCATTTTATAAGAATAAGCCGTTAGGGGGGATTGGTCACTTAGCAACATTTTCTTTCCACGAGACAAAAAATATTATTTCAGGAGAGGGAGGCTTACTTGTAATTAATGATCAAAACTTTATGGATAGGTCAGAAATAATTTGGGAAAAGGGCACTAATCGTTCTGCCTTTTTTAAAGGAGAGATAGATAAGTATGGATGGGTAGACACAGGCTCATCATTTTTACCTTCAGAGCTTATTGCCGCTTTTTTACATGCTCAATTAGAAAATCTTACCGAAATTCAGAATAGACGTAAAGGAATATGGAATTTGTATTACGAAGAGCTTAAATTTCTACAACAAGAAGGGAAGTTAAAGTTGCCTTTTATTCCAGATTATGCTACTAATAATGCTCATATGTTTTATTTACTTGTTAATAATCTTGAAGAAAGGGATAAACTAATAAGCTTTTTAAAAAACAATGGTATTCATGCTGTGTTTCATTATCTTTCACTTCATAAAAGCGACTATTACTTGAACAATCAAGGAGGTACTGATTTTTTGCCGAAGGCAGAATATTATTCTGATTGCTTAATTAGACTACCATTTTTTTACGAACTAGAAGAACATAAAGTACGCTTGATAACAGGAATGATCAAAAAATATTATGAATGATACTCCATATTCTTGATGAGGAAAAGTTTTTAAAAAAAGCTATTCAAATATTTAATGATATTCTACCAAAAGATAACGTTTATCTCATAGGGGTAAATAACAAAAAGAGTGAAATCTTCCACGAAAGGATTCAGCTAGATAATATGTTTTATGTTGAAACTGGGAGTTCTAGATATAAAAGGGTGTTTCAAGAATACGCTGAAAGGGCAGATATCATTTTTTTTCATAACCTTTATAAAAGCTATAAACTAAATTTATACTCCCTTATCCCAAATAACACAAAAAACGTTTGGTATCTATGGGGAGCGGAAATATATGGTTTAAACCCGAGAATAAATAACATACTTCCTTTAACACAAAAAGCATATAATAGTAACCTTCCTCTTTTAAAACTTCTTCGAAAGAGAGTACTGTCTAAGATTAAAAAAAATTATGAATGGCATCTATTTAAGAAGATTCTGACCAATAAGATAGATTATGTGCTTACCAATATTTCTGAGGATATTGATCTTTTAGAGTCTTACATCCCCAATGGCACAAGTAAAGGTTGGTTTACTTACTTTAGTTTCTCCGAGCAAAATTTTGAAGATAGAATTGTATTAAAAAGGAACAATATCTTAATTGGAAACTCAAGTTCGGAAACTAATAATCATATAGACACATTTGAATTGATTAGAGGTAAAGACATCTCTCAACGGAAAGTCTATGTTCCCTTAAGCTATGGGGATGAGGAATATAAGAGGGTTGTTATATCAGAAGGAAGACGCCTTTTTAAGGATAAAATGGTTCCATTAACTGAATTTTTACATCTTGATGAATATAATTCTATCATTAATGGCTGTTCCATTTTAATAATGAACCACAAAAGACAACAAGCCTTCAATACCATAATGATGGCAATAGCGGCGGGTTGCAAGGTATTTCTTAGGGATGAGAATACTATTTACTCATGTCTTAAAAGGGAAGGGTTTTTGGTGTTTTCTGTCCAAAAAGATTTTGGAGGCGAAGACGCAATGAATCCTCTTACTGAGAAAGAAATGTTGAGAAATATCTCCTTATGTCAACAGCTGTATAAATATAGTACAGTCAAAAGTAGAATTAAGCAACAGATACTTTCAATTTTGGATGAGCAAGATAAAACGTGATATCATTTCAGGGGCAAAATGGAACTCGATAGGTACAATAACTATCGCAGCGGTAGCTTTATTAAAACTATCGATACTTGCCCGGTTTTTAGAAAAATCGGATTTCGGATTAATGGCATTAGTAACCTTTGTCATGGGATTTATGAATCTTTTTAATGATATGGGGCTCACCTCGGCAATACTGCATAAACAAGATATCTCAAAGAAGGAGTACGCCAGCCTATATTGGTTCAATCTAGGATTTAGCATTGTTCTGTACGTTTTGCTTTGTACCATCACCCCATTGGTTACTTCTTTTTATAAGGAGCCAGAATTGAATTTCTTGATTCCTATTTTGGGTTTGAATTTAATAATATCCGCAATAGGTAGAATTTTTAAAACCATAGAGGCGAAGCACATGAGGTTTAAGGAAGTAACCGTATTTGAAATTATTTCGGCTATAATATCACTGGTTTTTGCCATCTATCTTGCGGTTAATAATTATAGGGTGTTGGCTTTGGTGTATTCTGTTTTGCTACAGTATATTCTACAGAACATAATGTATTTTATATTAGGGCTTAAAAAATATGGGTTATTACTCCATTACAAATTTAGTGATACCAAACCCTTTCTTAATATCGGAATATATCAGGTTGGTGGCCAAGTAGCTAATTATTTTAATAGAGACCTCGATATTTTGATTATTGGCAAATTTTTTTCCCAAGATGTCCTAGGGGGATACAGTTTGGCTAAACAGCTTGTTTTTAGACCTGCCCAAATTCTCAACCCCATTATTACCAAAGTAGCATCACCGACATTGTCGTTGTTACAGAATAATATAGTTGAGCTGCGCACCAATTACTTGCGCTTAATAGGTATGGTGGCAAAAGTAAACATAGTGGTTTATGTGGTGACCATAATATTTACGCCATTTATAATAAAAATCCTTTATGGCCCAGGGTTTGATTCCATTGTGAGTATTGTTCGTATTTTGAGTATATATATGATATTCAGGGCTATAGGAAACCCTATAGGCAGTTTGGTCATAGCTACAGGGAGGACTAAACTTGAATTTTATTGGAATCTGGGTATGGTTATGGTGATTCCTATTTTTATCTATTTAGGCTCTATTTTCGGAGTGGATGGAGTAGCCTGGGCTTTGGTCTTATCGTCACTGTTGTTTTTTTACCCAGGATGGCGTATACTAGTATACAATATAGTAGGCGGTTCGTTTAAGGAGTATCTTTGGGCAATCTTACGCTTGAAGTTTTAAAATTTGGCAAATGGGATTGTTGTTTCTTTTCTTTCTTTTCTCCTTTCTTTTTTTCTCCTTTCTTGTGGTAGGATATAATTTTTGGAATAGAAGAGATATATATCCCTTTTTAAAGTTGATGGCATTATTGCCTTTAACATCTTCATTGGTAGCTTTACACACGCGATTCCAAATCAATGTGTACTATGCTTTTATTTTAATGCCTTTATTTTTCTTTGTGGAAGAAACTATTGTGAACAAAAAAATTTCCAAACCGCTAATCATGGTAACATTGAGTGCGGCTATTTTTCTAGGAGGATATCTGCTATATGGTATTTTATTTAATAGCTCGGATATTACTGCTATAGATGTACTAAAGGACATAAAACCTATTTTTTTTCTGACTGTGGGCTTTGTTTTTTTGGTTCTACTCAAAGACCATCAACTGGCTTGGAATGGTAAACTGGCCTACAAAATTCTCAAGTATAACTTTTATGCTTCCTTATTTTGGTTTGTTCTTTTTAAGACGACGAATATTATTGGCATTGTGTCTAATGATCCATTTTACCTCAGGTCTGAAATTAGGTATGCTTCAATCAGTACTTCTTTTGTACTCCTCTATTTTGTGGGTTCTATAGCGTCTAAAAAGAAATTTTCTAAATTAGAGCTCGTTTTTGTTCTGGTTCCAATTTTTTTTACGGGTAACAGGACATCATTCGTTGTCCTTGCCTTACTATTTGTAGTGAACATGATATTGTCAGCAAACAATATCAACTTATTAATAAAAAGAATTTTTTTCTTTTTAATGGGATTTGTTTTTTTAGTCATTGGTATTTTCAATTTTAGTAAAACTTTAAAAGAGCGCTTTTTAACTCTACTTGATTTTAACCTTTTGGCAGAACAGCTTGGAGACAAGCGCTTTTCTCCTTTCTTTCAAAAGCTCGCCAATTTTGAATGGTACCACTATATTTTTGGAAAAGGTATCGGTGAAACCATTTTCATACCTTGGTTCGCATATCGCGAGAATATAGAGAACAATAATATCTATATGGACAACCTTTTTATGACCCTTTTTATCAAGTACGGGCTTTTTATGATTGTTCCATTGGTACTACTTTTCTTTTTTGTTAATAAAACGAACACTAACAAAAGGTTTAAAATATTAATAATTTTATACTTTATTGGTATGGGATTAACCACGTCTTTTATGTATCAGACCTCTTTTTTATTTATTGTTATCCTATTGGCGAGTTTTAAATTCTCTGAAAAAAGTATAGCGAGCCTCTCGAATTAATAGAACCTTTGGAAAAGAAATATGATTGTTTTACGTTCTTTGGTAAAGGAAAAGATACAGTTTTAACTCTACTACTTACAAAAAACGACCATATGTCAAGCAAACATTTTATAGGGCTTATGGCCTTTGTCTTAATTTTAAATTCATGCAGCAAAGATAAAGTGAATGATGGACTGGAGCTCTACCAAGAATACCAAGGAGGCATCCTATTCTATTTTTTACAGGAGGGCGATTTGGGCTATGTTCCCGGTGAGACCCATGGTTTGATCGCTTCTTTTGAAGACCTTTCAACCAGTGAAGGCGAGTTTGAGGTACCTTGGGGTTGCTGCCCAGACGAATACCCTTTTGACGACTGTATAGACATTTCCGGAGCCGAAAATGAGGCCATTGGTGCGGGCTTACAAAATACACACGCGATACTAGAGGCATGTCAAGAAGTGAATATTGCAGCTCGACTATGTGATGCATACAGTATAGAATATGAAGGTGTTGTTTACGATGACTGGTATTTGCCAAGCTTTATGGAAATTCAAAAAATGAACCGCCCTAAGGACTATATTCTTGATCACTCGGTATATTATTGGACCTCCAGTCAGGATGCTACCCTTAATAATTCCAACAAAATTGCGATTGAAGTTTTTGGTTGGGTAGACCAATGTTGGGAGCCTTATGACCCAAGGGATCCCGAAGGCTGTTGGCATGTTGGTTCTTTTTTGGGCTCACCAAAGTATCAAAAACTTAGGGTGCGGGCCGTTCGTAGTTTTTGAGGTCGGCCTTTCTATTGGTGATTCATTATTTTTTTAATAGTCTTTTAGGGCAGTACTTGTTTTCTTTTCCACAGGTTCGTTTTGGAGTTTCCATAATAAGCCTAACATGAAGACAAAAAATGCAAGTCCATGATGCCGGGTAAACAAACACTCGGTAATACAGATAGTTGCCGTAATGGCTATAAACTGGAAACCCAAAATGTTTCTGCGTTTATAGAAATGAATAATGTAGTAGGCGAGGAGAAAGCAAAACGAGACTAGGCCTATAACACCCAAACCAACATAATATTCAATGTACTGATTGTGGCTGTTATAATCTTCTTTGGCCGCTTTTGTCAATGCTGCTTTGGTGTAGGCCACCTTTAGTGAAGCATCCACATCTCCCATTCCATTACCAATCAAAAAGTTCTCATTGGCGCTTATCGCGGCATTCCACAATTTTAGTTTATGATTGCCATCGTTTACCTTATAACCAGTATAGTAGGTAAATCCAAAGATATGCTGAAAGCGGTATTTGGTTACCCCTATATTGAGTATCGTAAAGACAAGTAGCAAATGCAGTACCGTTAGCCATACTAGGCTTTTTGCTAGAGCTCTTTGCTTGATTGCAAAAAATAGAATATTGAATATGAAAAGCAGGTAAAGAACGACTATTGCAATTCTTGAAGAAAGGTGAACTATAAAAAAGGAAAAATAAATGATAATCAAGAACATTAAGATTTTGAATGGTAACCTTGATTTGTTCCGCAGAAAATAGAGTAGAATCGCAATGGCCGTCAAAATAAAATACGAGTAGTAAGTAGGGTGAAGACCCACAGTACTGCCCAAGGCCTGATAAGAATAGTTTAAATTGAAAAAATTGCGAAAACTTGGTTCAGCATTGGCAATAAACAAGGCAATTGTTTGAATATGTGAATAAAGAGTGGTGCAAAGTACTACTAGGACAAATAATTTAAGAATAGAATATACACGCTTAGGAGGTAGCTCGATAAATGAAAAAACCAGTATCGCGGCGGGAATCAAAGCAACACGTTGAACTTTGTGAAGACCTACCGCTAAATTATCGGTGTAGATCAGACTAAAACAAATAATAAAGAAAAGAAGAAGTAAAGGATAATACTGTCTGCAGCTAGTTTTTAATAAACCCCATTGGTAAAAATACAAAGAAAAGAGGCCCATAACCATAATTACCTTGGTGTTTATATCATTTGAAGTCAAAAGCAAACTCAGAAAAAAAAGAAAAAACAAGAGTGTGGTCAGAGACTTTTTATTGCGGGTAAAAAATTTTAGCATATCGTAGGCTCTATAGGAATTATAATACTTAAGATATTGGCGAAGTATTTCTTGTGCAATTTAATGTACTTTTGTCGAAATTTTGACCCTAAATGAAGGTTTTACATATCTTATATCAATCTTTACCACAAATTTCTGGATCAAGTATAAGATCAAGAGATATTTTGATGTCGCAAAAGGATATTGGGTTGAGACCTATGGCTGTAACCTCACCTTTTCAAAGTGCAAGTCGACCAGAAGAGATAATCGATGGTATAAGATACTTGCGTACAGCGATTCACCAGAATGAATCTATTTCCGATAGACCAAAATCACTGTTGAAGAGAGTGTTTAGGTTTTTTGCCATTTTTGGCTTTTATAAGGAGTTAAAACAGTTAATTTTAAAGGAAAACCCACAAGTACTGCATGCCCACGCGATGTTTTTTTGCGGACTTCCTGCTATTTTTTTGGGGAAAAAGTTTAGGCTTCCTGTTGTATATGAAGTTAGGTCACTTTGGATGTTAAAAAAGGGTGTCACCGATAGCGGTATGATTAGGCGGTTTGTTGAGCAACTGCTGTTGAAGGTTGAGTTGTACGTAATGAGGCGGGCGACTATAGTTGTGGCCATTAACGATAATCTGAAATCTGAATTGGTTAAATGTGGCATTGTTTCACAGAAGATTGAGATAGTCAAAAATGCAGTGAATACATCCCTCATCAACGTGTTAAAAGATAAAGTCAACAATGATTTTAACATTCAAGGACGATGTAATTTTGGGTACATCGGAACGCTTACGCCTCATGAAGGTATTGATTTGTTAATAGATGCATTCGAAGAGGTAAATATGAAACTGCCTAAAAGCAAACTGGTCATTTATGGCTCAGGAATCGAAGCAAATAATATTCGAGCAAAGACTGAGAAAATTAAAAATGCTCTTTTTATGGGACCAATAACTCCAGCAGAGATTTATAAGGCTTTTGGCGAAATTGATATTATTGTAAATCCCAGATATAAAAATAAATTAACTGATTCTGTTACCCCGTTAAAGCCATTGGAGGCCATGGCCTATGAAAAAATAGTTATTGGCAGTGATGTTGGTGGAATAACGGAACTAGTTCGAAATAACGAAAACGGATTTCTGTTCAAAGCTGGAAAAAAACAGGATTTAATAAACACAATGCTTTCAATATATAACATGCCTGTGGAGAGAAAATATAAAATTATAGATTCGGCATTGAATTATGTGATGGAAGAAAAGAGTTGGTTAGCGAATGCCAAAAAATATAATCAAATGTATATATCTCTAATTTCCTCGGATACATGAAGAGCTCTGAAATCAATAGCAAGAATATTTATGCCTTTCAATCCAAAAATCAGTTTTTAGATTTTATTCAATCTAAAAAGAAAATCTTAATCGCTTTAAACGCTGAAAAACTTAACAAATCTAATAAAGCATTAGATGAAATAATAAATTCTAATATTGGTTATCCAGATGGTATTGGGGCCGTGTGGGCTCTGAAAAGAAAGGGGATTAATGCAATTAAAATCGCTGGTGCTGAATTTTGGTTAAAAATAATTGAAAAGTATCAAAAAGAAAAGTCATTCTATTTTATTGGCGCTACTGATGAAGTAATTTTAAAAACAATATCTAAGTTAAGAATTGATTATCCGTCAATCAACATAATGGGGTATAGAAATGGATTCTTAAAAGAGGTTGATATTCAGCATTTAATAAATGATTTCAAAATTAAAAAACCTGACGTTATTTTTGTTGCCATGGGTAGTCCTAGACAGGAATTTGTTATGGCTAAATTTTTAAATGAATATCCATGTTTATATATGGGTTTAGGTGGAAGTTTTGATGTTTATTCTGGAGCCAAGAAAAGAGCTCCTAAGATTTTTATTTCTCTTGGTTTGGAGTGGTTTTATCGCTTAATTAAGGAGCCAACCAGAATTAGTAGGCAGATTAACTTAGTCAAGTTCTTTTTTAAAATTATATTTGATAAACTATAAATAATCCTCATAATTTGTATTTTTTAGAAACCGCTATATGCGTTTTTATTGGTTCTTTTTTGCTTACATACATAACTATGCCGAAAATCATTTGGGTAGTTGAACGCAAAAGACTTATGGATGACCCTGACCATAGAAGCTCTCATGTCAAAAGAACACCTACTTTGGGTGGTGTAGCTTTCTTTTATACATTAATATTTGCTTTGTTTTTTATTAAAGGTCGTGATATGATGGACGAGGCAATGTATATTATACCAGGTATCACCATAATGTTTATTGTAGGTCTTAAGGACGATTTGGTGGTTATAACTCCAGGTTCAAAATTACTAGCTCAAGTTGCTGCAATATCATTTGTTCTAGTCAATGATAGTTTTATCATAGAATCGCTTAATGGTTTTCTTAATATCTACGAGATTCCATACTTTCTCTATTTTGTGATTGCAGGTTTTCTAATGTTAACCATTATCAATTCCTATAATTTGATTGATGGTATTGATGGCTTGGCCAGCATTGTTGGTATTGTTATCATGGTAATTTACACAACTATTTTTTATCTAGCACAGGAATACTTCTTTGCTTTACTAGCTATTACTATGAATGCCTGTTTAATGGCATTCTTTGGTTTTAATATCTCTTCTGATAAGAAAATATTTATGGGAGATACAGGTTCATTAATTGTTGGTTTTATAATAAGTATTTTAACACTAAAATTTTTAGCATTGGAACCTACTTCCTATGGGGAATTACCTTTTCTATTAGAAAATGCTCCTTTAATTGCAATCAGTATACTTATAGTACCTTTATTTGATACCGCTAGGGTTTTTACAATTAGGTTGGCTAATAAAAGGGGGCCGTTTTCACCAGACAGAAACCACGTTCATCATGTACTAATCGATTTTTGGGGACTTTCTCACAAGCAAGCAAGTTTTATTATTGGTTGCTTTAACATTTTCTTTGTTATCTTATTTGTTATTCTTGGTAGTAAGGCTAAAAATCTAAGCATGGTTCTGGTTCTGGTAGGGATTGTAATTATTTTAGGGTATATTTTCTTTCGTTATAATTACAATTTTACAACGCTCAAACAGAAGATTTTACTTAAAAGAAGAATTGAGTCTTTAAAGGGCAATAATAAGGAAGATTCAAAAAAGAGTAACTTAAAAAAAGTAAAAGACTAAAAAACTTATATGGATTGTCGTCTTATCGACTATTTATGAATAATCAACATGTTTATATGTAACAGATACAAATTATTCAATTAGCTTTGACTTAAAATCATTGAAATGAAACGCACACTTATCACTGGAGCTGCCGGTTTTTTAGGATCACATTTATGTGATAAATTTATAAAAGAGGGCCACCATGTAATTGGAATGGATAATTTGATAACAGGTGATTTAAAAAATATTGAGCATCTTTTTAAATTAGAAAACTTCGAATTCTACAATCACGATGTGACCAAATTTGTTCATGTTCCAGGTGATTTAGACTATATTTTGCATTTTGCTTCACCGGCTAGCCCTATAGATTATTTAAAAATACCAATACAAACCTTAAAGGTTGGTGCATTAGGCACACACAATTTGTTAGGGCTAGCAAAGGAAAAAAATGCACGTTTCATGATTGCTTCAACTTCTGAGATATACGGAGATCCTTTGGTGCATCCCCAAACAGAGGAGTATTATGGTAACGTAAATACAATCGGTCCACGAGGAGTATACGATGAAGCAAAACGTTTTCAGGAATCTATTACTATGGCTTATCATAGGTTTCACGGTTTGGACACCAGAATCGTGCGTATTTTTAACACCTATGGTCCCAGAATGCGTCTAAATGACGGTAGAGTGATACCTGCCTTCATGGGACAGGCACTGAGAGGCGAGGATTTAACCGTATTTGGAGATGGTTCCCAAACCCGTTCCTTTTGTTATGTTGAAGATGAGATTGAGGGTATTTATCGATTGCTTATGAGTGATTATACCTTGCCTATGAATATTGGTAATCCACACGAGATTAGTATTAGGGATTTTGCTGAAGAGATAATAAAGCTTACAGGAACCGATCAAAAGGTAATTTACAAACCTTTACCTAAAGATGATCCTATGCAAAGACAGCCAGATATTTCTAAAGCTAAAGAGATTTTAGGTTGGGAGCCTCAAGTTGGTCGCGCAGAAGGAATGAAAAAGACTTTTGATTACTTTAAATCACTTCCAAAAGAGGAGCTTGAAAAAACAGAGCACAGAGATTTCAAAGAAGTAAATAGGAAATAGAATAACTCTTACTATTTTTGTGGCTTTAATCAGCACATTTAACTTTCTATGAACGTATTAATAATCGGCTCTGGTGGCCGCGAGCACACCCTAGCTTGGAAAATTGCACAAAGCAATAAAGTAGACCAAATTTTTGTTGCGCCTGGCAACGCGGGCACTTCGTCAATAGCTACAAATTTAGCCATAGGTGTTTCAGATTTTAATGCGATTAAAGAGGCGATTACAACCTATAACATTAAAATAGTCGTGGTTGGGCCAGAAGTGCCTTTGGTAGAAGGAATACATGATTTTCTTAAGGATGAAGCGGGTCTAAATGATTTAATTATTGTAGGACCTAGAAAACTGGCGGCTACTTTAGAGGGTTCTAAAGAATTCGCAAAAGAATTCATGCTACGCAATAAAGTGCCTACAGCAGCTTACCAAAGCTTCACTTCAGAAAATTTAGTAGAAGGTTTTCAGTTCTTAGAAAGTTTAAATCCACCCTACGTTTTAAAAGCAGATGGTTTAGCAGCGGGCAAAGGAGTATTGATTTTAGAAGATATTAATGAGGCCAAGGCAGAACTAGAGGCCATGTTGGTCAACGCTAAGTTTGGAAACGCTAGCACAACTGTAGTTATAGAAGAGTTTCTAGATGGAATTGAACTAAGCTGTTTTGTTTTAACGGATGGTGAAAACTATAAGATTTTACCTTACGCTAAAGATTACAAGCGTATTGGAGAAGGAGATAAAGGGCTTAATACTGGCGGAATGGGCGCTGTATCGCCAGTTCCTTTTGCAGATGAAGCTTTCCTTGCTAAAATAGAAGAACGTATCGTAAAACCAACCGTAGACGGTTTAAAGAAAGATAACATATCGTATCAAGGTTTTATTTTTATTGGTTTGATTAAAGTTGGGGATGACCCAAAAGTTATTGAATACAATGTAAGAATGGGCGACCCTGAGACAGAGGTGGTAATTCCAAGGATTAAATCGGATTTAATGGATTTACTTCTGGCCGTTGGTAATCAATCCCTAGACCAAGTTTCCTTAGATATAGACTCAAGATTTGCTACCACTGTGATGACAGTTTCTGGTGGTTACCCAGAAGCTTATGAAAAAGGCAAGGAAATCACTGGCGTTGATATGGTATCAGATTCACTAGTATTTCATGCGGGTACCACAGCTAAAGATGGTAAATTTGTAACAAATGGTGGTCGGGTAATTGCAGTAACTTCGCTCGGCGAAACAAAAGAAGAGGCGTTGAGAACATCCTATAAAAATGTTTCAACCCTCAATTTTGATGGTATGTACTACCGAAAAGATATTGGATTCGACCTATAAAAAGGAGTGAGAGGTACTTGTTTTGTCCTCTTCGTTATTGTCATTGAATTTTTTCAATTGACCCATCCAGTACACCATAGCTATAGCACCAATAATCATAAATAACCAATTTAAGGTATTTGCACCCCACCAGCTATCCATAAATCGTAAAGCATCTAATGGCTTAAAAAGCACATTAACAAACAAGTCTTCTATTCCGTAAAATAAATTGCTCATGATATACTGTATATTTACGGCACAAAAATAGTAATTAGGCTTAATATTCCTACGCTCAATTTATGATTTCTACATTTTTTGATAGAACCAAACCTGTACATTATGGTATTCTGTTAGGCTCAGGAGCCTTAACTTTTTGGTTGGTTTGGTATGTTAGCATGGGAAAGAATGCGATAGTGGACCTATGGGTAATAGCACTTTTGGGTAACATAGCATTGTTGGCATCTATTTACCTTATTGCCCAGTTAGTCCGGTTGTTTAAGTTGACAAGAACCAATTCGCTAGCGATGTTTTTTTACCTGGTTCTGGTGGTTTTCTTCTATAAGGTTTTAGTTGTACCGAAGATTCTAATTGCATCTTTTTTTCTTTTGTTATCCGTTAGTAGAACACTTGCCTTGAAATCGGAAAAAAGAGGTAAAGAAAAAGTTTTTGAAGCTTCCCTTTGGTTATTTGCAGCCTGTTTATTTGATTCCTGGTGTATCGTTTTTAGTATCCCTATCTACATTGCTATAGGTATGTTTCTAAGTAAGGAATTACGAATATGGTTAATGCCCATTGCAGCTCTATTTACGGTTGCTATGTTAACCTTTGCGGTAGTACTAAACATATTTAGCTTTGCAGAATTATGGTCCTATCTAAAGATTAGTCCTCAGTTTTCTCTGGTTTTTAATCCCAACTATGCCATCTTAAGTTATGTGGTGCTTGCATTAGGTTTTGCATTCTTTATTTTCGGTAAAATTGGGTATCGTAGACAAGGAAAAGTTCTTATTTTACGAATTGTTATGGCGTATCTAATTCTTGCATTTATGCTACTATTCTTAGTCTCAGAACAGGTGTATGCTAGGTTAATTTACTCATTCTTTCCTGTTGCGGTTGTGCTCGCAAATTATACAGACACTATTAAGAGGCCTAGATTTAAGGAATTGTTTTTAATAACCATGATTATTGTACCAGTGGTATTGCTTTGTATATCCCTATTACAATAGCTTATCTTTGTAAAAAATAATTTTATGTTTAGCCAAAACGCCTTCAATATTTTTGAAGAAAGTATACGTGCCTATCATGTATTAGATACCGTAGACCAACCGTTTCAAAATCCATATGATAAGGATAGTATTGAACATTTGTTATATCGTAAGAACTGGATAGATACCGTGCAATGGCATTTTGAGGATTTAATTCGTGACCCGGGCATTGACCCTGTTGTCGCGTTGGAGTTGAAACGAAAAATTGATGCGAGTAATCAAGACCGTACTGATTTAGTTGAATTCATAGACAGTTATTTTTTACATAAATACCAATCGGTAGAAATTGAATCTGATGCAGGTATTAATACGGAAAGTCCAGCGTGGGCTATTGATAGATTAAGCATATTGGCACTTAAAATTTACCACATGAAAGAGGAGGCGGAACGTGCCGATGCCACAGATAAACACCGTAAAGAATGTGCTGCCAAATTAAACGTCTTACTAGAACAAAAAAAGGATTTATCTACCGCTATAGACGAGTTGTTGGCTGATATAGAAGCGGGTAAAAAATACATGAAAGTTTACAAGCAAATGAAAATGTATAACGATGATGAACTAAACCCTGTTCTACGTGGGCAAAAAGCCTAAATACAAGCATCTTTTGGTTATTAGGTTGTCTGCCATGGGAGACGTGGCCATGACCGTTCCAGTTTTAAAATCGCTTTTACAAAACCATCCGGATTTACGCATAACCCTACTCACCAAAAATAGCTTTGTACCTATTTTTAAAGATTTGCAACGGGTTACCGTTGTGCATGCAGACGTTAAGGGTGAGCACAAGGGTATTTATGGTTTATACCGATTGTTTTCTAGTTTAAAAAAATTAAAGATCGATGCCGTAGCAGACTTGCATAATGTGTTGCGTAGTAATGTGCTGAAAATCTTATTTAAAAGTGTTGGTGTTCCGGTTATCCAAATTGACAAGGGAAGAAAAGAAAAAAAGGCGTTAACCCGCCCAACCAATAAAGTTATACGACCGCTCAAGAGCAGTCATGAGCGTTACGCGGATGTGTTTCGCAGACTGGGTTTTGCTGTGGACCTTACCCAGGATATGGTGTTATCAAAACCAATTTTACCACAAGAAATAGCCAGCAGTATGGATACTTCAAGCCGTTTGATAGGTATAGCGCCTTTTGCGACATACAAAAGCAAAATGTATCCGTTAAATAAAGTTGAATTAGTTATTCGTGATTTGCTTGTGCAAACCAATGCCCAAGTGCTACTTTTTGGTGGTGGACCCAAAGAAAAGGAACTGTTAGATACCTTGGCTAGTAAATTCAATTCACGTGTGGTTAACATGACATTTTCTGTTCCGTTTAAGGAGGAGTTGGACCTTATTGCGAACCTGTCGGTAATGTTAGCCATGGACAGTGGTAACGGTCATCTTGCGGCAAATTACGGGGTACCTGTTGTTACATTATGGGGTGTTACCCATCCCTATGCGGGTTTTGTTCCGTATAATCAACCTTTATCCCATAGTATTTTACCTGACCTAGATACCTTTCCGTTACTACCAACATCCGTATACGGCAATAAGTTTCCGGAAGGATATGACAAGGCCATCGACACCATTACGCCAGATGATGTTGTTGCTAAAATAACGGATTTACTTTGGTAAAATACGCTCTTACGCCACCGTTCCTTGGCAACTACTCCCCGCACCTGCGGTACAACCATAACAATGCTGGGAAATGATGATATTTCTATCATTAATCAAATCCTCATTGTAATCTTTAATGTGTTTTATTTTGTTGGCCACTTTTAAGCCCAACATCTGATTAAAATCACAGTCGTATAGCCAACCATCCCAACTAACGGAAATGGTATTGGTACACATAACACTGCTCACCGCAGACGGATTGTAAGCTTCTACCAAAGAATACATATAATCCTCGTAATTATCCGATGCTATTAAGTAGTCCAAGAAACGGGAAATAGGCAAATTGGTTATCGCGAAAAGGTTATGAAATTGAATACCAAAATCTTCGTCCAGTGCCTTTTTAAAATCGCGCTCCAAAGCCATTTGGTCACCAGGTAAATAGGCTCCAGATGGGTTGTAAACTAAATCTAATCGTAAGTCACTATCGGGCATTCCATAACCCACTTCGTTCAATAGTTGTAAGGCTTTAATCGATTTGTCAAAAACCCCGTCTCCACGCTGTTTATCAGTTTTTCCACGGGTGTAGTGCGGTAGAGAAGAGACTACATGTACATTGTGTTTTTTAAAGAATTCTGGCAGGTCGTTAAACTTTGGATTGGCCAAAATGATGGACAAATTAGACCGCACTATAAAATCCTTAATACCAGCTTTGGAAGCCTCTTCTACAAACCATCTAAAATTAGGGTTCATCTCTGGTGCGCCACCGGTTAAATCCAAGGTATGCGCCCCTGTATTTCTAATTACCTCTAGGCATTGTTCCATGGTTTCTACCGTCATAATTTCTTTTCGGGTAGGGCCTGCATCTACATGGCAATGCTCACAGGTAATGTTGCACATATACCCTACGTTTATCTGTAGAATTTCCAATTTATTAGGGCGAAGCGGAAATTGTCCTATCTCACTAATTTTATCCTTAAAATAAGGTAATTCACCATCGGCAAATAGACCTCCGTTTAATATCGCCAACTGCTTATTGGGTTGCGCAAGGTCGTTTTCCCGGGCTTGTAGCGTTTTTAACTTTGGTTTTTTCGCCTTTTTCAGGTCATTCATGATACTCTTTTCCATTAGTGCGATAGTTTATTGTATTTGTTCATCATTTGTACACCATGTACCAAAGTTGCTCCACTTTCAATAGCAGCGCCAACATGCACGGCTTCCATCATTTCTTCTTTGGTAATTCCCTTTTGTAGGCCATCTTTTGTGTAAGCATCTATACAATATGGACATTTAACCACGTGAGAAACAGCCAAGGCAATTAAAGACTTTTCTCTAGCAGTTAGTGCGCCTTCTTCAAAAACCTTACCGTAATAGTCAAAAAATTTGGTGCCAAGCTCTTCACTCCATTCAGTTATTTTTCCAAATTTTCTTAAGTCTGCTGGGTCGTAATAGTTATTTGCCATGGTATTTTGTTTTGTGTTTTTATTTGTTTTGGAATTTGTATTAAAATCGATAGGTATGCCTTGCACCATTTTTTCTAATTCGGGCAAGATTTCCATATTGTCCCAAAGTCCGGTCTGGAGGGTATCCGCGTAGGCTTCGGGTAAAAAGTTGATGTGCATTAGTTGCTTTGCCGTGTGGTAATCGTATTCAAAAGAACGATGGGTATATTTTAATTCGCCCTCTACCTCTTCAAGCAGCATATACCAAACACGCGGGGTACCGTCATTCGCAGGCATACCAATAACACCAGGATTTAACCACAATTTATTGTCAAATGCATGATGAAAGGGTAATCCGCAATGCCCACCTATGATAACATCGCTTTGCGATGCACTAAAACTGACCTGTTTTTTATCTACTGAAGTGGACTCAAATATAAAGTCGGACACCTGTTCGTATGAACCGTGTACTACGGTAATTTTTTTACCGGCAAACGTAAATCGTAGATGTTCTGGAAGCGTTTCCATCCACTCGATAGCATCTTTGGATAACTGCTCTTTTGAAAAAGGAAACCATGTTCTGGAAAAAACATCGCATCGGCTACCTTCGGTAAAATCACAGCCACAATCGTCGCTTCCGTCTGCCAACTGCTGTTCCACATTTCCAGAAATACTTAATGCGCCCCATTCTCTAAACAGCTGAACAGTTTCTTCTGGTTGCGCGCAATAACCCACAATATCTCCTGAACAAATGCAGTGCTCTGGCGCAATACCTTCTGCTTCTGCAATGCTTTTTAGCTTTTGCAATGCTTGTAGGTTGCTGTAAACCCCACCAAATACAAGTATTCGGTCCGTTTCGACCTTTAGTTCCATTATTTTCTTCTCCATAGCGGTATTAAATATAAGAGGAAACACACGAGAATACCCCAAAAATTAACCCAAAGTAAATCGGCATATTTTCCATGGGTAAAAATGAGGGCGTTTGGGAACAGCCCAAAAACCAATAAAAATCCAAAGAATAGACCGCCAATAACACTCAAGTAGTAGTTGGTAGTGGAAACTTTCTTCTTCCACAGCACAAAAACCGGAGTTAGGCCAATAACCATGGTACCACTTATGGTAGTGGCCGATAAAATTTCCGCATCCATAAAAATGGGTAACGTACCTAAAATAGCAATGACCACCATTGCCCACCTGCCAAAGTTTAAGCTATTTCCCAAATTCAAATCTAAGGAGGCGAGTTTGGAAAAAGAAGAAAAGGTAGAATCCAGTGTTGAAGCTGCGGATGTTATCATAATAAAGTTAATGACCAATAAGATAATAGCACCAAAAGCTTTGGCTACCTGCACAGCAGCTTGGCCTTCCATATTTTGATGTTGTGCATAGATGCCAATTATACTAAACAGTATAATGCATAATCCGCCAACCAAGCCTGCCCATAAAAATGCTTTTAAGGTTGTTTTTGGCTTACTAATAAAGCCACGGTCTGTTAACACGGGGTCGTGAAAGGGATAACTAAAGGATTGTAACACGGCCGCAAGGAGAAGGTTTATTCCCATTTCCCATTTCCATTCTCCAGAAGTAATTACCGTAGCTGGGGTAAAATTATTTTCTGATGAAAAAATGGTATCAAGCACCACAAACAGTAAAACAGCAAATAAGACCATCTGAATTGCATCCGTAAAAATACTACTACTCAATCCCCCTTTCAGGGCATAAACCAAGGTTAACACCGTAAATACCAGAATGGAACTGTAATAGGGCAGGCTACCCATTTCTCCAAAATAGGAACCAATGACCATGGTATTGCTCCATACCTCGTTAAAAAGCCGAATAGCAATTAGTACCGAAAACAAGAACATGGCGCCTTTACCAAAGCGATTAGTTAAAAATTGGTGTATACTGGTAAAGCCGCCTTTGGTTCGCATTTGATAAATAACATAACCAGCAACTATAAAACTAAGGTAATAAGCCGCATAGGCCACACCGCCCACCAAACCATAGGCTAAACCTAAGTTAGCCGCATTGGTAATGCTTTTGGCAAAAATCCAAGAGATAACCAAGCTACCCATAAGCATAAAGGTGTTGGGTGCTTTATTGTTGACCTGAGCCTTAAAAAACTGTTCGGTATTTTTAGCTAATGGGGATAATAGGATGAATGCTAAGCTAGACAAAAGCACCAAACTCCATTGCAGTATACCAATACTACTGGGGTTAAGATTTAAAAGTGCTATGTCTAAATAAGGCCTCATACTAGTCATTATCCCACCAAACGGGAGCATTTATACTGTTATCATTGGTATTGGCCGCCGCCGCCTCATAATTTTCTGCGTTTAGTGCCTGCTCTTCTGCTGGATAAGGCATACGAATAGGAATTACATCGTTATTTAAACTGGCTGAGATTGTTCGTAACTGCGGAAACCCAGTTCTTCTAAACTCTATCCAACCTTCATACCCATTAATAGTATTGGCAATCCATTTTTGGGTAATGATTTGCTGCAGGGCATCGCCATTGGCTAAAGCGGCAGGTCCCGCTAGGTAGGTGTCGGGCAAATCGGTGCCCCAATAGGCAAAGGCTTGGGTAACGGCGGTGTTATACAATTCTGTACTATTGGCGGTAATCCACCCACGTTCGGCTGCTTCTGCCCATAAAAAATGGGTTTCCCATGCCGTAATGAAATTGGCGTCTAATCTGCCGGTTTCCTCCCTAAAAATAGTCCCTGGCAAAGAGTAGTCCGCTAGGTTAATAGAAGTTTGTGAAGCATCGATACCGTTGAGTAACCCGTTAAAATCTGCGGAATCACTATTGGCAAAAGGTCTATAAAAAGTGGCTATGCGTGGGTCTTCCAAATCCTTTAAAATATCTTCCATAGTTTCCGACAGCACAAAATTGTTAAAGTCGCCAATACGCAAGCGCGCCAACCTAAAATTATTGGGTTCTCCGTTGGTAAAATCGAACACTGCATTTTCTTCGTTCAGGGAAATAAAATTTCCCGCATCGAACAAGGCCTGCAATTCCGTACTTGGGTCTAGTTGATTGCCAATACGCACTAAAGCTTTAAGTTTTAAAGAATTCGCAAAGCGAATCCATCCATCTAAATCGCCTTCAAATAAAATATCGCCTTCCAAAGCAATGGTACCCTCATAATTTTCTAAGGCGGCAATACCTTTATCAATATTATCTAGAATGCCTTCTTCGCCTAAGTAAATGGTTTCTTGTGCGTCATAGGCTGGGGTAACCGTAGCTGCATCACCTCGAAAAGCCTCATAATAAGGAACATCTCCAAACAAATCCGTCAGGGCCATCGCCATATAGGCTTTTAATATTCTAGACGGACCTTCATAAACTTCATGGGTAGGGTTTTCCAAAGCCAGTTCTAAAATGGACTCATTATCCCTTAGGTTTTTGTAAATAATTGGCCAAGGATTACCCCCCAACTGAGGAGATTTTAAATCGTGACGGTCAAAAAGATTAAAATCTAAGGCGGTGCTATACTGGCCCAACAAATTACCAGCGGTAAAACCCTCGTAAGACATTTGTTCGCCATAATCATAAATAACTTGGCGAAGCAATAAATTGGGTTCTACAGCAATGGGCTGATTGGGGTTGGTGTTGATGTCTTCAAAATCTCTGGTACAAGCTTGGAATAAAGTGGTAGAAAGTACCAAAGCAAATACTATACTAATTGTTTTATTTCTATTTTTCATTTGGATACCTTCTTAAAAATTAAAACCTGCTTTAAAACCGATACTTCTTGTGGTGGCGTAAGACATGTCTTCTACACCACCTATGAATCCCTTACCCTGTACGGCAAATTGCTCAGGGTCAAAATGTGGGTTTTCTGTAATCGCAAACAGATTACGACCAATTAGCGATAGGCGCAAACTGGCATTTTGTTGTAAAAAACTCAAGTTTTTAAACGTATAGCCCAAGGCTACTTGGCGTAACTTTAAGAAGGAAGCATCATACACATTGTTTTCTTCATGGTTACGGTCATAAAATTGGCGGTAGTAGCTTTCTGGGGTTACCGCTACCGTATTTTCTACATAAACTGGATTTTCTGCCGTACCTGTGTTAACTACGCCTTGTGGCACAATACCTTCTTCTGGCCTAAATGCGGTTTCTGCCAACTGACCACCTACATTGCCTAAAGCACGCGTACGGGATACGATAATACCCCCTTGACGCCAGTCTAACAGAAAGCCCAAATCCCAATTTTTATAGCTAAATTGATTGTTGAACCCCAGCATAAAATCTGGATTGTAATTACCCAGTTTTTGTAAGTTGTTATCTGGTATGTAGCGGCCTTCTTCGGTTAGGATAAAATCGCCATTTTCATTTCTTAAATAGCCCGTGCCGTACAAATCCCCAATACGGCCGCCTTCTTCCACTTGTAAAAATACCGTTTGGTTTTGACTATCGTAAATACGCGAATACGCCAAGGTTAAACGCCCATCCTCCTGTGGTAAATCTTCTACGGTAGTTCTTGAGCGACTAAAATTTAAGGTGCTGTTCCATTTAAAATTATCGGTAACTATTGGCGTAGCATTTAAAATAACTTCTAACCCTTTGGCACGTACTTCACCGCCATTAACGACTTGTTGGCTAAAGCCAGAAGCAATACCTATGGGCAATGATAAAATCTGGTCTTTGGTCAATGCGTCGTAATACGAAACATCAAAATTTAAACGGTCGCCAAAAAAACGAATGTCCGCCCCAAATTCTACGGCCGAGGTTTGCTCAGGACGTAGGTTGGGATTGGCGATAAAATTCTGTTCACTAAACGTTGCTTGTCCTAAATAAGGGGTCTGTGCCACAAAAGCACCGGAAGTTTGGTAAGGATTGGTATCGTTACCTACTTGTGCCCAACTGGCCCTAAGTTTTAAAAACGAAATAGCTGAAGGCAGTGCTGCAACCTCCGAAAGAATAAAACTAGAAGACACCGATGGATAGAAAAACGAAACATTGTCTACCGAAAATGGCGTAGCCAAGGCACTGGACCAATCATTACGACCTGTAATATCTAAAAACAGAAAATCTTTGTAACCTATTTTGGCCAAACCATACAAGCTGTTGATGCGTTTATTGGATTCAAATTCAAATACTTCAACTGGGGATGCTGCATTACTTAACCTAAAAATACCTGGTTGTGCTAAACTTGTGGTTTGGGACTGGCTGGTAAATGCTTTTTGGTCCAATCGATTACCACCTAAGGAAATAGCAACTTTAAAATCGTTGAAACGATTGGTATAATTTAATAGAAAGTCTGTATTGATTTCTCTAAAAAACACATCGTGTTCCGCATAACCTCCGTTTTGAAAGCGGTTAGAGCTATAAGCGCGCCGCAGTTGCCGGGTTTCATTGGAATAATCCATACCGCTGCGCACCGTAGCGGATAGTTCTGGGGTAATCTGATATTTTGCCGAAACATTCCCGAAAACACGATCTCGGTTAAACGAGTTTCGATTCTCATGTAGAATAAAGAAGGGGTTATCAAAAAAAGTATAGTTAAAAGAATATTGCTGTCTGCCCTCTAGGCCTGGTTGCCAGTAATTCCTAAGACTATCAATGTTTAGGGAACGTGGACCCCACGCCACCAAAGAGTAATTTACATTTTCAGAACCGTAACCATTAGAGGGGCGGTTATCGCTTTGCGAATTTACATAGTTGATGGATGAATTAATCTGAAGCTTATCTGTAGGTCTAAAATTGAGTCGTGCAGCAACCGTTTGGCGGTCCAAGTTTACTCCCGGAATAATGCTTTCGCTACGCAAATCGGTAAACGATAAACGGTAACTGCCCTTATCAAACCCGGAAGAAATAGCCAAGTTGTTGATGAAAGTGGTACCGGTTTCATAAAAATCCTTGAGGTTATCTGGGTTAGAAACAAAAGGTGTTGCCGTAATGGGCAAACCGTTGTAAAGCGCAGTATCACCACCGCGAACTACCGTGCCGTCCGCAAGGGTCACAGGACTATCGAACTGCGGAATCAAAGTACCTTGGTCTAATCGTGGTCCCCAACTGTAGGTAATATTGTCGTTTATACCACCACCGAGACCATCTACATATTCAAATTGGCCAGAATTTCCTTGGCCGTAGTTATTCTGAAAGTCGGGCAACTGAAAAGCACTTTCCAAAAATAGGCTGGTGTTGTAGCTAATTCCTAACCCTTTGCTTTGGCTACCGTTTTTAGTAGCTATCACCACAACGCCATTGGCTGCTCTTGTGCCATACAATGCGGCGGCACTTGGGCCTTTTAAAACAGATACTTCTTCGATATCATCTGGATTTACCTCCATGGCACCGTTACCAAAATCGACCTCTTGAAAACCAGCCGCCGCCTCATTGGTAAAGTTAAAAACGGTGTTGTTGTTAATGGGTACGCCGTCTACGATAAACAGTGGATTGTTATTGCTGAAGGAAGCTTCGCCCCGTATGCTAATGCGGCTAGAAGACCCCACGCCTGTTGGCCCTTGGTTAATGGTTACCCCGGCTAATTTACCGGTAAGGTTATCTAAAAAGTTTACCGATTTTACTTCGGTTACCCCTTGGGCATCCAAACTTTGTACTACATAACCCAATTCTTTGGTTTCGCGTTCCAAACCAAGTGCGGTCAAAACAACCTCATTGAGCAGTTCTGAGCTTTCTTTTAAAGTAATGTTGAGGTTGTTGCTTGCACTGGTAATGGTTATCGTTTTGGACGTAAAGCCCAATAGCGAAAAGCGCAACTGACCACCTTCTGCGGGTAGTTCCATAGAAAAGTTGCCATTGGTATCTGTAGTAGCACCAATTGTAGATTGTAAAAGTATGATATTGACAAAGGGTAAAGGTTCCTGATTGGCATCGGTAACCGTACCACTTATATTGATTTGTGCATGGGTAATTGTGCAAACGCACAACAACATACCCAAAAGTATATTTTTCATTTGTGATGTTGAGATTTCTAAAATGTAGGTTGGGGGGACTGCTTAGGTATACTGTGGAGAGCCTTTGTTATAGAAGGTAGACTGGTAGTGTGTTGTATAGCTAAGGTGTGTGTACGTTTTAGGGGCTGCTTGTCTGGATAGGCCAAGCACTAAGGCTCTTTTTAAAGACTGGGTGATGGGTTTTTGGAGTATCTCAAGAATATCGGTTTCCGAATCAACATCGGTCAAAGTTTCTAACTGATGAATTTCACCGGTTAAGCCAAAGGATTCGGAAATACGTTTAAAAAGCGAAATACGTTCCCAAGGCAAGCGCTTAAAATCGTTGTATCTAAAATGGCGTTTATGAATACCAATTAGGTATACGCCGCCATCCGTAGAAGGACCTAAAACTGTTTTGCCCTTGCAGATTTGCTTGTAAGCCTGTTTAAGTTTGGATACTGTTAGATTAGGGCTATCGTTACCAATAGAAATTACATTTTTATAACCCTTTTTGAAGACTGTCTGTAATGCGTTAGAAAAACGTTCGGCAAAGGTGTTGCCAACTTGTTTTTCTTCATCCCAAACCAAATAGGCTAAGCCAGTGGCCTGGACTATGGAAAGTGTTTGCTTGTTTAAGGCATCAAATACCACCTCACCATTACGTATGGGTTTACGTAAGGCTTCTAATTTTGCACTTTGTGCAAAGATTAAAATAGCGGTATGATTGGCTTTTTTATGCAAACTAAACGTTTGTTATGGGTATTGGTTCGTAATACTTGAATTTAAATTACAGGTTTTTTCTTAAAAATCTATTCTTGTTTCTTTTTTGTTACCTACGGAGTTATTTTAATTGAGGTTTTACTGTTGAAGAAAAAATAAACAAAACTTTTTTTTAAACTGTAAGCGCAAAATAATTAGTTGTGAAGCAGTACTTTTAACCTATAAAATTTCTTCATGTTTACTGGAAAGAAAATAGGACTGGTTTTATCTGGCGGAGGTATTCGAGGCATGGCCCATATTGGCTTATTAAAAGTATTGCAAGAGCGAGGAGTAAAAGCCCAGAGCGTAGCCGGTGCAAGTATTGGAGCCTTGGTTGGCGCTTTGTATGCTAATGGCAATAGCATAGACGAAATGCTGGCCTTCTTTAAAGAGACACCCTTATTCCAGTACAGTTTTTTTGCTATTGGCAAACCGGGACTTATAGATACCGAACGTTATTTTAGTGTTTTTCAACAATTTTTTCCGCATGATTCTTTTGAACAGTTAAATATTCCCTTACATGTGGTGGCAACGGATCTGTTACAAGGAACAGAAAAGGTTTTTAACCAGGGGGCGTTAATTATGCCCTTGCTGGCTTCCGCAGCTTTAACTCCCGTTTTTAGTCCTGTAGAAATAGATAAGGTATTGTACGCAGACGGAGGAATTATGAACAATTTTCCAAAAGAATATGTAGAGCAAGGTGCCGATTTAGTCGTTGGCAGTAATGTATCGGTTAATGGTAAATTACAAAAAAAGGACCTGAGCAATTCACTGCAACTTACGAGCCGTATAACAGGCCTTATGATTTACGCTTCTTGTAGGGAAAAAATTTGTGAATGCGATATTTTGATAGAGCCGGCGCAGTTAGACCAAATAGGGGTTTTAGATAAAAAAGGTATAGAAAAAGCGTTTACCATTGGCTATGATGCCACCAACTTTGCTATGGACGCTTATTTAGATAATAACAAGTCATAAACCCGGTTTTCAGGGATACCATACGATGGTAAACCGCGTTAGTTTTACACCAACAAAAAAAGAAAACCAATGGCTGTTTTAGTAAAAAGAGATCCCGATGTAAAAAATCAGAAAACTTTTTATTATTCTGAGGTAGAACAAGAGGAATTTACACAACAAGTACACCAACTCTTGGCGAAACGTGGTTACCAGTTAACTCAAGGCGATAAAAGCAATGGTACCTATGAAAAGGGCAACAGAATTTTGCGCATTCTTTTAGGTGCTTTCTACAAATATTTTAAACTTCAACTATATATAGAATTTAACGGGCAAAACGAAGCCAAGTTGCAATTGATTAAAGCAACTTCTGGATTTTCTGGTGGTGCTATTGGTGTAAGTCAGGTAAAGAAAGAATTTACCAATCTTGAACAACTATTTACAAAGCTTAAAAATTAAGCTTTATACATCGTCAAAATCAATTTTTAAAGTTGGCGTGGTGGCATGGGCTTGGCAGGTTAGGATTAAACCTTCTGCTATCTCCCCATCGGTTAAAATCTGATTTTTTACCATTTCTGCCTTACCTTCCGTAACGCGGGCAATACAACTGCTACAAACGCCGCCTTGACAGGAATACGGTGCATCTATATCTTCTTTTAAAATGGCATCCAAAAGAATGGTTTTCTTTTCTACGTTTAAATTGAAGGTCTCATCATCTAGCAAAACTTCCACTTGGGTAGCGCCTTCTAAATTTTGGGCCAAGGTGTCTTCCGTTTCCGAAGAGGTAAACAATTCAAAATGAATTTTATCTTCGGCTACTCCACCCTCTTTTAGTGTATCGGACACTGTATTTATCATCGCTTCTGGACCACATAGGTAAAAGGCATCAAACGTGGTATCCTTAAATTTGTTTTTAAGGATAAGATTTACGGTAGATTTTTCAATACGCCCAAAAAGGCAATCGGGTTCCGTGCTTTTACTGTACACCCATTCTATGTGTAGTCGGCTTTGAAACTGTCCTTTTAATTCCAAAAGTGCGGTATGGTACATGGTCTCTGCTGGCGTTTGGTTGCCAAAAACAAGAACAAACGTATTTTCTTCATGGCTTTCTAAAACCGTTTGAGCTATAGAAATTATGGGAGTTATACCACTACCTGCGGCAAAGGCGGCAACATGTTTTGTTTGGTTGCTCGGTTCAAATACAAAACGACCTTCTGGTGGCATTACTTCTAAAACATCACCCACTTTAATTTCATCGTTGGCGTAGACAGAAAAAGTACCCCCTTCAACTTTTTTAATACCAACTGTTAATTTGCCAGAGCTAGGAGCAGAAGAGATAGAATAGGCTCTTCTTACCTCATTACCATTCACTGTTTTTTTAATAGTGATGTATTGCCCAGCGGTAAAAGAAAAAGTTTCCTTTAAGTTCTCTGGAACATTAAAAGTTAATGCAACCGAATTTGGTGTTAAATTGGTTACTGCAGCAACGGATAATGGATGAAAATCGCTCATAGCACATAAAATTTTTGCAAAGCTAAGGAAAGGAGTTTTAATCCTGTAGCAATTAAATTAGAAACTATTTATGTAACAATTAATGTAAATTACCTACTCATAGAACCAAACAACACCACCAACCATGTTTAAACGTTTACTAAACCTTCAATGGAAATCTTTTTTTAGAAAAGCTTCTTTTAAAACCGAATTATGGATTAAAATATTCATGGGTATTGGCGCTTTTTTTGTCGCGATATATCTTCTGGGTTTTGGGGTAGGCGCCTTTTTTTTAATAGAAAAACAGGGTTGGGGAGACCCACTTAGAGTGGTCAATAAGTTTCTTGTTTACTATTTGGCATTCGATTTTATGTTCCGTTACATGCTACAAAAAATGCCTGTAGCCAACATAAAACCCTTACTGTATCAACCTATAAAAAAGTCCAAAATAGTACACTTTATATTGGGGCAAACAGCAAGTTCTTTCTTTAATTGGACACATGCCTTTTTCTTTATACCTTTTAGTATAATTCTTTTAACAAAAGATTACACTCCCATTGGAGTAATAGGTTGGCATTTGGCTGCAATGGCACTAATCTATGCGGCCAACTTTTTAAATGTACTCGTAAATAGTAAAGACGTAGTTTTCTATAGTATTATTGCTGTATTTGTACTGTTGGGTGTATCCCAATACTATAGTTTGTTTGATGTTACCAGTTATACGCAGCCCATATTTGATGTTTTCTTTGATGTACCATGGACAGCAATTGTACCTTGGTTGTTAACTATTGGACTGTATTTTGGAGCACACAAGCATTTTTTGAACCGAATGTATTTAGATGCTGGATTGGCTAAGAAAACTGCTGAAGCAAAAACAGAGGAAATGGACTGGCTTAACCGATATGGCGCTCTGGGCACTTTCTTAAAGAACGATATTCGCTTGATTAAGCGAAATAAACGGTCACGTACCGCTGTACTGATGAGCGTTTTGTTCTTGTTTTATGGTCTTTTGTTTTTTACAGGAGGTATAGATGCATACGACAACTCATTTATGAAGATTTTTGCAGGTATTTTTGTTACTGGGGGTTTTCTTTTCACATTTGGTCAGTTTGTACCCAGTTGGGATAGCAGCTACTATCCCCTAATGATGAGTCAGAATATAAAATACAGGGAGTATTTAGATTCCAAATGGTACTTGGTATTGATTGCAACAGTGATCTCCACTATTCTCGCAACCCCGTATTTGTACTTTGGTTGGCAAGCTTATGCTGCGTGTTTGGTAGGGGGTATATATAACCTTGGTATCAATAGTCATCTAGTACTTTGGGGTGGCGCTTATATTAAAATGCCAGTAGATTTAACAAGCAACAAAAAGGCCTTTGGGGATAAACAAGCTTTTAACGGTAAAACCTTATTACTGAGTTTACCTAAACTTTTATTGCCTATTATTATTTACGCTTTAGGTCATTTTTTAATTAGCGAAATAGGGGGATATGTTCTAGTCGCTTTAGTAGGACTTTGTGGATTCATTTTTAAAAACAAAGTGTTTAATAAGATAGAAGAAATCTATAAGAAAGAAAAGTATAAAACCCTACAGGCCTACAAACAAAAATCATAAATAATAACCATCAATCCATAACTATAATGATACAAGCCAAAGATTTAAGCAAGACCTACGGTGAGCAAACCGTTTTAAATATACCTGAATTAACCATAGAAAAAGGCCAAAGTATAGGTTTGGTTGGTAACAATGGAGCGGGTAAAACCACGCTGTTTAGTTTGTTGCTAGATTTAATACAACCCACCACAGGACATATAGAAAATAATGGTGTGCGTGTAGACCAAAGCGAAGCTTGGAAACCTTTTACCGCTGCTTTTATAGATGAAACCTTCTTAATCGGTTACCTAACTCCAGAGGAGTATTTTTACTTTATTGGCGAGTTAAGGGGGCAAAACCGTGCAGATGTTAATGCGTTATTGGCACAGTTTCAAGATTTTTTTCATGGGGAGATTTTGGGTCAGAAAAAGTATCTGCGCGACTTATCTAAAGGAAACCAGAAAAAAGTGGGTATTGTGGCAAGTTTTATAGGGAATCCAGAAGTTATAATTCTTGATGAGCCCTTTGCAAATTTGGATCCTACCACACAAATTCGCTTAAAAAGCATAATTAAAGATTTGGCTGCCAAAGCAGGGGTAACAGTATTAGTTTCTAGTCATGACCTTATCCATGTAACCGAAGTTTGCGAGCGTATTGTGGTGTTGAATAAAGGTGAATTGGTGAAAGACATCATAACATCAGAAGCTACTTTAAAAGAATTGGAACAGTTTTTTGCGGGAGAAGAATTGGTATAGTTGCATTTTATCGATGAATCCTATACTAAACAGCTATTTTTTTAGTTATGCATAGGTAGGAAAGATCAATACTTTGAAGCTTCAAATTAACACAAAATACATTGTTGCAACCGCCCTTTTGTTTTCTTTGGGTTGTTCTACTAAAAAAGATGCCTTTATCAATAGAAATTGGCACGCTTTAAATACCAAGTACAATACGTTGTACAATGGTAACATCGCCTTTGAAGAAGGTAGAGAAGAATTAAATGCGTCTTACCGAGATGATTTTTGGGACATTTTACCCGTAGAACGTCTTGCGGTAACTGATGAAATTAAGTTAGACTCAGAAGACAATAATCCCAATTTTATACGTGCAGAAGAAAAGGCAACAAAGGCCATACAGAAGCATAGTATGGATATAAAGGATGTTGAGCGAAATCCCCAAACAGATGAGGCTTTTTTATTGTTGGGTAAAGCTAGGTATTTTGACCAACGGTACATTCCTGCCTTGGAATCCTTCAACTATATTCTTAAAAAATACGAAGCAAGTGATAAACTGAATGAAGCCACAATATGGAGAGAAAAAACGAATATGCGTTTAGGCAATCCAGAGTTGGCAATAAAAAATTTAAAAAGACTTCAAAAATTTGAACAGCTAAAAGATCAAGAATATGCAGATGCTAATGCGGTTTTGGCACAATCTTTTTTAGAAATTGGGGTAAAAGATACCGCTATTCAGAAACTAAAGATAGCACAAGCCTACACTAAAAAGAAGGAAGAAAAAGGAAGGTATTTATACATTATAGGGCAATTATATAATACATTAGGCTATAAGGATAGCGCTAATTATGCTTTTGACAAGGTGATAGCTTTAAACCGAAAAAGCCCTAGAGTGTATATGATCAATGCACATTTACAAAAGATTCAAAATCTTGAACTTAAACCAGAGAATGAGGAGTTTTTGCATGAGTATCTAATAGACTTAGAAGAAAATAGAGAAAACAGACCCTTTTTAGATAAAATTTACCGTCAGGTAGCAGAATTTCACTTACAAAAAGGCAATGATAGCTTGGCTATAGCGTACTACAACAAATCCATTAAAGCTACACAGCAAGATCAAAAATTGAATGCTTTAAATTATGAAACCTTAGCGGCTTATAATTTTGACCAGAATGCCTATAAAAATGCTGGGGCATACTATGATAGTGTTTTGCAAAACCTTAAAGAAAACACCAAAAAGTACCGAGCAATTAAAAAGAAGTTTGATAACCTAGAAGATGTCATTGCTTATGAAGATAAAGTGCAGCATGCAGATAGTGTTATCACTATATATGATATGCCAGAGACAGAACGGAAGGCCTATTTTGAAGATTATATTGCCGAATTAAAGGCTAAGGAAGAAGCCTTAGAAAAAGAAAAAGAAAAGCGCGCCAATGCCGGTTTTGCACAATTTGCACAAACAAGCGGTGGTAAGGCAAATCAAGGTAAATTCTATTTTTATAATGTAGTGAGCTTGGGTAAAGGAGCAACAGCTTTTAGAACCCAATGGGGTGATAGGACCTTGGAAGACGATTGGCGTTGGAGTAATAAAAGTAAAGTGGCTATATCAGAAGCTACTGGGGAACCGGTTGCAGCAGATGACCAAAAATTACTGCCAGCTAATGAAAAGTTCTCTTTGGAATACTATCTAAATCAAGTACCAACGGATACTAAAATCATAGACAGCTTGGTAGCGGAGCGTAATTTTGCAAACTACCAATTAGGACTTATTTACAAAGAAAAGTTTAAAGAGAATTTATTAGCTGCAGGTAAATTAGAACGTGTGCTTCAAGAAAATCCAGAAGAACGATTGATTTTGCCTTCTAAATACAATTTATATAAGATTTATGAGGAAGAAGGTAGTGCTTTAGCAACAACCATGAAACAAGATATTATCAAGAACCATGCAGGTAGTAGATACGCAGAAATTCTTTTAAATCCTCAAGCGGTTTTAGATGCCAACGCAGATAGTCCAGATGCCAAATATGCTGTGCTTTTTAAAAAGTACGAAGAGCAACAGTTTTTAGAGGTTATCACCGCATCTCAAGAATTAATTAATAGATTTACAGGGGACCCCATAGTTCCTAAATTTGAGTTGTTGAAAGCGAATGCCATTGGGCGTTTACAGGGCTATGAGGCATTTAAAGAGGCGCTAAATTATGTAGCCTTGACCTATCCTAATAATCCAGAAGGTAAAAAAGCGGAGCGTATAGTTGCAGAGCAACTTCCTAAATTAGAAAGCAAAGAATTTAGTCCAGAGACAGGCTCCAAAGGTTCTGGTAACTGGAAAGTGGTTTTTCCGTTTAAAAATGCGAATAATACTGCAGCATTGGCCTTAAAAGAGCGTTTAGTAAAAGCGATAGAAGAACTAAAGTATAAGAATAAAATATCCAAAGACATTTATAACCTGGAAGACCAATTTGTGGTAGTGCACGGCTTTAAAAGCAAAGATTTTGCTTTAGGTTTTGCAGAACTTATAAAAAACAATAAGGATTACAGAATTACGGATAAGAATTTCGTAATTTTATCAAAGAACTACCAAACCATACTAGTTCATAAGAATTTAGAAGCTTATAAATCTCAAATTTTAACCCCAAAACCGTGAGTAAAATGTTTTCAGACAATAAAAAGCCACGCCCAAATGAGGGCTTTGGTGGTGGTCAACCCAACAGAATTGAAAAGAACACTGTAATTAAAGGAGATATTACTTCTGAGGCCGACTTTAGAATAGATGGCAAGCTAGAAGGTAATGTAAAAACTTCTGGTAAGGTAGTTATTGGTAGAGGTGGCCTAATAAAAGGTAAAGTGGAGTGTGTAAATGCAGATATAGAAGGGAACTTTAATGGGGAACTTTATGTATCGGAGCTATTATCTTTAAAAAGTGATGCTAAAATAGAAGGCACAGTAAATGTTGCAAAACTAGCGGTAGAACCGGGAGCAACATTTAATGCTACGTGTACTATGGGTAAGGTTAACATGAATGCTCCTAAACCACAGGGGCAAAGACAGAATGAACCCGCAAAAGCGTCCTAACGAAAAACAGCAGCTATTAAAAAATATAGCCAGTTTTTCTGGTGTCGCCATTCAAATGGGGGCCACTATTTACCTAGGTAATCTTTTTGGAGAATGGGTAGATGGTAAATTCAATACTTCGTATTGGGAAGAAATCATAACTTTGTTGGCTGTTTTTATGGCCATGGGGCTTGTAATTAAAAAAGCAATATCCATGGGTAAATAGTCTACTTTGAAACATAGTATAAAAAGTTTATTCGTAATTCTTGGTGTAGGTGCTGTAACGTATGGTATCCACACCAAGTTTTTTTTAGAAGAGGGTTCATTTCTAGACTTTCTTTCAAGAACCTATTTTTTTCATTTTATATGTTCTGCCTTATTGGTGCTAGGTATCCAAGCTTTATCCACGGTAAAAAGTCTAGTCAATTCTCTTGGTATTGCCTATCTGGCTTCACTATTTATAAAAATGGGTTTGTTTGTTTTATTATTCAAAGAACCACTCTTTGCAGAAGAGGAAACGCCTAAGTCAGAATTGCTTTCGCTATTAATACCATTCTTTATTTCATTGTTTGTAGAGGTGTATTTCATCGCTAAAATCTTGATGAAAATAGATACTTCAAACAATATTCAATGAAAATGGTTTGGATTACAGCAAGATGTATTACTTTTGCGCAAAATTTTGACGAGCCTCATTTTTGAAATTTATCATGATGAAGAAAAATCTAGGTATTACTAGTTTGCTTTTTGCACTATTATTTTCTGTCCAATTATTCGCTTATTCTGATAAGGAACACGCTAGTACTGATGGCGGTGAAGTAAACACAAAAGAAGAGGTGAACGAGTATATTCAGCATCACCTTAAAGATGCGCACGACTTTCATTTGTTTTCTTATACAGATTCTCACGGCGAACGTAAGCACATTGGTTTTCCGTTGCCTGTAATTGTTTGGTCTAGTAATGGATTGCAAACGTTCATGTCTTCTGCTTTTCATCATGATGATGCAGGAAACGTGATTGTAGAAAAAGGAGGGTCTAGATTTGTAAAGATTCACGAAAAAATATACGAGTTAGATAAAGGGGCAACAGAAGTTGCTTTTGATGAAGCGCACCACCCTACCAATGCGCATAAAGTGTTAGATTTTTCCATCACTAAAGGTGTTTTTGGTATGTTGTTAGCTGGTTTATTATTGGTTTGGGCTTTTGCTTCTTTGGCTAAGCAATACAAAAACAAAAGTGTGCCAACCGGTTTTGGTCGCATTTTAGAGCCATTGGTGTTGTATGTAAGGGATGAGATCGCAAGGCCTAACATTGGCGAGAAAAAGTATCAACGCTTTATGCCTTTCTTGTTAACGGTATTTTTCTTCATTTGGGTGTTGAATCTATTGGGGATGACGCCACTTGGTTTTAATGTTACGGGTAACATTGCTGTAACGTTTTGTCTAGCCTTATTTACATTTTTGATTGTTCAATTTAGTGCTAATAAGGATTATTGGAAACATATTTTCTGGATGCCAGGCATACCGGTACCCATGAAAATTATTTTAATGCCAATTGAAATCTTGGGAATGTTTACAAAACCATTCTCTTTGATGATTCGTTTGTTTGCCAATATTACTGCGGGCCACTTTGTGGTAATGAGCTTAATTGCGTTAATGATATTACTTAAATCTTCTTTTGGAGCTGTAGGCTCTACGGGAATCTCTTTTGTGTTAACCTTGTTCATCACGGTAATAGAATTGTTGGTGGCGTTTTTACAGGCGTTTATCTTTACAATGCTTTCTGCCTTGTTTATTGGAATGGCTGTTGCGGAGCATGACCATGACCATGAGCACGATGCACATGGCCATGAGGTTTCTGATGTGGAAGATGTTAGAGAGAATTTTGTTTAGAATTATTATTGTTTAATTATTTATAAAGTCAATTATTATGTACAACTTAATTGGAGCTGGATTAATCGTTATCGGAGGTGGTATCGGTTTGGGTCAGATTGGTGGTAAAGCGATGGAAGGTATCGCTCGTCAACCAGAAGCAGCTGGTAAAATCCAAACTGCGATGATCATCATCGGTGCACTTTTAGAAGGTTTGGCCTTTGGTGCGTTGATCCTAGGAAACTAATTACAAAGAACACTTGTCCTGCAACGGTTGGTTGCAGGAGGTGTTTTTAAAACATTTGCGATTAAATAATAATTGATAAAAGTATTTTAAAATGGATTTGTTAAACGATTTTTCACCGGGCTTATTTGTAATGCAAGCCATCATTTTATTGGTGTTGATTTTCTTGCTAGCAAAATTTGCATGGAAACCAATAATGCAATCTTTGAATGAAAGGGAAAAAGGAATCCAAGATGCATTAGACGCTGCCGAAAACGCACGTAAAGAAATGCAAAATTTGCAGGCAGATAACGATAGATTGTTGCAAGAGGCAAGAGCAGAACGCGAATCTATGTTGAAGGAAGCGAGAGAAATCAAAGAGAAAATGATTTCTGACGCAAAAGAGCAAGCTCAAGTAGAAGGTGATAAGATGATTGCTCAAGCACAAGCTGCAATTGAAAGCGAAAAGAAAGCGGCTATGGCAGAAATTAAATCACAAGTGGCTACCCTTTCCGTAGATATCGCAGAAAAAGTTATCAAAGAAGAATTGTCCAGCAAAGACAAGCAATTACAGCTTGTAGAAAACATGTTGGGTGATATCAAATTAAATTAATAGTAAGAAAAGAATCCTATGAGCGATTCAAGAGCAGCTACACGTTACGCCAAGGCGGTGCTAGATTTTGCCATGGAGCAAAAAGCCGCTGATAAGGTAGAGAAAGACATGAAAGATATCATTGCTACTATTGCAGAAAGCAATGAACTTAAACAAGTTCTTTCTAGCCCTGTCGTAAAGTCAGAAATCAAAAAAGCTAGTTTAAAAGCTATCTTTAAAGATGGTGGTCAAATAACCATGGGTTTATTAGACACCTTAATGGCCAACAAACGTTTGGATTTGTTGAACGAGGTTGCTTTAAAATATATAGCCCAATACGAGCAACGTAAAGGGGAAGATGTGGCATATGTAACATCTGCCGTGCCTTTAACAAAAGCATTGGAAGATAAAATATTAGCGCAAGTAGCTAGTTTAACCGGCAAAAAAGTAACCTTGGAAAACAAGGTTGACGAAGCCTTGGTTGGTGGTTTTGTACTACGTGTGGGCGACTTGCAATACGATGCAAGTGTAGCAAGCAAATTAAAAAGTTTAAAAAGGGAATTTACAAATAGTCTATAACAATGGCAGCAGTAAAAGCAGCTGAGGTATCAGCAATCTTAAAAGAGCAATTATCAGGATTTGAAGCATCTGCTTCTTTAGATGAAGTGGGTACTGTACTTCAAGTAGGTGATGGTATTGCACGTGTTTACGGTCTATCTAACGCACAATATGGTGAGTTGGTAGAGTTTGATGGCGGTATGCAAGGTATCGTATTAAACTTAGAAGAAGATAACGTAGGTGTGGTGCTTTTAGGTCCTTCAAAAGAAATCGTTGAAGGTGCTACTGTTAAGCGTACACAACGTATTGCTTCCATCAAAGTTGGTGAAGGTATCGTTGGTCGTGTTGTAGATACTTTGGGTAATCCTATAGATGGTAAAGGTCCAATTTCTGGAGACACTTATGAGATGCCACTAGAGCGTAAAGCGCCTGGGGTAATCTTCCGTCAACCAGTAAATGAGCCAATGCAAACAGGTATCAAATCTATTGATGCCATGATTCCTATTGGTCGTGGTCAGCGTGAGTTGGTTATCGGTGACCGTCAAACAGGTAAAACAACCGTTTGTATAGATACCATTCTAAACCAAAAAGAATTTTATGATGCAGGTGAGCCTGTATACTGTATCTACGTTGCTGTAGGTCAAAAAGCTTCTACCGTTGCTGCTATTGCAAAAACATTAGAAGAAAAAGGTGCTTTAGCGTATACTACAATTGTAGCTGCAAACGCATCTGATCCTGCGCCAATGCAAGTATATGCTCCATTTGCCGGTGCTGCAATAGGTGAGTACTTCCGTGATACAGGTAGACCAGCATTGATTGTTTATGATGATTTGTCTAAGCAAGCCGTTGCTTACCGTGAGGTGTCTTTGTTATTAAGAAGACCACCAGGACGTGAGGCTTACCCTGGTGACGTTTTCTACTTGCACTCAAGATTATTAGAGCGTGCGGCTAAGGTTATTGCGGATGATGAAATTGCAAAGAACATGAACGATTTACCAGAATCGTTAAAGCCAATCGTAAAAGGTGGTGGTTCTTTAACTGCATTGCCAATTATTGAAACACAAGCAGGTGACGTTTCTGCCTATATCCCAACCAACGTAATTTCTATTACAGATGGTCAGATATTCTTAGAACAAGATTTATTTAACCAAGGTGTACGTCCTGCAATTAACGTAGGTATCTCTGTATCTCGTGTAGGTGGTTCTGCCCAGATTAAATCAATGAAGAAAGTATCTGGTACGCTTAAATTAGACCAGGCACAATTCCGTGAACTAGAAGCATTTGCTAAGTTTGGTTCTGACTTGGATGCAGCTACCTTAAACGTAATTGAAAAAGGTAAGCGTAACGTAGAAATCTTAAAGCAAGCGCAGAACGACCCATTTACGGTAGAAGACCAGGTGGCTATTATTTTTGCTGGTTCTAAGAACTTGCTAAGAGATGTGCCGGTAGATAAAGTAAAAGAGTTCGAAAGAGATTACTTAGAGTTCTTAAATGCTAAACACAGAGGTGTTTTAGATACCTTAAAAGCAGGTAAACTTACAGATGAGGTTATAGAAACTTTAACAGCTGTTAGTAAAGAACTTTCTGCAAAATATAAAGCTTAAATTTTAATCTAAAGGATGGCAAATCTTAAAGAAATACGTAATAGGATTTCATCGGTAAAGTCTACCATGCAGATTACCAGTGCCATGAAAATGGTATCTGCTGCTAAGCTTAAAAAAGCGCAAGACGCCATTACCGCTATGCGTCCTTATGCAGATAAATTAACGGAGTTGTTGCAAAGTTTAAGTGCTAGTTTAGAAGGTGATGCTGGCAGTGCTTATGCAGAAAACAGAGAGGTTAATAAGGTTTTGGTTGTAGCCATTACTTCTAACAGAGGTCTTTGTGGTGCGTTTAATGCCAATATCATAAAACAAACCGCAGCTTTAAAGCAACAATATCAAGGTAAGCAAGTAGACTTTGTTGCCATAGGTAAAAAAGCCAATGATGCCCTTGCTAAAGCAGACACGGTAATTGCTAACCATAGTTCGGTTTATGATGACTTAACTTTTGAAAATGTAGCAATAATTGCTGAAGATTTAATGCAACGTTTTGTGGCCGGTGAGTACGATAAAATACTTATCATCTATAATAAGTTCAAGAATGCTGCAACACAGGTGGTTACCACAGAGCAATTTTTGCCTATTGTACCGGTTGCATCAGAAGGTGATGTAGTTGCTTCAGATTACGTTTTTGAGCCTTCTAAGCCAGAGATTATTGAGCAGTTAATCCCTAAGTCCTTAAAAACACAATTGTACAAAGGAATTAGAGATTCTTTTGCTAGTGAGCATGGTGCACGTATGACAGCTATGCACAAGGCTACAGATAATGCTGGTGAGTTAAGGGACCAGTTAACCTTAACGTACAACAAGGCTAGACAAGCAGCTATTACTAACGAAATTCTAGAAATCGTTGGTGGAGCAGAAGCTTTAAACAACTAATAAGAACGTTTTGTTCTACTAAAGCCCCTGAAATATTTCAGGGGCTTTTTTTGTTTGGCACTAAATTTGGTTTTCTATCTTTATCATTAGTAAATTTTAGATATGAAATCACTTACCTACATAGCAACAATTCTATTGTTTTCATTAACAGGGTGTAAATCGCAACAAGACCTTGTAACAAACCCGCCTTTTACAACGGGTACGGTCACATGTCAATCTTGGGTTGGCGGTAGAGCAGAAAGTGGTTCTGGTATAAAACTAGTTATACCAGTAGAAGTATCGGACAAAAGTAAGGTGGATTTTAAAAAGGCATATTTTCGAGAGAAATCTGCAGATTTAAAGTGGCAAAAAGTGAATGGCGTTGCTTCGGTTGTGGCCAATTTCGTAACTATTTCTGCCCCAAAGCCAGACATAATAATGCATGCTGATCCTAAAAAAGAAGTGGGGAATACGCCGCCGTTGCCAAAAGAAAAGTTGCCTTTTGAATTGGAGGAAAACGAATGTGTACTGAGCTATTTGGAAAATGGAAAACTTAAGTATGTAAAGCTAGAAGGTATTAAAGAGCAAAAAAAGAAGCTGTATCAATAGCCGTAAAATTGTGTACCTTTATCTTATAAATTTCCCCGAAGTACTCCTTCGGGGTTTCTGTTAAACATCTACCCAATTGAGCATCCTCAACAAACTGTTTAAACAAACATTTATTTATGGTTTGGCCACGGTTTTACCACGGATACTCTCATTTATTCTAGTGCCTTTTCATACTGGGGTTATGAACACCAGCACCTATGGTGAAACCTCTTTGGTCTTTACTTTTATTGCCATTTGCAATGTGGTATTAGCGTATGGAATGGAGACGGCTTTTTTTCGTTTTTTCAATAAAGAAGAAGGAAAGGTTAATGTGGTGTCTACTAGTTTAATCAGTATAGGTGCCACAACTTTAGGTTTTTTATTTATGTCTTACCTATTCCATGAGGGTATAGCAAAATTTTTATCGCTAGATGCTTCGGTATTTTTAATTGTGGTGGCAATTCTAACTTTTGATGCATTAACTATAATTCCCTTTGCGTGGTTACGCGCTAAAGAGAAACCTATGCGGTACGCAATAATAAAAGTTTCTAGCGTAGCACTTAATCTGTTGTTAAACCTATTTTTCTTGTCCTTATTACCAGAAATGCAAGAAGAAGGCAATGCACTTTGGAAAACCTTGTATATACCAGATTTTCAAGTGGGTTATGTATTCTTAGCTAATGCTATCTCTAGTGGAATAGCATTTTTATGGGTTGGTGGTGTTTATTTGGATACCAAATACACCTTTGATGTAGTGCTTTGGAAACGGATGATGCGTTATGCTATACCTGTTTTAATCGCTGGTATGGCGTATACCATTAATGAAGTTTTTGACCGGTATTTATTAGAGTGGCTGTTGCCAGCAGAAATATCTAAATCAGAAATAGGTAAATACTCAGGATGTTACAAATTAGCGGTATTTATGACACTATTTTCAACAGCCTTTAGATTGGGTATAGAGCCCTTCTTTTTTAGTCATGCAGATTCTAAAAATCCGCAAAAAGGCTATGCTCAAATTACAGATTATTTTGTCATATTTGGAAGTATCATTTTACTAGTAGTAGTTGTCTTTGCCGATGTAATTAAATTGATTTTAATCCCCAATGAAACTTATTGGGAAGCATTAAAAATTGTACCGTTTATAGTCCTTGCTAATTTCTTCTTAGGAATTTATCACAATCTGTCCGTTTGGTATAAGGTTACAGATAAAACACGCTACGGTGCGTTTATTTCAGTAATAGGCGCAATAATTACCTTGGCCATCAATATTATTTTTATACCCAAAATAGGGTATATGGCCTCTGCAATAGCAACCTTATGTGCATATACCGCAATGATGTGTTTAAGTTATTATCTGGGCAAAAAATTGTATCCAGTTCCATATAATATGCGTAAAATTTTATTTTATGGGGGATTGTCAATTCTCTTCTCCTTTTCATCATTCTATATTTTTAACCGTAACTTAATTGTCGGATCCCTAATGCTTTGCCTATTTTTGGGCCTGATATATAAAATGGAAGGCGATAAGTTAAAAGCAATATTCTTAAAACGTGGAAATTAAAATTATAAATAAATCGGCTCATGCTTTACCGCATTACGAAACTTTGGCGTCTGCAGGTATGGATTTAAGGGCTAACATAGAGGAATCAATCATTTTAAAACCCTTAGAACGAACCATTGTTAAAACAGGTTTGTTTATTGAACTACCTGTTGGTTATGAAGCCCAAGTACGTCCTAGAAGTGGTTTAGCGGCCAAAAAAGGGATTACCGTGCTCAACGCACCAGGAACTGTTGATGCAGATTATCGTGGCGAGATAGGGGTGATTTTAGTCAATCTGTCCAATGAAGAATTTACCATTGAAAATGGAGAACGTATAGCGCAACTAGTTATCGCTAAACATGAACGCGCAGATTGGGTCTTGGTAGAAGAACTTTCAGAAACAGAGCGTGGTGCAGGAGGATTTGGTAGTACTGGCGTAAAGTAGCTGTTGTTAAAAAGCAATAATTAATAATACTAATCATCCCTAAAAGGGAGCAACAATTTTAATAAACATGAAAATCATTGTACCTATGGCGGGTCGTGGTTCTAGACTTCGCCCACATACGTTGACCGTTCCAAAACCGCTAATTCCTGTTGCAGGAAAACCCATTGTTCACCGTTTGGTAAGTGATATTGCAAAAGTATTAGGCGAACCAATAGAAGAAATAGCTTTTATTTTAGGAGACCCTGCTTTTTTTGGTGATGAGGTGGTAAGCAGTTTAGAAAATCTTGCTCAAGAATTGGGCGCAAAAGCATCAATTTATAGACAGTTAGACCCAAAAGGTACAGGCCATGCCATAATGTGTGCAGAACCTTCCTTATCAGGTCCTGCAGTTATTGCTTACGCAGACACTTTGATTCGGGCAGATTTTGATTTAGATAAAAATGCAGATAGTGTTATTTGGACAAAGAAGGTTCCTAATCCTTCCGCTTACGGAGTAGTAAATTTAAACGAGCATAACCATATAGTAGAATTAGTAGAAAAGCCAGAAAGTTTTGTTAGTGACCAAGCGGTAATTGGTATTTACTATTTTAAAGATGTCGCAATACTAAAAAAAGAATTGCAGTACGTTTTAGATAATGATATTATCAATGGCGGAGAATACCAAATAAATGATGGTATTAAACGCATGATGGCAGACGGTAAAGTTTTTGTAACGGGCAAGGTAGATGAGTGGATGGATTGCGGTAACAAGAATGTTACAATAGAAACCAATCAGCGCATGCTTGGATTTTTAGAAAAAGATGGTGAAAAATTAGTGGCAGATTCGGTTACAGAAGAGAATGCCAATATAATTCCGCCTTGTTTCATTGGAGAAAATGTGGTTCTAAAAGATGCTACTGTGGGTCCTTTTGTATCTATAGGAGCAAACACCACAATAGAAAACAGCACCGTTAAAAATAGTTTAATCCAAACCAATAGCGTAATTAAAAATGCTAATTTGGATAATGCAATGGTAGGTAACCATGTTACTTACAATGGCAATTTTGAAACAATAAGTATTGGGGACTATTCTGTATTAGAATAATACCGATTGGATTTTATATGATATTTAGAAAATTCGTTTTGGGTATAAGTGTATTGGGGGTGCTAACCCGTACCCCGCTTATGGCCCAAGACGAAGATTCTAAGATCCTTCCAGAAGTACAAGAGAGTGCGGAGGTATTTCTAGAAGAATATACAGATAGATTTCAAGATGTTTTTTTTGACGCGCTTCGGCAAAAAAGTATACAAAACTATGACCGTGCTATTAATCTGTTTTTAGAAGCTTATGCAATTAATAATTCACCAGTTTTAAAACATGAATTGGCTAAGACTTATGCCTTAGATAAACAATGGTTAAAAGCGCAAGAGGCGGCCTTAGATGCTTTGAATGCTGATCCAGAAAATTATTGGTATTTAGATACGCTAGTAAGCATTGTTAATGCTCAATCTAGCACGTTAGATGCCCTTTCTGGAACTTACCCAGAAGAGAATAAGCGTTTACAGCAGAATTTGGCGCAGATATACTACAAAAATGGCGCGTATATAAAAGCTAAAGAGGTGCTCGCAACGTTGCCAGAAAACAATTTTAAATCAGATTTAACTGCCAAAATAGAAGTAGTTCTTAAAAAACGCGTAGCTAATATTGCACAAACTAAAGTCAGTGCTAGTGTGGTTAGAAATAGTGACCCAGTAGCTACTTTAAAATTAAATTTGGCACAACAGATAAAATTAAAAAATTCTGGTTTGGTATTGCTACAAGCAGAAAATGCAGTAGAAACATATCCTTTGCAACCTTTCTTTTATTATGCTTATGGATGGGCACTTCAAAATAAAGGGAATAATTATAAGGCTATAGAAATTTTAGAAACTGGCTTGGATTATTTGTTTGATGATATCGCGCTAGCCAATAAAATTTATCAAACTTTAGCAGATGCGTATACCGCATTACACAATACAGCTAAAGCAAATCTGTACCTTAGTAAAATAAAACCAGGTTTTTAATGAAGCTGATAAAGCAAATTACAGGATATAACGTAGCTATAATTTTGCTGCTATTATTGGGTTCTTGTGGGGCCAAAAGAGCGGTAGCAACAGGGGAGGTAGATGCTAATCTTACCGCAAAAAAGGTCATTCAACAACATTATCAAAATCAATTAAATTTTACCACCCTAACAGCTAAGGTGAAAATAGATTATAGTAAGGGAGATGAAAGTCAAGGGGTAAGTGTAAGTTTACGGATGAAAAAAGATGAAGCTATTTTACTTAGTGCACCTTTTGGTATGTTCAAAGCACTAATTACTCCAGATAGAGTTTCATTTTACAACAAATTAGAAAATGAATACTTTGATGGCGATTTTGAGTACTTAAGTAAACTTTTGGGCACAGAAATGGATTTTAACAAAGTGCAAAATCTATTGGTTGGGGATGCTATTTTAAATTTAAAACAAGATAAGTACCAAGTGCAACTGGTAGAGAATACGTACAAGTTAACACCAAAACAACAAAAGGCGTTGTATGAAATATTCTTCTATTTAAAACCAAACACATTTAAAATTGCCAAGCAAGAGGTAAAGCAATCTATTAAAAATAGAAAATTGGATATGCGTTATACCTATCAAGATGTAGCGTCAAAGGTTTTACCTAGTACTGTAGATATTTTAGTATTAGAGGGTCAAGAAAAGACCACTATAAATTTGGAATATAAGAATGTAGAGTTGGGAAAATCAGTTAATTTCCCTTATAAAATACCAATTGGTTTTAAAGAGATTTCGCTTTAATTAATGAGGAATAAAGTAGCACATATTATTCTTTTTGTTGTACTTCTACTCAGTTGTGCTACAACCCTTTTTGCTCAAACGAGTGAACAAAAAGCACTAGAAGCAAAGCGAGCACGGTTACAAAAAGAAATCAAAGAAATGAACCGATTGCTTTTTAAAGAAAAGAAGCAAAAGGGTAATGTTCTGGAGCAAATGGACGCTTTAGACCAAAAAATAAATAAACGCCAAGAGCTTATTAAAGTTACCAATCAACAGGCTAATTTATTGAACAGACAAATAAATGCAAATGTTCGTAAGATTAGTAAACTAAGAGAAGACTTAAAGCAATTAAAAGAGGAGTACGCTGTTCTTATCCAAAAATCATATCAAAACAAAACAGATGAGAATAGAATAATGTTTTTACTGTCTTCAGAAAACTTTTTTCAAGCGTATAAGCGCATGCAATATATAAAGCAGTATACCAAATACCGTAAAGAGCAAGGAGAAGCTATTGTAACCCGTACTAATGAGTTGACGACCCTTAATCAAGATTTGGTGCAACAGCGTAAGGTTAAAGACCAATTGATTGCAGAAAACAAGCAAGTTAAAGACCAATTATCTAAAGAAGTTACCTCACAAAAGGAATTACTAAAAAGTATACGCTCTAATGAAAGTAAGTATGCCAAGGTTATTGAGGATAAGCAAAGGGAGACTCGTAGAATAGATAGGGAAATAGAACGGTTAATCAAAAATGCTATAGTGTCTTCTAACAAAAAGAAGGGAAGCAAAAATGTAGCTAAATTTGATTTGACTCCGGAAGCTAAATTACTTGCAAACAACTTTTCTTCTAACAAAGGTAAATTAATATGGCCGGTAGAAAAAGGCGTTAAAAGTCAAGGTTTTGGCGTATACGCAGATAAGCTTTATCCAGGAATAAAACACCAAAATAATGGAGTAACGATTACTACAGACAAAGGGGAGAAAGCACGTGCCATTTTTGAGGGAGAAGTCATAGAAATCATGACCTTGCGTACGGGCCAGAAAGGTGTTTATATAAGACATGGAGATTATATAAGCATGTATTTTAATCTGGCTAATGTCTACGTAAAAAAAGGACAAAAAGTAACAAGTAAACAAACCTTGGGAGAGGTGTATACCAATGCGCTAAATGGAGACACCAAACTTAAGTTTTACTTATATCAGAATGCAACAAAATTAAATCCAGAACATTGGATTTACCAAATGTAGTACTATGGACATAACAGACTTACAAGGAACATTTAAATTACACAACGGCGTAAACATGCCTTATTTTGGTTTGGGTGTTTATTTATCTGAAGATGGTGAAGAGGTAATTAATGCAGTAAAATGGGCGCTAGAGGCTGGTTATAGGCATATAGATACTGCTGCTATTTATAAAAATGAAGAAGGCGTAGGAAAAGCTATTCAGCAAAGCAATGTTCCTAGAGAAGACATTTTTGTGGTTAGCAAGGTTTGGAACGCTGACCAAGGTTATGATAGCACTATAAAGGCATTCGAGGCAAGTTTGGAGCGCTTGCAATTAGACTATTTAGATCTTTATCTAATACATTGGCCAGTAGCTGGTAAGTTTAAAGAAACTTGGCGTGCTTTAGAAGATTTGTATAAAGAAAAGAAGATTAGGGCTATAGGGGTAAGTAACTTTCTACAGCATCATTTAGAAGAAGTCATGGAAGATGCTGCAGTAATACCTATGGTGAATCAAATGGAGTTTCATCCCTATTTGGTACAACAAGAGTTACTCGATTTTTGTAAGGAGCATCACATTCAATACGAAGCCTGGTCCCCTATGATGCAAGGTAAAATCTTTGAAATGGATGCCTTTAAAGCGATGGCTAAAAAATACAATAAAAGTATTGCTCAGATTGTATTACGGTGGGATTTGCAAAAAGGAGTAATAACCATACCTAAGTCTACCAAAAAAGAACGTATTGTTGCCAATGCAGCCATCTTTGATTTTGAATTGAGTTCAGAAGATATGGAGCAGTTAGACCAGATGGATAAAGCGCACAGATTTGGTCCAGACCCAGATAATTTTGACTTTTAATCTTTTACAAATAGGGCTTTAAGCTCAGTCGCATCATTCGGTTTTAGTTTGCCTGCGAGTACTAAACTTAATTGTTTGCGTCTCAGGGCAGCATCAAAACGTTGTTGCTCTAATTCTGTTTCTGGTTTTAGTTGTGGTACTTCTGTTGGCGCCCCAGTTTCATCCACAGCTACAAAAGTATATATAGCTTCATTAGCTTTTACTCTTTCTCCGCTAATTCGGTCTTCCATCCAAACATCGATATAAATCTCCATAGAAGAAGTAAAAGCTCTAGAAACACTTGCTTCTACGGTAACAACACTGCCTAATGGCACTGCTCTGTTAAATGCTACGTGGTTTACAGATGCAGTCACCGTAATACGGCTGCTATGTCTACGTGCAGCAATACTCGCCGCTCTATCCATTCGCGCTAGCAATTCACCTCCAAATAAATTATTTAGTGGGTTGGTTTCACTTGGTAAGACCAAATCGGTCATTACTGTTCTAGATTCACTAGGTGTTTTAACGCGCATTGCTTCAATTTTGCGCAAAGGTAGTTAAGTATTTTACAGTGTAGAAGTAAGGATGAATTATTTTTCTGATGCTATCCATGCATCAGAAGATACCGACTGTTTTATTTTTCGCAAAAACTGCAATGCTTCTTGGCCATCTACAAAGCTTTGGTATGCTACTTGATGCAGTCCATAGGGATTCGTGCCAATGTAACGAGCTTCAAAACCTTTTCTGTTCAGTTCTGCCACTTTTCTGTCAGCGTTTGCTTTGATTCTAAAAGCTCCTGCAATGATATGATGTTTGTAGTCTACAACTTCTTCGGTATTAGTTTTGGCTACGGCAATTTCAATAGCAGGTAATTCTAAAGGTGTAGATTGAAAAAAGGTTGCTTCTTGTAAATAATGATTTACCTTTTCATCTGCTGCCTGTTCAGCCAATAATTGTTTTTCTTGACCATTGGCATAAAACTGAAAACTACTCACACCAGTTGCTAGCAATAGCAAGAAAATAGCGGCATATTTATAGTAGGGGCGTAAGCCGTTAGAACGCCTCTCTGGTGTAATGGTAAAAGGAGCACGTTCCTCTAATTCCATAATAGCTTCTTTTAAAGCTTCACGTTTTACTTTGCTTGCCCCTAAAGCGGTAAGTCCAAAAGAGGCAGCTAAAAAATTAACAGACTTTTCTGGAGAAAACTGCAATTTGCCTTCCGCACCCATCCAAATAGAACCAATTTTATCTAGGTCTAAACGACCACCATTGGCTAACTTTTCTTTCCAGTTTTTTGCCACATTTAAGACCTCATGTAACAAATCATCGTAGGGTAAGCTTTTAACATTAGCTACATAAGAAACTAACAAACCATCGTTCTTGGTTAACTGTTGATTAAAAGAAAGATGTTTAGAAGGCGGATATAGCGTTCCGTCTACAAACTGAGCAGTAGTTGTATTTGTTAAAAATGCACCAAACTCTGGTATAACTACACAATTGTATCTGTAAAGTAAATCTGCTATATAGTGTTCCAAACGCATAAGGGCAAATATTGCAAAAAATGAAGGAGAGATAAATACTAATGCCTAACTTTTTATTAACATATAGTTTTGGGTATCTTGTGAAAAACTTTTGAATGTATTCTTCCTTGTCTGATAGTGAATTGGTTGGGTTGTTAAGATTGCAGCGCATTCCTAAAATCGGTGATATAAATGCTAAAAAATTATTGGACCATACCGGCGGTATTTTACCGCTATTTAATGAGAAATTGACTACACTAGAGAAAATAGATGGTTTAGGAAAGGTCATGCTGAAAGACTTCTTTAATCCTGTATATCTAGAAGAAGCCGAACGAGAGTTTCAATACATTAAGGAAAACAATATTCAATATACTTATTTTAAAGACGAAGTTTATCCAAAACGGTTAAAGCATTGTATAGATGCTCCTATCTTACTGTTTCAAGATGGTAACATAGATTTTGGCTCTAAAAAAGTGATAAGTATTGTAGGCACGCGACAAATTACTAGCTACGGGCAAGCCTTTTGCGAATCTTTTATGGAAGAAATAGCGCCATTAGACCCAATTATAGTTAGTGGGTTTGCCTACGGAATAGATATTGCCGCTCAAAGAGCGGCCATGAATCATGGATTGCAAACCATAGCATGTTTAGCACATGGGTTAAATCAAATTTATCCTAAGGCTCATAAAAAGTATGCCAACGCTGTGCTAGCCAATGGTGGTTTCTTTACAGAGTTTTGGAGCACAAGCAATCCAGAACGAGAGAATTTTTTAAAAAGAAATAGAATAATAGCAGGTTTAAGTGAAGCTACCATTGTGGTAGAATCTGCTGATAAAGGGGGTAGTTTGGTTACTGCAGATTGTGCACATAGTTATAACCGTGATGTCTTTGCGGTACCAGGTAGGGTAACCGATAAATTTAGTACAGGTTGCAATATGTTAATTAAACAGCAAAAGGCACAACTATTATCTTCTGCAGCAGAATTGGTGTATTTACTAGGTTGGGATGTGGAAAATAAGAAGGATAAACATATACAAAAACAATTGTTTGTAGATTTAGATGAAACAGAAAAGTCTATCTATGACTATTTACAGCTCAACGGTAAACAGCTGCTAGATATCGTAGCTTTGGAGTGTAATTTGCCAATTTTTAAAACTTCTTCCACATTATTGGCAATGGAGATGAAAGGTGTAATAAGACCGTTACCTGGTAAAATGTTTGAAGCCATCTAATCAAAACTTGCTTATTATCGTTAAGAAAATAAGTCAGACAGGTAAGTCTATTTTAACACATTTTTTATCCGTCAAACACGTTATTTATCAAGGTAAACAACTAATTTACTAAAAAGAATGGGCGCCAAAGTATTTTTTCGACGAATTGAACAAGACTGAATCAAGCCTAAAATCATCGATGTAGTGAGCTTTTCTCCTGCGTTTCTAGTTTTCAATTCATTTTGACATCAAAAGAATAGATTAATTTGAAGTGCTATAGTAACTCTATTTTGTGATTTGAATAACATTCTCTTTTCAACTTTCGCTTTAATGTGACCTTTATTACGGTTCGCACAGTAGTGCAACTTCTACGTTTTACCGTTTTTAATCGATTATTAAGTAATACAGAAAGGTTGGTGCACTATTTTTTAGTGTTTAGCTGTTTTAAGGTTATTTCTAATCGGTGAAGTGTGTATAATATTAAAAATCCCTTAGCATGTAGTAGCTAAAGGATTTTTAAATAAGCTAATTTGGGTAGTTAAGGGTGCTTAATATCCTACTTTGGTGCGCACACGTTCTAAAACATCATTAGCAGTTTTTGCGGCTTTTTCTGCTCCAATAGCTAATGCTTCGTCTACCTCTTTTAGATTATTCATATAATAATCAAACTTCTCTCTTGGTTCTGCAAATTTCTCTAGAATTACCTCGTAGAGGGCTTGTTTTGCATGGCCATACCCATAATTACCTGCTAAGTAATTGGCAGACATTTCTTCTATTTGTTCTTGGCTAGCCAAGATTTTATAAAGCGCAAAAACGTTATCATTATTTGGGTCTTTTGGTTCTTCCATAGGAATACTATCCGTAACAATACCCATTATTTGCTTGCGCAACTTTTTATCGGTTTGGAAAAGGTTTATCGTGTTTCCTCGGCTCTTACTCATTTTGTGGCCATCAGTACCTGGAATGTACATGGTGTTTTCCTGTACTTGCCCTTCTGGTAAAACAAAAGTTTCGCCCATAAGGTTATGAAAACGGTTGGCAACATCTCTTGTCATTTCAATATGTTGCAATTGGTCCTTGCCTACAGGAACTAGCTCCGCGTCATACGCTAAAATATCTGCAGCCATTAACATTGGATAATTAAATAATCCGCTATTAACATCCTCTAAACGGTCCGCTTTATCTTTAAAAGAATGTGCAAGGGTTAATCTTTGATAGGGAAAAAAACAACTTAAATACCACGCAAGTTCTGTTACTTGTGGAACATCACTCTGGCGATAGAATACGGATTTATCAATATCTAAACCAAAAGCTAACCAAGTGGCAGCCACAGCATAAGTGTTTTGTCTTAGTTCTTCGCCATTTTTAATTTGGGTTAACGTATGCATGTTAGCGATAAACAAAAAAGATTCATTCTTTGGATCATTAGACAACGCAATTGCTGGTTGTATTGCTCCTAAAATATTACCTAAATGTGGTACACCTGTACTTTGTATCCCAGTCAGTATTCTAGCCATCTTAATTCTATTATGGGGTAAATGTAGCAAAGCAGGTAAGATTACAAAAGTATTGTTGGTAATACTTATCTATAAGACTTATGATTTGTTGAATACGGCAAATTTTTAGTAGCTTGGTTACTTTTGTATGATGTTGAAATTTTTAAAAAATATAGGTTTTTTGCTTTACAGAATATGGTTCTATCTATTAGTAGCATTGCCTATGCTTATTTTTTCGCCTTTACTCTTGTTAACAACCTTATCAGAAAAAACATACCGTCAGTTTTATTGGCTGGCTCGTAACATTTGGGCTAAATTTATACTATTTGGTATGGGAATGTTGCCCAAAATTAAATGGCAACAACATTTAGAAGAACATAATAATTACATGTTGGTGGCCAACCATACCAGTATGTTAGATATTATGCTGATGCTTTATGTAAGTAAAAACCCTTTTGTTTTTGTTGGTAAGGCAGAACTAGCAAAAATTCCCGTATTTGGATTCTTTTATAAGCGCGTTTGTATTTTGGTAGACCGTTCTAATGCCAAAAGCAGAGCTGCGGTTTATAAAGCGGTGCAGGGGCGATTATCCCAAGGGTTAAGCATATGTATTTTTCCAGAAGGTGGTGTGCCAGAAAAGGAGGTGAGATTAGACACCTTTAAGGACGGTGCCTTTAGAATGGCAATACGGCATAATATACCAATTGTTCCAATGGTTTTTTATGATTGTAAAAAGAGATTGCCATGGGAAGTTTTTGGGGGTTCGCCAGGCATATTAAGAGTGCAAATTTTCCCTTTCAGAGCTACCGACCAATTAAGTGTAGAAGATACCAATATCATAAAGAATGAAATAAGAGCACTGATGTTAACAGAAATCAACTAAAAAGCCCCACCTTACTACCAAGTGGGGCTTAAAGTTCGCCGCATAACGGCCAACCTAACCAACTTCTTTAAAACTTAAATTGTAATCCACTGTAAACTCCTACCGCATAGGGTTTAAAATTACCAGCGCTATTTTCAAAAGTGTTTAATTGGTATTTAAACATGGGTTCTAAATTAAATTTAAGTGCAGGACTTATTTTATAGTCTAATCCAATACCAATATTGGTGCTAAAATTAATGTCATTTACGTTATTCGCTTCGCCTACCGCTGTCACCAAATTGTTAGACTCTAGAGAAACCGCATTATCTAGTAAAAACAAAGAGGAAAAGCCACCTATTAGATTTAAACCAAACTTTTTGTCAATTAATACGTAGTTTAGTTCCATAGGAACTTCTAAATAATTCATTTGTTGTGCCATACTACCTTCTAGAGGAGCAACTTCATTACTCGCAATTTCTGGATTGTCTTTGATAGCAGATACATTATTTTTACTACTAGTTACCACAATGGAACGAGCGGTATTTTCGTAATTTATATTTTCAATCTGTCCTACAGAAAAAGCTCGAGCGTTAGGGGAAAATGCAACCTCATTGGTATCATAACCATAGTCTACCTTATGTATGCCAGAACGCAACTGTAGCTTTTTATTTATGCTGTAAGAAACTGTTAAACCGTAACTTAGATTCAGATTGCCAGATTTAGTATTGCTGACAAATGCAGAATGTATAGGAGAGCCTTCTCCTAAGCTATTATAATATACTGGGGCAATGGAAGGCCCAATAGACCATTTTTTATCTAAGTTTGTCTTTGTAATTGCCTTTTCTTCTTGCTCTTTTAGGACATCATAAATAGATTTCTTGTCTTTTTCGGCTTTGTCTAGCTTATCTTCTGAAGTTTCTTTATCAATTTGAACAATAGTTGTAGTCTTGTTGGTGTTAGCATTGTCTACAGATGGTAATACTTGCTCAGAATTTTTGATAGTTATTTTATTGTGGTTTGTTTTTTCTTCAACTAAATTTATTGGAGTGCTTTTATCTTGATTGCTTACAATTGCATTGACCGTTGGATTTTTAGCGCTGGCATTTAAAGGGGCATTGGATAGTTGCTTTTCTTCTTGATTAACTATGCCGTTAGTTTTAGGGTTTAGATTTGTAAATTTTTTTGAAGAGTTATTGTAGGGTTTAGATGTAAATTCACCTTGTTTTACGGTAGGGACATCCTCTGTACGGTGTTTGGTGTTGTTTGTGCTTGTATAATCTATGACCAGTATACTGTCTTTATTATCCAAGGAATCATCTACTTTGGTTTTGACCTCGTCTAATTCTTTGGTGCTAGTTATCCTTAGCTGTTCCTCTTCTATCAATTCTGATGATTTAAATGGATTGAACACTAAAAGGGTAAAAAGTAAAACAGCGGCAACACCACCAATTTGCCACCAAATGGGTATCACTCGTTTTTTCTTTTTTTCATTTAAGGATTCCTGAATTTTATTCCACACGGCATCATCTGGGGGAGCTTGGTAGTTTTTTAGTTTGTCCTTAAAAATATCGTCCAAATTATTCCTCTGCTTCATAATCTAGCTATGCAATATTTATATTTTCTTTTTCTAATTTTTCTTTAAGAATCATTCTGGCACGTGCTAAATTAGATTTAGACGTTCCAATAGTGGTTCCTAGCATTTCGCTTATCTCCTTATGAGAGTAGCCATCTAAAACGTAAAGGTTAAATGTAATGCGGTACCTATTTGGCAGTTCTTGTATGTAACTTAACAGGGTCGCCAAATCTATATTGGGAAAATTGTCTTCTACATCTACTTCCTCTTCCTTCAAATTATCCGTAACTACATCTAAATAGCGCTCTTTTCTGTATTTCTGTAAAACTGTGTTTATGGTAATTCGTTTAATCCAACCTTCAAAAGAGCCTTTATGATTGTATTGTCCAATTTTGTCAAAAATGGTCATAAAACTATCATGAAGGTTATCTTCTGCCTCCGTTTTGTTGCGCGAATATTTTAAGCAAATACCAAAGAGTATATTAGAGTAGGCTCTATACAGCTCTTCCTGTGCTGATTGTTTGTGCGCTTTGCAGTTTTTTATGAGTTCTTCTAGACTCAAAATTTTGGTTAGGTAATTTATTGGTATTACTATTTATTGTTTTACGGGTACATCAAACTCTAAGTATTGTGTATTGTCCGCAGCGTCGGTGCCGATAAAAAACCGTAAATGATAAGTCTCGTTCAATAATGGAGTTACCGTTAGGTTTGCACTAATGGTATCATTAGCCGTTAAGCATTCATCATTATTAATAACGGAACCTACAGCGGTAATGTACCTAAAGCCCCCAGTTTCTGAAGTTACATCAAATCCTTCAAAAAACGTACAATCATCTGGTCTTAAAAAAGAAACTTCAAGATTGTGGTTTTGATTCAATACAAAAGTATCAGGAACTACAGCACTTGTCACTTGTAGCGCTTCAAAATGAAAGTTTTCTCCTGTATCTACATCACAGCTCCCAGCCATACATATCAATCCCAAAAAGAAAACCCCTAAAACATACTTCTTCATACTGCTTAAATTCACAGTATTAAGATGCTACGTTTGTTTAGGGGTTGCGTAAGGTCTAATATTTTAGGAAAATTTTATTCCTTTAAAGCAGCTATTGCCTCTTTGATTTTACCTTCTAGTTCTTCTGCTAGTTCTGGATTATCGTCAATTAAGTTTTTAACAGCATCTCTACCTTGGCCTAATTTGGTATCTCCATAGCTAAACCAAGAACCACTTTTCTTAATAATTTCATAGGCTACACCTAAATCTAGAATCTCGCCAATTTTAGATACACCTTCGCCATACATAATATCAAACTCGGCAGTTTTAAAAGGAGGTGCTACTTTGTTTTTTACCACTTTTACACGGGTTTTATTACCCATAACTTCTCCATCTGTACTTTTTATTTGGGTAGACCTTCTAATATCTAGCCTAACAGAGGCGTAAAATTTTAAGGCATTACCCCCAGTAGTAGTTTCTGGGTTACCAAACATTACTCCAATCTTTTCTCGTAATTGATTGATAAAGATAACAGTACATTGTGTTTTATTAATGGTGGAAGTAAGCTTACGCAAAGCTTGGGACATTAAACGAGCATGTAATCCCATTTTAGAATCGCCCATTTCGCCCTCTATTTCACTTTTTGGAGTTAATGCGGCCACAGAGTCAATCACCACAATGTCTATCGCTCCAGAACGGATAAGGTTATCTGCTATTTCTAAAGCTTGTTCACCGTGGTCCGGTTGAGAGATAATTAAGTTGTCTATATCTACACCCAGTTTTTTAGCATAAAAGCGGTCAAATGCGTGTTCTGCATCTATGAATGCAGCAATACCACCTGCCTTTTGTGCTTCTGCCATTGCGTGTAGGGTAAGGGTAGTTTTACCAGAAGATTCTGGCCCGTAAATCTCTATAATTCTACCTTTTGGATACCCGCCTACTCCTAGTGCCAAATCCAATCCTAAAGAGCCAGAAGATATTATGTCAATATCTTCAACAACACTGTCTCCCATCTTCATTACGGCCCCTTTACCGTAGGTTTTGTCCAATTTATCAAGGGTAAGCTTTAGCGCTTTTAATTTTGCTTCTTTATCGTTGCTCATAGTACATGGAAAATTAGAGGTCTAAAATACCACCTTTTATCATTTTTTAAGCCAACGCAACCAATTAAAGTTTTTAGCATCTTTTAATAGACTAACTCAAATTCTATTTCATGGTCAATCCTGGCCATGATTATATTTCTATGAAAAAGAAATGGTTGTAAGTAGTAGGCGTCCAATATTTTGGAGGCCTGCTTACTTTATGTATTTTTGCATTCAATTAAAAATATTCTTTTAACTTAAACTATTAGTATAGCATGCAACTGTACAATAAATTAAGTGCAGAAGAAAGAGCAAAACTTATAGAGGAAGCCGGCAAGGATAGGCTTACTATCTCTTTCTATCAATATGCACACATTGGTAATCCAGAAATTTTAAGGAATCACCTATTTATAACTTGGGATGCCCTAGAGGTTCTAGGTCGTATATACGTAGCCAAAGAAGGTATAAATGCACAGCTTTCTGTTCCGGCAGAGAATTTTGATGCGTTTAAAAAACATCTGGATAGCATCACTTTTTTAGAAGGTGTACGCTTAAACATTGCTATAGAACAAGACAATAAATCGTTTTTAAAATTAAAGGTAAAAGTGCGTCATAAAATTGTAGCAGATGGTTTGGATGATAATACTTTTGATGTTACCGATAAGGGCGTTCACGTAGATGCGGTAACGTTCAATGAGCTTATAGAAGACCCAGATACTGTGTTGGTAGATATGCGGAACCATTACGAAAGTGAAATAGGTCATTTTAAAAATGCAGTTACACCAGATGTAGATACCTTTAGAGATTCCTTAGATATTATTGAGGCAGATTTAGCACCCTACAAAGAAGATAAAAAACTGGTTATGTACTGTACGGGTGGTATCCGTTGTGAAAAAGCTAGTGCGTACTACAAACACAAAGGTTTTAAAAATGTGTATCAATTAGAGGGTGGTATTATAGAATACACTAGGCAGGTTAGAGAAAACGATTTAGAAAATAAATTCTTAGGAAAAAACTTTGTCTTTGATCACAGAAGGGGAGAACGTATTTCTGACGACGTAATTGCGCACTGCCACCAATGTGGAGCGCCTTGTGATGTACATACGAATTGTGCAAATGAAGCTTGCCATTTACTTTTTATTCAATGCGATAGCTGTAAAGAAAAAATGGACAATTGTTGTTCTGATGCTTGTAAAGAGGTAAATGCGTTGCCGTATGAGGAACAAAAAGAGCTGCGTAGAGGTAAAAAAGCAAGCAATAAAATTTTTAAGAAGGGCCGCTCAGAAGTGCTAAAGTTTAAACGCTAGCAAGGGTAGTAACAAAATAGTGCTATCTTTACTTTCAACAATTTTTTATGAACCCTAGTCTAGGAATTTAAAATTCCTTGATTCAAGATATATACTATGGCATGTAGTAGTTGCGCTACCGGTAAGGATGGGCAACCCAAAGGCTGTAAGAACAATGGTACTTGCGGAACGGATGGTTGTAATAAACTTACGGTGTTTGATTGGCTTTCCAATATGTCTCTTCCTAACGGACAAAAGCCATTTGATTGTGTAGAAGTAAGATTTAAAAACAGCAGAAAAGAATTCTTTAGGAATGCAGAGGGTATCCCCTTAGCCATTGGTGATGTGGTGGCAACCCAAGCCAAATCTGGTCATGATATTGGTATGGTAACCTTAACGGGCGAGTTGGTTAAAGTTCAGATGAAAAAAAAGAACGTAGACCACACAGATAATGCGCTGCCAAAAATCTATAGAAAAGCTACCGAAAAAGATATTGAAATTTGGACCAATTGTAGGGACAGAGAAGAAGGTATTAAAAAACGTTCGCGAGAAATTGCTATTAGCTTAAACTTACAAATGAAGTTAAGTGACGTAGAATTTCAGGGCGATGGTTCTAAAGCCACCTTTTACTATACGGCAGAAGAACGTGTAGATTTTAGACAGCTAATTAAAGACATGGCCAAAGCCTTTGGTATTCGTATAGAAATGCGACAAATAGGCTACAGGCAAGAAGCCCAGCGCTTAGGAGGCGTAGGTTCTTGTGGTAGAGAATTATGTTGTTCTACTTGGTTAACAGATTTTAGGTCGGTAAGTACTGCTTCTGCCAGATACCAACAGTTAGCCCTGAATCCACAAAAACTAGCAGGGCAATGTGGAAAATTAAAATGCTGTTTAAACTACGAGTTAGATATGTACTTGGAAGCACTGCAAGATTTCCCAGCACAAGACAGTAAATTAATGACAGAGAAAGGAATCGCCTTTTGCCAAAAAGTAGATATTTTTAAAGAAACACTGTGGTTTGCTTATAAGGGAGATGCCTCTAACTGGCATGCTTTAAAGAAAGAGCAGGTCATAGAAATATTGGAACTAAATAAAAAAGACGAGAAGATAGAAAGTCTTGAGGCTTATGCTCAGGTAGATGAACAGCGTGCAGAAAAATTGGTTTTTGAAAACGTTGTAGGGCAAGATAGTCTAACCAGATTTGATAAACCAAAGCGGCATAAAAACAAAAAAAGGAGAAATACCAATAATAAAACTAAAGGGAAGAGAAGAAGAAATAACAAACCTGCAGCAAAGAATGAAAAATAGCCTGTTACTTATTGGTTTAGCTTTGCTTTTATTGGCATGTAATACTAACATTGCTCATACAGAGTATATTGCTTTAAATAATGGTGTTTGGAAAAATAAAGACACCCTTACTTTCTCTTTTAAAGAGTTAGATACAACGGCTACATACCAGCTTTTTCTCAATATAAGAAACGATGACACCTACGAGTTCAGTAATTTATTTTTAATTACAGAACTGCAACAGCCAAATGACCAAGTTTTGGTAGATACCCTAGAATATAAAATGGCACAACCTACAGGAGAATGGTTAGGCAGAGGTACTGGTAGCGTTAAAGAAAGTAAACTTTGGCTAAAAGAGAACATCAATTTTTCTAGTTCTGGCGTATATACTTTAAAGGTGCAACATGCCATGCGTAAAAATGGAAGCGTAAATGGCGTGGAAGACCTCACGGGAATCACAGATGTTGGATTACAAATAGAAACGATTAAATAGGCATGGCAACTGCAAAAAACACCCCTAAAAAGAGCTATTTTAAATTTATAAAATGGTTTTGGATACTTTTTTTAATTGGTATTTTACTGGCCATTACGCCTTTTTTATTGGCATCTTGGGGTGCCTTAGGTCCAATGCCAGAGTACCAACATTTAGAGAACCCAGAAACAAATTTGGCTACGGAAATCATTTCTTCTGATGGCGAAACACTAGGTAAATTTTATTTAGAAGATAATCGTACGCCTGTACCTTATGACCAATTGCCAAAGAATTTGGTAAATGCGCTGGTAGCTACAGAAGATGCGCGTTTTTTTGATCATGCTGGTATAGATGCAAGGGGTACGTTTAGAGCAGTTGCTTACTTAGGTAGCAAAGGTGGAGCTAGTACTATAAGTCAGCAATTGGCCAGACAACTGTTTGTTGGAGTACGTTCTACAAATAAGTTTGAAGCGATTACACAAAAATTAAAAGAATGGGTGCTAGCTACTAGATTAGAACGTAACTATACCAAAGAGGAAATCATTGCGATGTATTTAAACATCTATGATTTTCATTACAATGCGGATGGTATACGTTCTGCCTCTAGAATCTATTTTGGTAAAGAACCTAAAGATTTAAAAACTGAAGAATCTGCCATGTTGGTTGGGATGCTAAAAAACTCCTCTTATTACAATCCTATTAGGAGAGAAGAATTAGTTTTTAATCGTAGAAATACGGTGTTGGCTCAAATGGCTAAATACGGATACCTCTCAGAAAAAGAAAAGGACTCTCTTCAGAAAACAAAGATGGATTTAAATTTTAATCCAGAATCACATAGAGAGGGCCTGGCTACTTATTTTAGAATGTATATGCAAAAATGGCTTAATAAATGGGTGAAAGAGAACCCAAAGCCAGATGGTGAAAAGTATAACATTTATTTAGACGGTCTTAAGGTGTATACTACCATCGATTCTAGAATGCAACAAAATGCAGAGAATGCTGTAGAAGCACATATGAAAAAGTTGCAAACTGAGTTTTTTGTGCAAAATACGCCAGAACGTAATCCTACAACACCATTTTTAGATTTAGCGGATTATGAGATAGATAATATAATGGAGCGTGCCATGAAATCTTCTAGTAGATGGCGAACGCTTAAAAGTCAAGGCAAATCCGAAAACGAAATCCGAGCCTCGTTTAAGAAAAAAACAGAAATGACGGTTTTTGACTGGAATTCAGATTCGTACGAGAAAGATACTATAATGACTCCGCTAGATTCCATTCGGTATTATAAAACATTTTTGCGTACAGCAATGATGTCTATGGAGCCTCAGACAGGTCATGTAAAAGCCTGGGTTGGTGGTGTAGATTACAAGCACTTTCAATATGATAACGTTATACAAGGAGCCAGACAAGCGGGCTCTACCTTTAAACCCTTAGTTTACGCTGCAGCTATTGATCAGTTGCGTTTATCTCCTTGTGACCAGTTGCCAGATAGTCAATATTGTATAGAGCCTTTAAAACATGGTAATCCAGATGCATGGTGCCCTAAAAATTCTGATGGTAAATATTCAGGGAAAAAGCTAACTTTAAAGGAGGCTTTGGCTAACTCGGTAAACACCATTACAGCGCAATTGATAGACCAAGTAGGTCCTGGTTCTGTGGCTCGTATCGGTAAAAATATGGGTATTACTAGAGAAATTGCAGAAGTCCCTGCCATAGCTTTAGGAGTATCAGAAATGAGCGTTTATGAAATGGTTGGTGCCTATGGTACTTTTGCGAACCAAGGAGTTTATGTAAAACCTGTTATGGTAACGCGTGTAGAAGATAAAAACGGAACAGTACTATATGAGTATGTTCCAGAAACTAAAGACGTATTAAGCAAAGATGTTGCCTATGCCATGGTTAATTTAATGGAGGGGGTTACACAATTTGGTTCTGGTGCTAGACTAAGACATTCCTACAATAAGAATGCTACACTTTATAAAGAAATTATAACGGGCTATCCTTACAACCTATCTAACCCTATTGCTGGTAAAACCGGAACTACACAAAATCAGAGTGATGGTTGGTTTATGGGTATGGTGCCCAATTTGGTTACTGGAGTATGGGTAGGGGGAGAAGAAAGAGCAACACATTTTAAATCCATTACCTATGGTCAAGGCGCGTCTATGGCATTACCTATATGGGGTATGTATATGAAGGCGAATTATGAAAATGATGAACTCGGGGTGTCTAAGGATGCTTTTGATAAGCCAGAAGACATGTCTATAGAAGTAGATTGTGCTAAATATCAAAAAGAAGTAGAAGAAGATACAGATGTAGAGGACGATATTGAGGATTTAGATTTTTAGGAATTAACTGAACTATGATAAATAAAACTGTATCCTCTGTGGAAAAAGCCCTTGAGGGTGTAAAGGATGGAATGACCTTTATGCTTGGGGGATTTGGCCTTTGTGGAATACCGGAAAACGCTATTACACAGTTGGTCCGTCTTGGAATTAAAGACATAACCTGTATTTCTAATAATGCTGGTGTAGACGATTTTGGTTTGGGATTGCTTTTACAGCAAAAACAGATTAAGAAAATGATTTCTTCTTATGTGGGTGAAAACGATGAGTTTGAGCGCCAAATGCTAAGTGGAGAATTGGAGGTGGAACTCACCCCTCAGGGTACTTTAGCCGAAAAGTGTAGGGCAGCACAAGCAGGTTTTCCAGCATTTTATACACCTGCTGGTTACGGAACGGAGATAGCAGAAGGTAAAGAAACACGAGAATTTAATGGTAAGATGTATGTTCTAGAAGAAGCTTTTAAAGCAGATTATGCCTTTGTAAAAGCTTGGAAAGGAGATACGGCAGGTAATCTTATATTTAAAGGTACTGCTCGTAATTTTAATCCATGTATGTGCGGGGCCGCACAGATTACGGTTGCAGAGGTAGAAGAATTAGTCCCTGCAGGGAACTTAGACCCTAACCAAATACATGTGCCAGGAATTTTTATTCAGCGAATTTTTCAGGGTGCTGACTACGAAAAGAGAATAGAACAACGAACCGTAAGACCCATAGAAAATGCTAGATAAAAACGGAATTGCGAGACGAATTGCCCAAGAGGTAAAAGACGGTTACTATGTAAATCTAGGTATTGGTATACCTACTTTGGTAGCCAATTTTGTTCGGGAGGATATTGAGGTGGAATTCCAAAGTGAAAATGGCGTATTAGGTATGGGGCCATTCCCTTTTGATGGAGAAGAAGATGCAGACATTATAAATGCGGGTAAACAAACGATTACAACATTGCCAGGTGCTTCTTTTTTTGATTCAGCAACAAGTTTTGGGATGATTAGGGGTAAGCATGTTCATTTAACTATTTTAGGAGCTATGGAAGTAGCAGAAAATGGTGATATCGCTAATTGGAAGATTCCAGGTAAAATGGTTAAAGGCATGGGGGGTGCTATGGATTTGGTGGCGTCTGCTGAAAATATTATTGTTGCGATGATGCACACCAACAAGGCAGGACAATCTAAACTTTTAAAACGCTGTACCTTGCCATTAACGGGCGTAGGTTGCGTAAAAAAAATTGTAACCAATTTAGCGGTATTAGAAGTAGTGCCACAAGGCTTTAAATTATTAGAGCGAGCGCCTAATGTTTCTGTAGAAGAAATACAGGCGGCAACAGAAGGTCATCTTATTATCCAAGGTGATATTCCAGAAATGCTAAACTAGTTTTTCTTCCACATAGAAGGATGTACTAACCCATCTACCTTCGCTTTTTTGATGTTTTGCAAAAATGTGCGTAGGGTATTTGGGTTAAAGGGTTTGCTAATGTGCCCGTCCATACCTAAAATGGCTATTTCTTTCTTCACATTCACTTCTGCCGAGGCAGATAGTGCAATAATTGGAATATTTAGATTTTTACGGCGGATAATCTTTGTTGCTTCATAACCATTCATTATGGGCATTTGTAAATCCATAAATATTGCATCATACTGGTTTTCTTCGCACTTCTGTACAGCAATCAATCCATTTTCCGCAATGTCTACAGCTACATTCCATTTGGCTAAAAACTTTTTAATAACTACAATGTTTACCTTGTGGTCTTCTGCAACTAATATTGATAATCCATCCAAATTGGTATCATCAAGGTTTAGTTGGGATGTATGTGTGGGAATGTAATCCTGGGTGTTCGTCTTGAATTCTAATTGAAAACTGAATACAGAACCAACATCAATTTCACTCTTTAAGGCAATTGTACTGCCCATTAATTCTAACAATTTTTTAGAAATAGTCAAACCTAATCCTGTGCCACCGTACTCCCTAGTGGTGCTAGAATTTGCTTGTGAAAAAGCATCAAATATGGTTGCCTGCTTTTCCATAGAAATACCTATACCAGTATCAATAACTTCAAAGGCAATGATTATGCTTTCATTTTTTATTTCTTCTTGCCTAATATTTAGTGCTACTTCACCTTCCTTTGTAAATTTTATCGCATTACTGATTAGGTTGGTTAGTATTTGGAATAATCGAGTAGAGTCGCCAATAAGATATTCTGGTATTTGTTTATCCTGATTCACGGTAAACCGTATTCCTTTATCTTCTGCCTGGTTGCCATAAGTTGTACGTAAACTCTCTATATGACTCCATAGATTAAAACGTTCGGTTTCTATTTCTATATGGCCACTTTCAATCTTTGCAAAGTCTAAAATGTCATTAACTAAGGACAACAGATGTTCAGAAGAGTGTTTTAGAACATTTAAGTTTTCTAATTGTTCTTCTGATGGATTTTCTAATAGCAATAGATGGGTAATGCCAATCACCGCATTAAGCGGCGTTCTTATTTCATGACTGATGGTAGATAAGAATTCGTCTTTGGCTCTATTGGCTTGTATTTCCTTATTTTTAGAGCGTTTTAAGGCACGTTCAACCTGTTTCTGCGCAGTAACATCCCAAATGGTTCCAATACATCCTGTGGGTTGCCCATTAGGGTCGTAATTCTTTTTTAAAGAAATGTCTAACCATCGTCTATTATTATTAATGGTAAGGACTTCTATAGTTTTGGTATACCGGTCAAAGTCTGTAGTTAACAGTTGCTTTAACTTTATGCGGTCATTAGATTTTAAATAGGTGAGGTATTGGAAAAAGGGTTTTCCTAAACATTCCTCTGTTTTAAAACCAGTAAGGCCTTCCCAGGCTTGACTTAAATAGAGCCAGTTGCCCTCTAAATCGGTTTCAAATATGACTTCTTTTAGATTATCTACAATCGCTTGGATGTTTTGTTGTAGGTGCTTCTTGGGGTCTAACCCCATGGCAACAGCGCTTAATTCCTGTATTTGTCGGTTTTCTTGGGTGTAATAGGTATTGCTTATAATGCTTAAAAAATCTTCTGGTATATCTGTGTGCGGGTGCATGCTGGCATACGCAGCGAGCTGAGAACGCAACAGTGGGTGTAGCTGGTTTTTCATCGATAGTAGGGACCAATGATACTGGTTATATTTGGTTTGTTAATTTGGTTTGCTATTTATTAACACAAAAAACGTTAAAAAATTGTATTGTTATAATTAGAACGGTGTTAAATATGATTTATATTGATTTTACACACACTTTTTCTCTGTTTGTCTAAAGGATTGCTAATTAATATTGATTTTATTAGAGTTCACAACAAATAAGAAATGCCTTACAACATATAATTTGTGGAAAAGTAGTTCGTTAATAAATTTGAAAAGTGTGAAAAAAATCCCAAATTAACCCTGAAAAACCCTTAATAATGATTTCTAAGTTTAACCACGAATCTGTGTCTATGGAAGAAGATATACAGATTTACCGCACCGATTTTTTAAGCGGATTCATGAGGTTGGTTAAAAAACTATTTATGTTATAAGAACCAAACTAAACTTCCCTTGAAAAGCTTTAACCCGAATGTACTAAACCTTCGGGTTTTTTATTTTCTTTTTTCGTTGAACGGGGAACGCTTAACTATTTTTTCGTTTAAGTGCATAAAAAAGCCTGAATCACAATTGTAATTCAGGCCTATTTTTAAATGATTTGTAGAATTATCCTTTTACGCTAGCAGCTAAATATTCTCTATTCATTCTAGCTATATTCTCTAAAGAAATACCTTTAGGACATTCTATCTCACAAGCTCCGGTATTGGTACAGTTACCAAAACCTTCTAAATCCATTTGTCTTACCATGTTCATTACGCGGTCTGTAGCTTCTACACGACCTTGCGGTAGTTGTGCAAATTGAGATACTTTTGCAGAAGTAAACAACATAGCACTTGCATTTTTGCAAGCGGCTACACAGGCACCACAACCAATACAAGTAGCAGAATCCATTGCAGAATCTGCAGCCTGCTTTTCTATTGGTATTGCGTTGGCATCTACCGTATTACCAGAGGTGTTTACAGAGATATACCCGCCTGCTTGCTGTATACGGTCAAAAGAACTTCTATCTACAATTAAATCTTTAATAACCGGAAAAGCTTTAGCTCTAAATGGCTCAATAACTATAGTATCTCCATCATTAAATTTACGCATATGCAATTGGCAAGTAGTTACCAACCTATCTGGACCATGAGGTTCTCCATTAATTTGTAGCGAACAAGTACCACATATACCTTCTCTACAATCATGATCAAATTCTACAGGCTCTTTACCTTTATTGATAAGATCTTCATTTAAGATATCTAACATTTCCAAAAAGGACATATCGCCTTCTACCCCGTCCAAGGTATAGTCTACCATCTGTCCTTTGGTACTGGCATCTTTTTGACGCCATATTTTTAGAAATAATTTCATAGCAATTTTATTTATAAGATCTTGTCTTTAATTCTATATTCTCGTACACCAAATCTTCTTTATGTAGCTGGGCATCTTTAGGCTCGCCTTTGTATTCCCAAGCTGCCACATATTTAAAGTTTTCATCATCTCTTAATGCTTCTCCTTCTTCGGTTTGGTACTCTTCTCTAAAGTGACCGCCACAAGATTCGTTTCTTTCTAAAGCATCTTTTGCAAACAATTCACCCAATTCCAAGAAATCGGCTACTCTACCTGCCTTTTCTAGTTCGGCGTTTTTAGCATTGATTTCACCTGGAATTCTTACGTTTTCCCAGAAGTCTTTTCTCAAGGCAGAAATCTCTTCTATAGCTTCTTTAAGGCCTTGTTCGTTACGAGCCATACCACACTTGTTCCACATGATTTTACCCAATTTCTTGTGGTAGTAATCAACGGAATTTTGACCAGAACCCGCTTTAAGTTTCTCTAAACGTTCACGAACGGCTTTTTCTGTTGCTTCAAATTCTGGTAAATCTGTTGGGATTGCTCCAGTTCTAATATCATCAGATAAGTAATCTCCAATGGTATAGGGCAATACAAAATAACCATCAGCTAAACCTTGCATTAAGGCAGAAGCACCAAGTCTGTTAGCACCGTGATCACTAAAGTTAGCTTCACCCGCGGCATAACAACCCGGAATAGTGGTTTGCAAATTGTAGTCTACCCAAAGACCGCCCATGGTGTAATGTACCGCTGGGTAAATCATCATCGGAGTTTTGTACGGGTTCTCATCAACGATTTTCTCGTACATTTGAAATAGGTTACCATATTTGGCTTCTACAACTTCTTCTCCCAATTTGGTAATAGTTGCAGCATCTGGATTTTTAATGCCAGAAGTCAACGCTTTTTCTTTACCATAACGTTGAATAGCAGCAGCAAAATCTAAATATACTGCTTCTCCTGTTTTATTTACTCCAAAACCGGCATCGCAACGTTCTTTAGCAGCTCTTGAAGCTACATCTCTAGGTACAAGATTACCAAATGCAGGATACCTTCTCTCCAAGTAATAGTCTCTATCTTCTTCTGCTAACTGTGTTGGTTTTAATTTACCCTCACGTATGGCAATTGCATCTTCTTTTTTCTTTGGCACCCAAATTCTACCGTCGTTTCGTAAAGACTCAGACATCAGAGTTAATTTAGACTGATGTTCTCCAGATACCGGAATACAGGTTGGGTGAATTTGCGTAAAACAAGGATTGGCAAAGAAAGCTCCTCTGCGGTGTGCTCTCCAAGCTGCCATTACATTACTACCCATTGCATTGGTAGATAAAAAGAATACATTGCCGTAACCACCAGTAGCTAAAACTACTGCGTGTGCAGAATGACGTTCTATTTCTCCTGTTACTAAGTTTCTTGCAATAATACCTCTAGCTTTACCATCTACCAAGACCAAGTCCATCATTTCATGACGGGTGTAAGACTTTATCTTACCACGATTAATCTGGCGGTTCATAGCAGCATAAGCACCTAACAATAATTGTTGTCCTGTTTGTCCTTTAGCGTAGAAAGTTCTAGATACCAATACACCACCAAAAGAACGGTTGTCTAACAAACCACCGTACTCACGTGCAAAAGGTACCCCTTGCGCCACACATTGGTCAATAATGTTGGCAGATTCTTCTGCCAAACGGTACACATTTGCCTCCCTAGAACGGTAGTCACCACCTTTAATGGTGTCATAGAACAAGCGATAAGGGCTATCCCCATCACCTTGGTAATTTTTTGCCGCATTAATACCACCTTGAGCGGCAATGGAGTGCGCCCTTCTTGGTGAATCTTGGTAGCAAAAAGTTTTTACGTTATAACCAAGTTCTGCTAAAGTAGCTGCAGCAGAACCTCCGGCAAGACCAGTACCTACAACAATAACATCAATGTTACGCTTGTTGGCTGGGTTAACCAGATTAATATCATTTTTATGTTTTGTCCATTTGTCGGCCAACGGCCCAGATGGAATTTTGGAATCCAATACTCCCATATGATTAATGTGTTATTGGGTTAAGATGGTGGTAAATAGCAATAAAGGCAAAGCCCAATGGAATTACCACCGCAAATATTTTAGCAATTTTTTGAATAACCGGGCTGTACTTGTTGTTTACTCCCATAGACTGGAAAGAAGAAGCAAACCCGTGCCATAGGTGAAGACTAAGTAGTACAAAAGAAACTACATATAGTACCGTTCTCCAAATTGGCGTAAATTTTTCAACTGTTTCCGCATGGTATCTTGTAGGGTCTTCCGCTTTAACTTCTACGTACTTGTAGGCCATCTCATGAACCCAAAAGTCATAAAAATGCAAGCCTAAGAAAGCCAATACCACTAAGCCCGTGTAAATCATGTTTCTAGACATCCAAGATGCGTTGGCGCCCCCGTTGTATTTAACGTAAGAAACCCCGCGGGCACTTTTATTCTGTGCTTCCAATATAAAGCCCATTACAAAGTGAATAACAACCCCAGCAATTAATATCGGTTGCAATACAAACTGCACTAAAGGGTTGTAACCCATAAAGTGAGACCACTGGTTAAAAGTTTCTGGCGCTATAACAGAAGTAAAATTGATGACAAAGTGTTGGGTAAGAAAAACCACAAGAAAAAGTCCAGAAAGGGCCATCACTAGCTTTCTGGCAATTGAAGATTTTATCAATCCACTCATTAGTTATAAGTTTTACTAGCAAATTTACGGCAGGATCAAGTTTTTAACAAGTTTTAAACAGCGCAAAACACCTTATTTAGAAACGTTATAAGCTAAGCACGAAAACGTTTGATAAAATCTCTTAAAACCTAGATTCTAAAACGTTTTTGCTTCAACAAACTAGATTGTCAAAAGATTAAAATCACAAAAAAATAAATACGATTTAAATTTTTAAACGATATTCATACTCTAAAACAGACCCTAAGCCGTTTACATGGACATTGCCATACTTTCTGTAAGCCTACATGTGCATTCTACCAGACGCTTGGTAGAAGAAGCGCAAAAAGCTGGGCATTATGTAGAACTTATTGATCACACCAAATGCTCCGTAAAACTTGGAGAAGGTAATCCTAAAATTTTTTTTGGTTCTGAAGATGTTACTCATGAGTTTGATGCTATAATTCCAAGAATAGGGACTAAAGTAACCAAACATGGCGCAGCAATTGTCAAACAGTTTGAAATCAATGGCGTTTTTAGTACTGCTAGGTCTGCCGCAATTAGTAGAGCGAGAAATAAAGTGGCTACACTGCAAATTCTAGCTAAAAATGGGTTGCCGATTCCAGAAACGCTTTTTAGTATTAATCCTAATAATATAGAAGACCAATTACGCCTTTTAGGTGGCCCCCCAGTAATTATAAAACTGCAAGAAGGTACACAAGGGTTAGGTGTGATTTTGGCAGAGACTAAAAAATCTGCTAGAAGCATTATTGATACCTTTTATAAAATGGATACTAGTATCCTTATTCAGAAGTTTATAGAGGAAGCAAACGGGGAAGATATACGTATTATCGTTATTGGTAAAAAAGTAGTTGCTAGTATGAAGCGGACTTCTGATATGGATGAATTTAGGTCTAACATTCATAGAGGAGGCTTAGGCGAAGCGGTAAAATTAACCCCACGAGAAAAGTTTATTGCATTACAAGCTACACAGTTATTGGGCTTAGGGGTTGCGGGTGTAGATTTAATTCGTTCTGCCAGTGGTCCCTTGATATTAGAAGTAAATGCGTCTCCTGGGCTAAAAGGAGTAGAGGCTGCCACAGGTGTTAATGTGGCCAAGCGAATTATACAATATATGGAACGACATGTGGGAAGAAAGAGCTGATAGAACGTTGCAAATTGGGGGAGAATTGGTGCCTCCCGGGAAAAATAAACTTGTAAAAATAGATATTGCCAAACTCCCGACAGGCACTTTAATAGATATACCCGTCCACGTTTTTAATAGCAAAAATCCTGGTCCAGTGGTTTTGCTGCAAGCTGGTCTACATGGGGATGAGATTAACGGAGTAGAAACACTGCGCCGTATGTTGGCAGACAAAACGCTAAATATTTGTAGGGGTACGGTAATTGTAGTTCCTATTTTAAACGTCTTTGGATTTATTCATTTTTCTAGAGATGTGCCAGATGGTAAAGACGTAAACCGAAGTTTTCCAGGGTCTAAAAACGGTTCTTTGGCTAGCAGAATTGCATACAATTATGCCAATGAGCTCTTGCCACAAATTGATATTGCTATTGATTTGCACACTGGTGGAGGGCAACGCCATAATCATCCGCAAGTACGCTACACTTTAGGGGATGATAATGGTAAAGAACTTGCGGAAGTTTTTAATGCGCCCTTTTACTTTTCTTCTAAGTTGATAAAAGGTTCCTTTAGGAACGATGCCTATAAAAAAGGGAAAACAGTAATTGTTTATGAAGCTGGTGAAAGCATGCGTTTTGATGGGGACTCCATTTCTATAGCCTGCCAAGGAATAACAAATGTGTTACATCATCTGAAAATGTTAGAAGGTGTGAACGATGCCAAAACCATAGTTAGTCAACATTTGATAAGGACTAGATGGGTGCGTGCGCCAAGGGCAGGCATGTTTATTCCAAAGGTGAAAAATGGAATGGCTATAAAAAAAGGTGAAATAATGGGGATAATTTCTGATACGTATGCCAAGCGAAGCAAAAATATTATTGCGCCAAATTCAGGCTTTATATTTTGTATCAATAATCAAGCTGTGGTGAATCAGGGAGACGCTATTTTTCACATTGGTCAATAGCTATTTTCGCCAAAAATTAAATCGACATCTGTTACCAACAAATTTTGTGCCCAATCAATGGCGTCTTGTAAGTGACTAAATTTGCGCATGCTAGATTTAAAGAACATTCGTTCTAATACTAAGCTGGCAAAGCTTTTACTGCTATTACCTACAATACCGTAGTATTTTAAGTTGTGCCTATGTTGGTAAAATTTAATCCAATCAGATGCTACCACATTGTATTTGTTTACTCTGTTAGAGATGTATATGATGGGTAAATCGTGACCAAAAATTTCATGAGCGGCCTTAATAGCCTTTTCTGCATGTTCCCAAGCAAAAGTGGCACCTTCTGCTATTTCTGAAATAACAAGACCGTTAAAAAAATAAAACTTTCCGAATTCGTACTCGCGAATTTCACGTATGTTATTGAAAAAAGCAATATCTGTTACCCGTTCCATAGGCTTGGGGAATTTAAAATTTGGGTAAACAAAATACTCAAAAAATTACAGAAATTTCTTAAAAATTAGACAAAAACCACAGTTTAACTGGGTAAAATGCACAATCGCCCATATTTATCCTACGTCTACCCCAAAATATAGCCAAGTTACATCAGCATCAAAAGGATTCTTTTGGCTGTGCCACTCTCCAGCTTCTATGGTAATACAATGTCCTTGTTTTAAAATATATTTCTTGCCTTCAACGGTAAATTCTGCCATGCCTTTTTGTATATAAAATACTTCAGTCATGGTATCGTGTTTATGCGTTTCTACAGATTGTCCTGGAGTAAAAGTGGCGGTGCTAAACATCATCAAATGGGGAATATCGCCTTTATTCAAGAACACTTTTTTCTTTATATCTGGGTCGTGACTTACTTCTTGTAGTGGTAAATCTTCTTGTAAAACTAACTTCATTACTCCATGCTATTTAATTGTACTCCCAGCGCTTTTGTAGATAATTGTACCTCTATAAAGGACAATACCAGAGAAACCATTAAAAATATTAAACTAAAACCAAAAACTATATTCGCCCAGAGCTCGAGCTCTACGTAAACTAAAAACATGGTTACAGCAGCCAACAAAAAACTGGCAATAGCTGTGGCTTGCATCCATTTTATTATTTCTAAACGTTTACGTAGTAATTCTATTTGTTTTTTTAGGGGTTGTGCTTGGGTTTCTAAAAATTGTCCGTGCAATTGCCTAATTAAAGCCGCAATGGCCAAATACCTTGCATTATAAGCCAGCATGGTTAAAGAAATGGCAGGAAACAAAAGTGCTGGTATGCTTAAGCTTAATTGCATTTATTCTATTTTAAATTCTTTGGTTTGCTTGCTTCCATTGCCAGAAACCTCTAAAACATAGGTGCCTTTTGGCAGGTACGTTTTGCCATTGTTAGCTTCTGTTAAGGTGGTTTTGTTTTTTTGTAAATATGCTTTTTTTCCTTCTTTGTCAAAAGCTACATCAAAATGCAATACATTAAATCCTTTAATAGCCTCTAGGCTTGCTTGGCTTATGGTAATGCCATCTTTGGTACTCACCTTGGCTTGGAATGTATCTGCGGTATTGGTATAAAAATTAACATCAAGACCAGGAGTGTTTGGATTTCCCCAAGAAGACCAGCTATTTCCCCATCTCCCAGAATGTTTTATGTTTTCTAATTTAAATACATGTAGCTTTTCACGGTCAAGGTCAAAGTCTACTTCTTGTAAAAAGCCTATGTCTGCTTTATAAATACTTCTACCATGGGTGCCCACTAACAAATGTTGGTCTCTTTTTTGTATAACTAAATCGTGTACTGCTACATTAGGCATTCCATTTTGCATGCTATGCCAAGAGTTGCCTCGGTCCAAACTAGCATATAATCCATTATCTGTACCTATAAACAATAGGTTTTCATTACTAGGGTCTTCTACGAATGCATTAATTGGGGAGGCAGGTAGGTCTTCCACAATATTTTTCCAGCTAACGCCGTAATCTTCGCTCACATAGGCGTAAGGCACAAAATTATCCCAACGATACCCGTTAAGTGTAGCGTAGACTCTAGATTTTTTATGTTTAGAAGCTGAAACTTCGGTCACCCATAATTGTTTTGGTAATGGGTTGGCAACATTGGTCCAACTATGTCCACCATCCTTAGAAACATGGATTAGACCATCATCTGTACCTACATACAATAGCCCAAAGGTAAAAGGAGATTCAGAAATTGTTGTGATGGTACCATAAGCAACATTTCCTTTTTTGCCGCCATGAGTTACATCTTCAGAAATACTTTGCCAAGTAGTACCTTGGTCCATAGAACGGTGTAACTTATTGCTTCCTAGATAAAGAATATCTTGGTTGTGAGGGGATAGTAATATTGGTGTTTGCCAATTAAAACGATAAGGACTCTCTCCTAGTTCATGTTTAGGTTGTATGGGATTGCGCTTGCCCGTTGCTAAATCTATCCTATAGTAGTTTCCAAATTGAAATCCGGTAAAAACAATATCTGAATTTCTGCTATCTATTTGCACTTGCATACCATCACCCCCCATTAGCATTTCCCAAGGATTTTTACCACTACTTTGCCAACCATTATTAATTTTAGTGGTATGTGGAGCTTTCCAAACTCCGTTATCTTGTAGGCCGCCATAAACATTGTATGGTTCCTCATTATCTACATTGATGGCATAAAATTGCCCTACACTGGGCTGGTTGTTTTTCATCCACACATCACCATCTGTATAAGTAATGTTTACACCACCATCATTACCATTAATTAAATGGCCAGTTTTTTTTGGATTAATCCATAAGGCGTGGTGGTCAGAATGTACATTTTCTTTGCTAATACTTTCAAAAGTTTTTCCACCATCTGTAGACCTTATTAAAGGTACACCAGCTAAATAAATGCGTTCGCTATCGCTAGGGTCAACTGCAATTTGAGCAAAATAATAACCATAGCTATAAAAGAGGTCATCAATGTAATCTTCATGTGTTTTTGACCAAGTGGCGCCGGCGTCGGTACTTTTATAAACTTCTGCACCTTTCACAGGAGTATCAAACAAAAGTGAATTGGCGTCTTCTAAGTATTTGGCTAAATCCACTGGCTCTACCAAGCCATCACGTACCAGTGCCTTTACATTCTCTGCACGATATTTTTCTTGAAAACCATTGGTCTTTAAGAACGTATTTAAACGCTTGTTGTCCAGACCTAGTAAAGTGCGTTTGTTCATGGTTTTAAAATCGTCTTTGGTTAATTTGTCCCCATCAACAACCTTTTTAAGCGCTTTAGCCCTCCTTTCTTGATTGTCTAATACCGCATAAACAATAGAATCGTTAAAAACGGCCAATCCAATACGGCCCACACCCTCACTTGCAGGGAAGCCGCTGCCTTCTAGTGTTATTTTATTCCATGTGCTACCAGCATCCAAACTTTTGTAAATGGCAGACCCTGAGCCGTTACCTGTAAAATTCCAAGCTTTTCTGTCTTTTTGCCAAGTGGCGGCGTATTGAGTCTTAAAATTTTTAGGGTCTACAGCCACGTCTATTACGCCACTTTCTGCATTTACGTAAAGCGTTTTAGTCCAAGTTTTACCGCCATCTATTGTTTTGAAAATACCTCTTTCTTCGTTTGCAGAATACAAATGTCCTGTAGCACCAACTACAACAGTATCTGGATTGTCTGGGTCAATGACTATTCTGCCAATGTGTTGGCTGTCTTTTAAACCCATATGTTCCCAAGTAGCACCATTGTCCGTAGATTTTAATACCCCTATTCCAGCGTAACTAGATCTAGAAGCATTATTTTCTCCTGTGCCTACCCAAATAGTGTGGCTGGCCCAGTGTACCGCAATATCACCAATATTCTGGGTAGGTGCATTATCCATAATTGGGGTGAAAGAAATGCCATTGTCTTTAGTGTGCCAAAGACCTCCAGAAGCATAGGCTACATAAAATTCCGTAGGGTCAGCTTCATTAACCGCTAAGTCCACCACACGACCACTCATAATTGCTGGTCCAATGTTGGTCAAGGATATATTTTTTAACAGCGAAACTTCTTCTAGTTTGGCTTTTGCCTCTAATGCATCTTTAACATAGTTTTCTGTAGTAGCTCTGGGCTGCGCATAACAAAAATGTAAGCCAATAATTAGGGCAAAAAGGAATAAACGTTTCATTTTTTTTGAGGTTGGGATTAGTCGAGCAGAAAGGTAATAATAACTATGTAGTCTACCAATAGTAGTATTTATTGCTTTTAATAGCGATGCCCTTTTAATTAAGATTTTACAATGGTGACTGCATTCGTTACTTTTGAAAAAAACAGATTTTGTATGAAATATGACCCAATAGACAGTCAGTTATTTGTTAAGAATAGAAAGAAATTCATGCAGCGCATGAAAGCTAAAAGTATTGCAGTCTTTAATTCTAACGACATTTATCCCATAGGTGCCGATGCCACCATGCCGTTTGAACAAGACAGGGATTTGTTTTATTTGTCTGGGGCAGACCAAGAAGAAACCATATTAATACTTTTTCCAGATGCGTTGAATCCAAAGCATAAAGAGCTATTATTTGTAAGAGAAACCAATGCGCATATTGCGGTTTGGGAAGGGGCTAAGCTTACCAAAGAAGATGCAACACGTGTATCTGGTATACAAACGGTGTATTGGTTAAGTGATTTTGATAAGATTTTCTTTGATTTGATGACGGAGGCCGAAACTATTTATTTTAATACGAACGAACATTACCGGCAAGCCGTAGAAACGCAAACTAGAGAAGACCGTTTTATCCGTAAATGCAAACAAAACTTTCCTGCGCATCAATGGGCAAAAAGCAATCCTATATTACAAGAAATTAGAGGCATTAAAGAGCCAGAAGAAATTGCGATTATGCAAATTGCTTGTAACATAACTGAAAAAGGTTTCAGACGTGTATTAGAGTTTGTTAAACCGGGTGTATTTGAGTATGAGATTGAAGCCGAATTTTTACACGAATTTGTACGCAATAGAAGCAAGGGGTTTGCTTATACGCCTATCATCGCCTCTGGCAATAATGCGAATGTATTACATTATATAGAAAACAATCAAGAGTGTAAAGAAGGAGAGCTTATTTTGATGGATTTGGCTGCAGAATATGCCAATTATTCTAGTGATATGACCCGAACTATACCTGTGAGCGGGCGTTTTACAGCAAGACAGCGTGCGGTTTATGATGCCGTTTTACGGGTAAAAGAGCAGGCAACTAAAATGTTGGTTCCAGGCACCTTGTGGGCAGAATATCATAAAGAAGTTGGTAAAATAATGACGTCTGAATTATTGGGATTAGGTCTTTTAGACAAAGCCGCGGTACAAAACGAAGATCCAGATTGGCCTGCTTATAAACAATATTTTATGCACGGTACCAGTCATCATATCGGTCTAAACACGCATGATTATGGGGCTTTAAAAACACCAATGAAAGCGAATATGGTATTTACCGTAGAACCTGGTATTTATATTCCTGAAGAAGGTTTTGGTATTCGTTTGGAGGATGATGTGGTTATCCAAGAAAGTGGTGAGCCTCTTAATCTAATGCAAAACATACCGTTAGCAGCTGAAGAGATAGAGGAATTGATGAATGCCTAGTTTTAGCCATTACATATGATAAAATGGGCGCTTTATGCGCCTATTTTTTTGGTAGCATTGACTATTGCAAATATTAACATACAGGGTAATATCCAACCCATTTGAAATTTAGCCAAGGGTAACCAATCACTTGCTATATTGCCCAGCTGTGGATACCCAATGGTAGCAAGAAAATCTGGGGTGCTAAATAGAACAGCAGTTGCTGTAACCCATTTAAACACTTTTGGGCTGCCAAGTGTATCTGGAACTACATTTAATAGTATTAGAATAATAGTCACGGGATAAATGAACATTAATGCAGGTACGGCGACTTTAATTATAAATTCCACGTTGAACTGGCCTACCAAAAGACCAATTAAGCAACAAAGCGCTACAGTCACTATATAAACAGATTGACTTTCATTACATCTTCCTTTCATAAAATCTGCGGTACCTGTAATAATCCCAACAGCCGTGGTAAAACAGGCTAGTGATACTAGCACACTTAAAAGTAAGGAGGCAATATTGCCTAACGTAATGATGCTAATTTCGGATAACAAGGCAGTTCGGTCGGTAATCCCAATAAACTCAGACTGTAAACGTGCTCCCGTATAAATTAATCCAGCATAGACTGCAAATAGACCCAAACCAGCAATAAGACCAGCTCTAGCGATGAGTTTCCTTTTGTACGCGGCATCTAATTGCTTAAAATCTAGGTTAACCGAGATTATAATAACACCACCTACAACTACTGCAGCAATAGCATCGAATGTTTGATATCCTTCTAAAAAACCAGTGCTAAACCCATGCGCAACACTACTAGGAGCAAGAGGGCTATCAAAACCAACAATTGCACTAATAATTATTGCTGCTAAAATAAGTAAGATGGCTGGAGTAAGAAATTTGCCAATAATGCTTAGCACTTTAGAGCGATTTAAGGCAAATACAAATACCAATGCAAAGTAAATCGTACTTGAAAGCCATGATGGACTATTAAAAAGTGGAGCAATAGCTATCTCATGGGTCACAGCCGCAGTACGTGGCGCAGGTAGTAAAATAGATATTAGATATATAAGGTAGGCATAAATTAAACTGAATGTTGGAGATACTTTTTTACCGACATCGAATAAGGTGCCTTGTAATCGGGCATGAGCCACAATGCCAAAGATGGGTACGACAACACCAGTAAGTACAAAACCCAAAGTTACTACCCACCAATCTATACCGGAGGTAAATCCTAAATAGGGGGGTAGAATAAGGTTGCCAGCACCAAAAAATAAAGAAAAGAGGGCGAAACCTACAAGTAAGGTGTCTTTTTTACGTAACATTAATCACTAATTATTTGTTAATAAGCGCTGTATTTGTATCTTGAAGCCCACAACGGTTCGTCGATTATTTGCTGATTTTGTCGAAAATATGCCTTTTATCGAAATTTTTGTAGAAAATACGATAAAACATATACTAAACAGAAGGGGAGTGCCGTTGCATAAGTATGTTTGCAGTTGATTTTCAGCTGTTTTCAATAATAAAGAACCAAACCTAATTTTGTATAACCGCATTGTTAAGGCCCCAAGTCTAAACGTGCCATTTAAACCTTGATGTATGAAAGGAACCATTACCCCCGATGGCAATAAGCTTACTGGTATTTTCTGTCAATTTTTTGGGCATCATTTTGTTGTGTCTAAGAAAGTGACACAGCATATTAAAGAATACCGTTGTATTCACTGCCAAAAACAGGTAACTACGGATGAACGTGGTAAACTGACCATTCTTACGGAAAAAATGAGGGAGATAAATAAGACCCTGGAAGAAATGTACCAGAAAAGAAACCGTAGAGCGTCTAAAAAGCAAACAGAACGCAGACGGGTAGCTTAATTAAAACGAATTCCAGCCCTGTGCTTTTAATTCCATTTTTGCGCCAGAACGCGTAACTAGCTGTGCGCCCATACTTTTCTCTGTCATATGACCGATAACTGTAAGATTAGGATTGGCCTTTATCTTGGGAAAATCTTTTTGATCTATGGTAAACAATAACTCATAATCTTCTCCACCACTCAAAGCAATCATCGTGCTATCCATTTTAAACTCTTCAGAAGTAGCAATTACCGTGGGGTCTAAAGGAATTTTATCTTCATATAAATCACAACCAACATTGCTATTTTGGCACAAATGCAAAATTTCAGAAGAAAGTCCGTCACTAATATCTATCATAGCGGTAGGTTTCACTTCTAATTTCGCTAGCAATTCAACAATATCTTTTCTAGCTTCAGGCTTTAATTGTCTTTCTACAATGTAACTGTAGGCATCTAAATCGGGCTGGTTTTGAGGATTCACTTTAAAAACCTCGTTTTCGCGCTCTAAAACTTGCAAACCAAGATAAGCGCCACCAATATCACCAGAAACAACAAGCAAATCGTTCTCTTTGGCTCCATTGCGGTACACCAGTTGTTCTTCTTGGGCTACGCCAATTGCGGTAACACTTATGAGCATTCCTTTTGTAGAAGATGTGGTGTCTCCACCAATAAGGTCCACGCCATAAATTTTACAAGCTGTTGCTACACCAGCGTAAAATTCTTCCAAAGCTTCTAAGGGAAAACGGTTAGATACGGCCAAAGAAACTGTGATTTGGGTTGCTGTGGCATTCATGGCATAAATGTCAGACAGATTTACCATCACAGATTTGTACCCCAAATGCTTTAGTGGCATATAAGCCAAGTTAAAATGTACGCCCTCAATCAATAAATCTGTAGAAACTACAGTTTTTTGGTTTTTATGATCTAAAACAGCGGCATCATCACCAATTCCTTTAACACTAGATTCTTGTACTAGTTTAAAGTCTTTGGTCAAATGTGTTATTAGGCCAAATTCGCCCAACTGTTCTAAAGGTGTTCTTGATTGTTCTTTGTCTTCTAACATACTGCAAAAGTAGGATGAATTCTTTAAATACGATTTTTAATAATTCCCTAAAATAGGTATTCATACACGATGGCAATCGGTATAATCTGAATCATAGAAAATGCTTATGGAAATATTCGTTATAATAATGTTATGAATCCTGTTAAAATACGTCTTAACCACTATATTTGTAAGCTATTTATAATTAATCTAATTGTAACATGATCAAAGTGTCAGATACTGCAAAGGCTAAAGTGGCCGCATTGATGTCAGAGGAAGGCTTTGAAGCTGGTTCGGACTACGTACGTGTTGGAGTAAAGAGTGGAGGTTGTAGTGGATTGTCCTATGAACTTAATTTTGACAACACCGTAGGAGATACCGATAAAGTGTTTGAAGATAATGACATAAAAATTGTGGTGGATAAAAAGAGTTTTTTATACTTGGTTGGCACCACTTTGGAATATTCAGGAGGTTTGAATGGTAAAGGTTTTGTTTTTAACAATCCTAATGCCCAGCGTACCTGCGGATGTGGAGAAAGTTTTTCGCTCTAAACACAGTGCTTAATACCAAAAAAAGAGAACAGAAAGATTGTTATGGCGTATACAGAAGAGGAATTAAAAAAAGAATTAGAAACCAAGGAATATGAGTATGGTTTCTATACAGACATAGAATCTGAAACCTTTCCCAAAGGGTTGAATGAGGAAGTGGTTGTTGCGCTTTCTAAAAAGAAGAATGAGCCTGAGTGGATGACCCAATGGCGTTTAGAAGCTTTTAAAATCTGGAAAGAGATGGACGAGCCAGAATGGGCAAACGTGCATTATGAAAAACCAGATTTTCAAGATATATCATACTACTCTGCACCAAACAAGAAGCCAAAGTACGAAAGTCTAGACGAGGTAGACCCAGAATTGCTAGACACGTTTAAGCGCTTGGGAATCTCTTTAGATGAGCAAAAAAAATTAGCCGGTGTTGCAGTAGATGTAGTTATGGATTCTGTTTCCGTAGCTACTACCTTCAAAAAGACTTTAGCAGAAAAAGGAATTATATTCTGTTCTATTTCTGAAGCCATACAGGAGCACCCAGAATTGGTTAGAAAACACATTGGTTCCGTGGTGCCGCAAAAAGATAACTTTTATGCCGCTTTAAACTCTGCCGTTTTTTCAGATGGTAGTTTCTGTTACATTCCAAAGGGCGTGCGTTGCCCAATGGAATTATCTACCTATTTTAGAATTAACCAAGCAGGTACCGGCCAGTTTGAGCGTACTTTGGTGGTTGCTGACGAAGGTAGTTATGTGAGTTATTTAGAAGGATGTACTGCTCCTTCTAGAGATGAAAATCAACTGCACGCTGCCGTTGTAGAGCTTATTGCACTAGACGATGCAGAAATTAAATATAGTACGGTACAAAACTGGTTCCCCGGAGATAAAGAGGGTAAAGGTGGTGTATTCAACTTTGTGACCAAAAGAGGACTTTGCGAGAAAAACGCAAAAATATCTTGGACACAGGTAGAAACAGGTTCTGCGGTAACATGGAAGTATCCCTCGTGTATTCTAAAAGGCGATAATTCAATCGGGGAGTTTTATTCCATAGCCGTAACCAACAACTATCAGCAAGCAGATACCGGCACTAAAATGGTACACTTGGGTAAAAACACCAAGAGTACAATAATTTCTAAAGGTATTTCTGCCGGTAAATCCCAGAATAGTTACCGTGGTTTGGTACAAGTGAACAGTAGGGCAGAAAATGCGCGTAACTTTTCGCAGTGCGATTCTTTGTTGATGGGTAATGAGTGTGGGGCGCATACCTTTCCTTATATAGAAACCAAAAACAAATCGGCACAAATAGAGCACGAGGCTACGACCAGTAAAATTGGCGAAGACCAAATTTTCTATTGCAACCAACGTGGTATAGACACAGAAAAGGCAATTGCACTTATTGTTAATGGCTTTAGTAAAGAGGTGTTGAACAAATTACCAATGGAGTTTGCCGTGGAGGCACAGAAGTTATTAGAAATTAGTTTAGAAGGATCAGTAGGATAAAAATAAAAAGCAAGAATGTTAACAATTAAAGATTTACACGCAAGTGTAGAAGATAAAGCCATTTTAAAGGGTATTAACCTAGATGTTAAACCAGGAGAGGTACATGCCATCATGGGGCCAAACGGTTCTGGTAAAAGTACTTTGGCTTCCGTAATTGCTGGTAATGAAAATTTTGAGGTAGAAAAAGGAAGCATTGTTTTAGATGGTGAAGATTTAGAAGATGCCTCTCCAGAAGAAAGAGCGCATAAGGGTGTCTTTCTTTCTTTCCAATATCCTGTTGAAATCCCAGGTGTATCAGTAACCAACTTCATGAAAACGGCAATCAACGAGTCTAGAAAGGCACGTGGTTTAGAAGACATGCCTGCTAATGAAATGTTGAAACTGATTCGCGAAAAATCAGAATTGCTAGAGATAGACCGTAAATTCTTATCTCGTTCTCTTAACGAAGGCTTCTCTGGAGGAGAGAAAAAACGTAACGAGATTTTTCAAATGGCCATGTTAGAACCTAAGTTGGCTATCTTGGATGAGACTGACTCTGGTTTGGATATTGATGCCTTGCGTATTGTAGCCAATGGGGTTAACAAATTAAAAAGCAAAGACAACGCCATTGTGGTAATTACCCACTATCAGCGTTTGTTAGACTATATAGTTCCAGATTATGTGCACGTATTGTACAATGGTAAAATTGTAAAGTCTGGTGGTAAAGAACTAGCCATGGAGCTAGAAGAAAAAGGTTACGACTGGATCAAACAAGAAGAAACGGTATAAGCAGTAGAAGATGGAGTTGAAAGATAAATTGATTTCTTCTTTTTTGGCCTTTGAAAACCAGGTAGACCTTGACCACCCTGTACATGAGGTGCGTTCCGAGGCTATTAAGAATTTTGAAGCAAAAGGTTTTCCTAGCAAAAAGGAAGAAGCGTGGAAATACACCTCGCTAAAGAGTATTGAAAAGGTAGATTTCAGCATTTTTCCAAAAGAAACCAATGCATTGGAGTACAAAGATGTAAAGAAGTTCTTTTTACATGAAATAGACACGTATAAAATTGTATTTGTAGACGGCGTGTATTCGTCTTACTTATCAGAAACTACACATGATGGTGTAGATGTTTGTTTGATGAGTGCTGCCTTTAGTAAGCCAATGTACAAAGAGGTTATAGAAAAATACTTTAACAAAGTAGCGTCTAAAGACGAATCATTAACCACATTGAATACAGCGTTTAGTAGGGAAGGAGCATACATTTACATACCTAAAAGTAAGGCCCCTAGAAAACCTATTCAAATTTTGCACTTGGCTACGGGTAACGAAGCCGCTTTAATGTTGCAACCAAGAAATTTGATTGTAGTAGAAGAAAATGCAGAAGTGCAAATCATAGAGCGTCACCAAAGTTTAACCACAAATGAAGTGTTTACCAATGCGGTGACCGAAATTTTTGCGGCTAAAGATGCTCGTGTAGATTATTATAAAGTACAGAACGATGCGCCTACCGCATCTTTGGTAGACAATACCTATATAGACCAAAAAACCAATAGTCAAGTACGTGTACATACCTTCTCTTTTGGAGGTAAACTAACCCGTAATAACTTGAATTATTACCAGAACGGGGAGCATATAGACTCTACCCTTAAGGGAGTAACCATTTTAGGCGAAAAGCAACACGTAGACCATTACACTTTGGTACACCATGCGCAGCCTAATTGCGAAAGCCACCAAGATTATAAAGGTATCTATGGGGATAGTTCTACTGGTGTTTTCAACGGAAAAATTATTGTAGATAAAATTGCACAGAAGACCAATGCGTTTCAGCAAAACAATAATATTCTTATATCCGATAAAGCAACGGTAAATACCAAACCTCAGTTAGAGATTTTTGCAGATGACGTTAAGTGTTCTCATGGTTGTACCATAGGTCAATTAGACGAGGATGCCTTATTTTATTTGCAATCTAGAGGTATTCCTAAGAAAGAGGCCAGAGCTTTAATGATGTATGCTTTTGCCAATAACGTGTTAGAAAGTGTACGTATACCAGAATTGAAAGTAAGAATCAACAAACTTATTGCCAGTAAGCTGGGAGTAAATCTTGGTTTCGATTTATAGGATAATAGTTTTTTATGACAGAAGTGGATTTTGATGTAGTACAAATACGCAAAGATTTTCCAATTTTAAATAGGGAAGTCAACGGTAAGCCTTTAGTATATCTAGATAACGCGGCTACCTCACAAACACCGCAACAGGTCATAAATGCGATAGTAGACTATTACCAAAATTACAATGCAAATATTCACCGTGGCGTCCATGCTTTATCGCAAGAGGCCACGGATAAATATGAGCAAGCAAGACAAAAAATTCAGCAGCATTTTAATGCCGCTAAAGCCCACGAAATCATATTCACTTCAGGGACTACGCATAGTATCAATTTAGTAGCTCATGGGTTTTCTTCCCTATTGGAAAAAGGAGATGAGGTATTGGTTTCCGCCATGGAACACCACAGCAATATTGTGCCCTGGCAAATGCTTTGTGAACGTACGGGAGCTATTCTTAAGGTAATTCCGATGAACGAGCAGGGTGAGTTGGTAATGGAAACCTATCATAATTTACTCTCTCGTAAAACAAAATTGGTTTTTTGTAACCATATTTCCAATGCCTTGGGAACCATAAACCCTATTGAAGAAATAATATCAGCAGCTCATAACGTTGGTGCTGCCGTATTAATAGATGGTGCACAGGCTGCCCCGCATATTAAAGCAGATGTACAAACTTTAGATGTGGATTTTTATGTAGTTTCTGCTCATAAAATATGTGGACCCACTGGGGTAGGTATGCTGTATGGCAAAGAGGAATGGTTAAAAAAATTACCTCCGTACCAAGGCGGTGGCGAAATGATAGCAGAGGTTACCTTTGAAAAAACTACCTACGCAGAATTACCACATAAATTTGAGGCAGGTACACCCAATATTTGTGGCGGTATTGCCTTTGGCGCCGCTTTAGATTATATGAATACCATAGGTTTTGAAGCGATAGCGGCCTATGAGCATCAACTATTGGATTATGCTACCACAGAATTGTCTAAGATTGATGGCTTAAAAATTTATGGTACGGCACAGAACAAAACTTCGGTAATTTCTTTTAATATAGAAGGTGTTCACCCATATGATATTGGTACCATTCTTGATAAATTGGGTATTGCCGTACGTACGGGACATCATTGTGCCCAACCCATAATGGATTTTTACAAAATTCCTGGCACGGTAAGAGCAAGCTTTTGTTTTTACAATACCAAAGAAGAGGTAGATGCGCTTGTAGCCGGTGTAGAACGCGCTAAGAGTATGTTGGTTGGATAACAACTTTGTTTCAATATTTCATATTTATTTTAACAAAACATTGGGATAATGTTAATTATTTGTATCTTCTGCAGCAAATAATAACCATTATATACCCATTAATTTATGAAAAAGACGATTTTAACATTGTCTGCAATGGCAGTTGTCCTTTACTCCTGTGAAAAGGAGCAATCCCCCGAAAGTGATGTTTTAGCTGCGCAAGAAGTTCAAGTAGATATGAGCGACTTCTTTGTGTATACAGATGATGTTGAATCAGAAACCAACAGCGCGGGTAAAGGAAATGCTGGTAAAAATTGCTCCACTATGAAAGTGTTGAACCAGAAGCTTAAGAGCAATCCTGGTTTAGAGCAAAAAATGTATAATATTGAAAAGCACACCAGGCAATATCTTGCTGCCAAAAAAGGTAATGGTAACGGCAACGGTGGTGGTGGCAACGGCGGAGGAGGTGATACTCCCGTTGAAGATAACCTAGGCACTATTACCATTCCAGTAATTGTTCACGTCTTGTACAACAATGCCAGTCAGAACATTTCAGATGCTCAAATTGCTTCGCAAATCGCCGTACTAAATGACGATTTTAGCGCTACCAACAACGACATTAACCAAGTACCTTCCTTGTTTAGTCCAGTAGTTGCAGATTCAGATATCCAGTTTACTTTGGATCAGGTTATCAGAAAACAAACCTCCCAGACTTCTTTTGGAACAAGTGATGCTATTAAGTTTGATGCACAAGGCGGTTCCAATGTGGTAACACCAAGCACACATTTAAATATTTGGGTAGGTAATATTGGTGGTGGTATCTTAGGATACGCGCAATTTCCTGGGGGTAGCTCCTCTACGGATGGAGTGGTGGTTTCGCCACAATACTTTGGAACAACCGGTACGGCAACAGCTCCTTTTGATGGTGGTAGAACCACTACTCATGAAGTGGGTCATTGGTTAAACCTTAGACATATCTGGGGAGACGGCAGATGTAATAGAGACGATTTTGTATCTGATACACCATCTTCTGACCGTCCTAATTACGGATGTCCAAGTTTTCCAACTACCCACTGTAGAACAACAGACATGACTATGAACTATATGGATTATGTAGATGATGAATGTATGTACATGTTTAGTAATGGACAAAAAGAACGTATGAGAGCACTTTTTGCTGCTGGCGGTGCCAGAGAAGCTATGCTACCATAACCCAATACATTAAAATAATCAAAGGCATCTACCAACGTAGATGCCTTTTTTGTTAGCTTTAACTATGAAAACATGTATTGCTATTTTAACCCTTTTGATGCTACAACAAAATTGTAATCAGAACCCTACTTGGAATTTAAATTACAGGGCAGAAAGTCGCGGTTTTTACAAAGAATTGGTTTGTGATGGAACAACCCTAAAATATAGAAGTACAAGACAAGGAACATTTAAAACCCTAAATTTAAAGGCAGAAGAGCAGGAATCTCTAGTGATGGCACTAAAAGCGATTGACCTTAAGAACATTTCAGAACCAGACCAAAGTAAATCTATGGTAGATGCCGCCGCTTTGGCAAGTTTTGAATTATTGATTGAAGGGGTGGTCTATTCATACGAATTTGACCATGGTCACCCACCCAAAGAACTAGAAGAATTGATGACTAGGCTCTTAACACTTTCTGAAAAAGTTGAGTAAGGGATTAAAATCCACTAATTTTGTACACAAATTGCAAACTACATGACCATACAGGCCATACAAGAAGAAATTATAGACGAGTTCAGCATGTTCGATGACTGGATGCAGCGTTATGAATACATGATAGAGTTGGGTAAATCCCTCCCCTTAATAGATGAGCAATATAAAACCGATGACAACATCATAAAAGGTTGCCAAAGTAAGGTTTGGGTACACGCTGAGTTAGAAGATGAAAGATTGCTTTTTACGGCAGATAGTGATGCTATCATCACCAAAGGAATCATTGCCCTTTTAATTAGAGTCTTTAGCAATCAAAAGCCTAAAGATATTATGGAGGCAGATACCCAATTTATAGATGAAATTGGACTTAAAGAACATTTATCACCCACAAGGGCCAATGGATTGGTGAGCATGATCAAACAGATGAAATTGTATGCCGTGGCCTATCAAACACAAATAAAATGAGCGAAGAAACACTAGATACAGCTGAATTAGGAGAGAAAATCGTATTGGTTTTAAAAACCATTTATGACCCAGAAATTCCAGTAGATATATATGAATTAGGACTTATTTATGATGTTTTGGTCAACGAAGATTATGAAGTTAAAATTCTGATGACACTAACATCTCCTAACTGCCCGGTAGCGGAAAGTTTACCTGCAGAAGTAGAGGAAAAGGTAAAGTCTATTGATGAAATCAAAGATGCTGAGGTAGAAATTACTTTTGACCCGCCTTGGACGCAAGATTTGATGAGCGAAGAAGCTAAATTGGAACTGGGCTTATTGTAAGCATAACAAAAATGGCAGAAGAAATTGTAAATAGGGTTGCACAAAGCAAGTTACAGGTCTTTGATTTGGAAGATTACTATCCTGTAGGAAAAAGAGCCGTTTTGGATATTAAAGATTGGCTTTGGGAAGAACTGATTCTTAAGGAAAAAGAATTTAGAAGTCTAGCAGACACCCATGATTGGGAGCAATATAAAGATGCCTATGTAGCCCTAAATTGTAGTACAGATGCTATAGTTCCGGGTTGGGCGTACATGCTTTTGGTGAGCAAACTACAACCGTATGCAAAGCAAGTAGTGGTTGGTACCTTAGAAGATTTAGAAACCAGCCTGTATCAAACAATTCTAGCTAATTTAGACGTTAGTGCTTTCCAAGATAAACCGGTAATCATTAAAGGTTGTAGCCATAAACCAGTACCACAAAACGCTTATCTGCAAGCAATACTAAAAATACAACCTGTGGCTAAGAGCGTTATGTACGGAGAAGCCTGTTCTGCGGTGCCTTTGTACAAGAAAAAGTAAATTTCTTTGTAAGGCAAGTGTGACTATTCTTACTTTTGCGTTTCTTAAACTATAAACACAAGTCATTATGAAAAAAATACTTTTCGCCGTTCTTACGGTTGCTGGAGTTTGGATGGGCCAAGCACAGACAGAAGAAGAGTTAAAGGCAACACTAGCCGAAAAAAAAGATTCTATTGCTGCTATTCAAGGTAGAGCAGATGCTTTACAAGCGCAGATAGATGCATTACCAGGTTGGAAAACTGGCGCTTTTGGTACTATAGGCGGTAGTTTATCTAACTTCAACAATTGGTTTGCACAGGGTGCTCCAAACAACAGCTCTGGTAACATTGCCATTACAGGTAACGCCTTTGCTAACTTAAAAGAAGATAAGTTTTTCTGGAACAACTCTTTAAACCTTAACCTTGGTTGGGTTAAGTTAGACAACAAAGATATTGATACAGATTCTGAAGACTTTGAAGCTCTGACAGATGTATTTCAAGTAACTTCTTTATACGGTAGAAAATTAAGTGAGAAATTTGCTATATCTGCTTTAGGTGAGTATAGAACAACATTGTTGAATAATTTTAATGACCCAGGTTATTTAGATTTAGGGGTTGGTGCTACTTGGACTCCTATTA